>NZ_JAIVFX010000014.1 GCF_020829625.1 Nostoc sp. XA010 | reverse complement strand
AGTAAGTCGTTTAAATTTCCTTGAAGTAAGCTGCTTGGCTCTCCAAAATTTCACTGCTAATTTAAGCCCCAATCATAAAGAAAGCAAATTTCTAATCATATCACAAAAAACTTTTGCAAGAGTTCTTTAGCAATTTTGGGTTGGTCGAGTACTAGTGAACCCTAAAAGCATTTGCATAAATTTTTAACCTTGCAGTGAAAAGTACTTTAAGTTACTTAATGCATTAAACGCTACCCACTTTCATGGTTAGCGCTAAGATAGCTATGTATTTTTTGGAAGTATAATATGGCTCAGACTATTTATGTAAATCCAGTAACAGGCAAAGATACTAACCTTGGTAGCCAACAAGCCCCATTCAAAACTATTACGCAAGCCCTTAAGGTATCTACAGATAACACCAAGATTCAACTAGCAGAAGGTAATTACAATGCTGCTAGCGGTGAAGCTTTTCCGCTAACGGTTCCATCTGGAGTGACAGTGGTGGGTAATGAAACCAATAAAGGCAATGGTATTTTGATTGAAGGGAGTGGTAGCTATTTGAGCCGTACTTTTGCTGCTCAGAATGTCACATTTGTGCTAATGGATAAAGCTGAAGTGCGGGGAGTGACTGTAACAAATTTAGCTAGTCGTGGTAGTGGTGTTTGGATTGAATCAACCGCCCCTACTGTTGCCAATAGCACCTTCACCAACTGTAAGCGCGAGGGAGTATTTACTACAGGTGAGGCTAATCCAGTTATTCTAGGTAATGTGTTCAGTGAGAATGCAGCTAATGGAATTGCGATCGCTAAAAATTCCAAAGGTCAAATTCAAGATAATACCTGCTTAAAAACAGGTTTTGGCATTGCCATTAGTGATACTGCATCACCTACCCTTCGAGATAATAAAGTTTACGAAAACCGTTCTGGAATTGTCATCTCTGGCAGCGCTCGTCCTATATTGCGTAACAATGTCTGCGAAAATAACACTGACGATGGTATCACAGTAATCGGAACTGCTCTACCGGATATCGGCAGTACCAATAATTTAGGAGGCAATACTCTACGCAATAACGGTAAATTTAATTTGCAAAATGCTAGTTCTAACAAACTGGTTTCTGTGGGAAATAAAATAGATGCGTCTAAAGTCACTGGAAACGTAGAGTTTGCAGATAGTTCGGTTCCGACACCCACACCGACACCTACTCCCATTCCCACTGCGACACCCATTCCCATTCCAACACCTACTCCCACTCCCATTCCCATTCCAACACCTACTCCCACCCCAACACCTACTGCGACTCCCACTCCTACTCCGACACCAACTCCCACGCCCACTATAGAATTAAGCGATATTAAGAATCATTGGGCAGGTGGCTTTATTCGGGAATTAGTCAAATTGGGCATAGTTAATGGTTTTCCCGATCGCACATTTAAACCAGACGCTACGATGACACGGGCACAATACGCCGCATTAGTGGTAAAAGCTTTCAACCCACCGCCAAACCGCCCCGTGATCAAATTCAAAGATGTACCAGCAGACTTCTGGGCATCGAAAGTAATTCAGCAAGCATATCAAGGTTCATTTCTTTCTGGTTTTCCTGACAATACCTTCGCCCCCAACAAAAATATCCAGCGCGTGCAAGTGATTGTTTCCTTGGTGAATGGGTTGGGGTTGTCTGCTGATGGTACAGCATCTATCAAAGCTTTTGATGACCAAGCAAAGATTCCTGAATATGCCAAGGATGAGGTAGTAAAAGCTATAGACAAGGGCATTATCGTCAATCACCCGAATGTCAAACAACTCAATCCTACCCGCGATGCTACACGCGCTGAGGTAACGGTGATGGTATACCAAGCTTTGGTAGACGCTGGCCGTGTAGCTGCGATTGACTCGCCTTATATTGTTGCTTAATTGGCAAACTAATTTGTTTTGCAAAATTGCATGATTTTTGTAGGGGCAATTCATTAATTACCCCTACAAAAAGGGTTCTAAATTATAGGCAGAGCAAATTCATACTTAATTTCAAAAAGGTGGTTTTTAGTTTCTACTCGAACGGAGGTAAATTATTCGGGTCAATACCCTGAGATTGCAAATAAGCAATCAATCGTTCTTTTTGTTGGCGTTCTTGTTCGGCGCGTTGGCGTTCTTGTTCAGCACGTTGGCGTTCTTGTTCAGCACGTTGGCGTTCTTGTTCAATCTGTTCTACAGCCCAAGGTAATAAATTACCAGCTTGATCCCACCAGCGCAACCAATAGCCAGTGCGAGCTTCTTTTGTTCCTTGCCAAGTTCCCAAAAATAAGCCCATTACATCAATCCAATGACGACCATTTTCGTCAGGTTGCTTTAACTCATAACGTTTATTTTCTAGTTGATAATATTCTAATAAACCGCCATCTGGTTCAAAAATTATGTAGATGGGAATCTGCAAAATTTGCTCGTAGAAAAACCATTTTCCTGGTGGATAAGCTCGCTTTACCGAATATTCTCCACCCTCAGTATCGGATAGAAATTCGATGGCGATCGCTGGGATATCTCCTTCTAAATTGGGTGTATAACTTTTGCGATTACCCACAACTTGATTCACCGATGGCACATAAACCCAGTCAGGTGCTTTGGCAATAAATTGACCGTTCACTGTCGCACAAAGACCAAAATTTGAAGCTATCAACATCTGGGGTTGGATGAATCCACTGATTTCTAAGCTTTCACGCAAAGCACCAGCCAAAAGTGGCTGACCTGTATTCTCCACTGGTTCATCCTCTAGTTGAAAATCCTTGGGCAAGGCTTCCCAAGATATTACCAGTTCAGTTTGGGATTTGGCTTCACTGAGTTGGGTTGCCATAAACACAGTATGAATTTATTTTTGATCTTATCGCTTCTAGGACGGTATGAAGGCGATACCAGTATCAAAAAAGGGTAGAAAACTTGCCACCCTATTTAACCAGGAAACTCTAAAGCATATTATATTTGGAGATTGAGCAGATTGTCCTTCGGTTGACTGCTATGTACTCTTTTTATTAAATTTCAATATTTCTTTGTTTCCAGTAGTTCGGTTTGCGCTTACCATGCGCGATGCCTAATGGCAAGCCGCAAAGCGTCTACGCAATAACCCAAATTACTTCTTCAAGCACCGTATAAAAAATTAGATAGGGAAAACGTTGAATAGCATAACGACGTATTCCTTCAATCTTGTGTGGAATTCCTAAATTGGGGTTTTGCTGAATTTTGAGAATAACTTTTTCTACTTCAGATAGTAAATCTAGCCCCAAGCCTACTTTTTGAGCTTCATAATAAGCTATTGCAGCATCAAGCTCCTTCCGAGCCTCAGTGGGGATAACAATAAACTTCACAAATATTTTTCTCGTAACTCAGAAAAGACTTGAGATGATGGTTCTCCAAGAGCTGTTTTGCGATTAATATCCTCTAACCGTTGGGTTAATTCCGTATCCCAAGCAGTTTCTAGATTATCATCTATAGCTTCATCTAGAGAATGAATTAAAAAGTAGGCAATTTCAGCACGTTCTTTTGCAGAAAGCTGAGAAAGTTCGAGTTTAAGTTTTTCCGCAGTTTCACTCATGCTTTGCAGTCTTCCCAACAATTCTAATTATAGGCTCAATTATCCGATCGTAACACTGACGTTGCCCCCCGTTTCTCCTATTCCTTAGTAGCAAACCATTGTAGTGGCAAAAATTTCATAACATTTGTTACAGTTTTTAAAGTTTTTAATTCTGGTATATCTGATTTTAATTGTTCTGCGATCGCTAAATTTTGTTCAGCTTGTACAGGTTGAAAATTATATAAATAAACAAAAGCTAAATAAATCCAAGTGTAAGGATTTTGAGCATCATATTTAGTTAATTCTTTTAAATTTTGGATTAATTCTGGAACTTGGCGCTGTAAAAGTTGTGATAAGACTAAGGTGTAACGCCAATTTAAGTTATTTGGCTCTGTTTGCAGATAATAATTAGCCGCGAAATCAATTTGTTTTAAATAATCTTGAGTAGGATCATATTGATTGAAATGAGCTACTTGCACAAATATATTATTTATTTTACCCTGTTGTAATTCTTGGGCTAGCTGTGAAGTTCGAGTAACTAAATCTAAAGCTGGCGATTTTTCTGCTGTTCCGACATCTGTCACATTTACAGTAATATCTGGAATATTTAAAGATGTGGTTTTGTTGTTTCTTCTATCTAAATATAGTGCTGATAGCTGATATTTTCCTAGTGCTAGTGTTTTAGGAATAAATGTAGATAAGGCTTCTTTCACCCGGAAAGTTCCTTCGGGATGACATTTGATGCCACAGTATAAATTACCCAAGCCAATGGCATGATCGTGATACCAAGAGGATTGGCTATTTTGCCATCTTAACAGTAAGATACCATTTTGCAAATCATCCCATGAACCTGTGATTTCATAGTTTACAGGGTTGTTTTTATCTAAAATTAATTGCTGAGAAATCTCCACTTTTTCTAAATTAATTCCAGACTCACTATTATTTATTTTTTCAACAGTTACAGGAGGATTTTTGCAACTATATAATCGCATTTTATCTCCATGAGGTAATATCCAATCGCCCTGTAATTTCAAATCAGTAGAAGATTCAACTAAAGATTTTAATTTCCGTTTAGTCTCTCCACTTTCTCCAGGTCTATATGGTTCATTATCCCTAGTAATATACCAACAAAAATATTGTAAATCTTGCTCTATCTGAGATAATTTGGTTGTTAATTTTCTGCCAGATACGCGAAAATCTGCTAATGCCCCAAAATAATTTAACGTATACTCATTTATCTGCGGTGTAGAAACAGGAATTACCCCTAGATTAGACCTTAAATATAAATTTGTTTCGGTAATTTTGTGTATCAGTTTCTCCAGAGGATATTCTTTAGCATCATTATTAGGTAAATGTTTACCACCCCATGCTTGAATTAGGGGTAATGGAAACAAATTATTCAGTAAAACTATGCAACTTAATACTAAAGTGGCTAATCTCAGTCTATCAAAATATATATTTTCAATTAAATTGAATAAATCCGCCAATATTAAACTAATTATCGGAAAACATGGCAGAATAAATCTAATATCTTTATTTGTACCAAAAGAACAAATTATATAGCTACTTACTAAGGTAACTAATAACCAAATTCGAGCCGATTTATGGAGATTTGCTGAAATTAAATTAGTAGTAAATTTATATTTAATCAGATAAACCAATAAAATGCCAATACTCACACATAATATTGGTAAGCCAACGGTTTCTGGGATCATTTGTGGATAGTATAACCATCCAGCAATAGTTGTGGGAGAAGGATCACCCTCCCTTTTTCCGACTTGGTTAGCGCTTAATGCCGATGTAATAATTGTTAACCAGTTTAAGCCATACCAAAAACTACAAATTAACCAAGCTATTATCAAAGATGAGCAAGCTTGAATTAGCTTGATAAATCTACGTTTTCTAATAAAACTAATTAATGCCAAAATACTAGGAACTAAAATAAAAATAAAACCTGTAGGTTTAGCCAACAAGATTAAACCTATTCCAACGCCCAATAAAATAGTTAACCCCCATGAGAAAAACCCAATATAACTTTCTTTCCAAATTGTCAGAACAGTAAAAGTTACTGTAACAATTGCTGTCAAACCATAATCTATTAAATAATCTGTCCGAATAACTCCCAAAATAGGAAATAACACACAAAATATACTGGCAGTTATACTAATTTTTCGATTGTGAAATAAAAAATTGCCTAAATGATATACTGAAACTATAATCATTGCAGTATAAAATAAGTTGACCAAACTTGCTTGGTCATATCCACGTCCAAACAACATTAAAAATGGGACAGTGCAAATATATACAAAAGGAGCGCGATAACTTGGAGTTAATTGCCACAGAGATAGCCACCAATCTCCTGAGAAGATATTGAAGTTTTGAAAAATTCTATAATGATGTAATGCTGTAGCTAAATGTGCACTTTGATCGTAGGCTGGAATCGAGTCATCTAAGAAAAACCAAGCTCTATCTATAGCTAGTGCTATCAGCCAAATTATTAAGAGGATGATATAATCTTTTCGATGCTGAGAATGGTCAAAATCACTCATACTTATTTGCTCAAGAAAAAAGTTTAACCAATTATATATCTGTCATGTATCGCCGTTTCAGTAACGATCGCCTAATACGCTTGGCTTTGTGAAAAATTGTAGCTTTGGTTAAGCAAAGTGCAACCAAACAAAGCGCCGGAAATGTTGGGTTTGACTGCCGTAACCCTATGGGCATCTTGCTACAACCCAATCTAGATTGATAGATTTTATTAAAAGTTATCACCCGAACCTGATATTACATTATTTTTGTTAGACTTTTACACCATCATATTTTTCGTAGTCTTGTTCAAAAATCGAAATAGAAATATAGGGTTTAAATAAATGAAAACTGCTGTAATTAATAAAGCGATACCTACGATAAGCTACGCTAACGCATGGTGGCGGATATGATCTTCAATAAAACTGGCGATGAAATAATAACTGTGGTCATAGCCTTCTTGATAACGCAAGTTTAGCGGTTGGTTAACATCTGCACAAGCTTGCTCAAACACCTCTGGCATTAATTGTTCAGCTAAAAATTTATCAGCAGTCCCTTGGTCAATGAGAATCGAACTGTGATATCCTACTTTTTTGACTAATTCACTAGCATCATAAGCACGCCAACTTTCTTGATTGTTGCCAAGATAACCACCCAAAGCCTTTTGGCCCCAAGGACAACGCATAGGTGCAGTGATAGGTGCGAAAGCTGATACTGATTTGTAAAGTTCTGGATTTCTCATTGCACAGACAAGCGCCCCATGTCCCCCCATCGAATGACCGAAAATACCTTGTTTTTCAGGTTGCGTAGGGAAATTTGCGGTAATTAAAGCAGGTAATTCCTCGACGATATAACTATACATTTGGTAGTTTTTACACCACGGTTCTTCTGTAGCATCAACATAAAAGCCCGCACCTGTGCCAAAGTCCCAGTCATTATCCTCACCTGCAATGCCAGTATTACGCGGACTTGTATCTGGTGCAACCAATATCAAACCATACTCAGCTGCAAAGCGCTGCGCTCCCGCCTTAACCATAAAATTCTCTTCTGTGGAACTTAACCCAGAGAGGAAATAGAGAATCGGTACAGGTTTTTGAGTTGCTTGTGGTGGTTGATAGACAGCAAAGCGCATTTCACCGTTACAGGTTGAGGAGGAATGACTGTAAAAGCCCAGTTTGCCACCAAAGCTTTTATATTCGGAAATGAGGTTGAGGTTAGACATTGGTTATTATCACTTTCCTGAGCGATCGCCAGAGAAAGATTATTTTACCGTGAACTACCTGGTAATTAACACGCTATAGCGAGCGCACAATATGCCGCAGTTGCGTAGGCGTAGCCCGTCGTAGACATTGCTTTGAGAATCGAAACCAAATTGCGATCGTTGGTTGGTGCTTCATCCCCTCTGCACTCGCTATACCAACAGGATAACGAAACCAACACACAATTAAGCGGCTAGTAGGTTCATAAGCCAACAGCCATGTTTTTTCGTAGCGCACCAAATCACTAATCCAAGATGGATGTATCTTTTCCTCTTCAGCAATGGCGGCTCTCTGAATCAACCCTGCGACTAGGCAACTTAGTCCCGCACCTTTTACAAAACCCAGCTTCTACATCATGGAAAGCCAAACCACAACCTGAACAAACTGTTTCTACCTGATTAGCAGTTTTCACAACTCGCTTAATTAAATCTCCCACTTGCCAAGGAATCAGCGCAATTCCCGTAAAAATCATCAGGACTGTTAGCAAGCGCCCCAATTCCGAAATTGGAATAACATCGCCAAATCCTACAGTTGTCATTGTGACAACAGAGAAATAAAAGGCATCTAAAAACGTACCATAATTTTCAGGATTAACCGGATGCTCTACTTGATAAATTAAGCCAGAATAAATAAAAACAATTGCAAATAATGTAAATAATATTCGCGCAAAAATCATTCCATCTTCAGTGCTGATAGTGGCGAATAGAAATTTCCTATCGATAAATCTGATTAATCGTAAAATCCGAAACCATCGCAGTAAGCGGATAAAGCTAATATCCACCATTCCTAGAAAGAAAGGTAAAATTGCCATTAAGTCAATAATCGAATAAAAGCTAAAAATATACTTAATTTTATTTTCCGCACTCCACAAACGAAGGGAATATTCTACCGCGAAGATAATAACGATCGCAGTATCGGCTACATTCAACTGAAACCGCACATAATCAGGAATATTATAAGTTTCTGCCACAAAAATTCCTGATGATACTAGCACCATAGCGGCAAGCGTTAAATTAATCGCTTTACCTATTGGTGTTTCCAGGTCTTTTAAGTAGAAGTCTGTTTCTTGTCTGCTCAGTAACATATTCGACCATTAACTAATTTTAATTCCTAGTTATAGCATTAGAAATACGATATTATTAATCATTATCCTTATGTTAACCTCAGCTTATATGAACCCAGAATATTTTATGCGTTTAGCTTTGGCAGAAGCAAAAGAAGGAGATGCGCCTTATGGTGCTGTGATTGTTAAAGATAACGAAGTCGTTGCCGTAGCTCATAACACTGTTAACAGAGACAACGATCCATCAGCACATGCAGAAATTAACGCCATTCGTAGTTTAACAGCTAAACTTAAAAACCCTTCTTTAGAAGGTTATAGCATATATACAACTGGTGAACCCTGTCCCATGTGTGCAACTGCTTGTGTTTGGAGTGGCGTATCAGAAATTGTATATGGTGCTTCAATTCAAGAGTTGATTACTCTAAATCAATCACAAATTAATATATCTTGCGAAGAAGTGATCTCTAAGTCATTTAGAAACATCAAGCTCATAAAAGATGTTTTAAAAAATGAATGTTTGGAATTATTTAAATAAGCTATCAAAAAACTTATTTTTAGGCGTAGTCCTTTCAAACTAGCTCGAAAACTCTTGTTCTTTCTCTCTCTAATACGGACACTTTGCTCAAGCCAGAAAACCTTCCCGATCAAGTGTCATCCTCTATGCATCTACGGTTTAAAAGTAATTTATCTAACCAGTATTCATTTACTTTTGTCAATGCGTAAGTCCTAAAATACTTGTATATATTTCATAGTTTTCTGGATCATAGCAGCAAAAAATTATTTTTTGTGGACAACCATTCTTTTGTAGTTGTTCATTGCATATTTTTACTGCTACCTCAGCTGCTAAAGCTTTAGGATATTTATAAATACCAGTACTAATGCAAGGAAATGCCAAACTATTAAACTCTTTATCTGCGGCAATTTGGATACATTTATAGTAACACTGAGCTAAAAGTTCAGCTTCTCCGTGATTACCTCCTCGCCATACTGGCCCTACAGTATGAATGATGAAGTTTGCAGGTAAGCGATATCCTTTGGTTAGTTTAGCATCGCCAATCTTACATCCTCTAAGTGACCTACATTCATCAACTAGGTCTGATCCAGATGCCTTGTGTATCGCTCCATCTACGCCGCTACCCCCAAGCAGGCTAGTATTTGCAGCATTGACGATGGCATCAACTTCTAGCTTTGTGATATCACCCAAAATCACTTCCATAAAACAATTAAGTATAATCAAGACTAATCTAATATTACAATTGTAGTATGTAGATGTCCACCATACAGTTTTAGCTTCAAGCTTAACGATCACTCTCCTTAAGGTGATGAGCGATCTCAAATAATGGTAGGTTCGCAATTTCTAGAAATCGCCTGCTTTTTCCTGATTTATTCAATGCATTCTTTATCTATCTTATCAATGCGTAAATTCTGATTTTTTCCGTTGTATAAGTAGCTCGGTGAAGAATTACAAATTATTTAACTTGATTCATTCAAATAAGATAAATAGGTATTTGCCCAAATCGCAGCTTGAGTGCGATCGCGCAGGTTTAATCTGTTTAAAATATTCGTAACATGATTTTTCACAGTCCCCTCAGAAATGTAGAGTTCCTGAGCAATTTCTCGGTTACTAGCGCCTGTAGCTATTAACCGCAAAACCTCTTTTTCTCTCGGAGTGAGTTCAGCTAAAGTGGAGGGTACAGGCGGTGACTGGGTTGGTGTACCATTAGAAAACTGAGTTAATAGCTTTTTAACTATACCTGGGCCTAATTGAGTATATCCTTTATGAACGGCACGAATAGCAACAGCTAATTCTTCTGAGGGTGTATCTTTCAACAAGTAACCCATTGCTCCATTTTGCAACGCTGCTGATACATATTCATCATCATCAAAGGTCGTCAGTACTAAAATTTTAGTTTTGCCAAAACGTTTTTGAATTTGTCGCGTGGCTGCAACTCCATCCATAATGGGCATTCGGATATCCAGCAATACTACATCTGGCTGAAATTCAGCAACTAAATTAATCGCTTGTTCACCGTTTTCTGCTTCTCCCACTATCTCTAAATCTGGTTCTAATTCTAATAACGCTCTTAATCCTTGGCGAATTAAACCTTGGTCATCTACTAGCAGCACTTTAATCATTATGTCAAGCTCGTTAAGGGAATATTAACTGTAATTTTGCAACCAGAACCAGGAGCGCTATTAATATTAAACTCACCTCCAAGCGCTAAAGTGCGATCGCGCATACTATGAAGTCCAAAACCTGTAGTATTTTGCCCTAAATGAAAACCTCTACCATTATCTTGAATTATCAACCGCACATTGCCTTTAGTCGTATTGAGTTCTAGTTTAACCTCTGTGGCATCCGCATATTTAGATACATTTGTCAAAGATTCTTGAATAATCCGGTAAATAGCAGTGTTTATTTCAGGTGGTAGAGGATATTCAAAGTTGATTTCATAAATTGGTAAAATACCATTTGAGCGATGAAAGTTTTCTGAAAGACTAGCGAGCGCCCGTTCTAAAGATTGTTCTTGTAATGGATTTAAACGCATAGTAGAAACAGATTCGCGGACATCTTTTAGCGCTTTTGAACCTAATTCTTTTGCTGTTGCTAGAAATGTTTCAGCCTTACCTGGGTTAGATTGCCATAGTTTTAAAGCGGTTTCTAATTGCAGATTTAAAGCAGTTAGAGAATGTCCTAAAGAATCATGAATTTCACGAGCAATGCGGTTGCGTTCTTTTAAGGTAGCTTGATTTTCAATTTGCATGGCATATTGGCGCAGTTTTTCATTAGCGATCGCTAGCTTTTCTCGACTTTGCCGTTCAGACAATACTGCATTCATCATCAACAACACAAAAACCAAACTTAAGCCAAATACTAGCGACGAATTCAAAATTAAAAATCGATATCGCTCTTGTGCTTGTGGCGATGCTTGAAAATTGAATAACTGATATTTTAGTTGTGTAGTAACTAAAAATAAGCAAAATGATAACCCTGTAATGAATAAACGCCCATTTAACTGAAAAATCAAACAACTACGAGTCACTAAAATTATGTAGAGAAACGGAAATAACCGAGCAAATCTTTCCCCAAAAAGCCCAATTATTAAAATTAATAGAATTTCAATGGCTGTGTAAATTACCTTATTTTTCTGGTTATTACTGGGTAATTTTAAACCCATCGCTGCAAAAATAATCAGACTATAAATTGATAGTTCTGGTAATATGCTACAAACTGACAAGTCTGGAAATGCGCCACAAATTGATAGTTCTAGAGGCTTAGGACGAAAATGCTTTAACGGAGGTGGTATAAAGGCTATCAATGCGGTGATCGCCAGTAATGTCCACTCTAGATAAAGTAGAGACGGAAAAGGATGTTTCTTAATTGGAATTGGACGACTCATTAGCCACGTTGCTCCAGTTATAAATGAGTTAGAAGTTAGGAATTAGAAGTTAAGAGTTTTGCATATTTTAACGGTAGCCTCTACTATTTCAAATTTCCGCTGGCTTATTTAAGACTTAAGAGTAAATCCAGTGTATGGTATAAAAATTATGTAATAAGCTCAATAAACATTTATAAATTAATCATAATAAAAATTTTCATCCTTCCTAACTCCTAACTATTTATTGTCAATCATGTTTGTCTAAATTCAATCATGACTAAAGTCATGGGTAAAACCATGACTTTCTCCTCATGTGATTACTAAAGATAAGTTCTTATGATAGTGGCATCCAACCAGGAAAAACCCACCACACAAGTAATGAAACTCAAAGCATTCTCACTACTCGCTGGAGCGATCGCTCTAACTTTAACTGCTACCTCCTTTGCTGTTAACGCCCAAACAGCTTCTCCTTCACCCGTGTTACTTGCACAAACTCCACAAAAAGAAAGGGGCCCTTGGAAAGAATTGGGTCTAACAGATGCCCAAAAAACCCAAATCCAAGCAATTAAGCGCGATAGCCGCACCAAAATGGAGGCAGTTTTCACCCCAGAACAAAAGGCCAAGTTAGAGGCGGCGAAACAAGCACGTCAGGCTCAACGGCAAGCTGGTCAAGGTCAACGCCAACCAGGTCAACGTCGAGGAAAGGGTGGTTATGCTGACTTAAATCTGACTGAAGCACAGAAAACCCAAATCCGACAAATCAGGGAGTCTGAAAAACAACAGATTCAAGCAGTCTTGACCCCCGAACAGCGCCAAAAAATAGAGCAATTCCGTCAAAATGCTCCTTCGCGCCGTCAACAAGGCAATCCCCAATAAGGCACAAAATATCCCATTGCTTTAAGGGGAGGGAAAGTCGTAGTGAAGCCCAGAAATTGGATAATTTATTTTTTGGAGTTCCCTAATAATTTTTCAAAAAATAGCTAACTTGACTGATGTCTAAGCATTGTTTTCCATAATTAAAAATTAATAGACTTCTTGCAGAAGATGCGGAAAGGGGATGAAATTTTTCCCCTTTCCCTTTCCCTATTTATTGAAACAGAATTCAGGAGTTAGCCCCTCCGGGGAAGTCAAAAGTCAGAATGGGCTAAACCTTAGCTATCCGCTAACAGAATGAATTTTGTGCGACTGGCGGATGGCGCAGCGTCTCGCACCAGAGCGTCAAGATTGCTGACTCCTGAATTCTGACTTCTGAATTCTTCTTCAATCCCATGCTCAATTTAGTAGACTAGACTTTCAAGCTAGTTATAAGTTATGAGTTAATTCAAAACTCCTAGCTTGATTAAAATGTCTAAAGAATTTGCAATTGGTAGTAAAGTCCGGGTTGTGGCACTGCCGCCCTACGTGAAAACTGCTGAACCCATGCCCATGCTGCGCCCCGCCGACGTAATTCACCTTGGCGAAGAGGGTATAGTCATTGACCGCAGACCTGGTGGATATTGGGGTATTCGCTTTACTAGGGGAGCCTTTCTATTAGATAGCCAATATATCGAAAGCACAGATACCCCACCCGAATCTGATTTAAAGTGAGATTAGCAGCAACCAAGAATTGTAAACTTGTGTAAAGTTGTAATTCTGGTTTTCACCATGATTTCCCGCCGCACTTTTTTAAGCATATTATTTGCCAGCTGTATTTCTCTCATCAGCTGGCTGAATTTTACCCCTGCTGCTGACGCCCTTGGTGGTATACTTCCTGCAATTAATCAACCCGCACCAGAGTTTACTTTGCCAACCAATACAGGTAATGGCAAAATTTCCCTCTCTGACTTGCGCGGTAAGTGGCTAGTCCTCTACTTTTATCCAAAAGACTTTACCTCTGGTTGTACTATAGAGGCTCGCCGTTTTCAGCAAGATTTACCCCAATACGTCAAAAAAAATGCCCAGATTATTGGTGTAAGTGCTGATGATATTGATTCTCACGCCGAATTTTGTGATTCAGAGGGACTAAAATTTCCTCTGTTGGCTGACACTGATGGTTCAGTGAGTAAAGCTTACGGTTCGTGGCTGGGCTTTTTATCTATGCGCCATAGTTTTATCATCGATCCTCAAGGCGTATTGCGCGAAACTTTTGTCAAAGTCAACCCAAACATTCATAGTTCAGAAGTGCTAGCACGATTAGAAAAATTACAGTCCGCAGCTTCTTAAACGATTAAGACAAGCATCTCTAAGTTTTTTAATTGCTCTCTTCTCTACGAGACGCTGCGCGAAAGTAGCGGGGCGTTCGCGTTTAGCGTCTCGCCTTCTCTACGAGACGCTACGCGAATGACGAGTATTGCAAATTGCGAATTAGTATGACCGGAGCTAACGGAAACGTTTTCAGCTTCGCTACTGAATTCTTCAACTGGCGATAAGCTGGGGATATCATAGCAGTAGAATAAGTTAATTCTGCGCTTTGGTAATTGATATCAATTGTTCGTAATCCTTTGGTGTATCAATATCGATATCCCCTAGTGGAAACGGAATGGAAAACACGTCATTAAGGTTTTTGTTAATAACTCTTTTTGCCCCTGAATTTTCTTTCAAAGCAGCAAGTTCTAAAAAATATATCTGACTAAATAGAGCAGGTACACCTAATGTTCCTGCATATTCACAAGCTATAATCGGTTTTTTTGTCGAATAATATGCATCAACAAGTTGATTAATAACTTGGTGAGAAACAAATGGTTGGTCGCAAAGTGTAATAACTACTGCTTCTATTTTTTTAGGAAGATTATTTAACAATTCAATACCGCTCTTGATTGAAGCACTCATCCCACAAGCCCAATCCAAGTTCTTAACTACTGTAACGGGAAGTTGCTTAAGTTGGGGATAAATCTGTTCTGCATTTGCTCCAAGTACTACTACTACAGGTTGACAAACTGAAGCGATCGCCATTTCTGTAATGTATTGCAAAAAACTACGTCCTTGGTAAAGCAATAGTTGTTTAGGTGTACCCATCCGAGTAGATGCACCAGCAGCAAGAATCATAATGGCTATAGTTGATTTCTCATTGTCTATTTGCTCAGTGTTAAATACCATAACAGATAAAAACTATGTGGTAAGTAGCAAGTTTGAATTGCTTTCATAGGATTGATGAATTGGTTGATTGCGATTTCTTAAAAAACTACCACTGCGATTTGTTAGCACAGCTTGAATTTCAGCAATAATGGCGATCGCTATTCCTTCAGGTGTATCCGCTCCGATGTCAATCCCAATAGGGCCATGCAATCTTTTTAATTGTTCAGTAGTATAAACTATTCCTTGCGAACGTAAATCTTCAAGTAATCTTTCAGTACGCGCCTTTGGGCCTAAAACTCCTATGTAGCGTGCAGGAGATGGCAGCAATATCTTTAAAATTTCCAGGTCGTCAAGGTAATTATGCGTCATGACCACAGCAACTGTGTAGGCATCTATAAATATCTGTTTTTGTACAGTTTCTCGCCGAGTAAGAATCACATCACAAGGTATAGTAAATCGTGCTTTAGTTGCCTCATTAGCTCGACAATCTACTACAGTAATGTCCCAACCTAATGATTGAGCAAACTGTGCTACAGGTACAGCATCGTAACCTGCACCAAATATTACTGCATGTGTCGGTGGTTTGATAACTTCGATGAAAACTTCTACACTACCTAAAGGTAAGTGATAGTTATTTACCTTTGACTTTTGATGAGCCAAAGCTGCTTGACTATCTGCAAGCAGAGATTGAATTAAATTTGGATCTTTGATGTCGGTGATAATTTTACCATTTGGATATAGCAGTAAGCGCGACCCAAGTTTGACTTTTACTGCGCCTTCAAATGCAAAGACTGTAGCAATAATACCCAAATGTTTTTTATTAAAGCACTCCTGTGTAAAAGCGATCGCATTCGGCGTGTTTTCTCTCTCAAGACGTTCGATGAGAACTTGCACTATTCCATTGCATCCCAGACCAAAGCCCCAAAAAATATCTTCAGAGGCGGTGTTATCGTAAGTAACAACAATTGGTTCGCCGTCTGACATTCGCTGTTGAGTATGCTCAAATACGTCATTCTCCAAACAACCAGCGCTGATTGTTCCAATCATCTCACCTGTATTTGTCATCAACATTTTGGCACCTGGTCGGCGATAGGTTGAACCTTGAGTTTTGACTACAGTGGCAAGGAAAGTGATTTTACCAATTTTTTGACTTGACTCGAAGCCTTCTAAAATTGCTTGTAGTTCGTTCATTTGATTGCTTATTTTTCTGTTTATAGCAGTTTATCAGCTTGAGCAAGAAGTCCTAATGAAAACAATGTGATAGATTGTGCCATTGTGCATTGCTGCTAGTGTCAAACACTTTAAAGCTTTGAGGATCAATACATTTTCTAATCGATAGACTTAGCAGCAATAAATACCGATATAGTAGTCAATCTCCTAGCTTTTTATGAAAATGCATTGAGTCAACTGACACAAGAATTGATTTTAAGAGGATGTGTATAACTCACACCTGCAAAACTACGGTCGCTGTTGGCGTAAACAAAACAGTTAAGAGTTATCCATAAAGTTGATGCCGTTTCACGGCATTTGGAAAACCTCTCTCTAAATCTCTCTCCTTTTAGGAGAGAGACTTTGAATTTCTCCCTTCCCGCATCGGGGAGGGGGTTAGGGGGTTAGGTTTTAGGTAGACTTTTCACTTTATGTGCAAAAGTCAGGTATCATTGTCGCGTATGAAGTTCTTGCTCATACTGGTAATGTAGCGATCGCCATATCTACAGCAGTTTGTCTAAGGTAATTGGCAAATCGCGGACGCGCTTACCTGTGGCATGATAGACAGCATTAGCGATCGCCGCCGCAGTGCCGGTAATGCCAATTTCACCAATTCCTTTGACACCAAGCGGGTTGATATGTGGATCATGTTCATCGACAAACAACACTTGAATATCGGGAATGTCTGCATTCACAGGTACGTGATATTCAGCTAAATCATTGTTAACAACGCGTCCTCGATTTGGGTCTATTACCGTATGTTCCATTAACGCCATACCGATGCCATAGACAATCCCACCGATTAGCTGACTGTTGGCTGTTTTAGCATTGAGGATGCGTCCTACACCAAAAGTTCCCACCCAACGCGATACTCGCACTTCACCCAAATCAGGCTCAACGCGAACTTCGGCAAACTGCGCTCCAAATGCGTGCATTGAGAACTTTTCTTGTTCTTCTCCAGGCTTGGCATCTGCACGCGCTTCGATCATTTTCATTCCGTGCCGTGCCAAGATTGCCTGATAAGTTTCGCTGGCAGAGGATTTATTTTTTAAGAAAAAGCTGCCATCTTGAGCAATGACATCCTCAGCGTTTGAATTATAAAGGGGCGATTTTTGATCGGCAAGTGCTAATTGCAAAAGCTGACTGCGAGCTTGATTTCCCGCTAAATGCACGGCTGAACTGACACTGGCGGCGGTTTGTGAACCACCGGAAATGGGGGATTGTGGCATCTTGGTATCCCCTAGTTCAAAGCGAACTTTGTTAACTGGTAGACCAAGTGCCTCAGCTGCAACTTGAGTCATGACAGTGTAAGTCCCTGTGCCAATATCTTGCGAACCGCTCAATACAACAGCTGTACCGTCTGCCATAATTCGGGCGATCGCTGATGCTGGAGAACGGTAGCTAGGATAAGTGGCTGTCGCCATGCCCCAACCAATTAAATAATTACCGTCTCGCATCGAACGGGGTGTAGGATTGCGCTTTTGCCAGCCAAACTTTTCTGCGCCTAATCTGTAGCATTCTCTAAGTGACTTGCTCGACCAAGGTAGCCCTTTAGTAGGATCGACTTCAGCATAGTTACGCAAACGCAACTCAATGGGATCGATATTGAGCGCATAAGCCAGTTCGTCCATTGCCGATTCTAGGGCAAAGGAGCCAGAAGCTTCTCCAGGCGCACGCATATAGGTTGGTGTTCCTTGATCGATCTCAACTAGATGGTGTCTGGTTGAGATATTCGGGCTAGCGTAGATCATGCGTACACTCTTACCAACTGGTTCGATAAATTCATCGAAAGTTGAAGTTTGGGAAGTTCCAGCGTGTCGCAGAGCGGTCAATTTGCCATCGCGGGTTGCGCCTAGAGAAACCTGTTGAATTGTCTCTGGGCGAAAGCCAACAGGGCCATACATCTGTGTCCGTCCCAAAACTAATTTCACTGGGCGATTAACCTGCCGTGCTGCGATCGCCGCTAGCGGCACATGCGACCAAGCCATCCCTTTGCAGCCGAAGCCACCGCCAACAAAGTAAGACAGAATGCGGACTTTCTCAGGCTCAATTCCTAATACTCCCGCAACTTTTTGTTGAGTTGAAAAGATTCCTTGAGTTGCGTCATACAGCAATAGTTCATCGCCTTGCCAAACTGCTGTTGTGGCATGAGGCTCCATTGGATTGTGATTTTCGATTGGTGTAGTATAGGTTTGATCGATGCGAACAGCAGCATTTGCTAATCCCTGGTTGACATTGCCGTGAGTTAAATCGGGCGGTTCCCCTCCAGGTATTTTACCTTTAGGCAAGTATGCCTTAGCGAGGTTGTCCCGCATATTAATGGTGGGTTTCTCTTCCTCATAGCGGATTTGTACGAGGGAAGCAGCATACATAGCTTGTTCAAAGGTAGTGGCAACGACAACAGCAATATGCTGACCGCTATACAGGACAATGTTATCTTGTAGCACTTGCAGCTTGCGACCGCCGCCCTTTTCTCCAGAAGCTTTGGGTGCATTGAGGTGGGTAATAACTGCTAATACACCGGGTACTTGTTCCGCCGCCTTTGTATCAATTTGGGCTATCTTACCTTTAGCGATCGTGCTTTGAACTGTTACTGCATAAGCAAGCTTGGCAACTGGAAACTCAGCCGCATAGCGGGCGCCACCAGTTACCTTGAGATGTCCATCAACTCGATTTAACGGTTTGCCGACAACTGTATTTGTATCGCTTGTATTCATGCCATCCCTCCCACCGTTGCCAGCGCTTTAACAATTGTGCGTTTAGTGAGTTCGACCTTAAAACCGTTGTATTTTTGAGGTTTAGCTCCGGCGATCGCAGTATCCGCAGCTGCTTGAAATGTTGCTTCGTTTGCAGGCTTGTTCAAAAGTATTTTTTCAGCTTCAAAGGCACGCCAGGGCTTTGTTCCCACCCCACCCAGGGCAATGCGTGCCGAGCGAATGATGTCATTTTGAATATCTAATACCGCCGCAACCGATACCACTGCAAAGGCATAAGAGGCGCGATCGCGGACTTTTAAATAGTGCGATCGCTGGGCATTGGTTGAAGCAGGTAAATCAACGGCAACAATTAACTCTCCATGTTCTAAAACTGTTTCCCTTTCTGGCGTTTCGCCAGGTAGAAGATGAAAATCTACAAGGGGAATACTGCGCTCTCCCCTCGGCCCGCGTGTCTGCACAACGGCATCGAGTGCCACCATTGCCACCGCCATATCAGACGGATGGGAGGCAATACAGCGATCGCTACCGCCAAGAATCGCGTGAATCCGGTTGTAGCCCTCAATTGCCGCACAACCTGAACCGGGAACGCGCTTGTTACAGGGCATCGAAGTATCGCGGAAGTAGTAACACCGGGTACGTTGCAGCAAATTTCCGCCCACTGTCGCCATGTTTCGCAGTTGCGGCGATGCCCCAGACAGCAACGCCTCCGACAGTACAGGATAACGCTCTTGAATGATCGGATTATAAGCAACATCGCTATTGCTTGCCGTTGCTCCAATCCGCACACCGTTACCCTGTACTTCTATCTTGCTCAGTGGGAGTGGGTTAATGTCAACCAACTCTCTTGGGGTCTGGACATTTAGCTTCATCAAATCGATGAGGCTAGTACCACCAGCGATATACGAAGCTTGAGCATCTGGAGTAACCAACGCCACGGCATTTTCTGCTTGTCCTGCTTTCTTATAGCTAAACGGCTGCATCTTTTTTTCCCTCTAAAACATTGCGGACAGCAGCCACGATATTTGGATAAGCCCCACAACGGCAAATATTGCCGCTCATCAGTTCACGAATGTCGGCATCAGATTTAGCGTGTCCTTCGTTGACTAAACCCACTGCCGAACAAATCTGTCCTGGCGTGCAGTAGCCGCACTGAAAGGCATCATGAGCAACAAACGCAGCTTGCATCGGGTGCAGATTGTTTCCTTGTTCTAGTCCTTCAATAGTTGTGATTTTTGCGTCGGTGTGCATAATTGCAAATGTCAGGCACGAATTAATGCGTTGCCCATCAACCAGCACCGTGCAAGCACCGCACTGGCCATGATCGCAACCTTTTTTAGTACCAATTAATCCTATGTATTCCCGAAGTGCATCAAGTAAGGTAACACGCGGTTCAATTTGCAAACTATGTGATGTTCCATTGACTTGTAGCGTCACCTTCACAGTTTCAGAAGTAGAATTTGCCAGCATTGGGGTAGTTTTTTTTACTTGAGTTTGTGCTACAGCTTTCTCTACAAAATTAGCGATCATAGTTCCTACTGTGCTGATAATCATCAATTGACCTAACTTGCGGCGTCTTAGGGCAAACCTCATCTGTTTACTCCATTCTGTTTTTGTTGGTAATAATATTGAGTAATTCTTTTGAGTCCAATTCTTTATAAAAATGACATTGTTAACAGAATACAATTTCATCTTGTTATCGTCTCTCTATCAGAAGATTTATGCCATAAGTCTCATCTATAGTTGTCATAATGTTCTTAATTTTTGTCTAAGTTCCCGCTAACTGTAGGTGCTTATGCACAAGAAAGCCAGCTATTAAAATTCCCCGCCTCTTTAGAGACAGGGAGCTTCAATAAGCTGACATTCCACAATTATTCGTTTAGCATTACTGAAATGCCTTTGTGGATGCTGGCAAGACTTTTTTCTATCACGAAGGAATAGCTGCTGATGGATGTTTTTTCAGCTTACTTGCAAACAATTACTAATTAGACATTCAGACAATAAACCCATATTTTCTCAATACAGTCTTAGCTTGACTGCCAGATAAAAACTGGACAAATTGTTTGGCAGCAGAAATATTTTTACTGCCTCTAATTACTGCTACTGGATAGACAATCGGTGAGTGAAGCTTTTCGTCAGCAGTGACTACGACTTTTACCTTGTTGGAAGTTTTGGCATCAGTGGCATAAACTATGCCCGCTTGGGCATTACCACTTTCTACTGCTGCCAAAACTTGACGCACATTGTTACCAAAGACAAATTTTGATTTAAGCTGATCATAAAGTTTCAAATTCTTTAAGACTTCCTCTCCATATTGCCCTGCCGGTACACTCCTGGGTTCACCGATCGCAATTTTCTTAATCTTGCTATTTATTAAATTGGAGAAACTACTGATACCAACAACATCCTGAGCCACAATCAAGACTAGACTGTTATTTGCCAAGTTAGTACGGCTACCTGGTAGCAACAGTCCTTTTTGTTCTAAGGCATCCACCTGCTTTTTAGCAGCAGAAATAAAGATATCCGCAGGCGCACCTTGTTCAATCTGTTGCTGCAAAGCACCAGAAGCCCCAAAGTTATAACTAATGTTGATATTTGATTTACTTTGTTGGTATAAAGGCTTAATTTCTTCCAGCGCATCTTTTAAGCTAGAAGCTGCGGACACGATTATGTTGGTGCTTGATTGTGCTACTCCAGGAGAAGGAGTAACCAATGGTAAACCCATTGCCAGGAGCAAGCCTGCAACTGCTATACCCAGAAAGCCAAGAATTTGTTTTCTTTTCATAGAAAAGGTGCAATATAGGTTTTTTCCGAAAATTGATGCTAGTTAAAATCGTACCAGCAATACCAACTTTTAACCAACTTTCTCGGTAAAATGCCTAAAAAACAACAAGGGTTGTTGCATCAGTTTTTTGGATGTTCCTTAATTTGGCGATCGCTTCCCTACTTACTCAATAAAAAATATCAACTTTTGCGAAAAACTGGAGTTTTCGGGTGAAGTCTTACTAGCCTGATTACTAGCTGTCAAACAGCTAGTAACTTGATTTATGCTTAACTAAAGTTTGCTGCTGCTATTAGTGGAGGCTTGCAATGTCCGGTTTGGGTTCTACTCGTTGGGGTGCTTTAGTGACTATCGCTCTAGGTGTCAGCTTTTGTACCATTGATTGTGCGATCGCTCAAATTACTCCAGATGGCACTTTACCTAATAACACTAGGGTCACAAGAGAGGGTGACACCTTTAACATTACTGGAGGAACTCAAGCTGGCGGTAATCTGTTTCACAGCTTTGGCGAGTTTTCTGTGCCTACTAACGGCGCTGCTTCTTTTAATAATGCTGTAGATATTCAAAATATTATTAGTCGAGTTACAGGTGGGTCAGTCTCCAACATTGATGGATTAATTCGCGCTAACGGTACGGCTAATTTGTTTCTAATTAATCCGTCGGGAATTATTTTTGGTAAGAATGCCTCGTTAGATATTCGGGGGGCATTTACTGCCACAACTGCGAATGAGATAAAGTTGGGAGAGAAAGGGTTATTTAGTGCTACTGAACCAGCAAAAAGTAATTTACTAACTATACAACCAAATGCGTTATTTGTTAATGCTTTAAAAAATCAGCAAGCCCAAATAAATAATCAAGCTAATTTAACTGTTGGGGAGGGGAAGAATATAACTCTATTTGGGGCTAATGTTTCCAACACAGGTATATTAACAGCACAGAATGGGACAATTAATTTAACAGGTGCAGAAAATTTAATAGTTAGAGGAAATTTAGATACAAATACATTATTGCTAAATACTAAAAATATAACTATTGCTGAAAATACACCAGATAATAGTCGAGCGACAATTTATAAATCTACAGTAGAAGGGCTGTCTGGAAATACTAATATTATTCTCCAGGCAACAAATGATATTACCATTAAGACGTTAAGTGGTAATAGTTTAAATTTAGCTAATGGTAGCGGTAAAGTTACTTTTAATGCTGGTGTTGATGGAGATGGAATTGGTAATTTTCAAATGCAAACCGCCGACACCATCAAAACCAATGGTAGAGATATTGGCATTTCTGGAGCGAGTTTGACACTAGGTACTATTGATACTAAATACGATAATCTGGGGGGAGGCAATATAACTTTAACTGCCACAGAGGGCAATATCTCTACTCAATCCCTTCAGTCCTTCTCATATTCATCTTATGACACGGCTGGAAATGGTGGGGAGATTACTTTGACTGCACAGGGCAATATCTCTACTCTCGACCTTGACTCCTTCTCATATTCATCTTATGACACGGCTGGAAATGGTGGGGAGATTACTCTGACTGCACAGGGCAATATCTCTACTCTCGACCTTGACTCCTACTCACGTTCAGATTATGACAGGGCAAGAAATGGTGGGGAGATTACTCTGACTGCACAGGGCAATATCTCTACTCTCGACCTTGACTCCTCCTCATTTTCAGGTTCAGTTTCAGGCACAGGAGGAAATGGTGGGGATATTACTCTGACTGCACAGGGTAATATCTTTACTCAGTTTCTTAACTCCATATCATCTTCATATTATGGCAATGGTGGGGATATTACTGTAACTGCACAGGGCGATATCTCTACTCAACAACAGGTCAACTCCTACTCATATTCATCTGATGAGGGCACAACAGCAGCAGGAAATAGTGGGGATATTACTCTCACTGCACAGGGCAATATTTTTACTCGCTACCTTAACTCCTCCTCACCTTTTGGAACGGGAGGAAATAGTGGAGATATTACTGTGACTGCACAGGGCAATATCTCTACTGAATCCCTTAACTCCAATTCATCTTCAACTTATGGCACAGCAGGAAATGCTGGGGATATTACTCTCACTGCACAGGGCAATATCTCTACTGAATCCGTTAACTCATACTCATATTCATCTTATGGCACAGCAGCAGGAAATGGTGGGGATATTACTGTGAATGCACAAGGCAATATCTCTACTCTTGGCGAGCTCGACTCCTCCTCATATTCACCCTATGGCACAGCAGGAAATGGTGGGAGAATTACACTCACTGCACAGGGTGATATTAAGGGCACCAGATATTATGAAGATGTAGTTACTGTTTTTTCTTCATTTTCTGTTTCTAAAACCAGAGTTTCAGGACAAGGTGGTAACGTTACTTTAGCGGCTAAAAATCAAATTACAGATTTAGAAATTTTAACTCTGTCTTCTAACTCCAAATCTGGAGATGTTCAAATTAAGGGTTTTGGGGATTTATCGCTGACAAATACTGACATTATTACCAGTAAACAGGTAACTATCAAGAATCGGTTTCTAGGAGAAGACACTATCCTAGATGTCGCAGGAGTAGGTCAATCAGGGAATGTAACTGTTAGCAGTACAGGTAATCTCACCTTTAACAATAGTCGCATTGAAAGTGACGCCAGAGGCAGCGACCCCCCAGGAAACATAACTATCACCAGTCCTAGTACTGTCACCTTCAATAATAATAATATTAGTAAAATTACAAGTAACACTAGCAGTCAAGGTCAAGCCGGCAATATTCAAATTAATGCCAATAACTTAGTCCTTACAGATGCTTCAGAAATCTCAGCTTCCACGACAGCAGATGGAAAAGCCGGAGACATCACCCTCAACACTCCTACTTTAACAGTAGCCAATGCTGGGAAAATCTTCGCCACAACCACAGGCATCGGTGATGGCGGGACAATCACCATCAACGCGCCCAATAAAGTTAATCTTGGTATTGGTGTGCAAGACTTTACTCCCATCCTCTCTGTGGAAACGAGTGGTGCAGGAAAAGCCGGGGATATCATTGTTAATACTCCTAACCTCACCGTATCCGATACTGCCCGCATCACTGCAACTGCGACTAAAACAGCCACTAATACCCAAGGTGGTGGTAGCATCACCTTAAACGCCTCTAAAATAGACCTAGCGGGTATTGTTGGTGTTTTTGCTGAAACCCGAGGAGAAGCACCCGCAGGCACATTAAAACTTAATCCTTATCAAAACCAGCCCGATTTAGACATTACTCTTTTCCCTAGTTCCATTATTTCCGCTTCCACTTCTGCCAGTGGTAAAGGTGGTGACTTAATTCTCGCAGCACCAGAAACTATTAACATTGCAGGTCAAGGTAAATTAACAGTAGAAAGTACAGGTACAGGTGACGCAGGTAATATTCAAATTACCACTCAAAAGTTAGACATTAATGATGGCGTGCAAATATCAGCTTCTACTAATAATATTGGTAAAGGGGGTAATATTCAGGTCAATGCTAATAACTTAATAGCCAATAATGGCGCACAATTCTTAACTGCGACCTCCGGTAATGCCCAAGCCGGAAATATTAACTTAGAAATCCGTGACCAGATCAGCTTATCTGGAACAGATACCGGATTATTTGCTAACACCGAAAAAGGTTCAATAGGCTATGGTGGTAATATTAACCTGATCACAAATGATTTCTCTTTAAGTAATGGTGGGCGAGTAAGTACCAGCAGTGAGGGAGAAGGGAAAGCCGGAGATATTAATATTAATTCTGGTTCCACAACACTTGATAACCAAGGATTTATTGCAGCAGCAAGCAACTCTGGTGATGGTGGAAATATCAATTTAACTGTCGATGATCTTTTACTATTGCGTGGCGGTAGTGAAATATCCACCACCGCAGGCACAGACCAGAAGGGTGGAAACGGAGGTAACATCAATATCAATGCTCCTAATGGTTTCATCGTTGCCGTGCCTGGTGAAAACAGCGATATCACTGCCAATGCTTTTACAGGTAAAGGTGGGAGAGTGCATATCAAAGCGAATGGCATTTATGGTATTAAGTTTCGTGAAAGTCCAACTCTCTTGAGTGACATCACTGCTAGTTCAGAATTTGGTACACAAGGGACTGTAGAACTCAATACACCTGGCATCGACCCTAACAGTGGCTTAGTTGAGTTACCCACGATGGCTGTAGAAACTGAAGTAGCGCAAGTCTGCGATAGTCCAGGTTATGCTCAAAGCAGCTTTATCATTACTGGAAGCGGCGGTTTACCTCCTAATCCCACCAAGGATGTTCTCCCAAACGGCACAGTAGAAGTAGGTTGGGTATCACTCAAGCCTAGCAGCGATGCCAATTGGAGACGCTACGCGAACGGTGGGCTACGCCGGAGCAGCAATCCACCTCTTACCACTAAGGCACTAACACCAACACCAGAACCTATTGTAGAAGCAAGTGGATGGGCGGTAAACAAAAAGGGAGAGGTAGTACTTACAGCTAATTTATCTGCTGGCGGTCGTGGTTCATGGCACAAAGATGTACCTTGCAGTGCAACTCATGCTCATCAGTAAATGCTGTGATACCAATTCTCTATAAAGACGGGCTACGAATTGTAGTGATTGATGGAACTTGCTTAGATATCCCAGATAGTAATGAAAATACAAGGGTTTTTGGTCGTCTCGGTAGTCCTCCTGGAACGCGAGCAGGATTTCCCAAAGTTAGATTAGTGATTTTGGTAGAAGCTGGGACAAATTTAATATTCGACGCATTAATCTGCCCATATCGGATTGGAAAGCGAGTCAGGGGATTAAAGCTATTATGCTCAGTAACGTCACGAAGTTGATGTGGGATAGGGATTTGCATTACGCACAGCGATGATGCAAGCAACACCCAGTAAAGGTGTTTTGCCCCGCGATCGCAATTCTGGGAGTAGCTGAATGTAAAATATTTCTTTGAATACTGGATGTTGAGCGGCTGCCCAATTATGAAATAGATAAATTGGTCGTTCTAAGTACAACGTTCAGTACAAGTGCCTATGCCCTATTTTCAAGATAGTTGTTTGCAAGCCAATTGAGGCTGTGCTTTTAGGTAAGTTTTCTATCTTACAGTTAAAAAGTTCTGAAATATCACGGTAAGCTAGTTGGAATTACAACTGATGATTGTGTCAATAAATTGTCAAATTAGCTGCTCAGTTTTTCGGGGTGAAATTTGCGATGACTGTAAATCTGAAGTCTTTAGAAAACCCAACCCATATAGGGGCCGATTCAAAAACTGCTCCTAGCACTAAGAGAACCAGCTACGTTCCCTCGCAACATCGACGTATCCTTTGTATCTTTCCTAAGTACAGCCGCTCCTTTGGCACTTTTCATCATGCCTACCCACTTATGGGTAATGTCCGGGCTTTTATGCCACCCCAAGGTATTTTAATTGTGGCTGCCTACTTACCTAAAGAATGGGAAGTGCGGTTTATTGATGAGAATGTCAAATCAGCAACCAGAGCAGATTACCAATGGTGTGATGTGGTGATTGTCAGTGGAATGCATATCCAAAAACCACAGATTAATCAAATTAATGAACTTGCCCATCGAGCGGGCAAAATTACAGTTGTCGGTGGCCCCTCGGTATCTGGGTGTCCAGAATATTATCCTGAGTTTGATATTTTACATTTGGGTGAATTGGGAGATGGAAGCGATCGCATGATCGAGTATTTAGACCAAAACCTGGAACGTCCTCAAGCGCAAATTCGCTTTGAAACCAAGGAACGTTTACCCCTAACAGAGTTTCCTACTCCAGCTTATCATTTGCTGAATATCAATGATTATTTCCTGGCAAATGTGCAGTTTTCTAGTGGTTGCCCTTATCACTGCGAGTTTTGTGATATTCCAGAACTCTATGGCAATAGTCCCCGGATGAAAACACCAGAGCAAGTAGTCGCAGAGTTAGATGCAATGCGACAATCTGGCAATCTGGGGGCAGTGTATTTTGTTGATGATAACTTTGTTGGCGATCGCCGCGCCGCCATGAAGTTGCTTCCTCATCTGATTGACTGGCAAAAACGCTATGGCTACCCCATCCAGTTTGCCTGTGAAGCAACGCTCAACTTAGCTCAAAGTCCAAAACTGCTGGAAATGATGCGCGAAGCCTATTTTTGCACAATCTTTTGCGGTATCGAAACACCAGAACCAAATGCTCTCCACGCCATTTCTAAAGACCAAAATCTGAGTATGCCAATCTTAAAAGCAATTCAGGTTTTAAATAGCTATGGCATGGAAGTAGTATCAGGAATCATCATCGGGTTAGATACAGATACACCAGAAACAGCAGACCGAATTATCGAATTTATTCGGGCATCCCAAATTCCCATGTTGACAATTAACCTACTTCATGCATTACCGAGAACTCCTTTATGGCGGAGGTTAGAAGCAGAAGGACGGCTTGTGTTTGATGAAAGCCGCGAATCAAATGTTGAGTTTTTGATGCCCTACGAGCAAGTTGTTGAGATGTGGCGGCGCTGCATCACAACTGCTTATGAGCCAGAATTTTTATATCAACGGTTTGCCTACAACATAGAACACACCTATCCAAACCGCATTGAAGTACCTAACAGCCCAGCTCGTACCTCTGGGGCTAATATTCGCAAAGGTTTAACTTATTTAACCAATATTTTGCTGCGAGTAGGCATATTTAGTAACTATCGTCAAACTTTTTGGAAAATGGCCAAGCCAGCATTAAAAGCAGGTAATATTGAAAACTTGATTCACGTTGGACTTGTCGGACATCATTTGATTAAGTTTGCCCAAGATTGTGCCAAAAACGAAGAATCAGCTTCGTTTTATTCCCAAAAAATCCTGACTAAAGTTCGTAGTTAATAAGCTAAAAGTTTTTTAACGATAAATTATGCGTAATTCATAATATTTCCTCGTTCCCGTGTTTCACATGGAAACGAGGAATCCCCAATAAATTAAATTACGTTAGCGCAGCGTTAGCGAGTCATCGAGCGTCATTACGTAGCTTGCTTCTCGCCGGAGGCGAGTATTACAAATTATTTTAACAGGGCATCAAAGCATCAAATCTCCCCAGTACTGCCATATCTTCTGCATCTAACTCCGCCGGAATACCACTGCGAATCAATTCCGAAAAGTCTTCATTGGGAATCATAACAGTCAATGTGTACAAGCGAGTAGAACCAGTATTTTTAATCAAATGAGTACCAGTGGGAGGCACTAATAAACTATCTCCAGCTTTGATTGTGGCACTCTTGCCGTCACAGATGGCGATCCCTTCCCCTTTGAGGACAAAAAACATTTCCACCGCCCACTGATGGCGATTTGGGGGTGTTTCTCCACCAACATCGAAAATTTCTATGCAGCAAGTCAACGAAGTATTAGCACTTGTCGAATCGAAGATAATTGCTAATCGATTCGAGGCGTCGGGACTGATGCGATATACTTGGTAATCTTTGCTAGATCTGATAACCGGAATTACACAACGAGTAGCGTACATTTATTTATCCCCTCTGAAGTTATCGATGGGTATGAAAATTCCTAAAATCCGAGCTTTGAATCACAGAATTTTAGATTTTAAATTTTGGATTTTGGATTGAGCGCTCACACCGTAACCCTCCGGGGGAGCAAGCTACCCGTAGCGTTCCGCAGGAAAGTCCAAAATTTAAAAAAGTCTGAGAGCAAGCGACTTTAAACGCGAGAACAAATCTAAAATCTAAAATTCTTAATCGTTCGCACAGCGTCCCGTAGGGAAGAAAGAGCATTCATGCATGGGATCAATCTAAAATCTAAAATCCAAAATCCAAAATTGATTCACTCCTCACCCTTTTGCAGCGCTGTTAAAATTTCTTGGGAGTCAGTCACAAAACCGAAGCATTGTTTAACATTGTACAATGTCGCTAGCCAACAATATTCAGGAGAAGTGGTAGCGGTACAGTCTTTAACTAACACGCAATCATATCCTAAGAAGTTGGCATCACATAAGGTAGTTAGGACACATTGATCGGCATTAACACCAGCAAAAAATAATGTTGTCTTTCCCAGATTCCGCAAGATGCTATCCAAGGGTGTATCCCAAAATCCACTCATGCGGTATTTGTCCACACAAATATCTTCGGGTATTTTTTCTAGTTCGTCTACTACTGCTGCGGCCCAACTACCTGCCATGAGTACTCTAGCACCATTGCTTGGCAGTGGATCGCCCAATCCCACTCCCTCCCCTGTGGGATTATAGACGTGGCGCGAAGCAGCACTAATATTGAGCAAGTCGGGACGATTTCCCCAATTTATCCAAATGACTGGAACACCAGCCTCACGCAGTTCTGGAAGTAGGTTGTTCAAAGGTTTAATAGGCTGAAGCGCTGGAGTTACGTCCACGCCGATATGCGCTAACCAGCCATCAGGGTGACAGAAGTCGTTTTGCATATCAATGATGAGGATAGCAGCTTTTGCCAAGTCTAGGCGCAGGGTTTTAGTTTCTGTTGATAAAAGAACGGGTTGTGGAGCCTTTTGAGGACGAGTGATATCTGCGATCGCATCATTCACTGTCCACGCATTTGGTGGAACTCCCAATGTCCGTAATGGTAAATTCATAAAATTGCAATACCGAACGCCATTTTCTATTTTGTAACTTGAAATTCACTTGAGAATACAATTACTTAATCAAGGTTAAATATGGTAAATTTCACCATCCAGAATGTTTTGATTGCCGCCGATGATGATTATGCAACGGTAGATGTACAGATTATAGATGGTGCAATTGCAGCCATTGCCCCCAATCTACAGGTAATCGGCACACCTATAGATGGCAAAAATAAGCTATTGCTACCTGGCTTTTTCAACGCCCACACCCACTCATCAGAGATGTGGCAACGGGGAATCATGTCAGCTTTCCCTTTAGAATTATGGTTGGCGGAACTGTATGATTTTGCCCCTCTCGATCCCGAACAGGTTTATCTCAGCGCTTTGGGTACTGCGGTGGAAACTCTACTTTCCGGCGGGACGAGTGTAGTAGATCACCTGGTGTTAATTCCCGGACTTGAGTTAGAAACGATCGCCATTGCAACTCGCGCTTACAAAGAAGTGGGAATTCGTGCCTTTATCGCCCCCTTAATTCAAGATGAGTCCCTCAGTGCAGGTATTCCATCTGGGGAATCAGCCCAAACTCATGAACCTTATTTTCGCTCAACTGCGGCAACATTGGAAATCATCGAAGAAGCGGTAAGACAGTTTCATCGCCCGGATGAGGGTATAAATATTTTAGTTGCACCAACAGGTATACAATTGTGTACTGATGCTTTGTTTACAGGATGTAGTGAGTTAAGCGATCACTATAATCTTTGTCGTCACTCCCATTTACTCGAAACCAGGGCACAGGAAAAACTCGCCCAAGAGAAGTACGGTTGTACTGCTGTAGAACATTTGAAAAGAATCGGATATCTGAGCGATCGTACAACTCTAGCTCATTGCGTTTGGTTAAATGATGCTGATATCGCCATTCTCGCCGAAACTCAATCTACAGTTGTTCATAATCCCTTAAGTAATTTGCGTTTAGGCAGTGGCATCGCTCCCATTTTAAAATATCGTCAAGCTGGAGTAAATGTAACTTTTGGTTGCGATGGTGCTTCGAGTAATGACTCTCAAGACTTGCTAGAAGCAATCAAAATGGGTTCTATTTTACATAATGTTACAGACTCAAATTATCAAAACTGGATTACGCCCAGACAAGCTGTAGAAATGGCATCCTTGGGAGGCGCAAAAGGACTAAATATAGCAGACAAACTCGGTTCCCTTACTGTGGGTAAACAAGCCGATTTGGTACTTTATGACCTCACCAATTTATCATTACTACCCCGTACAGATCCCATTGGCTTATTAGTCTTAGGTCGTCCTACTAATGTTGTTGATAGTGCTTGGGTAAATGGTAAGCAAATTGTTGCTGATGGCAAAGTTACCACAATTAATGTTGATGAATTGCGACAAGAATTATTTAACCGCAGTCAATGGGAGACAAAGCGCAAATCTGAAAGCGTCGCTCAAATTGAAGCTCATTATCGCACGGTTATGGGGTTATGAAAGACAAATCAATACAGAACTGCGGCAAAAAATTCGTGCTTTGGTGTTTAATGTCCAGTTAGAGGATGAGAAAAATATACTTAATAACGTTGACGAGCATAGTTTCAAAGATTACAGTAGGACTTGAATGATGAGTTTTTAGATATGAAATCCTACACAGACATATACGAGCACTATCATAAGAATGTTTATCTCTATGCAGAGAAAGAATATTCTTGGTATAAACAAGCTGACAATTTAAAAGATGCTGTCAGAAAAGCTTTTCTTAGCGAAGACGAGCAGGGAAAACTTCATAGTTATCAAAGGCGTGTTGGTCGTCGGCGTCTAGCTTTAGCGGCTGAGATTGCTTTAGAAGATTTAGATACTCAGTGTACTATTGATTTTGAAAACTTTAATAATATTTATAAATTTGTTCAGGATGTTAGAAATAAAGTAGAAGGATTTGGCGAATTAGCCAATTATGATGTTGCCCTTCGCATTACTAAATATCTAGGTTTTCAACTTCAGGAAGTATATCTTCATGCGGGTGTTACGACTGGATTTCGCGCTTTAGGATTGAATGTAAAAGAGAGAGATATTATACCTGTAGAAGAATTTCCTGAACCCTTTAAGCAATTAAGCGGAGATCATCTAGAAAATTTACTTTGCATCTACAAAGAAATGTTAGATGCTTCTTCTGTCGAGTTCCCAAAAACTTGTATTCGCCCAAAAACAAATTCTTCTTGCATCAACAAAAACGGCTGCGCTTAAAATGCTAATAATAAATAAAGGGGTTGATTTTGCCTAACTAGCAGCCTCCGATTTGTTCCCTTTTATTGCTATGCCTATCCTGCAAATCGGTCAAAGCATTATCTCCTACACAGTGCGATCGCTATAGCAACCGTACTAAACAGCATTGATGTTAGCTTTAAGAGTAAAGCGTTGTATGAGAGCAATTCACCATGTCTTCAGCAGCAATTACCACCGTGATCAAAATGATGGAGTCTTTACCCATTGAGGTACAAGATCGAATTGCAGAGCATCTGCGGGAGTACATTGATGATCTGCAAGATGAAATCAGATGGAATCAATCATTCCAGAAAACACAATCAAAACTTATTGCTGCTGCTAAAGAAGCCAAACAAGAAATTGCAGAGGGACAAGCCACTGCAATGAACTACGACGAGCTATGAAGTCAGCAGTACTTCCTTCTTTACACCATCAAAACCCTAGTAATTCACTACAAACCCATAAAAATACGCGGATTTTTGTGTATGCTTTGTGGCTAAGTGCCATTGTCATACATCTCCGGGAGTAAATATGGAAAGCGCTATTTCTGCGTTGGGGATTTTAGTTTTTATCGGTATATCCTACGCCTTCTCGGTTAATCGTCGTGCGGTGCGTTGGCGTGTGGTGGCATGGGGTTTGGGATTGGAGTTTGCATTGGCGCTAATGATTCTTAAAACTCCTTGGGGTTTGAATGTGTTTAAATCTCTGGGAGATATTGTCAGCCAATTTTTAGCATTTTCTGATGTTGGTGCAAAATTTGTCTTTGGAGAAAATTTTAAGGATCATTTCTTTGCTTTCCAAGTACTGCCGACAATTATCTTTTTCTCTTCCTTCATCAGCGTTTTGTATTACTACGGCATTTTACAGCGAGTCGTAAATGTGATGGCGTGGGTAATGATGAAGACGATGAAAACATCCGGTTCTGAATCTTTATCCTGTGCAGGTAACATCTTTTTGGGGCCAACAGAGTCGGTGTTGATGGTTAAACCTTATATAGCGAAGATGACGCAATCAGAACTTCATGCCGTGATGACGGGTGGTTTTGCCACAATTGCCGGTGGAGTATTAGGGGCATATCTCTCCTTTGGGATACCAGCAGAACACCTGATTGCTGCTTTTTTTATGACTGCTCCCACATCGTTGGTGGTATCAAAATTGCTGTACCCAGAAACAGAAGTATCAGAGACGGCTGGCAACGTAAAAGCAGATGTAGAAACCAATTATGTAAATGTAATTGATGCTGCTACTACCGGAGCAATTGATGGTGTGAAATTAGCAGTTAATGTTGGGGTGATGATTATTGCTTTTTTAGGATTATTAGCTGCTCTGAATGCACTGCTGGGATGGTTGGGGGCATTTGTGGGTTTACAGCAACTGTCATTACAGTGGATTTTATCTTTTATTATGGCTCCCGTAGCTTGGCTGATGGGCGTACCTTGGGCTGATTGTCGGCAAGTAGGGGCTTTATTGGGTACAAAAACAATTCTGAATGAGTTTATTGCTTTTTTGGATTTAAAGACACTAATTGAAAGTGGTAAAATTTCCCAACGTGCAGTAATTATTGCGACTTACGCCTTATGTAATTTTGCAAATATCGGTTCAATTGGAATTACTATTGGCGGTATTACTGGAATAGCACCTAATCGCCAGCATGATTTAGCTCGTATGGGTGTAAGGTCAATGATTGGCGGATTGTTAGCAAGTTTTATTACCGCTTGTATTGCTGCAATGTTGATTTGAAGGAGGCGGGAGCTAGGGGGCGGGGGATACAGGGGAAAAGAGGGTTTTCCGATTTTTGCGATCGCCCTTACCCCCTATGCTAGAGAAAGCGATCGCTGGGTAAATTTTAGCAGCCGGGTTTCCAAAACACGTTGCCAAACCAGTACGACCAACTTAATTACTAACCTCAATTGCAGATTTGCTAGTGCAAGGGTATAACTAAAACTTTTTATAATGACGCTTCCAGTAGCTTAAAACGCCAGAATACGGTGCATTTATGTGAAAACACTGGGTTTAGTGGTGGAGTAAAACCGGATTTATTATCCTACCTCCAGAGGAATTATGAGCAAAAATGTTACATATTAGACACTTTAAAAATCCTTATTTATCCGTAGATTCATTTTTGTAAAATTGTATTTTGCAAAAAAATAATTCCTAGTCAAAAATCTTGGCGCAATCATGCCCACAATTTTTGATTGCGATCGCTAATTTTCAGTCTAGTATTAGAAAATTTACCATCATAGACAACTATCTAAAGAGTGAAAGTTATTCCTCGGAACCTAGCCATTAGTTAGTTGTATAATTTCGCTCAAAGATTAATAATACAAAATATCGCCAAGACAAATTTTATTTCTTAAATGTTGCTAAAGATCATGATGCATGTAGCTTGACGGCATTAACCATCTTCTGCAATTATAAAGAGATGGCTATTAAAAGCTAATTATTCTAGTGCTTGGCTGCGATTTTATAACTGATAAAATCGCCTACTCGCATGTAAGGATCTTTATTTTTGCAACATACCATATAGCACAATATCGTTGCTTATGGTTATTAGTGTTATATGCGGTTTTTTAAAAACCAAATAGAAATTTTGTACTACGTGTGGTGAACATTTAGATAATTGAGGATATTTCCATGTTTAGTTCCTTTCGTTGGCCATCAGCAAGGGTTGCTTTAGTAGTTCTGGGAATGACAGCTGCTACAATCACTCCCATAGTAATTTCTACCCCAGCTTTATCTCAAAATACTGTTCCATCTACGACACCATCGCCTGCAACACCATCACCTGAAACACAATCACCTGCAACACCATCGCCTACTTCATCAGTAAACTTGTCTGATGTTTCCTCAGATTATTGGGCGCGTCCCTTCATTCAAGCCTTAGCTGACAATAATGTAATTAGTGGCTTTCCAGATGGCAGCTTTAGGCCAAATCAAGGTGTTACTCGTGCTGAGTTTGCCGCCCTAATTCAAAAAGCTTTCCCTAACCAAAATCGAGTTCGGCAATTAAGTGCAGGTGGATTTAAGGATGTTCCTGCTGGCTATTGGGCAGCTTCTGCAATTCAGAACGCCTACGAAACTGGATTTCTGGCAGGCTATCCTGGGAACGTATTTAGACCAAGTGAACAAATACCGAAGGTACAGGCGATCGTTGCTGTAACCAGTGGTTTGGGTTTAACTGGTAGCACCACTGGAACCAGTACTGACCTCAGCACCTACTACACCGACGCTTCAGCTATCCCGAACTATGCTGTTGCTAATGTGACAGCAGCAACGCAATCTAATATTGTTGTTAATTATCCCGATGTAAAACAACTCAATCCGCAACAGCCTCTAACTCGTGCTGAAGCTGCGGCACTCTTATATCAAGCTTTGGCTAAACAAGGAAGAGTGCAACCCATTGCTAGCAATCTTCCAGCTACTCAATATATTGTCGGTGCAACTCAAACCGGTAATGATATTGTTTCTCTTGCTGCATCCAGTACTTCTTTGACAACTCTGACTTCTTTATTAAAGACAGCTGGTTTAACAGATATTCTTCAACAGCCTGGCCCTTATACAGTCTTCGCTCCCACCGATCAAGCATTTGCTGCTTTACCTGCTGCTACCTTACAGCAGTTACAGCAACCAGAAAACAGAGATGCATTGATAAAGATTTTGTCATACCATGTGGTTCCTGGTGCAGTAACTTCTAGTCAACTATCGGCTGGAGAACTGAGAACCTCTGAACAAAGCCCTGTAAATATTCAAATTGATCGCGCTAATAATCAAGTCTCGGTGAATAATGCCAGAGTTATCCAGGCGGATGTCCAAGCTAGCAATGGTGTTATCCATGCAATTAATCAAGTCCTCGTCCCACCTGATGTTAACATTAGTCAGTTAAATCAGCCGCCAACAGGAAATACAGATGGCACAACGCCTAATGTAAGACCAGGTAGAACTACTCTTGGTGGCCCTAGCTACATCGGGGGTGGTGGTAACATTGGTTTGAGCGGTGACGATACAGCTTTGGGCGACAGCAACTTTGCAGTGTTCAGCAAAATTGGTCTGACACGCAATATCTCAGTCCGTCCATCAGTGATCTTTGGGGATGATACATTGTTTTTGGTTCCGTTGACTTTAGATTTTACTCCTCGCGCAAGCGCTGAGGTGGGCCAACGAACTTTCTCTATCTCTCCTTATCTGGGTGCTGGCGTAGCCATAGAAACTAATGTCGATACTGATTTTGGATTACTGCTAACTGGTGGTGTAGACGTTCCTCTCGGTACTCGATTTACGTTAAATGGCGCTGTAAATGCTGCTTTTATGGATGAAACTGATGTCGGGCTACAATTAGGACTTGGCTACAACTTCTAATTGAAGATAGAAATAGGGGCAATTCATGAATTGCCCCTACCTAGAAATAAAAGTCTCGGCTGTTGTTTGCGTAATTTATAGCCATTTTCAATCCAGTAAGGTATAAGTATGCAAATAAACCTAACTCCCTTCCCGAAACGAGAATGGGGAACAATTCAAAGCCTCTCTCCTTTTAGGAGAGAGGAATGGAAATGAGGTCAAAATTGTACCTCACGCTTGTCGAGAACTGCTATATAAACAACTAGAAATCAGTATACTAAGATCGCTTGATAGCTAAAGTCAGTCCATCAGCGATGGGGACAAGGGAGAGCGTTATCCGTTCGTCATGATGTAACTTCTCGTTGAGCGCCCGGATAGCTTGGGTGCTTTCATCTTGATTTTGCGGGTTAGCAACTTGTCCTGACCATAAAACATTATCAATAGCAATCAATCCACCTGGACGTATTAATTGTAGCGATCGCTCATAATATCCATCATAATTTTCTTTATCAGCATCAATAAAAGCAAAATCAAATGTCTCGGCTTGTCCAGTTGCCAATAGCTGATCTAAAGTTTCTAAACCTGGTGCCAAGCGCAGATCAATTTTATCAGCAACCCCGGCTTCTTGCCAATATCGACGGGCGATCGCAGTAAATTCTTCACTCACATCAGCAGCGATTATCTTCCCATCAGCCGGGAGCGCCAAAGCTACAGAAAGTGAGCTATAACCAGTAAAGACTCCAACTTCCAGGGTTTTCTTAGCTCCAATAAGCTGTACCAAAAGCCTCATAAACTGCCCTTGTTCTGGTGAAATCTGCATTCCACTTCGAGGATGCCTGGCGGTTTCTTGGCGCAACTTCAAAAGAATCTCCGGTTCCCGCAACGAAACAGATAAAAGGTAATTATAGAGTTGGTTATCAAGACCTATAGACTGTTTTGGCATGGTAGATAAGAGAATTGAAAGAATCTACAGTTATACTATCGCCCAAGAATCGTTTATCAGGAATCCCCAATAAGCTTAATCTCTATCGTCTTCGTCTGTTCGTCTGGGTCTAGTATTTGTATTCAAATACACCAATTTTTTAATTTAAAAACTTGCCAAAATGGCAACCAGATTCTGATTAGCCAAGTTAAATTGTACAAAGATAAACGACTTCAAGGGTTTTGTTATCAGCAACTACCACGTAAGAAAATCCCTTTTGTAAAACCCTATTTACTAAGTGATTTACAAGAAAAAACTATCTCTACCAATTATTTGCAGAATATTTTTATCAGCAGATAAATATTAATAATCAGGTTTGGCATTTGCTGCAACAGGAATATTAAATGCGGCGTTGTTGTTGAAGTACGCATTAGTCCCCAAATAAGGGCAACGTCTGTATACATTCCTGTTCACTTCAGTAGCAAATGGCTGAGTGGGAGTTTGAAAGCTGACTGATATGCTTCCTCCCACTCTCTTTTTATTTAATTCTAGGACTTATGCAAAAAGGCAGTGAAAATCTTGATTTCCCGTAGGGGCAATTCATGTAGATTTAAAAATGAGTATCTTGTAAAAAGTCAATAATCGCTGCATTCAACGCTTCAAAAGCACCAGATGAAGCATCATGATAACAGTTAGACAAAATTTTTAATTTAGAATTGGGAATATTTTGATGCAGTTTTTCCCCATGAATAGCAGGAAACCAACTATCTTGCTCACCCCACAAAACTAATGTAGGGCACTTAATTGCACTTAGGTTATTTTGAATTTTGGTAAGCATATTAGGCTTATTTTCTTGCCAATTCTCAATTTCTCGCGCTGCTATTTGTAACTCTTCAGCGACTTTTGCAACTGTACCAGGTAGCTCAATAAACGGGTAAGTTATCCAATAGACATCTTCCTGTGTCAAAATTGATGGATCAAATAATACTCTACGTCTTTCTATCGCCATAATTTCTCTAAATAGAGGTGCAAACAAATATGCTAGACGTAAAGAATCAATTGTTTGTATTATTTCCAAGGGTATTTGGGCAAGTAACCACATAGCCCAATGGGGTAGACGTTCGGCAAAAATAGGTACGTTTACGACTATAAGTCGCCCGACTAACTGCGGATTTTCTTGAGCAAGGGCAAGGGCAACCAATCCCCCCAAAGATTCAGCCACAATCACTGCGGGTTCGTCACATAATGCCTCAATAACTCTTTTAAACTCAATAACTTGATGACCGTTGTCTTCTCTACGCGACAATGGTTTTTCGGAAAAACCAAAACCTTTAGCATCAAAACAAATTACCCGAAAATATTTAGATAATGGTGCTATACTATGGCGCCAGTTATAGCTCCAACTCCCCATGCCATGTAATAGAATTAGCGGTTTACCTTTACCTTTTTCGCCATAAGAAATTTGTACAGGATAACCTTTAGCATCAGTAATAATTAGACTTTGCCGCCCTTTCGGAAAAGTAGCTTGCCACCAATCTTTCATTCCGTTATTAATAAATAATTTAACCGCCAGTTAAGGCGTTCCACAGCATTCTAACTAGTATCACTGGTAATGCTACTAAAACAATGGCAATCAGCAATAATCCTACCAAAACGCCAAAGATAAACCACCCGTCTGCACTCTTTTGCTGGCTAGGAAACTTTAAGTAATCTTCTAATAGCTTGATATTATTAGTGTTAGCTCGCCAGGTAAAATCAAAAAAGTCGCCCAAAACAGGCACAGCGCCTACTAAGCCATCAATGATCACATTTAGAACCATTTTGCCTAAAGTGGCTCTAGATACACCCAGTCGCGCTGCTTCTAGGATGATGTAGCTAGAAAACATGATTCCCAAAAAATCACCACCAATAGGTATAAGTCCTAAAATTGGATCTAGACCAAAACCAATCTGTGTACCAGGAATGGTAATAACATTATCCAGCAGCCGACTTAACTGACGCAGGCGCTTCAAGGTGGGTGCTTTGGCATCAGGTTCAATCATCGAAAATCGAAAAGGAGAATCAGGCATGAAAGCGATCGCTAAGTTTGTCTTGAGTCGTTAGATATTCTACTCCCCTACTAAACTTTTGCAAAAATTTTCTCAGGGATTTATAACGATATTTACAATTTAATATTTTTTACGAGATCCTGACGTGCTTTTGGGCGCATATCTTCGCCGACAGTCACGTTCAACTGATCGCCGATTAACAGAACCGCAGCACTCATCGATAGCCAAAGCATTAAAACTATTACAGCCCCTACTGCGCCATAGACTTTATTATAATTGCCAAAATTCGCCACATAAAGCCGAAATAGAGCAGACAACATCGCCCAGAAAACAGCTGCTAAAATTGCTCCAGGCATCATTGGTGTGCCTGAGTTCCATTGGCTTGGGCCATAGCGATATATAAAGCTAAAGGCGACAGCAACAATACTTAAAGCTAAAGGCCAGCGTAACAGCTGCCAAAGATGTAACAAGAAAATCAAAGAACCATTTCCGCGTACTACCATTACCAACAGTAGGTCACTGGTAAAGACCAAGAAAGAAGCCAACACTAAAAGCAACATAGTACCGGCTGTTAATGCCAGAGAGACGAGCTTGGCTTTCCAAAAGGGACGGATGCTTTCTGAAGGAATTTGATGGATTTGGTCGAAGGCAGTCATAGCGGTACTCACCGCCCCAGAAGCAGTCCAAATTGCTAATACGAAGCTCAGAGAAAATAAACCACTGTTTCTAGAATTAGTAATTTCTGTGGTAGCAAAATCACGAATCAGAGTCAGGGCTTGTTCAGGTAGGACTTGACTGAGTTGTACCGCCAGTTGTTTAAAGGTAGCTTGTAAAGATTCTGCTAATAAGCCAATGGCTGTAACGATCGCAAGAATTGCCGGAAACAGAGATAACATAGCATTGAAGGCGATTTCTGAGGCGAGTCCAAAAAGTCGTCTTTCCATTGTCCTAGCAAAAGTTTTTTTGAGCGTGCCCCAATTGAGGTGGCGAAAGAAGCGTAAAAAACGAGGCTTTGGCATAATTTAGAGTTAAAACTGGTCGGCTTTATTAACTACTTTGCCAAATTTTGCGTAGCGATCGCATTTATCTTTTTACCGCAATAATACTTAGTAGGGAGTAGGGAGCTGGGAAAAAAACTAATGACAAATTATTTATGAATCAAGATTTAACACAAGAGTGGTTGACAGAAATCCAGACAATCAAAGAGCAGATGGCGGGACTTCAAAGCGATCGCGATGCTGCTTGGGAAAGCGCCCAAAAATGGCGTCAGCTTTACAACACAGAAGCAGAACAACGGCGCACAGATGCTCAATTGTCCCAACAGGCGATCGCATCCCTCAAGGCAGAATTGCATAAGCTTCAGGGTCTTGAGATGGAGACACTGGCTGCTGGAACACCAGTAACAGCGATCCAACAAGAAATAGAACAACTGAAATCTGTAGAGGAATTGCAAGCTAAACTCATCACCGTAATCAAAGAACGCGATCGCCTCTTGCAAGCTTTGAAAACTGAGCAGGATAACCACGCTCAAACCCGCAATAGCCTTACTACTGCCTTGGGTGATGCTATTGATAGCTTGACACAGGAACGAGCCAGAGGAGAGAAAGAGAGTAAATAAAGGACTTCCAACTAAAAAAGTAATCAATCGTTTTGGAAGGCAGGGGGAGAAAAAATTGGATAGTGATGTTGGATGTAGAAATTGAGTAATTTAATTCTTGGATGGGATGTCCCTAACCTACCGCTAAATGCTTATGCTTCGTAACTCTATCCTTGTCTCGGCTGAATGCCAGATGCAAGTAATGTTTCTATCGATTTACTATCTAGGGGTTTGGAGAAGAAATATCCCTGTGCGTACTTGCATTTCATGGCTCTAAGTAGTGCCAGTTGCTCTACAGTTTCTACGCCCTCTGCTATTACATCTATATTTAGACTCTGGGCTAGGGTGATGATCGCTTGAACAATCTCCAAGTTTTCGCCGTTAGCACCAATTTTGGTAATAAAAGAACGATCAATCTTCAAGGCATTACTTGCAAAGCGGTGCAGGTAACTCAAGGATGAATAGCCTATACCAAAATCATCTAAGTGTATTTGGATATTCATTTCTTGCAGTTGCAAGAGCATAAAAGTTGCTGATTGTATATCTTCCATCAGTACGCTTTCAGTAATCTCCAGCTTTAAATTGCTGCCTTCCAGACCAGTCTCTTGCATAATTTGGGAAATTTGCTCAATTAGCCCAGACTGTGAGAACTGTTTAGCGGAAAGATTTACACTGATTGTCAAGAGTGGGTCAGTAGGAAATTGTATTTGCCAAGCACGCATCTGCCGACAAGCTTCGCTCAGTACCCAATAACCAATAGGGATAATCAACCCAGTTTCTTCTGCTAGGGGAATAAAGTTGTCTGGAGGAATTAATCCCTGTTGTGGGTGCTGCCAGCGAACAAGAGCTTCAAAACCAATAATTTTGTAAGTTTCTAACAACACAATTGGCTGGTAGTAAACCTGAAACTCCTGGTGTTCAACTGCCCGCCGTAGATCCATCTCTAACTCTAATAGCTCCGTTATTTGCCTGTACATGCTTGAGTCAAATATCTCATGGCGTGCCTTACCCAATGTCTTAGCGCGATACATTGCAATGTCAGCATCTCGCAGTAGTTCCTCTGGTAGGTTGTAATTATCCTTATTTAAAGCAATGCCAATGCTGACGGTGGTAAATACCTCATATCCACTGAGTTGGAACGCAGATGTCAAAGCTTCGTGTATCCGCTCCACTACGCCTATTACGTCATGGATGTTGTTGATATCCTCAAGCAAAATCGTAAACTCATCTCCCCCTAGACGAGCAACTGTGTCTCCAAGACGCAGGCAATTCTCCAGTCTGCGAGCAAGGGCAGTTAATAGTTGATCACCAATTGTATGGCCGAGACTGTCGTTGACAACTTTAAAGCGATCTAGGTCTAGAAAGAGAACAGCAAATGTATAGTTCGCACGTCGTTTTGCCAGCATCAGCGCCCGTTCTAGTCGTTCCATAAATAAGGCGCGGTTTGGCAGACCCGTTAGTATATCGTGAAAAGCGTCATAAATTAATTGCGCCTCTGCAAGTTTTAGAGCAGTAATGTTGCGAGAAATACTGAGAACAAAAAATACTGAGCCATCGCTAGCCAACTCAGGTACAAGACGGGTATGGTAATGTTTTGTTTGGGAAGCGATCGCTAAACTGCATTCAAACTCCGTCTCTTCCTTAGTTTGAAAAACTTGCCCAAGCTTGCGATCGCATATCCGGCAAAATTCTTCTGGCAGATTTAACTCTGCGTTTGTTTTGCCGATAAATGTTTCGGCTGATATTCCTGTAACCTTTTCAATAACTGGATTAACGTAAACGTAGCGCAATTGAGTGTTAAATCTGGAAATAATATCAGGTGCATTTTCAACTAGTGCTTTGAATTCTTGCTGGCGACGCGCTAGTGCCTCCAATATCTGCTTACGCTCGGTAATATCCTGAAAAACGCAAACTGCACCCGTGATGTTACCGTTATCATCTTTAATCGCTGCAATACTATCATCAATTGGGATTTCTGTACCGTTTTTAGTAATAAGTATCGTTTTTTCTGGTAGACTGACAGTAACGCCAGAACGAAGGACTTGCTTGATGGGACTTTCAATTATTATCCGAGTCTCTTCATGAGCAATATTGAATATTTCTGTTGCTTCTTTACCAAACGCATCTGAATAATTCCAACCCGTTAGCTCTTCTGCAATAGGATTCATAAAAGTTACAAATCCAGATTCATCGCTAGTAATTACAGCATCTCCAATACTTTTAAGTACAGCAGTCAGCCATTGTTCATTCTGTTTTAATTTTTTTTCTGTTCGATGTTTGGAAAGCGTAATCTCAATAGTGAACTTTAATTCCTTTTCTTTGAAAGGCTTGAGAATGTAGCCAAATGGCTCTGTTTCCTTTGCTCGATTCAATGTTGATTCATCTGCATTAACAGTAAGATATATTACTGGAATTTTAAAAACATTATGAATTATTTGAGCGGCCTCCACACCGTCCATCTTTCCTTTGAGATGAATATCCATTAAAACTAAATCTAGAGAATTATCTGCTGCTTTCTTAATTGCTTCTTCTCCAGAATCGGCAAGCCCCATAACAGTGTATCCAAATTTTCTTAGCCGATTTTGTATATCCATTGCTACGATGATTTCATCTTCAACAACTAATATATTTACTGGATTCATGATTTTTAAACTTATAGTTTTATAAACTTTTAATCGGGAATATAATTTTATACTCTACTCCGTTATAGCTGATAAAATCGATATTGCCTTGTAGCTGATGTGTTAGACCTTTGACTAATCGCAAACCTAATGATTCTGTAGCTTGAAAGTCAAAATCTTGGGCAAAACCGACACCATTATCACTGATAGTAAGTGTGAATAAATTTGCTTCTATGGAGCAGAATTCAATACAAATTTCTCCCAATTCTCTTTTGGGAAAGGCATATTTTAGGGAATTTGAAATAAGTTCATTGATAATCAAGCCGCAAGGAATAGCTGCATCAATGGCTAAAAAAACCTCCTCAACGTTCATTTTTAAGGTAATAGCGCTGGAATTAACGTTATATGAATAAAATAAATTAGTTACTAAATCTTGGATATACTCACCAAAATTAATCTTTGCCAAGTCTTGAGATTGATATAGTTTCTCGTGGATCAGAGCCATTGAGTCAATCCGGTTCTGACTATCTTTGAATACCTCAAGGGCTTGATTGTCCTTGATATACTCTGCTTGCAGGTTGAGCAGACTAGAAATAATCTGCAAATTATTTTTGACCCGGTGATGAATTTCTTTCAATAGCACCTCTTTTTCTTGAAGCGATGCTTTAATCTGCTCCTGTGCTTGTTTACGCTCCCGTCTCACCTGTGCCTCACGTAACTCGCGGGCAACAGCAGGGATAAGTCGTGCTAAATTGCCTTTGATGATGTAATCATGGGCACCAGCTTTCATGGCTGCTACTGCGGTATCTTCACCAATAGTTCCTGAAACAATAATAAATGGCAAGTCAAGTCCACTTTTCTTGACTTGCTTCAATGCAGCAGGGGCGCTAAAGGTAGGCATGGAATAATCACAGATGACGATATCCCATATTTGACCTGCGATCGCAGCTTTCATGGCTGTGGGTGTATCAATCCGTTCAAAGGTTACTTGATAGCCACCACGTTGCAGTTCACGCAGCACCAACAAAGCATCATCTTCTGAATCCTCAACAAGTAATACGCGCAGTGGTATACCCATGTAATTCGTAATTTGTAATTAAGAAAGTCAGCCCTGCCCCCTGCCCCCTGTCCCCTGCCTTCTTCGGTAAGCTATACCCTTGGTGGTGATTCGTTCAACACAAACCAGTACAATCCTAGTTGTCGCACTGCTTCACTGAATTGAGAAAAGTTTACTGGTTTGCGAACATAGCTGTTGGCACCCAAGCTGTAACCATTGATTAAGTCTTGCTCCTCCTTGGAGGAGGTGAGAATGACGACGGGAAGGATTTTTGTTCTGTCGTCGCTTCGCAGGTGTCGCAAAACTTCCAAACCATCCATTTTAGGCAACTTCAAATCTAGGAGAATGAGATTCGGCATAACGCTCATGTCGCGATCGGCGTATACACCTTTCCCAAAGAGATAGTCTAGGGCTTCTACTCCATCGCGTGCCACTATTACCTCGTTCATAATATTGTTTTTCTTAAGTGCGCGTAGGGTTAGCGCTTCATCATCAGGATTATCTTCTACAAGTAAAATCATGTTGTATGTTCTCCTATAGCTAAAGGGTGAAGTAAAATGTTGCGCCTTGCTCTACTGCACTTTGGGCCCAGACACGGCCACCATGACGGTGGACAATGCGCTGCACAGTAGCTAGTCCGATACCAGTGCCTTCAAACTCAGTCATAGCGTGCAGGCGCTGAAAAGCACCAAAGAGTTTCTCAACATAGGCCATATCGAAGCCTGTGCCATCGTCACGGACAAAATATACATGGGTGTCATCTTCCTGCAAAAACCCAAATTCTATGCGTGCTTTTTGATTTTTTCCTGTAAACTTCCACGCGTTACCCAGCAGGTTTTCTAGCACGATCCCTAAAAGATGAGTATCACCATTGGCAACCAATCCCGGTGTAATTACAAACTCTACTTGGCGTTCTGGTTGTGTTCTGTGCAACTCTGTGGCGATCGCTTCCACCAGTGCGCTCAGATCCACCTTTTCGTAACGCATCTCACTACGCGTCAGTCGTGACAGATTCAGTAAATCGTCGATCAGTTGTGCCATTCGCTGGGTGGCTGCACGAACTCGCTGTAGGTAGTTTTGGCCTAGTGCGTCAAGGTTATCACTATAATCTTCTAGTAGCGCTTGGCTAAAGCCGTCGATGCTCCGCAAGGGGGCCCGCAGATCGTGAGACACAGAATAACTAAATGCTTCCATCTCTTTATTAGTGGCTTCGAGTTGTGCTGTGCGTTCTGCAACTCGCCCCTCAAGCTCAACGTTCAAGCGCAGAATCTCTGACTCTGCCTTTTTACGCTCATTAATTTCAGTTTGCAATTCTTCGTTAGTGTTTCTCAGTTCGGCAGTCCGTTTGCTAACCTCTATTTCTAACTCATCACGAGCTTTTTGCAGAGAATTTTCCATCCGCTTGCGTTTGAGAAGTTCTTGATTGGTAATTATGGCTGCTAAACCGACGATCGCAGAAGCGATAACGCTGCCAAAAATAGTCAGCAAAGTTGTTTGATGAGCGCTAATGTTCGCCTCTATCGACCTCTGTTTCAACAACTGATTCTCTTCGTTCTCCATATCTCTAGTCAGCATTCGGATGTCCTCCATGATCTGCTGACCCTGATCTGTCTGAACTATTTGCAGCGCGGACTCTAAATTTTTGCTCCTGGCGTTAATCGCCTGTTCCATCAAAACTAGTTTTTTGGCGACCAGGGGTTCAAGGCGATCGAGCCGCCGTTGTTGATTGGGGTTATCCGCAGTCAATTGGCGCAAAGTCTTAATATTCTGAGTAATCTCGCTAGTTGCAGTGCGATAGGGTGCTAGATACCGTTCTTTACCCGTGAGAAGATAGCCCCGTTGTCCAGTTTCTGCATCTTTGACCTGTGACATTACTTCTTTAGTCTTTTCTAGCACCTCGCGTGTATGTGTTACCCATTGAGCGTTTTCTCTATACTGAAGCAAACTAAGATACGAAATTACGCCAACACCAGTCATAATTGCGACTGCTATTACAAAACTGCCCGTATTCTTTTTGTAAATAGCCCATTCCATTTTTTACCTTCCTAGTTGAAAAAGTAGCTGCTGACTAAATTGGTAAAAACGGTGAGCCATCTCTGTAGACGGGTAACACCTATTAGTGCAGTGTTAGCGACCTTAGAAAGAAAGTCCTTACCCCTAAGCAAGCTATGCGTTAGCGTCGTACCACCGCACAGAAGGAGAAGGGTGACTAGCAGCCAGAGTCCAAGCGGCTATATCTTCGTTCTAACCAAACAAGACCCATGAAAAAATTGGCTTGCTGAATAAGAAAATTTATATAAAGACGCGATATATCGCCTGTCTACCTCTTGATTCATACTCTAAATCAGTAATGCCAAACGTTTTTCACGGTACTACTCGTCATAGTCGTGCTAACTGATACCAAGTTTCTTAACTTCTAGAGCAAATTAGCTCTAATAAAGGATACCTATATTAGTTAATTATTGGGAGCGTATATTTCCTGACTCATGGGAAGACAAATAATAAACTTTATTAAATTATTCAGTATATCCCGCACCCATTTTCAAGAGATTCTCGCTTGCATAAATTATGTAAATACGATATTGAAATTCAGCAATTGCACTTAAATATTAGCTTGATATTAAATTGATGTATTTAGTGTTTGGAATAGATAGAGACATAAAGTAATGTCAGTGACGCTTTGGAATTGCTGGAATAAGGTAAAAATAATAGGGTATGGGGATAATTAACTTATGCAACCAACTCAAGGCAAGGTAAAGTACCCATGTTTAGGCGCTTAATTATGATTGTTACTGCCGCTATACTCTTTAGCAGTTCCTTGACGCTGGCACAGACTAAAAACCCCAAAGCACCGGATAAATTTCCTCCTAATCCCCTAGAAATTACCACACCCGATCCACTGCTACCACGTTTGCCCAAAGATAAACAGCCGTTAACTCTCCAAGAACAGCAAAAGTTAGAACCAGTGCTGGATGCTTTAAATCAAGAAGCAGCAGCGAAACTGCAAGCAGGAGATCAGGTGGCGGCGTTTGAAATTTGGAACCGGGAACTTCGTTTGCGCCGCTTTTTAGGTTCATTAGCAGAGGTGCAAGCACTATCACGAGTCGGGGCGATCGCCTGGAAGCAAAATGATGCACAAGAAGTACAATATATTACGCAGCGATTGCAAGCAATTCAAAAGCAGGCACAATCTCAGAAAACAACTGCCCCAATTGATCTAGAATTGTGGCGATCGCTAGGTCAAGCTTATCAAAATGTGCGATCGCCTAAACTAGCTGCGGAAGCTTACGACCAAGTTTTGCTAGTTGTGCGGCAGCAAAAAGATACAACAGCACTCATACAAACCCTCAAGACAATTGGAGAGGTGCATTTGAGTTGGTTTGATTATCCCAAAGCTGCGCCAATCTACGAGGAATTGTTGAGTCTAGCTAGTTCTCAAGGCGAACGTGTAAACCAGGTAACATATCTGCGACAGTTGGCTGAAATTTACGACCGAACAAGCCAACCACAGCAGTCATTGAATGTACTTAATAAACTAGTAGAAATTTACGTTAGTGAAAATAATCTTACTGAAATACCAGAATTAAAGCTAGCGATCGCTTCAGATTACGAATCTCTGGCAAAGAAAGATCCTAACTTACTGCTAGAAGCTTTTAATAATTATCAAGAAGCTTATACTACTGCTTGGCAATTAAAGGAGTTCGTTCGTGCTGGTGAAGCTTTGCAAAAGTTAATTGCGCTGTACCGCGCTCAAGGACAAACAGACGAGGCTTTGCAGGCTAGCCAAATTCTTGTGGAAACAGAGACGCAAGCGGCCAATTTTTACGGGCTGATGCAAGCTTATGACCAAATTGGGCAATTGTATGTAGAACGCAAAGAATTTCCTCAAGCACTAATAGCTTTTCAAAAAGGGTTAGAAGTAGCGCAACAACTCAAACATGAGGAAGCATACTTTGCTGGGCAAATTAAAAAAGTCTCGAAAGCAAATTTGTAAGCAGTCTTAACGCTATTCAATTCTCGAATTTTGGATTGAAGGATTCAAAATTCAAATGTGAGAAAAGAAATTCTGATCTGAGACTTCCAAATAAAAAAAGACTCAATTACAATGTAATTTTGAAAAATAGCGTAGGCGCAGCCCAACGTAGGCATCGCCTCGCCCTTTTCACTCCTTTGCCATTGAAGCCGCAAACGCTTATTTGCTAAGATTTTCAGTGCGACAACATTGAAACAGGGCAACTTCTCATCACCATGCCAACATCTACAATTGACGATAAAGATGCAGCAGCTATCCAAGCTGCCAGAGTCGGGGTTGCAATATGCGATCGCACCGCCTGGGGACGTATAAAAGTAGCTGGCGACGATCGCCTCAACTTCTTACACAACCAAAGTACTAACAATTTCCAAATACTCAAGCCAGGACAAGGTTGTGATACTGTTTTCGTCACTTCCACAGCCAGAACAATTGATTTAGCAACCGCCTACGTTAGAGAAGATGCGGTAATCCTGCTGGTTTCACCTAACCGCCGCCAATATCTCATGGAATGGCTGGATAAATATATTTTCTTTGCCGACAAGGTGGAATTATCTGATATCACAGAAGACACCAACACCTTCAGCCTGATTGGCCCAGGAAGCGACGCTGTTTTAGAAAAGTTGGGTATTGGCGAACTCATTGGGCAACCTTACGGAAGTCACAAAGTATACACCATTGCTCCGGCTGAAGAAGTGCGGATTGCTGTGGGTAGTGGGTTAGCTGCTCCCGGATATACCTTAACTTTCCCCAATACTGATAAATCTTCGGTGTGGAATAAATTGTTAGAAGCTGGGGCAGTAGAAATGAGCGATCGCGCCTGGGATGCCTTGCGAATCTTACAAGGGCGCCCCGCCCCAGATGCAGAACTCACAGATGATTATAATCCTCTGGAAGTTGGTTTGTGGCAAACAATTTCTTTTACTAAAGGTTGCTATATTGGGCAAGAAACTATTGCTCGATTAAATACATATAAAGGTGTAAAACAACACCTTTTGGGTATCCGCCTCAGTGCCCCTGCTTCAGTTGGAAGTGCGATCGCAGTTGGAGATGAAAAGGTCGGCAAACTTACCAGTTACACAGAAACCACTGATGGTTACTTTGGACTAGGTTACATTCGTACTAAAGCTGGTGGCGTGGGCTTGAAAGTCAAAGTGGGAGAAACTGAAGGTGAAGTCATAGAAATCCCGTTTGTTTCTCACGATTACCCATAACTAATTCAAGTCAAAATATCTTCTTCTTTATCCCTAGTGCCATAACAAAACTCATCTACCCAAGAAGCTATACTGCGGGCATTAGTGGTTTCTAGATTCACTTTGCTATTAACATTTTCTGGTTGAATATTCGGGTGTTTGCCGTTACTTTTAACCTCAGTAGTAATTGCTCGCGATGCCCCTGAAGGGAGCCGCCCAAGGGGCGATCGCACTGGTTTACCATTACTGTTAATCTCAGTGGTAATTGCCAATGATGCACCCACAGGGATTCGGCCAGATGGTGCGTTGCTTTTAACCTCAGTAGCTAATGCCACAGATGGCATTTTAGCTTTGCTGTTAACCTCACTGGTCATTGTCGCCGATCCTCGTGAAGGTAACTGACCAGAGTGCCAGCGTACTGGTTGATGTTCCTTTAGCAAACCGGAGGATGGCGTTTTTGCCGGAGTGTCTGGAGCAACTTTAGTTGCTGCAACTACCAACTCAGGTTTGCGTGTGCGAACTACCTCAGTAGTAGCTGTAAATGATGGCACAACTTGATCGGCGCGTGGCAAGTTGGAATCTAGAGTATTGGCAAGAGAATGAGAAGCAATCTTGCTGGCAGTTACAACCGATGATAGATGTTTATCCTCAGAATATTTCTCATCTGGCAACTCGCTTTCAACTTGGCTTATAACTATAGAATGCTCTGATTTTATTAAACGTAACTCTTGATCAGGACTGAAGTTAAGACCTAAAGCGGCGACTATTTTATCTGGATCGTTACTCAGATCCATCATAAAAGCAAGTATTTCATCAAACTGGGGTTCTAAAACAGAGAGTGTTGCCAAAATAAAACCGGACAAAGGACGGCGCAGACCATCGTAAGTGCCCCAAATTCGCATTTTGACCAGCCAGGAAATATTTTGCTCGTAGTAACTCAGCCAGTTTTGTTTTAAGGATTGACGCAGCTGTTGGATATTCATGGGATGCCTCACTTCAGTCAACAATATTGCAGACATTGATATTGAAAATTTGGCTTTATTTCTGGGGATGAAACCGATAATAGAGCATCTGTTGGACTCTTTCACCACCTAGCAAATGATTTTCTATCAGTAGAGATACTTCATCGGGTTGAACGCTGCTATACCAGACCATATCGGGTAATACCAGCACCATTGGCCCATTGCCGCATTGTCCTAAACAGCTGCTAGCCGTTACCGTTACACCAGGGATTGGCAAAGCTGCAAAAGCTGCTAAAACCTTAACTGCACCTTGCTTTTTGCAAGTGCGATTTTGACAAACCCGCACACATTTAGGAGAAGAGGGTTGGTCTATTGTGGGGAAGTTTGATGGTTGAGTTGTCATTTGTCCTTTGTCCTACCCTACGGGAAGCCGCCAAAGAGCGTCTATGTCATTTGTCATTGCGTCAAAAGTCGAAGCCAATGACCAATGACTAATGACTAATGACTAATCTATTGAAAGTCCTTTTGAGGCTAGCCATTCAGGATTGAATATCCGCGACTGATAGCGGGAACCACTATCACATAAGATAGTGACAATGGTATGTCCTGGCCCCAACTGCTTCGCTATGGCAACAGCTGCGCCAACATTAATGCCTGTTGAGCCGCCCATTAACAACCCATCTTTTCTTAGCAGTTGGTAAACTACCCGTAAAGCTTCTTGGTCATCGATTTGAATGGCATCGTCGGCAGGTGCGCCTTCCATATTGGCTGTGACGCGACCATTACCAATGCCTTCGGTGATGGAATTTCCTTCTGTATTGAGTTCGCCGGTTTTGACATAGCTATAAAGTGCGCTACCCAGTGGATCGGCAACAACGCATTTAATCGCCGGATTTTGTTCTTTTAAGTACAACGCCACACCAGCATAAGTACCACCAGTACCAGTTGCAGTGGTCCATGCATCTATTTTACCATCTGTCTGTGTCCAAATTTCTGGCCCTGTGGTTTCATAGTGGGCGCGGCGGTTGGCTAAGTTATCAAACTGATTTGCCCAAATAGCGTTTTCCAACTCAGCAGCAACTCTACCAGATAGTTTGACGTAGTTGTTTGGGTCTTTGTAGGGTAGAGCAGGCACGGGACGAACTTCTGCGCCTAGTGCTGTCAGTGCGTCTATTTTTTCTTGTGACTGAGTATCGGGAATAATAATTAGGCATTTGTAGCCTTTGGCGTTGCAAATATGTGCCAGCCCAATGCCAGTATTACCAGCAGTTCCTTCTACAACGGTGCCACCGGGTTTGAGTAAACCTTTTTCTTCTGCGTCTTTGATAATATAAAGTGCGGCGCGGTCTTTGACGGAACCGCCAGGATTGAGAAATTCAGCTTTAGCGAGGATTTCACATCCTGTTTCTTCACTGAAACTGTTTAAGCGAATCAGAGGTGTGTTGCCAACAGCGCCGACGAAGCCATTCTTAATATCCATTTTGACTATACCTGTGTGAGTATCTATAAAAATTTTGGCTTATAGCGGTGGCATAATTTACATCTAATTTGCCTAAAATCAGATGATGTGTACATTATCAAACTTTACTCATATTCAAAACAAACTCAGGTAATACCGATTCACCGCTAATATTCGCGGGATTTTCCAAACATTTCTCTGGTACACCAGGACGATAAATATAGACTCGGCAATGCTTGCGGTCAATTAGCAAGGCTAGCTGTACTCCTGGCTCTTTCATCTATTCCTGCATTTTTTCCTTCAACGGTTGGAGGTTATCAGAAGGCAATCTCTGTTCAACTACAAATCCAATATGCGATCGCTTTCCTCTGAGATTGTTGTCACTGTGGGAAAATAAAATAATTAAAGACGCGATTCATCGCGTCTCTACAAGGGGCGATCAAAAAAACGATGCCTGCGGCGGGCTACGCCTACGCATATCCATACTGTTCACAATATCTATTTTATCAGGGGCGATCGCTGCTTTCACATTTGCTTCCAGCGCCTGAATAAACTCTTCTTTTTCCTCCCTCCCACATCGTCACGTCCTAACCACAGCAAAATCACCTCTTTCGTAAGGGCACAGCATTGCTATGCCCCTACAGCATGGTCTATTTGCGTAGTTTACCGCCGTAGGCATCGCAGTATTTCGGATATCAGACGAGCGATACAATTGCTAAATTGTAGTTGTCAAATTAGCTTTGATAATCACATCATTGAAATCCCTGTCGCCACCACCAGGCAAATCCTCAAAGCCAAAGGTGTTACTTGCTAATAGGCGAATGTGATCCGACTGATCGGAATTAGCACCCAAGAATGGAAAATAAACCGCCGGATCGTTATTAGAATTGTTATCTAAAAGCGCATCAGGGCTACCGTTAACAATAATAAAGGGAACAAAAATCGCACCCGGTTGGAAAGTACCACTGTAAGTAGCACTACCTTGGTTACTCACACTTAAATCAATACCAGCAACCCGACCACGCACAGCAGCCTGAGTATAACCAGCCTGTCCCGTGAGAATATCAGCATTGCCGTCGCCATTGGTATCAATTCCACCATTTTCATCAGTCACTTGATAGAAGCCAACGTAATTGTTGTAAGACGCCTCTCTATAAACGTTAAATTTAGCGTTCACTGATTGTTTGACATCTCGCAAATCAATCACTTCCCCTTGGAATTTGTTTTGGAGATTTGTACCCAAAGGTAGAGCTTGATCTGTCTGCTTAATTTTCACCACTAGATCGTTAAAATCTGTGGCACTGTTACCAGAAGCATCCTTCCAACCGAGAGAGAAACCATCATCACCCAAGTCTGTAATTTTTTGGGTTGAGACGCTAGAAAACAGTAATTTTCCGATGGAGTTAGGATTATAGCGTACACCATCAAGCGTACCGTCTTGGACTAATAAGAATCTAAAACTCTGACCAGAATTCAATTCCAGCAGAGTGGTGAGATTATTGGTGTCAAATCCATTAGGGATATTAGCGATCGCAGATAAAATTACCTCTGACCGATCTAAAGCAGCTTTGGCATAACCTTCAGCACCAGGGGCAATACCATTAATCGTACCTTTAGCATCATCAACAGTAAATAAACCCAGTTCATTCACCAGCTTAGAACTGTGTCCAGTGAGTTTGATTTCCAGTTTGGCTTTAATATCCTCACTTGTAATGTTAAAGACATCATCATTCGGGTTAGTGAGACGGCTGGGTGTTTCAACATTATTATTAACATTAATAGTCAATCCCTTCTCAAAGGTGAGATTACCATCATCAGTGGTACGAACGCGGATTTTGTAACTAGACTTAGTTTTAAAGTCTGGAGAATTGTTGATTTTGAGGCTATTGCTATCAATGGTGAAGGCATTATTATCAACATCGTCAATTCCCGAAACTAAGCTGTATGCAAAATTATCGTTTTGATCTGGGTCAGTGCTGCTGAATGTGCCGATGTCCGTGTTGGCTGTTGCTTTATCATTGACGGTGTTGGCACTTAACTCCAAATCACTGGGGACATCATTAACTGCGGTGAGATTAATGTCGCGGGTTACAGCAGTGCTATTTAAGCTGCCATCATTGACGACAAAGTTGATAGTGCGGGGAGTGGTGCTAAGATTATCGCTGCTGTTTTGATATGTAACAGATTGCAGGGCAGTTTGATAGTCGGCGACGGTGGCACTGCCAGTTAAGGTTAAGACACCGTTAGTATAGCTGCCAGTAATGCCATTTTGGTCGTTGAAAGCGAGGGTGTCTTCTGTGGCGAGAAAACCGTTGGTAATGGTGACAGTGGCACTACTGAGGTTGGGGGAGTCGGCATCGGTGATAGTGATGCCAGGGTCGATGATTGTCGCGGAGTCGTTTTCGGTGTAGGCGAGGGCGGTGTTGGTGGCGGTAGTGACTGGGGCAAGGTTAACATTTAGCAGCACTGAGACGGTATTGCTGCTGATGTTAGCGGCAGCCAAGTCCAGCTTGCTGTCACCGTTAAAGTCTGCCACTGTTACTGATTGGGGATTACTGCCGACGGTGAAGTTGGTGGCAGTGGCAAAGCCGCCAGTGCCGTCGCCTAGCAGCACTGAGACGTTGTTGCTGTAGAAGTTAGCGGCAGCCAAGTCCAGCTTGCCGTCGCCGTTGAAGTCTCCCACTGTTACTGATTGGGGACTACTGCCGACGGTGAAGTTGGTGGCAGTAGCAAAGCCGCCAGTGCCGTCGCCTAGCAGCACTGAGACGTTGTCGCTGTCGTGGTTAGCGGTAGCTAAGTCGAGCTTGCCGTCGCTGTTAAAGTCTCTCCCTGTTAGTGACACAGGATGATTAGTGCCGACGGTGAAGTTGGTGGCGGTGGCAAAGCCGCCTGTACCGTCGCCTAGCAGCACGGAGACGTTGTAGCTGAAGTGGTTAGCAGCAGCCAAGTCCAGCTTGCCGTCGCCGTTGAAGTCTGCCACTGTTATTGATTGGGGATTACTGCCGACGGTGAAGTTAGTGGCGGTGGCAAAGCCGCCAGTGCCGTCGCCTAGCAGCACTGAGACGTTGTTGCTGTAGAAGTTAGCGGCAGCCAAGTCCAGCTTGCCGTCGCCGTTGAAGTCTGCCACTGTTATTGAATACGGACTACTGCCGACGGTGAAGTTGGTGGCAGTGGCAAAGCCGCCAGTGCCGTTTCCTAGCAGCAGGGAGACGTTGTTGCTGTTGACGTTAGCGGCAGCCAAGTCCAGCTTGCTGTCGCCGTTGAAGTCTCCTACTGTTACTGATCGGGGATTACTGCCGGCGGTGAAGTTGGTGGCAGTGGCAAAGCCGCCAGTGCCGTCGCCTAGCAGCAGGGAGACGTTGTTGCTGTTGACGTTAGCGGCAGCCAAGTCCAGCTTGCCGTCGCCGTTGAAGTCTCCTACTGTTATTGATTGGGGATTACTGCCGACGGTGAAGTTGGTGGCGGTGCCAAAGGTAGCAAATACTCCAGGGTAGGCTTCCTTAACTTCTGGTTGCAACGCCAGAGTAGAGCCAATTTGCCCTATCTTCACCTCTAGTTCCCAGGTTCCCCCATGTTGGGCATTGCCGATTTTCTGGGCTGAGGCGGCGATGTTTGCCCCAGTAAGTTGATGTAGCTGTTCTATAAAGGTTTTTCCCGTTTCTCCTCTGGCGACTTCACACCCATAAATGAGGATTTCGGCAGCAAGCCATTGTTGTAGTTGCTGGCGATAGGTGTAAAGGTTGTCTAAACTTAGTTGGCTATTACCTAGTTGCAAACTGCCGGGGCTACCGTGGGCAATTATCTGGATACTGGCTGCGGGATGGTTTTTTGAGAGGGCGCTGATTTGGGCGATGCCGTCTTCGTGTTTGTTGAGAGTAATTACTTTGGCTGTGGGTATGATGCCTTGGACGAGTATTTGATGATCGTCAATTGCTGAGTCGATGATGACTAGGGTGTGCTTTGTGATAGTTGCAGTTGTCATAATGTTTAAGTATTTCCCTGTTTTGGTATTATTTTGACCTTAAGTAAAATCACTTGGTCGTCAGATCCGCGACTTCTCTAATAAGTCGGGGATCTTCCTCGTCAGTAGGATTGCGGCGGCGAAGAGCGGGGGCGAGAAATGTTTTAATGAATTTTACGTAGCTATTGACTTGATTTTGTATGTATGTATAGTTAATAACTAAACGCCCAACACTCTAGCAATGTTTATTACTAGTGTCAAAAGTTAATTTTTTTGCCAATGATCGTACAATCCACTGCTAAAGCTGCTCTCCCTGTAGAAATACTCGCCTCGCGTAATTTCATCGACTGGCTACAATCCCAGCAAATTAGTCTGGCTTTCTCTACCTATCAAAGTTCGCGTCTGATGCTGTTAGGGGTGAACACCCACGGACAATTGTCGGGATTTGAGCGCGTTTTTGACCGCGCAATGGGGTTATATGCTACCCCAGAACGAATTTATCTCAGTTCTAGATCCCAACTTTGGCAGTTAGATAATGTGCTGACTCCAGGACAACTTTATGATGGTTATGACAAGCTGTATATTCCCCGGATTGCTTATACTACTGGGGATTTAGATATTCATGATTTGGCGGTGGAAGCTGGTAACGAACGCATTATTTTTATCAGTACTATATTAAATTGTTTAGCAACGGTGAGCGATCGCCATAGTTGCATTCCTTTATGGAAACCTAAATTTATTTCTAGTTTGGTAAATGAAGATCGCTGTCACCTCAATGGTTTGGCGATGGTGGACGGTAAACCCCGCTATGTTACCCTCTGTGGTGAATCTGATGTAGTGGATGGTTGGCGGGACAAGCGACAAAGCGGCGGTTGTATTATTGATATTCAATCTGATCGGGTAATTGCTAGGGGTTTATCTATGCCCCACGCCCCACGATTTTATCAGGGTAAGTTGTGGTTGCTGAATGCTGGCACGGGGGAATTTGGTTATATTGATTCCGATGGAGTATTTCAGGCTGTTACTTTTTGTCCTGGTTTTCTGCGTGGTTTGGCATTTACTGGTGATTATGCCATTGTCGGCTTATCTAAGCCCCGCGACAAAACTTTTTCTGGTTTAAAACTGGATGAGAATTTAGTCAATAAAGGTGCTGAACCCCGATGTGGGTTGATGGTCATTGACTTGAAAACGGGTCAAGTTGTCCACTGGCTACGTCTAGAAGGAGAAGTGACGGAACTTTATGATGTGCAGGTGTTACCAGGAGTCCGTCGCCCACAAGCTTTAGGATTCCAGACTCAGGAGATTCAGCAGTTGATTACCCTCGATCCACGTTCTCCTCTCATAGAGGGAAATTTGCAAACTGACAAGTCAGCGCCTACACAAGAATTTACTGACAACGCAAATCGGAACAATACGATATGTGCAATCACGCCTCAGAATCAAGACTGGCCTAATTCTGATTGGTTATGGCCAACCCCCCAGCACCAATTAAGAGCCGTAGAACAGCTTTATCAACAAGCATTAGCTTTACAAACACAACTACAATTTACAGAAGCGATCGCTTTATACGAACAGATAATCGCCCAATATCCCCAATATGCTCCCGCTTGGTATCAGTTGGGCGTAATTATGGACAATCAAGGACAAACTAACCAAGCTATTCTGGCTTACCAACAGGCATTGACCATTAACCCGAAATATGCAGAAGCACATAATAGTTTAGGTATCGTAGAAGTAGCCCAGAAAAACTTAGAAAAAGCGATCGCTTGTTTTGAGTCTGCAATTCTCAGCAACCCGAACTATGCTTTTGCTCACAATAATCTTGGTCTAGCTTGGCAAATGCAAGGTAAGCTATCAGCAGCAGCAGCTAAGTTTCAAGAGGCTTTACAGAAAAATCCCGATTATCCAGAAGCTTATCTAAATCTTGGCATAGTCTTAGAGGCGCAAGAGAATTTAGAAGGTGCGATCGCTTGTTATCGTTCAGCTATTCGCCTCAACCCAGACTATATTAAAGCATATAACCGTTTAGGGTTAGCACTGTTATCTTTGGCGATCACGACTCAAGGTCAAGTAGATGAAGCCAGGGTAGCATTTGAAAAGGTTTTACAACTGCAACCAGACTCGGCTGAAGCATTCAATTACTTGTTTTACCTCAAAGAAATGACTTGCGATTGGCGTAGTCGTCAGTCTGATTTAACCCGCATCGGGGAACAAACTCTCTCTGAGGTTGAGAAGGCAAAACCGACAACAATCGGCCCCTTTGATAGCTTACACAAGCCTTGGGACAAGACTTTTTTGCTAGAAATAGCTCGGACTCATGGAGAAAATATTAAAGCACAATGGGCAAGTCAAAAGCAATCTCTCAATTTTACTCATTCCCGTTCCTTGAATGGGCGGCTACGCATTGGCTATTTATCCAATGATTTCCGCAACCATGCTACTAGTCATTTGATGAAAAGCTTATTTAACCTGCACGAGCTAGCTAATTTTGAGATATTTGCTTACTCTTTCGGCGCAGACGACAATAGCGAATACCGCCAACACATAACTGTTAACAGCGAACACTTCCGAGATATTACTACTTTATCTATAGAAGAAAGCGCTCGCCAAATTTATGATGATGGTATTCATATATTAATCGATCTCAAAGGTTACACTGCTGGTTCTCGCACTGCTATTTTGGCTTTGCAACCTGCTCCCATTCAGGTTAGCTATTTGGGCTATCCTGGAACGATGGGTGCTGACTTTATCGATTATATTATTAGCGATCCAGTAATCACACCGCCAGAATTTGCTGATGGTTTTAGCGAGAAGCTAGTCACCTTACCCCACAGCTATCAAGTCAACGATTATCAACAAGCGATCGCTTCTACCCCTGTGGCTCGTTATCAGTATGGTTTACCTGAGTCGGGTTTTGTCTTTTGCTGCTTCAATAACAACTATAAAATTGAACCGCAGATTTTCGATGTTTGGATGAGAATTCTCGCCGCAGTTCCAGGAAGTGTCCTTTGGTTAATTGTGAGATTTCCTGCTGCTGAGGATAATCTTAAAAGAGAAGCCCAAGCGCGAGGAATTAATAGCGAGCGCTTAATTTTTGCCCAATATCACACCAAAGCAGAACATTTAGCAAGACATCAATTAGCAGACTTATTTCTAGATACCCTTTATTATAATGCTCACACTACTGCTAGTGATGCTTTATGGGCAGGTTTACCAGTCGTCACTTGTATAGGAAAAACCTTTGCTTCTCGTGTTGGGGCTAGTTTGCTGAGGGCAGTTGGTTTACCAGACTTAATCACTAATAACTTAGAACAATATGAGCAATTGGCAATACATTTAGGCCATTCCCCTACAGCATTGCAGGAACTCAAACAGAGATTAGCACAGAATCGTACTACTTATCCTCTGTTTGATACACCACGCTTTACCCGCAATCTTGAACTTGCCTATTCTGCTATGTGGGAGATTTATGCTGCTGGAAACCCGCCAAAAACAATAGAGGTGAGCTAGTACCGCAAGGCGGAAGTCACGCATTCAAAAGTTAAAAGTCAAAAGTATTATGGAATAAGCTCTTTAGAGATTCTAAATGGTTGCTCTATTTCCGCCATAGCGTACTAGATATATTTCAAATATGAGTTTTATATGTTATGTCATGTCCGCTTGATTACTTATTAAACCTGAATCACCCCACCCCGCCAAAGCTACGCTTTATCTCCCCTCCCCAAGAATCTACCGTGTATACACAAGTCAAATTACCCCCCTTAATCCCTCCGATGCATTAAAACAAGAAATCTAGTTCCCTCCCCTTTATAAGGGGAGGGTTAGGGTGGGGTCTTGGTTAATCAGCCATTTCAGACTTGTGTATACACCGTAGCCCCAAGAATAAGGCTACGGTGTACACACAAGTGCTGTCCACATACGTTTCAAATCTTTTACCATTTTTCTTAGAGTGAAACTGTCACAGTCACCAACATACTGCCCAAAACTAAAGTTCGGCGGCTCATAGCTGAAGTCCACGCTTTGTAGACTAAATTAATCATTCAGTCCACTTGAGTGGACTTTAGCTATGAGACTCGGAATTCATTCCGAGGCGGAATAAAAACGCAGTGCGAGATTTATCAATAAAGATATGGCTGCGGCAAAACTTGTGTGTACACCGTAGCCGATGCTAAGGGGAGCCAGTGCGGTCTTGGGGTCTCCCCAAGTGGATATCTGGCGTGTGGGGTGCAATGACTGTGGGAAATATATAACTAATTACCCAGATTTGATATTTGTTCAGAACACGAGCTTATTCATTCAGAACAGGAGCTTATTCGTTCAGAACACGAGCTTATTCATTCAGAACAGGAGCTTATTCATTCAGAACAGGAGCTTATTCGTTCAGAACACGAGCTTATTCGTTCAGAACACGAGCTTATTCGTTCAGAACACGAGCTTATTGGTTCAGAACACGAGCTTATTGGTTCACAACACGAGCTTATTGGTTCACAACACAAGTCTTTTATCGTGTAATTACTGAGCTAATAATCCAATCTTATTACAAAAAACACCTTTTTCTGCAAGCTTTACTGAACCACTATACCGTTCCGTTGAGACACTCTAGAAAGATAAAGTTTAGTAAAAAGTCTGCATTGATGTCACGCCAAAAAAGAAGCTCTACCGTGCTAGAAAAAACCGAACAGAGAGTAATCGGATTTAAATCGATTAATTCCAGCCTCGACTTTGGTGATTCGATCAGCTTAAACCATTTAACCGAGTTAACCGGGCAACTCCGCAACCAGATTGACCAGTATAATATGATGCTAACTGCCATTGACTCAGCAAAGGAACAAATAGAAACGCTTGAAAAGACCATTCGGGAAACCTCAGAGCGCTTGGTTAGTGGTGTAGCGTTGAAGTATGGCAAAGACAGCCGGGAATACGAGATGACAGGCGGAGTACGCAAGAGCGAGCGCATTCGTAAAGCCACCATCACCCGGTTAAAATCGACCGCAGACTTAAAAGCAACTTCTAAACAGACGGCGTAACAGGCAAAAATTAGGCATCATTTATTACAGTGAATGATGCCCCTTGCGTAGGCGTAGCCCTTTGCAGGCATCGCGCGATTACACCTTAGTAGTTAGGCACTTCGCATTGATTCTGGAAAGCAGGTGCATTTTGTGGTAGCAAACTCTATATATTTTTGGAATCTAAAAAAACCAATCTTTAATTAAGGTGTATTGTTATGACTGAGCAAGTAGCAACTGACAGATTTATCCAAGATTTAGAGCGGGTTGCTCAAGTGCGATCGGAGATTTCTGTATGTTTGAGTAAACTAGCCCAAACAATTAACCAAGCTGAGTTGGCTGGAGACTCTTCATCAGGAAAACTCAGTTTAGAGCGAGATATTGAAGATATTACAATAGCTAGTAAAAACCTCCGCCAAGGTGTATTTCGCCTTTTAGTATTAGGCGATATGAAACGCGGAAAAAGTACGTTTCTTAATGCCTTAATTGGAGAAAACTTATTACCGAGCGATGTTACCCTTGTACCGCAGTGTTAACAGTTCTACGCTATGGCCCAGAAAAGAAAGTTACCATTCATTTTAATGATGAAAAAAGCCCACAACAGCTAGACTTTCAGAACTTTAAATATAAATATACCATTGATCCGGCTGAAGCTAAAAAACTAGAGCAGGAGAAAAAACAAGCATTTCCTGATGTTGATTATGCAGTAGTTGAATATCCCTTAACGCTACTAGAAAAAGGAATTGAAATTGTCGATAGTCCGGGATTGAATGATACAGAAGCGCGAAACGAATTATCTTTGGGTTATGTAAACAACTGCCATGCAATTTTGTTTGTGATGAGAGCTTCTCAACCTTGTACCTTGGGTGAGCGTCGCTACTTAGAAAATTATATCAAAGGTCGAGGATTGACAGTTTTCTTCTTAGTTAACGCTTGGGATCAAGTACGAGAATCATTGATTGATCCTGATGATGTTGAAGAATTACAAGCATCAGAGAATAGATTGCGGCAAGTCTTTAACGCGAATTTAGCAGAATATTGTACTGTAGAAGGTCAGAATATTTATGACGAACGAGTGTTTGAGCTTTCGTCAATTCAAGCACTCAGACGACGGTTAAAAAATCCCCAAGCTGATTTAGAGGGGACTGGCTTTCCGAAGTTTATGGATTCGCTTAATACTTTTCTTACCAGAGAACGTGCGATCGCAGAACTCCGTCAAGTGAGAACCTTAGCAAGACTTGCCTGCAATCATACCCGCGAAGCAGTTGCTAGACGTATACCATTACTTGATCAAGATGTAAATGAATTAAAAAAACGGATTGATTCAGTAGAACCAGAGTTTAACAAACTCACAGGTATTCGAGATGAATTTCAAAAAGAAATTATCAATACCAGAGACACTCAAGCAAGAACGATTTCCGAATCTTTTCGCAGCTACGTTTTAAACTTAGGTAATACCTTTGAAACCGATTTCTTGCGCTATCAGCCGGAATTAAATTTGTTTGATTTTCTCAGTAGTGGTAAACGAGAAGCATTTAACACCGCACTGCAAAAAGCCTTTGAGCAATATATCACTGACAAATCTGCTGCTTGGACATTAACTGCTGAAAAAGATATCAATGCAGCTTTTAAAGAACTTTCTCGCAGTGCTGCACAATATGGCGCGTCTTACAGTCAAGTTACAGATAAAATAACAGAAAAGCTCACTGGACAAGATGTAAAAGTAAATACCACAACTACTGCTGAAGATGATAAATCTCCTGGCTGGGCAAAATGGGCAATGGGATTGTTATCAATATCTAACGGAAATCTTGCTGGTTTGGCACTAGCCGGAGCCGGATTTGATTGGAAAAATATCTTGTTAAACTACTTTACTGTAATTGGCATTGGTGGGATAATTTCGGCAGTGACAGGTATTTTTCTTGGCCCCATCGGGTTTGCGCTGCTAGGTTTAGGAATTGGATTTTTGCAAGCAGATCAAGCGCGTAAAGAGTTAGTTAAAACAGCGAAGAAAGAGTTAGTTAAACATCTCCCTCAAATCGCACATGAGCAATCTCAGGTTGTATACAATGCTGTAAAAGAGTGTTTTGACTCTTACGAAAGAGAAGTGGGTAAGCGGATTAATGATGATATTCTCTCTCGAAAATCTGAATTAGATAATCTAGTCAAGCAGAAACAAACCCGTGAAATCAATCGTGAGGGTGAGTTCAAGCGTTTAAAAAACTTACAGAAAGATGTAATAGCTCAGTTGCAAAAAATTGAGGCCGCGTATAGCAATTTATTAGCTTATTATAGTTGATAAATCTCATTACTTTCGTTCCCAGCTTCTGGCTGGGAATACCTACTGGGAGGCTCCGCCTTCCATAACTATAAGAATGTGAGGTAATTGCATTACCAGGCGGAGACTGGGAACGAGGAACTATGCAACAACAGTATGAAGGTTATAAGGATTTAGCAGATTCTCTTAAATCTGTATCTGCATTACTGAATTTAGAACGCAAATCGCAACTGCATCAAGATATAATTACCATCTGCAATCATCTCGTTAATCCTAGCTTTCGGATTGCGGTATTTGGCCCTTTTAATCATGGCAAATCTACCTTACTTAATGCCATGCTAGGGAATCGCACCTTACCAATTGATTTAATTCCCACTACAGGCACAGCAATTACTGTCAAGTATGGTTCTGATGTGCAAACTCGCATCATGTTGGTAGACGGTACAGAAGTCTATCGCAGTGGCACAGAAGTTTTACAACAATTTGCAATTCTTGATGGCAATAGGCAGATGCGAAAAGATGTAGCATCTGTAGAAATTTTTTGTCCGCATCCCTTCTTAGAAACAGGTGTAGAATTTCTTGATTTACCGGGAACGAATGATAGAGATGAACAAGATAATTTAGTCCGAGAACAACTTTTAAGTGCAGATTTAGTTATACAATTATTAGATGCACGTAAGTTAATGACTTTAGGTGAGCGGGAAAACTTACGAGATTGGCTATTAGATCGCGGTATTAAAACAGTTGTTTTTGTCGCTAATTTTCTTAACTTACTCGAACCCGACGAGCAAAAACAGGTTCAAAATCGCTTGCTGTTTGTTGCAGAAAGCTTTCGAGCCGAATTACCTCCAGATTTTAGCAATTTATATCGCGTTGATGCTTTACCTGCTTTAAGAGCTAGATTAAAAGGCGATGTTGCTGCTGCTAATAGTAGCGGTTTAGTGGCTTTTGAAACAGCTTTGCAAAATATTGTAGGGATTTTGCAACCAAATCGTGGTAATGTAAGTTTGCCAAGGGTGCAAGCGATCGCTTCTGAAATGCAATACTCATTAAAAGCTAAAATTGACCCGATTGTTCTTGAAATAAAATCCTTTGATGATAAAGAGAACAGCAAAGTTGAAATTAAACGAAAAGCCGCTAATTTAATCTATAAAGGTTTTTCTACTAGTGTGGGAGAGTTACGTGATTGGCTAGCATTACCCAAATTACTCACAAAATATCAAGCTGATGCGGCAGTTGCATTGGTAGAAAATAACTTTAAATATTGGCAAACAAATACTCTTAAAAAAGACCTAGCCCAATTAAAATTTGCTGCGGTGAAATGGCTTTATCAAGCTTACGAGTTTTTTCAAGAAGAACGACCGCAAGATTTAATAATTCCCTTTCCTAGCGAACCACAAGTAATATTACCATCAAAGCCAAGCAATACTGATGATTTGAGTGAACCTGGTTCCATCGCTGTTGGTGGTGGTATTGGTTGGTTGTTAGGTGGCCCAGTGGGTGCTGCTGTCGTCGGGAGTATTTCTTATCTGCTAAACAAGAATATCCAAAAACAAGACGATCAATTAGCAAAGGAATCTTATGATCAGGAAGTTGCTAAACTTTGTATAACTGCAATTGAAGATTATTTATCTGGCTTCAGTAGTCAAGGGTTATCTATTTTGACGGAATATGAACAGAAAGCCCAAAAAGTAATTTGTTTTGAAATTAGTCAAGAGCCGCTAGAAATTACTAAAAAACGTGAAAGTTTGCAGCAATTGCAAAACGGTTTTAATCAGTTGCTACGAGAGTTAGAAAAAGTCAAAATATCTTCAAATCATCAACCTTATAAAGAAATACCTAAATACAATAATACCAATAGAAAATATTCACCACAGCCAGAGAGAGTTGAAAGTTCTCCTAAAAAAGATCCTGGTGTTAAGCAACAACAGGAAAATACTGCTAAGAATACTCAGACAAGGGTAAAATCTGTTTCTCCACCGCCAAAAGCTTCTCCCTCTCCACGTCCAGAAGAGGTAGAGGCGAAATTTCGTGAGTGGGAACTCAATGAGGAAATAGCGCGAATGAAAGCAGAGATATCATCGCCTGGTTCTCAAACTAGCAAACAGCAAAATACAACTCAAAGCAACAAAGCACCCAACCAACCAAAAACCCAGACTGAAAAAGATAAGATTACTAGCGCCTACAGCATTTTAGGATTGCAAACAAATGCTTCTCAGGCTGAGGTAAAGCAGGCTTATCGAACTTTAGTAAAAAAATGGCATCCAGATTTGTTTGTGAATCAGCCACAACTGCTAAAACAAGCACAAGAGAAAATGCACTTAGTAAATGAAGCTTACACAACTTTGAGTGATAAATGAACAACAAGAACCCCGATTTCTCAGAGAAGTTGGGGTTCTTTAGATTTCATCCTAATTTCATTTCTGGCTGCAAAGCTAAGAAGTAAATATAGAATTAGGAAACTGTTAGGTGAGATTTATGCAACTGCTATCTTTGAGGAATGGGTTTTTGGCGTTAACCTTGAGTGCGATCGCTTCAGCCGGTGGGTTAATCACAGGATGTACCAATACTGCTTCCCAGAACGAAAGCCAAGCCCTAAAGGAAACTGTCACTAATGCTAATGACAAGCAGATGATGAATCACGGTGGTGGCATGAATCACAGTATGGGAATGGATTTAGGCCCAGCCGATGCTAATTTTGATTTACGATTTATCGACGCTATGATACCGCACCATCAAGGGGCTGTGGAAATGGCTAAAGAAGCGCAGCAGAAATCAAAACGTCCTGAAATCAAAAAGCTAGCAGACAATATCATCAAATCGCAAAACCAAGAAATCACTCAGATGAAGCAGTGGCGACAAGCTTGGTATCCCAAGGCGGGAGATAAACCAATGGCTTACAACAGTCAAATGGGCCACATGATGGAAATGTCGTCTGATCAAATGAAAACTATGATGATGAGTCAGGATTTAGGTGCAGCCGATGCGGAGTTTGATCTGCGCTTTATCAATGCGATGATTCCTCACCATGAAGGGGCTGTAACAATGGCGCAAGATGCCTTAAGTAAGTCTAAGCGCCCTGAAATCAAGAAATTAGCCCAAGAAATTGTTAAAGCCCAAGAGATAGAAATTAAAGAAATGCAACAGTGGCGGAAAGCTTGGTACAACAAGTAGACGCTCAATGACTCGCTAACGTAATTCGGGATAGGTGTTTGGTTATTTCAGGAGCGATGTCTACGAAGGACTACGCCTACGCAGCAGAATTTCATCCTAATTTCATTTCTCAATGAAAGACTGGGTAGTGAAACCGAACCACTGTATTTTCTCTGCCTCTGTATCCAAAGACTTTTGATAGCGATGCCTAACCCCTATTCCCAACCACTTACAGTTCTTCGCTGTGTTTCTGGGACACTTTTCAATATTTTGTTACTTGCTAGTCCCGCAGTTGTTTTGGCTCACGCTGGACACGGAAATGAATTTCAAGGAGGAAGTGAAACAACTGGTGCTAGTAGCTCTATTCAAGTTGATGCCCAAACAGCCAAACGGCTAGGAATTAAAGTTGAACCTGTCAAACGCCAGCAGCTAGCTGTTGATATTAAAACTACCGGACAGATTGAAACTCTACCCAGCCAAAAAGTGGAAGTAAATACCCCAATTTCTCAAGCGAAAGTGGTTGAGTTATTGGTGGAAGCTGGTGTGATGGTGAAAAAAGGTCAACCAGTTGCCGTTATATCCAGTCCTGAACTGGTGGAAATGCGGGTTAACTCCCAAGAAAAACTTGCCCAAGGTCAGGCTGATTTACAGCAAGCGCAGGCTGATTTAAGACTAGCTCAACAAAACCGCGATCGCTATCAACAAATAGCCGCAGCTGAAATAGCTCAAGCACAGAGCCAAGTGGCTTTTGCTCAAGAAAAGTTTAACCAAGATCAACGGTTAGTTAATGCTGGCGCTTTACCACGTCGTAACGCTCTTGAATCGGAAACTCAGTTAGCTCAAGCCAAAGCCGACCTTGCTAAAGCTGCCAGTCGTCGGGACGTTATCGAGGCAGAAAATCAGCTAAAACGCGCTGATTCATCCGTTCAGGTAGCAAAATCTCGTATCCAACTAAGTAATAGTATTTATCAAACTCGGCTTTCTCAATTGGGAACCCGCGCTGATGCTCAAGGACTTGTTACCGTGACATCCCCAATTTCTGGCAAAGTTGCCGATCGGGAAGTTACCCTTGGTCAATCATTCGAGGATGCGGGTGGGAAGTTGATGACAATTATTGATGACAGTCGTGTTTTTGCCACCGCGAATATTTATGAAAAAGATTTGAATCAGGTAAGAAGTGGTCAACAAGTAAGGGTCAAAGTTGCTTCTATACCTAATCGTACCTTTATCGGACGAATTACCCGAATTGCTTCTTTTGTGGAAGGGGAAACGCGAGTCGTACCAGTGCAAGCTGAACTAGAGAATTCTAGCGGAGTGCTAAAACCAGGAATGTTTGCAGAATTAGAAGTTGTTACAAACCAAACATCATCAGGCATATTAGCAATTAAGAGCGCGGCTGTAGTTGAAGGCAATGGCAAAAAACAAGTTTATGTACAAAATGGCAACGCCTATCAGCCTGTTGAAGTTACTTTAGGTCGAACCTCTGGGGATATGGTTGAGGTCAAAACTGGCTTATTCGAGGAGGATTTGATAGTGACAGTGCGATCGCCTCAGCTTTATGCTCAGTCTTTGCGTGGCGATACTAAGCCAAAAGTAGACGAACACCCGGAAACTCCTCGACAAACTACTAGAGAGCCAGTACCACTGTGGCTGCTGGGAGGAGGGGGAGCAGCATTAGCCACAGTAGCTTTTATCGGAGGTGCTTTTTGGTCTAGTCGTCGCACCAATCAACTTCAACTAGCCAGTTCTGTGCAAGTAGATGCATCGCCAGAATGGGTTGATAACCACCGTGCAGCTAGTGAAGATTCAGAAATCAAGATTCAGAAATAGTCATGCTGAGTGCGATTATTAAATGGGCGATCGCCCGTCGTTGGTTAGTTATTCTGGGTGCAATTGTCGTAACGCTTTGGATATTTCGGACAATTATCCAAATGCCGTTGGATGTTTTCCCCAGCTTTGCACCACCCCAAGTTGAAATTCAAACTGAAGCACCAGGATTAGCACCAGAAGAAGTTGAATCTTTAGTAACTTTACCAATTGAAAGTGCGATTAACGGTACTCCAGGAATCACAGCAGTACGTTCTTCTAGCGCGTCGGGAGTTTCCGTTGTCAAAGTAATTTTTAACTGGGGAAGCGATATTTATCAAGCTCGCCAATTGGTAACAGAGCGATTGCAACAGAGTTCTAGTAAGCTTCCTGAAGGAGTGGAAACGCCACAAATTTCCCCCACCACTTCCCCCATCGGTACTGTACTGCAATACGCCTTTACTTCTGAAAATACTCCTTTGATGGAAGTGCGACGCATTGTCGATTGGCAAGTAACAAATCGCCTTTTGGCTGTTCCAGGTGTTAGTCAGGTTATAGCGTATGGCGGCGATACTCGCCAATATCAAGTATTAATTGACCCAGAGAAGTTACAAGCCTTTAATGTCACTTTAGAAGATGTGCAGGAAGCTGTATCTGCTGCCAATGTTAATGCTCCGGGTGGCTATTTGATTACCCCCGATCGCGAAAAATTAATTCGAGGCATTGGACGGATTGAATCTATTGAAGAATTACAGCAATCAGCAATTACTGCCCGTAATGGTACACCTGTGAAAATATCCGATGTAGCTGATGTCCAAATTGGTGCAGCTATCAAACGTGGTGATGGCAGTTTTAACGGTCAAAAGGCAATTATTGTAATGATTAATAAACAGCCTCAAGCCGATACTCCTACTATTACTCGTGCCATAGAAGAGGCGATGTTAGAAATAAAAGCTGCTTTACCTAAAGATATTAATATCACCCCTACCTTCCGCCAAGAAAACTATATTGATTCTTCTATTGACAATGTTAGAGAAGCTTTAATTGAAGGCAGTATTATTGTTGCACTTATCCTGATTCCGTTTTTGATGAATTGGCGTAATTTAGCTATTTGTCTAACGGCTCTACCATTATCCTTACTAATAGGAGTACTATTACTAAATTTGCTAGGACAAGGTTTAAATACTATGACCTTGGGAGGGTTAGCAGTAGCAATTGGTTCAGCAGTTGATGATGCGATTGTGGATGCTGAAAATGTCTATCGTAACCTCCGAGAAAATAAATATTCTCCGAAACCGCGCCCAGTTTTAGACGTAGTATTTGACGGTTGTCAAGAGGTACGCGATTCGGTATTTGGAGCCACCATAATTACCATAGTTGTCTTCTCTCCAGTTTTTGCTTTGGCTGGTGTAGAAGGTAGTATTTTTATCCCAATGGGATTAGGGTATATGGCAGCAGTTATTGCTTCTAGTATCACAGCATTAACGGTGACTCCGGCATTATGTGCAATCTTATTACCTTACGGTAACTTGCCAGAAACCGAGCCTTGGATAGCAAGATTTTTTAAGAAGCTTTATCATCCCTTATTAACATTTTCTCTGCGACATTCTGGAATTATTTTAATCCTAGCTGCTGCTAGTTTAGTAGCATCTGCTGTAATTGCTCCCTCCTTTGGAAGAGTGTTTTTACCAGAATTTCAAGAGCAAACTTTGGTGAATACCCTCACTCTTTATCCTGGTGTATCTTTGGAAGCTACTAATGTAGCCGGAGAAGCACTTCAAGACGCGCTGAAGGGAGACTCTAGATTTCCCTACGTGCAGTTGCGTTCTGGACGTGCGCCTGGCGATGCAGATGCAGCAGGGGTGAATTTGGGACATTTGGATATTGAGTTGAGTAAAGCGGGGATGGAAGATAGGGAGGCGAGTATTAAAAAACTGCGGGAAGAGTTTGCTAAATTACCAGGGGTAGCACCGAATATTGGTGGTTTTATCTCTCACCGAATGGATGAGGTTTTGTCTGGTGTGAGAAGTGCGATCGCTATTAAAATCTTCGGTTCAGAATTAGAAGAACTCCGCATCATTGGGAGCCAGGTAAATGAGGTGATGAAAACCGTTAATGGTGTTGTTGATTTACAACTAGAGCCTCAAGTACCAGTCGAACAAATACAAATTAAGTTCAATCGTCAAGCCGCTTCTCGATATGGTTTAACAGTAGGAAAACTTTCCGAAATTATTGAAACTGCCCTCAATGGAAAAGTAGTTTCCCAAGTCTTGGAAAAACAACAAACTTTTGACTTAGTTGTGTGGTTAAAACCAGATTCACGTCAAAGTCTGGATACCATTGGCAATTTATTAGTTGATACTCCTGGCGGTCAAAAGATTCCCCTATCACAAGTTGCCATAATTAACAATGGCTCAGGCCCAAATACGATTAACCGGGAAAATGTTTCCCGTTTGATTGTTGTTTCCGCTAACGCTAGCGGTAGAGATTTGCGCTCTATTGTAAATGAAATTAGAGACAAAGTTAATCAACAAGTGCATCCTCCCTCTGGCTACTATATTCAATATGCAGGGCAATTTGAGGCGCAAGAACGAGCCACTCAGAATATCTTAATTTCCAGTGCGATCGCCTTTGTTGTCATTACAGTAATTATGTATCTTTCAGTCAAATCGATCCCTTCTACCATCATGATTATGATTAACTTACCTTTAGCATTGGTGGGAGGAGTATTTTCAGTAGCTTTGACAGACGGCGTTATTTCTATTGCTTCTTTAGTTGGCTTTGTCACTCTCTTTGGAGTTGCCACCCGTAATGGTTTGCTACTGGTGGATAATTACAATACCAAATTTGCGGAAGGCATGCCTCTTAAAGAAGTGCTTATTCAAGGTTCAATGGAACGGCTAAACGCCATTTTGATGACAGCTTTTACCTCTGCTTTAGGATTAGCACCATTAGTAGTTGAGAGTGGCCCTGGTAAAGAAATTTTGCAACCCCTTTCGATCGTAGTATTAGGTGGCTTGTTTACCTCGACAGCATTAACACTATTAGTTATTCCTGCTCTGTATTCTCAGTTTAGGAAGTTTCTGGCTCCTAAAAATACTATATTCTTACAAAATATTGATATAGCCAAAAGTCCAGTATTATAATTGGGCTTTTAGATTTGTTTATTATTTATTAACTGGAGTAAATCAATGATTTCACTAAAATCAAGTTTGATTCTTATAGGAAGTGTAGGGCTGATTTTTTTGGGAGCTTGTAGTAACCGTAATCAAGTAGCTACTACTGAAAAAAGTTCAGCTATTTCTACCTCAACTCCAGCTTTGCCTGCTGGCAAAACATCTAGCCAGCATGGTGAATCTAAAGGAGGTCAAGTTGTGGAAACAGGAGCCTATCATTTAGAGTTTGTAGCTGAGAAAGAAGCTAATGGAACTCACATGGATTTTTACTTACAAAAAGGAGAGAATCACGAAGCAATATCTAATGCCAAAGTAAAGGCTCAAGTTCAGACACCTGATGGAAGGCAAAAAACTTTAAACCTTGCTTATGATCGCGAAGGTAAACACTATACTGTTTTGCTCCCAGAAAAATCATCTGGTCAATATCAAGTAAAGATGCTTGTAGATATTGATGGCAAAAAAGTAGATGGTCGTTTTAGCTTTAATAAATAATATGAGAGTGTTGCTAGTCGAAGATGAGCCAGATTTGGGTTCGGCAATCAAGCGTACCTTGAACCTGGAAAAGTATGTAGTTGACTGGGTTTTAGATGGTGATGAGGCATGGGATTATTTAGAAAACCAGTGGACGCAGTACACTGTGGCTATTATCGATTGGATGTTGCCAGGATTGTCTGGGCTAGAACTGTGTAGTCGGCTACGAACACGACGTAATCCTCTGCCAGTTTTGATGTTGACAGCTAAAGATAGGATGGAAGATAAAGTTGCTGGACTAGATGCAGGTGCTGATGATTATCTGGTGAAGCCCTTTGGTATGGCGGAATTGTTGGCGCGGTTGCGTGCTTTGCAGAGGCGATCGCCTCAATTTCAATCCAAGGAGTTAACTGTTGGCAACCTGACTCTCGATTACAGCAACAGTATGGTTGTTAGTCAGAACCATCAAGGGGATAAACAGGTAATTCCTTTAACTAATAAAGAATTCCAGCTACTAGAGTATTTTATGAAGCACCCGCACCAAATTGTCACAACCGAACAGATTCGCAATCAGCTTTGGGAGGTGAGCGCAGAACCCGTTAGTAATGTGGTGGCGGCTCAAATACGTTTGCTGCGCCGCAGATTAGCTAATAGCGGTTGTGGGAATCCCATTGAAACTATGCATGGTGTGGGATATCGTCTTAATATCACCGATGAAAGTCCCCGCTCTTAATGAAATATTTGTCATAGATACTCATTAAATGAAACAGGAAATGCTTTTTATCCTAATCTTGCGGCAAAGCATAATTATGCAGCAGCTACCACATTACGGATGCAAAACTTTCATTAAAAAGTAAGACCAACTATAGCCATTATTTAAGCACTTTTAGCTGCGAGGTTTTATCGACGGTGGCGCATTTTATTACTGGTAAATACCCTAATTTTGCAACATCTTCAAAAGAACTTCTGGGCTGTCCATTTTATCCATCACGACTTCAATGAAAGCAAGTTGGTCGCGATTTTGTTCGGCTTTTTGCAATGCCGACTCCAACTCAGGCTCAGTGCTTACTTTAATACCCCAACCATTAGTAGCAAAAATTTCATGGAGCTTGTGATAATTCCACCGTTGAATGTCGTTATATGGCATGGTTGCACCGTGTATATCACGCTCTATAGTATATCCATCATTGTTAATCAGAAAAATAATTGGCTTCAAGTTATAACGTAATATTGTTGAGAGTTCTTGTGCTGTCATTTGAAAAGAACCGTCACCCACTAGTAGAATAGCTCGTCGTTGTGGTGCTGCGATACAACAGCCAAGTAATGAGCCAACTGAATAGCCAATCGAACCCCAAAGAACTTGCCCAACGAAGGTGCTTCTTTTTGGCAAAGGAATTGCTGAGGCTCCAAATAGACAAGTTCCAGTCTCAGTAACGATAATGTCATCTTCTTTGAGGAAATGAGCTAGGCTATACCAAAAACGCTGTTGTGTAATAAGCGCATCCGTTTTAGGATTGAAGGGAGTTGTGAAACCAGCATCCAAATTCTCCATCGCAGCCTTAAAGTCTAGGGTTTGAGCATCGCGGCGCTGCAAGCGTTTGCTTAAAGCAGATAACACATCTCGCATTGCTACATTGTTGTACAGCGCACGTTTAATCTTTAGATACTGCCCATGCACTTCAATAGTTCGATCTGGATCAAGTTTGGCAGAAAACTTTCCTGTGTTGAAATCAGTCATCAAAGCACCGATACTCAACACACAATCTGCCTCTTCAATACGTTTTCTGACATATTCCTCACTAGCAGCACCATTATATATGCCAATGAATTGTGGGTGCGTTTCCTCCAATAGCCCTTTTCCCATGTTCATAGTGGCATAAGGGTATCCGGTAGCTGCTAGCAACTCTCGCAATTCCCCATGCAGGCGCTCACGATCTACACCAACATCAGCAATAATTACTGGTTTTTGGGCTTTCTCCAGTATAGTTACACAGGCATCAACTGCCTCGTCTAAAGTAGCGCTCGCACTTTGGAACACAGGGAGTATCAATGAATCAGACGGTATAGCTACTTTATGTTGAGCAATATCCATCGGTATGGAGATGTAAACAGGTAATTTTTGGAGAAGACAGATACCTAAAACTCTATCAATTTCTGCTGTTGCATTCTCTATTGTCAAATATGCTTGAGCCGCCGTTACCTTTTCATACATTCGGGCGAAGAGAGAGAAATCACCAGTACCAAGCGTATGATGGACAAGCGCTCCGGATGATTGAAGTTTAGTAGCAGGAGAACCAGTAATTGCTACAATAGGAACGTGTTCGGCGTAAGCACCAGCAACACCATTAATAGCACTGAGTTCACCAACACCAAATGTAGTTACTAAGGCTGCAACACCATTGATCCGACCATAGCCATCAGCAGCGTAGGATGCATTAAGTTCGTTACAGCATGAAATCAACTCAATTTCATCCTGGTTAACAATAGAGTCGAGAAACTCCATATTGTAGTCTCCAGCAACACCGAAAATATGCTTAACGCCGAGCTGCACTAGACGAAGCACTAGGTAATCTCCAACAGTAAAATATGTCATTGTTTTAGCCTTCATTAATTTTCCTAGTATCTAAAATTTTCTTATAGTAGGTACAAAAAGATTGGTGCGTTAGATTTAGAATCGATAATTTCTAATTCTAAGGAACCAATTAATAAAATTTTCAGACTTCCACTAAGTTTATTTACACATTTACCTATTATTTTGTACAGGTTTAAACTTTTTATCATCTGCCATTGGTACAGGATGAACTTGGATTATTTTTGATAACTTAGCAGTTGTTAGTTTTCAAGGCTCTTGCCAAGGACTTTAGCCAAATAGAGTTTAGGGGGTATTGACAAGTTTGACATCCGAGGCAGACTATCACAATTATGAAACTAAACTCCATAATTTAGAACTGAGCAAAAAGTACAAAAACTGAAGCTTAGTTGAGATTTAGACAGTAGAATATCATCTCACCCATCATCTGGAGATATCCTAAAAAAAATCATAAATATATAGTCTCAAGTTCTTAAATACCAATTAGACAGCTAGGCGTTTGGAACCTTAATTCGCTCAATGATGTTTTGTTATGAATCAAAATAAACTCTTTAACTTAACGCGGGTACGCTTGGCTCTGTGGTATGCGTTTGTCATGGCTGTGATTTTAAGCCTATGCGGATTTGGCGTCTACAAAGCCGTATCTCATGCCCATTGGGTAGCATTAGATCGAGAATTGGAATCTGTCGCGGGAACGATACACGACAGTATTGAACTGAAACTAAAGCAACCTGGACGCATTGAACCAGTTGTACAACAGCTTTTACCAAATATTTGTGTACTTGGGGAAAGCTGTATTCAACAGCAGTCAAGTTCTAAAAGGCATATTCTCAGCGCCATCCATCAAGGCTACTACTATGTACGTTTTTTTGATAATTCAGGACGCTTGATTGCGATCGCAGGTTTTCATCCAGAGGGACTTTCTCTAGTCTTTAACAAGGAACTTTGGCAAACTCTCAAAGACAGTAAAGGCAATCCATATTATCAAATTTCTTTTGTACTACACACTCAAGACAATCGTGATTGGGGATACATCCAAGTGGGGCGAAGTCTGGAAGATTTCAATAGTTATCTGGATGCTGTTAAACTAATTTTAGCCGTGGGATTGCCTACAACGATGGTTGTAGTTAGTGTTGCTAGTTGGTGGTTAGCAGGATTAGCGATGCAACCTATCTATCAATCCTATAGACAAATCCAACAATTTACAGCAGATGTAGCACATGAGTTGCGAACACCTTTGTCTGCAACCCAAGCAACGGTGGAATCAGCCTTGTTGATGCCGAAACTAGATGAAGTCGAAGCGCAAGACATTCTAAAAACTATACAGCGTCAGAATCATCGACTTACTTCTTTAGTTGTTGATTTACTCCTCTTAGCTCGTCTAGATCGGCAACCTCTGCCATTACGACATGAATGTTGCTTAAATGATATTGTCAATGACTTAATAGAGGAATTTGCAGCGATCGCATTTTCTGCTCAGGTGACACTAACATCTGCAATCAGAGTCGAGCAACCTCTAAATATCGTAGGCGATTCTGACCAACTCTATCGTCTGGTTTCTAATTTAATTATCAATGCAATTCAATACACGCCACAATTTGGAAAGGTGACTGTTGTCTTAGATCGCAGTGAAAATTATGCTGTGATTCAGGTTCAAGATACAGGTATTGGTATTCCTCACCAGGAACTGACTCGGATTTTTGATCGCTTTTACCGAGTGAATAGCGATCGCTCTCGTAAAACTGGCGGTTCTGGATTAGGGTTAGCGATCGCTCAGGCAATTATTCAGTCACACCAAGGTAGTTTAAATGTGCAGAGCCAATTAGGTGAAGGTAGCACTTTTACTATTCAATTACCCTTAGATGTCACACCAATTTCCCAATTTAAATTGCTGTATCGTCGCCAGCCTAAATTTAAATAAAATTTTCTTACCAAACTTTACTCATATTCAAAATAAACCCAGGCAATACCGACTCGCCGCTTACACTATCAGGATTATCCAAACATTCCTCTGGGAATCCAGGACGATAAATATAAACTTTACGCTGCTTACGGTCAATCAACCAGCCTAACTGTATTCCTGGCTCATTCATATATTCTTCCATTTTTTCCTTCAAAGTCTGAAGGTTGTCGCTAGGAGATTTGAGTTCGACTACAAAATCTGGACAAATGGGTACAAACTTTTCTTGTTGTTTTGGAGACAGAGAATTCCACCGTTCTAGCTTAATCCAAGAAGCATCTGGCGATCTGTTTGCACCTGTTGATAGTTTAAATCCAGTACTAGAGTCAAAAGTTATACCTGTACTATCTTGTTCCGACCACACCCACAGCTGTCCAAAGATGTTGCCTCCACGGTTGCCTGTTGTCCCACCTGTAGGCGGCATAATTGATATCTCTCCAAATTTATTTCGCTCAATGCGTAAGTCACGATTCATCTGACAGAAATCAAAAAATTGTTCGTCTGTCATTTGCATTGATGACGGAATTTGCAAAACCAAAGGAGATGAAAACATCGGGATTTCCTCCAGCTTTAGATGCCTAGCCAACTGACTATATTCTCACGCAAAAAAAAACAAAGACACAAAGATATAACTTTGCGCCCTTGCTTTTTATCAGAAATCATTCTCAGATTTACTTGTTAGGCTGAGGAGTCATCCGCAGATAGGGTTTGATTTCCTCGTAACCTTTGGGGAATTTCTCTTTGAGTACTTCTGGATCTTTCAGCGAGGGGACAATTACTACATCCTCTCCATCTTTCCAGTCAGCTGGTGTCGCCACGCTGTAGTTATCAGTCAATTGCAGAGAATCAATCACCCGCAAAATTTCATCAAAGTTGCGTCCCGTGCTGGGAGGATAGGTGAAACTCAGGCGGAGTTTCTTATTGGGGTCAATTACAAAAACCGATCGCACTGTCACAGTCGCGTTAGCATTGGGGTGGATCATGTCGTAAAGCTCAGAAACCTTGCGATCCGCATCCGCCAAAATTGGGTAGTTGAGAGTGGTGCTTTGAGTTTCTTCAATGTCTCCCACCCAGCCTTTGTGAGATTCTACGTCATCAACGCTGAGTGCGATCGCTTTGACATTGCGCTTGTCAAATTCTGGTTTGAGCTTGGCAACTGTGCCGAGTTCTGTTGTACAAACAGGTGTAAAATCAGCAGGGTGAGAGAACAGCACAACCCAGCTGTCACCTGCCCATTGGTAAAAATCGATGTCGCCGTGTGTTGAGGCTTGCGTAAAGTTGGGTACTGTGTCACCTAGACGGAGAGCCATGAGAGATTCCCTGTAGTTAAAATATCATACGTGTTCTACTTTGCCATCATGACATAAAACCCCTATTCCCCAATCGGACTTTAGCGGTTTGAAACAAAATTTTAGGTTGTCAGCGCTCTCGGATAAGGAACGAGACAGACATAAAAACTATTGACTAAAGTACACATATATGATTTAAATTATTATGCTTTACCTACAGGTTTTTTTTATATAGAGAATTGCAAGTATCAGGGCGATAGCTGACTACAAGCCATTGCACGTCTAAACTTATTAAGTTGCAACATTTCCACATTATTGCAGAATTACGAAAACCTGTCGTCGCATAGATGCAATATTGTCAAAAGCTCATATACTGATTAAAACTTAATTTCTCTAAAGCAAATAGTGAGAATAAAGACTACAAATATGTTTATTATTTTTTAATTTTAAATTACTTATGATGATATTAATCTTTTTGGTTATTAGTGTTATCTTCAGCACAACTACGAGTTTTGTTTTTGGAGTTCCCTGGTTGATGCCGATTTTAGGTGCTGCTGTCCCCTATCCCATTTTCTTTTCAAAACGGTTCTAGCACCTATTTGGCAAAAACTGCTGTTGTCTGCGTTGGCTTAAATTCATTTGTTTGTGAGAATTTTTTGGTAGGCTTTGATTGTTTGCTTTGCGATCGCATCCCAGCTAAAATTTTCCAATGCATATTTTTGGGCGTTTAATCCCCGTCGTTGGCGTTCTGCGGGATTTTCCAAAGCTTCTTGCAGTAACTCTACCAGTACTTGAATATCTGTTGCACCTACCCAACCCGACTCACTATCACGTATCTGTTGACAAATATGCACTTGGTCAGAAATGACTACGGGTACACCTGCTACCATTGCTTCAGCTACAGCAATCCCAAAATTTTCGTAGTAGGAAGGTAAGACAAATAAATCAGCAGATTGTAGTAAACTAACTTTGAGTTCACCAGTGACAAAGCCAGTAATTGTAGTGTGCGATCGCAGTGGTGAATTTTGAATTTGGGATATTATCTTTTTTTCATAATCTGGATCTTGAGGATTTGTCCCAGCTAAGACAAAATGAAACTTATAACCAACCGCTAACAGCTTCTCTAGCGCCGGAATCAACAAATTTAACCCTTTTTTCGGGTCAATTCGTGACATAAACAATACTAAAGGTACATTCTCTGGTATTTCTAACTGATTACATAAATTTTTAACGGGTGATTGAGGCGGAATCACACCCAAGGGAATTACCAAATCTGGCGTAGATACTCCAAATCTTTCTGATATTTTAGCTTCTTGCTCGCTGGTAAAATGAATAGCTGCCGCACCAGCTAAATTTTGACGTTCTATAATTGCGACATAAACCTGTTTTAATTGTTTTTTCTTCCGTAAATCAGCCGGATCGAGAGTACCCAAAGGACGGAAAATATAAGGTAGCTTTTGCTGACGACACACAATAGCAGCAGCACTACTTATAGGAGAGAATAGAGCATGAATATGTGCTATGTCAAACTCGTGAGCATGACGTTTTAGCCAGTTTAATAAATCTAGGGAAAATTTGTAGCGACGAAATGGGGCACAACGAAAGTAAATTATTTCATAGCCATCTTGTTTAATTGGGCGATTTAAAGGAACATCCAAGGGTGCTTGACCGTTATCTCCATTACTATCAGTTGTGAGAATTGTAACTTCCGCTCCCTCTTTTACTAACGCTGGAGCTAATCCAAGTACCATTTGACTCGGCCCACCGTAAATTAGAGAAATTGAGGGAACAATTTGTAACACTTTCATTTTTTTGTCATTTGTCATTTTTCTTTTATCTTTCGTCATTTGTCCTTTATCATTCACTAATGACCAATGACTAATGACTAACGACCAACTCTTGATAAAACTCTAATTGCTGTTTAGCCAAAGCTTTATTTGTATATTGAATCATTGCTTTTTGATAACCCATTTCACCAAGAGTATGAGCAAAATCTGGTTTATTCATTAATTGAACTAAGCAATTAGCAAGAGCTTGAACATCACCTTCAGGGAATACTAAGCCAGCATCACCAATTACATAGGGAATTTCCCCAGAATCAGAACCAATTACAGGTACTTGGCAGGCCATCGCCTCAATTAGCACATGACCAAATTGCTCTTTCCAGCCAACAGAAGTTAAGGTTTTAAACTTGTAAGTTGTTTCTGAAGGCAGTACTAAAGTACTCATTAAATTGATATAGCTTACAACCTCATCGTGGGGAACACTTTCTATCAAGATTAATCGTTCTTCAATATTGTTTTCTGACGCGATTTTGATTAATTGACTTTGTAACTCTCCTCGTCCCAGTAGAAGTAATTTCCAAGGTTTATCTTTCAAAGTGATTAAGGCTTGCAAAAGCGTTAATAAACCCTTCTCTTGCACAAATCGTCCAACAAAACCTACAATAAAATCTTCTTTTTTAATATCCAACTTAGCTGCTAAGTCTGGTTGAGCTTTGGGAGTAAATAAACTTTCATCTATACCCAGTTGTGGCATAACTTTAATTGCCCCTTTATATCCCCGTTGCCGCAAAACTTCTGCTCCATCTTGATTGCCAGAAATAATGCCGTGGCTGTGATTGAGGTTATATTTTTCTAATAAAGCAACTGGTAATTTCAGATGATATGGTAAATTCCACCAAGTAAAAAATACATTTTTTGCCTTGAGTCCTAACAGCTGATTTAAGACAATCATCTGAGTATAAGCTAGCCCCCTAGATCCTTGTTCAACTTGGATGATTTGAGGACGAAATTCTTTTAACAAAGAGATTAAATCAGCACCAAAGGTAAGGAGTCCCTGATGATTTTGACTAAAATTATAAACGGGAACTATTTTAAATGTGCCTTCATCACGGTATTCAGTTTCAATAATTCTATTTTGTACACCACCGGGTTTCCAGCGCTTTGGGACTACAACTGTTACTTCAATTCCCGGTTCTAGTTGAGATAAAGCACGTAGTTTTTCACAGTTGAGGTCTACGATATAAGTGTGACTAGCAACTAATATTTTCATTAATATTTATTAGTTAATATTTATTCTTTGTCAGCTATCCTTTGGAAGTCCCTAACTCCTAACTCTAACTAAACTTGTTCATCCAAACGGCTGTAAATTTGACCATCGTTCCATAGTGATTGAATTACAGTACCCAAGGCTTTGAAAAAACCCAAAGTGTAGAAAATAGCGCGAGTGGCAATTTTGATGGGCGAACCGCTTTTGTTACAAGGTGGGTGTCCGAGAACGTGACAGTCAAATAAACGGGCGTATAAGCGTAAAGCTTGAGTAGCAGTAAGGTTTTTCAGCCCTAGTAGGAAATGGTTGTGATAAAAGGTGAGTTGATATTTGAGCGATCGCATACTAATATCATGACAACCCCCTGTTTCTTCGCCTAAATGCACCAAATGGGCCTCTGGATCGTACCAAATTTTATACCCCGTCTGTCGCACCCGCAAACAAAAATCTGACTCTTCGCGCACAGCACTACCGCGAAACCTCTCATCAAACCTAAGCCCATACTTAGTAAAGATTTCGCGGCGAAATGACATATTGCAACCCCTCGCTGTCAGTACTTGCTGGGGTTTGATGGTATGTACCAAATCAATATGATACCAAGCAATTCCTGGGTCCATAGCTTGGGGAGGCAGATATTCAATCTCTAAATCTCCTCCAGAATCACCCAATTTCATTCTGTCAAATACCCGACCGGCTACAGCCCCCACCTCTGGATTTTGTAGATAATTTTTCGCATGGGCTGCTAACAATCCTGGGGTTAGCTGAACATCATCATCAATAAATAATATTATTTCACCAGATGACCGCCGCACAGCATAATTCCGCGCTCCTGGCAAACTTGCCCAATCTAAGCGCAACCACTTAATTTTACCTGCCCCCGCCATCTCTTCTAGATAGGCTTGAATTTCTGGCTGGTGTTTTGCGGTTTGGTCTACCACTAAAACTTCAAAATTTGGATAGTCTTGTTTCAAAACATCTACAATACTATCCCGTAGGGCTTCCTCCCGACCATAAGTCGGGATAACCACAGTAATTAATGGCCAATTATCCATGATTTTTATTAAGTGATTTTTCTACTTTGATAATAACCTTATAAAAATTAGTTTTCATTTACTTAAATAAGCTACTATTGCCTTAATTTAAATTCAGTCAATAGCTAAAAATTCTTTATCCTCCCGCCGCTACTGCATAAAGCTCATCAAATAACTCATTTTGCTTTTCAGAGTTATGCACAATTTGTGCTTGAGCTAACGCTCCGGCACTTAAAAATTCGTAATGTTCTCGCTTATCACTTCTATCAAGAAATTGAATTATTTGTTGCAATGCTTGCTCTGCCAAATAATCATAAGTGCTATTTAAAATTTCCCAATATTCATTAGTTTTAGTTTTTTCTTCATACATCCAATTGCTCCAGTGCCTAATTTCATTAATTGGTAAGTTTAAAATATAGCCATTTTCGCCATGACGAATAAACTCTGGTAAAGCGCATACATTCGTTGTAATTGCAGGAGTTGCAACAGAAAAACCTTCAATGATACTATAACCATAAGTATCATGTAATGTCGCCATTAATTGAAAATGACTTTGCGATAATAACTCAATAACTTTGTCATTAGGAAGATTTTTATGAAAGACAACATTATTTAAATCCAATAACTTTAAATCCTCTACATATTTGGTTTTATCAGGAAAATCCGTCGGAACTCCTGAACCATATCCCAGATCGGAAATTATATGAAGAGTAATAGGTAAACCTAATTTTTCAGCTTTTTTAGCAAGTCTTAAAGCAACAACTCCGCCTTTGCGGGCAATGTGATTTCCTATAAATATAAGCTGGAGGTTTTGCTGTTGATGATAAAGTTTCGATTCGTTAACCCTTACTGGAAAGCTTGGATGGATTACATCCAATTTCTTACTTATTTTTTCTTTTATCTTCCAACCTTCTATCCGCTTAATTAATCTCAATTTGGCATAATCTGAGATAGCTATAAGTTTTTGGCAATTTTCTAGTGCTAATCGATTATTTAACAATTCATAAATTGCAGCTTCACCTTGATTTTGAGGATTTCTATATAAAAAACGATGATCCTCAAAGGTGATAAACCAAGGTTTGTTTGTATATAAAATTTTGTTGAAAGAATGAATAGCTTGGTATCTTCCCCATACAGGTTGGCACGCAAAAAAGCTGCTTAAAGGATACCAAATTTTTTCTATAGGATATCTGCCTGTGGGGAAAGGCTTGGGACGGATGAGTATATGTCGAGAATTACGAGGTAAATTTGGAATACTGAGGTGCTTTTGACCTACTATGATAACTTTTGCCATTTTTCTTTAATTTAAATTGTTTTTAGACGTTTTTTCTTATTTTTTTGCTCAGGGTTAGCATCTTCTATATCTTGTTTCTCCAGTTCTGGCAATTTAAAAAGAACTCCCGCAAAAAACCAATAATAGACAGCAACCGGATCAACATCCAGAGGATAGTAATAGGTGTTGTAGCTAATAAACAATATAAACACCCACAAAGCTGCTCCGTAACTGCGGAAATTACGGTTCTTTATGGAGCGATAGGTTTTAAAGCTAATAATTGTTAAACTTGTTACCAAAGCCAGAAAACCTAGCACTCCTATAATTCCAACTTCAAAAAGTACTTTGGGATAGTAGGTTTCCACTAGCTTAGTTTGACCCATTACGCGGGCAGAGTTAGTTGCTCGACCTAAGCCACTTCCTAATGGGCCGTCTACGTTTTTCCAATTTTCTTGAAATTGCTGAACGATAAAATCTTGAGGTGGTGAAGCCTCCCATCGACCTGTAAAACTCTCGGTTCTCTCTTGGACGACAGCAGGGTTAGTCACTATTGCTATTCCCAGAACTAGGGCAAGTCCTATACCTATGGGAATAAATCGTTTAAGGTTGCCAATTTGACCAGTGAGCAATAGCAAAATCCCGAAGCAGATTGGTACTAAAGCTAAGGCGATTCTCTGTCCAGAAATTACAGCATTGATAAAGACTGTCACTAAAGAACCTAAACCGACCAGCCGCCATATTAGGGAGGGGTCGGTGAAGCCGGTGGCAAAGGTAAAAAAGGTGCTAGAAATTAAGAACCATGCCCACTGCCAAGGAGCTACAAATGTCCCTGGTAGGCGAATGACTCCTTCTTCGGGACTATATAAGAGCGCTCCACCAAAATAACACCGGGCTTCTAATGATGTGACAAATAGGGCATTTCCTTCAAGACCTCTAGTGCCTTGACATACACCAGTTAGTAGTAACAGGTATTGAATAAATCCCAGCACGCAGCAAATCAGTATTAGGACAATCTGGAGGCGCGATAAAAATAGAAAATCCCGTTTATCACGAATTAGATAGTAAGCACAACCAATCAAGGGGACATAGCCTAAAAATACTTTTAGTCCCAGAATGCCCATACCTAATGGTATTTCTTGGGGTGCTTTTTCCAATAATCCCACGCTAGGCGGGTTAAACTGCTGTCCACCATTTACAAATAATAGTGTTAGCAGACTACAACCTAAAACAATATAAAGTGGAATTTTAATGCCTTGGGGAATAATTAGGGGTAGCCCCTGTTTACGGCAAGTCTGCCAAAGTCCAATTAAGGCTGGAACATAAAAGGCATCTTTAGCTAATTGGAGTATGGGATTATTGCCCAAATAGTAGGTGATAGTACCCCCAATAGGTACATAAATGATGAAGGTATATAGCGCTTGACGCGGGTATTTGTAGGAAAGGGATATGATAATTATCCCCAAGACACCAGAGATTGCTGCTTTAATTCCAGCTACGAAAAAAAGCACAATGCCAATGAAGACACCGCCAAAGGTGGCGGTGGTCAGTAAACTAATGAGTTCTTTACGTGCTTGGCCTGCTTTGCGTTTTTGAGCTAACTGTTCTTTGAGGTTAAGGGTAAAAGTTTCCTTTTTAGCCTGCTTTTTCGAGTTTTTAGATGGTCGGGATTTTGATTGTCTTTTCGGCATAATGGTGCTGTAGCCTATCACCCTCAGGGAAATATATTATAGTTGACAAACTTCTCTGGATTGCTGTAAGCCATACAATCCGAATTCATCCATAACTGATTGATTTAATAATTTGCGATTAAAAATGTTAAATCTTAATCTTTTTGAATTATCAAAAAGATTTTCTCCTGTATCCAATATATAAACTGCACCTGGGAATGGTAATGATTTAATAGGTTTTGCTCTATTATTTAAAATATCTCTGACTTTAGCGTGGTCTATATAATATCTATAGTATCCATAGCCACGATTATATTCTGCGGCTTCAGGCAAATCATTGAAATCATATCGGATAATGTTACAGCTGCCGCACATTTTATAAAAATTATTTCTTTTAATATATATGTAATTACTACCTTCTTGATATTTATAACCTTTATTTATAAACCATCCATTAGAATCGGGATATTGTTTAATAAATTTGGCTAGATTTTTACTAACACAATCGTCAGCATCAACTGTCATAGTGTGAGTGGGAGAAAATTGACGAGCATAAATCAATCCTTTTAATATTTTACGCCCTTTATCTGTATCTCCTTTTGCTACAGGGTTAGTTTCGTTGGGAGCGGAAAAATCAACTGTAATATATGTGATATGAGAATGAGTGAATTCTATTTGTGGTTTTTCGTGACAAACAACAATAACGTGAAAGTTTGGTGAAGTTTGATTGCAAACTGATTTAATGCATCTTTCAAATAATTGTGTAACACGTTCCCAGGAATTGGAAACTTTTGCACTTTTGAGTGGGATAACAAAAATAAGCATAATATTATCTTAGAATATATAGCTAAGAATCTCGAAATAAATAATAACACGTTCAGAGGAACGCCAGGACTGATTATCTTGACGCGGTGAGTTTTGTTGACAAGTAATAAATCGGGCATGATCTAACAATGCAAATACAAATGTCACAGCTTCTACAAATTAACCAGCTTTGGTCATTAGTAGAAGCTGTGACGTAAAATTGGCGCTTGTTAAAAGCTTAGATAATACCTAATTTAGTCCATCAGATGCTGTTGGACTTTTGAAACTAATTCATTTGTCCAGTAGTTGGTAAGTTCAGCATTGGCAGCTTCTACCATAACCCTGATTACTGGTTCTGTACCAGAGGCGCGAACCAAAATTCTGCCGGAATCACCCATTGCAGCTTCAGCAAGAGCGATCGCTTCTTGCACAGGTTGACAATCTTGCCATCCTAAACGGCGATCGCGATCGACAACTCGCACGTTTCGCAACAATTGCGGATAGGTCTGGAAGCTTTGATCTACTAATTCGCTAAAGGGAACACCCGCCTCTTTCACCAAAGATGCTATGTGTAATGCTGTTAATAAGCCATCTCCAGTTACCGCATAATGACGGCAAAGAATATGACCTGATTGTTCGCCACCCAGCATTCCCCCAGTCCGCAACATTTCGGCTTGTACGTATTGGTCGCCGACTGCGGTACGAATTAAGTTACCACCAATTTTTTGCCAAGCTTTCTCAAAGCCTAAGTTAGCCATAACTGTAGATACAATCAGGTTGTCTGGCAGTTGTTGGTTTTGTTGTAAGTGTCGTCCCCATAAGTAGAGAATGTAATCACCGTTAACTTGCCTGCCAGTATTGTCTACTGCTAAGACGCGATCAGCATCGCCATCAAAGGCAAAGCCGATATCGGCGTTGTGTTCTTGTACTGTGGCTGCAAGAATATCTAGGTGCGTGGAACCGCAGTTAACATTAATGCGATCGCCATCTGCTTCGTTATGCAAGGAGATTACCTCTGCCCCCATTTCTGTAAATACTGATGGTGCTAACCCGACTGCTGCTCCCCACGCCAAGTCTAAGACAATCTTCATTCCCTGAAGATTTAGGGCACCGTTCAAGGGTTTTTTCAATGCCTCGCTATAATGCCCGACTAACTCCAAACGTGAGTAATGCCGTCCGCAATTACTGATAGCAATAGGTGATATTTGGCCACGCAGTCCCGCTTCAATTTCTGCCTGCAATATTTGCGGTAACTTTCCACCATTGGCACTAAAAATCTTAATACCATTGTCTTCTGGGGGATTGTGGCTGGCAGAAATCATCACTCCGCCGATGGCATCACTGATGCTGGTCAGATAGGCAATGCAAGGAGTGGGACATAATCCCAAATACCAGACCTCTAATCCTGCTGCTGTTAACCCTGCACTCAAAGCCATTGCCAGCATATCGCTGGAGTTTCTGGAGTCCTGTCCGAGAATGACTGGCCCTACTTGAGTAGCATGATTTTGTAAAACAATCCCTGTCCAAAAACCAACTTGCAATGCTAGGGGCGCATTTAGTAATTCTCCGACTCGTCCGCGAATTCCATCTGTACCAAATAAGGGATTTGCTGGTAATGGAATTAAATTCAGTGCAAAACTGCTCTCAATCCCTTTGCTCAATGCATCAACTTTGGAAGCAGAATCCCCCGGAATGCCCGGTGTCCGAGTTATAGATGAAACCATATTTTTAAACACTCCACACAATCACACTGAAAAACAGCACTTAAGACTTTATTCAGCAATTTCGACATGCTTTTTCTCTTTAGAAATTCATTCTAGATTAAGCTACTATTACGTAATAATACGTAATTTATGCCGATGTTATTGTAAATCTTTGATAAAGTCAGTATTGGTTTTTACGTTATCAATAAAGCTTCCACATTTTAGCTAATTATTCTTTTTATGTATGCCCTCAACCTTAATCTTGATTTTTATCTGGATTAGTTCACACTTTGCAATGCTACTAACCAAGAACAAGCTGTAATAAATGTTGCGTGTGTTTAATCATAAGTGTTTTTCAGGAGAGCTGAGAATCAAAGCAAAATTCAGCTAATAACAACAAAAAAATCAAAACACCGGAATGCAAAGTTATATCCTCTTACCGTCATTTTTGTATAAAAAAATACAAAAATATGGCGACTTAAAAAATTTTAATATAAATCCTCATCAAATAGTTTTAAGGTAACGTTTTAATGGCTTTTTTAGCCGTTAGTGAATTTAAACTCCGACAGTTAACTTTTTAAAGTTGAGAAATTTAGTATGAGCAGCAATTTAGCAACCAAACTACGTGTAGGCACTAAGAAAGCCCACACAATGGCAGAAAATGTAGGTTTTGTCAAGTGCTTTTTAAGAGGAGTAGTCGAGAAAAACTCTTACCGGAAACTTGTTGCTAATTTCTACTTCGTCTATTCAGCGATGGAAGAGGAAATGGAGAAGCATAGCCAGCATCCAATTCTTTCTAAAATTAACTTTCCTCAGCTAAACCGCAAGTATACCCTAGAGCAAGACTTGGGTTATTACTTTGGTGCTAACTGGCGAGAGCAAATCAAACTATCTTCCGCAGGGGAAGCTTATGTAAAGCGCATCCGAGAAATATCTGCCACAGAACCGGAACTGTTGATAGCTCATTCATATACTCGTTACTTGGGTGACTTATCCGGGGGACAAATTCTCAAGAATATTGCTGTAACGGCGATGAATTTGTCTGATGGACAAGGAACAGCCTTTTATGAGTTTCCAGAGATTCCTGACGAGAAGGCATTCAAAGCCAAATATCGTCAAACTTTGGATGAATTACCCCTCGACGATGCTACCACCGATCGCATCGTTGATGAAGCTAACGCCGCCTTTGGCACGAACATGAAGATGTTCCAGGAATTGGAAGGCAATTTGATTAAGGCTATCGGGGTAATGCTTTACAATAGCCTCACACGGCGTCGTACACGCGGCAGTACTGAACTCGTCACAGCTGAGTAACTGTGTTGAGATTGCGGAGTATGGTGTGTGGAGTCATAAGTTCAGATAGCCTGATGAAAGATAATTCATAGCTGTTTCTGGGGAAAGAGCGATTGACGCTCAAAATGTTTAGGGGCAATAGCCTTGTGACTGCTTTTTATTGGTGAAAGCAAGCATGGGGAGATTGCCCCTCAATTATGTTTAATCAATACCAAATTCAAATATTACACCAGTTTCAAAACCCGCCATAGGTTAGAAACACTATGGCTAATAGCGAAAGTCCTCTCAAGAGGACTAAACTCGTTGATGGCAGGGATTTAAGCTATTAGACAGAGAATAAATTCTCTGGCAGGAGATTGGGCAGATGCAATATCTCAGCTAAACCTCAACTCAACAGTAGCGCCAAAATTTTCAGGCTTACCATAGACTTTCAGCTTAAAATAACTAAGTCAATCTTCAAACCAAGCTTAATCTCAGTATTTAAGTTTGTAATGCGTAAAACTTACCATACTGAGGACATCAGGCAAAAATATGGCTACGAAAATTCCTGTCACAGTGATTACAGGCTTCTTAGGTAGTGGAAAAACCAGCCTAATTCGCCACCTGCTACAAAACAATCAAGGACGGCGTATTGCCGTTATAGTCAATGAATTTGGCGAACTCGGTATTGATGGCGAATTATTAAAATCCTGTCAAGTTTGCCCGGAAGATGGTGAGGGCGACAGTAATATCTTTGAATTAACTAACGGCTGCTTATGCTGCACCGTGCAGGAAGAGTTTTACCCGATGATGCAAGAGTTAATCAAGCGGCGAGATAGCATCGACTGCATTTTGATTGAAACCTCTGGTTTAGCGTTGCCAAAACCATTGGTAAAGGCTTTTCGTTGGCAAGAAATTCGCAACGCCGCCACTGTGGATGCAGTAATTACCGTGGTAGATTGTGCGGCGGTAGCTGCGGGAACATTTGCTAGCGATCTAGATGCGATCGCAGCCCAGCGACAAGCAGATGATAGTCTAGAACACGAAACACCCTTGCAAGAACTGTTTGAAGACCAACTTGCTTGTGCAGACTTAGTGGTGTTAAATAAAATTGATTTGGTAGATGCCGAGACAAAAGCTAGAGTTGAGGAATTGATTAAGCAAGAGTTGCCCAGAGTGGTGAAGATTGTCGAGAGCAATGGTTCTCAACTAGATGCATCTATATTATTAGGATTCCAAGCCGCAGTCGAAGACAATTTAGATTCTCGTCCTAGTCATCACGATACAGAAGAAGACCACAATCACGACGAAGAAATTATCTCAACTAATTTAATTTTGGATCGTACCTTTGATCCAGAAAAGCTGCAACAGGAGTTAGAAAAATTAGCACAAGAACAAGAAATTTACCGGATTAAAGGCTTTGTGGCAGTGCCAAATAAATCCATGCGCTTAGTGATGCAAGGCGTGGGAACCCGATTTGATAAATTTTACGATCGCCCCTGGAAGCCCGAAGAGGCACGGCAAACCCGCTTAGTTTTCATCGGTCGTGATTTGAAGTCTTCCGAAATCGAATCACAACTTGTAGCTTTATAAACATACCCAGATTCCAGACTTTGTAAAATTTGTCGGGATTTATCTTCGGAAAGTTGCGAGTTATGAATCATTAGTTAATTCCACACTTTACAAAAGTATGACTATCTCTCAACTATTTAACGTTGCCAATCTTTTTGTCTTGCCTTTTTGGGCATTGATGATTTTATTGCCAAATTGGAAAGTTACACGGCAGATTATGTCATCATATTTGCCTTTTGTGCTGTTAGCTGGGGCGTATGTGTATTTGTTTATCAACAGCATTACGCCAGAAAATGCTCAAGCTTTATCGAATCCCCAATTAGCCGATATTGCTCGATTTTTTACAGATGAAACGGCTGCTGCAACGGGTTGGATTCATTTTTTAGTAATGGATTTATTTGTCGGTCGCTGGATTTATTGGGAAGGGCAAAAAACAGGTATTTGGACAATTCACTCCCTTGCACTGTGTTTGTTTGCTGGTCCTATGGGATTACTATCTCACATCTTGACTGACTGGATTGTTAAGACATTTTTCCCTAAATTTCAGCAGAATGAAACGGTGACAGTAGGAGAAAAAGCTGCATCATCATCTGGAACATAGATATATATAACAATCATAAATTCTTTGTGAAAAGCCACATCCCCGGCTTCTTTAAGAAGCCGGGGATGTGTAAATAATTAGGAAAAGCGGTGTTGGAGCCGTTTGCTACAAACAAATCACTCTGAAAATTACTACATGAACCCTCTAACTCAAGTGACTTGAAAATAATTAAGCGTTGTCGTGTCTATAGTTAGCATCTAACCAACAGCGTGGTAAAACTTCACCTGAAGGAAAAACGAGATTTTCTTTTTTAAAACTTTCAGGTTGCTGTTCTTCTTGACCTTCTTGGTCTTTTGCGTGAACAACATCATTATTTGGGTCAATTAATTCCTGAATCTCAACAATCTTTACCAATTCGCCACTATCTTTGACTTGTAAAAGCATAGAAATTGCCTCAATGAATTTGCATGAATGTTCAAAGCGAGTCTTAAAATAAACTCGCCTCGCTCAAATGTGAACCGATTTTGAACGCGGAGATTCCTTAGTTAAAGGAAATTTTTATCAGATATCTACACATAAATTAGACGAGATTCATCTGTGTGTATCTGTGGAGTTCATTTTTGTAAAATAAATACAGCAAATATATACCTAATATCGAAGTTAAAATCGAATCAGGGAATGCTGATTAATAAAATTGTCCAACTAAAATAATCTTGGTTTTAGCGATTAGAAATCACGTTGATATTTTTCTAGAATATCTACTAAATTCACTTGGCATTGCAGGGGTAGTAAATCGATTAAGGGAATTTCACGTTTCCCGCCGCCAATTTTTATTGGAATCGATGCCAAGACTTGTAAAACTCGGTCTTCATTTACAGCGTTGGAAGTAATTAAGGGATACAGTTGCTCGGCAACAACTGTATGCAGTTTGGCATTAGATAAATAAAGATGCCATTTGGCAACGTCTATGTAGACGTTTTCGCCAATTTCAGCTGCTAGGGCTTCTAGTAGTTCTGTGGTGTTAGTCTTAGCCATAAAAATAACCCTAAATTAAGAAAAAGTGCGAAATCTCAGGCTTTTTTACATTATGGCTCAATTAACAGCCTAATCCTACTACCAGAGGTTACAATCGCCCCAGCATGAGTAATCCATCTTCAGGTGGATTTTGGCGGAGTTTCGGTGTAGTTAGCGATCGCACTAATATAAATCAGATGCACCAACAATATTCCTGTCCAACTTAAAGTCACCCAAGGCAGCCACTCCCAAGTAGTGCTTTTCAAGATGTGGAAAAACCATAACCCAGAATTGATAGTAGCAGCGATCGCTACATGCACGGCAAAATTCATCCGGTCATCGATCTTGCGGTAATCAGGGTCTTTGCGATCGGGTTTGCGAGGCCAACGAGGAGGCATAAATATTTGTTACAGATTTAAATAGACCCTATTCATTCTAAGGTTTTTGTGGCATTGGTTGCTATTAGACCCTTACAACCAGTCATAATTGAACTGGAAGTCAAGAGCCTGTGGGTTAAATCCTATGACGATCTTTGAGCAAATAGACCCCGATCTCCTTTATCCAGATAGCGACGGCAAACCAATGGCAGACAATACAGAGCAATATCGTTGGATTGTCCTGATTAAGGAGAATTTAGAGATTCTGTTTGCTAATAATGATCGTGTTTTGATTGCAGGAGATTTGCTCTGGTATCCCGTCCGTTCTCGGCTGATTACACCCACTGCACCTGATGTGATGGTTGTCTTCGGTAGACCAAAGGGAAAACGTCATTCTTATCGTCAGTGGCAAGAAGATAATATTCCACCGCAAGTAATCTTTGAGATTCTTTCTTATAGTAATGATACCAAGGAGATGGAGCGTAAGCTGGAGTTTTACGATACTTATGGTGTTGAAGAATACTATTTATACGACCCTGAAAGTTTTCAACTAAACGGCTGGTTGCGGCAAAACAACCATTTGAATAAGCTATGGCAAATGGATGGTTGGCTCAGTCCCCGCTTAGGAATTAGATTTCAAACGGGCCTTGGAGAGTTAGAAATTTACCGTCCAGATGGACAGAGATTTTTGAATTCCCTGGAACTCAATCAACGGGCTGAACAGGCTGAGTTATTGCTAAAACAAGAACGTCAACGCGCTGAACAGTTGGCAGCATATTTGCGTAATCTCGGCATTGATCCTGATAATCTTCCATAATTGGGGAGTGAAATAGAGTAGCTTATTGCTCTGGCGGGGAATAATCTCCTGATTTACCGCCACTCTTACTGATTAAACGAATTGATTCGATTTGAATCGACTTTTCTAAGGCTTTTGCCATATCGTATAAAGTCAGAGCAGCCACAGAAACGGCAGTTAAGGCTTCCATTTCTACACCAGTTTCAGCTTTGGTTTTGACTGTGGCTTGAATTTGATAACCAGGTAGTTTGGGATCGGGTATGATTTCGACTGCGATTTTTTGCAAAGGCAACGGATGACACAGAGGAATTAAAGTGGCTGTTTGCTTGGCTGCCATAATCCCAGCCAATCTTGCAGTTGCCAACACATCGCCTTTTGGGACGTTTCCGGCTTGAATGGCGGCGAAGGTGGCTGGCAGCATCCGCACATTGGCTGCGGCTACTGCTTGGCGGACGCTGGGTGCTTTATCAGACACATCTACCATCTGCGCCTGTCCTTGGCGATCTAGATGGGTTAAGTTGGCAAAATTAGATGGAAAATTATCTTGCGCCATTTAGTTAGAACGTGTTAATATAGATTGTCGGTGAGGGCGTGTAGCTCAGTGGACTAGAGCACGTGGCTACGGACCACGGTGTCGGGGGTTCGAATCCCTCCTCGCCCGTTTTTTAAAGTTAAGAGTTGAAAGTTAGGAGTGATGAGTTAAATTTCATCACTCCTAACTTTTAGGTTGTTCAAGGCGTAGGCATCTGGAGCTAGACCTAGTGCAAAGCGGAGGGAGTTGGATAGGTTTTTGCTCGACTGGGTGAGGAAAAGGATAAGTGCAAGAGAAGTTATCACAGCACCATAGCCAAACATATCGCGGTAGCCTACAAGTTCTGCGATGATACCTAGAAGAGGAGCAGCGATCGCAATTCCCAAGTCAAGTCCAGCTATGCATATAGCAAAAATTTGTCCTCTTTCTTTGGGCAGTGAGCGGTCTGCCATCATCGTGACCATCATGGAGATGAGTGTACCACCACCAGCACCTTCAGCGATCGCAGCCAGTAAGAAAAACATCACGCTGTGAGCTTGCCACAGCAGTATTAACGCTAAAATGTAGCAAAAAATACCAAATGTTATAAATAAACCACGACCAAAGCGATCGCTTGCCTTACCAGCAAACACTCTGATACTAAAACTAGAAATTGCCGCAGCTGTAAAAAACAGTCCGCCATTGAAGTCCACATCGGTGGATTTGAGGAATAACGACACAAAAGTATGTACAGCACCGAGAGACAAACCTACCAACAACATAACTATTGTTGGAACTCTCACCCCTGGAGTGCCCAAAATTTGCCAAAAGTTGCGACCCTTTTCTTCAGTTTGCTGTTGTGTTTGCACTGGCGGATTCGTGACTTGTATGATCTCCAAGAGAGCGACAAAACCCAATTCGGCACAGAAGAGAAATAATATCCCGTAAGTACTTGTAGCTTCCAAATACCCACCCAAGGCAGGGCCAATTGCTAAACCAAGGGGTGTTGCTAAGGTCATGTAACCAATGATTTCGCCACGAGTTTCAGTGGGAGCTAAATCTGCGACTAAGGCACTGTAGCCAGTGGTAAAAGCGGCAACGCTAATGCCGTGAAAAATCCGCACCAAGATTAATAGCCCAAGAGATTGGGTTGCCAAGTAACCAAAGGGTGCGATCGCAGCTACTATCGTACCAATCAACAAGAGAATTTTTCGACCGCGTTCATCGGCTAACCGTCCCAGCATTGGGCGAGATAGCAATAACCCAATGGCGAAACTGCCCATCACAATCCCAATTTCTTGCTTACTTGCGCCCACATTATCGATGTAAAGCGGTAGGGTTGGTAAGAGCGAAGATATGCTCGACCAGAATAATAAACCTGCTGTAAATAAAACCAGCAGGTTGCGCCGCAGTTCGGCGTCAAAGGTATTAAATGCTTTCAAGGTAGATGTAATTTAATAAGGTTTTGTCATTTGTCATTTGTCATTTGTCTAGAGTCAACCAATATTTACTAATGACCAATGACTACTATTGTTACCTTACTTAACATTTTTTGCTACTACTTCTCGCACGCGATAGATAGGCCGTCCTTGGGATTCATGGTATGTACGCATGAGTAATTCTGCTAAAAGGCCGAAGCAAAACAACTGTACTCCAGTTACTAGCAGGAGAACCGCCAAAATCAGCAAAGGGCGATTGCCAATCATCTCGCCTAAAGCCAATTTAACGAAAGTCAAGTAAATTCCGATCGCAGTTCCCGAAACCATTGAAACCAAACCCAACAGCCCAAAAACATGCATTGGGCGGGTGAGGAATTTTTTCATAAATAGGATGGTTAACAAATCCATCAACACACGGAATGTCCGCCAAATCCCATATTTACTGCGACCAAAGCGACGGGCGTGATGGCGTACTGGTACTTCAGTAATTCTAGCTCCTTCAATGTACGCCAAAGCTGGTAAAAAACGGTGTAATTCCCCGTAGAGGTTCATATCTGCTAGGAGTTCTGCACGATATGCTTTCAGCGAACAGCCATAGTCATGAATATTTACGCTAGTAGTACGGCGAATTAGCCAATTGGCAATTTTGGAAGGAAGTAACCTATTTACAGCACCATCTTGGCGTTTTTGCCGCCAACCACTGACCAAATCGTAACCCTCATCCAGCTTCGCTAATAACATGGGGATATCAGCCGGATCATTTTGGAGATCAGCATCTAGAGTGACGATCGCTTTACCGACTGCATAGTAAAATCCAGCAGCCATCGCCGCAGTTTGTCCGTAGTTGCGACGCAAAATCACTGCCTTTAAATCTGTGCGGATTTGCGCCTGTTCTTTGAGAAAATCCCCAGAACCATCTGTAGAACCATCATCTACACAGATGATTTCATAATTTATCTGACTAGAAGATAAAGTAGATGCGATCGCTTCTAGTAAAAGCGGCAAACTTTCCACCTCGTCATGTATCGGCAGCACCACCGAAACATCTGGGACAATAGCCGAAATCGTCCCATTCTCTTCACTCAACCCTTGATCGATCAACCCACTCCTCATAAGCCTCAGCGCCCTCAGCGTCTCTGTGGTTCGTAACTCTTGATAACTCTACCAGCACCTCGCAGCTGCTGATAGTACGACTGACTAACAGCATCTCCCTGTTCCGAGAGAATATCAATGCCAATCCCATCCCGGCCCTGATCTTTCCCAGAACTATGAATGTAATAACCATCCGCCAAATAAAGCCCGACATGGGTTGCTTTTTGACTAGTTCCAAAAAATACCAGATCCCCGGCTGTTAATTCTGCAATAGTAATTGATTGAGTAAATCCTTCCTGCTGATAGGCATCTCTAGGTAGCCAAATACCCACCGAAGCAAACGCCGCCTGCATCAACCCAGAACAGTCATAATTTGGCCCAACCGTACCACCCCAAAGGTAATAATTGGATTGTTGCATCGCTTTTTGGGTAAAGGCGATGACCTCTGCTAGCAGTTTTTGAATCTCAGATTTAGAAAATGTTGCAGCCTGATAATGTACAGTAGCAGATTGTAATGAATCAAAATCTGAAAGGGATACCCATCCGGGATAGTCATCTTCATACAAATACACCTCAACCGCTAAATTTTGGTGATTTGATGTTACCCATAAATGTCTCCCAGATGCAGCTTGAGTTGCTAAACGCGTACATTCAGGAGAATCATATAAATTAAGGTCAGCAATACACTGATACTCCCCTGATTTTGGATTTTGGATTTTGGATTTTAGATTAAAGGACATTACTGGAGAATGATTTTTTTTAATAAAGACGAACAACTGGAAAATCTTGGTAATGGCATTTTAGATGCAACTTGGGCAGAATTTCCGACCTTAGCCCGTAATCAAATTGCCCTGACTTGGGTTGTTTACGATCCACCAGTGCGAGTAAATACTGGTGGGGCGCTGACTCCCAACGCTTTTTGGGATCATCCAGTCCGTGGTTTTACTTATCGTGGTGTTGAACGGATTTATCCCGCCAGTGTAGTCAAGCTATTTTACCTGGTGGCGGTAAACGAATGGCTAGAAAAAGGGATGACTAACACTTCCAAAGAGTTAGAACGCGCCTTGCGGGATATGATTGTAGATTCTAGTAATGATGCTACCAGCTTGGTTGTGGATATTCTGAGTGGTACCACATCAGGGCCAGAATTGCCAACCGGGCCCTTTGAAACCTGGAAATATCAACGTAATATTGTTAACCGCTATTACCAATCTTTGGGTTGGGAAGAAATGGAGACAATAAACGTCTGTCAAAAAACTTGGAGTGATAGCCCTTATGGACGGGAACGGGCATTTGTGGGAGAGTTACTGGAAAATCGTAATATGTTAACAACAAATGCGATCGCTAGGCTACTGCATAGTATTGTAGGTGGAGTGGCGGTTTCAAGTGCGCGATCGCAAGCAATGATGGCTTTACTGAAACGTAATCTCAACGATTTGCCCACTGACAGAGAGGAAGATCAGGTAGCAGGTTTTTTAGGCGGTGGACTCCCTGAAAATGCTCAAATTTGGTCAAAGGCAGGTTGGACAAGTCAAGTTCACCATGATGCCGCGTATATTGAATTACCAGAACAGCGCCCTTACCTCTTAGTGGTATTTACTGAAGGGAAAGCGCAAGCTAAGAGTCGGGATATTTTACCCTTTGTTTCTAAACTAGTTGCCGAAGCGATCGCTAGTCTATAATCCACTCCTGTAAACTTAAGTGAAATCGGCGGTTAGAAACCTCGTCTACACAGGCAAAACCGACCTCCGTGGGTTCAAACCCTCAATTTTTTTAGTACAGCTTTGCGTAAAATCGTAGCGTTTTTAATGCAAGGGAATGCATTGGCATTGTTAATCAATGCGTTGGCATTGTTAGTCAATGCGTTGGCATTGTTAGTCGATGCATTGGCATTGTTAGTCAATGCGTTGGCATTGTTAGTCGATGCATTGGCATTGTTAATCAATGCGTTGGCATTGTTAGTCAATGCGTTGGCGTTGCCAAATTTAATTGGCTACGAATTAATGAAATGCTGTACAAAGTCCGCTGAGGCGGACTTTGTTTGTGTAGCTGCGAATTCTATTACCTTAGCTATTTCAACTTAAATTCATCAAACTTCAATACTTCCGAATCAGGCTTACGAGTATCAAAACGATAACTACTTATCGTACCTGCCTCCGTATCAAAGATACTAAAAACCGTAATATCATTACTCGAAATATAAGGCATTGGCTTTCCATCTTCACCCAATAAAGGGGAAATTGTTGGCACTATCGGTTCTAACCCATTAGGATCGCCAAGCTTAACATAATCCTCTTGATATCCAATTGGCACTTCTCGCTTTCTATCACCCCAAGCAGCGCCGTAAGTATTACCCACATTAGATGTTTCTAGAAAGTGCATTCCACTCTGACTAACAAAGCGGTTCCACAAATGGGAATGCCCATAGAATACCAATTGCACATTAGCTGTTTCAAGTATTGGGATAACATCGCGGATAATGTAATCTGCATCTTTTGGGTACTCATAACGCACTGCTTTGATATTATTATCATCCCGTTCAATTATTTGAACTGGTTCTGTATAAGCAGGAACTATATTATCACCCAGAGTATGAGGTGGATGATGAAACATCACAACTTTGTATTTTGCTTGTTGAAACTCAGGACTGTTGAGTTCTGCCTCTAGCCAGTTGTACTGCTTGCTGCCTTTAGCGATTGGCTCATAAATCACCTGTCCATAACCCCAATCTTCAGGATTATTTAAATCCTTTTTGGCTTCTCGATATCTACCCTTATGCTTTCTACCTAAGCTAGGAGTTCGCCACATATTCGTAGCGTACAGTACTACCAAACGCACATCGCCAAAGCTGACTGCATAATATCTTTTTGCACCCTCTTTACTTTTTGGTAAAGAGAAAATCTCTTCATAAGTATTAGTATTAAAGGAATTATCTATTAATTTGTCTTGGTAGATTTTTTGAGCAATTGCACGAGGAATTGTATCATCAAATTCATCATTTAAACTCCCCGTCCTGGTAAATCGCCCCATCACCTCATGATTGCCAATGCAGGTAAACATGGGTGCATATTGAATTATTTGTCCACCAGTATAGGTTGTCTTTACACCGTCGTGCGTCATTTCATATTTAGCACGACCTTGTAAACCGGGAAATAACGCACCACCACTATTATCATCAAACCATTCTGAGGCGCGATCGCTGACATTGACTAAATCACCGGCAAACCACACTCCATCAACCCGTCCAACCGTTTCTACCACCTTTTGCAGATTTGCTGCTGTCATCGGCTTTAGCTGATGGTCAGAGGTGAGTAAAATTTTTAGTGGTGTATCCGGTTTTGGAGTAGCTGCGAGGCTAAAAACATCACTGCTAACAGTTTCGTCGTCTTCTCGCACACTTGTAATACGATAGTTTACCCGCAAACCAGGAGTTAACCCAATTACCTCAGCCTCATGCCGCCAAATGTCGCGTTGGACGGGTTTTTCATAAACTTGTCCGTCTTTGATTTGGTTTGCAACTCTTGAGTGTTGGTCTTCACGAGTGCGAGTGAGTTTGGTAGTATTTGCCTTAGCAGTTTGTTGAAGATTTTCGCCGTAGGTTACTGTATGATTAACACCAGCAAACTCAGTAAACCAAACTACTTGCACTGAGGTTTCAGTTGGTAGTTGCAAAAATGGGTCGGTGAGCAATTGGGGTGCTGATGTCATAATTCTTTGCCCAAATGAACGCACACTTAACACAGTAAAGCATATAACAAGCACAAGCATAGCTACCGAGAAAATTTTACGGCTGCGTAAGTGTCTGAGCATGAGTAACATACCAAATTTTTTAGAGACACCGACTGAACGCAATTTTATTATTACTCCCTTCCCGCTACTCGCCCATCTAAGCCTCCGGGGTACTCCCGCCACAACGATAAGTTTGGAAAAAAGGGAGGGAAACCACGATTCAAAAAGCGTGGTGATATAAGTTCATTTACTTTCCCGCGTGTCAATTCACCCAAAGGTGGCGCACATCTAACAGATAATATTCTCAAACTGTCCAAGATTAGTGAAATTGAGGTTATCTTACACCGCCCAATCCCAGATGGTTTCGAGATTAAACAGGCGACAATTATCTCTAAAGCAGATGGTTGGTATGTCAGCTTTTCTTTAGAAGATAAAACCGTACCCGATTCTTTACCAAGGGACGAAATTAAAACTGCTACTGGGATAGATGTTGGGTTAGAAAAGTTTTTGACTACTGCTGATGGACAAAGCATTGAAGTGCCACAGTATTACCGCGCATCTCAGTCAGTTTTAGCTCGTGAGCAACGCAAGCTTGCGCGTAAAGTCAAAGGATCTAATAACTACCAAAAACAAGCCATTAAGGTAGCTAGACTTCATTTGCACATTGCAAGGCAAAGAAAAGAGTTTCATTATCATGTCGCTCATTGGTTGATTAATTCATACGACTTAATTGTTTTTGAGAACTTGAACATTAGAGGCTTGGCTAGAACACGGCTGGCTAAGTCAATACTTGATGTTGCGTGGGGCGCATTCCTCCAAATTATGCAAGCAGTAGCGGTAAAACGCGGCAAGCTGACATTTGGAGTTGACCCTAGAGGCACAAGTATTAATTGTTCGAGTTGTGGTGAAAAGTCCGAAAAAACTCTAGGCATTCGTGTTCATAGTTGTTCTTGTGGATTGGTCATTGACCGCGACTGGAACAGCGCATTGAATCTTTTAAAGCGTGGGTCGGTTGGACTACCGATTCCTGGCTGCGGAGGCTTAGACAGTAGTCAGCCCCTGAAGCAGCAAGTCTCATTTGTGAATTTGAGATGCTCCCGCTACACTGCTTGCAGTTAGCGGTGAGAGTTGTCACGAACAATAAGGGTGTTAGGATATCTTTCACCAGCTGAATCTGACTTATGAAATTAGTTTGCTCCCAAAGCGATCTCAGTACAAATCTCTCACTCGTCAGTCGTGCAGTACCTTCACGACCAACTCATCCAGTCCTTGCCAATGTGCTGTTACAAGCGGATGCCCAAACTAACCAGGTAAGCTTAACAGCCTTTGATCTCAGCTTGGGAATCCGCACCAGCTTTAACGCAGAGGTATGGCAAAGTGGTGCGATCGCACTTCCTGCTAAATTACTTGTAGACATCACCTCTCGTCTTCCAGAAGGCGAAATCACTCTAGATGATGAATCAGCCCTCACAGGTGTTACACCCGGTGGAGAAGGGTTAATTGTCACACTCACACCCAAGAGTGGACATTACCAAGTCCGAGCAATGGGACCTGAAGAATTTCCTGAACTACCTGTAATTGAAAATACAGAAGTAATCTATCTCACTACCACCGCATTAATTGAGGGATTACGCGGCTCATTATTTGCTACTAGTGGTGATGAAACCAAGCAAGTACTCACGGGAGTGCATTTAACAGTTAAACAAGATACTCTAGAATTTGCAGCTACCGACGGACATCGCCTATCAGTGGTGGAAACTAGCAACGAGCGTCCTTTAGGTGGAACTAGTCAATTAGAAGTGACAGTACCAGCTAGAGCATTACGCGAACTACAACGAATGCTAGCTCATAGCGCCTCATCAGATGAACCTGTAGCTTTATATTTCGATCAAGGTCAAGTAGTGTTTGCATGGCAAAATCAACGCTTGACTAGTCGCACATTAGAAGGGCAATATCCTGCTTATCGACAACTAATTCCGCGCCAATTTGAGCGACAAGTTACAATTGAACGCCGACAATTTGTCAGCACTTTAGAGCGAATTGCTGTACTAGCAGATCAAAAAAATAATATTGTCAAGGTTAGTATTGATAGCGAAGCCCAAGAAATTACCTTATCTTGTGAAGCTCAAGATGTGGGCAGTGGTAGAGAGTCAATGCCAGCACAAATTTCTGGGGAAAATATTGAGATTGCTTTTAACATTAAATATTTGATGGAAGGCTTGAAAGAGTTACCATCTTCGGAAATTCAAATGCATTTAAATCAAAGCCTAACTCCAGTGATTTTTACCCCATTGGGTGGTTTAAAAATGACCTATTTAGCTATGCCGGTGCAACTTAGAAGTTAACTTATAGCGCTGCTAAGGGACTTCCAAATAAAAAAATACTCAAAAAACTAGCGAAACAACTCTCTCCTCCTTATTTCTCTGTGTTCTCTGTGTCTCTGTGGTTCGTTTATTTGGATAATTTATTTCTTGGAAGTCCCTAAATAATCTCCTCTACGGAAAATACTACTCTAAAACCACAAACCCTCAGTCCACCGTCTGACTCATTCCAGCTACGGCTAGCGCTGCGACACAGTTCTGCGTTGAAACTCCAAGAACCACCGCGTAGCACTCGGCGATTAATATCACCGCCAACTTCCCAAGCTGTTCCATCTGAGGGTGCGTCGCTGTAATTGTTGTGCCACGAATCAGCACACCATTCCCAAACTAGCCCGTGCATATCGTACAATCCGAAGGCGTTGGCGACTTCAAAACTACCGACGTTTGTTGTTTCTTTACGGAATTTGCTTTTTGGTTCGATAGTGCAACTGACTAACTCAGAGGTAATAGTTTCGCCAAAGTGAAAAGATGTTGTAGTTCCAGCCCGACAAGCATATTCCCATTCAGCTTCGCTCGGTAAACGATAGTCGCGTCCAGTTTTTTCTGATAGTCTGAGACAGAATTCTACAGCCTCATACCAAGATACGTTTTCCACTGGTCTATCTAAACCTTTGAATTTTGATGGATGGGGATTTAAAGCTTGTTTGACTTTGGGTAAAGCTGCTACTACTCTCCACTGTGCTTGAGTTACAGGAAATTTCCCCATAAAAAATGGTTCAACGGTAACTTTATGTCGAGGACGTTCGTCAGCATCTCCTTCAAACTCTGGTGAACCCATCATATAAGTACCGCCAGGAATCGATACCATTTCTAATGTGACAGATTTACCCAATTCTTCGGCAAAGAAGTTTGCATTACAACTCACGCGGTTTACTTCTCTACCACCTGTGTCTACTGTCACTACATCAAATTCAAAGTTTTCTAAGGGAGGTAATGGTATTATTACTTTTTGTGGTGGCGGCGATAAAATGGGTTGAGGCATCGAAACAATTTTTAAGGCAACAGGTTCAATGTTCAATGTTGCAAATTTCAAATCGTTGAGAACTTCTGCAGCTGTTTGGTACCTTTCACTTGGTAAATGTTTTAGTAATTTATCTAAAATTTTGCCTAAGTCGTCGCTGATACTAATACCTTTTTCTTGTAACCGTTCGTGCCACAACCACTTAGCGTTCATGGCATCATAAATAGGATCATTAATCTGTCCAGAAGCATCCTGCAAAGGCAAACATCGAGTTAAAAGACGCACACAAGTTACACCCAAAGCATACAAATCACTACCGTGACAAGCAAATCCAGCCATTTGTTCGGTTGGGGCATAACCAAGGGTATAAATTACTGTCGCTTGTCTTCCTATGCTGGTTTGTGTTACCTGTTTAGCACCGCCAAAATCAATTAATACGGGTTTTTGATCGCTTGCACGGCGGATAATATTTTCTGGTTTGATATCCCGATGAATGACATTATGAGTATGAATGAATTGCAGTACTGGCAATAAATCAGCTAAAAGTTCCCAAATTTGTGATTCACCATAAGTTTGTTGCTGAACTTCTTGTAAGAGAGTCTTTCCTTGAATAAATTCTTGTACGAGATATAAACTAGCACCTTGTTCAAAGTAAGCTAGTAATCTGGGAATTTGGGTATGATTTTCTCCCAGTTCATACAACCGAAAAGCCTCTTCTTTAAAAAATTCTGCTGCTTTGGTACGTTGTCCTGTTCCCTGAAACTGGGGGAAAAATTGCTTGATGACGCAAGGCGCGTTTAGTCTGTCTACATCTTCTGTAGCATAAGTTCTGCTAAATCCACCTTCACCTAAAAGTCTCAATACGCGGTAACGGTTTCTTAGAAGTTTGCCAAAGTTGCTTTGTCCGCAACTCACGCAAAATCTATTGCTATCAGAGTTGAATGGATTTGAGCAATTGGGATTTTGGCAGATTTGCATAATGAGGGGGAAATAGCATCTTCTCCAAAGTTAGCCCCAATATTATCTAATTGAAAACAGTTATGTAGAGAAGCGAACACGGAAGTTTATTCATGTGTTTATAGCGGTTTTCAGTTGAGTAGGTACTGAACCCCTCCCCGCAAGCGAGGAGGGAACTATGATAGGAAAAGCTATAAACTTCTTTCCAAACGAAGGCAGAAAGATGAATAAATCCTATATATTTGTTTATATTAGGAAGTTTATAAATATTAGTAAATATCAATACATGGGTATAACAGATGGAGAAAGATTACATTGAAACATCTCTTTTAATATAGCTTTTCTTTTCCACTCAAAAAAGTTCATGGAGAACCAAGTCATCCATAATATTGATTACTATTGCGAGTCTGATTTTCAGTTTTTATTCTCTCCAGAAATGCGAATTAATTCAGCTACAAGAGCAGCGATCGCAGATACTGAAATCAACATGACACTCAATGCGTTAATATCAGGCTTGACTCCGGTTCTAATCCGGCTAAAAATTTCCATTGGTAGGGTGTTATAACCGCTACCAGCAGTAAAACTGGCAATGAGAAAGTCATCTAAGCTGAGAACAAAGGCCAAGAGACAACCAGCTACAATACCAGGCATTAATTGAGGTAATAATACTTTAATGAAAGCTTGCGTTGGTGTAGCGCCTAAATCTAGTGCTGCTTCTTCTAAGTGGGGATCTAAATTGCTCAGTCGTGAAGCAACTACAAGTCCGACGTAAGCTAGACAAAACACGATATGGGCTGCAACTATTGTCCACAAACTCAAAGGTATGGCAAAGGCTGCTAGACATACTAGGGTAGCCACTGCGATCGCAATATCGGGAATAATCAATGGTAGGTAAGCAACACCCCGATACAATTTCTTACCAGGAAATTCGTAACGGGCCAACCCAACCGCCATTAAAGTTCCCAGTACTGCTGAAATTCCCACTGCAAAGCCAGCAACTATCATACTGTTTTGCAAAGCTGATAAGATGCGATCATCACTGAATAACTTGCCATACCAATCGAGAGTGAATCCTTGCCAACCTGCACTGTAAGGTGACTGATTGAAGCTATAAAAGCCAAGTACCAGTATGGGCAGATACATGAACACAAACATCAGCAGTGAGAAAACCGCCTGCCATGAGACACGCGGTTTTTTGATCGATGGAGAGATATTCACGTTTATATTTGATTTTTATTGATAGCAACCTAAAATATCATACTTAATGCAATAAGTCAATAATTTAATTCTCTTTTGTCCCTTATGTCTTCTGATAAACTTTGCAGCTTCTAGTTTAGGTAGCGATCGCACTTAAATATCACATTGGTGTAATCTTACATGTTTTTAGGGGCGCACAGATGTGCGTCCCTACCAAATCAAGCGCTCACCCCATTTTTCCAATGTCTTCGCCTTAACCCCTGGAACTCTTTCTAAGTCTTGTAAAGATGTAAATTTTTGTTGTTGACGGCTAATCACTATCCGTTGTGCTAACTTCTTACCCACACCAGGGAGAGTTTCTAATTCTTCTAAACTTGCAGTGTTAATATTTATTTCTTTAATAGCTTGTAGTTCACTTGATGAAGAACTTTTTATCTGTGGACACCGTGTTTGTTCTAATTTAATTTTATTTTGAATTCCTGGTGGTAAGCCGGGTTTAACTTTGGCATAAAGACGAGCAAATTCGCGCACATAATGGGCAGCAACTATGGGACTTTGAATAACTACAAGCGTCTCATCATTACCATTATTGGCAGCATCTGACCAATTATGAGAACCTGTAATTACTGTTTGATTATCAATAAGACCAAATTTATGATGTAATAAATCGCCTTTGGTTAACACAGGTACACCTACGGTTGTAATTGGATTTTGCCAAGGATGGTTATCAACTTCATATTTACATTTGTTACTAAGAGCAATCCCCATCATATCCAATGCCTCACTATAGGGACGATAGGCAAATTGTGGTTCAATTAGAGCGCGAATTTGCACACTTTGTTGATGACGTTTTTCTAAAATATTGGCAAGACGCTGCTCAGAAAAGACAAATAACGCCATATCAACAGATTTGGTTGCTGAATCTAACGTTTTGCCAATTAAACCATTACTACTGTTACTCCAGGGTTGAGTTGGAGAAGTAGGCGAAAACTGCACAGTAATTTGGGTGTTACCTAAAGTTATTTGTTGAGGCGATCGCATTGGTTTTTGCAAACTAAATTGACTATCCGGCTTACCTCCTGGGCCATCTCCCCACATAATGTTAAACTCTTCTGTAAATAAAGATGCTAATTCTGGGCTGTCAATCTGCAATAAGTTATTGGCATTGCCTAAACTGCTAGAATTTGTGAAATCACCATAAGTATCACTCAAAGTAAAATTGGCTGAAGTAATAATTACAATGCGATTATCCACAATCACAAATTTGTGGTGCATCAAACTGCTACCGCCTGAACCATCCGCTTGATCATCTATCCAGGGAATTTTGGCATTTTGCAAAATTATCAAAGCATCTCTTTGATTTATTTCTGGTTGACTAAGTTGATTATCTTGGTTAATATCGATAAATTTGCGAAATTCGTTGTAACGTTCCTGTTCTCTTTTATCTAACTTACCTACTTCAGCAGATGTTAAGCTGCTCCAAGGTCGGCTATAGGTGTTTTCTAAAATTATCCTGACTTTTACCCCAGCTTTTTGTTTATCAGCCAGTGCTTGGGCAACTTTGGGTAAACGTAATTCTTGCACCGCCACATCTACTGTAGACTTAGCTTGTGTAATAGCATCGACAATCTGTTTTTCTAAATCATCCCCAAGGCGAGTTTGCTGACGGTAAGGTTCCTTGTATTCTGAAGACTCAGAATGATTAAAGTAAACTTGAACTAACGGATCTTGTGGTATACGTGGCAGACGCTGATTGGAAGACTGGACTCGTTGACAAGCAGCAAGGGGAAATATCAGTAAAAAGATATATAAAAAATATCTTTGTCTAGAGATAAATTGCACTGTAATCTGTTAAAAGTGGATTGGGAGTAGACATATTTATCATTCCCAAAATTTTGTCTTCTTAATTAAGTAGAAAAATAACTTTCCAAATAAAGGGAAAAATCCACTGCTAAAGGCATTACAGAGATTTTTTCATGATTTGTCCACTCAAACTGTATATGCTGGCAAGATCAGCTATTACCAACGTGTATTCTCACCATTATCGGTTATATGCAAATTTATCTAGATTACAGCGCCACTACTCCGACTCGAAAAGAAGCGATCGCAGTTATGCAAACAGTCCTCACCGAACAGTGGGGCAATCCTTCCAGCTTACATGAGTGGGGGCAAAGGGCGGCAACGGTTGTAGAACAAGCCAGAGTCCAAGTTGCTGGATTAATTAACGCTGTCGATCCAGCATCAATAATCTTTACTTCTGGCGGTACTGAGGCAAATAATCTAGCAATTATGGGGGTGGCTCGGTTGTATGCTGTTCCTCAACATATTATTATCTCCAGCGTGGAGCATTCAGCAATTTCTGAAACGGTAAAGTTGTTAGAAATGTGGGGTTGGGAAGTTACGCGTCTATGTGTAGATATTAAAGGCAAAGTCAACCCTCTAGATTTAAAGTCAGCATTGCGACATAACACAGTTTTAGTTTCTATAATTTATGGTCAAAGTGAAGTTGGGACTGTGCAACCGATCGCAGAACTGGGTAAGATTGTGCGCTCGCATGGTGCTTTGTTCCATACAGATGCGGTGCAAGCTGCGGGACGCTTACCTATAAATGTGCAACAACTCCCCGTAGACTTAGTTAGCCTTTCGAGTCATAAAATATATGGCCCCCAAGGTGTAGGGGCGCTATATCTGCGTCCTGGTGTCGAATTGATGCCCTTACTGGGTGGTGGTGGACAAGAAATGGGACTGCGTTCTGGTACGCAAGCAGTACCGATAATTGCCGGGTTTGGTGTAGCAGCAGAGTTAGCAGCACAAGAACTGGCTACAGAAACACCACGATTGATTGAGTTACGCGATCGCGCCTTTGCCCAATTAGCTGAAATTCCTGGTTTAATTGCTACAGGTGATGGCTGCGATCGTTTGCCTCACCATATCAGTATGTGCTTAGAATACGCCGATGGGGAAAAACTCAGTGGTAAAACCTTAGTAAGGCAACTAAACCTTGCTGGCATCGGCATCAGTGCTGGTGCTGCTTGCCACAGTGGTAAACTTAGCCCTAGCCCGATATTGTTAGCGATGGGCTATTCAGAAAAAGCTGCTTTGGGGGGAATTCGCATTACATTGGGGCGTGATACGACTGAAGCTGACGTGGATTGGACAGTGATGGTGTTGAAGCAAGTTTTGCAAAGGCTAACAAGCGAATCATTAAAGCAACAGCTCCTTCAAATTCGAGTAAAGTAATAGGATGAATTCGCTAGGTCTTTCGATGATTGAGGAGAACGAGCTTCTGAAGGATATAGGTACTGTTAAGGATTACCTCACTTCATCAAACCGCACACCATTGTTCTTACAGGCTGACAGTTATGCCCTACTAAAGTTATTTCCTGCTGATTGTATTGATTGTGTAATCACATCTCCTCCCTATTGGGGACAAAGAGCTTACATTAATGGAGGAATTGGTCTTGAAGACAAGTGGGAAGACTATATCAATAACTTGCTTGGAATCTTCTGTGAAGTAAAGCGAATTCTTAAACCTAGTGGCTCTTTTTGGCTCAATCTCGGAGATACATATCAGCGTAAATCTCTGATTGGTATACCCTGGCGAGTTGCACTAGCAATGAGCGATAAACAAGGTTGGATTCTTCGCAATAGCGTCATTTGGAATAAAGTAAAAGGCGCACCTGATAATGCAAAAGACAAACTCCGAAATGTGTATGAACCTGTTTTCCATTTTGTAAAGACAGACCGTTATTTTTACGATGTTGATGCAATTCGCTCGAAGCCAAGACAAGCCAAGGTTGTCAATGGTTCCGTAGTCTCTGCAACAGGCGTTTCTGGTGTACGCTATCGTCGGCAAATTGAATTATCTACAGCGCTTAATGATTTGGAACGTACAAATGCTCTAAAGGCTCTTGGTGAAATATTACAGGAAGTGCGACTAGGTAAATTATCTGACTTTCGCATGATTATTCGCGGTCAGCAACGAACTACACACTCCGATTCAGCAAGGGTTTCTGGACGAGCGCGTGAACTTACTGAACGCGGCTTCTATTTTCTCAGATATCACCCAAATGGTAGTAAGCCTAGTGATGTCTGGGATATTTTGCCAGAAGATACTCAAAAACGGAAACTTCATTTTGCACCCTACCCTGAAGATATCTGTAAACTTCCGATTTTGGCTACCTGTCCACAATCCGGTGTTGTACTAGACCCATTTACAGGAACAGGTACAACAAATTTGGTTGCATTTCAACTGGGACGAAGCTCGATTGGAATTGATATTTCAGGTGAGTACATTACTGCTGCTCATGAAAGGTGTGGACTACTGTTATGACTAAAGTTATCGAATTGTAGGGGAATCCTACAAATCAATCACTTATCTGGAGTGATATTGCCTCTAGTCAAAACTGTCCTTTCCTATCTCGCAAATGTCTCAAGAATAGGAAAAGTGAGCCTGATCTGACTATCGGCTCATGCACAGTTTCTTACGGTAGAGAAGCCCGGAATATTATTATCTGTCCGTTTCGACTTCTTGAGCGTAGTCAAATCTTTACAGATTGTATTCATTTATTGACACTTCATGAGCCTGGTAACGAACTTCGGATTGTTCCTGAAATTGCAGTACCAGGAGGCAGCATAGATTACTGTCTTGCTTCTGTACGTTCAGGAAAAGTCATCGATTTTATAGGCATTGAACTGCAAACTCTTGATACTACTGGAACAGTCTGGCCAGAACGGCAACGTTTTCTCCAGCGTCATGGTGTTTCAGTGAGAGATGTGGATGTCGCATCGGGGAAAGGTTTTGGTATGAACTGGAAAATGACTGCAAAGACAATCTTGATGCAACTGCATCACAAAATTCACACCTTTGAACATCTCAGCAAACATCTTGTTTTGGTAGTTCAAGATTGCCTTATCGATTACATGCAACGAGAATTTTCGTTTGAACATATTCAAGATGCTCGTCTTGGAAATCCTATGCATTTTCACTCCTACGAGTTGCTTGCAGAAGCTTCAGGTTATCGTATTCAACTTACAAAGCGTTGGAGTACAGATGCGAATGGAATTGCACAGTGTCTTGGTTTACAAACTAGCCCAAGAGTCGAACTAGAAGTAATGTTAAGGCAAATTGAGGAGAAATTACAACAAAGTAGCTTGTTGTTTGTTGGACAGCCATTACCCGTTTCCACACATGAAGATGTTACTGATGACAGCTAAGGCAGAACCGAGTTCTACCAAGACTTTAAAACACAAGGCTACCAGCACAGTTGGTCGTGGAAAAGTAGTCAACCTCAACACCAACTTAAATTTTTCTGCATAGAATGATCAAAGCGTTGCTCTATATCTGGGTGATAGTCTCGAACATTACAACAATTGGGAGCAGCCTACAGTCATCGTTTCAGATGGAGCTTACGGTGTTCTTGGTTTTGAAGGAAACACTTCAGATCATATTAGATATTTTGCAGTATTTAGAGGCGATTCCACTACTTGTGAATGACTATTAGGTTGCGATCGCGCAAATGGCAACCTTAAACTTTCCTGGTAGGGTATTTTCGATGCTCTGATTTAGGTTTTATCTGATCGGCGCGTCGCTGAAACCCTTAAACAAGTTTTTTACCAACAGGTAAAATTTTGAGCCTGTCTTCTATGCGTAGGCGTAGCCCATCGAAGATATCGCACTTCTTCAAGAAATGGGCAAGCAGTCAGAGAATCACGACTCAGCAGTTTGTTTTACAAGGCTTCTTTGCTATCCTCTAAAAACACTGCCCAGAAATAAACCTATTAGTCTTCTACCCAAGAAAAGCCAATTCAACCAAAATGTAATGTGAATAGCTACTATTACCCAAAATACAACTTGGTATGAAACCTTGCTACTTTTGTGGCGTAATCTTCGTTGGGCGATGAATGCCCCCAACCATCCACCCATAAATTCACATAAATGTAATCTCTTTTCTGATATTCTCCAACGCCCCTGCTTTGCACGAGATTTATCATCCGCATACTGTGCAAAGGTAATAAAACTCATTACAGGATAGAGAATCAAAGGGATTGGGTTGAAAGTCGTAAATGCAAAATGTATTGCTCCCAAAGTCGGTAATAATGATAAAAGCAACACCTCAAATATTAAAGAAGATTTCGCTGTGGGTTTGAATGTTGGTTTCTCTATTACAGAAGGCGAAATTCCCAGTATAGGTTTGGATACAATTCCCTCAATGAAGGCGTTGCAAGCATGAACTCTTCCGTTTTTATCAACCCTTAGCTGATAGCAAATCACATCACCAACTTGTGGACGATGATTTGTTTCTTGGAGTGCAGTGATATGAAAAAAAACGTCTTGATTGCCCTCACTGGAGCGGATGAAGCCAAAGCCCTTGTCATCTTTCCATGTTGTTAGTTGACCTTTACGCAAAACAGGTTTCATAAAAGACGCTGATATTAATACTTTATTATTAAGATTCCCATATCAATACCAACAGACAACATCAATCCTGAACCTGTCTATAGATAACCTTCAAGTTAGGGTTTGCACACAATGTTAGATTCGCCACTGTAGTAAGCATTTCAGCTAGATTGCCGCTCTCGTAAGTCAATAAAGAACCCTACCCCCAACCCCTCCCCGCTCTTCGGTGGAGCAGACAAAGCATAGCTTTGGCGGGGTGGGGTTCTCCGGGTTGAATAAGTAATCGAGCAGATATGATATCAGAGGCGATGTCTACAACGGGCTACGCTTACGCAAAACCCAACGCCCATTAGAACCTTTATATCCTGCGGCTGATCATCATCGCCTGCCTACTCAATCAGAGCTAATACTGGAACAATGGGAGTAATGCTAAACCCACATAATAAACTATGAGTGAACTTCCCAATAGTCTTGAAGATGCGATCGCCCAATCTCGTGTAGCCGTCCAAGCTGCCCTTGCAGATGGCTGTACTCGCATACAAGTTGAGTTCCTGTTCCCAGAACTCAAGTTTATGCCGGTAGCGGAACAATTTCTGCCACTCTTTACAGAATATGATTCCCGTTTGAAGATTTTCTTTGCTGACGCTGGTGCTGCGGCTTTAGCCCGACGCGATTGGGGTGATGCACCATTTCAAATTTTGGATATTGGTACGGGAAGGGCTGCTTCTTTGCAGACAAAAATTCAACCAGAGGATGAAATTTTCTTATTCATCGCGCCCACTTCCGTAGAAGTACCGCAGTTAGAAAAGTTATGTGAAGTAATAGGCGATCGCCCTTTAGTTTTGTTAAATCCCCGCCTAGAAGATGCTGGAACTGTGGGCATTGGTTATACAGCGAGAAAAATCCGCGATCGTTTTCTCAGTACCATTGAATCTGCCTATTACCTCCGCCCTGTAGACGATGAAACCGCCGTGTATCGCTCCTACCCAGGACAGTGGGAAGTTTGGCTTGAAACCAACGGCGAATATCAAAGAATTGCCGAATTACCCAAAAGGCCATCGGGTGATGAGTTGGATTTCATCCTTTTAAAAGGACAACCGCAAATAACAACAGATGCGACACCTGCGAGAAAGCCCAATGTGTTTAAGAGTTTGCAACGTTTCTTAAAGGCATTGAGTAGTTAGTGGAACTTAGACAAAAAACACCCAGAAAATAGTCTCAAACCACATGCACGGTTCTTAGGGAAGTGCGGAGGGGCCACCCTCCAATCTTACCCGCTCTCTTACTAGCTGTTACCTAACTAAAAGCTACTGCTGCTGCCAGAATCACAGCTACTGCTGCTGCCAGAATCATTGCTACTGCTACTGCTGGAGTCACAGCTACTGCTGCTGCCAGAATCATTGCTACTGCTACTGCTGGAGTCATAGCTATTACTGGAATCATTTCCTCCAGTATTACCAACATACCAACTACTGTCGCTGTTAATAAAAGAGTTACCATTGCTTCTACGACTTTTACGGGAACTGTTTCTACCAGATGAAGTAGCACCTTTGATGAGAGCGATGAAGCCCAGTACAATCAGTAAAAATATAATTAAGCTCCACATAGTTTTTATCCTGAGGTAATGATTGCTATAACTAACTTCAATTTCTTTGGCTGTGATTACGAATTTTATCTAACTTGGCAAGCGCTGCCTCGATATCCTGCCACATCAACTCAAGATACAGCAGTTTTGATTTGCATGAAGTACAAAGCTATAGGTTTTGAGGCAGCAGGCAGGAGGCAGAAACTCTGTATATTCTGATTTTAATTCCTGCGTTTTGTACCTCACTTATGCTGTAGCCTATTACGAAGTTTAGTCTTTATCCCACAGCATAATCTGTATACTGCCGGATATAAGGCGGGTGAAATCCAACGACAATATCTTGTTTTGCTACTCCCATCGCCACTAATTGCTCACCAACATCCTCTTCTGTACCATTCCACTGAATCCAAATTTTGCCGTTTTTGATATCAAAATGCATCACAGGGCCAAAAACCCTATGTCTATTTTGCCAACCAATATATATCAATTGGTAATGGTCTTGTTCTCCGTCAAAAATTGTTTGAGCTTCAATTTCATTATTAGAGGAGACACGTTGAGCATATTCTGTAAGTAATTGCCGAATCCACTCTCGATATTTATCTAAATCTGCCATCGGATAATTTCCTCCGTTTCCACATCATAAACTATCAGATTGATTTGACTGCGCTGGATAATAGTTTTAATAAATGGTTTATTTAAAAAATCGTTATAAGTATTGATTGGCACTGCTAAATACAAAACTCGCTCAGAACCTATTTCTTCTAAAGCATATCGATAATTAATAAACTGTCCCACCGCAGTATGAAACTCCGAAATAGTTGAAGTACCGATGAAACTTTTAACTTCAACCGCGATTATTTGTCCCTCTCTTTCTGCTGCAATAATTCTTTCTGCTCCCAAATGAATGTACATATCGGTAATATTTTCTATGCGAATTAGCAAAGGGTCATGAGTAATTCGCCACCCGTCCTTTTGTAATGCCGATTTCACAATGTTGTGAAATTTATCTTTAGCTGACATAAACTGTTTTCTCAGCCTCTATGGGCATTCTAAATATATTTTTTGTTAAAGAGACGCGATTAATCGCGTCTCTACAATTTTTTTAATTCGCTTGCAACGGCGCATTTAAGACTTTCTCGATCCGATCGCGCGTTTCTAACAAGTGCGCTTTGGTGTATTCATCCTCGGAATTAACCCCCTTGAGTTTCTCATCTAATTGTTTTAATTTATACCATGCCAGAGTCCGGGCATCTTCTGGGACATATTCTTTTCGCAACACCATACCAGTCAAAATATCCAGGTATTGCCGTTGCAAGCCTCGCCGCAAACTGGCAATCTTCATTGGTTGACCTTTTGGTTTGATTACTTCTGTCCAGATATCTGATTGCAAAGTGTCAAATAGTTCCGGTAGACTCAGTGCATTTCCTGGCTTCGTTTTCAGTTCAATATCCTTGAGGCGAGAGAGGCGATCGCCTGAGAGTAAATCCCGCAACACAGAACCTTGCATGAACAGCACCAAGTCATGAATTGGAAAATCCAAACGACCAACTTGCGGAGTACTACCCCAATGCCGCCAACGGGAAGGTGCTAATTTATTCAGTAGTTCTGGTGAAAAGCTGAGAGCATCTTCTGCAAATAAATATTTTTGCAGCGTTTCTAAAGCCTGTCGTTGTTGTTCAACTGGTACTGGTTCAAATGGTAATCGTTGTTGGCTAACTCCAGAGGGTATTTCGCTGGGGTGGATGCGATAGAAAGACTGTCCACCAATGTATTTTGTGGTGTAATATATTTGCTGAAAATAGTTACCCAATACTGTGCTAAAACGTTCACTTACATCGCTGTAACTATCACCAGCCATTGGGTAACGCTTATCGAGACGTTCCCACATCACCCGCGAATTATTCAATTGCCACTGGGAATAAAGCAGGACATTGCCACTGTTATCCCAAGCATCAACAGTTGGGTCAAGGTCATACATATCTTCATCTGTGGAATAACTCAACTCTGGCTTATAAGATTGTGCAGCAATTTCTTCCAAAATTGGCTTTTCTGCTATGGGAGTTGATGTTTGAATTGGCATGTAGCCATACTTAATCGCCCATTCATCATAAAGTCCCACCATACTAGGAAAATAATCTCCCTGCTTTGTACCTTGAGGAGCAATATTGGGGGGAATATAGTCCATCACCGAAGTCGTCAGACCTTTGGTTTTGGTAATTTCCGTATTATTCATCTCGTTTGGTGCTAGCAGTGTACTACCACGGAAGTTATGGCGTAAACCAAGAGTATGTCCAACTTCGTGAGCGATGATTAAACGTAAATATTGATTGATATATTCTTTCACCTGGTCTGGAGTGGCCATGGTATCCGGTAGCAGTGACATTGCCAGCGAACCAAAGGCGAACTGGTTAGCAGCTTCCATCCCATAGCATAAATCGTACTCGCCTGCCATTTTCGATAAACGGCTTAATACGCCTTGTTGTGTTTGCCTCTGCTGGGGCACATTATTGTTTTTTGCATCTAAACCATTGGCGCAAAGTAGACGATTTTGCATCAAAGCTGATAGAGTAGTCCGATTTCCAGTTTGGCTAGGTTGGACGATTTTACGATATTCACCCTTAAGTGCCCGCACAAAGCTAGCATCTACGAGAATATCTGCATCCAAAATTTCTCCAGTCAATGGGTTAACGCGAGATGGTCCCAGTGCAAAGTAACCATCGACTGTGTTGATCCAGCGAATCGTGTTGTAGCGAATATCTCCTGGGTCCCATGTGGCATCATCCGGCATTTGGCGGACTTCAATTGCATCCTTGAATCCAGCTTTGAGAAAGGCTTTGTTCCACATTAAAACGCCTTCTTTCATAGCATCGCGGTACTCTACAGGCACAGCGTTATCAATCCAAAAGACAATCGGTTTTTTGGGTGGAGAAATAGCTGCTTTCGGGTCTTGTTTTTCCAAATGCCAGCGATTGATATAGCGGACAAAAGAATCGCCGCGATCGTCTTTCGATAAATCTTGGTAGGCGGTGATGAAATAACCGATGCGATCGTCAGCAAGGCGCGGGCGATAATCTTTATCAGGTAGTTGGGAAAGACTGTAGTGGACGCGCAAGGTATAACCACGGTTATCAGCTAACGACGCAAAGCTTGCCGCTTCACTGTCACCCTTACCGTCACCAGAAAAATTTAAAACTGACTCAATTTCTAAGTTTTGGGGAAAAGCTTTAGCAGTACCAAAATAAGATTGGTCTGTGGTTGCTGGGACTCCTAAACTTGCAGATAATCCACCTAAATCTGTCAGTAGCAAATCTCCTAAGTCGATAAGAAGAGTTTTGCGTTCTGGATGAATACTTTTAAGAGAAATGCTGTAGAGAACAGAATCACTAAAAGACCGAGTTAGCGATCGCGCCTGCGGATCTCCCTCACGAGTGCGAAAATTAACATTGCGGATCACAAAGTTTAATTTATCATCTACCCGTTGGAAATAAAACAAAAAATCTTGCAGAGGCATACCACTGTAAATACCCCGTTCGCCAATACCCGATTCTAGGGTTGCTGTAGCTAGGTAATTTTTATTGAGTTGCTCTGGCTTAATTTCTAAATAAATTTTATTCTTTTCTTTATTACGATATAAAGTAAACAATCCCCCTGACTTTTGGGTATCTTTGATAACTTCATCAAATGGCTCTAAATCATCCTTTGCTGGTGTTTTGCTAGGTTTAGGCTTTTCTGCGGGTTTTGCAACTTGCAAGAATGGTTGCTGTCCTGCTTTTTTAAGGTCTTTTACTACCCAAATAAACGGTTGAGGCTGTGCGTATTTATTCTGGTTAACCACCCAAACTTGCCCTGACGGTAGCTTCTTTTCTTGAGGAATATTGATATTATTTAGCGATAAAGTTGAGGTTTTAGTTGAAGAAGTTTCTCTTGTTAACTGACTATTGGATTTCTCTCCACTTTTAGCTGTAACTACGGCTTCTACAACCCTCACAGCCTTCTGGTTGGCTGACAATGTATCAATGTTAACAGACGGTGACTTAGCACTAGCCGTTGCTATTCCTAAAAACAAACTATGTAACAAAATTATATAAAAAGTTAATCTGTTCTTCATCCCCTGTATCCCCGATAGTTATTTCGTAGTTAATTTTTAACTTTTGCAAAGCTATATAGGCTGCTTTTTGCCGGTTCTCTTAGATGCTTTAGATCAAGAAGTAAAGTTATACTTCAATTTTAGTTGCCATTTTTCCGCAATGTTCACGCTGTTATACAGTGGGATTTTTTCTAACAATTGCAACTCTCACAAACAGTAAATATTATTTTTACATCAGACTAGTAAATATTGTGGGAAAAAAGCATAGCAAATTAGCTAAAGGCGGAAAATTACTTGATTTTTGAAAGATTTTTTCTGAGCACACTTTATTTTATCAAGAGGAGAAGCTTGAGGTTACGACGGGTTAGCGAGAAGCCGCCCTCCAGGAACACCACGAACTTGGTGTAACCCATCGGAGATATCGTCAACCCATGAGATTTTTCGTGTAGTATTTATTGATACTATTAATTTTTGGCAATGGCAAGGAAACTAGCATAAAGAAATTTTTAATTCAGAATTCTCAAAACAGTAATTTAAATGTAACAACGGACACAGAAATGTCAACATATTTATCTCAAGTTTGGCAACTGCTGAGAAATTATGTGAGGGATATAAGGTTAGAAGAGATGCCAAAGACCACATCTGTAAAAACCGAAGCAGTTTTACCTCTAGGAAAAAGTATTAAAGAACCTTATAAAAGTGTTAAATTTGCTCAAGATAATTTACAGGAAGATTTATGGTCTCAAAGATTGCAAGAAAGCTTAGAAAAATGGACAATATCAAAGAGTGGTTTGACTTATAAGATCGGCGATGGGACATCAGACACACTACCTTCTGCGTTCTGCTTTAGAGTGTGCGATCGCCAGATGCATGAAGAGATTTATGATTTACTGGGCAATGGAGCGTTAAAACCAGAAATAGTCAACCAACTGATGGAATTAGTTGTTGGTCAAAAAATTCGCCCAGAACTGCTTTTTTGGCGGCTAGAAGATTTTTATCATCGCTGGTGTCAGGGAGAATTTATCGATAGGACACCAGATGATAACCTACCTCAGAAAACAATGTTAAAGCTAGCGGCGCAAAATATTGCGATCGGGCTGAGACAGGTTGACATATATACAGGGCTAAACGTACTAATTTTACTGTTAGAGTTACACCGCTACGCCCAAGAGCGAGATCAACTCAAACAAAAAATCACCTTCTATCCATCTGCTCAACCAGACACAGACAATTTTTTCACATCCCAACTGCTCCGGGTCATCAACTATAGCGATGCCCTGGAAATCGGCAATTTTAGCAGTATAGTCGGGCAATTTCTCAGAGGCGGCAACTTTAAGGGTGCTTACCTGGGCGATGCCAACCTGACTGGGGCAGACTTTAGGGGTGCTGACCTCAGCCTTGCTTATCTTGGCGATGCCAACTTAACTGGCGTAAACTTTAGTGGTGCTAACCTTAGCGGTGCTAACCTCGGCGATGCCAACCTGAGTGGTGCCAACCTTAGCGGTGCAAACCTGACTGGTGCCGACCTCAGTAGCACTAACCTTAGTGGTGCAAACCTTATTTGTGCCAACCTTAGCCGCGCCGACCTCAACCGCGCCGACCTTAGCAGCACCAACCTCAACCGCGCCGACCTCAGCCGCGCCGACCTCAACCGCGCCGACCTCAGCAGCACTAACTTTAGCCATGCCGACCTAAGTAACGCTATCCTTTTCGGTGCGAATCTGAGTGAAGCCAACCTCCGCAGTACCAACCTTAACCATGCTGACCTCTGTCGTGCCGACCTCAGTGGTGCTGATTTGAGTCACGCCATCCTTAACGGTACTAACCTTAGCGACACAATTCTTTTCAGTACCAACCTTAGTGATGCTATCCTCATCGCTGCTGACCTCAGCTATGCCAAACTTAACGGCGCCAAGCTTAACGACGCCAGACTCAACGGTGCAATGTTCTTAGGAGCAGACCTCAGTGGTGTAGACCTGAGCCGGGTAATCCTCAACGAAGCCGACCTCAGTGGGGTGATTCTTAGCGAAGCCGACCTCAGTGGTGCCGACCTCACCGACGCTATCCTTTTCGGTACAGACTTCAGTTATGCCAACCTTAACAATGCTAACCTCAGTGGCAGTAACCTCAGTGGTGCTATCCTCAATGGTGCGGATCTCAGCCACAGTAACCTAAGTTATGCCATTCTCGGTGGTGCTGACCTCAGCGATGCCAATATGGAAAAGATGACCTGGGGTAAAAAGCAGCAGTGGGATGGTGTGCGGGGATTAGAGACAGCAGTTAATGTGCCGGAGGCGTTGAAGGAAGAACTGGGGTTAAATTGAGATGACGGGGTTAGCTAACAGTAAAACCCAAGTTTTAAACAGCAACTTCCGAGTTCCGAACACCAACTTCCGAGTTCCGAACACCAACTTTCAAGTTCCGAACCCGAGTTTCCGAGTTCTAATCTCAAAAGATGGCGATCTCAGCTTGAGTAATGACCAATACTACCTCAAAATCAGTTCTGAGTATGCTAAGTGTACATCAGAAGCCTGTTCCCGCTTGCTAGAGTGTGAGTAGTTCACGTAAAATATAGTGCCATTGTTGCAGCAGTTCTCATGACCTCATCTGCGTCTTTTGACACATTAGAGTCTTTACAGGCGGATATCGCTGAATTGATCGTTCGCTTACCGACATTAAAAAATCGGCAATTTATTCAGCAAGCACTTGCTACTATTGTTCGTCTAGCTGATACCGAAATTGAACGTCTCGATTGGAAAATCTTGTCGGCTGCATTAGCAGATATGGAACGCGGTTTTCAGCTTTTCTATGATTACCGACACGTTCGCAAAGTCACCATCTTTGGTTCTGCTCGTCTAGCGCCAGATACGCCAGATTACCAAATGGCGCTTGAGTTTGCTCGCGCTGTTTCTCAACTAGGATTTATGGTGATGACCGGCGGTGGCGGTGGAATCATGCAGGCGGGTCACGAAGGGGCTGGGCGAGAAAATTCTTTTGGATTAAACATTCAGTTACCCTTTGAACAGGAAGCGAACCCGTTTATAGAAGGTGATCCTAAGCTAGTTCACTTCAAATATTTCTTTACCCGCAAGCTGTTTCTCCTGAAAGAAAGTGATGCTGTAGCCTTGTTTCCGGGAGGCTTTGGTACTCAAGATGAAGCTTTTGAATGCATGACATTAAGCCAAACTGGCAAATTTGGCCCTGTACCTCTAGTTTTAATTGATCGCCCTGGTGGTGATTACTGGCGGTCTTGGAGCGAATATGTTGATAAGCAACTAGTGCAAAATGGTCTTGTCAGTCCTGAAGACCCCAGTCTTTACACAGTGACAGATAACGTGGATGTGGCTTGCGACGCTATTACGCGTTTTTACCAAGTTTATCATTCCTGCCGATATGTAGGTGGGAAGTTAGTCATCCGTCTGAAGACAGATATATCAGACGCTCAGGTAGAGCAACTCAATGCTAATTTCAGCGACATTATTATTCAAGGACGGATTGAAAAAAGTCAGGCATTACCTCAAGAAGCACAAGATGAAACTGTTGAACTACCCCGACTCATTTTGTACTTTAATCAACGCGACTTGGGACGCTTGTATCAGATGATTGCCACAATTAACCGGATGGGTACTCCTTTACCAGAGGATGCAGCGCATCCAGAAAGAAAGTAAATATTAACTAATTCGTAATTCGTAGTTTGTAATGACGCTCTCTACGTTCGCGCAGCGTGTCGCAGACAGACACTAAAAGCGTAGCTTGCTTCTCTGTAACGAGTACACGGACTCCTTTGTGCTTAACGTAATTTTAGGGTTTGAGTCCCGTATTATATTCTAGAATTGCTGCTTTATTAGTCGGGGTATAAATCCTTAACTAATTCAATTACGAATTACGAATTATCTTTTTCTGAATTATTTTTATGAGATGCGATCGCTTCATACCTGTCCATAAAGTTTTCTTATAACTAATTCATATCATTGCCTCAGCTAGAGATTTTTTATTCCATGTGGCTATCTTCATCAAGAATGGGCATTTTGGCATTGTCAAAGAAGCCGCGAAAACAATATGATTCACCCTACTTACAGATGAGAAAAACAGCAGTTATCATGACTCAATGCTGATTCTTGTAAAAAAGCTTGTATATTAGCACAGTAAACACTGTGTCACATCTTAACAGAGGAATAAAATATGCTGGAATTATTGGGTTCAGGTTTGGTGTCGCTCTGGCTAGAGATGGCCGGGGTACAAATCAAACCTCTAGATGCCTTAGACGCTTTGACTTGGCAAAGTAGCCCTGGCTTAGTTCTTGCGCCTGATCCTAATCCAACTGGGGCTACTACGGTGCAGGAATATCTGAAACAGCTAATAACATCGAAACTGATAGCGCAAAATCTGGCCCAGAGTCAGGGAATTTGGATGCAGTCGGGGCCGATGCTGATGGCAAATCACCAAGGTACAACACCTCTGCCAGCTGCCTCTTTAACCAAAATTGCTACTTCATTAGTTGCTTTGAAAACCTGGGGGCCAGACTACCAATTTGATACCTTAATCAGTGCCACTGGGCCAGTGGTAAATGGCGTTGTACAAGGCGATTTGGTAATTACTGGTAATGGCGATCCGATGTTTGTTTGGGAAGAAGCGATCGCTCTTGGTAATACTCTCAATAAAATGGGCATTAAGCAGGTAAAGGGAAATTTGCTCATTACTGGCAATTTTGCCATGAATTTCCAACGTCAGCCGATGCTAGCAGGTATGATGCTCAAGCAAACACTAAATCGTGCGAGTTGGGGCCGCCCCGCTATTTATACACACTCAATCATGCCCAAGGGAACGCCCAAGCCTCAAGTTGTCATTGCTGGTGCAGTGAAATTTGAGGCGCAACCAAACCCTCGACAAACTTTGTTACTGCGTCATCGCTCATTGCCCTTGAAACAACTAATCAAGGAAATGAATGTTTACAGTAATAACGATATGGCAGAGATGCTGGCAGACTCAGTGGGAGGAGCAGCTGTAGTACAATCAACTGCTGCTCACCTTGCGAGAGTGCCACAAGTAGAAATTCAGTTAATCAATGGTTCTGGATTAGGGCCGGAAAATCGCATTTCTCCTAGGGCTGCTTGTGCCATGTTAATGGCTATTCAAGGGGAAGCAGCAGCCCATCAACTGAATCTGGCTGACTTGTTCCCCATGTCTGGATTTGATCACCGGGGGACACTACACGCCAGACACATTCCCCTTGCGACTGTGATTAAAACTGGTACCCTCCGGGATGTGAGCGCTTTAGCGGGAGTAATGCCCACACGCGATCGCGGTTTGGTTTGGTTTGCTATTATCAACCGGGGGACAAATGTCTGGGGTTTGCGGACTGGACAAGACCAGTTGTTGCAAAGTGTTGTAAAACAATTACAACTACCTCTAACCGTTCCTGTTGCCCTCACTCCCCACTCAGCCATCAACTCTTTACCCCAGCTAGGCGCAGCTAATCGGAATGAAATTTTATTCAAAAGTTAGTTCATCTATAATTCACCATTAAAACAGAGAGTAAGCCTGTCTCATTTGCAATCCAAAAGTTTTATTGATGGGTAAAAACCGAACTTGTAAAGGGTAAATGTCCATAATAGCTTTTGGGTTAAATTTTCCATTAACTTGATTATAGGTAGTTCGCAAAATGCTCTAACCCCATCATTGGGGAGAGCAGGCGAAACCTGAAGTAAAAATAACTGTAAATAGATTTGTCACGACTAAGCAACAATTAAGCTTATAAATCAGGTTGTGATTATGCGATTTCTCAAATTACCCAGGTCTTTACGCCAACTCAGTACTCATATTTTAGCGATCGCGCTAGGAGTTCTGCTAACCGTTAGCACATTGCAAGTGTTGCCCTCCCAAGCCGAACCAGCACCCATAGTAACTGCTGGAGATAGTTCACAACTGATTGCCCAACGGCAATCACCAGGCACTGCTGCGATCGGTAGCACTAGTTTTGTCACAGCAGCAGTGAATCGTGTTGGCGCAGCAGTTGTCAGGATTGATACTGAGCGCACAATTACTCGTCGCGTTGATCCATTTATGGAAGACCCCTTTTTCCGCCGGTTTTTTGGTGAAGGTTCCCCTCAACAGATCCCTTCTGAGCAGTTACGCGGTGTAGGCTCAGGTTTCATTCTTGACAAGAGCGGGTTAGTTCTAACTAATGCTCATGTGGTCGATAAGGCTGATAAAGTAACAGTCCGGCTCAAAGATGGTCGCAGCTTTGAAGGGAAAGTTCAAGGTATTGATGAAGTCACAGATTTGGCAGTAGTCAAAATTAATGCTGGTAGCGATTTACCAGTCGCGCCCTTGGGTTCTTCTAGTAATGTCCAAGTAGGAGACTGGGCGATAGCAGTTGGTAATCCTTTGGGATTTGATAACACCGTTACCTTGGGAATTGTCAGTACCCTCAAACGTTCCAGCGCCCAAGTCGGCATTAGCGATAAACGCTTGGATTTCATTCAAACAGACGCTGCCATTAACCCTGGTAACTCTGGCGGGCCACTATTGAATGGCCAAGGTGAAGTGATTGGCATTAACACAGCCATTCGTCCTGATGCGATGGGTATTGGGTTTGCGATTCCTATTGATAAAGCTAAAGCGATCGCCACACAATTGCAACGTGATGGGAAAGTTGCTCATCCCTATTTAGGCGTGCAAATGCTAACTTTGACACCCGATCTTGCCAAGCAAAATAACACCGATCCCAATTCTCCTATTCAGATACCAGAAATTAATGGTGTTTTTGTAATGCGAGTTGTCCCCAATTCTCCAGCTGCATCTGCGGGTATCCGGCGCGGGGATGTAATTCTTCAAGTTGATGGTAAAGCTATTACCAGTGCTGAACAATTGCAGAACGTTGTGGAAGACAGTCGTCTTGGTCAAGTATTACAGGTGAAAGTCCAACGAGGTAATCAGACACAGCAGCTTTCAGTCCGCACAGCCGAGTTGCAAAATGCTTCTTCTTAAAAGGGCAATATAGCCCAATACGGTTCAGTTAAGGATAATTGTAGGTTGGGTTTCACTTCGTTCAACCCAACAAATGCCCGAAAATGTTGGGTTTCGTTCCTCAACCCAACCTACGCAAATTTATTTTTCTGGCTTAACTGAACCGTATTGCAATATAGCCGATTTTAATAGTGTGGAATAGTAGGGGCACAGCAATGCTGTGCCCTTTGTACATTTTGTATAGCAACCTTATAGTCTATCTGGTCTAATCCTGCAATAACATCTTGGGCTGACTGATACCGAAATTTATTTGTATAGAAATTTGTTAAGGACACACCAGATCACATTATCTCGGCAGAGAAGCAAACTGACAAGTCAGTGCTTGTGCATAGCTTACCCCCGTAAGCATCGCTCTACCACCGATTCAAAATGCCAACAAGTCGTAAAAATCATTTAATCATTTAGCAACAATTAAAACTAGACCTTCACGGGCTAGTATTCCTTCAGGAAAGGCAGATTTAACATCGACTTGAACCTGATCAAGAAAATCATCATGGTCATCTGGGTGATGATGAGAAATGGCTAGCCGTTTAACGCCAGCATTCAGAGCCGCATTCACCGCAGCTTGCCAAAGCAAATCAGCAGAGTCATGGTTGTGAGATGTAGGCGGAGTGTAAGTTGCATTGGCAATCAGCAAGTCAACACCTTGAATGAACTGTAAAATCCGCTCTCGCTCCACTTGATCGGCATTCTGGTGCAAATCCGTGACGTAGGCAACACTATAATCTTGCCAAGTAACTCGGTAGCCAACTGACCTCTGAGTTTGATTAATCAATGCAGTTGTAATGATGACATCATCTAGCTTAACGTCACTGTCTGGAGTGAGATTGTAAAACTGCAATTCCGACTGCATTACCTGTAAAGGGTAAGGAAAGTGTGGCTGGAGCATCTGATCGTAGAGACATTGTTTGATTGAGGCTCCATTTGATGCAGCTGTGCCGTAAATATGGAAGCAATTTTCCCCAATAAATGCTGGAGCAAAAAAAGGAAACCCTTGAATTCTATTTGATTGGCAGTTGGTAAAAAATAAATGGGCTTCTAGTGGCTGTTGCATTTCTTGCCAAGTTTTACCCAGTATGCGTAAGCCAGTACCGCCATCAAAAATCAAGCGTTTCCCAGCTACATGCATTTCTACACAAGCAGTATTACCACCATAACGACTGGTATTGCTACTTGGAGTGGGAATCAAACCTCTTACACCCCAGAATTGCACGATAAATTCACCTGCTGGGCTACTCGGCAGGGTAGATGACTTTTCAGGTACGTAGCTCTGGGAATCCGACAACTCAAAATTTGACATTTTCCTTGAAATTAGACCTTACTGAGCAGATCATCATAGTGCCGCACTTCTAACAGCCTGTTTTTTTCGTCCACAATAACTACCGTAGGAGAGTAACTTTTTAACTCTTCTGGAGTGAACTGCCCGTAAGTCATTATAATCAAGCGATCGCCAATAATGCCTAGACGTGCCGCACCTCCATTTAGCTCAATTATTCCTGAATCGGCTGGAGCCGGGATCGCATAAGTAATAAAGCGCTGACCGTTGGCATTATTAACTACTTGCACCTGCTCATAGGGTAAGATGCCAGCTTTTTCTAAAAGCATTTCATCAATGCTGATACTACCCACATAGTTGATATTCGCTCCCGTAAGGGTGCAGTTATGAATTTTTGCCAAAAGGAGAGTGCGCTGCATTTGAGTTTGGGGTTGGTGGCAGATTTTAAAATCTGTAACAAGCGAAAGTTATAAAAGTGAGGAGTTAGGAGTGAGGAGTTAGAAATAAAAATTTATAACTCTTAACTCATAATTCTTAACTCTTAACTCCTAACTTTCTAACTCTCTAACTCTTCTATTATCCTCTATAAGCTTTGACGGATTTTTCTACTAAAGCTGCAACTTTGTCCACATCTTGCCAACCGAGAATTTCAGTCACCTTTTTTTCCAAATTTTTATAACTACGGAAAAATTCGGCAATTTCATCTAAGCGGTGTGGCGCTAGGTCATTCAGGGATTTGACCTGAGTGTAGCGCGGATCTTTGTCAGGAACACAAAGGATTTTTTCATCGCGATCGCCACCGTCAATCATCTCCAAAAAGCCAATGGGTCGTGCGGCAATCACACAGCCTGGAAAGGTTGGCTCATCAATTATGACCATACCATCAAGGGGATCGCCATCATCTGCCAAAGTATTGGGTACAAAGCCATAGTCATAAGGATATTGTACCGAGGAATAAAGTACTCGGTCTAAAGCAAAAGCTTCTAATTCCTTGTCGTATTCATATTTATTTTTACTTTTGCCAGTAATTTCAATCAGAACGTTGATTAGACCAGGTTTCGGTTGGGCAGGAATACGAGATAAGTCCACAAAAAACTCCTCTGATAACAATGGCTCATGGGGGCACTCAGTCAGCTTCGCTCCCCGTGTAGAATTTTAGGGCAATATGGATCTCTTCCCAACGTATTCATTTTCATTTCACAAGATAAAGCATTGGGAAAGAGGAGGCAGAAGTTCTTTAATTTTGAATTTTGAATTGATTTCTCCCTGATCCTCCCCTGCTCCCCCTGCTCCCTCATCCTCCCCTGCCTCCCATGCTTCCCTCATTTCCCTCATCTCTGCCACTCCTAATTGAAATGGAAAAAGCGTTGTGAAGAAACTTCACAACGCTTTTTCCAAGAGGGTATTATTTTCTACCATCCTTAATTGCTGTTGGAGGGATTTATTTCTGCCCCTACTCTGTCAAGACAACTGAAATCTGGAGTCACACAATAAAGATTTCAGCTTATTCTTGATGAAATACATCCAAATCTAGAGAGATTGTCTCAAAATCAGTTTTCTCCTTTTTTGTAGCTTTTCTGCTGGTGAAATGCTACTGGAAAGCTTTATCAATCTTGACTTCCTTTAAAATTTTGAACCAGGGGCTGCTGGTTATTTGGAACATCAGTTGAAGAATAGTGGCCGATAACAAATACGGGTAAAATGAGAGTTAACAGAGCGATCGCAGTTCCCACAATGTCTGCCAAACGTTGGGAATATGTGTCGGTATTGGCAGACTGGCTATTTGAATTCATACAAAATTGAAGTTCTTCGTAATGCTGTGTAGGTCTACTCTCTGATTGAGAGTGTTAATTGCTATATTAGCTATTTTTAAACTGTAGAATGTGTAGAATCCTACAATCTAAACCAATTCTCTAACTGTCATAAAAGCCTTTTTATACATGGAGTCCTTAATACAAAGTTACAAGTAAACAAATCATGTTTTATTTTGTAATTAATATTTTCAGATGTTTCCCTGTATGGTGTAATGGTTCGCATACGCAAAGCCAATGTTGACAGCATCATAAATTACATTTTTTCGCTGTTTAAAGATTAATTAGCAAAACATATTTGTCTGATACTTCATCATTATAACATCTTAAAACGCCTTTGATAAGGTCATTTTACTGTAATTGCTAATTTGTGATACAGGACACAAAACAGCAATTGCACTGATAAATATTTAGTGCTTTTGATTGTTATACAGTAGTTATACACAAAAAGATTTGACGCTAGACAAGAAATGGATAGGAATAATTTTGTAACCAAGGATAGCTACGGAATAAATACAGATGCATAAACTGCGTGTGCAGTATGGATTCAGTGATACCACTAAACAGATATTTTATAATTTAAATTTTAAAGCTTTTTGATATCACAGCAATTTTGTCAATCTATATATAGGTAGATTTAAAAATATTGTAAAAGGTGGCGTAGAGGTGTAGGAGTTATCGCCAAACTTTGCTCATGTCTGAACAAAATACCCAATCCCAATTTCCAGATTCTAAATCCGTATAAGTATTTTGGATAACAAATTAATCAGCTAAAAAAACCGCCACTAACTATCATAGGGCGGTCTGGATAAGCAATCGGAGGGTAATTACAGATTACTCTGCTAATAAATCAAATTGCTGTAACGAAGTTTGCATTAAATTGGGGAGCCGGGAGTAGGGATTAGGTATGGGTTTATTCTCCCCTTGTCTCCTTCATTTCCTTAGTACAGTGGGCGCGGAAATAAACATACCCTTCTCCTATCGGAGACGCTACGCGAACGGGTTCACCAGTCGCCTGCGGAGGGAAACCCTCCCGCAGCGCTGGTTCACCATTTCAAATGGCGCAAAAGCTTGGAATATAATTCTTTTGACTTTTGACTTCTGCCTTCCGCCTTGCGGTACTACTCCCTTCCATAAACACTCATTGGTTCCTTGATAAATCGGGTATAAAGATGCTTAAACGTAGACTTAATGACGCGGGGCATACCAAAATCGATGGGCATTAACTTGTCTGGTAGCCGCCAATCTTCTATTTTTAATAAGTCAGGATTTAAATGCGGAAACTCTATGTCAGCTAGTTCTGGACAAACTCCTAGCCTTTGGGAAGCTGCAACTGTGGGCACTTGTTCAGGAGGAACATTGAGGATTTCTATCATTGCCCGATCTAAGGCAAATATATCTGATGCGGCCGCTAAAATTCCCAGTTGGCGAGGTTCACCATTACTGGGACCATTTCCTTCATGACCGATGATGCCATCTAATATGGTTAAGTTAGGGTTAATTGCCCTGGCAGTTTCTACTAACATTTCACCAAATCTATTCGCATCTTTTCCTGCTTCCATGTGCCACCAAGCTTTCATTTTGCCGGGAACGCAACCAAATAAGTTTTTTACGCCCAGTGTTAATGTCAACTGCATGTGTGATTTCACTTTAGGTAAGTTAATCACTACATCTGCTTCCATTGCTTCTTTAGACAGCCGCAGATGGTTAAAATTGTCACTAATAGTTTGGTAACGCTGACCGTGAAAATCAATGATGGGAAGATTGAGTTCTTCTAAAATCGGCAGATAGCCGTTTGCTACTGCTACGCCTCTGGCACTGCCAAAAGCAGGACTATCGCCCAAAAATGGCTTACCGCCAACTTCAATTACCATCTGGGCAACTTCGTAAACTAGTTCAGCACGGGTGATACACTCTTTACCAGGACGCGTACCTGTAAGTAAATTCGGTTTGAGTAAGACGCGATCGCCTTTTTTCACAAACCCTGCCATACCTCCAAAAGGTTCCAGGAGAATCACTAAGGATTCTCGTAAAGCCTCTCGTTCGTAAGATGTAGCCCGAATAAGACTAACAGATGGTTTTTGAGTCTGCATAGATTAAATGGGGAGTGGGGAGTGGGGAGTGGGGGAGATAGGGGAGAAGCAAGGGAGCAAGGAGCAAGGGAGAGAAGTTTTCCCCTCTGCCCCCCGCACCCTGCCCCTCTGCCTCTTTCCCATGCCCCATAATCTATTATTCTGTTCTGAGCGGTAAGATACCACTCATTTGTTCTAGATTTAACACTGTAGCTAAATCTGCTTCACTCATCAATCCGCGTTCTAAAACAATCTGCCGTAAAGATTTACCAGTTTCTAAAGATTCTTTGGCGACAGCTGCGGCATTTAAATAACCAATATGGGTATTTAGTGCAGTTACTAAAGCTAAACTACCTTCGGCATAAGCTAAACAACGTTCTTGGTTCGCAGTAATTCCCTGGATGCAGCGTTCGGTGAGTGCGCCGATAGTATTACCCAGAATTTCGATACTGTGAATCAAGTTATAGGCAATTAGTGGCATCATCACATTTAATTCTAATTGTCCGGCTTGTGCGGCTAATGCGATCGCACTGTCGTAACCCATCACCTGAAAACACACCATTGATGTCATCTCTGCCATGACTGGGTTATATTTCCCTGGCATAATCGAAGAACCGGGTTGCACTGGAGGCAGTTGAATTTCTTTCAAGCCTGTTTTTGGCCCCGAATCCATTAGCCGCAAATCGTGAGATATTTTGACTAAATCTTGCGCTAAGTTGCGTAAAGCACCGGAAACATTTACAAATGGGGCCATACTTTGCATGGCTGCCATAAGATGGGGTGCAGGTTCTAAAGGAGTATCAATCAATTCTGAGAGAACTTCTACCACACGGGCGCGATACAAAGGATGAGTATTTAACCCCGTTCCGGCTGCACTACCTCCCAAACCCAGCACCATCAAATCTCCAGAGGCGGTGTAAATCCTATTTTGATGTTCTGTAAGGATTTGCGCCCAAGCCCGAAAATTCTCACCCAAACGCACGGGTACTGCGTCTTGTAAGTGGGTTCTGCCAGATTTGACGATATCTTGAAATTCTACAGCTTTGTTTTCTAAAGATGCGATCGCACCATCTATTGCTGGGTGTAATGTCTTGGATAATGCCAATAATCCACCAATGCGAATTGCGGTAGGAATCACATCATTGGTAGACTGCCCATAGTTAACGTGGTCATTGGGACTAACACGTTTGTAATTGCCCTTTTCTTCACCAATAATTTCTAAGGCGCGATTTGCCAAAACTTCGTTGATATTCATGTGGTGGGATGTTCCAGCACCCGCCTGATAAACATCCACGACAAATTGATCCCGGAACTTCCCAGCCAAGATTTCATCAGTTGCTTGGATAATCGCCTGACTAATATCTTGGGGAATGCAATTTAGTTCTCCATTCACAATTGCTGTAGCTTTTTTAATGATTAATCCAGCATCTACGTAGGTAGCTAAAGGCTTGATGCCGCTAATAGGGAAGTTTTCGATAGCCCGTAGCGTTTGAATGCCGTAATAAACGCTACTAGCAATTTGACGATCGCCCATCGAATCGCGTTCGATGCGGAATTGAGAGTCTGTGTGTTCAGTCATAGTATTGTTTTAAGAGAGCTACAGAAAACAGATTTTCCCACGCAGCCACACTCAGATACACTAATCTGCATAGATTTTGCATATTTGCTTGGCTGCTTGTTGTTTTACAGTTGTTAATTTTGAAGTTTGATTTTTGAATTCCCTATGACCATACCCAACTGGATTACCTTCTCTCGTCTATTGGGGATACCATTTCTGCTTTACGGTTTATATAATCCCACACCTCAAGCTCAGTGGATATGTTTGGCGATTTTTCTCATTGCTGCATTGACTGATTGGTTAGACGGCTATTTGGCGCGAAAACTCAACCAAATTAGTGAATTGGGTAAGTTTCTTGATCCCTTAGTGGATAAACTTCTGGTACTTGCGCCGTTACTGGTTTTTATTGAACTAGGAAAAGTGCCAGCTTGGGGAGTGTTTTTGATTTTAGCGCGAGAATTAGCGATCGCTGGTTGGCGGGTGAATCAAACGACGATTACGGGGGCAAATATTTGGGGTAAACTCAAAACTGTTAGTCAAATAGTTGCGATCGCACTTTTGATTGCGCCTCTGGGTGAAGGGTGGAAAACTCCCTCTGTGATTGCCTTTTGGGTTTCTGTCGCCTTAACTTTAATATCTGGGGGTATTTATCTATTGCCGCAAAAAGCTAGAACTCATGAAACGACAATATAATATTGTAATTTAAAAAATGATTCAACAAAATTTTGTAGGAGTTCTGAGGTATAGTTCTTATTCTTAACCCCTAATTCCTAACTCCTAGCTTTTTTCATGCCATCCAAAATCTTACCACCGCCCCTAAAACCTGGAGACTTACTACGAGTAATTACCCCTAGTGGTGCTTTGCGAGAATTTGAGGCATTAGAACAAAGTGTAGAAATTTGGCGATCGCGTGGCTATCGAGTAGAAATCACCCCTCAGATAGATGACAAATGGGGTTATCTTGCTGGTAAAGACGAAATCCGCCGTAACCAACTAGCAGCAGCATGGCAAGATCCTGATTGCCGTGGTATTCTTTGCGCCAGAGGCGGTTTTGGCAGCACCCGTATTTTAGAAGATTGGAATTGGCCAAACTCAGTGGTTCCCAAGTGGCTCATAGGCTTTTCTGATATCACAGCTTTATTATGGAGCCTTTATACAGCAGGAATTTCCGGCGTTCACGGCCCGGTGCTGACGACTTTGGTAGATGAGTCAGATTGGTCAATTGAGAGATTATTTGATTGGGTAGAAGGTAACTCTTTCGCCCCTCTCAAAGGTTGCGGTTGGGGTGGGGGTGTTGTAACAGGCACTTTATTACCAGGCAATCTCACAGTCGCTACTCACCTTTTGGGTACACCAATCCTGCCACACCTGGATGGTGTAATTCTGGCGCTGGAGGATATTACAGAAGCACCTTATCGGATTGACAGGATGCTGACACAGTGGCGTTTAAGTGGTGCTTTGTCTCAAGTCTGCGGTATTGCTTTAGGCGGTTTTACTCGCTGTGAAGCACCGCCAACTGTGTCTAGCTTTAGTGTAGAAGAAGTATTGCGCGATCGCTTAGGTGATTTGGGGATTCCGATTGTTTCTGATTTACCTTTTGGTCATGATAGCCCAAATGCTGCGTTACCAGTGGGTATAGAGGTAATTTTAGATGGAGATGCGGGAATATTAGCGATAGCGCCATAGTTGAGCGCAAATATTGATTAGTACTATATCAGTTTCTCAGAATTTTTTGAAACCACTCTTCGGTGCGATCGCCCATAGCTTCTAAAGAGTATAAAGTTTCTGCTTGATGGCGACAAGCTTGGCGGTCAATTTCATCCAAATGCTTAATCGCTTCTACCAAACCTTGAACACTATCAGGTTCCACCAAAAAACCAGTTTTGCCTTCTTGGACAATTTCTGTTAAACCACCTCGACGGTAAGCAATTAAAGGTACTCCACAAGCAAGCGCCTCTATTGCTATATTGCCAAATGCTTCTATCCAACGAGGAGTTACTAAAATTGCTCGACATTGGCCTAACTCTTTTTGTAGCTCGACCGTTGGTAAAAATCCTACATATTCTATGGGAGCATCAGGGTATTCTTGACAAATCTTTTCCCAATAAGATACATCCTGTTTTAACCCGAATATTTTGAGTGTAATGCCAGTTATTTCTGCTGCTGCTACTGCATCTTCTAACCCTTTTTCAGGAGCTATCCTACCTACCCATGCCAAGCTCTGAGTTGGTTTGGGGCAAAATTGATAAATAGATAAATCCAAACCATTTAGCAGACAAATACACCGTTCTGCAAAGGTAAAAGTTGCTGCTTGTGTTTGGGTGTAAACACCGATAGTACTGGGAAAATTGATTGCTACTTGTTCAATAATCTGATCCATTGTATCTGTTAAAGAACCCATACTGATAAAATGTGCGATCGGACAGTTAAAAAATGGTGTTAAATATAGTGGCAGCCAATCATAAGCAAAATTTACAATCAAATCATAATCTGCTTGCACTTGACGAGCATAATCCCACATATTCGCTAAAACAGAATTTTTATGCAGCAAAATTGGATCACTACGACTCTGATTTTGCGCTGGTATCTGTATTAGTTCTCCGGTAATTTCTTTAATAGGTAATGAATTGCTGATAGACCCTTGCGGTGCAACAATTTCTAATTTATGTCCTCGCCACAGCATCTCTTTAGCAAGATTATATAGGGTCAACTCTACTCCGCCTCCCAATCCTGAACCTAGCGGGCCCATTGGGGTAGACATAAATAATAATTTATGGTGCATTTTTTGGTACATTTACGTCGTTAATGTATTTTTATAAACATCATTTTTTAACCTAAACAACATAGCTCATTGGGTTTTGCTATGGCTCTACCCCAAAGATATGCAATTAAATTAAACTCTGCTTACGGTAGCAGCGAGTTGTAATTAGGTAAGGGTGAAAAACCTCTAAGAAGTGACTCTGAAGTGTATGAAAAAATGCTTCTACTACTTTAGGATCATCTAAATGAAAAGGGTATTCTTGATTAAAACCTTTAAAGAAATACCAATTCACTATCATCTTACCATCAGAGTTCAAAGCTTGATAAAATTGCAATAACTGCTGGCTAGGATCTAACAAATGCTCTAAAACATCAAAACATAAAATCGTATCAAATTTCTCTTTTTCAGGCATTTCAAAAACAAAAACTATTTTTTTGTCCAGTCCCATTTTCTCAGATCGATACTCAACAAAATCACGATTTATCGGATTAATATCATAATAGATTACTTGCTCAACTTGTGGGCAAAGAGCAGCGCCAAGAGCATGAGTTCCTATTCCACCACCAAAATCTAAGACTCGACCTTGGGCAGAATCTGCAATCAAGCGCAACATATCTCCAATATACTCATGACTTGACAGATGCCAAGCCCCCAATTCAAATAAGTAAATTTATCCTACTTTATCACGATAGAAAGCACTTGCTTCTTGCCAATTAAAATCTTTATGTCCTAAGTTTTTTATTTCCTCTTGTCCTACTGCTAAGTTTGCCTCTGTGGTTTCCGGATCTAAATTTAAAAAACCTTGTAGATAATGTTTTAATTCAAATGAATTTTCTAAAAAGCTACTTAAGAGAGAAGGCGTGGTAGAGTTTACCATAAAAGAATTATATTGCAATCAAATCAACGTATTCTATTTTAGAATAAATGTATACCACTTTGATTTATTACCCCTCGTAAACATTGAGACAGAATTTGGCATGAAAGCTACCCTTTTCCAACCCCAAATTCAGAATTTTTCCCGCCAGTCAACCAATTATACTTGGCGGCTTTCGCTGATAGTAATTATTCTGAGTATATTTTTATATGGTTGTCAGGGGACAATCCAAAAGAATGATAAAGTAATTCATTTGAATCTATGGCAATCAATCAATCCTCCTGCGAATCGGGATATATTTAATAAACTAGTAAATAAATTTAATCAGACTCATACTGATATACAGGTGGAATCTATCTTTATAGGCCAACCCCAATTACCAAAAATATTAACAGCAGTTGTGGGCAATGCGTCTCCAGATATTCTGTCATTCGATCCTCAATTGACCGGTCAGTTTATGGAACTAGGGGCAATTCGTCCTTTAGATAAATGGCTGGACAAATTTCCATTAAAGTCGGAAATTAGCCCCAACTTATGGGAGGAATTAAAATTAGATGGTCATCTTTGGTCAATTCCACTCTCCACTAGCAATATAGGCATTTTTTACCGACCTAAACTTTTCCAAGCTGCGGGAATTACACAAATTCCTAAAACTTGGCAAGAGTTGAGGGAAGTTGCTAAAAAATTGACCATAGACCGGAATGGCGACAATCGACCCGAACAGTACGGAATTTTACTGCCTTTAGGAAAGGAAGAATGGACTGTTTTTAGTTGGTTCCCTTTTTTATTGAGCGCTGGCGGAGAGATTGTAACAAATAACCATCCGAATTTGACGAATCCAGGTGCGATCGCAGCCTTACAATTTTGGCAAGACCTATTAAAAGATGGTTCAGCAATCCTTTCTTCACTAGAGCGAGGTTATGAAGAAGATGCCTTTATTGCGGGCCGCGTTGCAATGCAGATCACAGGCCCTTGGACTTCTATCATGAAGTCTAATGTTGACTTTAACGTATTCCCTATACCTGCGAGTGTCAAACCTGCTACGGTAACAGGCACTGGAAATATGTATTTGATGAAGAGTACACCAGAAAGAGAGCAAGCAGCACTCAAATTTTTAGAGTATGTTTTAAGTGAAGAATTTCAAACAGAATGGGGTATAGGAACGGGTTTTTTACCAGTTAACATTAAATCTGCCCAAAGTCAGGCTTATCAAGAAATTCTCCAGCAAAAACCTGTTTTGAAAGTCTTTATTGACCAGATGCCTGTGTCAGGTTCTCGACCAATCATTCCTGGCTATAGTCGTTTATCTGACAGTTTAGGTCGAGCCATCGAAGCCACCATGCTAGGAGCATCTCCAGAAACAGCGCTTAAACAAGCTCAAGTAAACCTCGATTCAATTTGGGATTCCCTATAATTTAGATGGAATCTAAAATCCATAACTAGCTTAATTTTGATTAACCAGAAATTCCACTCCGGCGATGTGAATTTCTTTTCAAGGTACATAAGCCAATTGCTGGTATAATTCCCAAAATTAATGCAGTAAATACTTGTCCACTCCAATACAGTATAAAAGTACGGTTGGCTTCTGGAATCAAATTTTGCACAACAAAAATCAACCAAATCAAAATAGTGATCAATAAGAAAGAGATTGAGGGTAAAAAGTTCCACCACCAAATGCTTGTTGTGTATCGCCTCAATACCAGCCACTGGCAAAGCCCTAGCCAAATACCAGAAATAATATATGCGATCGCAGACAGAAATCCAAAAATAAAAGTCTGCTCAGGAGATATTTCATTTAACGATATGGCAATACTTGAAAGATAGTTAATCCAGGCTGTAGAAACGCCGTTAGCAATCAGCCAACCTACACTAGTAGCAAATATCCATTGCCAACCCGATAAATATCGGTAAAGGACAAGAGCTTGATCGGCAGCAAAAATCACAGCAAATATAACATTGCTGAGACTTCTGACCAAAATGCCCCATGTTTGTGGTTGGATTGCAACGCTAGGTGAGGTTTGGAGAATAATTTTCTCTAAGGCGATACTGGCAACGCCACCCACAACCCATCCGATCAGGGTCATTAAGGTAAACTGGATAAAGAACCTCTGTCGCTGCGATCGCGGAATCAAAAACTTTCCTGGGTTAGGCTCATTATTAGCAGATGCAACATCATCGGGACTGTTAGAGTCAGTTTGCATAGGGAGTTAAGGGAGTGGGAAGATGAGAAAGCAGGGGAAGGAAATTAATGACTAATGCCCAATTCCCAATGCTCAGTTCAATATTGATTCTTGTTTTATCCTATTTCTCACTCCTTAGTCCCCACTCTCCACTCCCCATTCCCCTTTTACTCCAAACCTGCTGAAAAAGCGTAATCCCAGAATGATAAGCTAAACAGTGGCATAAAATTATGACTTAGGATGAAGTGATAAATGGGTGTTTATTCAACGACTCCTCATCTCTTACGGGCTGCTCGTGGTGAAGTAGTAGATCGTCCCCCTGTATGGATGATGCGACAAGCGGGACGATATATGAAAGCATATCGAGACTTAAGAGAAAAGTATCCTTCCTTTCGCGATCGCTCCGAAATTCCAGAAGTAGCAATTGAAGTTTCCTTGCAACCCTGGAGAGCTTTCCAACCAGACGGAGTAATTTTATTTTCTGATATTGTCACCCCATTACCTGCTTTGGGCATTGACATGGATATTGCCGAAGGTAAAGGGCCAATCATTCACTCGCCCCTCCGCACTCAAGAACAAATCGATGCTCTGCATCCTTTAGAACCAGAAGCAGCTCTACCATTTATCAAGACAATTTTGCAAGCGCTACGTTCGGAAGTAGGCGATAAATCAACGGTGTTGGGCTTTGTGGGTGCGCCGTGGACGTTAGCAGCTTATGCAGTGGAAGGAAAAGGTTCTAAAACCTATTCCATCATCAAAAACATGGCATTTTCAGATCCGACGATATTGCATCAACTGTTAGCTAAATTAGCAGATGCGATCGCTATCTATGCCCGCTACCAAATTGACTCTGGCGCTCAAGTTGTGCAAATGTTCGATTCTTGGGCGGGTCAATTGAGTCCTCAAGATTATGACACCTTTGCTCTCCCCTATCAAAAGCGAGTTTTCCAGCAAGTCAAGCAAACCCACCCCGATACACCTTTGATTTTGCTAGTTAGTGGTAGTGCAGGTGTGTTAGAAAGAATGGCACAATCTGGCGCTGATATTGTCAGTGTAGACTGGGCAGTGGATATGGCAGACGCACGAGCCAGATTAGGTAAGCAAGTCAAAGTTCAAGGAAATCTTGACCCAGGCGTGCTATTCGGCTCTAAAGAATTTATCCGCGATCGCATTCTTGATACCGTTCGCAAAGCTGGCAATTGGGGCCACATTCTCAATCTCGGTCACGGTGTCTTACCAGAAACTCCCGAAGAAAATGTCGCTTTCTTCTTTGAAACAGCAAAAGAACTGAATCTTGCAGGAGTTAAGGGTTAGAAGTTATGAGTTATTAGTTATGAGTTAGGAGTTATGAGTTATAAAGTTATCAGTTGCAAGGTGCAAAGTTATCTTTTATTCTTAATTCCTCACTTCTAACTCTTAACTTTATTAATAATTCCTAATTGGGAACTTTTAACTTAATTCTTAACTCCTAACTACTAACTTATTAAAATCTTAGTATGAGCCAGAAACGGATTTTAGTGACTGGTGCAAGTGGTTGTGTAGGTCATTATTTAACAGAAGCCTTAATTAAGGAAACAGATCACGAACTGTATCTGCTAGTCAGGAACCCAAATAAACTGCAAGTTGATATTAAGGTACGTTCGGGTATCAACGTTTTGCAAGGTGATATGCAAAATATTCGCCAATTTGCCGATTTGCTATCCACAATTGATACGGCGGTACTCACAGCCACAGCTTGGGGTGGTGATGAGACATTTGATATTAATGTCGTCAAGACTATAGAGTTGCTGGAACTGCTAGATCCAGAACGTTGCCAGCAGGTAATTTATTTTTCGACAGCTAGCGTTTTAGATCGGTACAATCAACCATTAAAAGAAGCCGGGGAAATTGGGACAGATTACATCCGTTCCAAATATGACTGCTTACAGAAAAAAGAAAAATTAGCGATCGCACCCAAAATTACCACAGTATTTCCTACTGTAGTTTTGGGTGGTGATGCGAATAAGCCTTATTCTGCTGTCACATCTGGCATTCCAGAAGTGACGAAATATATCAATTTGATTCGCTTTTTAGAAGCAGATGGCAGTTTTCACTTTATCCACGGACGAGATATTGCCAGTGTCGTGCGATATTTAATTGACCATCCTGCCAATAATCAACCACGTCGGCTTGTTTTAGGTCAAGCACCGTTAACTGCTAATCAAGCAGTGAAACAAGTTTGTGCTTATTTTGGCAAAAAGATTTACTTTCGCATTCCCATATCTATAGCATTGGCTAATTTGATTATTGTTCTGTTCCGCATTCGGATGGCCGCTTGGGATCGGTTTTGCATGAACTATCGGCATTTCACTTATGAGAAATTCATCAATCCTGATAGTTTCGGCTTGCCAAATTATTGTGCAACCATGAGTGATGTTTTAAAAATTAGTGGCGTTAAAAGTAAGTAAGTGGATCAGCCCCAACTCTTGGAGACGCTGTTCGCGTTCGGGGATGTAAGAATTCCCGTCCCTAGTTGCCCATTTGAGGCAAAAATATCAATGGTAAAATAAAACAACTTTAATAAAAAGTCAATAACTCTTTATTTTCGTTAGAGTGGGATAACAATCAAAGTGTGAGGATTGATACTACATGCGAATCTTGTTAGTGTATCCAATATTTCCCAAAACCTTTTGGTCTTATGAAAAAATCTTAGAATTAGTCAATCGCAAGGTTTTATTGCCACCTCTGGGTTTAGTAACAGTAGCCGCGATTCTGCCCCAAGAATGGGAATTCAAGCTGGTAGATCGCAACATCCGTGCAGCAACAGAAGAAGAATGGGCATGGGCAGATGTAGTAATCCTCTCTGCGATGATTGTCCAGAAACAAGATTTACTTGAACAAATCCAGGAAGCCAAAAAACGTGGCAAGCTAGTCGCAGTTGGCGGCCCCTACCCAACCTCTGTACCTCACGAAGTTGAAAATGTTGGTGCAGATTTTCTGATTCTGGATGAAGGCGAAATCACTTTGCCCATGTTTATTGAGGCAATCAAAAGGGGAGAAACTTCTGGGACTTTCCGCGCTACAGAAAAGCCTGATGTGACAAGCACACCAATACCCCGCTTTGATTTATTAGAATTGGATGCTTATGACATGATGTCGGTGCAGTTTTCGCGCGGGTGTCCGTTCCAATGCGAATTTTGCGACATTATTGTTCTCTACGGGCGCAAACCACGCACTAAAGCCCCAGCACAACTTTTAGCAGAGTTAGATTGCCTCTATGAATTGGGTTGGCGGCGGGGTGTGTTCATGGTAGATGACAACTTTATTGGCAACAAGCGGAATGTGAAATTGTTGCTGAAAGAGTTAAAAGTCTGGATGGCAGAACACAAGTATCCCTTCCGATTTGACACTGAAGCTTCAATTGACTTGGCACAAGACGCAGAAATGTTGGAGTTGATGGTTGAGTGCGGTTTCTCGGCGGTGTTTTTGGGAATTGAAACGCCGGATGAGGATAGTTTGCAAATGACTAAGAAGTTTCAAAATACTCGCAGTTCTCTAACTGAGGCAGTGGAAACCATTATCAAAGCCGGATTGCGCCCAATGGCTGGGTTTATTATCGGTTTTGATGGCGAAAAAGCAGGTGCAGGCGATCGCATTGTCCGGTTTGCAGAACAAGCAGCAATTCCCTCTACTACCTTTGCCATGTTGCAAGCGTTACCTAACACTGCGCTTTGGCATCGCCTGAAAAAAGAAGGACGACTACGGGAAAATCAAGATGGCAACATCAACCAAACAACATTGATGAACTTCCTGCCCACCCGTCCTCTGGAAGAACTTGCACGAGAATATATTGAAGCATTTTGTACTTTATACGACCCAGTAAATTACTTGGATCGTACCTATCGCTGCTTCTTAATGATGGGTTTGCCAAGTTGGAAAGCGCCAGCAAAAATGCCAGAGTGGGTAGTTGTGAAAGCGCTGCTAATTGTAATTTGGCGACAAGGAATCAAACGAGAAACCCGTTGGAAGTTCTGGCATCATTTGTTCAGTATTCTCAAGCGTAACCCTGGAGTTATTGAGCATTACATCTCTGCTTGTGCCCACAATGAGCATTTTCTAGAGTATCGGCAAATTGTCCGCGATCAAATTGAAAGTCAGCTAGCTGAATATCTTGCACAAGGTGCAGAAACGCCTTATGTGCTAGTGAAGGAAAAAGCGGAGGAAAAAGCGGAAGCGGTAGTCAGTTAGTTTCATTGGAAAATAACAAGTGATATTATCTCCGCTTGATTATTTATTAAGCCTTAAGAACCCCACCCCACCAAAGCTGCGCTTTGTCTCCCTGGCCCCTAATCCCCAGAGGGGGCCCCGAGTTCCCGGCAAGCGGGGAGGGGGTTGGGGGTTGGGTTCTTTTATTATGAATAATTTGGCGGACATGATATTATCTACCGCGATCGCGTTCTAAGTCATCAATCACTTTTTGCAAATACCAGTCGTCTGACATGCCAGGATGGTAATCCTGCTTCTGCTGAATTAATCTTTCGGCAATTTCCCAATATCCGCCAACCATTCGCAAAAGTCGCTGACGTAGTAGGTTATATTTTTGCTTTTTTGACTCTGGACTAAATTTTTGAATTTTTTCTAAGCTACTTAAGACTTGTTGATAATTTCCCCAGTCTTCTTGTTCACAAAAAATACTCGCCGCCCGTTGATAATCTTCTAAGGCATTTTGCATTTCTTCTGTGCAAGTATAGGCAATGCCGCGATTATAGTAAGCTTGAGCATCATCAGGATTGAATTGCAGCGCTTGGGTGTAATCTTGAATTGCACCGAGATAATTACCCATTGCTCGATAGGCATTGCCTCTGGCAATATATACTAAAGGATCTTTGGGTTGGATCTGGAGTGCTTGGTTGAGGTCTGCGATCGCTCCTTGATGATCGCCCAATATAGAACGCGCTTTACCTCGGTTGCGATAGACAATGGCATCTTGAAAATCTAATCGCAATGCTTGATTAAAATCTGCGATCGCTTCTCGATAATTACCCATTTTGCAACGCACAACCCCACGACAACAGTAAGCTTGGGCATCTTGTGAATCGGCTTTTAATACCCAATTTAAATCAGCTAGTGCCTCTTGGGTATCTCCCTTTTCAGCCTTTTCTAATAATTGCGTGAAATATTCATTTGTGGATAAAATGGGCGCATTTGGAGAACGTGATTGCTGTACAACAGGTAATTCTTGGGGTTGTAGCTGTTTAATTTGTTCCAGACACAGACGACAATTGTCTTTATCCTGTTGTTGCAAATATAATTGTGCAGCTTTTTTAAAGCTAGCGATCGCGTCTTGAATATAACCCTGTTTGCGCCGCACTATCCCCCGTAGATAATAAGCTGAAGCATAGTTAAGATTGAGACGAATAGCGCGTTCAATATCATCTAGCGCCCCCGGTAAATTTTTCAGCGCCACCCTTGCCAATCCACGGCAATAATATGCCTCTACACTCTCAGGATTCAACTTCAGAGCTTCGGTATAATCTGAAACAGCCTTAAGGATTGCTCCTGAGTCATAATATGCCAAACCCCGTTGCAAGTAAGCTTCGGTAAAGTAAGGTGTCAGTTGTAAAGCATGGTTAAATTCCTCAATTGCTCCAGCGTAGTCTTTTAGCCTAGCCTTTTCCAATCCTCTATTGTAGAATTCGTCATTCATGGCATTTGTTTGGTTGATTCAGTTAGTTGAATTCCATCACACTTGTTTCCTAGCCTAACCTATACACTTACCCTTAATATTTTTAAGTATTCAGCGTGCCTTTGCTTCCTTCTCGTGTATTAAAAAATGTATCAATAAAAATTTGTGGTTACTCTATCAGGATGATTATTTACAATTCCAAATAAAAAATTGGGGAAATGACTACATTCAATTCCCCATATCTCTCAGATTGTAAAATATTTACAGTTAACTAGAATTATTCTGAAAGTAAGCTAGGAGAAGTCAGTACAAAAATATCCCAACTTCCTTGAGCATCAGTTTGTGGTTTGATGGGATTGGCGAAATGGAAAAACTCATGGTCGTTGACCAATAATAGCTCCCCCGGATTTAGAACTTTGCTAAACACAGGTTTTTCTCTTTTGGCAGTATATAGATGTGTTTCTCCACCTTGAATATTATCTCTACTGACTGAAAAAACGCCAATAAAATCAGTTCCATCTTGATGGATACCTTCAGGGGCTGGACTACCAAAATTCTCTGGCGAACAAATAATTCTAATTTGATGAACTCCGATTTCAGCTTCAGGATGAAGTTTACAAGAATCACTAAATGCTAAGACAAGATTTCTAAAAATATCGAGTTCTATGAGTGCATCATCTAATTCTGCAAACTCTCTTTTTAAGTCGCCCAATAATGGATTATAGTCTTTACTTTGAAAGAAGTAGCCATGAGGTAATTTGATTAACTCATTTCCAGAAACTGTGAACCGAGATAATCTCCTCGAACGAAAGTTGCCTTTGATATAAGGGTCAATAGGCATATTCTTAAAAAATGGCTTGAAACCTTCTAGATTTATCGAATTTACCTTTCTTAGAGTAAACAGAAAAGCATATTCTAATTCCGTTGCTGTCCACACTTTTTGTATAGGATTTACCTCCTTGCATGTTGGAATTCTCCCGGATTTTTCTTTATGGGAGGATTATAATACCTAGTATATGGTACTTTTTATTACTATGTTGTTAATTTGACTACAAAAAATGACACTTTATGATATAGAAAATTACTCAATTTCTGCCACAGGGCGGAGTAGTTGCTGAAAAGATTTGCTGTTGAAAGGTAGGTGGGTAAGGAATCGACGTATATTTACTAGCAGCAACAAGGTTTTATAATGATAGATTGGCTTTACCGTTACCCGCCTTTGTATCCTGGTATTTTACTCAAGCGTTACAAGCGGTTTTTTGCTGACGTTCAACTTACTTCTGGCGAAATAGTGACTGCACATTGTCCAAATACAGGGCCAATGACTGGAGTATCAACTCCCCAAAGTGCGGTACAGCTTTCCAAAAGTGATAATCTTAACCGCAAATTGGCTTACACTTTAGAACTAATTCAGGTACATGACAACGAGCCGACTTGGGTAGGCATAAATACTTTTTTGCCCAATCGGGTGATAAAGCTAGCTTTGGCGGAACATCTGTTTCCAGAATTGGGCGACTATAGCCAAATCAAGGGTGAGGTGGTTTATGGGTTGGATAAAAAAAGTCGAGTGGATTTTTTCTTAACGGGGAGTGATGAGGAACGCCCGATTTATTTAGAAGTGAAAAATACAACTTTGTCTGAGGGGAGACTAGCTTTATTCCCTGACACCGAGACTACAAGAGGACAAAAGCACTTGCGAGAACTAATGGCGCTATTACCTCTAACTCGTGCGGTGATGCTTTACTTTATCAATCGCAGTGATTGTACAGAGTTCTCGCCTGGCGATCGCACAGATCCTATATATGGTAAATTATTACGCGATGCGATCGCTCTCGGTTTAGAAGTCTTACCTTGCCGTTTTGATATTTCCCCCGAAGGTATCCGTTATTTGGGTTTGGCAAAACTAAAAATTTGATTACACCTAATTAAATCTAAACCCATGAAACAACAAATCCATCTAGACAGTATCTAGATGGATTTGTTGGTAGTTGGTGTTTACTAAAAAACATTCAACCAGACTGTAATAGAGAAAAGACTACAGGTAGTCGCCGCCCCAGAAATAGCATTAGCTATTCTGACGTTTGCTTATGCAGGAATCAAAACTGTGTCAATTACGTGGATGACACCGTTATCAGCAGCAACATCTGCCGCTGCAACAGTTGCATCATTGATTTTAACGCCATTAGAAGCGTCAATTTTTACATCTGAACCTTCAACTGTTGTAGCTGTCTTTAGCTTAACTACATCAGCAGCTAGTACCTTGCCTGAGACTACATGATAGGTCAAGATTTTGGTGAGCTTAGGAATATCTTTCAGTAATGCGTCTACTGTACCTGCTGGAAGCTTATTAAACGCTTCATCAGTAGGTGCGAAGACGGTAAATGGCCCGGGGCCTTTCAGTGTATCTACTAGACCAGCTGCTTGGATTGCTGCAACTAGTGTGTTGAAAGAACCATTACTAACGGCGGTATCAACTATATCGGGCATGTGATTTACCTAGTTCTGTGTAATCTGTTACAAATCTAAACTATTTATTTAATAAAATCTATCTATCGTTAGACGTATGCCGAATAATTTTTTTTATTGATATCATAAATAATTGTCTATATTTTTATACAAATAGAGAATTACATATATATTATCTGGGCGGATGAGTTACCAGCACTTCTAGGATGCGTAGTTTACCACCACAGGCATCGCTCCTTTTTTATACAGAGGCAGGAGCGATCGCTATACAATGTCAATAAAAAAAGTACCTCAACATAATTAATAATTAGTAATTCATGATTTAAATCAGTCTTTTTTGACATTATTAGCATTCAACTTTCAAATAATGTTTGCTTAATTTCATAAATGCGATATAGAGGTATTGACAAATACAGTAGCTCTAAACCGATTGTGAGAAAATAATAAGGGTGTAAATTTAACTAAGTATTGGGTGCAAAATGTAGAGGCTTTCGCTAACTGAATTGAACGAAACCTAGCGAAAACCTCGTGAAATCAAAGGCGCATTTACACACAAACTTATAAGGTAATCAAAATGACTTACGATTCAGAAGATGTGCAAAAAATCCTTCAAATAGCACTCGCTCGTAAACAGGAAGGTGGATTTTCACGAGAACAGCTTATAGAAATGGCATCTGACTTAGGTATCTCTTCTGATATTTTGGAAGCAACTGAAAACAAGTGGTTAGCTCAAGAAGAAGAGGAACGTTTGCGACGCACATTTAATACTTTCCGACGCAGAACCTTTAGGGCAAATTTGGTTAGCTTCGTAGCGGTGAATTTATTCCTTATTCTTTTGAATCTAATAACTAGTCCTAGTTATTTTTGGGCTATTTTTCCAGTATTAGGATGGGGGTTAGGACTATTTTTTCATTGGTGGAGTGTTTATCAGAGTAAATCAGAGGGTTATGAAATAGCTTTTCAGAATTGGCGTGCAAAAATTTAACTTTTATCTAAGTCTTATCTACTTTTAAGAATGGAGATGCCAATAAGATGCTTTAAGTTTCAAAAGCAATGGGTTTATCTAACCTTTACTCATTTTATGATCGGAATGCGATTTGATTTTTGAAAAGCCAGTTGACTGAAAGCTTGCTAAATCAAATTTCGGTTCTTAATATACTCCGCAAAACTCAAATCGGATCGGCGGGATTCCCGCCGATTTAGCCATTGGTACTAATGACTCATGACCAATGACTTGAATTGTCGTGAAATATTAAGTTGGATTCCTATAATCTTTTGAGGCGATCGCTTCATTAGTAACTGTGGCGGAAGCTTGCCTGTTGTTAAGCCCCAACTCTTGGAGTCGAGAGTAATCTTTCACCTAGAAATGGAGAAATTTCCGTACTTGATACTTTGCTCACTCCACTACTGGATAAAATTCTCTTACTCCTTGGATGAATTTATCTTTAATAGTCTGCAAATCTGCTTGGGGTAAGGCTTTCCACTGCTCCAGTGTTGCCCCAAAAATGATGAGGGTAATTTCTGTGTGGTCATTGAGGCTAATCCAAACCTCTTTAGCGAGAAATCTAGGATATTCAGCCAGCCCTATTGTCGAAATTTATGCGTCCTTCTGAATAAAATTTTCCCTTAAATTGAAGACAACCTTAAACTTAAGTCGTTCTATAAGCACATCCTGTGATCTCTGTGTTTGCTAATTTGCCAAAATAGAGATGTAGGCTAGAATAACCACGCTTTTAGCATAGCTTGATTTCCTACACTCAGGAGCAATGATCGGCTGGTTTGAAATAATTTAAGAGGAAGGCAGTATGGACAGCAACAACTGGGTGCAACAGCTTATGATGGTGGGTCTTGGCACAACATCTTTAGTAGCAGAAAAACTGCGCCAAGTCAGCGATGATTTAGTTAAAGACGGTAAGCTCAATCCAGAGCAAGCCAAGGCAGTTATAGATGATATTGCCCAGCAGTTAAAGTCGGAGCAGGGAAACTTAGATGTTCAAATGCAACGGCAAATGCGAAATATGATGCAAGATTTGGGGGTAGCTCGCCAGTCGGAAGTGGACGAACTGCGCGGTAGAATTGACCGTTTAGAGCGTCAATTGCGCGATTTAGAAAATAAGCTTTGGCGTTAAGATGTCCTTTCTGATTTAAACTAATTGTGTCCTGTTGGTAATGTTTTTGCCAGGATACCTAAGTAAGGAGAACTGATTTTGAAACCAATTTTCCTCAGCGTGGCGTTCATGCTGGCGTGTGTTGTACTTTTGGCTGTAGGGCAAGTAGGCAGTAAACAGAATACTGCCATTGCTGCCGAGTTAACCCAAACGCTGACAGCGCCCCCAACTGTAACTGAAAATAATACTCTAATTGCGAGCAATACTATGTCTGATGCTAATGCCGTAACCACCCCCTCTGGATTAAAGTATGTCGAGTTAAAAGAGGGGACTGGGGCGACTCCTCAACCTGGACAAACGGTTGAAGTTCACTATGTCGGCACTCTAGAAGATGGTACTAAGTTTGATAGCTCACGCGATCGCGGCCAACCCTTCAGTTTTAAAATTGGCGTTGGACAGGTAATCAAAGGTTGGGACGAAGGACTTAGCACCATGAAAGTAGGCGGTCGTCGTCAGTTAATCATCCCCGCAGAGTTAGGTTATGGCTCTCGTGGTGCTGGTAATGTGATTCCGCCTAACGCCACTCTGCTATTTGATGTGGAATTGCTCGGAGTTAAGTAGAAGCTAGGATATGGGGCATAGGGCATAGGGCATGGGGCATTGGGCATTAGTTATCCTTTTTCCCCGTGCTTCTACTGCTTCCCCTGCTCCCTCAGCCCCCACTGCCGATTCAATGGTTAAATTTTTAAATTTTGAAACTTTGTAAACTGTGGGTTAAATAAAAGTTTCGCAGTACCAGTAGGCCCGTTGCGATGTTTAGCTATAATCACTTCTGCAATGCCGCGATCGGGAGTATCGGGAGAGTAATATTCATCGCGGTACAACATTATTACTAAATCCGCGTCTTGTTCAATACTTCCACTTTCTCTCAAATCAGATAACATCGGACGCTTGTTAGTACGTGCTTCTACCCCTCGGCTTAACTGAGATAGAGCAATAACTGGTACAGATAATTCCCGCGCTAAACCTTTGAGTTGACGCGTAATTTTTGACAATTCTTGTACGCGATTATCACCTGCTCCTTCCATCAATTGCAAGTAATCTATTACAATTAATCCTAATTCAGTTCCAACTTCCGCTTGCAGTCTTCTTGCCTGACTACGCATTTGTGTAACTGTAATATTCGGCGTGTCATCAATATAAATCGGCATTTCAGAAAGGATACCAATAGCACGGCTTAAAGGTTCCCACTGTGTTTGGCTCAGGCGGCCAGTTCGCAAATAACTACTTTCAATTTGCGCTTCACTAGCTAATAAACGTTGCGTCAGCTGCTCTTTTGACATTTCCAAGCTGAAAAAAGCAACTGGTAATTTATAAGAAGCGGCGATATTATGAGCAAGGTTTAAGCAAAATGCTGTATTGTGTACACAGATATCATTAGCAACAAAATTATGTGTTTCTGGGATTGTTAAGTCATAAACTTGTTTGCATCCCATCGATTCAATGGAAACTATTTCATCCCAGTACACATCACTCGCTGCTAACTGTTGAAGTAGCGAATTTTCTAAAGTATTTGCTAATATCCAAAGCCTTTCTCGTGTTAAAGCACGTTTCCCAACATGGATATTTGAATATCCTTGAATTCCAGCACGTTGAGCTAAAAGAGTCCAAGGTTCATTACCTTTAGCTGTTGTTATCTGTTCCCAAATTTCTATTGGAATAAGGTCACGATTAGTTTGATATCTCTTTTTAGCTATTGCATCTGCAACCTTAGTTAATGCCTCTTCTTTGCCAAAAATACCAATTTCTGAGATAAAATTTTTGATACTCTGGGCATCAGTAATATCTAATTGCCAAGCTTGTCTGCGAGTGTCTTTATATTTCACAGAGCGTTTTTTCAGACTGGCAATAATTCCAAATCGCAATAACAAATGTTGTATTTGTCTAGCTAATTTTTCGCTGACAGTACAGTAGCCTAACTGCGATTGACCGCTTGTAAGTAATGTAGCCCATCCATCGGTTGCAAATAAACGATTGAGGAATAAGGAAACTTGCGATCGCTCCAATTTAAAAATGACTTGCGGAATGATTTTGGCATCAGCTTTTTTGCCCCATAGCCCTATGTTTTCCAACCATGTTGTTAAAGGATTCTTTTGCCCTTGAGACATAGCTGCATAGAGTATTGGGGTGCGTTCACTCTTAATTTCTATCCTAACTTTCAACTTGGGTGAAAAGCTGGTAACAGCGTATGTGAAATCATTTTGGATACGAGAGTTAATATTAGTAAATTCTGGTGTTGAATCTGTTAAGCACCCATCACCTATGAAATATGCCAATAATTTAACTTCACACTCGCGGATAGTTTCTGTACCAAATACATTAAGTTTACGAGCTACAGCAATTTTATCCCCTACTCTTAATTCTGAAAGTTGTCGCCATCCATTGAGGGTTAAATAAGGATGGGTGATAGTACTTTCAATATATCGTCCTAAGCGAGTAGTAACACTAAAAACTGGTTTAATGCCGTCATTAACAAAGGCTGAAGCTTGAGTTAGATGAAACTTCCAATCATTTCCTAAAGTTATTAACTCAGCTTGCCGACGATGGTATATTTCTTTAATAGTTGAGATACTCCCGTCACTCAAAAGTATTTCCGCATTTTCATGCAAGCATTTCCCCATTGATGGGCGGCCCGCGACAATAATCAAATCAGAACGCTGAAAGCCGCTAGTCATGGCATCTAAATCGTAAAATCCGCAGGGAATACCTGGTAAGGCGATGCCTTGATTTCGATCTTCAATATCTTGGAAATTATTAATTAGAGTATCAGAAATGTGAATTAAACCCGATTGGGGACGCTCTTGAGTAACGCCAAAAACTTTCTGTTCTGCCTGATCTAAAACCTGTGGTAATTCGGTTTCTGTCTCGTAACCAAGATGTACAATTTCATTGCCAGCTTTAATTAACTGTCGCCGCAGGTATTTGTCCATCACCAACCCTGCTAAAGCGTCGATGTTGACGGCTGACACTGTGCGGTCTACCAGAGTTGCTAATTTATTCCTACCGCCAATGCGGGCTAGTATTTCATGGTCAGTCAGCCAACTTGTGACTGAAAGTAAGTCTGTGGGTTTACCTTGGGTGTGGAGCCTCACAGCTGCTTGATAAATATCTTTGTGAGCGCTAATGTAAAAAGCTTCTGGAAGGAGGCGATCGCTAACTCGACTAATCGCTTCTGGATCTAGTAAAATACCCCCCAAAATCGCTTCTTCCGCCTCAATATTTTGTGGTGGGAGGCGATCGCTACCATCGCCTTGAAAACTCAGTGCTTCAGCCATAAACGATTTTAGTTTTGAGATGAAAGCTATTTGAGAGTATGGGGTTGGGAGTATGGGGTTGGGAGTTAGGAGTTAGGAGTTAGGAGTTAGGAGTTAGGAGTTAGGAATTGTTTATGACCCCTGCTCCCCCTGCTCCCCCTGCTTCCTCATCTCCCTCATCCCCCTCATCCTCTCATCTCCCCCTGCTTCCCCTGCTGTCTCCTAGCTAGCGACGACTTGAATATCGACTTGTGCTGCTACTTCCAAATACAGCTTGATTTCGGCTTGATAAGTACCAAGGTGGTTAATATCGGGGATGGTAATTCCACGCCGATCGATTTCTTGACCGGTGGCTGCCTTAATTGCATCTACAACATCTTGGGTAGTGATAGTACCGAAAATTGCTTCGTTTTCACCAACTGGCTTGGCAATTGTCAAGCTGCCAACTTTTTCCAAAGATTCTTTTTGCTCAAGAGCTTGTTGCCTGAGTTCTAATTGCCGTTGACGCTCTTGCTCACGACGGCGTTCTACTTGCTTGAGAATACCAGGAGTGGCATTGGTTGCCAATTTTTGGGGAATTAAATAATTACGAGCGTAGCCAGGAGCTACTTCCACTAAATCGCCAGATTTTCCCAGCTTGCTGATATCCTGATTTAAAACTAACTGTACGCGTTTCGCCATCGTTTTTCCTGTAAAATCTGATTAATTCGGGTTTGGGTAAGATAGCTCACAATGTCAGTGCTGTATTCCAAGCTTCTTTGCCTATACCCTAAAGCTTACAGATCGTAGCGAAAGGAAGGGTGCGATCGCAACTATTAGAGAAAATTGAATGAATTGGGGAATGGGGAGATGAGGGAGCAGAGGAGGTAGGGGAAGCAGGGGAAGAATAATTAATAACAAATGACAAATGACTAAAAGTTATTTCTCATGTCCCGTATCCGTGCAAAGGTTTGGACTCCATCGCTACTCTTAACGGTTGATTGTAATGATTGCTGATCCCAACGTAAAAAGGGATTTGTTCGCTTCTCCACTCCTAGCAACGAGGGGATGGTAGCTTCTCCTTGGCTACGGTAAGCTTTTACTTCATTGAAGCGTCTTTGTAAGTCGTCATTGTCACCATCAACAGTTAAGGCAAATTGCAGATTTTTTAAAGTGTATTCGTGGGCACACCAGATGCGTGTATCATCGGGTAGAGAGCGCAGTTTGCTTAAAGAGTCTACCATTTGGCTCGGTGTTCCTTCAAACAAGCGACCGCAACCGCCAGAAAATAAGGTATCGCCGCAAAATAAGTCGCCTGTCTCACCAGCTTTTTCTGGGGGAAAGTAGTAAACGATGTGAGCGCGGGTATGTCCGGGAACGAAGATAACTTCAGCTATGCGGTCTGCAAACTCGACGCGATCGCCTTCTTGCAAAAACACCTGTTGACCGGGAATTCTACCACGATCCTCCGCTCCTCCATAAACTATCAGTTGGGGGAATTGTTCTATTAGTTGCTTATTACCACCCACATGATCGTTATGGTGGTGCGTGTTAAAAATTGCTACTAAATCAGCTTTTAATTCTGCCAGTTTCTCTAATACTGGTAGAGACTCCGCCGGGTCAACAACGGCGGCAATATTTTGTTTATGGTCGTGTAGCAAGAATATGTAGTTATCTGAGAGTGCTTCCAGACGGATTACCTGCATTACCTTTGCCTCCCTTACAACATAGATGTTTGGTATCGAGTAGCAATCTTAATTCTAAGCAAGTAACTAGCCTACTTAGATAAATTATTGTAATTATTTATACGAGAATTAGCACAAATGTAATGCTTCATTAACAGTTATGATAATATACAACCGTAGTTTTACCGTAAACATACCATAAGAAAGCAAAATTTATCTGGATTTGTCCGTAAATTTTCTCTGGAAATAACTGCAAATATAAAGTTAGATTTATCTGATTATTTCCTACTCTAAAAATAGCAAAAACTATATTTGATTATAGTGTATATTTCCTTTCATCTGCTAGGTTTAATATAATTTAAATTCTATTATGTTTATAACTTGGTATTTTAAAGCTTAAGTCAATATTATAAATTTTTCTTTTTGAGGTTTTATACATGTTAGTAATCTCGGCAAAATCTGGACAACTAGGCAACAGATTATTATTATCTGCTCATTTTATGGCATTTGCATGTGAAAATAATTTTACGGTTTTAAACCCAGCATTTGAAGAGTATGCTGATTTTTTCGAGTCAACATCTCAAGATTTTTTATGTCGCTACCCTTCTAGTAAACTTTCAATTGCAGGAAATAAATTACTACGCAAATACTACTATAAAATAAACCGTTATTTAGCTGAAAGTGGACGTTTTAACACAATTGAGATTAAGCGTAATCAGCCCTTTAGTTGGAGCAATTTAAGCATTACAAAAGAGTTGAAGCCAGAAAGTATCAACTTTTTTCAAGGGTGGGTATTTCGTGATGGATGGTTTGTAAATGATATATCAAGGTTACAAAAACATGGGGAAAAAATTCGTGCTTACTTCCAGCCTCTAAAGAATTATCAGTTAAATGTAACAAAACTCATATCGAATATTCGTAGCCAGACTGATGTGCTCATTGGAGTCCATATCCGTCATGGAGATTATCAAGAACATCAAAATGGCAAATATTTTTATTTAGTTGAAGAGTATTTAAAGGTTATGGAATCAGCACGAATGCTATTTCCTAATAAAAAAGTGACGTTTTTGATTTGCTCAAATCAGAAGCAAAATGACGAATCTTTTCAACATTTATCTTATGTTTATGGCAATAATCATATAATTGAGGATATGTATTCTTTAGCTGAATGTGATTATATTATTGGCGCTCCTAGTAGTTATAGTATGTGGGCATCATTTTACGGTGAGCGACCTCTCTATATGATTAGAGATGTGAATAAGACTTTAGAAATCGAAGATTTTATTCACTTTTATCAATGGCAAGGAGTTTTTTATTATAACGAAGACTGGAGTAAAAGTTTTTGGGAATGGACACATTAAATTATCTTGACGGACTAGGCTTAAAAGTAATAATTATTTAACTTATTTATGAAAGCACAAAATAGAGGGTTTATTACAATTTTAACTGGGCTTTACTCTTTTCAAGATTGTATTCATTTTTTAGCGGCAGTTAGGAAGTTTCATCAAGAGCCGATCATTATTTTAATTGACCAAGTTCCAATAGTTCTTTATCCCTTGCTAAAGGCGTTCAAAAATGTAATTTTAAAGCCAGCGCCTGCAAATGAAAATACTGTTTTAGCGTCAAGGCAAGCAAAATTGGCTCTATATGCAGCCTCTGAGTTTGATAAAACAATTTATCTAGATTCAGATATTTGCTTACTTTCTGATATCAACGACGTATTTGAGTATTTGGATGAGTATGACTTTTTGTTAACTGAAGATGTGCAACCTTCTATTCTGAAAGCTACGAATTTATTACGTGGTAACCAAGAAGAACTTTTGCCAAATGTTTTGCCAATTCTGCAATCAGTAGGTTTACCATTACAAGCAGATAGTGTGCAGTATAATGGCGGGTTTATGGCTTTTCGGAAAACAAAAGTAACCAAGGTATTTTTTGAAGAATTTCAACATTATTTTGAGATTGTCAAAAATAACCAAGATAAATTACTCCTCAAAGATCAAGGTGCTTTTGCTTCTGCGATCGCATCTGTACGCCCTAATATGAAAATACTACCACCTACCTATAATTATCTCAGCAAATGGGAGGATGCTTATAATATTCAGGATAAAATTAAAGTTCTTCACTGTACCTATGCTTATCGACCTCAATATGCTAAAAACATTACCCGTTCTTTCTACACCAGGGTATTTGACAAATTTGCTAAAGCATTTTTACCCAATCAAGTTACAAATCCCTGGCGCAAAAAATGACATCTTCTGATGAATATGTGCACAAGCCTTTTTCCTGTATTACATTATGAATAATTTTAAATATTTATCAATATTGAAATTGCAAATTTACAGGAGGAAACATCAAAATTGAAAGTTTCATTAATTGTTGGTGATTTATCTGGAGGGGGTAGTATTCGAGCATTTTTACTAGCTCAAGTACTACAAAGTCTCAATTATGAAGTAGAGATTGTTGGTTTTATTTATGGTAAAGAACTATATGCTATTCCTCCGTCTGGCATTTCAGTTGTTTCTCTTCCAGGTACAAATTATCCAGAATTTCTGATATCTGCTCGTCAACTTTTGCAAAAAATAGATGGAGATATTATTTATGCAGTAAAACCCAAGTTTACAAGTTTTGGCCTATCGCTACTGAAAAAATTTATTGGTCGTCGTCCTTTAATTCTAGATATGGATGACTGGGAACTCAGTTGGCACGGAGGTGATGAGTGGAAATATCGTCCTAGTCTTAAGCAATTTTATCGTGATTTTTTCAAGAAAAATGGCGCATTAAAATTTCCAGATCATCCACTGTATCTCAAATGGATGGAAAACTTAGTAGCAAAGGCAGATGCAGTAACAATAGATACTGAGTTTCTGCAAAAACGCTTCGGTGGTGTTTACGTACCTAATGGTAAAGATACCGCAATGTTTGACCCCCAGAAGTATGATTCTGAGACTAGCAGAACGGATTACGGCCTTTCTGAGTATCGAATTCTCATGTTTCCTGGGGCACCACGACCTCACAAGGGGGTTGAAGACATTTTAATGGCGCTCGATTTGTTGGATGAGCCAGATTTAAGATTAGTGATTGTGGGTGGTAGTCCTTACGATGATTATGACGATAAATTGATTCAAAAGTGGGGGCGTTGGATTATTAAATTACCAAGGTGCCCTGTAGAATTAATGCCTAAAATTGTAGCATCTGCTCACATTGTAGTTGTTCCCCAGCGAGATACTTTGACTGCTCGCGCTCAGTTCCCCCTAAAGTTGACAGATGGAATGGCAATGGCTAAACCTGTACTATCAACGTGCGTTGGAGATATTCCCAAAATTTTAGGTAATACTGGTTATTTAGTCGAGCCTGCTTGTCCTGAACAGCTTGCTAAACAAATACAATTGATTTTTCAGAATTTAGAGTCAGCAGAGCAGCAAGGTATCAAGGCAAGAGAAAGATGTGTGGAACTCTATAGCATAGAGACTATGGCTTCTGTGCTCAAGTCGGTAATTGCTCGGTTATAAATCTTGATTGGGATTTGATTTATTTGATGATGAGTAAATTTGACAAGTAAATTGTGAATAATATTAATACATTAAAGTTGCATAATAATACCCAATGTCTACCAGAAAACTATTACTAAGATTTGCTAAACCCTATCCAGGTTTAATTCTGCTAACAATATTGTTAGGATTTTCTGGAGCCTTATTTAATGGAATTAGCACAGCTTTAATTGTGCCAGTAATTTTAAAAATTGTTGGGCAAGAAGTAGATTTAAGTTCTGCCCCTCCCATCCTAAAAAGGTTGATATCTCCCTTTGATAATACCCCAGAATCTTACCGGATAGTAGTAATGGCTGGGACGATTTTATTCACAATTTTTTTAAAAAACTTAGCTACTTATGCCAGCGCCTTGGCATCAAGTTCTTTAACCCGAAAGCTAACATCAGATATGCGCGAAACTGGGTTAAAGCTATTATTAGAAGTTGATATAGATTATTATGCCAAAACAAAGGTTGGTGATTTAATCAACCGTCTTGGTGGAGAAATTGGTCGGGCTGCAAGTGCTATAGGTAGTACGGTCAAGATAGTTATCCTGGGAATCACAATTTTAGTTTTTGTCGGGTTATTACTGTCAATTTCTTGGGAGTTGACAATTGCTTCTACGCTTTTGCTGTTCTTAGTGACGTTAATAAATCAGTATGCCATTTCTAAGTCGAGAACTTTTGGTAAACAGCTTAGTGAAATGTCTAGAGCATATTCAATCTCTGTGCTGGAGACTTTGAACGGAATCCGACTGGTAAAGGCGACGGGAAATGAAGAAAAAGAATATCAACGAATTCAAAAATTAATTCGCGATCGCGAGTTAGCAGATTTCCAATCTCAGGTTAATTCAGAAGCGATTACACCTTTGAGCGAGGTAATGGGTATTACAGCTTTACTGCTGATTGTACTTTTGAGCAAAACCTTCTTTGCTGGCCAGGTTTCCTCTCTTTCCACCGTACTTTTAACATATCTATTAGTGCTGCTGCGAGTGCTGCCATTAATTTCTCAGTTAAATAGTATTCGCAGTAACTTTGCCAGTACCGCCGCCAGTGTAGATGTGGCAAATGAATTTTTAAGTCTCAATGATAAGCCGTTCATGCATAAGGGTAAGCTTCCCTATACAAAATTACAAAAGGGTATATCTTTTAATTCTCTTCGCTTTGCCTACCCTGACCATGAAAAAATGGTACTCAAAGATGTAAGTTTATTTTTACCGCATGGCACGACCTTAGCATTAGTAGGCAGTTCTGGTGCTGGTAAATCCACATTAGCAGACCTTTTGCCCAGATTTTATGACCCAATCGCTGGCAGTATTACCATTGACGGTACTGATTTGCGGGAGTTTGATGTTGTATCGCTGCGAAAGCGAATGGGGATTGTTAGTCAAGATACTTTTCTTTTTAATGACTCGGTGCGAAATAATATCGCTTATGGGCGAGAAGAGGCTACAGAGGATGAAATTCTGACAGCAGCCAAGCGGGCAAATGCTTATGAGTTTATTAGCAAATTGCCTCAAGGATTTGACACCTTGATTGGCGATCGCGGCGTGATGTTATCTGGTGGACAAAGGCAAAGATTAGCGATCGCCCGCGCATTGCTCCAAAATCCAGATATTCTGATTTTAGATGAAGCCACCAGCGCTTTAGATACCGTTTCCGAACGCTTAGTACAATCTGCACTTGATGAATTGAGTCGCGATCGCACAACCCTTGTAATTGCTCACCGCCTTTCCACAGTCCAAAAAGCCGATCAAATTGCCGTATTAGATCAAGGACAAGTGGTAGAAGTAGGAACTCATGATGAACTGTTACCAAAAGGTGGGTACTACTCACGTTTGTACTCAATGCAATTTAGCGATCAGCCTAAGAAAGACTTAATTCAGACAAAAATTTTTAAGGCAATGCGCCTAAACTCAAAGAAATTTGTTGAACATCCTGAAGCCGCTACTAAACACAAGCAAAGCTTGCTCCGCATCTCTCACGAAATTCGGACACAGTTGAACTCAATGATTGGGTTCCTGCACTTGTTACTTGATGATTTAGTAGACAATTCCCAAGAACAGCAGCAATTAATTGAAGATTCTTACAAATCAGCTTGGAGAATTCTCAACACCATAGATGTTTTTGAGGATGTTATTAACTTGCAACTAAATGAAGAATTTATCTCAATTTCTGAAGAAAATCAAGATATTATAAGCAGCTATTATCAGACATTTAATCATCTTTCTAATGAGTTTCGGGCTTCTCTGAATCTCATACTTGGCTCTCTCCGCTCTCTAAGTGATAATTTGATATACACCCCAGAAGAACAAAAGGGATTAATTACTGAAAGTTATGAATCTGCTATATCTCTGCTCGAAAACTTAGAAAAATTTGAAAATAGTATTAATATCTAAATTTATGAAAAACCCTACTTTTAAAAAGCACTATATTTTTTTCATTGGTGAAGAGTTGCCGCAGCCAGAGGCTCACCTAGTGCAGTCTACAAATGCAGCTAACGGCGCTGCCAACTTGGGATACTCAACAGTTTTGGTATATCCTGAAAAAGGAGCAAAAGCTATTAACCCGGCTAATTTAGCTCATCCTTTTCAACCGAGAAAAACACCAACAGAACTGATCAAATATTACAACCTCCATGACAAGTTAAAAGTTGCTCCTTTACCTATGCCTTGGCCGATTGACCATTTTCGGAGCAAATTTACTGACTCTAACACCATTGCCAGCAAGTATTATTTACCATTTCACATACTTCCAACTACTAAAATTGTCCACAGTCGCAACTGGAATTTTGTCAAAGCTGCCATCAAAAATGGCGTTCCAGCAATTTATGAACACCACCACCACGAAGACAAACCGTTTGAGCCAGAAATTGTTAAAAATCCGCTATTGCAAATTGCTGTCACCGTTATAGACACCATCCGCGAAAGCATGATTAAAAATGGTATGCCACCAGAAAAAGTGATTACACTGCACAATGGTTTTAATCGCTTATTTATGGAGAGACAACCAGAAAAAGCAGCAGAATGGCGCCAAAAACTATTGCAAGACGAAAGCCAAAAATTGGTAGTTTATGCGGGGGCTTTACAGCAATTTAAAGGTATTGATCTATTAATTGATGTAGCTCAAGAAATGCCTAATGTGCAATTTGTTTGTGCAGGTGGTAAGCCTAAAGAAGTCGAATATTATCAACAATTGGTAAAAGAAAAACAAGTTCATAATATTAAATTTCTGGGCTATATATTACATAATCATTTAGCCTCTTTGCTACAAGCAGCCGATGTTTTAGCTCATCCTCATTGTTCGGGAAAAGCGGCAACTTTCACATCTCCCTTAAAGCTGTTTGACTACTTGGCTTCTGGAACTCCCATTGTAGCAACAGAAATTCCTTCATTACTTGAGTTTCAAGATACTCACTCAATTGCTGCTTGGTGTGAGCCAGATAATCCCAGCAAATTTGCCGAATGTCTAAAGCGAGTTTTAGAAACTTATCCCAGAAAAATAGAAGGTTATCCAGATAGTATCAATTTTGTTAAGCAGTTCTCTTGGGAAAATAGAGCAGCAAAAATCCTGAGTTATGTTGATGAATCTCTGTTACCCCAACTTGTTGTATAAGCAAAAAAGAATGATATTAGGGAAAATAACTAATGAAAATAATAACTGACTAATAAATAAAATGACTCTTACAACTGTAGGCATGATTAGCAGCTATCGAGGTTTAGAAACTAGAGCCGATTGGCTATGGCAACAAACTCCAAATCAATTTGGAGTTTGGGGCAATATCCAAATGCAAGCATTAAAAGCCAAACCAGATTTTCTGCTGATGTATCAATTTGATTTTCCCCAAGCAGCGCCACCAACATCTTGGTTAGATAGTTTTCGTAAACGGCAGCAAAAATCAGTAGTAAATGTTGATTCTCTACTGCGTGGTCTAAGTAAAGAGCGGATTATTTATTTACTAAGAGAACCGCCTCTAGATGAAATTATAGAAATTACTAATCATAATTACCAAGAAGCCAAAAAGTATTGCGGTTACGTTTCTGGTCCAGATGATTTTGCCCCTATTCCCGACTATATGCCTGCTATTTGGTATCACTCAAATTCATTTCAAGATTTAAATGAAATGCTACCTCCTGAAAAGGTTGCTCCATGTAGTTGGATTACTTCAGGAATTAGCCGCACTGTCAACCATCGTCAGCGTTTAGACTTTTTACAGTCTCTACAATCTAGTGGTATTAAATTTGATTTATATGGGCGTAACTTACCACAATGGGCGAAAAAGTCAGGAGAACTGGGTAATAAGTGGTATGGCATGGCACCATACTATTACAATCTAGCAATTGAAAATTATGCTGATAATAATTGGTATGTGAGTGAGAAACTTTGGGATAGTTTACTTGCCTGGTGTCTACCAATTTACTATGGGGGCCCGGCTGCTGATAAATTATTGCCACCTGGTAGTTTCTTGCGATTACCTAGTTTAGATGAAAAAGGCATTGCCTACATCCAAGAAGTGACAGCTACACCTGATGCTTGGTATGCTGCCAAAGATGCGATCGCAGAAGCACGTCAAATCATTTTACACAAATTAAATCTGCTTAACTGGTTGTCAAACTTCGTTGATCAACACTCATAAATTATGAATGGTATTTGTACCCTTGGCAATGATTATGTTTTCGATCAACTGGTGGCTCTGCTCAACAGTATTGATGTTATCTTGGGACCGAAAACGCCTGTTTGTATCTATCCTTTTGATGATCAGACACAGCGAATCGCTGATGAAATAGCTAAACGACCTAATGTATTTCTTTACGATAATCAAGAATCAATTAATCGCTGGGATGAATTTATGATCTCAGCAGCACCAGAACGATTGAATCGCAGTAAATTCCGTTTGTATGGCGCTCACCGTCGTTTTTGTGCTTTTGATGGGCCATTTGATAAGTTTATCTATTTAGATGCAGACACTTTGGTGATGAACTCTCTGGCGGCGGTGTTTGAAAAGTTAGATAATTATGATTTTGTTGTCTACGATTTTCAATTTAAAGATGTTAGTAAAATATACAATATTAATTCTCCCAAATTACTAAAAATTTTCGAGCGAAAGCGCATTGATTCTGAAATATTTTGCTCAGGCTTTTATGGCTCAAAGCGGGGCATATTTAACTCAGAACAAAGAAATTTGCTGATATCCCATTTACAAAATGGTGAAGCGGAAATTTTGTACGAAGGGGCTGGTGAACAACCACTGATAAATTATATGGTAATGAGGTCTAATCTTTCTATTTATAACTTTGCTCAACAATTACCAGATAATCAAAAAACTGGATGTTCTGCCACATCTAAGCACTTTGAAGAACGAGAACATATTCTCTATGACAAAGGCAATCGATTAACTTACATTCATTATATTGGTGTTCCTCCTAATATCAATAAAGCAGTATGTGCTGGAGAAAATATTGAGTTCCCTTATCGAGATTTATTTCTCTATTACCGTTATTTACACGAACCAGAAAAGCGTCCAGTCTTTACAAATTCTCCCAAAAATTATAATGACGCTCCAATATCAAATTTACTTATAAGAGCTTTGCGAAAACTTAGGTTAATTAACCAAGGATAATTTATGACTAGGGGTATTTATATTGTTGCCAATGACCGGGTTATTGATAATGCGATCGCTTTACTCAATAGCATTCGTTACTATGACCCAGAAGTTACCGTTTATCTCATACCTTTTAATGAAAATTATCACAAGGTAGCAGAGCAGCTTGCTACCTTACATAAAGTGCAAATTTTTCCAGATTTAGAACTTATTGATAAATTCACCAAACGCATCGGAGAAATTTTTGATCGAGATTTCCTTGCCTTACCCAACAAAATGCGTAAACTGGTGGCGTGGTTTGGCCCTTTAGATGAGTTTATTTATATTGATACAGATATTGTGGTTTTTGAAAAAATCGTTGACAACTTAGACAAGCTTTCAGAAGTTGATTTCTTCTGTTGTGATTACCATCATGCCAATGACAAGCTGCGAAATATCTTTTCTACATTTGTGAAAGAGCAGCAAATTTTTTCAGACGCCCAACTTGAAGACGTTTTCAATAGCGGGTTTTGGGCTTCGAGAAAAGGAACTATTACCGAACAGCAGATGGACGAAGCTTTGCGCGAATGTGCTGCACATCGGGAATATTTCGATTTTTCTGAAGGAGTTACAGATCAACCAATTTTAAATTATCTTGTTCTCAAGTTGATTTCCAACCGTGGTAATCTCGTCAAAATTCCTGGAGGAGGGCCTGGGAGTTGGGCAGGTTCGCAAAATTTCCAGCAGCAAGACTATGCCCTTTATGACCGAGGACAAAGACTAAAATATCTGCATTGGGCTGGCACACGGATGAAAACTGGTAGTCCCTATTGGCAATTGTGGGAACATTATCGCTATCTCCATGAGGGTAAATTCGCCTTTATCCCCAAACTGACTCGCCGTTTATTTCCCTTTGTTTCTGCCCGTACTTAATATTAGGAGTATCCCAATGATTGATGGCATTTACATCCTAGCCAATGATGTCGTCTATGACCAATTAGTTGCGTTGCTCAATAGTATAGAAGGTAATGCTGGTAGAGAAATTCCTGTTTGTATAATTCCATATAATGAGCAGTTAGACAAAGTAAAAGCAGAGATTGCATCTAGAGATAATGTCACCTTATTTGAAGACTTTAATTCCATCGCTTATTGGGATAACTTTGCCACCCAGATATGGAAAAATTATCCTAGAGCACAAAAAACTTGGCGAGGGTGGGGCTTTCCAGAACTCTATCGGCTGCCAATGCACCGCAAATTATGTGGTCTGGATGGCCCCTTTGATAGATTTATTTATTTTGATGCAGATACCTTGTTAATGGGGCCTGTAGATTATGTATATGAAAAATTAGATGCCTATGATTGGGTAGTGAATGATTTTCAATATAAGTCTGATTTAAAGTTTGTTTTTGATGGTTCGTCAGAGCAGATGCAGCAAGTTTTTAACTCAGATAACTTGCAATCTAGAGTATTTTGTGCTGGTTGGTTTGCCACCAAAAAGAATATTTTTTCTCCAGCTATAAGAGCTGACTTTCTCGACAAATTAATAGCGGGTGAAGCTGAAGTAATGTGTTGTTTAGGCCCTGACCAATCTTTATTTAACTACATGGTATTGAGAAGTGGAATTCTATATTATAATTTTGCTTGTCATGACTGCAAACAGTCAACTGGTAATCACTGGAGTTCTCAATTTGATGTAGTAGAGAACATCCTTTATGACCAAGGACGGCGGCTGACATATCTGCACTATATGAGTATAAATTCATCAAACTTTACTCACCTTTGCGCTGGTGAAGATGTTAATATTCCATATCGAGATGTGTTTTTGCATTATAGATATTTAAAGTCGCCAGAACAAAGACCCACAAGCTTTAAGCGTCAAAGTCCACTAATACGTCTGCAAAAGACTACTACAAGTTTTTTCAATCAAAAAGTCAACAATATTAAGCTGAACTATCGTAATTTTAAAGATAAAATTACTTAATAATTGAATAATTTTAAAATTAGAAGCTTTTACTCAATTAGCTAGCATGCGAATCATCTCAACATAGCTTGGCAGCAACTTATCCCAACTAAAACGCTCATAAATGAATTGATGACGCTGATAAAATTTAGATTTATCTCCATTTTCGGATAGTATTTGAATAATTAAATCTGCCAAACTTCCTTTGTGTGTAAAATCGCCAAAACACCCTTTATTTTCAAAGGTGTAATTCTCAAGATGCTGAGGAGCAATTTGTTGTATAAGGTCACAGTTGGCAAAAATGGGAGACTTTGCTCCTAGTGGGTCACCATTACAAAAGAGTAATTTATAGCTTTGCTTGGTAAAACGCCGCCAATACGCGAGGAAATTACCAATGTCGTTATCACTAAAGTAAATTACATCTGGTTTCTCTGTTTGGATATGTGGTATAAGACTTAAAAAAAAGGATATTTGCTCTACAAAATAGGCACTGGTTTTAGTGTACTTAGCTATCCTACAGGCTGTTACAGTATGACGGGGTAAATTCCACAAAGAAACTTCTTTTGTTTTTGCTTTTCCACCACCTTTAAAAAGGATTATATCTAGAGAAGGTTCTTTTGATAGTGCCTGAAATGCTTGTTCGGCAAAAGACTCATACCCCCGCATAACCTGACCAAGACCTGTACATATCAAAAAAACTTTAAGTTTCATGATTTTAATCTTTAGTTACAAATAATATATTTCAAAAAATAGATATACAATTTCTAGCGCTTTTCGCATGTAGTGCAATACACCTTGATAAGGGAAAGGGGCTAAACTAGTGTATTCCATCGACATAAAAACTGCTGTAATTATTTCAAAGCGGAAATACCTTGCATCTGTTGATTAGCGGTAATAAAAATTAAAGTTACTTAATGTCGCAAGTTTTAAACATAAAGAACGATAGTAATAACCAGTAAACTTATTTAGTTTACGTACCAGCTTTTGTAAAATTGAATTTTGGCGGTACTCAATCGCTTCGTGCTGTTGAAAATATATCAGCGTTTCATCTGGATTTGCTTGTCCCTTTTTAATTTTCTGGCGTTCTACCCAATCCTTGAAATAAACAATACCGTCCATAGCATCCCATCGAACTGGCAATCCAGCCTTAGCAGCAGCTAATCCTATTGCATAACCCTCAGCACCATAAAAACCATTTAACTCGCAGTAAAGTGCAATGGTTTCCCAGTGCTTGATAAATTCGATTTCACGCCCATCTTGCCTTGTAACTACAAATAACATTTCCATCACAAACTGGATATTAGTATCTTCTAAATCCAGGTCTAGCTTTTGTGCTAGCTTGCTCAGAATGTCCAAATCTCTAATTCTATTTGGTTTATAAGCATCATTTACGGAATTAATATATTCTTGATTGTGTTTGACAATACTGGTACAACTTCTTGCTGTTATACCAGGAAGCCATTTTGTGTCTGGTTGTAACTTATCTAATATTCTGATATCTGCATCAACAAATATACAAGTATTAAACAGTGATATTGCTTTGGCAATTACAAATCTTTTGTCGTGGTAACAGCCAATACTCTGTTGTTTATGTTTAAATGCTAAAACATTAGGATGTTTTTTAAATTCTTGTGGCTTATCTGTTAAAACAATTAAGTACACTCCTGGAGAATGTTTTTCAATATCCTGAGCTAATAGTAAAGCATGAGAGCGATATCTTTTACCCAAAGCTAAACTACAAAAACAAACATCTGCTTTTTCTTGGTTCATCAGGTTTTATTTTTTAAATAAAATTTTACTGAAACTAACATCAAAAATACGTTTAGAGATAGCAGTGTTATACAGCTTGCTCCGATTTCAATCAAACACTATATTTACATATGTAATGTGGGTATTGACTACTGTAATGATACGTATTATTATCCGATTACTAAATCCCATTCAAGCTCTAACAGATGTGAAGACGTGATTAATTGTATCTCTACAAAGCCTTAACAAATCCTCATACCAGAAGTATAAAAGCTCACCATCAATGGTGAGCTTTTAGATTGATTTGTATATTAGTAAAGTGTCCTATATACCAATACAGTTTAGTTAATCAGAATTTAACCATATTGTTTTAAATCTATGGCATAGAATCTAAATCTAGAGATTGCATACCTTCGCGTTCTATAAAGGTCATCATACTTCCCAACTGCAACCAAACTAATAAACAAGTAAACAGACTAATTGGTAGACCCACTCCTAAAGCTAAAGATGTGGGAAAGCCAAATATTGCTAATCCTGAAGACAAAAATAGACAAGTACCACCAGTTATGCCAATAAATGGCACAAATAATTCTTTCAGTGAAGAACGCGGTTTAGTATTTTCTGTGCGTTCACTTGGCCATTTCTGCATAATTACTTTCAAAGTGCCAGATAATGCTAAACCAGATGTTAATGCTGTCAGAAAGCCAACAAGTAACAGAAAATAAGGCGGTTGCAGAGGAAAATAGTACATGAAAACTCCTGATTTATATTAAAGATTTTTTAGTTTTTGTTTGTTGACTGGTTCCCAGCAAAAGGGGCAAGAAATGTAGTTTTTGGCAGGATAGCAGCTGCGCCTTGTCTGGATAAGTCTGTTAAAATGTCGATCGCTACATTTAGTAAACGATCTGGTTTTATGTCATCTTTAACCAGATTCCACAGGCGTTGAACATCTTCGGTATGGAGGCGGTCATCTTCGGTAAGAGCAAGCACTAGCTGTCGCCGCAGAAATTTGCCTTCTTCTGAGATTAAAAATTGGAACCCCATTTGGGCTGTAGGCAAGACATCAAAGTTGTTATCGGTACGAGCGATCGCAATTAAATTTTCTAAACGCTGCCACTGAAATTTACCATCTTTGAACAACACATTCAATAATCGTCGCCGTAATGCGGGCGATTCCCCTGTCAGCAACCGCCGTGCTATATAGGGATAACCCACTTCAACAATTTTGAAATCTGGGTTGAGGCTAAGGGCAATACCTTCTTGAGTCACCAAGGAACGAATAATCAAAGCAAACTTCGCCGGGACTCGGAAAGGATATTCATACATCAGTTCCGAGAATTCATCGGTAATAGTTTTGAAGTTAAAATCCTTGACATTTTTGCCAATGGCGTTTCCCAGCACCGCTTCTAATGCTGGCACAATCGGACAAATATTTGTGTCTGGAGTCAGAAATCCTAATTTTACAAAATCTTCGGCTAAGTCGGTGTAGTCTTTATTCACCAAATGGACTAGCGCATCCACCAGTGTTTCTTTAGTGGTTTCCTCCAACTGATCCATCATGCCGAAGTCAATATAAGCCATCCGACCATCGGGTACAGCAAACAAATTGCCGGGATGAGGATCAGCATGAAAGAAGCCGTGTTCTAAAAGCTGTTGCAAACCTGATGTAACGCCAATTTGGATAATCGCTTCTGGATCTAAACCTGCTTCCCGGATGCGTTTAGTATCTGTCAACTTGAAGCCGTCAATCCATTCCAGGGTTAAAACGTGGGTATTGGTATAACGCCAGTAAATTCCTGGAACTTTAACTTGGGGGTCGTTGCGGAAGTTGCTAGCAAATTTTTCGGCGTTGCGGCCTTCATTTATATAGTCGATTTCCTCAAATAGCTTCGTGCCAAACTCGTCCACGATTAAAGTTAGATCGTGACCGAGATTGAGGGGTAACCAGGGAGCTACCCAACTCGCCCCCCAGCGCAATAAATAGAGGTCGCGGGTGAGAGTTGGGCGTAAGTTGGGGCGTTGCACCTTCACTGCGACTTCTTCGCCGCTAATTAGACGACCACGGTATACTTGACCCAAGCTAGCTGCTGCTACTGGGCTAGGCGACAGTTCGCTAAAACTTTCATGAATGGGACGGTCGAGTTCAGTTTCGATAATTTTGTAAGCGATCGCATCATCGAAAGGTGGTAACTGATCTTGTAACTTGATCAGTTCTTCTAGAAAATCCTTACGTATTAGGTCAGGCCTGGTAGAGAGGGCTTGACCAACTTTAATAAAAGTCGGGCCGAGGCGGGTGAGCAGTTCTCGCAGATGTATAGCTCGTTTACCCTTGTTCTGCTCAACTTTATCTTGCCATTCGTCCCACTTAAGACTGAGGAAAAATCCCGCAAAAGAGGAGATAATTCTCAGGAGTCGCCCCCAGGCTAGCCAGGGACGGTAACTATAGTAGCGAGCGATCGCCTCTGGATTATAGAGTTTTAGCAGAGCAGGTTGATACTGACCCACGCCTTTATTTGCCTCTTCAACTGAAAAATTTACAATGATTGTTTTTCTCCTAACCCACAAGTTAGTTGCAAGTTCAGGATAGCGGTAGTCTTTGATCTAAAACAACTAGAACTCTACCCTTTTGGGATACTGTTCGCGTTGATTTTAGCTTATGTTACTGCCTAAGATTTGTTTATCTTTTTCTTAATTATACTTTATAAAACTACAACTACTTATCCAACTTTCAGATGATTTTATCTTTTCTTAACTATTATTTATAAAAATATATTTATCTATGTCTGATTATGCAAATTTAAATAAACTGCGATCGTAAGTAACTTTATTTACTAACAGTTATATGGAGTAGTAGTACTATTACTGTCTTGAATTTAATCTTCGTTACCATTCCCGCCTCGGAACAAATTCCAAGGCTAATAGCTTGCATTCCTCTCAAGAGGACTAAATACAAAATTTTCAGCCATGTAGAAGGTATCTTATAGCGGTTATCAGTTGAGTAGGTATAGAACCCCACTCCCAATCCCCTCTAACAGCAAGCGAGGAGCTTGCTCTTCATCTCATTCGATTAGGAAAAGCTATATGTAAAAGGGAAAATTTCAGTCCACTTGAGTGGACTTTAGCTATCAGCCCAGAACTTAAGTTCTGGGTGAGATATCGGATAAGGGCGACACTTTGACTGTTACAAAAATGTGGGTAACGACAATGCTTTATTTACGCCGTGCTGTACTAGTACGCAACGGCAGAAATAGAGCAACCGTTTAGAATGCCTAAATAGCTTATTCCATAAGACTTTTGACTTTTGACTTCCGCCTTGCGGTACTAGTCCTAGAATTGTATAGTTAGGTGGAAGAATTAACCTGTGACTCATAACAGAATTATTATTTATAAGTACTATAAAATTGGTAATTGGTAGTGATTTTGCCACACTTACCAATTACCAATTAGCTACTTTTAACCATCGTGCAATGCTATTTAGATTTTGCCTCCAAGTTTTCTAAACGGCTTCTTAATTCCTGATTTTGTTGTTTGAGTTGGTCGAAATCCTCACGCAATTGACGCAGGGTTTTTTCTGAACCAATATTCTTTTGCACTTTAGAAATTTCTTCTTCAGCATAGCGACGTACACGGCCATCGGCTGTTTGTTCAACTAGCGATCGCAAAATCCCCACTGCTTTAGGTGTTTCCATTTGTCCTAATGCTGCGGCTACCGACACTTGCGTTAAAAAGAAGGTTTCTTTCGCTAGTTCTGTCAGTTTTTCTAAAATCCGTTCCAAATTAACCGGACTTTGACCTACAGAAATCTTTCCTAAAGCGCGAATTGTGGCTAAACGAAGAGGTTGTGGTATACCGAGTTTGGTGTATTCGATTAGCAAATTTAAAGCTGCTTCCGAGGTTTTGAATTCAGCTAAACCAGCAACTGCACCACTCCGCACTACTTCATTCCAACCCGCCTTCTCTTCTAAAACCGATTTCAACAGCTTTAGTACCTTGTCTTCCTTGGGTTTCTCTTCCAAGTTTGCCGATGCGATCGCCCCGATCACACGAGAAGCTGCTGCTTCCACGTAGTAGCTAGAATCACCCTTTTGCACTAACCCTCTTACAGCTTTATAGCTTTCAGCAGTTTTAATTTGAGCAAGTGCTTCCACTACAGATCGTCGCACGTAAGCATTTTTATCTTTTAACCCAACAACTAAGCCATCAAAGGCTTGGTCTAAATTGATTTGCGCTAGTTGTTTCGCGCCTTCTACACGCACACCCCACAATGGGTCATTTTTTAGCGATGTAGATAGTGCTTTTGTTGCTTCTAATCCACCTTTTTTCGCTAAAGCTTCTGCTGCGTAAATACGTGAAATCGGGTCGGGATCAAATTCTAACTGTGCTTTTAACTCTGATATTGGATACTCCAAAGTTACTGTCTTCAGATAATTATTTTCAACATCAAAGCTGATAAATTGAGGTTTATTTTCTAGGGGAAAGTAAAAGCTTTGTTCCCGTTCATTTATCCGCACTACAAAACTTTTTAGTCGTGAGTTAAAAGTTAGGAGTTTGGAATTATTTTTAACTCCTAACTTCTCACTCCCAACTTCTTCTTGTTGGGTATAGCCAAAACCAATAGGTATTTTTAAATCAAACAAATCCTTACTGCCATTTGTACCTTCAGCAGCTTGGGTTTGAGTTACCGTAATCTTTGCTAATTTAGCATCCCCATCCCAAGAGTAAGCTACTTTAAAATCGGGATGACCACCACGAAAAACGTATTGGTCAAAGAGGAATAAAAGATTACGTCCGGTAGCCTTTTCAATCGCCCTGAGTAAGTCTACTGTTTCTACAGTTTTGTGGGCATTATCTTGAACAAATGTTTGGATAGCCTGCCAAAACAACTCATCTCCTAATTGGGCCCGAATCATGTGATAAACACAAGATCCTTTTTCGTAAATGTGGCGATCGTAAAGCTCAATAGCTTCCCGGTAAACATGTGTTACCATTGGACGGCGATAGCGACTACTATCTTCACTTAAGTAACGACGAGCTTCTAATAAACGATAATAAGCTGCTTCTTGGAGACTATATTCCTGTTCTGTCCACATCACCTCAGAATAAGAAGCCATCCCTTCCTTAATCCAAGCATGGGACCAATGTTTAATCACCACCAAATCACCAAACCACTGGTGCGCGAGTTCGTGGACGACTAAACTTTCAGTATTGCGGTTATCTAAAGCAGCGCGTTCATCCAACAAGCATCTATCTGTTAATAGTGTTGTGGAGGTGTTTTCCATCCCGCCAAAGATGAAATCATCGACGCAAACCTGGGCGTATTTCGGAAAAGGGTATGGATAGCCATACTTTTGGCTCAAAAATTCGATCATGCGGGGAGTTTTGCCCATGCTGCGTTTAGCATCTTCCTCCCGTCCCTTTTCTACATAGTAGGTGACTGGTTTACCGTTCCACTCATCCTGAATTTCGGCAAAGTCACCTATTGCTAAAGTCATCAAGTAGGTAGGATGAACTTGTTGCTGTGACCAATGGTAAATTTTGTAATCACCATCTTCTATGGTGTTAATCAATTCACCGTTGGAAATCGCCACGAGAGGGTTGGGGACACGAACGCGAATTTCTGAAGTAGACAATTGTCCTGGGTAGTCAAAGCAGGGGAACCAAAAGCGAGAGTCTTCGTCTTCTCCTTGAGTCCAAACTTGAGTTGGCTTGTTTGGGTAGTGCTTGTCTGGTTGAATAAAGTAAAGACCGCGTTGCGGTTTTGCCACTGAATAGGCGATCGCAATCAGCAAGCGTTTACCAATTTGAGTAGCCTCAGAAAGTTGGATAGAAAGCTGTTCCCCGTCGTAGTCAAAATTTTGTGGCACCTCGTCCACTCGCACAGACTCGATATTCAGGTTGACAGCATCCAAAGTCAAACGGTCAATGCCATTACGGATTGGTAAGAGGCGAATGCTACAATTGCCCTGATAGCAAAGCTTTGGTATATCCAAGCTGAGATCGAGAAAAATATGCTCTACTTGTCCGGGGCGATCGGGGTTGTAGTGTGGTCTTGCTCCCGGTAACTCAAAAGGTTTGTGTACGTTATTATCTGTATCAAAATAAGACTTCGACATTGATCCTTACTGACCTTGTAATCCTGAAAAGTCTGGCTTGGCTGGACGTAGTTAAGCAAAATAGCGGTGTCTAAATATATTTCCCAAATCAACAGGGCATTATGGAGGCGAGAATTCCCTTTTGGAATTGGGGGATTAAAATTAATCTCACCGGAATTTCTGAAGGTCGGCTGGCGATCCTTGGACTTTTTTCCATATCCCTCCCGCATTTACTTTTACTGATGTTTTGCACTTTTTTGTCATCCAGTCAAGAGTCTCTTGCACCTCGATAACTTTTTATTAAGTACAAACACTCCTAATTATTCTTATATAGGACTCCGATTTGATTTTTGAAAACATACTGAGACTGAAAAGCCCGTTTCTCAGGGTTTTATCTGAAATTTTGCTCACAAATCAGACAGGAGTCCTATAACTTAGGATAGCTTGCCTCTGTTGAGGAGGCTATTTTGTTTGAAATGAACAGCATATCATTTGCCGATTCGCTCCCCATCTCCTGGAAGTATTTTTTAGAGTAATTATTTTAGACTGCTAGCTTATAGGACTACTAATTTTATCAGTAAATACCGATCAATGAGCGGAAATTATTAATAAATCCGAAAACTCTACAGTGACACTTGTATAAATCTCGGTGACAATCTGAGCAAAAGAGGATAACAAAATGCCTGAAAGTAAATCCAAATTTCTCATTCCTGCTGTTGGTGCTGCTGTACTTGCCGCAGGAGGTATAGCAGCTTATACGTATTTTAAATCCCCATCAGGAGCTAGCTCAGACGCTCTAGGCAGCGCTAAACTAGTACCTTCAACAGCATTGATGGCAACTTATATTACTACTGACTCTCAAGGCTGGTCAAAGTTACAGCAGTTTGGCACTCCAGAAGCACAAAAATTAGTGGCAAAAGGTCTGGAAAATTTCAATAAGCAAGTGTTCAGTGACAGGAACGTTTCTTATGAAAAAGACATAAAGCCTTGGGCTGGTGGTGTAATGATTGCTGTATTACCACCTAATCCTGTTAAACCAGCGCAGTTGAAAGTACCTAATTCGCCAATCAATGTACAGCAGGAATCAAATATCTTGATAATAGTGGGAATCAAGGATAAACTCAGCGCCTTGAATTTTGCTAACAAATTAAAGTCACAAAAAGGAGTTAAATTTCAGCAATCTGACTATAAAGGTCAAAAAATTATTGAAACTACAGAAAAAAGCAAGCCGACATATAGCGTAGTTTTAAATAATAGTCACGTAGTATTAGCACCCGAAAAGCAAGCTATAGAAAAAGCAATTGACACCTTTAAAGGAGAGTCTTCTTTTGCCAGTAAAGAAGGTGCAAGCAGTATTCTTAACAAAGGAGTGGATGTCAAAAACAGCCTCGCCCAAATTTATGTACCAGACTATGCAGGCATGGTACAGCAATTAGCAGCCGGAAGCCCGCAGACAAAGCAGTTACCTCCACAAGCTCTGGCGCAGCTCAAGCAGATAAAATCTGTGGTGGCGGGTATTGGTGTTGATGATGCGGGAGTGCGGGTAAAAGCGATCGCTAATTTAGATCCACAACTCAATAAATTTCAGTATCAATCAAGTTCTGGAAATATAGTTGGGCAATTTCCCACTGGTACCTTTGCTCTGATTAGCGGAAATGGCATCAGCCGTGGCTGGGAAACCCTGGTAGCAGAGTCAAAAAATTATCCAGAAATGAAGCAAGGTCTTGAACAGGTGCGAGGACAATTGAAATTTGTCAATATTGACCTGGATAAAGATATTTTTGGCTGGATGAATGGGGAATTTGCCTTTGGTGCGATTCCATCTAATCAAGGGGTGTTAGCAAATGTTGGTTTTGGAGGTGCTTTAGTATTTGATACTAGCGATCGCAAAACTGCCGAAGCCACTTTGACAAAATTGGATACTCTTGCCAAAACACAACAAATCAACGTCGCCAATACAAATATCGGTGGGAAAGACGTAACGGAATGGCAAATCCCCAGACAGGGAGCTTTATTGTCACATGGTTGGCTCGATCAAGACACTGTATTGGTGGCTCTTGGTGGCCCAGTTGCTGAAGCGATCGGCGATCGCAAGAATCCATCTCTCGACAATAGCGATACCTTCAAAGCCGTTATGGGTTCTTTGCAAAAGCCCAACGGCGGCTACTTCTACCTGGATATGGACAAAACTCAAACTGTGCCCTTGATCAAGAGTTTAATCTCATCTGATGCCAACGCTATCACCATCCTGAGTTCCATTCGTGGTCTTGGTTTTACCGCCACTAGCCCTGATAAATCTACCAGTGAATTGGAGATGTTGTTAGCTCTCAAGCCTACTGCAAAATAGGGAATGAGGCATTGGCATTGGGCATTGGTTATTAATTCTTCTCCACCCTACTTCCCGTGCTTCCCCATTCCCCACTCCCTATTCCCCAAAATGTTTTTCAATTTGCATCTAGACTCGCCTCCAGTAACTATGTCATAAGTAGAAAAAGCTGTTAAATGCAAACTGATTTATGACCGTTGCTGTAAATACTACTCCTGGCTTCGCTTCCCGTTTGGTAAATGGCGTACTGGCAATTAAACCTTTAGCCAACCTAGCCAAACATCAAGCTAGACAAATGATGATTAAACGTGCCGAAAGAATTGGCGTGCCTTGGACGCAAGAAGTCGAAACACTACAGGCGCGTGATTGGAAGGCTGATCTAGCTCAAGTAGAAAATCCTCAGCTTTCCTACCCAGAATACTATTTGCGGTCATTCCATGCCTATGAAGGTGGAAACCTAAGTTGGAAAGCCGCTTGTGAGCTAGAAGTTGCTGCTCGTACTGTCCATGCCGGAATTTGGCAAGATGCTGGAGCAGAAGGAGATGCTAAACTACGCCAAAGTTACCACGATATCCTCAAAGTGCAAATTCCCAATCAACCCCAAGACATCCTCGATGTGGCTTGTGGTGTGGGTTTGAGTACATTTACCATGCAAGAAATTTATCCTCATGCCAAAATTACAGGCTTGGACTTATCTCCCTACTTCTTAGCCGTTGCTAATTACCGTGCCCAACAACGTCAAGCTAAAATAAACTGGCTTCATGCCCAAGCGGAATCTACCGGGCTACCTGATGCCTCTTTTGATTTAGTTTCCATTTTTCTTATGTGCCACGAATTACCACAATCGGCAACCCGACAGATTTTAGCTGAAATGCGGCGCTTGCTGCGTCCGGGTGGCTACTTGGCAATCATGGATATGAATCCAAAATCTGAAGTTTACAAAAAAATGCCAGCCTACATTTTGACTTTGCTCAAAAGTACTGAACCGTATTTAGATGAATATTTCGCTTTGAACATTGAACAAGCTATTGTTGAGGCGGGTTTCCAAACTCCCATAATCACTAACAATACCCATCGTCACCGCACAGTACTTGCTCAGGTGAGTGGTTGATTTCTCTCTACTGCTCTGGGCAGGAATACCACCTTTGCTGGTGCTAGGCTACTACTACTGTCGAGTGCCATTTGCTCCACCTCTGTTAAAGTTGCTGATGTTCTTTATCATCGGCGGAATATCTGGTATCTTAGCCCTTAGCCTCGAATGGATTTTTGAAATTATAGTCAACAGGGTTGTAGACTGGCATCAGATCAAGCTATGTCTGCCGACAAGTCGGTGCGCGTCTACACTTCCTGGAATAGCGTTGCGGCAGCTTGTGGAAGTAGGCCCAATTGAAGAAGGCTGCAAGTTTGTAGCGGTTGTTGTCCCAACTTTCTTTTTGCAACGCAAGTATCGATTATTTGCATCTACCGTTTTCCTCTTCACCATAGCCGTTGCCCTTGGATTTACTGCCGAAGAGAATTGGATTTACCTTTTCCACGATACAGCGTCAATTCTAGACCGTATAATCGGTATGCCAGTCCACGCGATGTTCTCTGCTCCTTGGGGATATGCTTTAGGAATTTATATTTCCTCGAATACTCGATTAAATCGAGACAAAACATTCATTTTTAGGGCTTGGCTAAATTCTGTAATCTGTCATGCCCTAGTTAATGTTTTATCAAGTGCTTGGCGTTACTCACTACCTTTAGGTTTCCTGAGTTATGGTTTATTCCCATTTCTCTTGTGGATGTTTTGGCGACTAGAACAATTACTGCGAAAAGTGCAAGGCAAACCCGCCATTACCGTAATCTCAGGACATACGCCCCAACACCGTTACTGGCAGAGGAGTTTAGTGCTGTTTACCCTCGTACTGGGTGGAAATGCTATTTTTGGGCTGTTTCTTTTAGCTAGGATTCTTAGTCCCTTAAGTCCGTCAAAGCTTTTTGATCCTGAGATTTTGTGGTTTATAATTAGTCGCTTTTCACTAAATCTCTTTTTCGGAGTTTTAGCCTGGGGCATTTATCGCTATTTGCGACATTCCGCTCGTCGTCGGTATTTTTAAAATATGATTTAGAAAAATGCTAGGGGGTTTCTATGCAAACAACTCCAGTGCGTTGGACGACTGCTGATTTAGAACTATTTGCTGGCGATTCTCGTTCCGAGACACTTCGTGAACGCAGAAATCGCTATGAGATTATAGATGGAGAACTCTTTGTGACTAAAGCACCTAACTGGGATCATCAAACGAGTTGTGTCAATATTGCTACAGTTCTTAAGATTTGGTCAGATGAAACTGGTTTAGGTCAGGCTGCGTAGATGCGGAGCAGCTTGTCGTCAGACATCGCACCTGGAATTATTTTCTCACATTCTGACAATGTGATCCCTGATGTGGTGTGGGCAAGTCATGAACGCTTAAAAAACTTACTAGATGAAGCTGGACACCTCACGGGCGCACCGGAGTTAGTTGTAGAGGTTTTATCCCCCGGTGAAAAAACCAGAAACGCGACAAAGAAACAAAGCTAAAGCTGTATTCAGTCCAAGGTGTTCAAGAATATTGGATTTGCGATTCTATACAGAAGAAAGTTGAGATTTCTCGCCGTGAACAGGCTGCATTAAAGTTGACAGCTACTTTATTCAGTCAAGATGAGTTAACAAGTCCTTTGCTACCTGGTTTCAACTGCTTAGTTAGTAAACTTTTTTAGTTGGGCATTGGGGAGCCAGTGCGTTGGGCGGCTCTGCCGACTTGTTCGCTCTTAGCGTCTCCGACAGGAGAAGCAACTGGCATCATGGGGATGATATAATTCCCTATGCCTAAATTTTCAATTACCTAAATCCTTGCTAATACTGGCTTACTCGCGGCTGCACTGACTGAATTTGATTCAGATTCAGTACAGTAGATTTCGCAGGAGTTATTGGGACTTTCAATCAGTTTCACTTTGTAAAGTTTAGCTCCCAATTCTTGAATAGGCGATCGCAGTAAATTACTAATATAAAGTGCGATATTTTCAGCAGTGGGAACAACTTCAGCAAAGTAGGGAATGTCTTTGTTTAAAAAGGTGTGATCGAATGGCTCAACCACATAATCTTCTATTACTTGGTTCAAAGCACCTAAATCAACAATCATCCCTGTCCGTGGGTCAATTTCCCCTTTCACAGTGACTTCTAAATGATAGTTGTGTCCGTGACCGTGGGGACGAGCGCACTTGCCATAAATCTCAGTGTTTTCTTCGTTACTGAGGTTTGGGTGAGCTAGCCGATGGGCGGCGCTAAAGTGAGTACTGATGCTGAGGTAGGCTTCCATTGCGTTTCCCATATAATCTGCCCAAAGTTCAGGATGTTCAAATAACTGTACACGGACTAAAGGCAAGTGTGGTGCTAGTCGCTGCCAAATAATCCGTGCAATATTCTCAGTGGTGGGCAGAGTTTGTTGAAATTCTCCCCACGCATCGTTGAGATAAGAGAAGTCCAATTGACTGGTAACTTCCCGTTTAATTACGTGTTTCACATCAGACAAGTTCAATACCATGCCATATTCATCCAATTCCCCGGCTAGGGAGATGAATAAGACATAATTATGTCCGTGTCCCGGAAATCTTGAGCAAGCACCAAATTTCTCAATATTCTCAGCTTCACTCAGTTCTGGCAGCCAATAACGATGACTTGCCGAAAACTGGGCGCGGCGGTTAACAATACATTGCATGAGTACACTATGAGCAGAATTTAAAATTTCTTAATCTTTCTCTATTTCCAGCATAAACTAATTTCTTAGTCATTAGTCATTAGTCATTAGCGCTCTTTTATTACTCTCGTCAGATTAAATTTGAAACGCTATTTTGCCGTTAGTCCGCTCAGGCGGACTACCCTGCGGGAAGCCGCAAAGCGTCTATGTTTGTATAGCCGCGATTTCTAATCGCTTGGATTATTCTCTCTCCAGAGTCATAGAAGAGCGTTAGTCATTAGTCATTAGTCCTTTGACGTGCAACGAAATTGAGCCATCATGCCCAATGCCCCATGCCCAATTCCCAATGCCTATGTAACAGATGCTTGTGCCTCACAGTGTAATCTCGTAGCTATGCGGAATAGTTCATGACCTGTGTGTAAATAACGCTCATCGTAATTCAAAGGAAAATAACCTAGTTCATCGAGTCCATCTCCTACTTGATCGAGGCTGTAGTAAAGGTGAGCGGCTGTTCTTGCTAAACTAGGGGGATTCGGTAGAGAGCGAAAAGTAATTTGTGCTTGCTTGAGGTCGTCTCGACAGGCTTTTAAATATTCCTGAAATTCATCTAATAACTCATCATCAAAGGGATCAGCAGCTAATTGCTCCATTTGTTCTTCTAACGAATAAAGAATCGTACAAAGCAACCGATTTACTGGTTGGTAAACTTGGCGCAGCCATTCCTCAACTTGCTCGTCAACATCGCGTCCAGTTTTTCGTATTGTCTGGTAATGCTTTTGTGCGGATGCTGTACGCTGTTGGCGATCGCTATTTAATTTTTGAGAGTCATTTTGCAGTTGTTGGTCATAATTGCGGCGATTTTGGTTGTCGCCTAAGACTTCATAAGCTGCATTGATGCGGATTATCTGCTCTTGATCGGCACTTTCCTGATTGCTGTCAGGATGAAATAACTTAACCAAGCGGCGATAGGCTTGCTTAATCTCCGCAAGGCTTGCACTTGGACTAACTTTGAGAGTTTCGTAATGGTTAGAAACGTGCTTATTGACCATTAATTCAATTTATCGTTAGCTGATGCTAGCGGCTAACCTTGTTTCCAGGTCTTGGAACAACGGTGTACTCAAATATCTCTCACCAAAACTGGGCTGAATCATCACAATTAAACGTCCCTTATTTTCTTGACGTTGGGCGACGCGAATTGCTGCACATAAAGCTGCTCCACTGGAAATACCAGATAGTAGCCCTTCTTCTTTTGCCAAACGCCGACTATAAGCGATCGCTTCTTCATCGGTGACGGTAATCACTTCATCAATCAATTTTATCTTGAGAACTTGGGGAATGAACCCAGCGCCAATTCCTTGAATTTTGTGTGGCCCTGGTCGTCCCCCAGATAAAACTGGGCTATTGGATGGTTCAACAGCGATCGCCTTAAAACTAGGTTTGCGTGCTTTAATCACTTCTGCTATACCAGTGATCGTACCACCTGTGCCCACCCCTGCCACGATCATATCTACTTGTCCATCGGTATCTTCCCAGATTTCAAGAGCTGTAGTTTCCCGATGCACTTTTGCATTGGCAGGATTGCGGAACTGCTGCAACATATAAGTATTTGGCGTACTATTAACGATTTGTTGCGCCCGCCCAATTGCCCCACTCATGCCTTCCATCCCTGGCGTTAGTTCCAGTTCTGCTCCATAGGCCCGCAACATCGCCCGTCGCTCCGAACTCATTGTCTCTGGCATTGTCAAAATTAATCGATAACCTTTAGCTGCTGCTGCCATTGCTAGGGCAATTCCTGTGTTTCCAGAGGTAGGTTCTACCAATACTGTCTTTCCAGGAGTAATCAGCCCTTCTTCTTCGGCGGCGTTAATCATACTCACCCCAATCCGATCTTTGACTGATGCCGATGGGTTCATACTTTCCAATTTCACCAGAATTTTTGCAACACATCCTTCTGTTTGGGGAATACGGTTCAACTGCACTAGGGGTGTACGACCAACCAGTTCTGTAATGTTACGAGCAATTCGCATAATTTAGCCCTTAGTTATTAGTCAAAAGTCATTTGTCATTAGTCAATAATAAAAACAAAAAGCCCCGCCTAATGGCGGGGAGCAATAAAGTTCAAAATTATCCGTGGATAGTCAACATTCTAGAAGGTGAAAGTTGTTCTGAGCGTACCGATAATCGCATCATCGTTATCGCTATTTTGACCAGGAGAAGTCAACCAGATTACACCAGGGGTAACAGAGATATTATCTGACACCCGATACTTGTAGAAGCCTTCAAAGTGATATGGTATATCGTTATTACCACCAAAACCTGGGCGGTTAAAGGAATAGGGTTCTGCACCAGCAAAGACACCTAAAACGTTACCCTTTTTACCAAAATCAGGTAAGGCTACGCCAAGACCATAGCTCCAAGCTTCATAATCATCATTTATACCAGAGCCGGTGACATCATGGTAAGAGACGAAGCCACTAACTGACAGTTTGTCGCTGGGTCTAAACGCAGCCGACACACCGTAGGAATTGCTGGAACCTGTGCCCAGTAGAGTGTTAGCTTGTTGAGTACCTACTGCAACAGAAGATGCAAAAGCGTTGTTTACGTTTGATGAAGTACCGGAGTCAAACAAGAAACCGCCTGCACTATATCCGTGGACGTAGGTAGCAGCTAAAGCCAAGCGATCGCCAACACTAAAGTTCAACTGTCCAAGAGCTGCATAGTCGCCGTTGGTCAGACCTGAACTAATACCAGGATTATTAGCATCCGTTGCTAAGTAACCCGCAGTGATTGAGCTATTTCCTAGAATACCCTGACCTCTACCAAGGGGTAGATTGAGCGCTATACCTGCACCACCACCAATCCGATAGATGGGGCTTTCAGAAGCAAAGGTAGATAAAGCACCGTTACCCCCATCAGTTTGATCAAAAAAGTAAGGGTTATTAACGGCTGCATAATGGCTGTGTCGTCCACCACTAGCTGCTAAGTAAACGTTGGCTGGGCCTATGGGAGCTTCATAGGTCAAACGATCTATATTGACGCTGTTGTTACCACCCTGATTACCAACTTGAAACGTTTGTGTACCTTCAGCAGTAGCGAGAGGACCACCAGCGTTATCAAATTGTGTAAAGGCTGCTGCATTACCTGCTGCTAGACGGGTATGTAAAATGTCTCTACCAGTGAAGCTGGTTTGCAAGTCTAAACGTACCCGATCTTGGAAGACGGTGTTGTTGTTGTCACCAGTGGTTCCCCCAAACACATCACTAACTGCAAAAATGGCTTCACCGACTAGTTTTGTGGTGGTGGAGAACTGATTCGCTTCTAATTCAGCAGTCCGCGCTTCTAAGGAATCTACGCGACCGCGTAGAGTTGCCAATTCTGCGGAAAATTCTTCTTGTAACCGTTGTAAGGTAGCTAAATCTTGTTTGGTCACCAAGTCAGCTGTTGCTGTGGCAATCAATTCGTTAACCCGATCCAAACAGGCATTTAAACCAGCAGCAAATTCATAACGGGTCAAAGCACGATTACCGCGATAAGTAGCATTTGGGTAACCTGCAATACAACCATAACGCTCAACCAAGGACTGCAATGCTTGGAATGCCCAGTCAGTGGGTTGTACATCAGAAAATTGAGAAACCGATGTTACTTGAGACTGAGAATTATTTTGGTTGCCTTCGTTGCTGTAGCGATTAACTTGATCAATGGTTGTTTGAGCCAATATTTCTGGCTGTTGGGTAACTTCAGTTACACCTGGTTGTGCGGCTGGTGATACTTCAGTGGTTTTGTTTGGAGCGGCCATTGCTGTTGCCGAAACTAACAATGTTGCTCCCAAAACTGCTGGGCTAACCACTAAGGATTTCCACAATATATTAGACATCTTCTCTACTCCTCACACCTTGTTTAGATAATTGTATTCGTTGCACCTAAAATCTCAAAAATGCGACATCTCATTGAAACCTGTGGATAAGGCATAGTTGCCACTACTACAATTTTAGTTTTTGCAAAGCTAATAAACGATTAACTTAGGGTTAAAAACTTATGTGATTAACTTATGCAAAAACATATCTTTATATCATAACATTATAAAACATCGGATCTAAATGACAAGATTGAAGTGATCGCCTTAAGAACTGTCACACATAATTATCTAAATATCTAAGCAGAGAGTACACTTTAGGGCATTCGCTGGTTACGCAGGCTACATCGCTCCAAGCTTAGACACTTAGCAGATTGTGACTAAAAATCTCTTCTTGCACTTAGCCTTACTAAAATTCGCGTACCAATTAAAAATTAAAACATACTGACTCAGCTATACAAATTTAGGCAAAGCCTTTATGCGGGATAGTTTATCTGCTATTGCGATCACAAACACCCGCTTCTGAATCAAGAGTTTTGAAACCAGCCCATTCCAAACCAAAACCTGTACTTCTAATTTTAAAGCTTGCTGAACCCTGCGTCTCACGTCGCTGTGACTTCCAGTTAACTACTTAAAGATGTCAGAATCAATTACTTAGTTAATTTGGGAAATCGCCTGCGCTAAATCAAAGTCAGCCTGCGTCAGCCCACCTGCATCATGTGTTGTGAGGGCAATCTTCACTTTGTTGTAGGAAATCTCTAAATCTGGATGATGTCCTGCCGATTCCGCAGGCTCCACCAGCTTATTGACAAACTCAATTGCTTGGATAAAATCCTTGAATGTGCGGGTAATCTCTAAGTTGGAGCCTTTAACAGTCCAACCGGGCAGAACCTTTGCACTTTCTTGAATTTCCTCCTCAGTGAGTAGTTGTGCCATATCAAAAAATTCCTAATTGTATTATTTGGGCGACATTATATATTTCATTAGATAAAATCCCTTTTATTCTCCATAGAGAAAGTATGCGAGGATCAACTCAAGCATAATGCGTGTGTGTATATTTAAATCCGACTTAATGAATACACCCTATTGCTCACATCTAGTCAGAACCCAAGGTTTGATGGAAGATATTTTTATTTTTAATCAAAGTTAAAAAAGTTACCCACAAAAAACTATCCGCTCTGAGTTAGATAAGATAATCTATCTCAGAGCGGTCTAGCGGGTCTTCAGGTTGCAACCAGACTGCCGGAAGGAACTCCGAGCTTGCCTAGCTACTTGAGCTAACTTAGTATCTCAATGATAACTAAGGCTAACTTTTAGAGAACAGCCCCGGCACACAGCCGGCTAACTGCAACCTGATGACCCATGCATTTACTACTTTCTATCATGGGCATCACCTCCTTGTTGCCTAAGCGGTCTTAGTCTCAAAAGGGCAGAGCATTTGCTCCGGGCTTATAACCTTCATCTAATATAACACATAAATTTAGAGATATTAACGATATAAAAAAAATCCCCCACCAAAAGGCGGGAGATGACTGGAGAATGGGGAATATTGACACTTTATTGGCTTATGCAAAAAAGATTATTTAATCTAGTTAGTGTCAATTTTCGGCAACCACAACCGTGATTTAAGTCATGGTCAGCTTTCAATATTAGAGAGCGTTACCGCGAGGTAGAACTTCCTCAGGGAATACAAATTGTTCGTGGGGTTGATCTTGAGGAGCCATCCAAGCGCGGATACCCTCGTTGAGCAAAATGTTTTTGGTATAGAAGGTTTCAAACTCCGGGTCTTCCGCCGCCCGCAATT
>NZ_JAIVFX010000013.1 GCF_020829625.1 Nostoc sp. XA010 | reverse complement strand
TCAGTATGCAAAATGTTGGTTTGTTTGTTAAATCTAAAGGTTGTCTCTTATTGGGTAAACCCCAAGGAGGAGATCAGTTTTACAAAATAAACGAATTTTCACTCAGACAAGGTTCTGCCCTTCCAAAACCTGACAGCGCTAAAATTGATAAACTTTCCCCTGAAGATAAAACCAAAGCTATACAAGTAGCCATTGATAATGCCAAAAACGAAATTGCTTCTTTAAACAATTTCGGTGTTTCTTCCAGTGGATTTATACCTACTACTGCTTTACAACCTTGTCTCACCCTTGAAAAATGGAAAAACTTATAAATTCACAACTGCTTAAATAAGTAAAATTCGACGAGTGCAGTTCCTCCCATAACACCAAGGGGGAATGCACTCGATTGCTTTTTGGGTAGCGCGATCCTCTTGTAGTATGAATCACTTTGACAACATGGAAAGCAGAGCGGAGCTTTAACTTGCTCAAATACTTTACAATAGATGTGAAACTGTCAATTCTTTTCCAATTCACTCGATGTCGTTTCATAACTATATGAGTGTCGCAAGGTATATTTAACTCTAAACTTGATGAATAGCCCCTTTCCTTTAGAGCCTCCCCAAAAAGCAATCGAGTCATTATTAGCATTGCGGGATTACTACGCACCTCTTGTAGAAGATTACGAAAAATTATATACCCTAGCCAAAGCAAATCTCACTCATGTAGAAGCTCTATTATCTAACTGGTCTTTGACTGAGGAGGTGGCTAATGAAGAATTCACCTCTGAAAAAGGAAAAAACTTCTTCTTATTCTTAAGTGAGGAATCTGTTAATGACGATGTTGAACCTATTACCCATCTTGAGCTAGACGATTCACAGGATACATTAACAGTCGCAACACAATTGCTTGACTCCACTCAACAAAACATATTCACACTTATACAAGCTTGGTCAGGTGAAGAATCTGATGCAGCTACAGATACTCCAGTACTCCTAGAGCCACCGATAGAAACATCAACTCAACAGCAAGCGCTCTATGGAACCGAGACGGCCATGCTGCCTATTTTCCAATCCCTGTCTCGCCCGGAAGCTATTGAACAGGTTTTGGCAGAACACATTGGCACAATTGTTCACATCGATTTTATTGTCAAAATGCTCTATGGGGAGTTAGAGCCAGATGCCTTCAAGGTCATCAAAGGCAGAGTTCAATCATCCCTCACTCATGGCTTGGAAACTAACAAATGGTTCAGTGTCCCAGGAGAACCCGGATGTTATACTCTCTCTTTAACTTTGTTACCCAAACCAGAGACGAAAAATTCGTCCACCAGAGTCAAAGGCAAAAATAAGAAACAAGTTTTGCCACCCCAGCCCAAAGACATACCAATGCTCGAAGAATTTCAGGGTCAGTTTTTAATTGATGCACTAACAACTTTTCTAGAAAATAATTCGGGTAAAGTTTTCGGGGTTTCAGAAATTACCAACGGAATCTATGGCGAACTCACTGCGACTGAGATTAGAGAAGTGAAAAACAAGGTATTGAATGAGTTATCACGGGGTCATCGCATAGGGCGATTCACTAGGGTTCCTGAGCAGATTGGTTTTTATACCTGGGACTTAGAGTTGCTCAACAAGTAAATTAAATCCCGTACAATTTCACATGGAATCATCTATCAACCGACTTATTCATCAATACGAGAATTGAGATAGCCTCCTACTAAAATACTGGTGCAGGAAATTACAATACTTTTCACATTGCTGATAAAAATATATTCTTATTAAGCTGCCCATTGAATTCTTAATTGTTGTTTCAGGCGTATACTTACTGGTGTTCTCTAGTGCCCACCATCCGAGTATTCCTATTTCTAGCAAGGATATTTCTGATGCTTTAGATAATAAATTTACTGCATGGTGGAATTAAGCATCTACAATCCACGGGCAATGGAAATTATAATTCTACTTTTTTGGCTATTTTTAATATCGTTTCTTCTACGCCTAGCTTTTCTAGTACACAGGCACATCAAAAAACTCAAAGTCGCTACCAAACTACTAGAAAAAAAAAGTACGCAAGCCAGAGCGCAAACAGCAATATCAATTCAGTATTCCCAAAACAGGGAAATGGTAAATGGCACATCAAATTGGGATAATCTCTTTTAGTCGTAAATATTTTTACCCCTGACCAAGATGCCAGCGCCTTTAAAAGTTGACCTGTCACCAATAGAAGATCAAGCCCTACTAGCACTCACTCAAGCAAAAGGTATACCACCAAGAACTCAAAGTCGTGCCACTGTACTACGCTTATCAGCCGCTGGATGGACAGTGCTAAAGATCGCACAATACTTAAAATGGCATCCACAGACTGTACGCGACACAATTCATCGCTGGTACTGGGGCAAACTCGATAGTTTGTGGGATTGTTCGCGTCCGGGTCGCCGTCGCCGATGGCATAACCCAAATATCAAGTCTCTGCTTCAATTCAAAATATCTTTATTTAGCTATCAACTTATTTTTATTTTATTTTCTTACATCTCTTACATTTATTTAATGCTATTTCTCCACAGTCATGGCGTTTCTACTACTTATACAGTCAAAATTTACAGGCATTACTTGGATGAAGCACTCGCTACTCTCACCAGCAATCCCTACCAGTTAGCTGCTGACATCTACGGTATTGGTTTTCTGAGAACTGATAAAATTGCCTTTAATTTAGGAGTTGCGCCTGATAGTCAGTTCCGTTACCGTGCTGGTTTAATTCATGTTTTGAACGAAGCTGCTGCCGATGGGCATTGCTATTTACCCCAGACTTTACTCATTGAGAATGTGATCAAACTGCTGACTACAACAGATCACACACCCGAAGAAGATGCCCTCGCTGATATTATCAAAGACATGGCACTCAAGGATGACTTAATCCGCGAGAAAATCGAAGACCAAACGCTGCTATGTTATCTACCAACGTACTTTCACACAGAACAGAACCTTGCTCAATTAATACAATCTAGATTTTGCCAACCAGTTGCACAAGATATGCCTTGTGTTCGCGCCTGGATTGAGCGCTTCACCAAGAGTCATAAAATCAAACTTTCACCACAGCAACAGCTAGCGGTAGAAATGGCTGCATATTCAAGGGTAATGATTCTTACTGGTGGCCCCGGTTGCGGTAAAACTTTCACCACCCAGACCATAGTCTCTCTGTGGAAAGCAATGGGCAAATCTATCGCCTTAGCTGCGCCAACTGGACGCGCTGCTCAACGCCTGAGTGAAATCACACAACTCGAAGCCAAGACGCTACACTGCTTGTTGGAATTTGACCCAAAGACAATGGGCTTCTTACGCGATAATCAAAACCCTTTACCCCATACCGCAATTGTCGCGCTAGAAGCTAGTATGCTTGATTTGTTTCTGGCATCTTCTTTGGTAAAGGCGATACAATACGGTTCCCAACTACTGCTAGTGGGTGACATTGACCAGTTACCCTCTGTCGGTCCCGGTCAAATCCTTGCTGACTTGATTAATTCTGGTCACGTTCCGGTGGTGCGGTTGACCAAAGTATTTAGGCAAGCCCAACAGAGCGCAATTATCACTGCTGCTCACCAAATTAACCGAAGCCAGTTTCCCACGATTGAACCGATTTCCGATAATCCCGTGTCTGAGTGTCTGTGGCACGGCGGCGGTCATCACCCCAAACATGGTGTTAAAGCAATATCCGAAATCATTACAGACTTGATTCCCCGCCTGGGTTACAATCGAGCTACTGATGTGCAAGTGCTTTGCCCCATGTCGCGCGGTTTACTTGGGACTCGTAACCTCAATACCGTATTGCAGCAGTTGATTAATCCGCCCAGTCCCGACAAAGTAGAGATTACCAGGGGCGGGAATTTATTACGAGAAGGCGATCGGATCATTCAACTGACTAATGATCATAATCACGAAATTTTTAATGGCGACTTCGGAATTATCAAGGCCATTGATCTTGAAGAGATGGAAGTTACTGTACAGTATGGTAAGCATACTGTCGTTAGAACCAGAGCAGACTTAAATCAAATTGCCCTCGCCTGGAGCCTCACCATTCATCAAAACCAGGGTTCAGAATATCCGGTAGTAATTCTGCCAATTTATACGCAGCCTTATATGATGTTGTCTCGTAAACAGTTGTACACAGCATTAACTTGTGCCAAGCAGTTAGCGATTGTCGTTGGTTCCAAGAAAGCGATATCCAAGGCTTTGCGTTCTAGTGACGACCAACCGCGATATACACGATTACAGCATCGGTTGGAAAGCGCTTTTTTGCACCCGACGATTGCAATTTAGAAATGTTCAACTTAACAATTTCACCCGGCTTGCGGTTGTTGCTCTCAATCAAGAGTGAGAAATCTGGTAGCTAGTAGTCTGCCAAGGGAATTTTGCGTGGTGGCAAGCTCTTGGGCAGAGGTGCGGAGGGGCAGGGGGGAAAGAACTTGTATAAATCTCTCCTCTGCTCCCCTGCTCCTCTGCAATCCTTACGCTGCATACTTTTCAGCTTAACTTAGTGCCATTCATCTTTAACGCTTTCGCCCCGTGTCTCGTAAGCGACGGCGGGGCATTTCATTACTGGTAAGTGCCTTGGCAATTCTTGAGAAACTACTTCTCTAGCTCCCGTTTGCGGTTCTAGAAAAAAAGTGTCTTAAACACAAAGCAATCAAACCACTCTCAAAAAATAAACTAAAAATAACTCTATAGTTTTATGGCGTGATAGCGCTGAAAAAGCAGTACACTGCGGCGTAAATAAACCCCCTATTCCGATTGGTACCGAAGCAACATAAGTAGGGGAGAATTTTGTACAAGTTCTTTAAAATAAGCACCTTTGTCCGTTTTTTTTACCAAAAACTACATTTGCAGTATTTGTATATCGCATTTGGAGGACGCTCTTTGACCTCTTATATCAGTTATTAACTATAAAGTCATTTTTAGTTTATTTTTTTCACCTATTTTTAGGTTTTTCAAAATAAATACCCTGCTGAACAATTGCATAACAGTATTGTGTTTGTCACGCTCCTCAGTATTAGAGGTGTACTATACGCAAAAATCGAGAAATTTTCAGTCGCTTGAGGGTGAGTTGAAACGCCCATTTTAAAGGACAATAAAAATCAGACACTATAAAACCAGACGAAACTACAATTGTGTCTGATTTTTAAGGGAGTAATAAAAATGACGCTCTCTCTAGTCCACCTAACAGCACATAGAAAGGCGATCGCTTCCTTGCCAGTAGCGCAGGCGGAGGCGAAGTTGATTGCGCTGTGGTTGGAGGGAAAAGCGTCGTCTTCTATTCGGGCTTACCAGCGATACACTAGGCGATTTCTGGATTTTCTGGACAAGCCGCTCAAAAAAGTGACTTATGAAGACTTGGTAGAATACGCTAGTTCTTTTGGGGGCAATGCCGAAAGCACAAAGCGGATATACATTGCTGCGGCTAAGAGCTTGATTAGTTTCGCTCATAAAATTGGATATCTCCCTTTTAATGTGGGTATGGCACTAAAACTGGGTGAATTGCCAGATGTAATCAACGAACGCTATCTTGATGAAGCTGATATTAAATTGTTAGTACGGGCAGCCAATAAGCATTTAGCTGATGCGAAAACTCCCAAACGGCAGTACACAGCCCTACGTAATTTGTTAATTATCAAACTCCTGTATCAGGCAGGGTTACGGGCAAGTGAAATCTGTGATCTGACTTGGGGAGATTTGACACCCCGTGGCGACAGTGGTCAGGTGTATGTTCGTAAAGCCAAGGGCAGCAAAAATCGGACAATTCTGATCAAGCCGAAACTCTGGGCGGAATTAATGGAGTTCAAAGCTTCGGCTCACGCCAATCAAGCAGTGTTTCCAAGTCAAAAGGGGGGACATTTAGACCGTCAAAACTTGCACCCGATTGTCAAAGCAATCGCACTCGAAGCCGGATTAAGCGAACTGGTTTCGGCTCACTGGTTACGTCATGCCCACGGTTCTCACGCTATTGAGCGCGGGACTAATCCGGTACTAGTGAAAGAAACTTTGGGTCATGCCAATTTAGCCATCACTGATCGCTATCTCAAGGCTAGACCTAATGACAGTAGCGCTTTTAACTTGATGGATCTTTGAAACAGACCATATTGGAAATTACTCCTCGATAGGCAACACATCTTCATTGAGCAAGGCGTAAAATTCTGGTACTGCCGACTCAAGCTTACGCAGTTCATTTGCCGCGATCGTCTCCAACTCCAGTACCGTCTCCCAGCGCAAATCACTCTGCCATCGCTTGAGAATGCTTTTAATTGCGTCCACTCCACGAGAAATGCCAGAGCGAAGTATTTCTACGCAGTGGAGTAGGGTAATGCGATCGGTCGGAGGCGACTCAAATTCGGTAGTATCTTCCCCCTGGCAATGGGAGTTCCCTATAGCATCAAGGGGGGGGATGGATACGGGCTGCTGATTCGGGTTTACACTATACACAGTACAGGTTTGGGGAGCGTAATAGGTTCGATTTTCTTTTTGATTACGCTTCGTTTCACGATGAGCAATTACTTGGAGAGCAAATTCCAATTCCAACTTTGATAAAGAGAAAAGTTTCACCTGTTGACCGCGCTTGCCCTGCTTACGGAAGGTCAACTTTAGCCCCAGCTGCTCTAGTAAAGTCGCCAGCAACCAAATAGGTTTACAATCATGTGGAATAGTAAACCCAAGAATTGCTTTGACGTGAGCAGCACAATGTATAGCGATCTCCGTCATCTTGAGTAAGGTGGAATCGTCGGCAGTAACTTCATCACCCTTCATTAAAGAAGTGAGAATTTGATGCAGCCCCAGGTTAAATCTAGCCAGCCAGCGTGCGGAGTAATTACCCCAGTCGATGCACAAAGGGAGATTGTCGCGCTCGGTGCGGTCTTTTTGGGTGACAATTGTTGGTGGGGTAGGATAACTTTGCCCAGTTTTGGGGTCAGTAAACGATTCTTCGGGTGCGGCTAAAATTGCCTCAAGTCCAGCGATCGCTCTAATTAATCGACCACCTTTATCCATTTCTACGAGTGATTCGGTTACTTCGATGCCGTAAGAATCAGAAATGCGGAATTTTTCGCATTCAAAAATTTCATTAGGGTCAAGGTAATCTTTGCTCTGACGGGCACGGTACTCGCTCAAAGTAATATTCTTGGCCTTGGCAACAGCCGAATTGTGGGCACTATCCAAAGCTTGTGCTGCTGCTTTAAGACTTTCGAGAGACTGAGGATCTGAATCACTTCCCACATATATAAATGTATTGCCCATTTCCGTGAGCAGCGATCGCAAATCATCACGCAGATTATTGAGAGAATAGTGGCGGTTAGCCATAATTTGGCAGTAAGCCTCAAGCGCCCAATCTTTCTCCGCTCCCCGCTTACCCGTTTCTCTGTCAATTCGCAACAGAAAAGCGGTCATTTCATTGGTTTGGAGTAAGCGCTCTTTAATCTTGGTAGCATTGGTATCCTTGTAACCAAAGGGAGGACGCGGGGCCACCCAAATATGAAACGGGACTTTTGGACGATAACGGTAAAGCTGTTGGGCGCATTCAGTAGCAGTTTGGGAAACGCCGTGAAACACACCAAATACTAAGTCAAAATGATACTCAGAAATATCGACACCAGTACCGAGACTGGGAGAGGCGAACAAGGCATCAAAGTTTTTGACGGCGTTGGTGATATCTTTGATGAAAGCGACATTCTCATCACTGCCAGAATTGTCAGAGTGAACCGACCAGATACGATATTTTTTTTGTGTATGTGATTTTTCGGAGTTAGATTCTTCGTAGTTGATTGTAAAGGATTTGTCGAGTTTTTTGATAAAACGCTTACTGTCGCTGGCAACCATAACTTTTTCTCCAAGCATCAGCGCTGCCGAGATTTGGGCGACTATGGCGCTAGAATTATCCCCCTCGTACCAATAAATTGTGCGTGAACCGTTTCGCCATTCGTTTTTAATGATGTAAGGTACTTCACCTTTTGGTCGCATTGCAAGAAAGAAGTTTACCGTTAAATCATCCATGTGTGCATCAGCGATGACGACCAGTGGCGCATTGTATACTATATATTCCAGTACCTCCAAAATGGCGGCACGGTGCTGTTTGCAAGTATTACTGTGCAGTAAGTGGGTGAGGTATTGGCAGGCTTCATCTATAAATATGCAGCCGTAAGTGAGAGACTGAGTATTGAGTTTGTGCAAGCTGTCAATAGTAATACTAAGGGCTTGAGCCTGGGCTAAACCTGTGTAACCCAAGTCGGAATACATCGCCGTCCGCAAGCGTTCGGCAAGATTTTTCAGCAAGTTAACCCGATGTCCATTGTTGAGGAACCGCGCATCAGGATTTTGGTCACGCCACCAGCGCATTAACTCGGTTTTCCCTGTACCCATGTCGCTCCAGAGTACGACCAGTCCTGATTTTGGGAAATTGAAGGTAGGGGATTTCTTCGATTTGTCTGAATTAACTCCGCCAGAATCGGTAGACTCCTTCTTTCTCCAATGTCCTTTTATAGATGGCGTGAAAAGTTGTTCCTTTTCAAGCTCATAAAGCTCAGGCACTCTCAAGCATTTTTCTTCAAGTTCAGGAATGCACAAAGCCTCAGAGAGATACTTGACATTAACAGTGACATCTGGTTTGTATTTGCTAAGTCCCCATTTCTTAGCCCGATACGAGCGCTTGTAATCAGCAAGTGATTTAGCATCATTGATGATTGCGGTCAGTAGAGCGTTAGCATCTTCGCCCCGCGCCACAACAAAATCATCAACACCTTTCTCTGGGCCTGGTAACAGCGCAACTTCACATTCACAACCAGCCGCTAAGATTGCTTTTGCAGTGCGAACAGTGGCTTGAAACACCGACCACCTGGTTTTAGAAGAAGTTTCGTGGTCAAAAAGAATTATGAACTTGCGCCCCGCCTGAGCCATTGGTACTAAGTCAGGATGCAACCGTTCATCAAAATCCTGTTTGCCGACGCGCCCGTTCCAAATCCCCGGCAGTGCGATCGCTACAAACCCCAAAGAGAGCAAGCAAGCGGCTTTCTTCTCACCCTCGCATAAGATAATCGGAATCTCTGGATGCTGCTTTATCCACTCCCAAAATATTAATGGATTGAGTTGATCCAGCAAGCGCAATGCTAAAAGTGAATGATAGCGCTTAATTAAATAACGCTTTGCAACTTTGTCCCAGATGGGGTTAGCGACATCAAAGTAGGTAACGCGGTTGGGGGTTTTGGGCGGTGACTCGTACTTAACTGGCTTGCCTTTTTGCCAATCAATGCGCGGGAAGTTGGGCTTGATCCTTCCCCATTCCATCGGTTGCCAGTTTTTAAACGGGTCAAGTGACTGAATCCACGTCCCACCCAGTAATAGATGCTGATACATTTTGATGTATCCATCCGTGACCCGACCCGCATTCTTGCGTGGCAGCTTATCAGATATGAACAGGAAATCATAAACTGATTCTCCCTCTACATGGAAAAAGTTGCGCTCAATCAAGCTTCGATGAATGGCGCTGCCCACCGCTAACTCATGATACTCGGCGGCGGTCAGATGATTGGGGTATTCACAAATGTTACCTGGCAACACTTGATCCCCAATACCCAGAAGAGATGGGCATTGGTTATTTTGCACGGTAGATTCCTCCGATAACTTTATTGTCAAGTTTCAGAGGGGGTCGATTAAATCAATTCGCAATTACTAACTCGCAATCCGCAGTTATATTTACGCCCGTACTTCCTCCTCATAGACGAAGTAGAGTAAAAGAGCCTGAATTCATTAATTATTCAATTACTCTGCAATTGCGAATTGCGTAGACGCGCTTTGTGCTGCTTTCCGTAGGGTTTTGCGAATTGCCTATGACGCTGCTTTTACAAAAATTTACATATCTTAAATATAAATTTTTTGTCAAAATACTACCAACGGTCAGCAAAAGCTGGCCGTGCGTATTGCTTTAGAGTATAATGGCAATAGCAAAGCAGCGTGGGTATCTTTTGACAAGTCAGTGGTTTCAAGTCGCCAAACTTTAAGTGCCACTTTCTTTGTCAGCCGAGATCAACCCCGCCCTAAAATATGTCGTTTCTTTTCACCTTAAGGCAAAGCGTACTCCCTAGTGCGTTTTGCCTAAATTTTTATGTATGAGCTTTTCCTCCATTCTTGATTCTTAGGTTTATACATGAACATGCTTGATCTTACAGAACTTTGCTTCTTTTCGCATCTAGTGAGGTTTAAATGCTGAGTTATACTACCTCCTGTTTTGTTAAACGTAATAAAATTACCCTATTTTATAAGGGTTTTTCTCAAGCCAACCCTAGTAGTAGGTTAAAAACTTCATCTTCAGATTGGCGGGGAAAACTTTTTGCTTAGGTTCGTGCAGCGCAAACCGATGATCAGCTGGATTCAAAGCTACTTGTGTAGAAAAAAACAGTTTTTGGAGTAAATTCTCTACATAATTATTTGTCGTTAAAATTTTAGTAGCTAGATTTTTGTTTTTTCTTAGGAGCATAAATACTTCTCTAAAATGCGTTAGCTAATGAGGGGAAAGAGTTTTGTGACTTTACTAGACCCAAGGGATCAGTATTAATGTATTTTTTGACTACAGGTTGCAAAGTAAAGGCGATTTCTTTAGTGTTTGGGTCTTTAATGCTTTCAATTAAAGATAGTTGTTCTAACTTTTCTAAAGCTTTAATAATTGCCGAAGTAGAAGCCGATATATTATTAGAAGAATTGATCTGTATTAATAGGTCACTAAAACTAATCGGTGTGGGGTCTAGGGATAATTTTTTAGCTAAATAAATCATAATATAACGTTCGGTTTGCTCCAAAGATTCACCAAAAGTTTCATCTAACATTGATTGAAACTCATCAGTAATAAAAGTAGTTTTATTTTTAAAAAATATTTCTGTACTGCCAGAAAAGAAATGTTTAATCTTTTGAACTACTGTGGCTAATTCTGAGGGATTACTACGATAGGTTTTAATTAAATCAAGACAATCGTTTTTGTTTGTTAAACCTTGATCCGATAAAAAATTTAGAGCAGCATCTGTATCTAAACCGTCTACCCGAAAATAGAGGATAGATCGGTCATCTTTGCTCATAGCATGAATTTCATTAGGTAAAGCTCGACAAGTCAGTAATACACAACTCTTATGCTCTTCCTCTAACAGCCGACGCATGAATATTTTATAGTCTAATCTTTGTTCTAAATTAGAGGTTTTAAACAGAGCTTCAAAACCATCCAGTACGAGTAAACAACGATGAGATTGTAAATGCTTAATTAAGGCGGTAATCAGAGCTTGAGTATATTCAGGTAAGTTGAGAGAAGTATCTGGTTGAATTAAATCGATTAGTTCGCCCAATAAATCTTGAAGGCGTACTGAGTGAGTTACTGATTTCCAAACCAGGAAATCAAAGTGTTGAGTAGAGTCTAAGCTAAGTTCTGCTAAGAGTTTTGCGGACAAAGCAGTTTTACCAACCCCAGGGACACCTGCTAAAGATATGCACCGATGGTTGTTAATTAATTTCTTTAAGTGGTATAGTTCTTGTTGCCTACCGTAAAAATTGGATAGTTTAGAGCTAGGAAGTTGACCTTTAATAAACTGACTATCAAATAAAGGAAGTTCTAGATGGGGATTAGATTGATAATAGTTTATAACAACTTCTGTCAGCAGGGTTCGTACTTTCCTCTTTAAGACCTGTTGTCCTTTGGTTACTGTTTCAGAAAGCAAGTTCCACAGTTGAGGAGCTATACGACGCTGTAAATAGCCAGCCTTATAGCCAGACTGCTGCCCTATCTCAGAAAAATCTTGGTTTTCCCATGCACCCTTGAGGACGGCGATCTCAGGTTTAGTCAAGGAGCGGTTTTTTTCAGTAAAAATTATATTGTTGACTACAGTTAGAGCTTGGTAAAAGGATACGGTTGGGGAAGACTGTAGTAACTCCAGAGACTGTTGCTCTTGTGTAAAAAATGATGAAGAAAGAGAATTCTGAAAATTTACCCCATGCTCAATGCTCAAATCCATAAAAGAAGTTTTCCTTTTGGTACGTGAGTTCCGCAAGAAACGTTTGTAAAATCAAATCAACTGGCTATTTAATTCTTATGACTCTGAGTCACTTATAATAGTATCAGCTTTTTAGATTATAAGTGTATCTCCTAAAAGATTAAATGAGTGTTTTTATGCAAAACAAAGTCACCCAGATTAGACACCTATTGCTCAAGCCTTATTCTATGAGGGTTTTGATAGTATCTTGTAAATGTAAACATATAATTTTTAATGCAAAGTGACTTGAAGTCACAAAAAGATTTTGCTTTATGGCATTAAATGTGAATAAAAGCAATAGTCATAAGAAATATTTTTATAATGTTGTCAATAACGAAATATTGCTCAAATGCTAATTCTTTAATAAAAAGTTAAGACAAGATGTCGTGTTACTGTATAAACCCTCTGTGTGAACGACGGCAGAATCTTGATGATGCCGACAAATGCGCTTCTTGCGGTACATCTTTAGTGATCAATGAACGTGTCCGTCTAGTTAAACCATTAAGAGAATTAGATCGCAACCCGTTCACGGCAAATGAGATTTTTGAAATAGAGGATTCTGGGACGCAGTGGAGTCCTGGGCGTAAACGACGAGTCATGAAGATATTAAAATGGAATTCGCCTCAATTTGTGGAGCGATTTGAGCGCGAGGTTTTAGCCTTGCAATTAATAAATCATCCAAATATTCCGCAGACAAACGGAGATGATGACTACTTTACCGTCGAATTAGAGAACAGCCCCTTCAAATTCCGATGCTTAATCATGGATAAAATTGAAGGGGAAAATTTAGAAGATTGGATAGAAACTCATCCACCAATTTCACAAGAGTTAGCACTAGATTGGTTGGAACAAATAGTAGCAATACTAGATTTAGTACATCATACAGAATTTTTTCATAGAGATATCAAACCAAGCAATATAATTCTAGATCCGGATGGACATTTATATTTAATAGATTTTGGGGCTGCACGCCAGATAACAGATACATATTTAGCCAAAGTAAGCTCAACTGGAGGAACGGACAGAACTATCAGTAATTACGAAATCACCAAAGTAATTTCCCATTATTACAGTCCGCTAGAACAAGCGCATGGTCATGCGGTTCCACAGTCGGATTTTTATGCTTTAGGTCGGACTATGCTTCGCTTGGTGACGGGGGTAAAATTAAGAGAATTAGAGACAAATCATGATGCGGGGAGACTGATCTGGAGACATAAAGCACCACAGATAGATAAGCCATTGGCGGATTTTATTGAGGAGTTGATGGCTCCAAACCCAGCACATCGACCACAAACAACGGGAATTATTTTGTGGCGACTGAAAAAACTGCCTAAGCAAAATAAGATTTATAGACTAACAAGGTCGAAACCCTTCATGTTCAGTGCGGCGATCGCCAGCATTAGTTTGGTAGGATTACTAGGTTATACAGTTGGATTACCAATGTATGCAAATAGTTTAATAGCACAAGGGCAAAAGCTAGAGGAGGAAAATAATACAGAACAAGCGCAAAAGGTATTTGACCAAGCAGTAAAAATTCGCCCGGAATTAAGTAATCAAATTTCCAAATTCTACTTTGATATAGCAGCAAGAGTTAAAGAAGATTTAGAATTAGAAAAGAAATATTATAATTTAGCGGCTAAATATAATCCGAATGATATAGATTCATATAATAATCTAGCATTGGCTTGTCAATTTTTGAGAGATATAGATTGTGTAAATAAAAGTTACCAACAGCTTTTTAGGCTAGAGCCTAACTCCTGGACAGGACACTACAATTTAGCTAACTTTTATGAAAGTCAAGAAAAATATGATTTAGCTCAAGAACAATATAACTTAGCAATTAAATCTGGTCAGGAGCAGGCGTTAATTGCTGTGAATAATTTGTCTAGGTTGAATAATTTGCAAGGAAATTATACTCAAGCTCAAAAACTAGCAATAGAAGGATTGAATAAAGCCCCATCTAGTGATAAACAGTTAAGAGCAGCATTGTATAAAAATTTAGCCTGGGCGAAACTGATGCAAAAAGATTATCAAGGGGCGGATAAAGATTTGCAAACAGCCTTTAATTTAGATTCTCAAAGAGTTGATGTGTATTGCTTGTTATCGAAAGCGAAAGAAGCGTTAGGAGATATAAATTCTGCAAGTGGTTACGGTGAAATATGCTTACTGGCAAAGATGGATACGTGGTTGCCAGAAGTACAAAAATGGCGAGGGGAATTAATAGAAAGGATATTTAAAAAGAGATAAATTTTAGTATTTTGAAAAATATTTTGTAGAAAAATAAGTATATAAATCTCATGTTGAAGAAGATTCAGATCGGAGCCATTATATTAGGATTGATATTAGCAAACGTCACTGTAAGTCGTGTGCGGGGGCAGGAAGTAGTAAGGGCAAACCGGCAATCTAAAGCCTCTTGCGAACCAATAGCGAAAGTGATAGATGGAGATATTCACCATAAGCCTTTAACAAAATTATGTAGTGAAGATAGAGTTAGAACAGCCAATGGTGGGAAGGTAAAAATCCTCTGTTACCCAAGAGGAATAATAATAGACATCCCTAATGATGTGGTAGGTAAACATTGTTTACCATTACAAGCGAACGAAGGTAGAGGATGTAACGTTTTACAGGGGAGAAACTGCGTCATCGCTAAAGGGCCGAATGAAGAGAACAAGCCGAATAAGATTACACCGTATGGTGTAGTAATCAACAACTCACGACCGACATTATCCTGGTTTAGAACAAAGGGAGCTACCAACTACATTGTGCAGGTCAAAGGAAACGGAGGTATTAACTGGCAACTAGAAGTCAAGGGTGAAACCCTGACCTATCCGCAATATCTTGCAGAACTGAAGCCAGGGCAAGCATACAGTGTAGAGATAGTGGCTATGCGGGGCGATAAAGTAATAGATAGTAGCTCGGCGCTGTTATTGTTAGCTTCAAATGAAAGACTACAACAAGTAAAACAGACTATTAACATTCTCTTAAACCTTCAACAGCCGCTTGATGAATTGGCGATTGATATGGATGCAGTATATGAGTCATACAATTTAGTCAATGAATCGATAAAAGTGTTAGATGTTAGAGCTAAAGCAGGTTCAACGAACCCCAAAATTTATAGATTGTTAGGCGATCGCTACTTAATAGCTAAGTTCCCTCAACAAGCTAATGAAACGTATTTAACAGCTAAGAAATTAGCCCAACAAGCAAATAATACTGTAGAGTTAGCTTTAGCAGAAGCTGGCATAAAGATTGCAGCACAGGCAAAGGTCAAGGAGCAAACTAGTTATCCGCCAACGAGAATAAATGCGCTCCAATAATATGGGTGAAAATATTTGTCACTTTTTAATAAACTGAGTTGTGCTGATCTTAGTGCTTCGGCTTTAGTAAGTCCAGATTTGAGTCCTTCATAAAATTTAGTCATCAGTTGAGCAGTAGAATCAGCATCAACTAGCCATAGACTGGCTACAACACCACGCGCTCCGGCTTGTGCGGCTATGCCAGCAATACCCAAAAAGGAGCGTCTATCACCTTTGGCAGTTTGGCAAGCACTCAACACGAGTAGATCAAGGTTGCTTTTATTTTGTAGTAAACCTTTCAAATCATTAACCATCAGGGGAATATCCCATGCTAAGACAAAGGTTTGTTCAATGTCCGAGCTAAATTGAGCATGGCTACTTAAATGAATTGCCCAAAAAGAATTGTTTTCAATATCTTTACTAAATCGTTCATGAGTAAATTCGCTATCAAGTAATGTAATGGCAGAGGGATTAGCTTTCTTAATATTATCAATCTCTAATCTGACTTGAGGTAAAGGACGTAAATCTCTAGGGACGATAGGATTACTGAAACTGGGACTAATCTGAGAAACGCCACTAGCTAAAGTTGTAGCTGGTTTAAGCAGCGATTGCCGCAATTGTTTAGCACTAGAACCTACAGAAATAATGTATTTCTCTAATAAATATTCTTGCCCATCATATAACATATCTAGGGGCAAATTTTGAAAATAACTATCTAGGACGAAACCTATTTTGCCCGATGAGGGTAAATATTGTTTGATAGGTTGAATCAAAAGCTGATAAACAGCTTGCGAATAGGTGAGAAAGTTATAACCTTTAATATCAACGAATTCTAAGTTCTGGATAATATTGAAGAAATTAGTCAGAGGTTCACCAATTATATCTAAATCTATTGTATGACGATAGATATCTTGAGAAGTTTTAACAAGCACCTCCACTCGGTCATTTAATTTAATGAGGTAAACAATATAATCCAAATCTTTTAATCCGCGATCCAATCTTGCATCTAGGGTGTTTTCAGCAAATTTACCACAACGTAAGAAATTCTCTACTTCAGCAAATTTAAGTTGTTCTTGAATTTTAATAGCTTGCCTATTGTAGGTTTTATTAGAAATATTCTTGTTAAGTAATAATGATATGTATTCGCGGTAAAGTGGCTCTACTTTTTCTTCAAAGGCAAATTGAATATCAGAGTTAAACAGTAAAATATCGCTACGCACTTTATCAAGATTTTTGATAGCAGTTGCATAAAATTGATTAGCTCGCTCGATTTTATCAGATACTTTATAAAGCCGAGCTAATTCCCATTGCCATTGATAGACGATATCCCAAGCCTGTACTGATTGAGCATATAACACCCCTTCATAATAGGAATTTTCAGCTTTGGATAACTCTCCATAAGTAGTGTAAATCTTACCTAGAGTACCATAACTGTAAGCAATCGCTCTAAGATTATTCAAATCTTTAGCATTAGTTAATGCCTCCTCTGATAAGGATAAAGCTACAGATTGTAAATTGGTACTGGTTAGTTCTTTGAGTTTTAAAGTAGGAGTTTGAGTAATGTTTATTAAACTTCGGGACAATTTAAGTTTGCCATAAATTGACTCAATCTTTGGCAAAGTTCTAAATTGTTCTAATTTTGCAAGGATATCATTTATGATTTCCGAAACAGACTCATTGATTGGTATATCTTGAGAAAATTGTGATGATGTACTATCTAAAAGTAACTTTAGCCAATTTAATTTAGCCTGTAGAGAAACTGTACTTTGGCTATTGCTGAGTTTCTGGTATATTTTTTGGGCGGCAACAAATTTAGACTTAGCTAAAATAATTGCCTTTTTTTGAGCAGCAAAGTCATCAGTAAGTTGATATTTACTTTTGGCTTGATTATAAAGTATTACTTCTGTATTAGCTAAATTCAGTAATAAATTGTCTTGGATTTTTTTGTTTTGTAATTGTACTACCGATGTTAAACATTCTTGTAAGATTACATAGGAAACTTCAGGTTCGCCCATAACCCGAAGCACGTTAGCTAGGTTATAAAATCCAGTCAACTGAAAATATTCGGTGATTTGCTTTTGATGAAGTGTTGACTTTAAATAAGACAATTGGGAAAAATTAGTTTGTTTCTGTAGCGAATCAGGGCAAATACCATTATTTAGAGATAAAGCTTGAGTGAGGATTTGGCAAGCTGTAGTATAAGAGCCTAGTGCTTGCAGCGCCAGACTTTGATTAATTAAACTGCCGTTCATTCCCTGCTCATTGTTTAATTGCTCATAGGCTCGATAAGCTGCTTGCCATGCTTTAAATGCAGCTTCTGGTTTTCCATCGTACAATTGTGAAAAACCCTGCTGTGTGAGAGATTTTGCTATTTCTAAAGTAGGTGTAGATGCTGCTAGTATTACTTCATGGTTAATCACCACTATTAGCGTAAATAATAAACTTAGAAATAAATATTTAGTTTTTTTAAAGCAGTTGATAATTAAGCGAGAAATAAATGCCATTTTCTTGCCATGTGTTGGAGCTTGAGTTAATTTCATTCAGAGGAATGCCCCAATCAAGACGGGCATTGAAGCGATCGCTGCGATATTGGAGAGCTAGACCAATAGAGGTTAAACTACCTGAAGGGCTGAAAGTATCAGAACTATTGTTCCAGCTTGTGCCAAATTCAATGAAGGGGATGACCTGTAATTCTTGCGTAGTCGTTTTCCAAGCCGGAATGCGTAATTCTGTAGATAAAAGAAATCCATTGTCAGATATAAAAGTATCCTGCCTATAACCTCTGACAGTACTGATGCCTCCAAGACTAATTTGCTCAAAAGCTGGTAAAGGTCTATCCGCCAATTGGAGGCGTGAGCGGATAGCAACAGAAGTGTTACTATTGCCTAAACGCTTTAACCATAGAGCTTCACCTACCCAAGTAAAAAACTGCCCATCGGGAGGTTCGGGATTGATGGTAGCATCTAGTGCATCTAAACCTAAACTAAAGGTTGAACGAGCGTAAAAAGAGTGATTAAGGCTGCGATTTGCCCAATCTTGGAAAAACCTGAGTGCAAAAATCCTTGTGCGCCCCGAAGCATCTGCGCCCGCCGAGATAGGAAAAGGAGTATTTTGCAACGATGATTCGCTTTCTAGCCGCGAAACAGTTAACCCCAATGCCAATTCTTGTGCCGAGTTAGCCGAAGCCTGTTGTATTAAAGGTTGGCGAAAACTAATTTCATAGGCCAATGCATCGGCTACGATATCCAGGGCGTTAAGCGGTCGCTCAATGATATTGTTGGAAATATTTGCGTAAACAAAGCTGATAGTACCATTGTTTGGGTTGATAGGTACAGAATAACCAAGGGTAATCGCATTACTGCCATCTGTATTTCTATAACCAATGCTTAGTCCGTCTCCCAATCCCAGTATGTTATTGTGCGAGATATCAATGCGGCGCTGGAAAGTTCCGATGACTGGAGATCGGTAGTTGTCTAGACCAGTATTAACCTTAAATTCCTGTTGGGGCTGTACATTAATATCCAAAATAGCTTGGCTTGGTTTGCTTCCCTCTTTCAATGAAGCAGTAATTTTCTCAATTAATGGGTTTTGTTGAAGTAATTGTAGTGCTGGCAATAAGCGTTTACTGTTGAGAATAGGTTGTGGAATACGTGCGCGGATATAGTTGTGTAGTCTGTTGCCGCCGACAATATTGATTTTTTCTATTCGTCCCTCAACAATTGAGACAGTAACTATAGCATTGTCAACCTTGAGAGATCGATTCTGAGCAACACCAATATATGCACCAGAGTTGATATACCCTTGCTCTACATAATAGTCAGTAACCTTATCGCTGATTTCTGATAAATCAGCAAAAGTGATTTCTTGACCGACAAAATCTGATAATACTTTCTCTAACTCCTGATTATTAAAGACTGTATTTCCTTGAAACCGAAAACCTTGAACTTTGATTTTAACGAAATTGTTTGGTTGAAGGCTTCTTTGGGGAATCAAAGGAGTAGAGGATGCTGGAGGCGTTAATGGTGGCGGTGCTGGAGGTAAAGGAGTGGGCGACAGGGGTGTTTGTTGTATGGTTGGCGGATTTTTTTGATGAATGCCACCAGACTCAAGTTGTGCCAAGGAAAAATGACTTGCCGTTAAATACGCTAGTAAATGTAAACTCAATGTTTAGCCCCCTACATCTGGTACTCTCTTGATGCAAGAAGATTTCAATGGCGAACTGTACGCACCCATATCGTCACTTGGATCTGGGGTAATCACAAAGCTAACAGTCCCATCCCCGTTATTGCGCCACCCTTGGGCTACCACTATATTTTCCGTATTATCAGTTTGAGTAGATTGGGGTAGTGGTTGAGAAGAGATAGGTACTGAGGAGTCTGTCCACCCCAGTTCTGTCCACCCCAGTGTAGTGCTAGATAAATCATCAAGACTAGCGGGAAGTCCTCCTTTAGCGGAGATAGTTAGTTCACTCGGCAAGTTAGGAGGTTCTGGCGAGCAAGTGTTAAACGGTTGTGGAGACTGAAAGACAGTATTTCTAATCCCAGAGTTAGCAATATCTATTTGAGTAGTGTTAATCTGTACTGAGCCGTTAACTCCTCTTTCTGAAGTAGCTTTTATTTGGCTATCTGGCGAGGCAAATAAACCTGGGGTATTGATTTTGATGTTCCCACCCCTACCCTCAAAGGCATTGGCTGTAATTTGGCTGTTACTTTGCAATATTAATGCACCTGTTTCAATACCAATATTGCCCCCATTGCCTGTACTGCCGTTTGTGCCTGCGGTTGCAGATATAAAGCTATTATTCAGTTGAACATTTTCTGCTTTCAAATTGATGTTACCGCCTTCTCCAACAGCAGTTGTCGCTGTAATTCCCCCTTGATTTGTAATGTCGATTTTGTCTGTATTGATATTGATAGTACCAGCGTCACCGGAGCCTTGATTTATTACACTAAGCTGTCCAAAATTAGAAATGGTTAACTTTTGAGTATCAATAGTTAAACTTCCCGCTCTACCTGTTGGCTCTGGAGGTAATCTTAATCCGGTTCTGAGGCGTTCATTTAGTATAGGTGCTGAAGAAGATATAGCACTTAATGTGTCTAAATATTTTCCTGATATTGTAATTGCTTCTGAGGATCTAATAAATAAATTACCAGCATCGCCGGAAGCGAAAGTACTAGTAGTAATAGCACCTCCATCTTGTAATAATAAATTTGAACTATTAATTTCTAAATTACCAGCATTGCCATCTTTATAAGTAGATGATTGAATGTTACTTGCGTTACCTAAACCAGTAGATGTGCCAATTATTTCTATAGAGTTTGAATTAACTGAAACACTACCACTTTTACCTTGACCAAAAGTTGCAGAGCCTATACTACTCCCTGCCCGTAAAGAGATAAAGTTAGAGGTTAGTCTTAAAACCCCAGAATCTCCACTGCCAAAAGTTGTTGTAAGTAATCCTCCATTATTTGCAACAATTTGTCCGACATTTGCAATAATGTCGCCGCCTTTCCCGGCATTGTAAGTAAATGTATTAATTCCAGACCCTTGAGAAATACTTTCAAGAGTTAAGCCTTCAAAATTTAATTGTTCAGCATTCACAATGACATTGCCACCCGCAGCACTGCTAAAAGTTGTCGTAGCAACTTGAGAAGCTTTTAAAAAGATTCTCCCACTATTAAATTCAATGTTACCACCTGTATTTTTGCTAAAATTAATATTAAAAATGCCTGTAGCAGTTGCTTGAGATTCATTTTGTATACTCAATGAGTCTACAGCTTTAATAAATATATTACCCAATTGTCTATCTTGAAAACTTTGTCCAATAATTAAAGAGCCTTTATCTAAAAATATATTATTTCCATAAATCTCTATAGAATTTCCTGAACCATTAGAGCTACCATCATAAAGTAAAGAGTTATTTGATATTATTATGTCTTTATAAACTAAGTTATTTCCGGGAGAGACTAACCATTGATTATTTTGGTTGTTTAAATTTATTACTCCCTCCTCAAGGCTAACTAATTCGAGCCGACCATTAGTATTTTTAAGAATAGCTCCATTTAAGGTAATATTATTGCCGATCAAAGCAAGAATATTATTAGGTTTAACTTCCAGGCTGTTCGCTAACTTACTAGGGTTAAGAGGGGTAAAAAAATCGTTCTGCTCAATTGTGTGTCCTTTTCCTTGAACAGTAATACTTCCAGAATTACCATTAAACTGCAAACCAATAGGAATATCCACAGTCAGCAGTGGTTGCTGTGGGTTAATAGCACTAAACTCAGAACCATTGGCAAATTCTAGAGAGTCAGCCGTAGTTGCAAATAAAGAACCACCGATATCTAATCGAGCATTAGGGCCAAAGACAATGCCACTGGGATTGATCAAGAATAAGTTAGCTGTACCATTGGCGCTAACCAGCCCATCAAGATTAGAGACGGAACCGCCAGTAATTCTAGTGATAATGTTGTAAACATCCAGCGCGTTGTTGAAATGGACGCTAGTATCTGTAGGAACGGAAAAGTCCTTGAAACTGTGAAATAAATTATTTCCTACTTGAGTACCACCCTCAATAGTTCTAATGTTTTCGTCTATCTTGATACTTGTGTTGTTAGGTAGAGTCAAATCGGGAGCTATTTGCGCGTTGGATGAATTAGTCATGAAAAAAGAAGTAATTAGTGAAAAAGCAGCAATATTTAAAAAAATACTATTTTTTGGTTTCATTTATCTATCAAAAACTTAAGTAATAAAAATTACTTAAATAAGTTTTTACTCAGAATCTCAAATAATGTTAAACTTGGCAATCTAAAATCCTGATTTTAAGATTGAACTTAAGGGCTATTATCACTCTAGATGATACTAATATCAAGCTAAAAGAATACTTAGCATCAGAATGGAAGAGAAAAGCTATTGATCGTAAGTTGCAGTTCACCGATACTCTACCGCACAGCTATCGACATGATTCAATGCTGTTTCAACACTTAATATTGCAAGTTTGGCTAAGTCACCAGTAAAAATTACGCCACATGAAATCGAAGTTGTCGAAGTTACTGTTAAGATAGTCATTTTTCGGTATCACTTGCAACTTTTTTATATCTAATTTCTAGTAATTTACCGACTGTACAAGTGCCTACAGTATGGCTATTGGCTACAAGTATGATGCGATGATTCTTAAGTATAGGAAAAATATATTCTATATACTGTTGCCCTTCAAATTTACCAGGAGTAATGGTAGTAATATATTTTTTTCTGTAATTCTTTTTAAGAGATGAGGTTAAATAATTAACTCCTATATTACTTAAAGATTTAGTGTATAAATTATTTACATTTATTCTAGAGATACGCGTTTAAGTGAAGAGTAGTCCTGTACCACTTCTGGTTGCAATTGTCGGGAAGTAGGGTTGTAGACTTGTACTAGAGTGACAATTACCACATCTGCGATCGCTTGAAGCTGTCTTCGTCTCCAAAACCAAAGGCTTAAGAAGAGCTTATTGTCTTCCAACAACAGGTAATTCAGTACAATCTTGAGTAGAGCCGGAGTTTTGAGTGGAGAAACCAATTGAGGCAAGTTTGACTGCACCAAGCCGGAAACTGAAGATTACGATCCTAACAGTAGGTTCAAGAGGAGACTTGCAACCATACTGTGCTTTGGGTATTGGGTTGAAACGTGCGGGGCATGAAGTAACCGTAGCAACGCATGAGAATTTTGAGCCATTTGTGAGGAAGTTCGACCTGGAGTTTGCAGCGATCGCTGGCAATATGCAAGAGTTTTTGCAATCGAAACAAGGGCAGCGATTGATTGCGGGAGAAAAGTTGAAAAAAGAAGAAGGAGATAAGCTTTTACTTCAACAGTTGGAATCAGCTTGGAGTGCGTGTGTTGGAAGTGAGGTAATTATCTACACGCCGCTAGCCAATTGGGGATATCACATTGCAGAGAAATTAGGCGTACCTTGCTTTTTTGCATCAGTTCTACCGTTGACTCCCACAGGGATGTTTGGGTTTTTGAAATTTGCTCAAACAACTAAAAACCCGCTAAAGAAAGCGATCAATTATGGCTGCTACTTACTAGTAGAGTTCTTGCACTGGCAAAGATATCGTCAACTGCTCAATCACTTCAGAACAGAAACATTGAAATTGCCGCCCTTACCGTATTTGGGCAGACGCTTCAGACGGAAGACTCCGGCGAATGTATCACGAATCCCTGTATTGTATGGATTTAGTTCGCACGTTATCCCAAGACCCCGTGACTGGCCTGCATGGGTGTATGTGACTGGTTTTTGGTTTATTGACCAAGCCTCCGAATACGAGCCACCCCTGGAACTAGAGGATTTTCTGGGACGAAAGCAATTACCTTTGTGTTTTGGATTTGGCAGTATGACCATGCCCAATCCAGAATATCTTACACACTACATCGTGGAAGCTTTAAAGAAAACACGTCAAGGCGGGATTATATTATCAGGATGGGGTGACGTTGGAAGAACAGTGAATGTAAAAGATTCGCTACGAGTGTTTGTGATCAAGGAAGTTCCTCACGATTGGTTATTTCCCCAAGTGCCAGCAATAGTACATCACGGAGGAGCAAGTACAACGGCGGCAGTGTTACGTTCGGGAACACCATCAGTTACCGTACCCTTCTTTGCAGATCAGCCAGTTTGGGGTGAAAAGCTAACCCGGTTGGGAGTCAGCCCACAACCGATACCGTACCACAAGGTATCAGAAGAAACTCTAGCGGCAGCGATTGAAATCGTACTGGGCGATGGGGTGATGCGGAAGAAAGCCCAAGAGTTAGGTGAGAAAATCAGGGCTGAGGATGGTCTAGCGAATGCAGTTGAAGCATTTCATCGGCATTTAGGTTTGATTGGGTGAGAAATCCCAATGCCGACCAATGAACGACAACTGCGGTTTTTGGCGAAAGCTGAGTTGGAACCGGCTGTACAAGCAAATGTATGGCAACAGGCAGTAGAGCAAGCTGGGAATAAGATTCCCTAGCGATCGCCTGGAAGCACAGTGGAAGTGACACCCAAAATTGTATGTGACTTCAGGTAGAATTTGCCCAAGACAGAAGGTAAAAGTTCTCCGCCTCGTCACTTGACACGATCTGTATGTTTGGATATCATTCAACTATATGGTTGAATCAAATGTAGCCCTTGATAAAATTTTTGCTGCTCTGGCTGATGTGACGCGGCGAGACATTCTTAAGCGGGTAGCAACAGCAGAACATACTATCGGCGAATTAGCACAACCCTATGCGATGTCTTTTGCAGCGATCGCAAAGCACATCAGTGTGTTGGAGAAAGCCGGACTAATTACCAAGCGTCGAAGTGGTAAGGAGAAAGTTATTCAGATTCAGCCGAAAACTCTCAAAGTAGCCGCAGCGTATCTGGGCGAGTATGAAAAAATCTGGAGTGCCCGCTTTGATGCTCTGGAAAAACTACTAGAAGATCGATAACAAAGTAGCAGGAGGCTAATATGGCACATCTGACAGTAACAGTTCCAGAAAATTCACAAAATATCCTGGGTACTGTCACAATTAAAGCTCCATTAGGAAGGGTATTTGAAGCATATACCAAAGAAGAACTGTTTGCCCTGTGGTGGTGTCGCGGTAATCCAATGAAAGTGTATCACTTCGATTGTCAAGACGGCGGCAGTTGGCACATTGCTGAACAATCAGAAGACGGTCACGAGTATGAGTTTACTGGCTGTTTTCATGAAGTCGCTCTAGATAAACGAATCGTGCAGACATTTGAATTCTTGGGAATGCCGGAACGTGGGCATGTCATGCTGGAAAAAGCTGAGTTTGTAGCGATTGACGAACATACAACTGAGATTCATACCCATAGCACAGCAATGAGCCAGTCAGACCGTGACGGCATGGTTGCTAGCGGCATGGAAAGCGGCTGGCGACAGTCCGTTGAAGCTCTGGGCAAGCTTTTAGAACCAAACGATTAATTACAACTCGCTCGTAGGCTTGACATTTACCAAAGCGATCGCTGAGGTAAATGTAAGGGTAAAGCACCTAACAGAAATTGTTGGACTTTATTATGTAAAGCACCTAACAGAAATTGTTGGACTTTATTATTTATTGTTGAACTTTTTTATGACTCTACACCTGCATCTGAATCACCCGCTTTGTCTGATCTGCTACGGTCGCATCATAGGTGACAATTGCGATGGCTACGCCGACCAAAGGTACGCGGTATCCGATTGATTTAACTAACAGAATTCAGGAGTCAGGAGCCAGAATTCAGAAGAAGGTTAAGCGAGTGGCGGATGAATAAACGGCGTTTTTGCTCCCCCACTAAATCGGGGATTTAGTGGTGCAAGAATCGAGTGGTGGGTCTGAATCCCCCACTCATTCATTCTGACTCCTGAATTCAGAATAGCTGAATTCTTCTTCAATTGTGGAATATTCTGTCAGCTAAAATCCAGAAAGTGTATCCTTGTAGTAAAAGCAAACGTCTATGCAAGTTACATTTGACTTACCTGATGAAGTTGTCAATCAGCTTCAACCCTTTGCAGACAAACTGCCTCAAATCCTAGAGTTGGGGTTACGAGAACTCAATGCCATCGCTGAGTCAGGATTTTCAGGTATGGCTGAAGTCGTAGAATTTCTGGCAAGCCTACCCACTGCTGAAGCCATTATTGCCCTGCGTCCCTCTGAATCCCTGCAAGCTCAAATTAACACTCTGGTAGAAAAAAATCGGACGGTAGGCTTAACCGCAACAGAAGAGCAGCAATGGCAGGGGTATCAATATTTAGAGCATATTGTCAGAATGGCTAAGGCTAGAGCCTTCAAGAAGATCAAAGAAGCTGACGCAGAATGAGCAAAACCTATATTCCTGTAGCTCTCCGAAGACAGGTTTATGAACGGGCAAAAGCTTGTTGTGAGTATTGTCTGATTCCTGATGTCGCTACCTTTGCGCCTCATGAGATTGACCACATCATTGCTGAAAAACATAGTGGACGGACTGAAGCGGAAAATTTAGCCCTATCCTGTACTCTGTGCAATAAGCACAAAGGAAGTGATCTTGCCTCTGTCGATCCAGAAACCGGAAAAATCGTACCCTTGTATCATCCTCGCCAAGACATCTGGCATGAACATTTTCGCCTAAGTGAGTCTGAATTTGTGCCTTTAAGCCCCATAGGTCGGGTTACGATTGGGTTATTGCAGTTAAACCGTCGTGACAGAGTTGAGGAGCGTCAGCTTTTACTACAAGCTGGAATAATCGCTCCATAAGGTCGGCGATCGCCTCAATGTCCTAAGCTCATAACTTGAGCAACCCAGTTTGAAACTATAAAGCAAGCAAGTTGCTCACATTATGCTTATGCTTTCAGTGACATGATACTACATTTGTAACATACAAATATGAACACAAAATAAGATACCCTTATCTTTTATCCGATATAATCTACGATTAAAACCACTTCCCTTGATATACAACACTTTCACCAACATGCGATCGCGGAGGGTGCATGTTGGCAACGGAATAAAAACTATTACGCTGCCGATAAATTTTGCTTGTCTTGGTATCGCCTTTGACGCGTAATCCAAGCGATAACCATTTACAGGGTGCTAACTTTCAGTTATAGTTAGCCGTAACTTATTATAGGCACAATGCAACTATAACTTTGACTTGGTGCAAAGATAGTTTACAAAAGTTGCTCAGGCGGTTGCCATAATATTGGTTCAGCGAAGAGACAGAGGTATTGCTGCCGAAGAATGCATTCGGAAAAACTTTTCTCTCTGATCAAGTGCCTGTTCCTCAATCTCTGACATTCAGATCGTGGATAACTGCAACCGCCTCGATGCAGAACCGTCTGGGAATAGAAATTGTCTGCTTTAATTACAAAAATCATCTACCCGAATATCCCGCCAGACATCAGAAACCTGCCAGCCGGAATTGCCCACAGATTGTACTGGAGGATTGTCAAGGAATGGAACATAGTCAGGAACTCTAGGCTCTGAAATCGCTACTGGTTTCTCCTCAACCTCAACCACAGGGGCTGGAGAATTGACAGTATTAGCTAGAAGTTGTTGGTCTTCTGCTTCTTCAATTAACTTCATCTGTCTCAGGGTAAGCTTGTCGGATTTTTTGATGATTTTCTTATGTATCTCATTAGAAGTATTCATTGGCTGTTCCTTCAAAGGCATTGGCTTAAAATTTTGATGGGTAAGGTTGGGAAAAGATGGGTATTAATAATTGCACGAAATTAACAAGGTACACCAAATCTATGAAAAATACGAGTCCCTTGTTGAGGAATTTATTAATTGGACATAAATATCTTTTTCGGGCAGATGCCCTAGCATAATCTAGTTGCACAGATGCAAGTATTAAGCGTTCGCTTCTTTCCTCATAACTGTACTTCAAGATTGTTTTGCGCTTTTGACTCCTAACAAGCAGATAATGAAGGGTTAGGAGTTCTCGCTGTGGAGGAACAGCGTTGAAAAAATTATCAGGTGAGAAAGGCACAATCTTAATAGTAGATGACGAAGCCAGCATCCGCCGGATTTTACAGACGCGGTTAGAAATGATTGGCTACAGCGTAGTTACAGCTAGTGATGGTGAAGAAGCTTTATCAGCTTTTCGCCTGTTGACCCCTGATTTGATAGTTCTGGATGTAATGCCAAAGTTGGATGGCTACGGTGTGTGCCAAGAATTACGGAAAGAGTCAGACGTGCCAATCATTATGCTCACAGCTTTAGGAGATGTAGCAGACCGAATCACTGGGCTAGAACTCGGTGCTGATGACTACATGACGAAACCTTTCTCTCCTAAAGAACTGGAAGCTCGAATTGCCTGTGTACTAAAACGGCGCTCCCACAAAAGTAGTATCAATACTATTCCTAACTCTGGGATAATTCATGTCGGCGGACTGAAAATCGATATAAATAAACGCCAAGTCCACAAAAATGAGCAACGCATTCGGTTGACAGGTGTGGAGTTTAGCTTATTAGAGAAGTTACGTGAATCATTCGGGAAAGATTTTTTCAAGGGTTGAAATATTACAGAAATTGTGGGGCTTTGTACCAGAGATAAGTACAGACACCCGTGTGGTAGATGTGCATATTTCACGATTGCGGACAAAGGTAGAATCCGATCCCAACGACCCAGAATTTATTATTACAGCAAGAGGTAGCGGTTATTTTTTCCCACGAATTGTTGATTCAGAGCAGGAATAATAGAAAAATATGAGTAAGCTCATCTTAATTACAGGCATAAGTAAAGGTTTAGGTTATGCTCCCGACCGAGGGTTTTATTCAACAGGGACATACTGTTATTGGTTACGCCCGTTGATAAGATGCAATCGATATAGATGCGGATGCCTTCTACGCATTGGTGGAACAGCGGGACAACCTTAGCTACGGCCAGCAAAGCGTCAGTTGTCGGTGGCAGTCCCAATCCCAATCAACGGGACGTGGTTGCAGCAGCTAGCGATCGCCGATGTTGATAAAATCGCTTAGATATGGCGGCATAATCAGCCTGCACCGCAGATATTCAACGGACATTACAGCGCTTCCTGCTGTTATGAAGCACAGTTTATGCCCTCCCCGCTATCTCCTGTAACCTTTCACGACAAAAACGTACCTCACAATAGCGGGAACTGCTGTAAGCCGAAGTTTGGTAAATTGCCTTCAGTCCTAACAGTAGTAAAATGGTGACTTATGGAGGTGCGGATAATACAGTTAAATTGTAGACAAAAATAACCTCTAAAACAATCTATTAAAAACATCTACACCAATTTACTTATGGCTAATAGCATTGATTTCACAAGAATTACTTTACCTGATGCTATCAAATCAAAACTTGAGTTTTCAGATGATGTAAATTTAGTTTCATCCAGTTCAGAAGCTTATTTAGACTTTGAGCATGATTTCCAATTAATTTTAGACAAGATTTTTAGCATTCATAGTACAGTTCCATACATGAATGTGCTGCTTGATAAAATAATTATTGAAATTTTTGGCAAACCTGAAATTAGAATATATTCACCGAAATATAAAGTTTATAAAATTTTTCAAGAAGTTGAACTCAGTTTTAAAGGATTACTAAATAACCAAGACGTAGAATTATTTCTTGGTACGCAAACTATATTAAAGTATAAATTAAATAAAGATTTTATTTTTAGAAACCTAACGAGTAAACTTCCTATTATCAACGATTTAAAATTAAGCAACCCAGAGCTAATTATAAATGAGAATGAACATGATTTTATACATTCACAATTAGGTTGCATTAACTTAAGCAGAGGATTCAACTTTATTGGAAATATTGATTTCAATAATCTCCAGACAAATTTCAGCAGTTTTATTCATCGAAGCTTAGGAATCGGGTGTTTAAGAGCAATAATTAACTTTAATCCGGCAGGACAGGTTAGGTTAACAGCTAATATTGCAGGCGATATTCAGCTATTTTCCCAGCAACAATTTAAGGCTACTTTTAGTAACTTGCTCATAGGGTTAAATATTGAGGCTGATTTAGAGCCAAACTTTGGATTAACTGGAAATTTAACTCTTCAAGGCTACGATCCGACCCAAGAAAAAGAACCTAAGTTATTTCTCTCTGGTAGTCTCTCTCTCGAACCGGAATCTTTAACAGCATACTTTTGTCAACAAGGTGAAACATCTTGGTGTAATCCCTATGGATTGGTAGGAACTGAACTTCGCAATATCAGGTTTCAAGGAGGCGGAACGTATTTACCTCCTTACTTTGATAACTTTGGCTTCATTGGCGATTTGAAGTGGGAAAAAACAGACCTTGAGGTAGCTTTTCTGATGGACACTAATGATCCTGAAAGATTAGCTTTAATTTTAAATCCTAAGCAAGCGATTAGCTTAATAGATTTGTGGCGGGGGCCAGTCACTTCCTTTCTTAGCAAACAAGTAGGTTATTCAAGTTATTCAACCGATTTAGTTAACAAAGCACTAGGGCTTTTAGAAAGCTTAGTGAACTTAAATATCGAATCAATTGATGGGGATGGAGACGGAAAAATCAATCCTTTAATTAAGTATGTTCCTTTTCCAACAATAATTGCGGCTCAAGCGATATCAGAAGGTTTAGAAATTAATGGCAAAATTAATGCTTGGGGGCATGAGGCAATCTTAATCCTTCAAGGAGATAAAACTTTTAATAATATCTCTGGTTCATTAAAAGTTCTGGAAATCGATTTAGGATTTCTGAAAATTAAGGGAACGGATGACAATAGTTTAGATTTATCTTTAAAGGTAACGCCTAGTGAGCAGTATCTTCAAGGAGATGGTTATCTAGAAATTTTTGACAACGAAATTGCAAATGTTGAATTTAAAATTACCCCTACCAATACTACCTTTAAAAACTTTGGCCTGAGTTTAGGCAATCTGTTAAGTATTGATGTTGATGCCCTTAGTCTCGATATAAAATCTGGTAGCGGTAGTGGTTTAGGAACAATTTCAATTTTTGGGAATACCCTAGCAGGCATTATGTTTGATGTTACTCAAAATAGTGTCAATCTGAGGGATGTTCGGCTGAGTTTAGCAGGTTTCTTGACTTTGACTATTCCGAACCTCACAGTTAATTTGAAGAATCAAAGCGCAACAGGAACAGCAAATATTATTGCTTTTAATCAATCTTTGGGTACTGGCACTTTATCATTTAACACTCAGAACGTTTCGATTAATAATGTAGCTCTTAATTTAGGCAATGTTATAAAGCTCAATGTTTCTAGTTTTAAACTTGATTTAACTAATAAAAAGGTTTTTGGTTTAGGCGATGTTACTCTCTTAGGCAAACAATTCACGGCGTTAGGTATCAGCCTGAACGAGAGCGGATTTCAAGCTACAAGTAATTTCAATTTTGGGATTTTAGCTTTCAACGGCGCTACAGTCACTCTCAGCAAAGCAACTAATGGTAATATCAATAATTCTGCCAGTATTGCAGGAAGCCTCAAGTTTTTAGGCTACACCTTTGCCAATATCACGGCTAGTGTAAATAGCAGCAAATTAATTGCATCGGGTAGTTTTAATTTTGGTGGTATTTTAATACTTAAAGGAGCAAATAATCGAAGGAATGCAACAATAACGCTTAACAGAGCAAAAAACGGACTGGACAATTGGGTTAGTATTATAGGTAGCTTTTATGTGTTGGGTCAAGAGTTAACATCACTCACTATCCGCCATAACAATAATACTTTAAAAATTTTAGGTATGCACATTATCAGAAAGCCAAACCATTCAAAAAGAATACATAAGTAAGATAAAAACGAGTTAAATTCAAGTTATAGTTAGTCTTAGTGGCATTAAACTAGATTAGCACAATAAATTTTGCAAGCTTTAAGATTTTCTAAGCTCTCTATGCATAAGATTAATATTATTCATATTAATATTGTAAATTAATCTCACTAAGTCTACTACCCAAATAAAAAATTGTAGTAACTTATACTAACTTAATATTTTACTTATACCAATTTTGTATGAAGTTGCATAGAATTATAAAGCTAAAACCGTTATTTCATAAGCCTTGCAGCCTTTCACAGATTCATGCAGCTTCACAATAATTTGGTATTAGACTTTTTAAGTTAATATTACAAGCGTAAAAAAAGTATTAATTGATTTTTATACCAGCAATTCTCTCATTTTTGTCGCTTATTAAAAATTTTAATTTATCAATTTCAATAACCTCATAATTCTCTGTTACAAATATAGAGTAGATGCTAGCGATCATGTCTGCCAAATCTACTCTAGATAATATCAGTATTTGCAAATTGAAAAATGATTTAGGAACAGTTTTAACAATTAAACATAATCTTCTATCATTTACGTGCCATACACCAGTAAATTTATTGCCCGTGATAAATTCGCTGGGTTTAGATAAAAGAAACGTTTGAATTCTAGTTTGCTCATAAGTCATATTATCTTTAAATTCGATAGAAATTTTTTCCCAATTTGTATTAAAACGCCATTTTCCAAAAAGTAAAATTTCTATTTCTGTATCTGACAGATTCATATTATTCATTGGCTTTTTCTCCTATTATTAATTAAATAATGTGTAATTCACTCATGGTAAATTTCATGACAAGTTTTGGCACGAGTAAAAAATAAATGCATCTGCCATACTAGCCAAGATCCAACTCGCCAAGCTGCCATTGACAGGAGGGTTGTAGATGAATATGAAGGTATGTCTAATATATTTTGGTCATAATGTAACCATTTAACTGGTAGATGTCCCATCGGTGTCGTTGGGGATAATTTAAAAGTTAGTTGGTCGTAATTTAGCCAGTTTCCCTCTTTTCGCCAACCCAGGCGATCGCCAAGTCTTTTTTCTGTTTCATAATCTATTTGACCGCCTATTTCGTTCCAAATACTTTGCTGAACACTAAAACCAAAGTAACCATGACTGTATTGTTGCCAAAGTTGATCAATTTTATGAAAAGCTTGGCATGAAAAGTTAAGAATATCCTGTTTATAAACTTCATTCCAATCATTCTTACCCATGACTTGTAGCATTAATTTAGCTGTTTCAATATCAGCTTCTTGCCACTTGTACTGTGTAAGAAGGTTTTGCAATTTACTGTAATCAATATGACAATTACTTTTAAATTCTGTGGTAAACTCAATATCATTCTTAGGTTGTTCCGCCAATTCTGTTTTCTCGATAGAAAGTTGAGGATAAGGAGAAACAATATCTGCTTCTTCTATCCCTAGCACTTTCTTTTGAGCAACCAGTTGAGTAGACATATAATTAGATATTAGGTAAATCGCTTGATTTAAAGTTATCTCATCTTTACTTACATCAAAGTCATGAAACTGCAAATCTAATAATTCTGACTGAAAAAAAGCATCTTGCAGTCTATCTTTTTTCTCATAACTTGCCACTAATAAATTGAGGATGTCATGAGATATCGTACTAGTATCTTGTATCGTTAATAAATTAACTTGAGAATTTAGAGTACTACTTGCTAAATTTTGGATTTCTCCTACAAGTGTGTAAAAAGCTGCATCTACTTTTACTACATCATCTATTAAAGATTGAAAGGGACTAAAGTAATCTTGTAAAGATTTTTCTAGATTAATTGCTGTTTCAGCTATTTTTGCAATTTCTTGACGGATTTTTGTAGCTCTGACTTGGTATTCATAAATTTCTTGATACACCTCTATATCTTTAAGTATTTTCTGAATAGTTTGCTTTTGATTTTTGGTATCTTCCGCTAAATTTTTAATTCCTTCACTGAGTAGTTTTACTTTTTCTAAAATTAAAAAGTTAGTATTACTTAACAACAAAATAGATTTTAAATTTTCTTCTTCTTCCCATTTTAACTTGTCAATTATTTGAGAATTTTTATTATTCTTTATCTCTAGCTTACTTCTTTCTTCATTTACTTTTCTAATTTCATAATATTTTTGATCAAATAGATTTTTCCAATCATCTATAAATTTTAATAAAAAATTTTGATAATTATTTTTATAATTTTCTAAAAAATCCAGAAGTTGAGTATAATCTAAAATTAATGATTTAACCTCTGCTAAAGTTTCTCCTTGACTAAGTTCTTTTTTCCATTTAATTATTCCCCAAAAATAAGAATGATACTTAGTACCTTCTTTAATTAAACTTTGGCATTTTCTAATTTTTCGTTGAACTTTTTTTAGTTTGGGATTTTTTAAAGTAGGAAATTTGTAAGGTTTTTCATAAATCGTAATAGATTTATAAGTAACTAATTGTTTTTGCTTGATAGTTAGCATCACTTATTTTAAAATATACAAATAGTTACTAAAGACTTACCCATTTCAATACATCTGGGTTTTTATTATAGTGGTAGGTTACACCATCCTTAGTAGTTACAGACTTTTCTTGATTAGCTTTGCTTCTGATCGTAGCAATAGAATAGTCTGTTAATGTCTGAAGCTCTTTATGAGAAAGTCCTATAATTGTGGCGCTCGCTGCTGATTCTGGTTTTATTTTGAGTTCATTTTTCGGGTAAATATCTACCGTGATTTGCTCCTTTTCAACTGATTTAACAATAATCCCTTTTTGCAATTGATAATCTTGTATAGAAAGAAGTTGCCAATTAGATTCTTGTGAAAGCTCTAACACCCATTGATGATAATTAAATAAGCTTTCTCTATGACCAACGCTAATAAAAGTTGTTTGAGTTGATTGTAACTGTTGATATAAATTACCTTCGTTATTTAAATCTAAAGCACTCGTTGCTTCATCTAAGATAGTGAAACTAGGATGTGTAATTAATAGCCGTGCAAAAGCGAGGCGTTGTTGTTCTCCTAACGACAATATATTTTCCCAAGGAACTTCTGTATCAAAGCCGTCTACGCGGGTAAGTAAGTGTTGCAGGTTAACTTGTTGCAAGATGTGTTGAAGTTCGCGATCGCTCATTTTCCTGTCTGTGTGAGGATAGAGCAACTGTTCGCGCAAAGTCCCTAAAATGATATAAGGGCGTTGGGGTAAGAATAATACTTCTTTTAGAGGAGGACGCACTAGACGGCCAGTTCCCGCATTCCACAAACCAGCGATCGCTCTCAACAAAGAACTTTTACCCCTACCACTAGGGCCAACAATCAATAACCCTTCGCCTGGCGCAACAGCAAATGACAAATTTTCAACAATCACCTGTTCATAATTTGGCGTTTGTAAAGTGACATTCTCAAAAGCTAAACGTTCTTCTTCTATAATTTTAATAGTACTGACGTTATCTGGTTGTTTAGTAGCAGCCTGTAGCGCATCTGAAAACTCTGCTAAACGCTTTACGTAGCCAGAAAATCGTCCTGAAATCCCAAACTCGGCTATTAGTTCTCCTAGAGCATTAGAAAACATAAAGCAAGCAAAACTAGCTTGATTTATTTGTCCATAATCAATTTTATCCTGAAGAAATAAAGGTGTAAGAATGAACATCGAGAATACACTAATGGCAGACTGATATGCTCTGCCAAAAGCGTCTTGTCCCCTCTCTAAATTCAGCCTGCGTTCAGCAGTTTTTAAAACATTATTAAATCGACGCTGAATTATATTTAATTCTTCATCTTCTCCTTGAAAAAAAGCGATTGATTCAGCGTGATTACGAACATGAGTTAAGCAATATGCAAAATCTGCTTTAAATGCAAGTTCTTCTTGGCTAACTTTATTTATTCCTTGATTCAAGTAAACAGCTATTAAATTACCTATAATTGTATAAATAACTAAATAAATTGCGATTTGTGAAGAAACTATCCAGAGAATTATTAAAGAACTGGCCATTTCTAAAGATTTTTCTAGTAAAGAAGATGAGAATCTCAAGCCAATACTAGTAATGGGTTCTATTTCTTGGGATAAGCGTTGATCTGGATTATCTATATCAGATTTAAAATTGATTTTATAATAAGCTTGATTGCTTAAATATTTTTCCAGAACATGAAGATTTAGCCATTTGTACCAGTCAAGAATTATCTTTTTTCTGACATATCTCAAAAGAGTCACTAACAAGACCATTCCTACAATAATTAGACTTGACAGCCATAAAGTACTATTATATTTATCAAGGTCTCTCTGTTCAATAACGATATCAATTACATAGCGATTCCAGTAACTATTTGCAGCATTTGCTCCGACAATTACAACTATTAATAATACTAAGGAAATGAGCATTCCCCATGAGCGAATCACATCTGAAAATGCTCTTCCTTCTGCTTTTGTTGGATACCAATAAGGCCCGGCAACTACTTTCACATCCTGCCAAAATTGAATCAAGGTTGAAAAAGGATTTATTGTATTTTGCTCAGGCACAGAGGGAGTTTGCATATTCTAAAAATGTAGCTGTTACTAATTACACTAGGAATTTTGAAATGACCTTTGAGAATTAAGTTAGACTCAAAGGCCATTTTTCCTTTTAGAGAATGTCTGAAAACTTTTATGGTGTTGTATTCGAGATTTGTATATTCCCCTAAATTCCCCTTTTTAAGGAGGACTTTAATTAAATTTCCTCCTTTTTAAAGGGGAGCCAGCTACACTGTCAGCGTTAAAGCAGGCTAGCGACTGGCGTGGGCTAGGGGGAATCAAATCGAATGCACTAGGTCAATGGTTCGTCATCAACAATTTCGACTGTTCTCGGAAAAGGGCCTTGGTCAGGCTCAGTAACGACTACTGGGCTAATATGATGTTTCAGTTTGAGTTTTAACTCATCTGAAATGGGCAATTCTTGAATTTCTTTGAGAAGAAATCTCACAGATTCAGTTTTGCTACGTTCTGTATAGATGAGCTTGAGAATGTTTTCAATTCCAAACCCTGCTATATATTCCCCTAAAACGGCTACCAGCCCAAGTAAGCCTAAACCTCCTAAGAGGCCAAAAGGCCCCCCCAGCGCTGAAAGCATAGCGACAACGGCAGCGACGTTACCCCCTGCTGCACCCGTTGCTATTACGAAAAGTATGCCAGGAAGACCTAAACCAGAAATTTTTTTGACGAGTTCATCCATTGTACTTACCTACAATCCTTATAAAGTGAAAACATGACTAAGAGAGTCATTACTAATTTCTTTTGTGAAGAAATTAAAAATCTTACATCTTGCACCAGTTAGTTGGTGCAAGATGTAAGAAATCTGATTTAGCCCAACAAAAGACTACACAGTTCATCAATTTGTTGACTTTTGTTAGATATTAATCGATGGGCTATAGCTTGTAGCTGACGAGTATTTTGGAGTTTAGTATTATCTATTTCTTCTAATTCACTATCTAACAACGTTTGAAAGCGATAATAAAAACTTTTAGCTTCTTTATCAGTAGGCTCAAACAACTGTTCTAATTCTCCAGCTACTACTTCACTACTACCGTCAAACATAATATTTAAAAGCGGTCTTCCCCATTGTAAGAGTCCCCAATTTTTGACTTCTTTATAAGGGTAGACACTCGTCAGGGAACCTGTACCTAAAGAAACTACTAAAATATCTTCTGTATTCAGGACTTTTTGGGCTTTTCGTTTACTACTAATTTGTGCTTCTAAAATAGCTAAATGGGCTGGATTATTAGCAAATACTCCACCATCGATTAAAGTATAGGCGATGCCGCTATTATGGGGGTTTACAAGCCGATGAGGAGCAAAATAAGTCGGAGTGGCACTAGTTGCTAATGCTGCATCTAGGAGCGAAAAATCCCCACATAACTTCTGAAAACTCTTAGATTCTATTTGCTGTTTTTCTATTTTATTTGTAAAAAATATCGGAATTCGCTGCTCGATATCGTAACTCGTTACAAAAACTTCTTTAAGATTATTTTCTAGAGGCGCGTTACCAAAATATTGCCGGAAAATTTTTTCTTTGCTTTCGGAAGGATATTTTGGCTGGAGAAATATATCCTCTAATGGGCCAAGTAGTCTTTCAAACAACGGCTCATAAAATATTTCTACCCCATACTCAAGAAACAGCTGTAGGAGATCCTCAGCAGTGTATTCAGCTACTGGCAAGTTATCAGATACATCAGAACTTAATCGGGGTTTAGTTAGTCCAAGTGCTAAAATTCCGCCACTGGAGGTGCCAGTAATTAAATCAAACAAACTGAATATAGGTTTTTGTGTCCGCCTTTCAATTTCTGCTAGGATTAATGCAGGAATAATGCCGCGAATACCGCCTCCATCAATGGAAAGTATTTTATATTTGGGACGGGCTTCTGTATTCATGGTTTCTGGCGATTCCTCCTGAGTTAATATTTGTGCTTGTTGGATATTGACGGGATCTTCAGTTTGGTCTGTTTTGGTTTCCTCGTCATCTGGTTCGAGAGCGATCGCAGTTGGAATAATCTCGGATTCTTCGTTGTTTATTTCTGTCTGTTGAGTTTCCTTTGGTTGGTTTTCGTCGTTGCTTACTAACGGCGATTCCTCCTGAGTTAATATTTGTGCTTGTTGGATATTGACGGGATCTTCAGTTTGGTCTGTTTTGGTTTCCTCGTCATCTGGTTCGAGAGCGATCGCAGTTGGAATAATCTCGGATTCTTCGCTGTTTGTTTCCGCCTGTTGAATTTCCTTTGGTTGGTCTTCGTTGTTGCTTACTAACGATACCGTTGCTGCTAATAAATTTGTAGTTAGTGGTGAGATATTTTCTTCAGGAATAACTGCTATTTCAGTTTGTATCTCTTCAAGTTGAATATCTTCTTGATTGGATGATTCTGCTACAAATGGAACTGGATTTGATGATTGTGTTGCGAATGGAATTTCTGCTAAAGTCCAAATAGGATTGCCACGAAAATTTCCTTGATAAGACTTTCCAGTTTGGTTTTTGACAGTTGTACCTTGCCCATCGTCTAATTTCCAGTAAGCCACTAGTCCTTCTTCATCCCCAACTATTAGCCCACAACGATGAGTCTGAATTTGTGCTTGAGTACAGGGATAATTCCAAACGCTAATGTTTGCTAATTGTCCTTTGAAATAGACCTGTTTATGTAACGTTGCTCCCAGAGTTATAGAACTTGTGGCTTTGTTTAAAGATGAACCTCTAAGAGAATCGTTGTATTCATGATCGTCAAGATATACGGCTAGCTGACCACTATTAAAAACAATAGCAAAAAAGTGCCATTGTCTTATAGTTAATTCTCCTTGCCCAAAGGTTTTGATACTTTTGCTAACAGTTTCATCAATGTATACATCTAGGCTTCCTGTTTCACTGATGCCAAATTCAAAATTATCGCTGAATCTCTCTGAAGAACGGGCAAAAAATACATTGCGCGTCCCGTAACTAGTGGCTTTATTTGTTAGTTTATGTGGATTTATCCGTCCTGAAACCGTAAAAGCTGAACTCCCTTGAGCAAAAACGCCGCCAATATCGTTTCTGCCAAAATCTATATAATCATTTACCCCATTAAATGTTAAAACTGTTTGTGTATTTACTAGGTTTATCACAAGGATTTAATCTCCAAATGTAAATAATTCATAATTTTCAATAAGTAATTTAAGATTAATAAACTTAATAGTGAAATCTCACTAACACTTTTCAAAATAGAAGACAAGAAAAATATATAAGGCTCAATCCCCTAATTTTTATTAATCAGTAATACTTCTGCGATCGCCTGCGAAATGGGGTAGTGTGGTGAATATATCTCCAGCCAAAAAAATTCCCCGACTGGGTTAACTTCGAGGAATACATACCGACCATCGGGGGTGACAATAATATCAATTGCTCCATACTTTAAGCCAAAATAAGCCATCAGTTTGAGCAGTTTTTTCTCAATATCTTCTGGCAAGTCGTAAGGTTGCCAATTTTTAACTAAGGCTCTCCCCTCTTTGCGCCAGTCGTAAGTAGATCCTGACAAGCTTTGGGAATCTACTGCGGCAGTAAATACACGGTGTCCGACAATAGTTGTCCGCAGCTCCAGCGCCTTGGGCACATTTTCTTGAAAGGTCATCGGACAAAAACGCAGCCCTTCCATATTCTCCAGATCATCATTTGTAACTGGAGTGGTAAATACAACGTTTTCTCGCCCCCGATCATCATAAATAGCAAAGGAAGAAAGCATTTTGGTAACTATACCTTGCTTACACTCTTGAGCAAATTCCTTAACTGCTTCTGGATTGTTTGAAGTTAGAGTACGTGGAGTTAGAAGACCAATTTCTCGTGCAACTTGCAATTGGAGTTGCTTATTATTAGCCCGATCCACATTGGACATTCGATCGAAGTGGAATCCCTGAAGGCTGGCAATCATACCCCTGATTGTGGCGCGACATTCGTTAATTGACGCATCTCTGTATTGCTTGTCCATTGAGTCGGGAATTTTTTGCCCGTAGCGCATCCGCCGATACCAAACTGAGGAGACTTCACTCAAATCTAGCTTCTGTTCGCCATCAGTAATAATTACTCGTTCAGTATTGCCAGAGTAAATATCTAGCTTGACTTCAGTAGGATATCTGTCTGTGTCAAACCGAAATGCTTTTTCTCCTCTAGCCTCAATTTCGTTGATGACTAGAGGAATACTTTCGTTGTCTTTACTAAACGTAACTATTAATACGGTCATAAAAAGTATGAAGTGTGAAGTATCTAGACACCCTTTAGGTGGGTTACCACAGGCTAGTATCCAATATTAAATTTTTGATCATGCTTTCTTTCAAGTAGAGCATCTGCGATCGCACTTGCAATAGGCAAGTCTAAATCTTTTTCCAACATTCCCCACTCTCCCACAGGGTTGATTTCCAAAAAGACGTATTCGCCTGACGGTGTGATGATGAAATCTAAGGCTCCAAACAACAGCCCAAATTTCCCCATAAAGGCTTTGAGACGGTGAACTACTTCATCAGGAAGCTGGTGATGTTGCCATGCACCAACCTCAACACCAGGTTTACGCCAATCAACTTTGGCTGCTGCATACACATCTGCATTTAGCGCCCCCACAAATACATTACCATTCACATACACCACCCGTAATTCTTGTTGCTTTGGAATTTGCTCTTGAAAAACCATTGGGCAATAGCGCAGTGATTCGGCATCTTGTAAGTCTTCTGACTTGACGATGCTGGTGTACAGAAAAAACGAAGAGTTAGCTTCCATACTATGGGAAAGAGCAGTTAAGAGCTTGCTCACCATTTTGCCGTTAACTTGCTGAAAAAACTCTCGTGCTGCTTGGGCTTTGTTGGTAACAAGAGTTTGGGGAATAACAAAACCTACTTCAGACGCAATCCGTAGTTGACGCAGTTTGTTACTTGCATAATTTATCCGCTCTAAATTATCTACCCATGTAGCCCCCTTAAGACTGTCCCAAAAACCATCTAAAGTTGCAAGTGATTCTCTGACGCAAGCTTCTCGGAACTTTGGCGCTAATTCTTGACTCAGTTGTGGTTCCCAAATACGGCGCATCCATACAGCTTGCACCTGCTCTGTGCTGATAGAGCGGTTGTTATAGTCTATAGTGTGGTAGCTTTTTGACTTATCAAAATGTGCTGCTAATTGCACTTCTAGAGGAAATTTATCAGTATCTAGACGAAATGGTTGCACCCCTTTTTTTGATAAGGCTTCTGCCACTCTATCTATAGTGAAGAAATCACCACTGTGGGTGATTAATAAAACAACATCACGAGACAGATGCATATATTTTTTTGATAATTTTAGGAGGTAGCTATTAAGAAATAGCGAAAAAATTGCTTTCTATAAACCAGGATTTTTTAAGAATCTAGGGGTCTAAAAAAGCAATCATCTCCATGTTATGGATAAGGTAATATGAAAGTGATCGCCTCCGGCAGGCGCTCTGCACCATCGCGTCTCTAAGAGTAGTTTTCAGTTATTTGATAACTGCTACTTTATTAAATTATGATTCAGCCAATTACAAGGTATCTTTCCGAGAACAAAGGGCAGGAGGCAGGAGGTAAAACTATTGCTATTCCTAGCATTCACGCTTGTCATTAAGTCCTAACCTATGTGGCTGCGGCTATACTTTCAGATGTAGAAGAGCAAATAAATTATTTATCTTCCAAATCTGAAGGAAACTTGTAAGTCCAAGGAACCTCTGTCCCTTCAGTAGCTTGCTCTGACAAGAAACGCGCAAAGAATGGTACCGCTACAACATTCACTGTTTTGACTGTGTTTGTAGGCATAGAGTTTTCCTTAAAAAAATTAACTTGTTTTTCAACTTAAATATATATCATTAATTAAATATTTTTTCAATGTCAGTTAAGACAGTTAAGAAATAATGATCCTAAGACAGTTAAGAAAGTTAGGAAAGTTAAGTGGTAGTTAAGGAAAAATATCTGTCTTAACTTTCTTAACTTTCTTAAGTTTCTTAAGTTTCTTAAGTTAATTGTTTTAAATGCTGTTGCATTTTCTCTAGAAAAATGAGATTATGCTTAAATTGAAATTATAAGTATGTTAATTTAAAGAAAACAAGTTTTTTTCAACAATAAATTAGTCTGTATCAAAAAAGAGTAAAATCATTAGTAATATCAGGAGTTAGTTGTACTGCGATCGCAGCCACACTTACAGCGCTGGGAACTCCGTTTGGTATCGTAGGAGGTATAAATATGTTTGGTCTAATAACGGTTGTAGGAAATAGTCTAATGGGATATGGAATTAAAGCCAGGATCAAGGCTATTTATGCAAATGTAGCAAGACCGAATCTGTAAGATTGCTTCTCAAATAAATTAAAAATTTACTCATTATAGAAAAGCTTAAGCCTTGTTATATAAGCCAACTCATTTTTATCAAAGGTTCAGTAAGGTAATATTGATTTAAATAAATAGAATATTTAGGAAGATTTATAAACTAATAAAGTTAAAAAATTAGAGTTAGTTTTTAGTGAGTTTAATTATGAACGATGAAGCAGAAATTATTAACATTCAGTCAGAGGCGATCGCCATTATTGGTATAGGGTGTAGATTTCCAGGAGCAAATAATTATAATGAGTTTTGGGAAAATTTAGAGAAAGGAGTTAATAGTGTAACGGAGATACCTCAAGAGCGATGGAATCTTGATAAATTTTATTCTTCAAATATCGAACTTCCCAATACAAGCACTAGCAAATGGGGAGGATTTATCGAAGATGTAGATAAATTTGATGCTAAATTTTTTCAAATATCAGAGAGAGAAGCTCGGCGAATAGATCCTCAACAAAGGATCATGCTAGAACTGAGTTGGTCATGCTTAGAAGATGCTGGATATTCACCATTAGAATTATCAGGAAATAACGTTGGTGTTTTTATTGGTGTTTGTAATTTTGATTATAAAGAATTACAAGATAAGGGCGAAGTTATTGAAGGATATAATTCTACAGGTACATATACTTCTATTATTCCGAATCGAATTTCCTACTTTTTCAACTTTCATGGGCCGAGTATTCCTATAGATACTGCTTGTTCTAGCTCACTTGTAGGCATTCATCAAGCCGTGAATGCACTCAATCAAAATGAATGTGAGATGGCATTAGTTGGTGGTGTCAGTGTATTGTGTACACCGACTAGTTATATCTCTTTTAGTAAGTTGGGTATGTTATCACCTGAAGGTAAATGCAAAACCTTTGATGCTCAAGCAGACGGTTATGTGCGAGGTGAAGGGGCAGGTGTCATTTTATTAAAACCTTTGGGAAAAGCAGTTGAGGATAAAAATTATATTTATGGAATAGTTAAAGGGAGCGCCATAAATCATGGTGGTCATGCTCGTACTTTAACCTCTCCCAATGCTTATTCTCAATCACAAGTTGTAAGGTCTGGATGTATAAAGGCAAATATTACACCTGATACAATATCTTATATAGAAGCTCATGGAACAGGTACGCCGTTAGGCGATCCAATTGAAATTAATGCTTTAAAACGAGCATATACACAACTGTATCAGCACTATGGTATTGAACAAACCGCAGAAAGCTATTGTGGATTAGGTTCAGTAAAAACAAATATTGGACATTTAGAATCAGCAGCAGGTATTGCCGGGATCATAAAAGTATTATTGGCAATGAAATATAAAAAATTGCCAAGAATTAACAACTTTCAGCAATTAAATCCTCGAATAAAGTTAGATGGTAGTCCCTTTTATATAGTAAAAGAAACAAAAGACTGGCAACATTTAAAGACAAAAGAAGGAAAAATTATTCCTAGACGAGCAGGGGTAAGTTCCTTTGGTTTTGGGGGTGTTAATGCCCATGTAATCCTAGAAGAGTCGTCAGTGCCAGAAGAAATAGTGGTGACGAGAATTGAGCGTCCAAGCCACTTGATGACACTTTCGGCGAAAACTGATAAGGCTCTAGAAGAACTAGCAAAAAAATATCAAATTTATTTAAAATCTGATTTGAAGATATCGCTAGCAGATATTTGTTACACTGCCAACACTGGGCGCTCGCATTTTGACTACCGCCTTGCTATTGTGGCCGACTCTAGAGAGCAGTTGGTCGATCGACTCACTGCTTTCGCATCTGGGAAAGATACCATCGGCTTAATTAGCGATCGACCCGGCAAAAAGCCAGCAAAGATAGCCTTTCTATTCACTGGTCAAGGCTCCCAATACATCAATATGGGTCGCCAACTCTACGATAGCCAACCCATCTTCCGCCAAACTATCGAGCAGTGCGATGAAATTCTCCGCCCTTATTTGAAGCATTCTTTGTTAGAAGTACTTTATCCTACCCAGGCTCTTGAGCAATCATCTTTGTTGGATCAAACCGCCTATACCCAACCAGCATTGTTTGCTTTTGAATATGCCCTGTATCAACTTTGGAAATCTTGGGGCATTGAACCAAATGTGGTGATGGGTCATAGTGTAGGCGAATATGTTGCGGCAACTGTCGCAGGCGTTTTCAGCCTAGAAGATGGACTTAAACTCATCGTCTATCGGGGGCAGTTAATGCAGCAACTGCCTTCTGGAGGCGAGATGGTTTCACTGATGGCTTCAGAGTCAAGAGTGCGGGAAGTTATAGCGCCATTTCATGACACAGTGGCATTAGCAGCTATCAACGGGCCCGAAAGTGTAGTGATTTCGGGAGCCAGTGAAGACATTGCTGCTATTTGTCAGCAACTGTCAACACAGGGGGTAAAAACGAAGCGGTTACAAGTCTCCCATGCTTTCCATTCTCCATTGATGACACCCATGTTAAAGGAGTTTGAGCAAGTAGCTAGTCAAATAACTTACAACCAACCCCAGATACCATTAGTCTCTAATATCAACGGACAACTTGCTGATGAGAATATCACCAATGCACAATACTGGGTGAATCACATCCGGCAAACAGTGAGGTTTGCTGATAGTATGCAGACATTACATCAACTTGGGCATGGAGTCTTTTTAGAGGTTGGGTCTAAGCCAATTTTGTTGGGTATGGGTCGTGAGTGTTTGCCTGAAAGTGTGGGTTTGTGGTTGCCTTCTCTGCGTCCGGGAGTACCAGAATGGCAACAGTTGCTTTCAAGTTTGGGTGAGTTATATGTAGGTGGAATGGCAGTAGATTGGTCAGGGTTTGACCGCGACTATTTCCGCAAGAAAGTTACATTACCCACTTATCCGTTTCAACGACAGCGCTATTGGATTGAGAATACACCCCGTAAACCTCAACACCAACAAAACTCGACAAAACTGCACCCATTATTAGACAAAAAGCTCCAGTTGCCCTTAAGCAAAGAAATCTTGTTTGAGTCTGAATTCAGTAGCCAAACCCTACCGTTTTTAGTAGATCATCAAGTTTATAACCAAATTGTTGTGCCTGGAGCCTGTTATCTCTCCTTGCTATTGGGTGCAGCAGGATTGACTTTCGCCAGTGAGTCATGTCTGTTAGAAAATGTAGTTTTCCCCCAGGCATTGGTTATCCCGGAAGATAAAGCACGCACAGTGCAGCTAGTGCTGTCTTTTGAGGAAAGTAGTGCATCTTTCCAACTCATCAGCTTTGATACAGTTCCGAATGGGAGTACTCAGGTAAGTCAGTGGTTAGTCCATGCCACAGGGAAAATCTCACAAGGCGTTAACATTACGCCAGAAACTGTCTTTCTCCAACAGATACAGACGCGCTGTACTCAACAAATAGCTGCTGCGGAAATTTCCCAAAGTTGGCAAAAGCGGCAGATTCAATTTGGTGCAAGCTTCCAGTGGCTTGATTGTGTCTGGTGTGGAGAAGGAGAAGCCCTAGCCAAGCTCAAATGGCTTGATCTAGTAGATGATTTAGAGAAGTATCAATTATATCCAGGTCTTCTAGATTCCTGCTTGCAACTGACCAGCTTTTTCTTCCCTAGCGAAGACACATTTGTACCTTTCGCAATTGAGAGTTTCCAATTTTACCAACGTCCCCAAAGTCAGCAGTTATGGTGTCATGCAGTACGATGTCTCCGACGGGCTACGCCTACGCAGTCTGAGAACTCCGATTCGGACAACCTTATAGCAAATATCAGGCTATTTGACGCTAACGGGCAGTTGATTGCAGACATCAAAGGTTTTGAGGCTAAAAAAGCAACTCCCAACACTTTGTTGCAAAGTCTCCAGTTAGACTTCAAAGAAAATTCTGTAGAAAATTGGCTGTATGAAGTAGAGTGGCAACCTCAAGTGCGCTTTAGCAATGAGCAACTGTCTCCAAATTACCTGCCAGCACTTGCAGAAATTAGCCGTAAACTTCAGCCACAATATTCTCAATTGATGGCTGAACCACAGCTAAAAGTTTATGAAGCAGCAGTTAGTCAGTTAGAATCACTCAGTATTAACTATGTGCTGCAAGCCCTGACAGCAATGGGGTGGAAATTGCAACTAGGGCAGCGCTTCACAACAGGTGCGATCGCTAACCAGTTAGGAGTAGTCAGCCAACATCAACGGTTATTCAAGCGACTACTAGAGATGTTAGCAGAAGTAGGGGTATTAGAAGCAAAAGCTTTGGAATGGCAAGTTATCCGCGAGCCAAAAGACAGCGATCCGCAAGCTAAATTAAATGCCCTGTTAACTCAATATCCAATAGCAATTGCTGAATTCACTCTTCTAGGACGTTGCGGCCCATCATTAGCCCAAGTACTACAGGGCAAATGCGATCCATTGCAATTGCTTTTCCCCGAAAACGACTCAACTACAGCCCAGTTATATGAGAATTCGCCACTGACAAAAGTGATGAATATCTTAGCTCAACAAGCCATAATTTCACTTGTCGAGCATTTACCAACTGGACGGGGATTGAGAATATTGGAAATTGGCGCAGGAACTGGTGGAACAACCTCTTACCTGCTACCACATTTGTCCTGTGAGCAAACCGAATACCACTTCAGCGATATTGGGATCTCTTTTACTCAAAAAGCCCAAGAGAAATTCCAGGATTTCCCATTTATAAAATATCAAGTATTAGACATTGAAAAAGACCCCTTTAGCCAAGGATTTGAAAAGCAGCAATATGATGTAATTGTGGCTGCCAATGTCTTGCACGCCACCCAACATTTACAACAAACCCTCAAACACACCAAGCAATTATTAGCACAACAGGGCATATTAATTTTATTAGAAACAACTCAGCGTCAGCGTTGGCTTGACTTAATATTTGGGTTAACTCCAGGATGGTGGCGATTTAGTGATTTGCACTTGCGCCCAGACTATCCCTTAATTAGTGCTACCCAATGGCAAGAAGTATTGCGAGAAACTGGGTTTATAAGCACAGTTAATATATCATCTACTCAACAGACTCAAAGCGTTTTATCAAAAGCAATGGTAATGCTAGCACAAGTACCACCATCAGCAAATGAGTTGGTACAAGTTGAGCAAAAACATTGGCTGTTATTCGCAGATCGGCAAGGCATAGCGCAACAGTTAGCTGACAAGCTAGATACTCACTCACAACTTTGTACCTTGGTATTTGTTGGTGAGGAATATGAACAATTAGACCAGCAACAATTTAAAATTAACCCAAGCAACCCAGAACATTATCAAAAGCTATTACAGGCCATCAATAGCAAACCCTTGAGTTTATATGGTGTAGTTCATTGCTGGAATTTAGATACAGTTAAAGCAGCAGAACTCACCGCAACCGATTTAACTGCGGCATCTTTACTAGGATGCGGTAGCACCTTGCATTTAGTCCAGGCATTGACAGGGACTAATTTATCTGATCATCCTCGCCTCTGGTTAGTAACTCAGGGAGCAGTAGCGATCAGCTACGCTGGGCGGAACGCCATCGCCAACCTAGAGGGAGTAGCGCAATCAAGCTTGTGGGGAATGGCAAGGGCGATTGCTACCGAACATCCAGAACTCAACTGTGTGCGAGTAGATTTAGCTCCAAAGGCAGATGCAAAAGTTGTACAAGCTTTATTTGAGGAAATTTGGTTACCGACTACAGAAGACCAAGTTGCCTTTACAGACCAACTGCGTTATGTCGCTAGGTTAGCTCGCTATCAGAAGCCTAAAGATTATCTAGAAACGGCAGCGCCCAAACCTCTAAGGTTTTGTGAAGATAGTACCTACCTGATAACTGGCGGTATGGGTGGTTTGGGTTTATTGGTAGCTCGTTGGATGGTTCAACGGGGAGCAAGGCATTTGGTATTAGTTGGGCGTAGTAGTGCAAGTGTCGCTGTTCATGAGCAACTTCAAGAGTTAGAGCAGGCTGGCGCTCAAGTAAATGTTATTCAGGCCAATGTGTCTGATGTCGAACAAATTACAAAAGTACTCTCAAAAATTGAGCGAATGCCACCACTGCGCGGAATTATTCATTCTGTTGGTGTTTTGGATGATGGCGTTCTACAACAACAAAACTGGCAACGCTTTGCAAAAGTTTTGGCTCCAAAAGTAGAAGGAGCTTGGCATCTGCATACTTTAACTCAGAACCAGCCTTTAGACTTTTTTGTGATGTTTTCTTCTATAGCTTCTTTACTTGGTAATGCAGGTCAATCTAACCATGCGGCAGCCAATGCTTTTCTTGATGCTTTAGCCCATCATCGCCAGGCTCAAGGACTAGTAGGTTTGAGCATTAACTGGGGAGCTTGGTCACAAGTAGGAGCCTTCGCAGAGCGTCAACTTGATGAGCAAACAAAAACACGGGGTATTGGAACGTTTTCTCCAGAACAGGGATTAGTTGCTCTAGAGCAATTACTGTGTCAATCCTCTACTCAAGTTGCACTTATGCATGTAAATTGGGTGCAGTTTTTAGAAAAATCAAATTCAGTTTCGCCGTTGTTCGCCAACTTTTTACAAACCTCAGTAAAAACTGTGGTTATGCAATCTGACATGGTTGAACAAATCAAGACAACAAATATTACCAAACGTCGAAAACTTTTACAGGATCATATTTTTTCAGTAGTGGCTAAAGTCCTCGGTTGGCATCTATCAGAATCCATTGATATACAAAAAAACTTTTTCGAGTTAGGGATGGATTCACTAACTTCTTTAGATTTGAAAAATCACCTGCAAAAGAGTTTAAAATGCTCTGTACCGCTAAATTTAGTTTTTAAGTATCCTACTGTAGATTTGCTAACTGATTATCTATTGGAAGAACTTGGCTTAGATTCTGATGAGCAATCAGACAAAGAAATTCAGGAGGAAACTAATGAGCCATTTCAACTAGTAAATATCAAAAATAGTAATAGGATTAAAATAGAATTATGAATTTATTAGAATTTTTACAAGACATTTCTTTTAAAGGAATCGAGTTGGGGCATGATGGAGAAAAATTGCTAATAGATGGTTCTGAAAATTTATTAACTCCTGATGTAATTGCTCAACTCAAACAGCACAAAACTGAAATTTTACAGTTACTGCGCGATTGCCCCGATATTTTAAATATTTATCCTCTTTCCTACGGTCAAAAATCCCTGTGGTTTCTATGGCAATTAGCACCTAAAAGCGCAGGCTATAATGTAGCTTTTACTTGTCGTATCTGTTCACCTATAAATATTAAAAATTTACAAAAAAGTCTCAAAATTATTCTTGACCGTCATTCCCAATTACGTAGCAAGTTTTTTAAGCAAGATAATAATATTGTTCAACAGATCCATCAAACTCAGTTCACAGATTTTCAGCAGATAAATGCCTCTATCTGGAGAGAGCAGGAGCTTGAGCAAAGAGTTTTTCAGGAATACCAACAACCCTTCAATATCGAAAATGATTCGATAATGCGGGTGCGTTTGTTCAGTTGCTCACAGCAGGAACATATCTTGTTAGTGACCATACACCATATTGCTGTTGATGCTTGGTCTGTACTATTACTAATAGAAGAGTTAATAACGGTCTATCTTGCACTAGAGCTAGGTGTTCAGCCATCTCTAACTCCTCTAAAGCACTCTTATATAGATTACGTTCGTTGGCAAAGAGAATTATTAACCAGTACTCAAGGAGAAAAACTGTGGAACTACTGGCAGCAAAAACTCGCAGGGGAGTTGCCTGTACTTAACTTGCCAACAGATAGACCAAGACCAGCCATACAAACCTATAACGGTGCTTCTTATAATTTCAAAATATCCCAAAAGCTCACAGAACAACTGAAAAAGCTAGCTCAAGCAGAAGGCGTGACCCAATACATAGTTCTGCTAGCTGCATTTCAGGTTCTCTTGTATCGTTACACGGGGCAAGAGGATATTCTGGTTGGTGCGCCTACATCAGGCAGAACTCAACCGGAATTTGTGCCACTAGTTGGCTATTTTGTCGATCCAGTGGTTATGCGGGCGAATCTTTCAGGAAATCCCAGTTTTCAGGAGTTTCTGACTCAAGTTTGCCAAACAGTATCAGAAGCATTAGCGCATCAGGATTTTCCCTTTGCTCTACTGGTAGAAAGATTGCAGCCACAGCGCGATCCGAGCCGTTCTCCTATCTTCGGGGCTGTATTCAACTTCCTTTTCCAGAACTTGGGACAGTTTGAGCATACGCAACAACTTTGGTTAGGAGGTGAAGTAGATAAAGAAGGGATTAAACTTAAACCTTTTGAAATGCCTCAGATGGAGGGTCAGTTCGATCTAAATCTGACGATCGCAGAAGCAAATTCTTCTTTATCTGGGATTTTTAAGTACAACACTGACCTTTTTGATGCCAGCACTATCGAGCGGATGCTGGGGCATTTTGTGACCTTGCTGGAAGCAATTGTGGCTAATCCACAACAAAAGATTTCGCAATTGCCAATGCTTACAGAAGTTGAGCAACACCAGTTATTGGTTGAGTGGAACAACACACAAGTGGAGTATCGCCAGGATAAGTGTATCCATCAATTGTTTGAAGAACAGGTTGAGCGAACCCCAGATGCAGTAGCAATTGTATTTGAAAATCAACAACTGACTTACCACCAGTTGAACTGTCGCGCTAACCAGTTGGCGCATTATTTGCAGTCTTTGGACGTGGGAGCAGATGTGCTGGTTGGGTTGTGTGTGGAGCGATCGCTAGAAACAATCGTGGGAATATTAGGTATTCTCAAAGCGGGTGGAGCTTATGTGCCACTTGACCCCGATTATCCGACTGAGCGTTTAAGCTTCATGTTAGAAGATGCTCAAGTTTCGGTGCTGCTGACCCAACAGCAATTAGTAGAGTCTATTCCCAAACATCAGGCGCGTGTCGTCTGCTTAGACAGCGACTGGGAAAAAATTTCTCAAGAGTGCGAGTCAAACCCTTCTTACACCCCCACACCCGATAACCTAGCATACGTCATCTACACTTCTGGTTCCACAGGTAAGCCCAAAGGCGTTTTAGTCAACCATTCAAATGTAGTTCGTCTGTTTGCAGCGACAAATTCTTGGTATCACTTCAATCAAGATGATGTCTGGACACTGTTCCACTCTTATGCATTCGACTTTTCCGTATGGGAAATTTGGGGAGCTTTACTGTATGGTGGACGACTGGTAGTAGTGCCTTATTTAGTGACACGATCGCCTGAGTCTTTCTATGAATTGTTATGTCAAGAGAAAGTCACAATTCTCAATCAAACACCCTCAGCTTTCCGCCAGTTGATTCAAGCCGAACAGTCAATAGCAACTACTGGCAATTTGAACTTACGCTTGGTAATTTTCGGTGGAGAAGCCCTAGAACTCAAAAGTTTACAGCCTTGGTTTGAACGCCACGGCGACCAATTGCCACAGTTAGTGAATATGTACGGGATTACAGAAACAACTGTACACGTAACTTATCGTCCATTGAGCAAAGCTGATTTGAATGGCACGGCAAGTGTAATTGGTCGTCCGATTCCTGACTTACAGGTGTATGTGCTAGATGAATATTTACAGCCGATGCCAATTGGGGTTCCTGGCGAGATGTACGTTGGCGGTGCTGGGGTAGCGCGTGGCTATCTCGCTCGTCCCAAATTGACAGCACAGAGGTTTATATCTAGTCCTTTTGACAATTCAAAATTATATAAAACAGGAGACTTGGCGCGGTATTTGCCCAATGGCGATTTAGAGTATTTAGGGCGCATCGATAACCAAGTCAAAATTCGCGGCTTCCGCATTGAGTTGGGAGAAATTGAGGCACTACTAGCGCAACACCCAGCTGTTTGGGAAAGCGTGGTGGTGATACGAGAGGATGAACTTGACGACAAACGTTTAGTAGCTTACGTAGTACCGAAGCTGAAACAATCTTCTACAGCCGCAGAACTACGTCAGTTCCTAGCCAACCAACTCCCCAGCTATATGGTGCCAAACACTTTTGTGATGCTGGAATCCTTACCCCTGACATCTAACGGCAAAATAGACCGCCGCGCACTGCCAAAACCGGAGTTAGACAGCACACTGCTAGAAAAATTTGTCGCCCCACGCACCCCAATTGAAGAAATGCTGGCACAAATTTGGGCACAAGTGCTGAAAGTAGAGCAAGTAAGCATTTACGATAACTTTTTTGAACTTGGGGGACATTCGCTACTAGCAACGCAACTGGTTTCACGCATTCGCACCAGCTTGAAAGTAGAACTACCATTGCGTAGTCTGTTTGCCGCAGCAACACTAGCCGAATTGGCACAAGAGATGGGGCAATTGCAGCAACAAAGCTTAGAAAAAACCTCCCTACCCATCTTACCAAGAGCAAGGGATGCAGAATTACCACTGTCTTATGGTCAACAGCGTTTGTGGTTTTTAGACCAGTTCGAGCCGAACAGCGCCATCTACAACATACCTACAGCTTTGCATCTTCAAGGAACTCTCAAGGTTGCAGCCTTAGAACAAAGCTTGCGAGAAATTATTCATCGCCATGAAGCGTTACGCACCAACTTCATCACAGTTGATGGAAAACCTTCTCAAATCATTCAAACACAAACAAATTGGACGTTCTCAGTTGTTGAGTATCAGCATTTATCCACAACTGAACAAGAAATTGCCACACAGCAATTAGCGCAAAAACAACTTATTCAATCTTTTGACCTAGCAACTGGAGCATTAATTAGGGCGACATTAGTAGTGCTTAATAAGACAGAACACGTCTTGTTAGTGTGTATGCATCATGTTGTCAGTGATGGCTGGTCAATGGGTGTATTTGTTCAGGAGTTAGCAGCACTGTACAATGCTTATTCTCAAGGTCAAACCTTACCCTTACCACCATTACCGATTCAGTATGCAGATTTTGCAATTTGGCAAAGACAGTGGTTGCAAGGGGATGTACTGCAAAGGCAATTGAGTTACTGGCAAGAACAACTGGCAGATGCACCAGGTTTATTAGTGCTTCCCACAGACCGACCAAGACCTGCTGTGCAGAGTTTTGTAGGGGCATATCAACAGTTTGCACTTTCCAGGGAGCTAACTCGTGGGTTAATACAGTTAAGTCAAGAGCAAGGAGCTACCTTGTTCATGACGCTGTTGGCAGCTTATGATACTCTACTTTACCGCTACACAGGTGTGGCAGACATTTTGGTTGGTTCACCGATCGCAAATCGCGATCACAGTGAAATAGAAGGACTAATTGGCTTTTTTGTCAATACCTTAGTCATGCGTACCAACTTATCAGGCAATCCTAGTTTCTGTGAGTTACTGGGTCGTGTTCGGGAAATGGCAATGGATGCATACTCTCATCAGGATTTGCCTTTTGAAATGTTAGTAGAAGCATTACAGCCAGAACGGGATCTAAGCCATACACCACTGTTTCAGGTGGCCTTTGTCCTCCAAAATGCTCCCATGTCTCAATTGGAGTTGACTGGGTTAACCGTTAGTCCACTGGTAGTAGAAGGTACAACTTCCAGGTTTGATTTGACTTTATCAATGCAGAACACTGCTGCTGGACTGGTGGGGCTGTGGGAGTATAACACTGATTTATTTGATTCTAGTACCATTGAGCGAATGACGGGTCATTTTGTGACATTGCTCGCAGGTATTATTGCTAACCCCAATGAGCGAATTTCGCAATTCCCACTGCTGACAGCAGTTGAGCAGCAGCAGTTACTTGTTGAGTGGAACTCTACTCAAGCTGATTATCCACTAGATAAGTGTATCCATCAGTTATTTGAGGAACATGTGGAGTGTACACCGGATGCTGTAGCAGTGGTGTTTGAAAATCAACAACTGACTTACCACCAATTGAATGTCAAAGCTAATCAGTTAGCTCATTACTTGCGCTCATTGGGCGTACAAGCAGATGTGCTAGTGGGGATTTATATAGAACGCTCATTGGAAATGATTGTCGGACTGTTGGGGATTCTTAAAGCGGGTGGTGCTTATGTACCACTTGACCCAGACTATCCCCAAGAGCGTTTGAGCTTTATGCTTGAAGATGCTCAATTGAGAGTGCTGCTAACACAACAACAACTTATTGAAAAGCTGCCTGAGCATCAAGCGCAAATTGTATGTTTAGATACTGACTGGCAATCTATTTCTGTGTCAAGTCAGGATAATCCAATTACTGGTGTGCAAGACAGTAACTTGGCTTATGTAATTTACACTTCCGGTTCGACTGGAAAGCCCAAAGGAGCAATGAACACTCATTTGGGGATTTACAATCGCCTGCTGTGGATGCAACAAGCTTATCAATTAACATTAGTAGATTGCATTTTACAGAAAACTCCTTTTAGCTTCGACGTTTCAGTTTGGGAGTTCTTCTGGCCATTAATCGCTGGAGCGCGTTCAGTTTTGGCTAAACCAGGTGGACATAAAGATAGTGCTTACTTGGCCAACCTAATCCAGGAACAGCAGGTGACTACACTGCATTTTGTACCTTCTATGCTTCGGGCTTTCGTAGAAGAAGAAAGTGTAAAAAATTGTAGTAGCTTAAAACGAGTTATCTGTAGTGGCGAAGCTCTGCCTTTAGAACTCCAGGAACGCTTTTTCGCTCGGTTAGGCTGTGAATTGCACAATCTCTATGGGCCAACAGAAGCGGCAATTGATGTCACTTATTGGCAATGCAAACCAGATACTAATCTTAGGACAGTGCCTATTGGTCGTGCGATCGCCAATACACAAATTTATATTTTAGATTCTCACTTACAACCAGTGCCGATTGGTGTACCAGGAGAATTGCACATCGGTGGTGCGGGGTTAGCACGAGGCTACCTCAATCGCCCCGACTTAACCAACGAGAAATTTATTCATAATCCATTTAGCGATGATCTGCATTCACGGCTTTACAAAACTGGCGATCTTGCACGCTACTTAAGTGACGGTAATATTGAGTACCTGGGGCGTATCGACAATCAAGTTAAGCTGCGGGGCTTCCGCATAGAGTTGGGAGAAATTGAGGCCGCGCTAACACAACACCAGGCTGTGGGAGAAACTGTAGTCATCGTCCGTGAAGACGATCCTGGCAATAAGCGTCTGGTAGCTTATATTGTCCCCGATCAAGAGTATGCCTTCCCAGTTCTACAACTACTTCGTTTTAAAAACAAAGGTCTGCTGAATGAAGAGTTACTCTATGAGTTGCCAAATGGCATGGTGATTGCCCATTTGAATAAAAACGAAACAGAATTCGTCTACAAAGAACTTTGGGAGGAACAGGCTTATTTAAAACATGGTATTACCATCAATGAAGGAGATTGTATCTTTGATGTGGGTGCCAATATTGGCCTGTTCGCACTATTCGCAGGTCAAAGATGTAAAGATGTTTCTATTTACGCATTTGAGCCAATTCCACCTGTTTTTGATCTGTTACGCCTAAATACTGAGGGCTATGGCTTAAATGTAAAGCTATTTAATATTGGTCTTTCCAGCGAGACAAAGAGTGACATTTTTACATATTATCCTCAAGTTTCCGTCATTTCCGGGCGCTTTGCAGATACCGATCAAGAGCGAGAGGTACTTAAATCCTTTTTGTTCAAACAACAAAATATTGGAGAAAATGACACAGGAGTATCTAGTCAGGCAATTGATGAACTGCTAGCAGAAAAATTGCAGAGTCAGCAATTCATCTGCCACTTAAGAACGATTTCTGATGTAATTTATGAGCATGGCGTTGAGAAGATCGATTTGCTAAAAATCGACGTGGAGAAAAGTGAGCGGGATGTGCTTTCTGGTATCCAACAAAAAGATTGGCAAAAGATTCAGCAGATAGTTGTAGAGGTTCATAACATTAACGGTAGGTTGGAGGAAATTGCAGACCTGCTAAGAGAACATGGATACGACCTAACTATAGAGCAGGATGCTGTATTAGAAAATAGTGGACTCTACAATATCTATGCCAGACGACCATCCATAAACCAGTACCAACGACAGGAGTCTGGTAGCAGTTTAGTCAGTAATTCTGTAAAACCGACCTGGAGCAGTTCGAGTTTATTACTCAGTGAAGTTCGCTGCTTCCTGCAAAAGAAGCTACCCGAATACATGGTGCCATCAGCCTTTGTACTGCTGGACTCCTTACCCCTGACATCTAACGGCAAAGTAGACCGCCGCGCATTGCCAAAACCGGAGTTAGACAGCACACTGCTAGAAAAATTTGTTGCCCCACGCACCCCAATTGAAGAAATGCTGGCACAAATTTGGGCGCAAGTGCTGAAATTAGAGCAAGTGGGCATTCATGATAACTTTTTTGAACTTGGGGGACATTCACTACTAGCAACCCAACTACTTTCACGCATTCGCACCAGCTTTAAAGTAGAACTAACATTACGTGAGTTGTTTGCAAAAGCGACAGTAGCCGAATTGGCGCAATCCATTGGGCAGTTACAGCAACAGGACTTAGAACTAACTTCCCCACCCATCCTACCAAGGGAAAAGGATGCACAATTACCACTGTCTTATGCTCAACAGCGTTTGTGGTTTTTAGACCAGTTAAAGCCGAACAGTGCCTTCTACAACATACCCGTAACTTTACATCTAGTCGGAACTCTCAATCAAGTTGCCTTAGAACAAAGCTTACAAGAAATTATTCATCGCCACGAAGCGTTACGCACCAATTTCGTCGTCGTTGATGGAAAACCTTCTCAAATCATTCATACACAAACGAATTGGACAGTCTCAGTTGTTGACTGGAAGCATTTATCCACAAGCGAACAAGAAATAGCCGCACAGCAATTAGCTCAACAACAAGCTATTCAACCTTTTAACTTGGCAAGTGAAGCATTAATCAGAGCAATATTAGTAGTGCTTAATGAGACAGAATACATATTGTTAGTATGTATGCACCATATTGTCTCTGATGGCTGGTCAATGGATGTATTTATCCAAGAACTAGCAGCACTGTACGATGCTTATTGTCAAAATCAGCTCTCACCCTTAGCACCACTGCCGATTCAATACGCAGATTTTGCAATTTGGCAGAGAAACTGGTTGCAAGGAAATGTACTCCAAAGCCAACTGAGTTACTGGCAACAGCAACTAAAAGATGCACCAGCTTTATTGTCACTTCCCACAGACCGACCAAGACCTGCTGTGCAGACTTTCGCTGGCGCACATCAGGAGTTTGCACTGTCAGTTGAGTTAACCGATAAATTAGTAAAACTAAGCCAAGAGCAAGGTTGTACCCTCTTTATGACGCTGTTGGCAGCTTATGATACTCTACTTTATCGCTACACAGGACAAGCAGATATTTTGGTAGGGGCACCGATCGCAAATCGCGATCGCAGTGAAATTGAAGGGTTAATTGGCTTTTTTGTCAACACTTTAGTGATGCGTACCAACTTGGCAGGCAATCCTAGCTTTAGCGAATTACTTGGTCGCGTTCGAGAAATGGCAATGGATGCATACTCTCATCAGGACTTGCCTTTTGAAATGCTGGTGGAAGTATTGCAGCCAGAACGGGATCTTAGCCACACACCACTGTTCCAAGTGGCGTTTTCCCTCCAGAATGCACCCATGCAGCAAGTAGAGCTTGCTGGGTTGACTGTCAGTCCATTAGTAGTACAAGGGACAACTGCTAAGTTTGATTTGGGTTTATTAATAGAGAACACTACTACTGGACTGGTAGGGTGGTGGGAATATAACACTGATTTGTTTGATGGCAGCACCATTGAGCAAATGACTGGTCATTTTGTAACCTTGCTTGAAAGTATTGTGGCTAATCCACAGCAACAAATTTCCCAATTGCCAATGCTTACAGAATATGAGCAACAGCAGTTATTAGTTGAATGGAACAATACTCAAGCAGACTATCCCCAAGATAAGTGTATCCATCAGTTGTTTGAGAGCTTTGTTGAGCGCATCCCTGAAGCAGTAGCGGTGGTATTTGAGCAGGAGCATTTGACGTATCGGGAATTAAATTGTCGTGCGAATCAATTGGCGCATTACCTGCAAACTCTGGGTGTAAAACCAGATGTGTTGGTTGGCATTTGTATAGAACGTTCGGTAGAAATGGTGGTATCCCTATTAGGGATTCTCAAGGCGGGTGGAGCGTATGTACCGCTTGACCCCGATTACCCAACTGAGCGTTTGAGCTTCATGCTAGAAGATGCTCAAGTTTCGTTACTGTTAACTCAGCAGCGACTCATTGATAGATTGCCTAATTCTGGGGCGAAACTTGTCTGCTTAGATGAGGTATGGTCACAAATTACCCAAAACAATCAAGGTAATCCTGTCAGTGGAGCCAGAGCTTTTCATCTAGCTAATGTAATTTATACTTCCGGTTCAACAGGCAGACCTAAAGGCGTGATGGTTGAGCATAAGGGATTATGCAACTTAGCTCAAGCTCAGATTCAAACTTTTGGCTTGACTTGGGATAGTCACATTCTTCAATTTGCCTCTTTCAGTTTTGATGCTTCTATCTGGGAAGTCGTGATGGCTTTGGGGTCAGGTGCAACACTTTACCTGGGAACAAAAGACTCTCTATTGCCAGGAAAGCCGTTAATTAAGCTATTACGTGATTATTCTATTACGCATATCACGCTACCACCATCGGCGTTAGCAGTTATGCCTGAGTCGGAACTTCCGGCACTGCAAACAATAATTGTAGCCGGAGAAGCCTGTTCTGCTGAATTAATCAAGCAATGGTCTGCTGGCAGAAACTTCTTCAACGCTTACGGGCCAACAGAAGCTACTGTCTGTGCCACGATAGCTACTCTAGCCACAGGCAACGCAAAATTCAATGATGACGAGAAAATAACTATTGGTAGAGCGATCGCCAATACACAAGTCTACATTTTAGACGAAAATTTACAACCAGTGCCGATTGGTGTGCCTGGAGAGTTACACATCGGTGGTGTGGGGTTAGCCAGAGGCTACCTCAACCGCCCAGAGTTGACACAAGAGAAATTCATCTCCAATCCGTTTGAGGAGATAGGAAAGAGTAAATTATATAAAACTGGAGATTTGGCGCGTTACTTACCAAACGGCAACATCGAATACTTAAGAAGAATTGATAATCAAGTAAAAATACGCGGTTTCCGCATTGAGTTAGGCGAGGTTGAAGCAATACTGAGCCAAAATGGTGATATACAGACATGTTGTGTCATCGCCCGTGAAGAAATTCCAGGTAATAAACGCTTAGTCGCCTACGTAGTACCGCATTCACAGGCGACTTGTACTGAGCGGAGTCGAAGTACACCCATAACCAGCGAACTACGACAGTTCCTTTCCAATAAACTGCCTGGGTATATGGTGCCAGCCGCTTTTGTGATACTGGAGTCCTTACCCCTGACACCTAACGGCAAAGTAGACCGTCGCGCTCTACCTGACCCAGATTTACATCAGGAACTATCAGATTATGTAATACCAAATACAGAAGTAGAAAAAACCATTGCTGGCATTTGGCAAAAAGCACTGGATCTAGAAAAGGTAGGAATTTACAATAATTTCTTTGAACTAGGAGGTCATTCGTTACTACTAATACAAATTAATCAGCAATTGCAAGAAAGATTTGGTTTACAATTGTCAATAGTTGATATGTTTAATTACTCAACTATACATACTTTAAGCCAATACTTAAATACTAAATTAAATCAAGAAGATACGTTTATAGAAAAGAGTTCTCGTATTCAACCTCATGGTGATAGTAAATCTTTAAGAAACCAACAATTACAGCTTAGACAACAGCATCGTTCTCAGAAAAAAAGGTAAAAAATGAAAGTAGATTCAGTGAATAACAATAATGATTTAAACAATTCTGAGATAGCAATAATTGCTACTGCCGGGCGGTTTCCAGGAGCAAAAGATATTGAATCTTTTTGGCATAACCTACGTGATGGTGTAGAATCTATCTCCTGGCTGACAGATGAAGAATTGATAAAATCTGGTGTTTCTCCAGATTTGCTGAGTAATTCTAATTATGTGAAAGCTAGTGCTGCTTTATCAGAAATTGAATTGTTTGATGCAGATTTCTTTACTTATAGTGCGAAAGAAGCTGAGTTAATAGATCCACAACAACGCCTATTCTTAGAATTAGCTTGGGAAGCTGTAGAAAAAGCTGGTTATGACCCACAAACTTACAACGGTTTAATCGGGGTTTATGGTGGTGTAGGGATAAATAGTTATTTGCTCAATAATCTCTATCCTCATCATCAATTATTAGAGACATTTAACCTTCTCCAATTGGGAATTTCCAACGATAAAGATTTTTTGCCGTCACGAGTTGCTTATAAACTCAACTTGACAGGACCAGCAGTGAATGTGCAAACTGCCTGTTCCACTTCTTTAGTTGCTGTTCATTTAGCTTGTCAAAGTCTATTAAATGGTGAATGTGATATGGCTTTAGCTGGTGGAGTTTCTATCAGCATTCCCCAAAAAAGAGGTTACTTGTATCAAGAGGAAATGATTCTTTCTCCTGATGGACACTGCCGTGTTTTTGATGCTCAAGCACAAGGAACTGTTGCCAGTAGCGGTGCAGGTATTGTGGTATTGAAAAGATTAAAGGATGCAATAAGCGATCGCGACCACATCCATGCAATTATTAAAGGCTCGGCGATCAATAATGATGGTGCAATGAAAGTTGGCTACACTGCTCCCAGTGTCAGTGGTCAAGCAGCAGTCATTAGCGAGGCTCAAGCTATAGCTGGTGTAGATGCCGAAACAATTTCCTATATTGAAGCTCATGGTACAGCTACACCTTTAGGAGATCCGATTGAAATTGCAGCGTTAACTCAAGCTTTTAGTCAAAGTACTGATAAAAAAGGCTTCTGCGCTATTGGTTCAGTAAAAACCAACTTTGGACATTTGGATACAGCAGCAGGTGTCACAGGTTTGATTAAGACTGCATTAGCACTGGAACATCAAATGCTGCCTCCTAGTTTGCATTTCGAGACACCTAATCCCAAAATTGATTTTGCTAACAGTCCTTTTTACGTCAATACAACCCTGACTGAATGGAAAACAAATGACACCCCTCGCCGTGCTGGGGTTAGCTCCTTTGGTATGGGGGGGACGAATGCTCATGTGATTTTGGAAGAAACTCCTTTGTTAGAGCAGGGGAGCAGGGGGGCAGGGGAGCAGGGGAGAAATTATCAACTTTTGGTACTTTCTGCTAAGACTGCAACTGCACTGGAGAAGGCGACAAATAATTTAATCACACATTTAAAAGAGCATCCAGAACTCAATTTAGGCGATGTAGCTTATACCCTCAATAGTGGTCGCCGGGGTTTTAATCATCGACGGATGTTAATTTGTCAAGACTTAGAAGATGCTGTCAAAAATCTCAGTAGTTTAGCAGCTCAACAAGTTTTTACCAATTATACAGAGATTACAGAACGGTCTGTTGTCTTTATGTTTCCTGGTCAAGGTTCTCAGTATGTCAATATGGCGTGGGAAATTTACGAAACTGAGACAGTATTTAAAGAACAAGTTGATTATTGCTCAGAAGTTCTTAAACCCTTGCTAGGGCAAGATTTACGTCATATTCTTTACCCCAGTGACGAAAAGATTGATGAGGCATCGCAGCAACTTCAACAAACAGCCATCGCTCAAAGCGCTATTTTTGTAATTGAATACGCCCTAGCTAAATTATGGCAGTCATGGGGAGTGGAGCCACAAGCTGCGATCGGTCATAGTATTGGCGAGTATGTAGCAGCAACTCTAGCAGGTGTTTTTTCTCTAGAAGATGCCTTATCTCTGGTAGCAACACGCGGACAGATAATGCAGCAACTTCCTAGTGGGGCAATGCTTTCTGTTCCCCTGCCCGCAGAGAAAGTAAAATCCCTATTAGGATCGGAACTTTCTATTGCAGCGATTAATCAACACTTGCAGTGCGTGGTTTCCGGTTCTATAGCAGCAATAGAGGCACTACAAAATCAGCTAGCTACTCAAGGGATTGAATGTCGCCGTCTGCATACTTCTCATGCTTTCCATTCGCAAATGATGGAACCAATCTTAAACGCATTTGCAGAGCGAGTAAAACAAGTTACCTTAAATCCCCCAAAACTTCCTTATATTTCCAACCTGACTGGTACATGGATTACAGTTACACAAGCCACAAATCCTGACTATTACGCTCAACATCTGCGTTCCACAGTGCTTTTTGCCCAAGGTGTCGAGAAATTATTGGCAACACCAGAGCAAATCTTACTAGAGGTAGGGCCAGGACACACACTGACTACATTAGCTAAAAGGCATCCAGAGAAAGCAGCCGCACAAACGGTGTTGACTTCGGTACGTCATCCTCAAGAAAAGCAATCCGATACTCGTGTTTTATTCAATACATTAGGTCAACTCTGGCTGGCTGGAGTCAATATAGATTGGTTTGGATTCTATAGTCAGGAGGAATATTATCGTCTTCCCTTACCAACTTATCCCTTTGAGCGCCAACGTTATTGGATTGACCCCCCACAAAAAACAGCTTGGGGGCAGTTGCAAACCTTACCCACAACATCACAATTGTGGACATCGCTCATAGAAGCAGGCCAGAATCAAGCAAGTGTTAGAGATGGAGAACTCAACGAGTTAACATATCAAGAGAACAGACAGTGGTTGGATCGTTTATGTACAGCCTACATCAACTTTGCATTCAAGCAATTAGGGGCTTTTAAGAATGCCGAAGAAAAGTATTCTTTAGAGAATTTGTTAACGCAATGCCATATAACTCCTCGTTATCAACAATTAGTGTGTAGATGGTTGCAAATATTAATGGAGCAAGGACAACTACAGCAACAGGAGGGGTTATTTACTGGATTAGTGCCATGTTCACAAGATTTGATTCATGAACTTTTAAAAGAAGTCAGAGTAAGAATGGCTGCTAAATCTCTAACAGTAGATTTAGTACAGCGTTGTGGTGAAAATTTAGCTGCCGTTGTTGTTGGTGAACAAGAACCCTTAGAGTTTTTCAATGAACTGATTTATCAAGAAGAAAACAACGGTTCAAATTCAGAATTGGCATTACTAAATTACTACAACTCTATCTTGCGCTCAAGCCTGGAACAAGTGGTCAAGTCATTGTCATCATCGGTTCACCTGAGAGTTCTGGAAATCGGCGCGGGTACTGGTATGTCTACGCAAGCATTACTACCTGTGTTGCCTTCAAAACAAACCAACTATACTTTTACTGATATTGGTAGCGGCTTCCTGACTAAAGCCCAACAGAAATTTAAGGACTATCCATTTGTTGAATATCGATTACTAGATATAGACAAGTCTCCAACTGAGCAAGGATTTGAAAAGTGTAGCTTTGATATCATCATCGCCTCTAATGTGTTGCACGCAACTCGGAACATAGATCAAACACTCCACCATGTACGCTCTTTATTAGCTCCTGGCGGTTTCCTATTAGTGTGGGAAATTACTCAGCCGAAAATAGACTTTGATATCACTTGGGGTCTGCTGTTGAAACTTTTAGATGATAATAGACGCAGCCCAGGTCAGCCTTTTATTATCAAAAATGAGTGGTTTGAAGCATTACGCGCTCAAGATTTTATCCAAGTTGCTGCTTTTCCAGAAACTGAAGCATTTGAGCATAAGATTATTATGGCTCAAGCTTCTATACCAGTCGCGTTTAGCACAAAGTTTGGACAAAAAGAGACTGACCAAAAATCACAGCTTTCATTACAAAGAAAGTCGGATAATTTTCAGCCAGAAAACTTATCTGCACTCCACTCAAGACCCGATTTGCCAAATTCATATATAGCTCCCCGCGATGAACTTGAGCAAAAAATTGCCGATATCTGGCAAGAATTCTTGGGTATCAAGCAAGTGGGAATCAATGACAACTTTTTTGAATTGGGAGGAGATTCCCTAATAGCTGTTCAGGTTTTGTCCCGATTACGAAATATTTTTTATATCAAATTATCTCTAGCAAGTTTGTTTGAGTCTCCCACAATAGCTGAAATAGCACTAAAGCTAGAAAAACAACCAGAACCAGATATTAACTTAGGTGCAATTGATAGAGAAGAAATAGCAATATGATCGACATCAAATAGTTATTAACTATGAATTACGAATTACGAATTAGTTGACAGTATGAAGGTAATAATTATATGAATATCAAGCAATTTGTAGCTGAACTTTCTCAGCAAGGTGTGAAATTGTGGGTTGAAGATGAACAGTTACGTGCTAATGCTCCAAAGGGAGTATTGACAGCAGAAACTCGTGACTTATTAGTTAAGAATAAAGCAGAACTTATTTTGTGGCTGCACCAGAAAAATGAGTTAGCGAAGCTCACCGGAGGTATCGCCACTGATACTGATTTACCCCTGATCAAAGCCGATCGCACTCAGAACTTACCTCTGTCTTTTGGCCAAGAACAAATCTGGTTATTGAACCAGTTGGAACCAAATAACCCCTTCTACAACGAACAAGCAGCTCTACGACTTCGTGGTAATCTAAACGTTGTGGCACTAGAGCAAAGCCTCAACAAAATTATTGCTCGCCACGAAGCCTTACGTACCAACTTCCGAACCTTTAACGAGCAGCCAATTCAGGTAATTGCTGAAAGCTTAACCTTAAATTTGTCAGTAGTAGACCTAACAGAGCTACCTGAAAGTGAAAGAGAAATCGCTTGCCAGCAATTAGCCACGGCAGAAGCTATTCGACCCTTTGACCTCGCTAACTCTGGTTTAATCCGAGCTTCTGTGCTTCAACTCACAGAGCTAGAACACGTCTTGTTACTAACATTACACCACATTGTCTTCGATGCTTGGTCAGTGGGTGTATTGATGCGGGAGTTAGCAATCATTTACTCAGCTCTGTGCAACAACTTGTCCCCAGAGCTACCTGAGCTACAAATTCAGTATGGCGACTTTGCTATTTGGCAACGGCAGTGGTTGCAAACAGAGGTACTCCAAAGGCAGCTTAATTACTGGCAGCAACTACTCAAAAACGCTCCTAGCTTACTAGAATTACCCACAGACCGACCTAGACCAGCCATTCAAACTTTTCGAGGAGCGCGTCAACATATAAAACTTTCAATTGAACTGAGCGAAGCACTTGCCAATTTTAGTAAGCAAGAGAAAGCTACCCTGTTCACGACGCTGTTCACAGCATTTGTTACCTTACTTTATCGCTATACAGGCTCTGATGACATTTTAGTGGGTACGCCCATTGCTAACCGCGATCGCTTGGAAACTGAAAACTTGATTGGCTTTTTTGTCAATACCTTAGTACTACGTACCGATTTGTCAGGTAATCCCAGTTTTAAGCAGTTGCTAAGTCGAGTGCGTCAACTGATGTCGCAAGCTTACGCTCATTCAGACCTGCCCTTTGAGGAGTTGGTAAAAGCATTGCAGCCAGAACGGGATCTCAGCCATACACCGTTGTTTCAGGTGATGTTTCTCCTCCAGAATGCTTCCATATCTCAAGTGGATCTAACTGGGTTAACTGTCAGTCCATTAATGACAGAAAGGACAACTGCTAAGTTTGATTTGACTTTATTCATGGAAAACACTACCACTGGACTAGTGAGTACGTGGGAGTACAACACCGACTTGTTCGATCCAGGCACTATTGAGCGGATGGCGGGTCATTTTGTAACTTTGCTGTCAGGCATTGTTGCTAATCCCAAAGAGCAAATATCGCAATTGTCCCTGCTGACAAAACCGGAACAACGAGAGTTACTTGTCGAGTGGAACGATACTCAAACTGACTATCCCCTTAATAATTGTATCCATGAGTTGTTTGAGGAGCAGGTGGAGCGTACCCCAGATGCTGTAGCAGTGGTGTTTGAAAATCAACAACTAACTTACCACCAATTGAACTGTCGCGCTAACCAGTTGGCACATTACTTGCAGTCTTTGGGTGTGAAAGCCGATGTGCTGGTCGGTTTATGTGTGGAGCGTTCATTAGAAATGGTAGTGGCATTGTTGGGAATTCTCAAGGCAGGTGGGGCTTATGTGCCACTTGACCCAGAGTATCCCAGCGAGCGCCTGAGTTTCATGCTTGAAGATGCTCAAGTTTCAGTGCTACTAACCCAGCAGCGACTCCTTGAGAGACTGCCTGAGCATCAAGCACATCTTGTTTGCTTAGATACTGACTGGCAGGCAATTTCTAACTCAAGTCAGCACAATACCATTACTAGTGTACAAACGAATAATTTAGCTTATATAATTTATACCTCTGGTTCTACGGGTAAACCTAAAGGTGTAGCCCTTAATCAGCTTGCTCTTTGCAATCTGATTCTGTGGCAACTTCAAAATAATACAATTTCTACTGGAGCAAAAACCCTGCAATTTGCCCCTATTAGCTTTGATGTCTCCTTCCAAGAAATATTCACTACCTGGTTTTCGGGAGGCACATTGTTCTTAATTGCGGAGGAACTACGCAGAGATCCAGTAGCTTTGTTAGGTTTCCTCGAAGAAAAAGCTATTGAGAGACTGTTTGTTCCCTTTGTTGTTTTACAGCAACTAGCTGAAGTCGCTATTGATAGTGAGTTAGTTAATAGTCATCCGAGGGAAATTATTACTGCTGGGGAACAGTTGCAGATTACTCCGGCGATTTCTCAATGGTTGGGCAAACTTAGTGATTGTACATTGCACAATCATTATGGGCCATCGGAAAGTCATGTGGTTACTACTTTTAGACTGACTGAGCCAGTGGAAAATTGGCCGTTACTTCCTCCCATTGGAAAGCCAATTGCAAATACACAAACTTATATTTTAGATAAATATTTACAGCCTGTACCTATTGGTGTCCCAGGAGAGTTGTACATCGGTGGTGTTTCCCTAGCTAGGGGCTACCTCAATCGTCCAGAGTTGACACAAGAGAAGTTCATTTTAAACCCGTTTGATGAGACAGGAGAGAGTAGATTATATAAAACTGGGGATTTAGTACGCTATTTAACAGATGGCAATATTGAATACTTTGGTCGTATCGATAATCAAGTAAAAATACGTGGTTTTCGCATCGAGTTAGGCGAAATTGAAGCAGTATTAGGCCAACATAGTGATGTACAAGCAGTTTGTGTCATCGCCCGCGAAGATACCCCAGTTGATAAGCGTTTAGTCGCCTACGTAGTGCCGCATCAGCACTGTATACTCTCAATCAATGAACTGCGGCAATTTCTCAAAGCAAAGCTGCCAGAGTACATGATACCCAATGCTTTTGTGATATTGGAGTCGTTGCCATTAACTCCTAGCGGCAAGGTAGACCGCCGCGTTCTACCCGCACCAGATTTACACAGCGAACTCAAAGCCAAATATATAGCCCCGCGCACCCCCGTTGAAGAAATGCTGGCACAAATTTGGGCGCAAGTGCTGAAAGTAGAGCAAGTGGGCATTCATGATAACTTCTTTGAACTTGGAGGACACTCGCTACTAGCAACGCAACTGGTTTCACGCATCCGCAACATTTTCAAAGTGGAACTACCATTACGTGAGTTGTTTGCCAAAGCAACAGTAGCAGAATTAGCACAAGCAATTGAGCAGTTGCAGCAACAGGACTTAGATATGTCTGCACTGCCTATCTTACCAAGACCAAAAAATGCAGACTTACCGCTGTCGTTTGCTCAACAGCGTTTGTGGTTTTTAGACAAATTAGAGCCGAACAGTGCCTTATACAATTTACCCATAGCTTTACGTCTAGTCGGAAATATCAATCAAGTTACTTTAGAGCAAAGCTTACAAGAAATTATTTATCGCCACGAAGCTTTACGTACCAATTTCGTCGCCGTTAATGGACAACCAACTCAAATCATCCAAACACAACCAAATTGGACAGTCTCAACTGTTGATTTCAAGCATTTATCCACAACCGAACAAGAAATAGCCGTACAGCAATTAGCACAAAAACAAGCTATTCAACCATTTGACCTCGCTAGTGAAGCATTAATTAGGGCGACATTAGTAGTTCTTAATGAGACAGAACACATCTTGTTAATCTGTATGCACCATGTAGTCTCTGATGCTTGGTCAATAGGTGTGTTTGTGCAAGAACTAGCAGCACTTTACAATGCTTATTCTCAAGGTAGACCGTCACCTTTAACACCATTAGCGATTCAGTATGCAGATTTTGCCATCTGGCAGCGAAACTGGTTACAAGAAAATGTGCTGGAAAGCCATCTGAGTTACTGGCAACAGCAACTCAAAGATGCACCAGCTTTATTGTCGTTACCCACAGACCGACCCAGACCTGCTGTGCAGACTTTCGCTGGCGCACATCAAGAATTTGTACTATCAGTTGAGTTAACTAATAGATTGGTAAAACTAAGCCAAGAGCAAGGTTGTACTCTCTTTATGACTCTGTTAGCAGCTTATGATACCTTGCTTTATCGCTATACAGGATCTGATGACATTTTGCTTGGTTCACCGATCGCAAATCGCGATCGCAGTGAAATAGAAGGGTTAATTGGCTTTTTTGTCAATACCTTAGTGATGCGTACCAACTTGGCAGGCAACCCCAGTTTTAGCGAATTGCTCACTCGTGTTCGAGAAATGGCAATGGATGCATACTCTCATCAGAATTTGCCATTTGAAATGCTAGTGGAAGCATTGCAGCCCCAACGGGATCTCAGTCATACTCCACTGTTCCAGGTGATGTTTGCACTCCAGAATGCCCCTATATCTGAAGTAGAGCTTACTGGCTTAACTATCAGTTCTTTACCGGCAACAGGTGCAACTTCCAAGTTTGATTTGTCTTTGTTAATGCAGAACACTGCTGCTGGACTAGTGGGTGTGTGGGAATATAGCACTAATTTGTTTGATGCCAGCACAATCGAGCGCCTGACTGAGCATTTTGTGACCTTGCTTGAAGGTATTGTTGCTAACCCACAGCAGAAGATTTCACAGTTACCTCTGCTGACAGAAGTTGAGCAACAGCAGTTATTAGTTGAGTGGAATGATACTCAGGCGGATTATCTTCAGCATAAGTGTATCCATCAGTTGTTTGAGGAACAGGTAGAGCGTATCCCTGATGCTGTAGCTGTGGTGTTTGGAAATCGACAACTGACTTATGGTGAGTTGAATAGTCGTGCTAACCAGTTGGCGCATTACCTGAAGTCTTTGGGTGTGGGAGCCGATGTGCTGGTTGGGTTGTATGTGGAGCGATCGCTAGAAACAATCGTGGGAATATTAGGTATTCTCAAAGCTGGTGGAGCGTATGTGCCACTTGACCCAGACTATCCTCAAGAGCGTTTGGCATATATGCTAAATGATTCACAGGTATCAGTCCTGTTGACTCAAGAGAAATTGCTGACTAGCCTACCGGAACATGGGGCACATGTACTATGCTTAGATAAAGACTGGGAAGACATATCCACCGAAAGTAAAAATAATCTCGTTAGTGGCTTAACAACTGATAACTTAGCTTATGTCATTTACACATCAGGATCTACAGGTCAACCGAAAGGCACCTTAGTCAACCACTCAAATGTAGTTCGTCTATTTGAAGCGACAAATTCTTGGTATCACTTCAATCAAGATGATGTCTGGACAATGTTCCACTCTTACGCGTTCGATTTCTCTGTTTGGGAAATTTGGGGAGCTTTACTTTATGGTGGACGACTGGTAGTAGTGCCTTATTTAGTGACGCGATCGCCTGAGTCTTTCTATGAATTGTTATGTCAAGAGAAAGTCACAATTCTCAATCAAACACCTTCAGCTTTCCGCCAGTTGATTCAAGCCGAACAGTCAATAGCAACTACTGGCGACTTGAACTTACGCTTGGTTATCTTCGGTGGAGAAGCCTTAGAACTCAAGAGTTTACAGCCTTGGTTTGAACGCCACGGCGACCAATTGCCACAGTTAGTAAATATGTATGGGATTACAGAAACTACTGTACACGTCACCTATCGTCCATTGAGCAAAGCCGATTTGATTGGCACGGCAAGTGTAATTGGTCGTCCGATTCCTGACTTACAGGTGTATGTGCTAGATGAACATCAAAAGCCAGTACCGATTGGGGTTCCTGGCGAGATGTACGTTGGCGGTGCTGGGGTAGCGCGTGGCTATCTTAATCGCCCTGAACTCACAGCACAGAGGTTTATCTCTAATCCCTTTAGCAATAACCCAAAAGCACGACTATATAAATCCGGCGACTTAGCACGTTATTTGCCGAATGGCGAGTTGGAGTATTTAGGGCGCATCGATCAACAAGTAAAAATTCGTGGCTTCCGCATTGAGTTGGGAGAAATTGAGGCACTACTAGCGCAACACCCAGCCATTTGGGAAAGCGTGGTGCTGGTTCGGGAGGATGAACCGGGCAACAAACGTTTAGTGGCTTACGTAGTGTCAAAGACAGAACAATCTCCCACAGCCGCAGAACTACGTCGCTTCCTCAAACAAAAGCTGCCAGAGTACATGGTGCCAAGTGCTTTTGTGCAGTTAGAAGCTCTACCAGTAACAGCAAATGGTAAGGTAGACCGTCGTGCTTTGCCTGTACCTGACACCGCAAGACCAGAATTAGAAAATGTTTTTGTCGCACCTAGCACTCCAGAAGAGAAAATATTAGTCACCATCTGGACTAAGGTTCTCGGTGTTGAAAAAGTAGGTATTAATGATAACTTCTTTGCTTTAGGTGGGGATTCTATCCGTAGTATTCAAGTGCTGTCTCAAGCTAAAGAACAAGGTTTGAGTTTCTCTGTCCAACAGCTATTCAAATATCAGACGATTCACGAGCTAGTCCAAGAACTGAAAACACAGAAAACACCAGAGAATGACATCACAGAATTAGAGTTAACTCAACCATTCAGTCTGATTTCTCAAGCAGACAAACAGCAGTTACCTAATGGTCTAGAGGATGCTTATCCCCTTGCTATGCTGCAAATGGGAATGATTTACCACAGTGAGTACAGCCAAGATAGTGCAGTCTACCACGATATTTTCAGTTTTCACCTCAAAACCCCTTTTGATGTTCAACTTTTACAGGTCGCTATTCAAGATTTAGTCAATTATCACGCTGTACTGCGGACTTCATTTGAGCTTAGTAACTTCAGTATTCCGTTGCAATTGGTTCATCAGCAAGTTGAGGTTCCCTTGCAGGTGGAAGATTGGTGTCATTTACATCATTCCCAGCAAGAAGAGGCCTTAGCTGCTTGGTTTGAAGCCGAAAAGAAACGGCATTTTGATTGGACTCATCCTCCCTTAGTGCGTTTCTTTGTTCATCGCCGCACACAAGAGACATTTAATCTGGCTTTGAGTTTCCACCACGCTATTCTCGATGGATGGAGTGTTGCCTCGATGATGAGTGAGTTTTTTAAGCGTTACTTGTCGCTTTTAGGCGAACCAGTCGATTATCTATCGCCACAATTTAGTCTTGCATTCCGGGATTTTGTGGCTTTAGAGCAACAAGCGATCGCTTCATCGTCAACTGGGCGATACTGGAGTGAAAGGTTAAACGACACCACTTTTACCAAATTACCTCGCTGGTCTGTTGTGCAAACAAATAGCAATGTTCGAGAAGTTGGTGTGCAAGAGGTAACTTTATCCCCTGAAATTTTCGCAGGCTTAAAACAACTGGCTCAGTCCGCAGAAGTTACACTCAAGAGTGTGTTGTTGGCTGCCCATCTGCGAGTCTTAAATTTCCTCACTGGTGAGTCAGATGTAGTAACGGGTGTAGCAGCTAACGGACGACCTGAGCAAAGTGATGGTGAACGAGTCCTGGGACTATTCCTCAATACATTGCCATTCCGCCTGCAATTTGCTGGAGGCACTTGGACAGACCTGGTGCAAAAAGTGTTTGCAGCAGAACAAGAAATGTTGCCGCACCGCCGCTATCCTTTGGCGGAAATGCAAAGGAATTTGGGTGGTGAGCCTTTATTTGAGACGGCGTTTAATTTTACCCATTTCCACGTCTACGAACAAGTACTGGGACTCGATAATTTACAACTGCTAGGTGGAAAGTTTTTTGAACAAACAAACTTGACTTTTGTTGCTCAATTCAGCGTCAGTCCCAACTCTTCTGATATAGTACTGAATTTGAAGTACGATTCCTGCGAGTTATCCTCCGAACAAGTTAACAGGATTAGTGATTATTATCTGAGAGTTCTGGCGGCAATGGCAAAGGAGCCACAAGAACGTTACGAGTTGCAATCTTTTGTTTCTTCAGAGGAGCGTCATCAACTTTTAGTAGAGTGGAATAAAACAGAAGTAGAGTATCCCGCAGATAAATGTGTTCACCAACTGTTTGAAGCGCAAGTAGAACAAACACCCAATGCAACGGCGGTGATATTTGGGGATCAACGGCTGACATACGCCGAGTTAAACGCCAGAGCCAATCAACTCGCTTATTATCTACAAATCCTTGGGGTCAAACCAGAAGTCTTGGTTGGGTTGTGTGTAGAACGCTCATTAGAAATGGTAGTGGCATTGTTGGGAATTCTCAAGGCAGGTGGTGCTTATGTGCCACTTGACCCAGAATATCCTACTGAACGCTTGAGCTTCATGTTAAAAGATGCCAAAGTTTCGTTGCTGCTGACTCAACAACAATTTATTGAAAGACTTCCTCAACATCTAGCAAAGCTTGTCTGTTTAGATGAAGCTTGGTCACAAATTGACCAAAATAATCAAGACAACCTAACGAGTGGAGTCAAACCTTTCCATCTAGCTAATGTGATTTACACTTCAGGATCTACAGGTAGACCAAAAGGTGTGATGGTTGAGCATAAGGGATTATGCAACTTAGCTCAAGCTCAGATTCAGACTTTTAGCGTAGACTCTGATAGTCGCATTCTCCAGTTTGCCTCCTTCAGTTTTGATGCTTCCATCTCAGAAATCTTAATGGCTCTGGGATCAGGTGCAACGCTGTGCTTGGGAACAAAAGACTCTTTAGTGCCAGGGAAACCATTAATTGAGCAGTTACGCAATCATGGCATTACCCATATTACGCTTCCACCATCGGCGTTAGCAGTTATGGCAGCAGAGGAACTTCCGGCATTGCAGACAATGATTGTAGCCGGAGAAGCTTGTTCTGCTGAATTAATAAGGCAGTGGTCTGCTGGCAGAAACTTTTTCAACGCTTACGGTCCAACAGAAGCTACTGTCTGTGCCACGATTGGCAAAGCCACGCCCAAGGCGATCGCAAAATGCACTCTTGAAGACGATAAAATCTCCATTGGTAAAGCGATCGCCAATACACAAGTCTATATTTTAGACAAAAATTTGCAACCAGTGCCTGTGGGTGTACCAGGAGAATTGCACATTGGGGGTGTTGGGTTAGCAAGAGGCTACCTCAACCTTCCAGAATTGACACAAGAGAAATTCATTCTCAATCCCTTTCAAAGAGGCAGGGGGGAAACAGAGAACCAATCCTCTAATTCCGTTCGCGTTGGCGGAGCCTCTCGTAGAGAAGCGTGTACTAAGTACTCACGCCTTTACAAAACTGGGGACTTAGCTCGTTATTTACCTGATGGCGATATTGAATACTTGGGTCGTATTGACAACCAAGTAAAAATACGTGGTTTCCGCATCGAGTTAGGAGAAATCGAAGCTGCAATAAGCCAACATGAGGATGTGCAAGCATCTTGCGTCATCCTCCGTGAAGATACCAGAGATGATAAACGCTTAGTCGCTTATGTCGTAGCAAATCATGACTGTACACCTACAATCAGCTACCTGCGGCAATTCCTCAAAGCAAAACTCCCAGATTATATGGTGCCAAATGCTTTTGTCATATTAGAGTCATTGCCGCTAACTCCTAATGGCAAAGTAGACCGCCGTGGCTTGCCCACACCTGATTTATACATCGACCTTGGAGATAAATATGTTGCCCCGCGCACACCAGTCGAAGAAACACTAGCACAGATGTGGTCACAAGTGCTGGGATTAGAGCAAGTAGGAATTAATGATAACTTCTTTGAACTAGGCGGACACTCACTACTTGCAATCCAACTGGTGTCACGCATCCGCGATCACTTCAAAGTGCAACTTTCTTTAAGCGAATTGTTCAATGGCGCAACAATAGCTGAACTAGCGCAATCTATCGGGAAGTTACAGCAACAAAACTCAGACCTAACTGTTCCACGCATTCTACCAAGGAGCAAGAGATGATTACTGAAGAATTATTACCCCTATCTTATGCTCAACAGCGCTTGTGGTTTTTAGACCAGTTAGAGCCGAACAGTGCTTCATACAACATCCCCTTAGCTTTGCGTCTAGTGGGCAATCTCAATCAGGCTGCCTTAAAACAAAGCTTGCAAGAAATTATTGATCGCCATGAAGCGTTACGCACAAACTTTATCACTGTTGATGGACAACCAACACAAATCATTAGGGAACAGAGAACTGGGAACTGGGAACTGGGGATTGTATCAATTGTTAACTTGAAGCATTTATCGACAACTGAACAAGAAATTGTTACACAGCAATTAGTACAACAAGAAGCTATTCAACCTTTTGACTTGGCAAACCAAGAACTAATTAGAGCAACATTAGTATTGTTGAATGAGACAGAATATGTCTTGTTAGTGTGTATGCACCATGTTGTCTCTGATGGCTGGTCAATGGGTGTGTTTGTCCAAGAACTAGCAGCACTGTACAAGGCTTATTCTAAAGGTGAGCCGTCACCTTTAGCACCACTACCCATTCAATACGCAGATTTTGCCTTATGGCAAAGAGAGTGGCTGCAAGGGAATGTACTACAAACTCAACTAAATTATTGGCAACAACAATTAAAAGATGCACCAGCTTTATTGTCACTACCCACAGACCGTCCCAGACCTGCCGTGCAGACTTTCGCTGGTGCAACTCAAGAATTTACACTCTCAGTTGAGTTGACTAATAGACTGACAAAACTTAGCCAGGAGGGAGGTTGTACTCTCTTTATGACTCTGTTAACAGCCTTTGATATCCTACTTTACCGCTACACAGGGCAATCAGACATTTTGGTGGGGACATCGGTCGCCAACCGCGATCGCAGCGAAATAGAAGGGTTAATTGGCTTTTTTGTCAATACCTTAGTGATGCGTACTAACTTAGCAGGCGACCCCAGTTTTAACGAATTACTTGGTTGCGTTCGCCAAATAGCTTTAGGAGCATATACTCATCAGGAATTGCCTTTTGAAATGGTAGTTGAAGCATTGCAGCCAGAACGGAATCTCAGCCATACACCACTGTTCCAAGTAATGTTTGCACTCCAGAATGCGCCCATGTCTAAACTAGAGCTTGCTGGTTTAACTATTAGTTTTTTAACAGCAGAAAGCAAAACTACTAAGTTTGATTTGAGCTTATCAATGTACAACTCTGGTGCTGGATTAGTGGGTGTATGGGAATATAGCACTGACTTATTTGATAGCAGCACAATTGAGCGGATGACTGGGCATTTTGTGACTTTGCTGGAAGGAATTGTTGCTAATCCACAGCAGAAGATTTCACAGTTACCTCTGCTGACACAAGTTGAACAGCATCAGTTATTAGTTGAATGGAACTCGACTCAAGCAGAATATCCTTTCGATAAGTGTATCCATGAGTTGTTTGAGGAGCAGGTTGAGTGTACTCCGGATGCTGTAGCAGTTGTCTTTGAAAATCAACAATTGACTTACCAGCAATTGAATTGTCGCGCTAACCAGTTGGCGCATTACTTGCAGTCTTTGGGTGTAAAACCAGATACGTTAGTGGGTATTTGTGTAGAGCGATCGCTAGAAATGGTCGTGGGACTACTAGGTATTCTTAAGTCGGGTGGGGCATACTTGCCACTTGACCCAGATTATCCTCAAGAACGCTTGAGCTTTATGTTAGAAGATGCTCAAGTTCCAGTGCTACTGACCCAACAACAACTCCTTGAGAAGTTGCCTCAGCATCAAGCGCAGATTATATGTTTAGATACTGACTGGCACTTTATTTCTCAGTCAAGTCCAGACAATCTAATCGCTGGTGTACAAGCAGCTAACTTAGCCTATGTGATTTATACCTCTGGTTCTACAGGTCAGCCTAAGGGAGTAATGCTTTCTCACCGCAACCTTTGCAACCACATGTCCTGGATGCAAGCAACATTTCCCCTGACTGAAAAAGACAAAGTGCTACAAAAAACTCCCTTTAGCTTTGATGCCTCGGTTTGGGAATTCTACGCTCCTTTGTTAGTAGGCGGACAGTTGCTATTAGCTCAACCCGGAGGTCATGCTGATACTGCTTACCTGTTAAAGTTAATTGCCCAGCAGCAGGTAACAACTGTTCAATTTGTACCATCTTTGTTACAAATACTTATAGAACAAGGAGGACTCGAAACTTGTCACTCACTTAAACAAATCTTCTGCGGAGGTGAAGCCTTACCAGTTGCTCTGCAAGAGAACGTGTTAAGTAATCTCAATGTGAACTTGCACAATCTCTACGGGCCGACAGAAGCTTGTATTGATGCAACCTTTTGGACTTGCAAACCAGGAATTGAACGACAAGTTGTCCCCATCGGTCGCGCGATCGCCAACACACAAATCTACATTTTAGATGAGTATCTGCAACCAGTACCCGTGGGTGTACCAGGAGAATTGCACATTGGTGGTGCAGGGATAGCAAGAGGCTACCTCAACCGTGCAGAGTTGACAAAAGAAAAATTCATCCTTAACCCTTTTAGCGATGAACTAGATTCCCACCTTTATAAAACTGGTGATTTAGCACGTTATTTACTGGATGGCACAATTGAATACCTGGGACGTATTGACAACCAAGTAAAAATGCGTGGTTTCCGTATCGAGTTGGGAGAAATTGAAGCACGGTTGAGCCAATGTGAGGATATACAGGCGTGTTGTGTTATTGCTCGCGAAGACACGACTGGGGATAAACGCTTAGTCGCCTACGCAGTTCCGCATCTAGGACAAACTCCTACAGTCAGCCAGCTACGCTCTTTCCTCTCTGGTCAACTGCCACAGTACATGATGCCTCATGTTTTTGTGATGCTGGAGTCCCTACCTCTTTTGCCCAACGGCAAGGTAGACCGCCGCGCATTTCCTGCACCAGACTTTCGTGGAGAACTAGAAGTCAGTTTTGTAGACCCACGCAATCAAATTGAAAAAATACTAGCGCAGATTTGGGCAGAAGTTCTCAGACTAGAGCAAGTGGGCATTCATGATAACTTCTTTGAACTTGGCGGAGATTCTATTCTCAGTATTCAAATCATCAGCAGAGCCAAGCAAACAGGATTGCATTTGACTCTCAAGCAATTATTTGCATATCAAACAATTGCAGAATTAGCGACAGTAGAAAACATAGCAAGTGTTATCCACATAGAACAAGGATTAGTCACAGGGATATTACCTCTAACACCAATTCAACACTATTTTTTTGAGCAAAATTTACAACAGCCGCACCACTTTAATCAATCATTTTTGCTCTCAGTACCATCTGACCTCAAGCCAGAACTATTAAAGCAAGTATTGCAGCAATTGCTAATACATCATGATGCTCTGCGCTTACGTTTTACACAATCTGAGGCGACTTGGCAACAAATTCATGCTGTTACTGATAGTGTTGCTTTCTTTTATATAGACTTATCGAATCTGCCAGAGAGTGAGCAAAAAGCTGCCATTGAAGATAAAGGAGCTTACTTTCAAGCGAGTTTGAATCTGCCAGAAAATCTAGTACAAGCCGCCTTTTTCCATCTAGGTATTGATAAAAGGGCGCGACTACTAATAGTCATCCATCACTTAGTAGTTGATGGTGTTTCTTGGCGAATTTTATTAGAGGATTTACAAACAGCTTACCAGCAACTTGCTCAAGGTAAAGCCATTGCCCTGACTGCCAAAACAACTTCTTTCAAGGATTGGTCTGAAAAATTAACAGCTTATGCACAATCACAAGCCCTCAAATCTGAAGTGGCTTATTGGCTGAATGAATCTCGCGCCGCAGTTCCTTCCATCCCAGTTGACTATACACAAGGGGCAAACACCGTTGCGTCTGCCAGTACAGTATCAGTGTCATTAAATGAGATCGAAACTCGTGCCTTACTGCAAGATGTGCCAAAGGCTTACAATACTCAGATTAATGATGTGCTACTGACTGCTTTGGTGCTGGTTTTAGCAAAATGGACTAACTCAAGCTCTGTGCTGTTCAATTTAGAAGGTCATGGGCGAGAAGATATTGTTGATGATGTTGATTTGTCACGCACTATCGGTTGGTTTACAACCATTTTCCCTGTAATTGTGGAACTGGAAGCAACAGAAAATCCAGTAGATGCCTTAAAATCTGTCAAAGAACAACTGCGCTCTATTCCTAACAAAGGTATTGGCTACGGTTTATTGCGGTATCTCACTCAAGATGCAGAAATTGCTACCCAATTACAAGCATTACCGCAAGCTCAAATCAGTTTTAATTATTTGGGTCAATTCGATCAACTTCTCAATACATCTTCTTGGATGCAGCAAGCTAGTGAGTCTGCGGGACACAGCCAAAGTTTGCTCAACAACCGCGCTCATTTATTAGACATTAACAGCATTATTGCTGGAGAACGGTTACAAATAGAGTGGACTTACAGCACTAATGTCCATCAGCACGCCACGATCGCAAATCTGGCGCAAGATTTTGTTAAAACATTGCGAGGGTTGATTGCTCATTGTTCATCACCTGAGAGTGGAGGTTATACATCTTCAGATTTCTCTTTGGTGAAGCTAAACCAGTTAGAACTAGACCAACTGTTGGCAAGTTTAGGCAAAACTAACTCCAAGAATATTGAAGATATTTATCCACTTTCTCCCATGCAGCAGGGGATGCTGTTTGAAAGTTTGTATGCTCCAGACTCAGGAGTATATTTTGAGCAGTTAAGTTTTACTTTAAAAGGTGAGTTGAACGTAGCAGCTTTTGAGGAAGCTTGGCAGCAAGTGGTAGCACGGCATTCAATCTTGCGGACTGCTTTTGTTTGGGAGCAATTAACCCAGCCACTTCAAGTAGTATATCGGCAGGTGGATTTTAACCTACAAACCCATGATTGGCAACAACTATCTACACAAAAGCAGCAACAGCAATTAGAGCTTTTCTTGCAGTCACAGCGAAAAGAGGGTTTCCAACTGAATCAAGCACCACTGATGAGCCTCAGCCTGATGCAATTGAGTGCAGATAGTTATCAATTCGTTTGGAGTTCTCATCACTTATTGCTTGATGGCTGGTCAACGCCTTTGATTTTCAAAGACTTATTATATTTTTATCAAGAAATTTCTCAAGGTGAAACTGTAGCCGTTCAACCAGCCCAAAGCTACCGCAACTATATTGCTTGGCTACAGAAACAAGACTTAACCCAAGCTGAACAATTCTGGAGAGAAAAACTCCAAGGTTTTACCTCACCCACTTCTTTGATAGTTGATAAACCATCGTCAAAACGACAACAGCTAAATTCTAGTTACAGCGAACAACAAATCCAACTGGCAGAGCAAGCAACAGCTAACCTTCAGGCTTTTGCACGGCAGCATCAACTAACAATAAATAATTTGGTGCAAGCGACTTGGGCATTACTACTGAGTCGTTACAACCAAGAAAAAGATGTAGTTTTTGGTGCTACTGTGTCAGGTCGTCCGCCCTCTCTTGTCGGCATTGAGTCGATGGTGGGGATATTTATCAATACCTTGCCAGTACGAGTACAAGTTACAGATGATACCCAAGTCTTGGCTTTGTTGAAGGATTTACAAACACAACAAGTGGAGTCTGAGCAATACTCATATAACTCATTGGTAGATATTCAAGGGTGGAGTGAAGTCAAGAGAGGAACGCCTGTATTTGAGAGTATTGTTGTTTTTGAAAATTATCCTGTGGATGAGGCAGTAAAATCGCCTAATCAAAGTTTCTCTATAGAAAGTATTCACAGTATTGAACAAACTAATTATCCGCTAACTGTAATTGCTGCTCCTGGTAAGCAATTGTTGGTGAAGATTAACTACGATACTAGCCGATTTGATGATGGTGCGATCGCTCGTTTATTAGGGCATTTCCAAACATTACTTGAGGGAATTGTCGCTAACCCACAGCAGCAAATTTCCCAATTGTCACTAATCACACCAAAGGAAAAGCATCAGTTATTAGTTGAGTGGAACAATACCCAAACTGATTACCCAATTGATAAATTTATTCATCAGTTGTTTGAGGAGCAAGTAGAGCGTACCCCAAATGCAGTGGCGGTAGAGTTTGAGACTCAACGACTTACTTACTACGAATTAAACTGTCGGGCAAATCAATTAGCACACTACTTGAAGTCCTTGGGTGTGAAACCAGATGTGCTAGTCGGATTGTGTGTAGAACGCTCATTAGAAATGGTTGTGGGACTGTTGGGGATTTTAAAGGCTGGTGGTGCTTATGTGCCACTTGACCCAGACTATCCAATTGAGCGTTTGCACTTCATGCTCGAAGATACTCAGGTAAGGGTGCTGCTTACCCAACAACAACTGATTAGGAAACTACCCCAACATGAAGCGCAAGTTGTTTGTTTAGATACTGACTGGGCAGTAATTTCTCAATATAGCCAGCAAAATCTCATCACTGGTGTAGAACCTAGTAACTTAATTTACGTAATATTTACCTCTGGTTCTACAGGTAAACCAAAAGGCGTAGCTTTGCCCCATCGAGCAATCACTAATTTGATTCAATGGCATTTAGCTACTCTACAAACAGAAATGGGAGTTCTTCAATTTGCCTCATTAAGTTTTGATGCCAGCATTCACGAAATGTTTGCTGCTTGGTGTTCTGGCGGAACACTATTTATAGTTTCCGAAACTGTGCGTTTGGATTTGGACAGTTTAATTCACTTCCTAGCAAGCAAACCTATACAGAAGGTAATTCTTCCAGTTGTTGTGCTTCAGCAATTGGCAGAGGTATACGGACAGCAAAAACATTTGTTCAAAAATATTACAGAGATTATTACTACCGGCGAACAACTGCAAGTAAATCGACCCATTGTTAATTTATTTAATAATTTGGAAAATTGTTCGCTGCATAATCATTACGGGCCTTCCGAAACCCATGTGGTAACAGCTTTTACGTTCTCAGGTACACCAGATACTTGGCCTGCTTACCCTCCAATAGGAAAACCTATTGATAATACACAAATGTACATTGTCGATAGTAATTTCCAACCAGTTCCTATCGGTGTGACTGGTGAACTTTACATAGGCGGCGTTGGGTTAGCTAACGGTTACTATAATCGTCCGGAATTAACAAAGCAAAAATTTATCCCTAATCCTTTTAAAGCTGAAGATTACTTGTACAAAACTGGGGATTTGGCGCGTTATTTACCGGATGGCAATATTGAATTTCTGGGTCGCATTGACCATCAGGTGAAAATTCGGGGATTTCGGGTTGAACCAGGAGAAATTGAAACTGTACTCAATCAACATTCGGAAATTCAAACAACTGTGACCATTGTCCGGGAAGATACCCCAGGTGATAAACGTTTAGTGGCCTATATAGTACCGCATGAAAACTGTGTACCGACAATTAGCCAACTGCGTCAGTTCTTGAAAGCAAAACTACCACCTTACATGGTTCCGGCAATAGTCATTCTGGATTCCTTGCCGCTAACGCCCAATGGTAAGGTAGACCGTCGCGCATTGCAAGCACCTGCTGACACCAGTGACGCAGACAAATTTGTTGCACCACGTAGCCAAGTAGAACTGCAATTAACGCAAATCTGGTCAAGAATTTTGAAAGTGGACAAGGTGGGAGTACGAGATAACTTCTTTGACCTTGGTGGTCATTCCCTTTTAACTCCTTACTTAATGGCTCAAATTAAAAAGCAGTTTGGTAAAGATATTCCTATAGCAAGCCTTTACCAAAATCCTACTATTGAACAGTTGGCAACTATTGTGCAAGCGGATTCGGATTCCTCAATTTGGTCTCCCTTAGTAGCAATTCAGCCGAACGGTCCCAAGCCACCTTTGTTTTGCCTTCCAGGAGCTGCTGGTACCCCTTTCTATTTGTATGACTTAGCGCGTTGTCTGGGTTCAGACCAACCATTTTACAGTTTCCAAGCAAATGCTCTTTCTGGAGAATCGGAATCAATTACTCCAGTTGAGGATGTAGCCGCCCAGCACATTCAAGCACTCTTAGTTGTTCAACCGCAGGGGCCGTATTTTTTAGCAGGCCATTCTTTTGGCGGTAAATTAGCCTTTGAAATGGCGCAGCAGTTACTTCGCAAAGGCCATAAGGTTGCTTTAGTTGCCATTCTTGATACTACAGCACCTTTTTATCAGGAAAATCCAGAAGGTTTTGATTGGGATAATGCTAAATGGCTAGCTCAACTGGCAGGTGCAATCGAAATTGTTCACGCAAAAAAACTAGATATTTATGACGATATTCTTCAATGTTTGGTTTGGGAAGATCAACTGAAATACGTTCTAGAACGATTAAAAAATGCTGATATCTTGCCTCCCGATGATGAAATTACGCAGCTTAAGAATATGGTGGAATTGCTCAAAGCTAACTCTCTAGTTAATTATGTACCACAACAGGTTTATCCAATCCGAATTACCCTCTTGCGCGCTAGCGAAACTCCCGCAGTTGAAGAGTCTAATAATGAAGTAGTTTCTGAGATTTTGCAGGATTTGACCTGGGGCTGGAGCAAGTTTTCTACCGAGCCAGTGGATATCCATTTTGTCCCAGGCAACCATGTCACGATGATGAATCAACCAAATGTTCAGGTCTTAGCCGAACGGTTGAAAGCTTGCATCGAAGAAGCACAGGAGACTAAGGGTGACGGGGTATGAACCTTCTTTTGATCGTCAGATTCTACCCATAAAGAGCATTTTTCTTTAAAAAAGCGATCGCTATTGAACAAAGCATTGCAATATTCCTGCCGATTTACTGAGTTAATTTGAATCGTCAAAACAATAATTATGTTCCATACCAATCAGATAGATAAAACCATGAAATTAACCAAAGACCAAGTAGAATATTACAAAGAGAATGGGCTACTGTTTATCCCAGAGCTTTTCTCGACAAAAGAAGTCAAGGCAATGCACGCTGCTGTTGAGGATTTGATAGTAAGAGATATACCAGGACGGATTTTAGAAAAGGATAACAAAACAGTGCGTGCTCTTCATGGATGCCACGCCACCACGGAAATTTTCGATTCCTTGACTCGACACCCTAGCCTCCTAACATCTGCCTGTGAAATTCTCAATAGCGATGTATATGTTTACCAATTTAAAATAAACTTTAAAGCAGCTTTTGGAGGAGATATATGGCCGTGGCATCAAGACTTTGTGTTTTGGGATCAAGAAGATGGTATGCCATCCCCTAAAGCATTGAATGTTGCTGTTTTCTTGGATGAATGTAATGAGTTTAACGGGCCTATGTATTTCATTCCAGGTTCTCACAAAGAGAGCCTTGTTCACTTAGGACAAATAGAGTCATCTGAAGTTAATGGTCAAAAAAATGACTGGGAATCTAATGTCAGTGCTGCTCTCAAGTACTCTCTTGGGAAAGAAACGATCGCTAAACTAGCTACTGAAAAAGGTATCGTTGCACCAAAAGGCCCTTTAGGCTCTGTCCTTTTCTTTCACTGTAATTTAGTACATGGATCAGCACCCAACATTTCTCCTTACGATCGCAGGCTCCTAATTATCACTTATAACAGCATCAACAATATACCAAGCTTCAAGGGGCAACCCAGACCAGAATTCTTGGTGAGCCGCGATCACACACCACTACAGCCTCTATTCAACAAAGCTCTTATCGAGCCTGCATTTTGTAAATAATGCGATCGCCTAAACCTAAAAATGGATGAAGTCGAGCCAGCACAAGTAAATATCTAAGTGCAAACATGATTCTGAGTATCGAGTGCTATATGTAATTTCTCACTCGGTACTTATTACTTGTTATTCAGCACTAAAAAGTATTAAATCTGATTATAAAAGATTTTAGTTTATTAAAATATGCCAACCCAAGTTCTTCAAACTCAACCCGGAACAAATCCTGTTTCAGATTTTATCCAATTCTGGAAAAATGTCGGAGCGATCGCAGGCCCTTACTGGTATCCAACAAAGCCAGGGCAAAGAGCATTCTCAGATGTGATTCGTGCATGGGGAATGCTTATTCTGTTGATATTATTAATAATCGCACTTGTAGGTATAACTGCTTTTAATAGTTTCGTTAATCGTTATTTGATCGATATAATTATTCAAGAAAAAGATTATTCTAAGTTCATTAACATAGTGTGGCTTTATGCTGTTGGGCTTGTCTGCGTAACCCTCTTAGTTGGATTTTCTAAATTTCTTAGAAAAAAAATCGCTCTTGATTGGTACCAATGGCTCAACAATCATATTTTAGATAAATATTTGACCAATCGTGCTTATTATAAAATTAATTTTAAAGCTGATATAGATAACCCAGATCAACGTTTATCTCAAGAAATTGAACCTCTTCCTAGTAATGCCCTCAGTTTTTCAGCTACATTGCTAGAAAAAGTACTGCAAATGGCGACTTTTTTAATAATTCTCTGGTCAATTTTTCCAAAGGTCGCTATTGCTTTGCTGATTTATACGATTATAGGCAATTTGATTGCTGTTTACTTAAATCAAGAATTAATTAGAATTAATCAAGAGGAACTTGAATCTAAAGCAGACTACAATTATGCACTAACTCATGTTCGGAATCATGCCGAATCAATAGCTTTTTTTCGAGGAGAAAATCAAGAACTAAATATAATTCAGCGAAGATTTCGTAATATTCTAAAAAGTGCGATACGCAAAATTAATTGGGAGAGAAATAACGAGATTTTTAACAGGGGGTATCAGTCTGCTATCGAATTTTTTACGTTATTATTACTCGCACCTTTATATATTAGTAATGAAATTGATTTTGGACAAGTTGGACAAGCTACTTTAGCTAGCTATCTGTTTGCTACTGCTCTGGGGGAATTAATAGCTGAATTTGGCACTTCTGGAAGTTTTTCGAGTTACGTTGAGCGTTTAACTGAGTTTTCAGATGCATTGGAAGAAGTCACTAAACAACCTGAGAATCTGAGTGCTGTTAAAACAATAGAAGAAAACTATTTTGCTTTTGAGAATGTCACCTTACAAACACCAAACTATGAGCAGGTGATCGTCGAAAATTTGTCACTTTCTGTTCAACGTGGAGAAGGTTTATTGATTGTTGGCCCCAGTGGTCGAGGCAAAAGTTCTTTGTTGAGAGCAATCGCTGGTTTGTGGAATGCGGGGACTGGTCGTTTGATGCGACCTCCCCTAGAAGAAGTATTGTTTTTGCCCCAACGTCCTTACATAATTTTGGGAACTTTACGCGAACAATTACTCTATCCTAATACAAATCGTCAAATGACCGATCGAGAACTCAAAGAAGTTTTGCAACAAGTCAACTTGCAAAACTTGCTAAGTCGAGTCGATGGCTTTGATACAGAAGTTCCTTGGGAGAATATATTATCTTTAGGAGAACAACAACGCCTTGCATTCGCACGACTGTTAGTTACTCATCCTAGCTTCACTATATTAGATGAAGCAACCAGTGCCTTGGATTTGAATAATGAAGGAAGTTTATATCAACAATTACAATCAACTCAAACAACTTTTATCAGTGTTGGGCATCGGGAAAGCCTGTTTGATTATCATCAATGGGTTTTAGAGCTTTCACAAGATTCCAGTTGGCAGCTTTTAACCGTACAGGATTATCGGTTTCAAAAAGTAAAAGAAATTGCTATCAATCCTATCCAAAAAGCTGAAATCAAAATAGATGATTTTTCCAACAAAGAATCCCAAATCCAACCAGAAAGAACAGTAAAAATAGACACAATCGAAGAGCTTTCTCATCAGGAAATGCTGATGTTAGTAAACTATTCAATTGGTACCATTAGAAGTAAGGCAAGCAAAGGCCAATCTATCACTACTAAAGAGGGCTTAACCTACCGCTATAACAAAAACCCAAAGATATTGAAATGGGTAAGACTTTAGTACTATACAGCACTTCCGGCGGCTATGAGGTACATCTTCAAAGCTGAAAGCTGTGATAAAAGAGGGACAAGACGAAAACTGTATTGCATAATAGCCGGAAGCGCTGTATTTTCAATAATTGCGTCATCCTTGTTTGTATAGTAGTAGCGATGAGCCTGTAGTTGAGAGATTCAATTTTAAAATCATTTAATGAATTAAAAACTGTATTAGTTATTAAAGCAAAACGTCAACAAGGAAATTTCAATCCCAATTACCAAATTGAGTATGTTCAGGCTTCTTATTCCGAGGTAAGAATCGTATTTTCTTGATTTAGGATGGTTACGTCATTTTTTAAATTTATCAACCCATGTTTGCTACCGAGACTTAGACTAGTTGCCGATGTTAAACTGTAAAGTCATGGTTTTTACATCTATGTTTCCAGGTGCAAAATATGAGGTTCAGAATTTTTTTCATTTTTTAGTTCAAAATATAACTTACTTATTTTTTTATTAACTATGTATAGCATAAAAATTAGGAACCAGCTATTTTCTAAGAGTGATTAAACAGGGCGTTCGCCATCAGATAATCCAAATAAAGACAAGACAATTAAAACTTAATCAATAGTAAAAATAATGAGCATAATAGTGAAATTACATCAGAATATTGTTGTAGTTAAATATTGTATCGGTTATAAAAGTACAAGTATTCCTATTTATGGGAATTGACTTGACTATGAGATATCAGGTCGGTGGTAGCCTGAAGTATGATGACTCTACATATATTGTCCGTCAAGCAGACGAACAACTTTATACTGGATTAAAAACAGGAGATTTTTGTTATGTCTTCAACTCTCATCAAACAGGCAAATCATCTCTACTACACCGGACTATTCATCGTTTAGAAAAAGAAAATCATATATGTGTTTATCTGAGCTTAGGTCTATTAGCTACTAATCAAATTACACCTATACAATGGTATAAAGGCATTATTTTCAGCCTGTTTCACAAGTTCAATCTGACAGAACGGGTTAACTTTGGGAGTTGGTGGGAGGAACAATCAGAGCTTGACCCTGTACAAGGACTGTATAAATTTGTTGAACAGGTGTTGCTGAGAGAAATTAAAAATAATCGCATTTTCATCTTTATCGATAATATTAATAGCCTGCTAAGTTTGAATTTCCCGATCAACGACTTTTTTATCTGGATTCGTTACTATTATGAACAGCAAGCACACAACCCAAGCTTTCAACGCTTGCATTTTGCTTTGTTTGGTGTAGCCAGTCCATCTAACCTAATTGCCGATCGATATCGCAATCCCTTTAAGATTGGTCAAGCAATTAAGTTATGTGACTTTCAATTACATGAAGTTATGCCTTTAGCTGAAGGTTTAGAAGAAGTAGTCAGCCAGCCACAGGCAATATTGGCGTATATTATTCATTGGACGAGAGGACAACCGTTTCTCACGCAGAAGCTTTGTCAGTTAGTTGTGCAAGTTGCCTTAGAAAGTTATAAGGCACCGATTACTATACCGAAGGGTGCTGAAGGATATTGGGTAGAGCAATTGGTGCGATCGCGCATTATTCAACATTGGGAATTCCAAGATGAACCGCAACATCTCCGTACCATAAGAGATCGCTTACTTTTTGACGAACATAAAGCAGGAAAGTTATTAAACATTTATCAACAGGTTTTACAAGTAGAGGAACTAAGGAATAGGAATCCAATAGATAACTTGATACCAGCCGATAATAGTGAAGAACAGACGCAACTGTTGCTGTCTGGTTTGGTGGGAAATTATAACGGCTATCTGAGAGTTAAAAATCCGATTTACCGGAGTGTTTTCACTCCTCAATGGGTATCAAGACAGTTAGAAAATCTTCCCTTTTCTTGGTAGGAGCTAGTAGTTCGCTTTCGTGACGAAAGCGGGGTAAAGGGTAAGGGATAAGGGGTAAGTGGGAAAGGGTTTAAATCCCTTACCCTTTCCCCAGTCCTTACTTAGCATTTTTAGGTTGGCAGACTACTAGTAATTAAAATACATTGTTAAATAAGCTCTGCATTGTTTGCCTAACAAATAAGTATAAATTAGTACTGAGTTATATATCAAGCTACTCGTATATTTTTGGTCTTTGGTTATGCATAGTTTCTGCGAGGTTTTCAACCTAGTCTTGATTAAAAGTAGTTCCACAACTGTTAATACTCATTACTTAGAGTTCTACTAAAGCGATAAGATTTTTGCAACGCACTAACAAACAAGTCATAAATTATACAAGTTAAGAATATTACATTATTTATTAAATTACATTTGTACAAATTCAGGTAAATACAAAGACTTCGCTTCTTTAGAGACTTTTTGCAAGACAACCATCAAAATACCCAGTAAATAAGTAGGAAAAGTAGGATAAATAGATAACTGATGTTAGTGTTTACTATCAAGCTAGTATAATGTAACTTGTTTGTTAAAGTTCCAATATATCTTAGGAAAAAATGAAATGAAAATGTATCAAAGATTGCCACATTAAATTATAGTTTCAGTATGTAAAAACAAATGTTGCTTGTGACACTCATTTCTAACAGGTACTTGGGAGAGCAATGTATAAAACTAAACGTGTACGAGGAGTTGTATTAACTTCCACAGGGATTAAACGGTTACAATCAGCAATTCATTCTGTGGAGATAGTAGAAAATAAAGGCGAACACTTGAGTTTAGAAGAAATAAGCTCGCGCATTCATGTTTCTAGTAGAACTTTGAGTAAATTATGGTCTTTAAGTGAAAGTGTAGATCAAAAAACTATAAAACTCTGCTTTAGCGCTTTTAATCTAGAATTACACAGTGAAGACTACACCATAGTCAATAAAGTAAATGAGACAGAAACATCTGAGTTATTGTCCATTGCAAATATAGAAGAAGATTTATCTCAACGTTCCGAATTAACCTCATTTGTCGAAGAACATCATACACAAACTGAACAGATAGAAAATCTTTGGTCATACCCGGATGGCCCCGTACCTTTAGATTCTCACTTTTATATTGAACGTCCTCCATTAGAGAGAAAAGTTTATCGAGAAATAACTATTAGTGGCTGCGTGATTCGGATTAGATCCCCCAAACAGATGGGTAAAAGTTCTCTTGTGTTGAGGCTTTGTGCCTTTGCACAGAAACTTGGATATCAGACTGTGAATTTGAATTGCTACCAATTCGATAGTGAGTGTTTAACTGATTTAAATAAACTGTTGCGTCGTCTTTGCTGGAAAATTGCAACAGGGTTAGGTATTGACCCCAACCTCGAAGAAAAGTGGAATGAACAAATTGGCTACAACTTGAGCAGCGGCTTCTATTTAGAAAACTATTTGCTCGAACAATGTCAAAGCCCAGTAGTTTTAGTGTTGAATGAAATTGACCGTTTTTTTGAGTATCCTCACATTTGTCACGAGTTTTTTGCATTGTTGCGATCGTGGTGTGAGGAAGCGCGACACAATCCCAACTGGCAAAAGCTGAGGTTAGTAATGGTTTACTCAACTGAAGAGTACATCTCTATGGATATTAACCTCTCTCCTTTTAATATTGGTCTACCTATTCGTCTGAACGATTTTACTCAACCACAAGTGGAAGATTTAGCTAGGCGGTATAGTTTAGACCCGTTTAAAGCTAAAGATTTTGCCCAACTAATGTCACTAGTAGGGGGACATCCAGCACTAATTCAGATTAGTTTGTACTATCTTAAGTCTCAAGAAATGACCCTGCAAGAAATAATAGAGGAAGCGATCGCCAATGGTGGCATCTACCGCGATCATTTATGGCGACATTTGATCAAACTGCAAGAAAATCCTAGATTAACAAAGACCTATGCTGAAATTCTGGCAGCAGAACAAGGTATTGCTCTTAATCCTATTGACACTTACAAGCTTGAAGGTTTGGGATTAATTCGATTTGATGGCGATCGCATCTTACCGCGTTGCGAACTCTACCGTGCCTATTTTGCAAAACAGCTATCGACAATTGTTTGATAGAGAAACACTTTTGGCACTCAGTCAATATCAAGTACTGCGTAGGCGCAGCCCAACCTAGGCATCGCACTAGCATAGGATCAAATTCAAGAAAATTTTAGTTCTGCGTTTTCAACAAGGGCAGTTAATAGCTGTTTGATATCAAGTATTTAGCCATAGATGTTTTCAGTTTAAAATAATTTTTTGCTAACTTTCTTAACTACCTTAACTTTCCTTGCATTTTCGCTTTGATGCTGAGAATATCTAAATGCTTAGATAGCTATAGCAGTACATCAGCAATTAGAGGAAGAATTTAATGGGTAAAGAGTACTTATAAACCTGGGCAATAATTCTTTCATTTATAAATTGCATCTGCTAAATAATAAATTCTCAAAAAACAAAGAGGTAATGTATGAGCAATGTTCAAGAAGTACTACCAGCTTCAGAGTTTCTGAAAAAGAACTTAGGTATTTCCGAAATTCCCCTTGAAGCATATCTTAACTATGGATATGCACTACTTGCTATTGCTGGAGCAGACGGAGAGGTTTCAGAAGCCGAATTTAACTGGTTAGTAAATCATCAACGCTTGGCTGGCGCACCTGAAGAAGTAATAGCAAAATACAAAGCATTTGAATACAAAAATGCTGACTTAGGAAATTTGCTGAGTAAGATTACAGTTGATGTTCCTACTTGGTCTAAATCAAGGTCATTACTGTATCATGCAATTCAAATGGCTCGTGTTGACCATTACGCAACTGAAGAGCGAGAAGCTGTTAAAAAAGCAGCTAAACTGTTAAAGGTTGAAGATGATATTGCACTTGCTCTTGAGAGATTGATAGAGACAGAAGAAGCAGTAACTGCATTACGCAAAGCGCTACTACAGACTGAGGTTTTAGCTTAACCCTCGCAGAACTCTAAAATCCGTATCAAGTTGATTTAGAGGGTGTGGGGTGTAGGAAGCCCACGCGCAAATAAAGTGCAAGTCGCTTACAACTCAAAATAATGTCTTTTACTATTTAAGGAGAAGTGCAAGATGATGTTAGGAGGATTACTTCCATCAATTGGATTAGAAATTCCCTGCTCAATGTATGCGATCGAAGTGCCGTTGAACGTGAAGGGAAACCCTATCAAATTGGACAGCATCAAAGGCGGTGTCACGGTGAGGGTAGAGGGGAACATCAAGTCTGGTCTTGGTGGCGTCAACCTGCGAGTAATTGGCTACGAGCAGTCTGCCGACAGTTCAGCGTTTGGCAGAATCACGCTGTCCCAGGCTGTCATCGATACAACCCCGCTGAGTCGGCTCGAATTGATCAAGGAGATGCCACCAACCTTCCGATGCGAGCTAATCATAGATGCCACGCTAACGATCGAAAAGCCACCAGGTGGCGGTGGCCCCCTGGAGCTATTGAATACGAAACCGATCAGGCTGTTGAACGATAAGCTTCAATCGTTTCCGCCGCAGGGCAGTGTCTTCAGGCTCGTAGAGCCAGTTGACTTCGCACCTAGCAGCTCGCCGAGCCAGGTTGTTGCCCAGCTCCTAGAACTCTCCAACACCGTGACCCACAACCCATAGTATTGGTTAGGCAAGGCTCGCTGAACTTTTGACTCGATCCCAGGCTTGGCTTGGGGTCGAGCGACTAGCAAATTATCCAGCGTCAGCGATTTAGCGTCTCGCATCAGAGGATCATAGTTGTATTTCATCTGAGGAAAAAATGAAGTTGCAAACCACCTCACCTGACCAGCCAGGTTTACTGCCCGCATTCTACGATGTACCTGACAACATGGTGGCTGGGGAGCCAGGTTCGATTATCAAGCTTGAAAAAGTGGATGCCCTTGAGGAAGTTAGCGCTTGGCGCGTGATCTATCGTTCGCAGACGGCGGCTGGGATACCAGTTCCGGTCTCAGGGCTAATTGTTGCGCCAAAATCTGCTCGTCCGGGAGCTAATCTGCCCGTTGTCAGTTGGGCGCATGGTACTGTTGGCGCTGCCCGGTATTGTGCGCCGTCTAATGTTCCCAACCCAGTCTCTGATTTTGTCGGCTATCCCTCGTTCGAGAGTACGGTGCCAAATGATTATGGTATCCCTGGGCTGTCAGCCTTTCTCAAAGCCGGATACGTGGTTGTGGCAACCGATTATCAAGGATTAGGAGCCGGACAGAATCACGAATATATCGTGGGTCTGAGCCAAGCACAAAATGCGCTCGATATTGTTAGAGCAGTTCGCACAATGACTCAGATAGGCGCAAGCAATCGGGTGGCAGTGCTGGGCTGGTCTCAAGGCGGCTTGGCTACCTTGATTGCAGGTGAAAATGCCTCCTATGCTCCTGACCTCGATATTGTGGGCGTAGCCGCTTTAGCCCCTGCCAACCCAGCAACCTTTCTAATTCCTGAAATTTCCAAACAATCGACTGGCGGCCCGCGAACGGGGCGCAACATTCTCCTCGTCAGGGCTTATACCTGGGCATATCCTGATTTGCAACTGAGCGACCTATTAACTGACATCGGCATCGAGGCAGCTAAGGCCGCTTCTCGGCAGGGCATCCAGCAGTTAGCGATCAGCGGGGATGCTGCTGGTGGGCTGCCAGTGCTGTTTAAGACGAACACCAATCCTGCGGCGTGGGCGGCTAGATTCACTGAAAATGCCCCTGGAAAAAAGGTCTCCCAGGCTCCCGTGCTGGTGATGCAAGGAACGGCTGATAATATAGTGCCTCAGGCTTCTACCGACCTGTACGTGAGCGAGGCTTGTAAATCTTCCAGTCGAGTCTCATACATAAAATATCCTCAAATCGATCACCGTGGTTTGTTAAAGGCGGCGGAGTCTGACTTTACTACTTGGATTGCCAGCCGATTTGCCAACGAGCCAGCACCATCCGATTGCCAATAGTTAGATCCATAAATCGTAGCGATCGAGTGGGCACAGTTCCCTTAACCTTACACATCACGGACTAACATTCTTGCAAAGATTGTGAAACCTTGTTTTGACCTCCACATTGGTTTGCAGATGGTATTAAGCCGTTCGTTATTTACAACGTAAAATCAAGCCTTTTTAGGTCATCTTGCAGGTTTTTGGTCGCATCTCGGTTCCATACCTAAACAGTTTGATAAATATCAGCTACCGTTGCTATCTGCTTTGAGTCGCCTTTTTTCAGGCTATTTGGGCGTTTTTATAGTTTTTTAATGCTTCAATTGCTCAAAATGCCATAAACCTTCATCAAACAAATATACAAAATTACACAACATTCAATCATGAAAACTACAATTAATTTCACTCCAGATTGGCAAGAAAATCTCACAGGTGAATTAACTCCAGGTGGTAAATTTACAATCAATTATGACGAAAGCCGCTTAACTTGCTTTCGCACAAGTTATAGAGGTTCACCAAGTTGGCAAATCGATGTTGGAGTTCAATTTGACGATAACAGTCAAGTTCAATATACATCACTCAGGCAAGGACAAAACAATTACCTTTCACCTGTAGAAATTGATATTCCCGCAAATGCTCGGAAGGTTAATATTTGGTTTGAAAATTATGGATACGATCCCTATGACGCTTCGGGAAACAATAACAGTCGTTGTTACGATAGCGATTACGGTAAAAACTACAGCTTCCAACTTTCTTAAAAACGTTATTGAACCTGAGTTCGATTCACCTCTCCCCAAAGAATTTCTGACACTCTTATTTTGGTCAAATGAAACCAGAATTCAATTTTTTTCAACATTGGTATCCTCTTTCACCAATTGAAGACTTAGATCCCAAAAAACCAACACCAGTAACACTTTTGGGGTTGCGTTTAGTGATCTGGAAACCCAAATCATCTGAAACTTTCCAAGTGTTTTTAGATCAATGTCCCCACCGCCTTGCACCCTTAAGTGAGGGGCGCATTGATGACGAAACAGGGAATTTAATGTGTAGCTATCATGGTTGGCAATTTGACAAACAAGGAATTTGTACTCATATTCCCCAAGCGGAAAATCCCGAACTTGTGAGCAAGCATAAAGAAAATTTGTGTGCTAAGGCTCTACCAGTTCGTCAGCAACAGGATTTACTTTGGGTTTGGCCAGATGCCAAATCAAATGAACAAGCTGCTAATACACCCTTACCTTTGTCACCCAAAATAGATGCAAGCAAAGGCTTTGTTTGGTCTTCTTTTGTCCGAGATTTAGAGTATGACTGGCAAACTCTTATAGAGAATGTGGCAGATCCGAGTCATGTTCCTTTTTCTCATCACGGCGTGCAGGGCGATCGCAAAAAAGCAAGACCGATTGAGTTTAAAATTGAGCAATCAACAGCCGATTTGATTGAAGTGACAACATTTGGACGTGTTCAAAGAAAAATTATTTTTGAACCACCTTGTCGCTTGGAGTATACTTTCAGTTTTAGTGATAGCAGCAAACAGTTTGGATTCGTTAGCTACTGTATACCTGTAGCTCCAGGTAAGTCTAGAATTATTATTTTATTTGCCCGTAACTTTGCCACAACACTCTTTCGTCTCCAACCCCGTTGGTGGGAACACATCAAAGATCGCAATCTGGTTATTGATGGAGATATGGTTCTTCTACAGCAACAAGAGTATTTTCTCCAACAAAGAAATTTTACTCACAGTTGGAGAACTGCCTATCAACTACCTACAAGTGCAGATCGTTTAGTTATTGAGTTTAGGAATTGGTTTGATCGCTACTGTCACGGACAACTACCCTGGAGCGAAGTTGGGATCGAAGTTCCACCGACACGGAATATTAATAGCGATCGCCAACAAATGCTCGATCGCTACAAACAACACACCCAACATTGTCGTAGCTGTCGAGAAGCACTTTTGGTTGTGCAACGCTTGCAAGCAGTGCTTTTAATCTACTTTGTGATTACTGTTTGCACTGTTGCTCTCCTTCCCGATAGATTGCAACTGACTCTGGGTTTACCCTTAATTGCGATCGCACTACTAGGTCTAGGAGCTTACGCTTGGCTGAGATTCTGGCTTCGTCCAAAATTTTACTTTGTAGACTACATCCATGCACATAGATAGAGGCAACTTTCAAGTACTTTTACAGTAGTTCCCTGCTCAAATTTAATAAATCAACCAACTGATATTTACAAAATGAATAACATATTAATTATACTAGGTGAAGTTATATTTTTAATAGTACTTTTTTCTCTATTGAATTGGCTGATTTATATCATATTCAAGCAGTTTACTAAACTTACCTGGCTTCAAGGAAGAGCTACAAATATCACTTTTCTACGCCGCAGCATCAGCAAAATTTTAATTTTAATTTGTGTGATTATGTGTTTGGTGCTGGTTGGCGTGAATGGGATTGTGATTTATCGAGGTGGAAACATTCAGGAACTTCAACTTAACCTAATTCGTAGCCTTCCAACTCAATTCTGGGGCAATCTCTTCACCGCCAGCTTGAAAACTGTGAGTTTGCTAATACTAGTTAAATTTAGCATCTCACCATTAAGTCGAGGTATAGACTGGGTTTGTGAATACACTAAGAAAGCCGATCAAATTAAGGCTAATGATGATAGTGTCGAAGCTTTTTTTAGAGTCTTAAAAAGAATTATTATTTATAGTACATGGATATATTCTGCTATTTTATGTGCGAATTTTCTTTACCTACCGACAGTTGTTACTAAATATCTTTACATTGCTTTAAAAATATACATTACTATCTCACTTGGTTTACTCATTATTAAAGCTGTTGCTACTATTGTTGATACTCTCGATGCACTGAGCCTTAAATACTCTAGTTCTAACGATCTACTACGTTTATATGAGCGTTTACGCCACTTAATTCCCTTCTTCAAAAAGTGTTTGGAATACGTCCTCTATGTTGGCATAGTAAATCTTGTTGTTCCAGAAATAGAACCTATCGCTTGGATAAGTGCTTATACCCCTAGAATTGTGCAGATTATTGGGGTTTATTTTATTAGCAATGTTTTGATTGAAGTCGTTTACTTTATCTTGGATGAGTTCTACTTAAAAACTACAGAGTTAGATGATTCACAGCAACAGAAACGGCTGACGCTGATTCCCTTAATACGGAGTTTTGCCAAATATTTCGTTTACTTTACAGCCGCAGTAACTATACTCAAACTGATTGGCATTGATCCTGCGCCTATCTTAGCAGGTGCAGGAATTGTAGGTATAGCAGTTGGTCTTGGAGCGCAAAACCTAATCAATGATGTTGTTTGTGGATTTTTGATTTTGTTTGAGAACTATTACTTGGTAGGTGATTATGTTGAAGTTGGAAAAGTAGAAGAGAGAAATATTGAGGGAATTGTAGAGGCAATTGAACTAAGAACTACTCACGTCCGCCATCCTGATGGACAATTACAGATTGTTCGGAATGGCGATATTGGATCAATTATTAATTACTCTAAGCAATATATATATGCAAGGGTGGAAGTTAGCGTTTCATATAACTCCAATTTAGATCATGTATATAGGGTGGTTGAGAAAGTAGGACAGCAGTTAAAAGCGGATGAAGAGGATGTTCTAGAACCTACCCGCGTAGCTGGGCTAGAAAACTTTGGTGAAAATAATCTACTACTGCTGACGCTGACAAAAGTCAAGCCGGGAAAACATCTTCATATTCAGCGTGTTCTCCGCAAGATATTGAAGGATACTTTTAGTCAAGAAGAAATTGAAATTTGCGGTTTTTCTAAGAATTGATACTAGCTATTTTCAGGTATTTTTCTACAATGCACTTATTATCTCTCTCCGAAGAAAACAGAATGGTTTCTTTCATCCATAGTGGGTGATCGCTCATGAACAGCTTCTGATAAACTCTTTACTCCACGCTTAGAGCTTGGAAATACTAAAAATAGTAAAGATTTATGCTTTGACTACTTTCATCAAATAAACTGAATTATTACATAAAGCTGTGATGTAAAATTTACAATATTTATTTTCAATAATTTATCTACAAATCACTAATTATTATGTTAATATTTTTATTTGATAATGACACTTAGATATGAGATATCAAGTAGGGGGTAGTCTCCGCAGTGACGACCCCACATACGTTACCCGTCACGCAGATGAACAACTCTATGCCAGCTTGAAAGCTGGCAATTTCTGTTATGTCTTCAACTCTCGTCAGATGGGTAAGTCATCGTTACTACAACGCACAAGTTATCGTCTTAAGTCAGAAGGGCATAGCTGTGTTTATTTAGATATGACTCGCTTGGGTATTGAAGATACTACACCAGATCAATGGTACAAAGGCATTATTATCAGCTTATTCTATAGCTTAAAATTAGCGTCACAAATTGACTTTCAGCATTGGTGGGAAATGCAAGCAGGCATTTCCTCGGTGCAAAAACTACAGCTATTTGTTGAAGATATATTACTACCAAATCTCAAAAGTGATTCTCTACAAGACGGCAAAGCCAAACGCATTTTCATCTTTATTGATGAGATTGATAGCTTGCTGAGTTTAAATTTCCCAATCAACGATTTTTTTGCTTGGATTCGTCAGTGCTATAATCTACGACCACATAACCTAAGCTTTGAACGTTTGGGATTTGCACTATTTGGTGTAGCTAGTCCCTCCGACTTGATTGCTGATAAACGCCGCACGCCCTTTAACCTTGGTAAAGCAATTGGGCTACAGGGCTTTAGGCTGCATGAAGCCACGCCTTTGCTTTCAGGATTAGAAGAAGTAATCAGTCAACCACAAGCAATATTACGAGAGGTTATTTATTGGACAGGCGGACAACCCTTTCTGACACAAAAGCTCTGTGACTTAATTACTGAAGTTGCCTTTGAAAGTACTACAGGGAAGATTACCCTACCTCCAGGTACAGAAGCATTGTGGGTAGAGCAATTAGTAAAAACACGTATTATTCAAAATTGGCAGTCACAAGATGAACCTGAACATTTGCGTACTATTCGAGATCGCCTCTTATTCGACGAACAACAGGCAGGGCGGTTGTTGGGTATTTATCAACAGGTATTGCAAGCAGAAGAAAATCTTGAGCCTGGGAGCGTGGAAGAAGAGTTTTCCCCTCCGCTTCTTAATTCTGTTCCAAGTGATGATAGTAGAGAACAGACACAACTGTTATTGTCCGGTTTAGTAGAAAGACACAGCGGCTATCTCAAAATTAAAAATCCTATCTATCGGAATGTTTTTAATGCCCAATGGGTGTTGAGACAACTAGATAATCTCCGTCCCTACTCGCAAACATTTAACGCTTGGGTAGCATCGGGTTACAAAGATGAATCACGTCTGTTGCGAGGACAAGCTTTAAAAGATACTCAAAATTGGGCAAAAGGCAAGAATCTGAGCGATTTAGATTATCAATTTTTAGCTGCAAGTGTTGAATGCGATAGGCGTGAAGTACAAATGGCATTGGAGGCAGCACGGGTACTAGAGGTAGAAGCACGACTCGAACAAGAGAAAAAAACAGCAAAAGAAGTAGAAGCACGACTCGAACAAGAGAAAAAAACGGCAAAAGCAATAGAAGCACGACTAACACAAGAGAAAAGAACGGCTTTATTTCAGAGATATCTACTAGTTGCAGTAACTATTGGGTTGCTCGTTTCTAGTAGTTTGGGAATAGGAACTTTTATTTTGTATCACCAAACTCGCAAAAGTGAAACTCAAGCTAAAGACAGCGAAATTCGAGCGCTTGTATCTTCTTCTGTTGGATTGTTTGTCTCAAATCGCAGATTGGATGCACTTGTAGAAGCAATCAAAGCCAAAGACAAACTGCAAAAGCTAGGAATAGCAAACACAAATCTTGCAACTCTGGTTGAAAATGCACTGCAACAATCAGTTTATGGCGCAGATGAATACAATCGTCTTTCTGGTCATACAGCAAGTGTTATGGCAGTAGATGTCAGTCCTGATAATTCTTTAATTGCTTCAGCCAGTATGGATAAAACAATCAAACTTTGGCGACGTGATGGTACAGCAGTTGCAACTCTCAAAGGTCATCAGGGAGCAGTCAGAGCAGTCGATTTTAGTCCTGACGGTCGGATACTTGCCTCGGCAAGTGAGGATGGTACTATTAAACTGTGGCAGCAAGATGCCAAAAACGCATCATGGCACATTTCTAGAACATTCATTGGTCGCGCTTCAGTCTGGGGAGTAGCTTTTAGTCCTGATAATCAAACCATCGCCTCTGCTGGTTGGGACAAGACGGTGAAAGTATGGAAGCTAGATGGTACTTTGCTGAAAACGTTTCAAGGTTATAAAACTGGGTTTTGGGGAGTAGCTTTTAGTCCTGATAATCAAACCATCGCAGCTGCAAATCTAGACGGCACAGTAAAACTCTTGAGACGAAATACATCAGGCTGGCAGAACGCCAAATCCCTAAAACCTCTCGAAGGCCACACAGCTTGGGTTGTCGGCGTAGCTTTCAGTCCTGATAGTCAGACCATTGCTTCAGCAAGTGAAGACAAAACTGTCAAACTTTGGCAGCGAGACAGCACAGATGGCAGTTATCGGCTTGTTAGAACTCTTAAAGGTCATAGTGCAGGAGTTTCGGGAGTAGCGTTTAGTGCCGATGGTCAGACTATTGCCTCTGCCAGCCTCGACAAAACGATTAAACTTTGGGACATTGATGGTACAGAACGCAGAACGCTCAGAGGACATAGTGCATCTATTTGGGGAGTTACTTTCAGTCCTGACGGTAACTTTATAGCTTCGGCGGGTGCAGAAAACGTTGTCAGACTTTGGCAGAGTGAAAATCCATTCCAAAAGAGTGTAATAGCTCATAATGCAGGGATTTGGTCAATAGCGATCGCCTCTGACAGTTCCACCATCGCCACAGCTAGCCACGAAAACACTGTTAAATTTTGGAGTCCTGGGGGCAAATTGCTCAAAACTTTGACTGAAGAAAGCATAGTCTTCCAGGTTTCTTTTAGTGAAGATAACAAGTTAATTGCTCTTCCCGCTTACAACGATACGATAAAACTCAAGCAGCTAGATGGGACATTAACTGCTAGTTACAAAAATCCTTATAGCAAAATGACAGCAGCAGTATTGAGTCCCGATGGTCAAGCGATCGCCATAGCTGCTGTTAACAATAATGTTCAGATATGGCACACAGGTCGCTCTGCACCACAAATTCTTAAAGGACATCTTGCCGAAGTATGGCAAGTTGCATTTAGTCCCGACAGCCGCCTGGTTGCCTCAGCCAGTGGCGATGGTACTATTAAGCTGTGGACGCTGGAAGGCAAATTGCTGAGAACCCTTGTTGGACATTCGGCGACAGTATGGATAGTTGCCTTTAGTCCTGACGGTAAGATGGTGGCTTCTGGAAGCGGTGACAATACCGTTAAGTTGTGGACAGTTGACGGCAAATTGCTTAAAACATTCATTGGTCACACAGGAGCAATATGGGGTGTGGCATTCAGTCCCGACAACAAAATACTTGCTTCTGGGAGTGTAGATGGTACTGTCAAGCTTTGGAAACTTGATGGTACTGAACTAACGACCCTGAAAGGACATACCGCAGCGGTTAGGAAAATTGCCATCAGCCGCGATGGAACTATTTTAGTTTCGGGGGGTGATGACAACACACTGATTATTTCGGACTTGCAGCGCATTCTCAATCTAGATGTACTAACTTATGGTTGCAGTACAATTAAAGACTATTTGAAAACTAATATAGCTTTAGAAAAGAGTGATCGCTCTATTTGTAATCAGCCAATTTCTCAATAAACCTTTCGCATAAATATTGAGAATGATTTTTTATTTTGCAACTTTGATATGGAAATAACCCTCACACCATACAGGGTATAAGGGTGAAAGGTATCGATACCCTTATTTAGTTATTATCCCTGTTATGTCACTTTTGGAAAACACTAATCGAAGCGAAATTCTCAACCTTTGATTGAATCAAGTTTTGAGACTTTATTTACTAACAGAAACTAGAATTTATAGCCAAAACCCAGAAATTAAAGCTCCAGAAAGCTTACAGCGATTGGCTTCTACTAAAGTGACACAAGAGGGTTATTTAGTTGCAGCTCCTTCAACTACTTTCTTGAACTCTTCTAAGGTAAGACTGCCGTCTTTGTCTGAATCATAATTTTCTAGTAAATGCTCAGGTGGGCGGCCTCCTGTTATTCCCATTACCAGGGGAAATAATTCAGCGCCATAAAGCTCTTGAATGGATACTTTGCCATCCTGGTTATAGTCTAAGAGTCTAAACAGTTCTTGAACCTGTTCTTGAGTTGCCATAAAATTCTCTTTAATTAGTTTTTCAATTTAATATGTTGTCAAAATCTTGATGATAATTCAAGGAAAGTTAAGACAGTTAAGAAAGTTAATTAGATACTTAATAATTATTAACAACTGCTTAACAGCTGGTTTTTAGATTCTTGATGCCATGAAGCAGTGGACAGGGTGCGATCGCAACTGTGCAGTATCAGGAGGTGGTGCAATACTTGAAGTCATTAAATTTTATATCCAGTCTCAAGGAAAAGATGATTAGATTCGGGCTTCGGCTAACCCCCACTTGTTCCGAAGTGGGGGAGTGCGCCTCAGAAGAGGTTCAAAATACTTTGTGCTGACATGAATAACTGCGCGGCAAAACTGGGTGGTACAGAGTAGCCGATAATTTACCCCGCCGTAGCAGTCTCGTTGGTATATTCTTTCTTTTAGTTAATATTTGGGTGAATATACTTTGGCTTAGAATCAGTCGTAAAAGGAAAGGGAGTCGATTAATTTATCGCACACTTTTTACACTTAAACAGATATTAGCCTTTTTATCTCAAGCCCTACAGCGCAAATATCAAGTAGTTGAAAGCATTTATATTCCAACAGGTTAGCACTGAAAATCTCTTAACCAACTAATCATAAGTAATGTTAATCTATACTGTGTTTGCTGGTTGGAGAATTACATATCAAAAAATACAAACATTTTAGCGATCGCTCTTCTCTTAAAAACTTTTTGGTTTACTGTTCATTTTTAAGATTACAGTACTACACCTAATCGACAAAAGCTGGTTGGAGGGAACTATCAAACAACGCTCTGCTTATTTCAAAGACAGCAATTTTTGACGACGACATTTAATTTAATCATTGTAAAAAAAGTCAGGTTTACTCTTCCCTCAGCGCCCAATTTCGACATCTTCCAGGATGCCAAGTGCATCGGGAATGAGTATAACTGCACTGTAGTAGGCACTGACAAGATAAGAAACGATCGCTTTTTCGTTGATACCCGAAAACCGCACAGACAAACTGGGTTGGTATTCATCAGGGATACCCGTTTTGTGTAAACCTATCACCCCTTGGTTTTCTTCTCCAGTCCGGAATATCAAAATAGAGCTAGTACCCTCCTTGGTAATCGGAATTTTGTTACAAGGAAAAATCGGATAGTTGCGCCATGCAGGTACAATCTTTCCATTGACCTCCGTGCTTGGGGAATAGATTCCACGACGGTTACACTCCCGGCTAAAAGCAGCGATCGCGCGAGGGTGAGCTAGGAAAAAATGGGATTTGCGCCGCCGAGAGAGCAATTCATCAAAATCATCTGGAGTCGGTGGCCCAGTGCGGGTAAAGATGCGTTGCTTGAGATCGGCATTGTGCAACAATCCAAAATCACGATTATTCAGCATTTCGTATTCTTGCCGTTCTCGCAACGCTTCGATAGTCAGCCGTAATTGTTGCTCCGTCTGGTTCATAGGTTCGTTGTAGAGGTCAGCAACCCGTGTATTCACCCGTAAAATGGTTTGAGCGAGGCTTAACTCATATTCCCGTGGTTTCAAGTCGTAATCAACAAATGTTCTGGGTAACTCAGTTTCCTGACTATGACCTGCGGCCATAGCGATCGCCGCTTGATTATGCCGATCCTGGGGTTTGCTCAATATAGCTCTAAAGCGATCGACCTGAGTCTGCAACGCTTCAGACTGGTTCATCAACTCCCGAAACGCCTGTATTGGCAAAGACAAAACTATGCAGCGCGTAACAGCTTTCAGGCTAACCTCCCAAGTTTCCTGAGATAGAACTATAGCTTCGCCACCAAAACAATCGCCATCAGCTAAGATATCCCGTAAAGCTTCCGCCTCATATTTGCCTGCCTTCAGCTTATTAACTTTACCATGAGCAATTAATAACACCTGGTTAGCTGGTTGACCTTCCTGTACAATTACCTCACCTGGGGCAAATTCTTGTTGTACAAAGCGGTCTGCTAAAGCGTTGAGTACCTCAATATCCTCAAAGCCACGCAGTAAAGATAGTTCACGAAGGGCTTGGGGAATGACCCGCACCTGGGCCCCTGTGTTGGTAAAGCTGACCCGTCCGTTACCGACATCATAGGTCAAGCGACGGTTAACCCGATAGGCTCCACCCTTAACTTGCACCCAAGGCAACATCTGTAACAACCACCTGGGCGTAATGCCTTGCATCTGGGGCGGAGTTTTCGTGGTTGTGGCTAATTTCCGCGCCCCTTTCGTGCTTAAGCTCATCTGGAGTTGCCTGTTTTCTTGGTCTAAATCAGGCCTAATCAAAGCATCTGTCATAAAGTTAACGTTTCATGTCATGCAACTAAATTTACATTCCTAAGAGAAAGCATCGGAGAGTAAGAGCGAACGAACGTTCGCCCCTACTTTGGAGAGGATGTCCGACTACTTAGTACAGCATTTCATTAATTCGTAGCGAATTAAATTTGGCAATGCCAACGCATCGACTAACAATGCCAATGCGTCCCCTTGCATTAAAAACGCTATAATTTTACGCAAAGCTGTACTTATAAACCAATTTCTACATCTTCAAGGATGCCTAGTGCATCAGGAACAAGAACGGCTGTAGAGTAGTAAGCACTAACGAGGTAAGAAATAACGGCCTTTTCGTTAATACCCATGAAGCGGACAGACAAACTAGGCTGATATTCATCAGGAATGCCAGTTTTATGCAGACCAATGACACCCTGGTTGCTTGCTCCCACACGCATTAACAGGATCGAGCTAGTACGCTCTTTCGTAACGGGAATTTTGTTGCAAGGATAGATGGGAATACCACGCCAAGACGGAATTGCACTGTTACCCGTAGGGATAGGGTTGGGATAAAGTCCAAGGGCGTTGCATTGCCGACCAAACGCGGCAATGGTGCGGGGATGAGCTAAGAAAAAGCTCGGTTCTTTCCAAACAATGGAGATCAATTCATCGAGATCGTCAGGAGTTGGAGGGCCACTGCGGGTAAAGATGCGTTGTTTGAGATCGGCATTGTGTAACAGTCCGAAGTCACGATTGTTAACCATTTCGTGTTCTTGGCGTTCCCGTAATGCTTCAATAGTGAGGCGCAATTGTTCCTCAGTCTGATTCATGGGTTCGTTGTAGAGGTCAGCAACCCGCGTATTGATTTGCAAAACGGTTTGAGCGACACTTAACTCATATTCTCGTGCATTGAGTTCATAATCTGCAAAAGTCCCAGGTAGTACTGCCTCTGCAAGGTGGCCGGAGGTAATATCAATCGAGGCTTCCCCGTATTGGTTTTGGGGTTGGCGCAATTTTTCCCTGAATTGATCCACTTGCGTTTGTAAAGCTTCAGACTGGTTAACCAGGTTTTGAAAAGCTGCTTGAGGCAGAGACAAGATGGTACAACGGGTAATGGCTGTGAGAGTCACATCCCAAGTATCCTGGCCTTCTACTAAAGCGTAGTCGCCAAAATGATCGCCATCGGCTAATACACTCAAAACAACGCGATCGTCATACTTGCCTGCGCCAATTTTGTTGACTTTACCATGAGCAATTAGCAATACTCTATCCGCTGGTTGACCTTCTTGGATGATCACATCACCCGCAGCAAATTCTTGTTGTAGAAATTGACTAGCTAAGGTGTTTAACACCTCAAAATCTTCAAATCCCCGGAATAAAGGTAACTCAGTGAGTTCTTGCGGAATGACCTGTATCAGGGCCCCTGTATTACTAAAACTGACTCGTCCATCCCCAACTTCATAGGTTAAGCGGCGGTTGACCTGATAGCTACCCCCTACGGTTTCTACCCAAGGCAGTAGTTTTAAAAGCCACCGTGAGGTAATTCCCTGCATCTGGGGTTGGGTTTTAGTGGTGCCTGCCAACTTCCGCGCCGCTTCGGTCTGCAAAGCCGTTGGCAGTTGCTCAATTAGATTTTCTAGGGGAGTGTTTGCTGTATTAGTCATGATGAATCTCCATTGGTAATATTTGTTGACAAGTTATTTGATTAACCGGAATAGGGACTCAGATTGAGCTAACCTTTCCTTCCTAACAACGTTCCGATTTTGATCGCTGAAGTGCCTAACCCTGTCGGACTACTCAGTACGTTCTGCACTATTGGCCCAACATTGGTTTGAGTTGTTTTCTGACCAACACTTGGTCTAATCTGAGTCGCGGCAGTGCCTAATCCTGTAGGGCCTTGGAGTAAACGCTGTTCTGTCGAGTTATTCCGCAATTCAAATTCTTTATAGCGGTCTACTGCCCTATGCCATTTGAGTACGCCGCACATCCACTGTTCCAGTTTCTTGACGTAACCGTACAGTTTCTTACGAGCACTGGTATCCAGGTTGAAATCGTCACACAAGATAGGGAGTTCAGTCGCAACGATATGTTCAAACTGAAGGGCACGAGAGGTCATCAGGTCGTTAACAATGGCGACGGACTGGGGGATATTGCAGTTAAGGAAATTTTGAACCGCCAGTACACCGTTATTAATCTCGCCCTCAAATTCGATTTCCTTCTGGTAAGAAAAAATATCGTTCGTCAAACAGGCGAAATCGGCGGCTGAATTCTCGATATTCTGCATGGTTCGGGTGCGGAATATCTCTGATGGGATCTCGTCCCCTTGAGAAAGTCGAGATAAGCTCATGGTTAGGTCAGAACCAAAAGTCTTACGGCGCATTTCCACATAGTCTATGGGGTCGGGAATGCGATTTTGGATCTGGTTCGCCAGTTCCCATAACCAACTTTCTGTCATATCCTCGATCGCTCGGCGGAACTGGCGGCGAGCATTAGCTGTCATTGGCCCAGCCGTCCGCGCCCAAATATCCGCTAAACCCCGTTCAACTGGGTTTGTTGGTAGGGGAATAGGACTCCCATCAAGGGGCATAAAGGATGATAACCGAGCGTTGAAAACTTTTGCTCCTGCCATATTTCGGTTATAGCCGTACAGTGCTGGGAAGTAGTCATCAGCGTATGTTCCCCAAACCAGCCAACAAGCTGTGATATTCAACTCAGGACTAGATCCATTGGGATGAATATAGGCACCGCATAAAGCTACGTCGGCCACATCGAATTTGTGGTCATCCCAGATGTAAATGCTGGGCATCCCTGGCAGTACATCCAACATCCCCATTTGACGCGCCCATTCCTTAGAATGCCGCCGAGCCTCTCCTAGATGGGGATTCAAACTGGTGGAGAAGGGCATATAAAACTGTGGCAGAGTTACTGGCCCTACAGGCTGATAGAGGACATGAGTGAAGCTTTTGAACCGTTTCAGTCCCAAACTATCGGATAAAGCTCCCAGACGGGCCGCCGATGTGCCTAGTCCAGTGGGGCCGCCTAAAAACCAGCTTGCTGTCGAAGATTTGTCTGATGTCTGGTTCATGTAGCGGCTTGATCTCGTATGCCACTCATGACCCCCCGACTGCCAGTCCTGAAGTCCTTTGGCATATAGGACGACTTTCAGACGCTCATCGGGAGTCAGACTATATTCCTCGAACAAGGAAGGCAGCTCTGTGACAAAGGTGTTCTCGAACTGTTGCACCCGAGAGGTTAGTAAGTCGTTAGTGAGATTGGCCGCCTCTTGGGTAGTGACATCCAGGAATCGTTCTAAAACCAAGATACAGTTAGCATTTTCCCCTTCTTCTTCCACTTCTCTTTGGTAAGAGAAGATGTCATTTCGCAGATGTACCCCATCAGAAAAGGTGTCTTTGAGGACACGCATTGGTCGAGTCGGGGCGATCGCCGCCGGAATATCTGCCCCAACCGCGTGTTCCACTAGGTTAGCTGACCAGGGCGCTCCCCCCACCTTACGGCGCATCTCAATGTACTCAATCGGGTTAGCAACTCGATTTTGGCTGATATTGGCGAGTTCCCACTGAGATTCTTTGAGAAGATTGATGGTACTCTCAGAAAACCGGATTACCCAATCTTGGGAGGCATTGGGGATGGTGCGATTCCAGAGGTCTACTAGACCCCGCTCTACGGCATTGGTGGGTTCTGGGGGCGTTTCTTGGGGCTGCACAGGCATAAACGCTGGCAGTCCATCAAGGTACTTCTTAGCCCCAGCCATATCTTGGCTACGCTTGTAAAGCTCAAGGAAGTGATCGTCGAAGAAAAATACCCAAACATACCAGTCAGTTACCAGATTGAGCATGGGTTCATCGGCATCTGGATGGGTATAAGAACACAATAATGCATAGTCATGAGCATCAAACTTGCGCTCATCCCAAATCCCATAGTCTTCTGAACCCTCTACCCCACCCAAAATCCCCATTTCATAAGCCCAGGCTTTAGAATGTACCCGTGCCGCTTCCAGGTTTGGGTTCAGCCGTGCCGGCCAAGGCACATAAAAACTCGGCAATTCAAAAGGTTGCTTGTTTGAAGTCATTGTAGGTAGTGGTAAATATGTAGTGATAATAAATTTAGGCACAAGAGCAAGAATTATAATGATGAATAAAATACCAGATAGCACCAATGTGGTTATCTAGTTTTTTAGAGAAGGATAAAGTCTTTCTGACTAAACGAGAAATTCTTTGACACATTGTATTATTAAAGCGTTCAATATGATTGGTTTTGCCACTTTCCTTCCCTACTGCCTGATGACGTTTGTGAGGAATAACGTTTGCATAAGCAGCCCAAAAATCTGTTGAACATTCAGCACATTGACGATAAACTGGTGGCAGAGAATTCCATAATCCTTTTAGCACCTTCTTCACTGCGTAGCTTGCCGCCGTAGGCATCGCCAATGTAAACGCCGACTATTTCTCTAGTATTTTTGTCTATTCAATCAGTCAGTTAAATATAAGTCAAAATTACAATAGCTACCTAAAAATGAATAATTTGAGTTAGAAAGTATCAGGTTTTACTACATATTTACCACTACCCTGTATTCCAAGAATTATTATTCAACAGATAAGTATACAGTTGAGCTTTTCTAGTAATCTCGAACTGATTAACAGATTTATTAACGTCCTGAACTAACTGTCTGTTAATTAGCAATAAGAAAAATAAAACAGTTAAAGATATTACTCCAGTGGTTACAACTGTTTTATCTGATGGGTAGGAAATAATAAAAATTCCAGATGAGACAAAAGCCGCTAGTAACAAATATTCAATCACTTTTAAACTAAACAGCTTTTTTGGATTTGGCCCAGATGATGAATTTTTACCAACATATAAAGCTTGTTTTTGATTTTGCTGTTCTAGATTAGCTATTTTTGAAATAGTCATTTTGTTTTACTAAGTACCTATAATAAACTGTAGTAATTCTGCTAGATTTACTTCAATTTCATAAGCGAGTAAAGTAACTTTTTTACTGGCACTAATCGTGAGATTAATTCCGAATAAGTTAGATAAAGATATACAAGTTTTACTTAATAGCTTCTTCAATATTAGCTCCTTTGAGATTGACCTTTTTGGTAATTAATTTGTCAAGTTGCAAATGCATATTTAAAAATTTCCACAACAGTTCAACTCCCCAACATAATCGGTAAATATCTTGAATCTCATGATCGTCAACAAATGCTTCTCCATCCACAGGTAAATTAGTCACCAATCAAAAATTAGTTTTCGTTTCCAAATCACAAAAATTAATCACTCTATAAGCTTTAGCATCATGGCACTTAATTTTTTCATCGTCGATTTGCTTCATTTTTAAATTGATAAGTTGGGATGGTGCATCAAGCTTACAAACAAGATTGTTAAGTAGACAATCTTTTATAAATAAAGCTAAAAATAAAAATTAAGTTTTAGATATAAATTAAATATTCATACTTATTGAGAAATCATAAAGCTTAGAAGATTTAGGTTATGCTACTAAAGCTTTTAATAACACAACCATTTTAGTACAAGAACATTTAATGTGCTTTAAAGAAAAATACAGAATTTTGAATTGAGGAACCTGGGTAGACTTGAACGTTCTCAATATTTCAAAATTTGAATGAAAATGCAAGGACAGTTAAGAAAGTTAAGAAAGTTAAGCAAATATTTAATAAATCTTTATTTAACAGCTAATAGATTAACAATAACTTTATAATAGAATCGCACTAAGAAAAGCTGAAATACTTGTAGAGCGACGAATTATTTGACCGTAGCAACAAATTATAAGTCCAGTTCTTCATCCCTGTAAGCTTTACTGACTTTTCACGGCATGTGGAAAAGGTCATTTTAAGGGTTTGGCAAGCCCTGATTTTTCCGTTAGCTATTTTCATTAACTTAAAGCTATTGAGAATTAGGTTGTGGAAAAAGTCACGCTTTTTCGGGGCTTGAGGATTTCCCGTGAAAAGTCAGCCCCTGCCAAGCGGTAACTTTCCGCTTTACAGCCAGATTTTAGTATTTTGTGATACTCTTCTATCCGCCAGCGATACGTATACCAGCGAAGGATTTGAGATGCTTCTGCCTGTGTTGTTACTAACTCACTTGTCAGTAGCATCCACGTAACTGGTTCGCATCCGTCTGGCACATTAATTTCTGTCGCAAAGAGCGCGTAAACGTTAAAATTACCTGACTTTTTTAATCGAGAAGGAGGATTTATTGATACTGGACAATACCTGATTTCTAAAGTTGCGGTTCTTTCTTTTCGCTTTTTAGTTTCAGGTAATTTAACCTCTTTTACAAACTGCACTTTTTGAGATGTTACATACTCCCATAAATAAGAGTTTTCTCCTGATAAACAACGATTGTGAGCGGCTCTGACAACTACACCTGTATTTTTATTTTTACGTTGAAGTGCAAATACTTCTGCAATATCTCCTTCACGGTCAAAGACATGGATTACTCTTGTGAGTAGCCCACCATCAGGCATTTCTAAATTTTTAAATAATTTGTTTACTTTCTGAAAAGCTTCAACCCATCGATAAGATTCTTTCTCTTTAAAAGCTCTATTTTTGGCGATTAAACGTTCTTTCTTTAATCGCTTTTTTTTTGCCGGAGATGTTTCTCCTGGTGGTGGAGATACTTTGTGCTGTCGATGCCACAATTTTTCCCATAATAGTCCTAGTGGCTGACCAAAGTCTGGGTCTAGTGCTAAAGAACTATGTAAAATTAGTCCATTTCCACCATTACCTGTAGGCCCATAATCATCTCTTTTTTCTAAGATTTTTTTATAATCCAGATAAGTAGTATCTCCTACCGCTAATACTATTGGTATGCCATAAATCTCTTGTGCCGTTTGTTTAAAAGATGGTTGAGTCAACTTGTTAAAAGTAGTTTTAGGGTTAGAAAAAAATTCGTAACCGCGTTTGAGGTCACTAGCAATACGGTTCGGTTAAGCTAAAAACCAGATAAACTGAGGGTTATCACCCAAGTGTACTGAGATTGAATGCAACTTAAAGAATTTTCACTGATCTCGCCTGTAGTGGAATCAGGTACGGTACTCAAAGCGTTAGAAACAGCTATTCCAGCAGAGGCAATCTCGAGTGCGATCGCACAGACACAGAGTAATGAAGAACGGAGGCGGGCTTTACCGTCGCATCTGGTGATCTGTCTGGTGATTGCGATGAGCTTGTGGTCAAAAGCATCAATGAGGACGGTTCTGAAAAATCTTGTGGATGGCTTAAGTGAAGCGTGGGTGAGAATGGGGAAATATTGGCGAATACCCTGTAAATCATCAATAACAGAAGCACGACAGCGAGTCGGAGCAGGGGTGATGAGCCGTCTATTTCATCTAATTGTGAAACCGCTAGCAACAATTGAGACCCCTGGTGCTTTTTTAGAGGGATTGCGAGTGATGGCAGTAGATGGAACAGTTTTCGATGTCCCGGATACGCAATCGAATGCCAGAGTTTTTGGATATCCAGGAACACGACCAGGAACGCGAGCGGCTTTCCCCAAAGTACGCCTAGTACTATTAATTGAAACTGGAACACATTTAATTGTTGATGCTTTAATGTGTCCGTACCGGATAGGTGAGCGAGTGAGAGTTAAAAAGTTACTGCGGTCTGTGACAGAAGGAATGTTGTTGATGTGGGATAGAGGCTTACATTCCTACACAATGGTACAAGCAACTCTTAGACAAAAATGTAATTATTTGGGACGAGTACCTAAAAATGTAAAATTCCCAGTCGAGAAAGTCCTGGAAGATGGTTCTTATCTGTCTTGGATTGCTCCTGATGGTAAATCGAAGAAAAAAGGCTGTACAAAAATCATGGTGCGAGTTATTGAGTACACCATTGATACTGATGACCAACCGCAAATTTACCGTCTAATTACCAGCTTGACGGATATTTCCTTGTTTCCCGCTTTATTGTTGGCAACTGAATATCACCAACGTTGGGAAGTGGAAAGTACCATTGATGAACTCAAAGTCCATCTTTTAGGGCGCAAAACTCTAATTCGTTCTCTCAATCCTCGTGAAGTTGTTCAGGAAGTTTATGGCTGGCTGCTTGGACATTGGGCTGTGCGTTCACTTATGTGTCAGGTTGCCCAAACCACTCATATTTCCCCCTTAAGATTAAGTTTTACTGGCACACTGAACATTGTCCGTCGTGCTGTTCCTAAATTTCAGCGACTTCAAACCGAAGAATTTCCTTTTTTTTCACCTGGCTTGTAAGAGAAATTCTGGATGAGCAGATACCAGAACCTGAAGGTCGAAGCAATCCTCGCGTAGTCAAAAAAACTAGAGCCAAATTTCCTTCCAAGAAACCGATACATAGAGGGCAAGGAGCTAAATTAGGAACACTCACTTTTTCTATTCTCAATACCGCTTAGAGCTTAACCGAACCGTATTGAGGTCACTAGCGCTTTGAAATATTTCTGATAAAGGATGACCATATTTTACTTTTAAAGCCTCCGCAATTAAAACTGCTCTGTTGGTCAGACGTTTGTCACCAAAATCACAATTATGGTACGGATTCGCTTCTAATAGTTTCATTTGCACCCCAAAATACGACACTACAAGCACCTTATATTAGAGGACGCAAATCATCTTAAGTTCAAAGGATTGGTTCGCGATAAGCCATCGCGAACCAATCCCCTTTTCCACATCCCGTGAAAAGTCAGACCTGGAGTCTCGTTCTTTTATAAAGGCATTAAATATACAAAAGCTACAGGGTTTATTACTTTTAATCTTGCGGGTAAATGGAAGCGAAAACGCTTTGGAGTTGCGCCAGAGGAGGGCTGGTTTATTCTCACTAATTTTGATACTTTAGAGTCTACTATTAAAGCTTATAAACAACGGTTTGATATTGAGGAGATGTTTAGGGATTTTAAAAGCGGTGGTTATAACGCATGAAGATACTAATGCATCAGGAAAACGGCTAATTTCTCTAATATTACTAATCTCACTTGCCTATACGGCTGCAACTATATCTGGTCAAAAAATTAAACGCATGGGTGTTCAAAAATATGTTGGACGAATTAAAGAATTGGGGCGGACAGTTCGCCGTCATAGTAGTTTTTATATTGGATTATATGGAGCTAACTGGGTCAATTTTATGGAAAATTCTTATGAATTAGTCGCTGAATTATTGACATTAAATCCTAATAAGCGTAAGTACTACCAGCAAGGAGAGAGGGCTATGAGGCTTATTCTATCTGCATCCTAGCCCTTTTTGTAGCCCCGCAAGCCTCAATCAACATGAAAGTATTACCTTATGATAGCTTTACAATTTTGACAACTGATCCATTGCCTATAGTTCTGCAAAGGCTGAATGCTTTAGTTGAACCTACGAAAACATTCAGATTTTATGCAAAACATGCCCCCTATCAAGGAAGTATTTCTGAGTCAGGCTTTCAAATCAGCCGCATAATTCACTATCGGAACTCGTTTTTACCAGTAATTCGAGGGCGCTTTGAAGTACAATCTCATCAAACCTTGATTCATATACAAATGAGCCTACCTCCTTTTGTGATGGCGTTTTTAGGATTCTGGTTTTTCTGCTGGTATAGTGCAATTATTCCCATAACATTGGCAGGTGCTATGCCTAATCACATGGCTGCATTATTTGTAGGGATGCCTATATTGATGCTAGTTATCTTTTGTGTGGCTTTTTGGTTTAAAGCGAATCGCAGCCGTACTGAATTGAGAAAAACTATTCAAGGACAAATATAGCGAATGGTCTTTTGTTTTTCATAGTTTGCATTAGCCAAGATAATAGGAAGCTATGGGCAGAAAATGTGGACTCACGCTAGGTAAGTTTGCACCGCTTCACAAAGGACATCAATTTGTGATTGAGACGGCTTTAGCAGAAATGAATGAAGTGCTAGTGATGATTTATGATTGCCCAGAGGTAACAGCAATTCCCTTAACAGTTCGGGCTAGATGGTTACGAACACTGTATCCTCAAATTGAGGTGATTGAAGCATGGGATGGGCCAACAGAAGTTGGTGATAGCTTTGAAATTAAGAAAAAGCACGAAGAATATATACGGAAAAAATTAGAATCAAAAAAGGTTACGCACTTTTACTGTAGTGAATTCTATGGCGAACACGTAAGCCTTGCATTAGGAGCCGTTAATCGATTAGTAGACGGAGATCGCCAAACTTTCCCTATTTCTGGAACAAAAGTCAGAAAAGAACCTTATGCTTTTAGAGATTATTTACATCCTGATGTTTACCGCGATTTAATTACTAATATAGTGTTTCTGGGTGCGCCCTCAACTGGAAAAACGACTATTGCATCCCGATTAGCAAAAGAGTATAAAACCGTATGGATGCCAGAATATGGGCGGGAATATTGGGAAAAACATCAAATAAATAGAAGGCTGTCGCTGTCTCAACTTGTAGAAATTGCACAAGGACATTTAGAACGTGAAGAAAACTTGTTGTTACAAGCGAACCAATATTTATTTACAGATACAAATGCATTAACAACTTATCAATTTTCTTTGTACTATCATAAAACTGTTGCTCCAGATTTAGTGGAACTAGCACATCAGGCTGTATCTCGCTATGATTTAGTTTTTCTTTGCGATGCAGATATACCTTATGATGATACATGGGATCGGTCTGGAGAGATAAATCGTAGCATATTTCAAAAACAAATTAAAAACGATCTAATTCTTAGAAAAACTCCCTTTTTTATTCTGAGTGGGGATTTAAATACACGCATTGATTTTGTTAGCAAGATATTGAATCGATACCAAAAGTATCATAACCTATTAGATTTATTTTATTAAAAACTAACATAATATGCTTGAGTTTTGGAGTGTTAATAATATTGCCTTCAATATTCTGGGTTATCCCATAAGTTATATCGAGTTTCTCGGAACGATTTTTTATTTATGGTCAGTATGGCTAATTTCTCAAAGAAATATATTAACTTGGGCTGTAGGAATAGTTAGTGTCTTACTGTACATGGTGCTTTTCTACCAGATTCGCTTGTATTCCGACATGGTAGAGCAAGTTTATTACTTGGGTATAAGTGTTTATGGCTGGTGGCGATGGAGTACATCCAAGCTAGATAGTGGAGAAGTTTTAAATCTTCGATATAGCCCAAGACGCGAAATTATTTTGGCAGCTTCAGTCACAATAGCCCTAACTTTTGTCATGGGAGCATTGATGAGTCAGATTCATATAATACTGCCAGCAATATTTCCAGAGCAAGCTTCTTTTCCTTACTTGGATGCACTCACAACAGTTATGAGTTTTACAGCTATGTGGCTAATGACGCATAAGCGAATTGAAAGTTGGTATTACTGGATTGTAGTTGATATTCTTGGCATCTGGTTATATGACATTAAAAAAGTAAAATTTATTGCTTTACTTTATGTAATTTTGTTGTTGATGGCAATTAACGGCTTAATATCTTGGCTCAAAGCAGTTAAGGTGCGCCATAGTTAAATTAATTAAGTGTGTGCTGACAATACCTGATGACGTTTTAATTGACACAAAAAAACGAAGTTGATAAAATCTTCGAGAATTTCAACAAAAAATTCTCTTAATGAACAAGCAATATTGTCGTGTTTGGGTAGGTGGAGTGACGCTTGTCGGCCTTTCTCCATTCATAATTTTGGCTGGGCAAACTCCTGCATCTGCGGCTTGTCCCATGCCCGACTCCGTTGAGGATCAAGCTACCGTTATTACGTCTTTTCTTGACTCGGAATGCACAAAACAAACCCTAACGCAAGAAACGACTTATTATCGCTATTACAATAATGATAATACTTATCGTTTTGGCAGATATTTAACAGCTAATTTTTATGACAGTAGTAATGCTAAAACTACATTAGATGCAATTCAAGAACTAGCTCTAGCTCAATATTTTGGTCCTCCTCCAAATTTAGCGCAATTGAGAGAAAGAGTAAGCTTGCCAGCAGGATTGGATGTCTATGTTGGTATTGCTGGGCCTCAATCTCCTAGTACCTGCTACCCTGGTGGCGCTACGCAAGTTTTTATAGAAAATACAAGAACTCCAGGTGTCTCATTTGTTTTTGATGGCAACGTACCTGATGGGGGTTCCTTGCCCGCAAATTGTTATACTATTGCCAAACCGATTCCCGAACCATCTCCTCTGTTTGGCATAGGTGCGATCGCAACAATCAGTTTGATTTTTACCTTAAATAGTGCTTTATTGCAATCTCAAACTAGGCAGACGACTAATGGTTAATAGTAGTCCGCCAAAGTCTTGTTGACAGAGGGGAAAAGGGTAAAGGTTTTAAACCTATCCCTTTCCCAATCTATGCCTGTCAATATTTGCATTGTGAACTACTAGGGACTAATAACACATTAAGCTTTTTAGGTGGCAAATTGTAAAAGTTGTTTCTTGACAGGCTCTAAGCGATCGCTCTGCCAAAAAGACAAAATCAGAAGTAAGTAGGTCGGCGTAAATAATTAACCTGAGTTCGGGATAAGAAATTCTCAAAACCCTTGATTTGTCATTGTTTGGTCTGAAGCTCTGTTTTAATCTATTGCCTTTTAGACAACTTTGATTGGATGGGTGACGACAGCCCAATGGCTATAACCTTCTTTATTAAAAGGAATCTTGTCAGGTTGAGTATTGCCTTGATCGTCGGTGGCGCGAGCACGTAAACCATAGCGACCTGGACGTGCATCCCATTCTAAATCCCATCGCACCCATGCTTTGGTAATATTGGGTTCTCGTAGACTGACTTTGCTCCAGGTTTTACCATCATCTAAACTGACTTCAACAAAAGTAATTTTCCCTTCACCTGACCAGGAACGTCCGCGAACAAGACGTTTTCCAGTTGCTATTTCACCATCCCAAGGTAATTCAAAGGCACTTTTAACTTTCTGCTCCCTCAAGATTTGTCCCATGACTCCTTTGGCTTTCAAGTCCTCTGAAACAGGATAGTCTTCCCCAATTAAGACATACTTCTTTGTGTTGTATTCAGAAAATAGGGGTGTCTCTGAAACCCGAATGCTACCAACCCATTTGGTGTGAGCAATCCCCACCCAGCCCGCAACTAAGACCCGAATCGGAAATCCGTGATCAATAGGAAGAATATCTCCGTTCATTGCGTAGACTAACAGGGTATCTTCTTCTAATGCCTTTTCAATGGAGAAAGGACGTTGGATTTTCTTTTCATCTAGGCTAACAGGCATAACATCACGGGCTGTAGGCTTGAGTCCTGCTCGTTTCAACACATCGCTCAACAAAACGCCAGTCCACTCAGCCACCCCTATACCTCCTAGATTCCAAGGAGTACCTTCTATCTTTTTACTGTGAGACTTTTGAAAGAAGTTTCTGCCATTCAATACCTTAGCCAATTTACGAGGGTTCAATGCCTGTAGAAACGGGATGAATACGTCCTAAAGAAGTAAGCTTGGCAAAAATCTGGGTTAATAAAATAGGCTTAGGCATTTCGGGAAGCATTTTTAAAATTTCATGGACATATCGAAAACCACGATAGTGAGCCTTAAGGTCAAGAATGCCGGAGTCGGGATTAAGGAGACGAAAATCCGCGAGAAGATGATGGGATAAGTTGACCATAAAGAATGCTAGATTAACAGCATTAGTTACAGCAATTTGACTTAAGTTCATAAAATCTTCCAATCCCCAAAATTGCTTGGCATCTCGAAAATTGAATTCGATCTGAAAGCGCAACTTGTAGTAGTCAATTATTTTCTCAGATGACAATTTTAGATCACTAGAAAATAGAATCACATGACTACGAGCATTAGTATTAAGATTGATTTTGACCAAAATAACTATATTCAATGCTTGGGCAAATTCCTTGTGAAGGAGAGTGCATTGATAAACATTAGTTTGGATTTTATCCTCTATGCTGCTTTTACATAAATACTTGTCAGGTATGTTAGTGTAATCAATTTTATCTCCGTATTTACGACGAGAGGAACTATTGGGGTCAGGGTGTTGATAAGGTATATATAATGCCGAATCATAGCGAAGCTTAGAAATTATATGCAAGTTAACTTGACGAGCCATCTGCAAGGCATTATTGTTCCCGAAGTGTCCATCTAACACTAAGTAACTAAGGGGAATAAAATTAGCTAATAACTTAAATAGCGACTTAATCATTTTCTGAATTCGGAGTAATTCTGATGTGAGAATTACTTGGGTTTTATTCTTGCTTTTACTCCCCTTTGGTCGCCCACGCCCACGTTTCTCTTGCGATTTTATTTCTTTGGTTGGTGACGGGCTACTTTTTTCTATATCGCTCTTTATCACCTGTTCTATCTGAATTGGAAACGAGCGCCTTTGCTCAACACTGACTAATGATAATGTAAAAAAAGATAGCCCTGATATGGGTTTACTAACCAGGCTAGAAAAAAATCTATCCAGCCCATAAGTTTGTTTCCCTGATTTACTTATTACAACTTCATCTCCTGCAAGCAAATATACCTCATTCGCACGGAATAAATGCTTGCGGAAAAATAGCCAAAACAACGTCGCCCAAGGCATTACTGTATGAAAAAATCTCAACATCGTCCGATAACTACCACCAGCGCCTGCCCAACGAGAGATCCCCAACATTGTGACTCGTCCGCTCATCGCTAACATAGCCAGGATTATTTGGTTAAATTGTCGCATGGTTGTCGCGTTGATCTGCGGTAGCAGGCATTGTAACAGTGATAAGATATCGGGCATGGGCTGCTTGTAGTGTTTGAGTTGTCGTTGTGAGAGACAATAACTCTACTACGGCAGCCCTATCTCTTCAAAGTTTGCCATCGCACCCAAGCTTGGAAATTTATACAAAGACAATAACTCTACCACATCAGCCCTCTCTCTTCATCCTCTTATTTTGGCTAAGGTATTGTGCCATTACCAGCGCATTCAATGGCACGGATCACCGAAACTGAAGGCATAGAGAGAATTTCATCGTAAGTAAATGTACGCGGACGTTCAACGCCGGAGCCTTCAATCCTTAACTGCCAGGTTGCTAGATCGATATTAGGGGTCGGATTGTTATTGCGGACAAAAAACATGGCAGTTGGTATGAGATATCCTCGTCCGTATAAGGCTTCCCACCGCATTTCCAAATTACTGCCATTTTGAACGAAAAACTCTGGTGGGGTTGGCTTGATAATAGGTGAGGGTTTAGCTGTCTGTGCCTGAACTTTGTTGGTCTTACCAAGTGAAGGTAAAAGCCCGACAGTCGCTGCACTAGCGCCAGCCGCTAATAATTGCACTAGACGGCGGCGGGAAATTCCAAGCAATTTTGCTCGTTGCCCAACAAATTCATCAGCTCTTGCCAGATCGTAAAGCTTTTCGTTGATTAGCTCTTTTTTAGCCATACTTAATACCTCTGTTATTAAAGTTATTACAATTTAGAACTATAGGGAATTATTAAGATTTAAAAACTAATTATCTCGTTGACCTACTTTGAGGTCTACTTCAATGCTTTTCATAAATAATTTTCTTTGATAACATCCATAATCTAAGTACCATACAAACTTTACACGTATATTTACTCGAAAAAAGCAAATATACAAAGTCTTATAAAAAATTATTCCATTTTGGGTAATAGATGGAAATAGATCCCCGACTTCCATCGTCTCCCCAATCGATTCTCTCTCTTGTTGCCGAAAGTCTTGCTGATGTCGGCTATTGGAGTGATGAATGGTATATAGTTTATTCAAATTAATCAGGATAATATACCATTCATCACCTTTTTCCCTTGATTTTTTTCAGTGCTGCAAGTCGTACTTCTGCATTAAGCAAATAACCAAAACCCACCTTCTCTAAACGCAGCACAAATTCCTCTCGTGTATTGCCCAATTTACTAGCTGTAGCATCCAAATTCCAATTATGGTTCGCTAACTGACTCAGCAAATAAACTCGGCGAGTCTGCATTCCTGATAAGCGATAAGTTTTCAAATACTCCAATTCACCATTCTCTCGAATAATCGCTTCCCCAATATGATTTTCTTCCTTTGGGTTGAGGTCAGTAATAAATCGTTGTAACATGAACGAACCAGCAGTATAGACTTTTTGGGAAATTAACTTGCGTCCTAATAGTCCTTCTGCCATAAAACCTTGAAACGATGCCCAATCTGAACGCATATTTTGTACTGCTGCTCTCAAGGCTTTTAAATCATTAATTTTTGATTCATCTAAAGAAGATACACTCATGGTCGAATGGCACTAAGAAAAGCCGAAATGCTTGTGGGTTAAGCAGTTTGCAACTGCTTTCGTAATTCGTGCCGGGGTTTGGTCATTAAGGGGTAAGCTTTTGGGCGGCGTTTACGGACTCGTGCCTCACTTCTTGCGGGGCGTTCGGGAGTAATAATAAATCTCTCGTACAGTTATGGTTAAAGGTAGAGCATCAAATTCATGTTTACTCAATCCCTGTGGGCATTTCTTAGGCTTATACCAAGTTACTAACTTATCACTTGACCCAATTATTTTACCTTTTCGCATCGTGGTTTTTCGGGCTTGATGTTTCCGAAAAACTGCATCACAATTTCTATTTTTAATAGAAATCAAATCAGCATAAGCGCAAAATGCTCTATCCCCCAATACGATCGCACCAATGTTTAAAGCAATTTCGTCGGATTGCTACACGCTATGAAAAGAAAGCTGATAACTATCTTGCAATGTTGACGCTCGCTTCTATCATTCTTTGGCTATAGTTTTAGTTTTAAAACACGCCCTAGTGTTGAAGCCGGAGAGTGCCATTCAATGTTGTAGAAGCAAGCGCCGTTGATTAGTTGTACTTATGGGTTCAGACGTTTAATGGATGTAGTCTTCGCCAAATAGGTAATATTAAGTTTTCCTTGTTCTACTATTTGCTCCCAAAGAGCGCCCCAACCCTTTTCCAATCCAGTTACAACGGGTATTTCTTCTGGATCGAAATTATCGAGCAGAATCGTTTGGATAACGATAGGTGTGATCCAGGTTAAGCCATAATAAGCGGGGATATTTGTGATTACACCATACCCCTGCACAGAATACATATACTGGATCATGCCTACAAGGGAAAGTAATCCGTTTTCATCCAAGAACTCATAAAACGTTTTATCCCGCAGTTCCTCTGGTGGGTGCAGTGGCATTGGCGTTTGTGAACCCATGATTTTCCAATGAAGGACGCTGTACTTGGCGAGTGCCAAAGCAATATAAGACATTACAACCTTTGGCGGTTCATTTGGATCGAGATTTAGTAAAGCTTTAGCCTTCAAAAGGATATAGCCTTGTTGTGAAAGAATCGCCTCATTAGGAACATAAGGCGGTTCAAATTCCCCTTCGATGACAATCCCTCTAAAATTCGGTTCACCTTTAGCGAAATTAATTTGAGCGTTGTCCACAAAAAATTCCTTCAGATCCTCAACCAGGTGATCGTAGGCTGGCGATAAATAACATGTGCCTAACTCACAGACCGTATTCTCTGGTGATCCGCCTGGATAAGGTTCCTCTTCAGTAATGGTATAGGTTTTTCCACAGTATCGGTCGGTTGATTCCAGAATTTCTATATTCGTGTATCCCAACCTCTTTAGCCTAGTGGCAAACAAGAGACCGCTAACACCAGCACCCAGGATTACAATAGGCGCGTCAAACTCAGTTAGTAAAGGTTTTTCTGCACTGCCGACAAAATTCAGTACTAATTCGGCGTAATCCCAGCAATGCAAGACCGATTCAAAACAAGTGAATCCATGCACATACAAAGTCTTATTTTTACCTTGCAAATTCAGAATCTTCCAAGGTAACTTTTCCTCGAACAAGTCCTCATTAGAAAAGTGATCAAAGTAAGGCGTAGTAAAGGTTTTCAGTACCTCGTATTCGGTAGAGAATGGCCACCAGTCGCTGTTTGTCAATTGCTGGTTAAGTATTTTTTCAAACTCATTGGAGGACAATGGTGGGTTTGCTTCGCCTTGCAATTGGTAGACAGTTACCAAGTTATACGCCATCTCATTCGCAACCTTAGATCCAAATTGCTTGGCGGATTCATTACGATATGCATAAATACTTCCATCCATTTGCCCCAATACTTTCGGAGCAAAGATGCCAGGATATGTTATTTGCTGGGTAGTTGGATTATTGATTTGGACTTTAAGTAGTGAGGTATGAAATGTAAAGTTTTTTAACTTGTCAAATATAGCGCGTTCTTCAGCAGTGTAATCACAAATGTTATACAAATTCCTGGGGTCACAAGCTATGACAAGTAATTCATATTCTTTTTTAATGGGTTGAATATTACCGTTAATTGTGTATTCAAGTAAAACTGGCTTAGAATGTGAGGACGAAGAAGGCGCTACCTTCTTGCTCTTTATTTGCTGCTTCATTGCTATTTAAATGCTTTTTATTTGCTATACAATTCAAAACTTGGTTTGAATCTTAACATTATCAAATCAAACAATACAAGCGAGCTAACAATAAAAGAGCAGTTTTTTTCGGGGAGATAGGGAATATAAAATGCTGTAACGACTTGTTGAATCTAAGGGTAAAGTCATTTAGCTGCACACTATTATTTTTATCTTTCCCAATCAACCAACACCCCATCCACAATCGCAGTCTCCCACTGTGGAAACTTAGCCAGTAGCTTTCTAATCACGATCTGCTTTCGCTGGATCATCACTTCAGCATGAAAGCAAGAAGTCAAAGCCCGGATTCTGCCCCGAATTCGGTACAACGCGTGAGTTTATGCGTACGCCCCGGTCGCAGATTTGACCGCCCTACAATCTAGGGTGTTGACTCTGAGGGTTTTAAAGTGGTAAATTTTCATGCAAGAAGTACGTAGCTGCATAGAAGTTAATGCAAGAGTTTAAAAGCCCAACCAGCCGATTAGCAAGATTGTTTCGCAATGGTCGAGACAATTGGAAAGAGAGAGCTTTGGAAAAACAGAAAAAACTCAGAGCATTAGAAATAAAAGTCAGAGATCTATCAACCTCACGAGACTATTGGAAAAGCAGAGCAAAAATTGCTGAATCAAAGCTACTCAAACAGAACATTGAGACGAGCGAGGGAAAAAAAAAGAGTTAATTACAAACACTCTAACTAAGTTGCAAACAAGTGGACAGGCTCTTGACAAGGTAGCGAAGGGACATCATTATTCAGTCGAAACAATTCAAATATCATTAGAACAAGTTATCAAGTGCGGCAGTAGTTTGCGAGGAGTCGAAAAGACTTTTGAATTGTACGCTGATTTTTGTAACCAGGGTACTCCAAGCTTTAGTAGTATTAGAAAATGGTTAGGGCGAATTGGTCTGTACGAACTCAATAGAGAAAAAGAATATCGAAGTGATTGGATCTTTATTGTAGATTTGACTGTAGAACTAGGGGCAGAAAAAGCTCTGGTAATTTTGGGGGTTCCACAACAACTACTTGAATCAGAAATTTTTCCTTTAAAACGAGGATTAGGACATCAAGATATAGAACTTCTTGCATTGGAAATTATGTACTCCACTAAGGGAGAATACATATCGCAGAAGCTCTCTGAGCTAACTTCAAAAGTTGGTCGTCCATTACAAATAATAGCTGATCACGGCAGTGATATCCAAAAAGGTATCAAGCTGTACCAAGAGAATTACCCAGAAGTGATTTATACGTATGATGTGACTCATGCAATGGCTTTATTGCTCAAGCATGAGCTAGTAGCCGATGAAAAATATCAGTCTTTCATCGAGCAATGTACACGATGCCGACAACAACTACAACAAACAGAGCTATCATTTTTATCTCCACCATCTCAACGTTCTCAATGTCGTTATTTCAATATCGAAAGGCTGATTAATTGGGCTATTAAACTTTTAGATTCTCCAATAGACATAATAGTAGAACTGTTACCAAATATTGAACCTGCCATTTTGAGACAAAAATTAAAATCCAAATTAGGATGGTTAATCAATTATCAAGAGCCGCTTAGTATTTGGAGCCAAATGGTTCAAATGACTCGAACTGTAGAGACTCACCTTAAAACTTGTGGGCTTAATCAAAAATTAAGCAGCGTCTTGAAGTTACAGCAATTAACAATGGGAGCCAATTGTCTAGTTAATTTTCAACTAAAAATTATAGATTATTTGAAAATTGAAAGTTCTAAAATTCATTCAGAACAGACAATTCTTGCGACTTCTGATGTGATTGAATCGCTTTTTGGCAAATATAAACAGTTTTCTTCTCGATGTCCTTTTAAACAGATAGGTCAGATGATTTTGAGCATTTCTTTATCTACTATGAAGTTGACAGGATCTGTTGTAAAACTTGCCTTAGAAACAGTTCGGTATGTTGATCTTGAAGCTTGGTCCGATCAAGTTTTCGGTCAATCTATGCTTTCAAAGAGAAGAACCGTGTTTTCTGCCTAAAATAACGACACGGAAATTGCATGAAAAATTTTGGCTTAATTTCCCACAAAGTCAACACCCTACCTACAATCGCCTCATGCGACCACTTTTCAGACTGTAGCTTTGGCAGACTCCACGTACACTCCTTCTAACAGACTGACTAGCACGGGCGGGATTTGTTGACCCCAAGACGGGGAAGTGTACCAGCACTGTTCTAGGTTTTGGACAAGGTTAGTCATACAGTCGCTCCTAATAATTTGCTCTGTGCAGATATAAATAGTTTTGTTGCGAAACTGGGTGGTACAGAGTAGCCGATGATTGACCCAGCCGTAGCAGTCTCATTGGGAAACTCGTACCAACTGGGAAACCCTTGCAAGATTGCAGCCCCTTCAATAGACAGAGATTTGACCGTACCATCCGGCAACCAGATATCAGCGAATTTGCTTCGGTTGCAACCTTTGTGATCTGTGAAATGTGATCGCAATATGGTATTACAGGGTAGATGCCCAGGCTTGTACTTCATTCCGTTGCGCCCCCCAACTCTCTCTAATAGCAATGGCGTTGGTTCGTTAGCCGTCAGAAATTGTTCTACCGCTTGCTGTTGTTTGGGGAGTAGTTGAGAATAGGTCATCATAGGAATGAGATGGGCAATAGCATCGTACCAACCTATTGGTTTTCTGTAAGCGGGTAAAGCAACGCCAAAACCTCTACTTGCAATCAGGACTAACCGCCGCCGCGCCTGGGGCAGTCCAAAATCAGCCATGTTGACCACGCTGTAGTTGACCGAGTACCCCTCTTGCTCCAAAGCATCTAGGATGATGATAAAACTCTGACTGTTCTGATAGCGCGGCACATTCTCTAGCGTAAACACCCGTGGCTGCAACTGTCGAATGGCTTCTGCCACAGCCAATGCAGCCGTCAGATCATCAGCCGTTTCAATACCCTTACCCGCTTTAGCTGTGTGGGCTTGGCTGAAGTTGGCGCATACTGGGGAGGCATGGAGGTAATCGGGGCGGCGGGGAAAACCTAGAAATCCTGACTGCGCTACTTCTTGCACTGTTAGCTGGATTATTCTACAGCCATACTCGCTGAAGTTGTGGTGATGAGTTTTGGCGATCGCCCGACTTAGTTCTGGTTTACTTGGGTCAAACTCCACTGCAATAACTGGGCGAATACCAGCCTGTAGCATCCCAGCTTCAATCCCGCCGCCACCAGCGAATAGTACTACAGAAATTGGCGCATCATCTGGCAGAACTGGTTTTAATTTTGTGTTATCAAAATTTTTGCAGACATCTAATTTCGGTGATGGCTTTTTGGTTTTCGCTTTTTTGATAAAAGCGATAATATCTTCCCTAATTGCCCCCTGCTGTTGCATTAGACGAATCATTGGGACAGCGCCAGGGGGAATTGAGCCGATACTTCGTCCTTTCCAAACTTCATCAACTCGTTCTTCCCAGTTATATCCCCATCGCCACTGAATCGGGTTGTCTGGGTCACGTTGGCCTATAACTCGTGGGTAAAAAACTATTGAGTCATCAAGTAGCTTTTTCTTTTCGAGGTACGGATATAGGCATCCTTGGCTATGAAGTTGTATGCTTTTAAGGTCGTCCTCTAAAAATTTTTCGGGTGTCGCAGATAACGTAACGTTCGCTGGTGCAGTAGAACCAGAAGGTGTTTGATGTACTTCAGTTTCGTGAAGTAATTTTTTCTTTTTAATGTGCGGATAGAGGTATTCTTGACTATGAATTTGTGCGGCTTCAAGGTCATCCTCTAAGAATTTTTCGGGTATTGCAGATAACTTAGCTATTACTGTTTTAGTCATGCAGCCACCTCCATGACCAAATCATCAGGCACTTCAAAAATTCCCAGTTGTCCAATGTAAGGAATCGATGTAATCTCTCGCGTGATTCTCCAGCTTCCAGTGGTATTGCCCAGCCATTCCCCAGCCAGACGCAACTTGTGAAAATTGGCAGTCAACTATTGTGACAATGCCAATAACTTGACCGCGACGTAGAGAGATTAGTTCTGAGATTACTACCCCCATGCAATGGCCAAATTCTTTCGCTAGCTGGTACTCTTTTTTAGTACAGGTTTTTGCAGCGTGAATCAGAATGTCGCCGCGATAATGAATGGGCCAGCCACGGTTTTCTATGTCTTTAAGAGCATAAATTATTGCCCATGCCCAAGGCTGACGAACGGATAACGCTTTCATGGTGTTTTAAAACTCCAGTAATTGAATGTATGCGTCTAATGCCGCAATTGCCGGATGTGGATGTGGCTTTGATTGGACTCCGTTGCTTTCTTGTGGCGGTAATCCCTTTTATTACTTTTTAAAAAACTCTGTATTTTATTCACGATTTCTACTATCAAAATTCAGTTCTATCTTTTGATAAAATAAAACTTCTCCTTTTGGGAGAGTAAGACCTATCCCTAATAGTCAGGAAACATTGAATGTAATACACAATCATAGTCGTATGTTCTTTGATTCATGAAAGCCGAGGATTGCGTCCATACCCCTCCGGCTTTTTTGTATTTATCAACTAATCATTAATGAAGTGTGAGCAGATTAGAGTTAGTTAATGTTGGTGTAGAGCAGAGACTATAAATCTAATTCGTAATTCATAATTCGTAGTTCGTAATTCATAGTTAAGAATTACGAACTATAAACTTGTACTGAGCGTAGCCGAAGTATTAGTAATTATTTGGTTGTTGGTCTAACCAAACTCTTAAATCGTCAACTGAGGAAAAATCTAATAATGCTTCTCCTAGAGTTTCCAATTGTTCAACAGACAAGACTCTAACTCTTTCAATATTTGATGAATCAATCTCACCAAAACGTCTATTTAATTGGCGAAGAATCAAACGTTCTTCACCTTGTTTATTACCTTTCTGTAAAATATCCTGATAGATAACGGATTCCTGCATAATATCCTCCCGTAAAAATTGACGAATTAAATCTTTTTCAAACCTTAAACCTGCAAATATCTCTGTACATCCAGCAATGTTCTGCCTTTCATCCCTATCTGGAATTTTAGCGATATTTTGAGCTACTTGGGATAATAAAGCGGCAGGTGAATCAGTTCGAGTTAGAGGGGCAAGAGGCAATAGCGCTGGATTATTCAGAAAAAAAGCTGAATCTTGTTCCCATAACCGTATAACTTGATAACGGTGACTTGTGAACTCATCCGTGTATTCTTCAGTAAATGCAATAGGGTCACTACTTTGTTGCAAGAAGATCACGACTTGGGTTACTGGTGTGTTATATTGCCGTTTCAACCTCACGTAATAGTCTAATACCCGCAAAGGAATTGGCGGATTAGATTTGGGGAGAGTCTGAAACTCAATATGCAAAATCCGACTACTTGTTTGCAAAAATGTGACATAATCTGCGCGGATTGGCTCTATTGAAAGTTCAGTTTTAAGTACTGTAACTTCTGTATTTTTATCTGGTAGCAACCACTTGGCAAACTCGGCTGGATACAATTCAGCTAAGTACTTGGCAGTATTATCGTAACTCAATTTTTTTATCCTTATTTCAATGAAGATTTGGTTCTTAGCAAGCTCAATGATTTTTTTACTTTGTCAATGGTCAGAAAATTCATTTTCATCATAATCTTCTCCTCCTTTTGGATTTACACTAAAGCAACAGTACTTTTTTAAGTGTTATATCTTTTGACCGATTCCATCGCTGGAGTGATAATTGCATAAATACTTACAATGTACAGGCTCCCTCCTGTTGTATTTAATAATTGGATTTAGCTAAATTCTTAAACTGTCCAAATCGTTCATCAAATAAGAGATTAACAGTCGTCTCACTACTAAATCGACTTTTCAAAACTGAAACTTCAAAAATGCCTTTTTGGGTGGTCTGTTTGTCGTAGTAATCTTCCCGATACAAACCCAACATAACAGCAGCTTCCTGTTCAAATCCTCCCGATTCCCGAAAATCTGCTTTAGTTGGACGCTTTTCGGAACGTGAATCAACTTCTCTTTTTAACTGTGCTAAACCCAAGACAGCGCAATTGAATTGTTTAGCGATCGCCCTTAATTGCTTTAAAATTGAGTCTATTTCTTGTACACGATTTTCGCCACGCTCCCGGCGCATTGGTTCAATCAACTGCACATAGTCCACAATTACCAAACTGACTGACCCACAACGAGCTTGTATATCTTGTAAATCACCCTTGATTTGTGAGGTGGTGATTACAGGGTTGTCATTCAACCAAAATGGTAGCGCCATCCCCTCAGCACAGGCTTGAGCTAAAGGATTCCAGTGAGATTCCCGAAGTGCATTGCGTTTAAAAAGTAGGTCAGCAGGAACATGAGGCGCTGCCAGCCTTGAGAGAGTCTTTTTGACCATTTGTGAGGCAGACATCTCTAAAGCGAAATAAGCAGTTGTTAAGCCGCTAGCAGCAGCCCGAATGCCAATATCTAATGCCCAGGTGGACTTGCCGATTCCGCCGCGACCTCCAACAACGGTCAAAGCACCGAAGGGCATCCCGCCAATTACCGAATCCAAATCGTAGAATCCGGTGGGGACATTCACCTCAATCGCATCTTCACCGTTATTGGCCAATTCAATCTCGGCATAAACATCGGGGATGATGTCAGCCATTAATTTCATCTGACAAGGCATAGTTAATTGGCGCAACTCTAAAAGCTTTTGTTGTCCCATTTCGATGACTGAAGTGGCAGTAGTTTCAGTTAAGGGGGCATCCATCGCTTCCCGTGCCATTTGTAAAGCTGTTTGGATCACCGCTCTCAATTGCGCTTTTTCTCGAATTAACTCTGCTAAGGCATCGATGTTAACTGCTGACACGCAAGAGTTAAGCAAAGACGCAAGTTTATTTCTCCCGCCAACATTATGCAACAGTCCATGAGATTCAAGCCAACTGGTAACAAACAATAAATCCGTTGGTTGCTGAGACTGGTGCAATCGCACTGCGGCTTGGTAAATGTTCTTGTGCGAACCAACGTAAAAATCCTCTGGTTGCAAAATCTTAATTACACGAGCGATCGCTTCGGGGTCAAACAAAATGCCACCGAGTACTACTTCTTCAGCTTCTATCGCCTGGGGTGGTAAGTGGTTAGGCATTGAAATTACGTTATCTGAGGCAAAATCTGGTGAAAACATCGCTTTTTCTCCTATGCTATTTTCGTAAATCTCCGCGCTTGTCTGATTTCTGGGAGTACTGCCCTCAACTCATTAGGGGCAGTGTGAGCCGTTTGTATAGCTTTCTGTTGGGCAAGGCGTTGAGTTTCGGCACTCTGAGCTTGCTGGTAACGCTGATTCAAATTCGTCCACCCACCTTTGGTTTTTTCCCAGGTGTTCATGACTGCGATCGCATGATCTATTTCCTGTCGTGCGGAGCGTTTCGATTTAGTGGCTAATTCTTGTGCTAGGAAATCCACGACTACCGGGTTGAAGTTCTGGTACAAGTTATTTAGTTTTCGCTCTCCATTGCGCCAAGGTAAAACCCAGCGATTCCACTTGATTGAGTCTCTAACAAGCAGGGGCACACAATCATCACTCATAGCAGTCGGGTCTGTTAACCAAGCATCAATCAGTTCTTTCACGTTCCGGGCTGTCTTGTAGGGACAGGTTATTTGCGGCTTATTCGATTGTTCGGATTTCTCGAACCACCCGCCCGCAATAGTTGATCCTCTTGAGGGATTATCGCTTTGTTGCGAAGACTCGGAATTTTTTGACAACGAAGTGGGTTGTTGTGGGGTTGATTCTTCTGGGGTTGATTCTTCTAAGCTTGGTTTTTCTGGAATTGGTTCTTCAATTTCAATTTCTTCCGTTGTTAAATCAAGTTCTTCTTTTTCACACACACTTTCATGGGTGGGGGGCGCGGGTGGCGAAGCCAGGGGCGCATTGTGTGTAATCTCTGAAGTAATCTTTGAAGTATTCTTTGTATATATAGATAGATTGTCCGAAAGAGGCATTACAGTATGTCCAAGAAAGGCATTATAGCCTGTACTATCGGGGCATTCTGTACTGGATGATTGGGGCAATATATATTGCTCTATTTGGTCATTACATATTGCACTATTGGTGCTGTCTATATTGTCCGAATTGGGCATTATGCTGGGTTTTTGATTAGCGTCATCCTGAGATTTTTTTGCTCTGCGAGTCCAAGATGAAGTAATTTTCGCAATTGGTAGCTCAAGATTGCTCATAAAAGCTGACCAACGTTGATTTAAAGCATCTTTATCCAACCAAAACTCTAAGCGTCTGGGACATCCAGTATATTTTTCTTGGAGTAATCCTCTGGCTTTAAGAAATTTTCGGGCTGTTTCTTGTTGTTTCCGAGTCAGTCCAGTTTCTTTCTCAATCTCGGCTTGAGTTTTATAAATCCAACCTTCAGGATTTTTTTGTTTACCCAGCCAGTAATACATTTGGCATAAAAACAAATTTGGTAAAACGCCACCAGTGACTTCAGCTAGCTTTGGATAATAAGCAACAGAATTACCAAGGTCTATTAAATAATCGGTTAACTTCATAAGAACCCCCTACTGATGTTTTGGGATGTAATACATTCAAAAATTTTTCAATCTGACTAATAGAATTCGATATTTGGAAGATACAATAATGTTTTACAGACAGAACGAATTACCTTTTACCCCCAACGTGCGGTCGAAAAGTTAGATTAATCCGTGTGCTAACCACCTTATTGGTCTTCGGAACTTGATGCAGATGAGTACTCTGACAGCCTGGAAGCATCACCAGCAGACTCCCATGCTCCAGCCAAAAGTCAGTCGGTTTACCCCCGATGGGCTTGATTTGGAATTTCCTTACTGAACCCAGACTGACAGAGGCGATCGCTGGGTTAAATCCCATCGAAGCTTCACTGTCGTTGTGCCACCCTATCGAATCTTGTCCGCTCCTGTACTGATTGCCGATGACGATGCGGAAGTTATAACCAGCAGTTGCGGTGATTCTGTTGCGTAACTTAGCCAGAGCGTCTGTCCAAGGTAGTGGTTTGAGTAGTACGCTTTTAGAGTAGAGGTAATCACAGCCTTCATCGCCATAAATGCACTCTAGGCGAGGCACAGGCATTGTTTTACCCAGCATACGTATTTGATTCTGTTGCCATTGCAGTTGTTGACAATGTTGGTAGAGTGCGTCAGCTTCAGTAAGAGTGAGAAACTCTGGATAATAGTTGACTGGTAAAACTATGGTAGGTTCATCAAAAAGCGACATCTGTTTCATAATTCTCCTTTGGCGATTGCTCGAACGATTTCAATAGCCCGTTCTTGTGAAATAGCCTGTTCTGGATTTTTGTAAAACCCAATAATTTCTGATTTGGGACGAATAATAATTTGCTGTGTAGTTGCGCGCTTGTCCCACACAAAGCACGAGATGGTAACGTTATCGGTAGCCCAACGAGTACCCCTCTTATCCTTGCGAAAACAGAAGCGCGGCAGAATCAGTACAAGCGACGGCGGGTGCTGCTGTAAGAAATCTGCCCGATCATCACAGGGTTCGAGAAAGCTGGTCAAAAGGAATGCGGCGACACCCACACGGGCTTTACGGTAGGCATTCTTAATAATTGGGGATGCGAACTCCGAATATGGCGGATTGGTGCAGATCCAGTCAGAATCGGGAAACTTAGCCCATGACTCGGATAGTGTTGCATCCAGATGGTAAGCAGTCGATTTATGTGGATCAATATCGTTCGTCCACATCTGCTTGGTGTGTGGCCACGCCTGAAGTAATGATGCGATCGCCCCCATTCCTACGCAAGGCTCACCAATGACACCAGATAACGGAACATGGCGCAGTAGTTCAGTTGTGAACCATGAAGGAGACTCGTAAAAGTTTAATGGATGTCTACCAACAATTTCTCCTGTAGATTTAGGAAAGTACGGTTGTGGTGTCAGCAGTTGTGCAACAGTCATAAGCTCTCTCCCGTTTGTTTGACAACAAGAGCGCTGATTGATTCAAAATCCACTTGAAAAATGTTCATATCAGTCAGCATCTCGCCACTGTTATAGCGGTCTACAATATGCTGCCTAATACCTGATTCTGAAAGCCCATCGGGGATATGGATGTGAGCTTCACTAATAATTTTTTCGGTGACTCTAACAATGACTCTCATGTTGGTTATGCCAAATATAAAAAAGTGTTCAACGTGGCGATTGCTACTTCTTTAATAGCGATCGCTTTTATCTCCAAGGCGTAAAATTATTCCATTGAAACCAGCTTGAGCCAGAATTAGAGTATGCAGTGGTGCGGTGGATTGCTTGTGGATTACCCCAGCAACAGCAAGCATTGATAGCGAACGTGGGCTTATCTTGAAACGTTCCATCTCTTAGAAGAATTTGGTAAACCTCATCCTCAGCCCAAACTTCCACCCATTCCCGGCTCATGTATTCGGTGTAAAACTGACTCCAGCGAGATTCTAGCCAGCGCTCATCAGTTTCGCGGTTGTAACGCCATAGTTTAAACACCGTGTTCCAATGTGCAAGGAAGTCGAGGGCCACCGACTTGGAATTCATCAAAATTTCCTTATCCCCAGGAACGAGTGTTAACTCCTCACACAGCCGGGGAAGAACTAACGCCATGCCGCCGTACTCAACGGTGTACCACTCGATTCCGCTAATGCCTTGGCTTACTTGTTCTGCCCAAATTACTTGTCGTTTATCAGCTGTATCTTGCGCTCTTTTTCGGAACATATCGAAACGCAATACTGCTTCTACTGGGGATAATTCCGCTTTCGCTAGGTGTTGTTGTAGTGCCATGTCACAAGCTCCTTCCCAGCCGATTGCATTGGTTTGGTCGATCTGTTGTGCGAGTGCTGCTGCTCTTGGATCATGAAATCGTGTCATTAACCTATTCTTATCTATTACTTGTTCTTTGCTTAACCAATAAGCTTTAAAACTCTTCGTGTAATCCAAAAATTCCTACAGGTAATGGTTGCGTAGCCAGTAGTAAAAAAGATTCAGGGAACTGATCACTGAAGACTGATGGCTATTAAACTGATACCTTTTCTTTCTTGCTAGCGAAAGCACCTGCCTGCCTTAGCGCTGCACCAGGGCTTGGGTGAGCGAAAAATTCTTCTACAGCTTTAGTCAATCCGGCAGCTACAACTGGATCATGACAAGCGTAGACATAAATGGGCTGCTGCACACCGTTAACCAATCGCGTTTCTTGGCGATCGCCCAAGTTTGGGTAGAATGTTCTCACCCATGTCCCAAGATGTCCTCGGTAGTGAGCGCCACTGATAGGGACTTTTTTTCCAAGTTCGCTCTCTGCAAAGTTCACCACGCCCATCCATTTTTCTTTTGTGCCGGTTAGTGTCTGTCTGTTGTAGTCAGCTATTAGATTGGCGGCGAAGTCTTTGCAATTCTGTTCCATGTATGGGTTGAGTCTGCCACCAGTTAACTCAGCTAAGGTCTTCATAGCCAGGACAAGAGTATGCAATCGCTGTTCAACTGGGGGGAGGGCTGGTGCAGGGGGCTGGACTGGTGGTTGAGTGGCGGGTTTTGTCCACCCCAATAAATCTTGAATCCAGGCACGAACACCAATGCTTTCAAAAGCTTCACAGGCTAATTTTGCTTGTGCGGTACATCTCTTGCCAGCTTCATAACCGTAATAGTGAAGTATGGTTGCTACAGCAACATCGGGAATACCGGACTCAGACCACAATAAAATCTCAGCACCTTCAAAACCCTTGTAGATAAGCCTTTCAGCCAGTTTAGAGCGAGAAATATCAGCAGCAGTTTTGAGGCTTCTGAGCAATCCAGCATCATTAACATTTGCTAATCTGGCTGCTGCCCGAACACTGGCCTTGCCCTGACCATTAGCGTCGATTTGAATCTCTTGTTTTATCTGTTCGATAATTTGAGCGATTTCGATTTGTGACATAACTTTAGTTGGGTGATAATTTTCCGTTGTTGATTAGAGAGAATTAGACATTCACGCGCACCAAACTTTTTTCACCAACGAGTGAGAAACGATTCGATATAGCCCGTGATTGAGTTAAGGTTGGCGACACCAATTCAACAAGGTAAAACCAAGAGTTATTCACAAGCCCAATCCCTAGAATCAGCCGTTGTTTTGTTCCCTTATCGTGAGAACAGAGCATCACTCTTTCGCCCAGAACAAAGGCAGGTTTTTGCACTTTGATAGCTTCTAATTCTCCAATACCGATGATTTGGTTTTGTGTGGCGTGAAGTATTTCATTACGGCAATCAATTGAATAAATCCAGCACTCATGCTTCCATTGCATACCGCAACAGTAGCCGAATGTTCTGGTAGTTCTTAGGTAAACTCTCTCCAGTAAATTCACCTCAACAGGTGGAATTGTTCCACGCCAAGGTGGAGAGAGATACCAGCTTGTTTGAAGTGCGTTAATGTGGTCAATCATGCTCGTCTCCCTAATAGGTAATTAATCGCTTCAACATCAAGAGCGGCAATGCGTTTTTTAATTGATTGTGGTGGGTTGTCAAAAAACTGCTTAAGATGGCATTTCCGAATTTGATAATGTCTGGCAGAGCGTCTTGTAGCTTTGAGCCATCCTCTTTTTACCCATCTTGTAACAGTTGAGAAGTTTAACTGAAGAAATTGAGCAATCTCTTTACAAGAATAGTTATCAAGAGTGGGACGGGCTGAATAACCTAAGCTATTTAACTTCAGATAAATTGCAATTGGTGTGCGTTGATATCCTTGCCTTTTTAGGATTGAAGCTATTTGTTTGATTGTATAGACTTCAGCTTTCGCCTCAATAATTGCGAGTTCTTCATCAGTCCATTTTGTATACATTTGATTACCTCCTTCAATGAAGGGAATGTGTTTTAGGGAAAAGGGGAAAGGAATGAAGAAATTTCCCTTTAACCTTTTCCCAGGCGAAGCCCAAGACTTACGCTGTTACTAACTCCGTTCTCTCCAGCAGTCGTTGCAATCTATCGCCAGTTAGCTGCTCTAACGGTTGCTCTAAAAAATATTCATCAAAAATGGATTTACTATCAGTAGACACATCCACCATCGATAGCGATCGCACTGCATCATATACCGAGTTAGAATACTGCTGCTGTCCTGAATAACCCTGAATCACCCACCAGTTACCATCAGTGCATCCGACTTGCCCCAGTTTCACGCCGTTGTCGTTGTAAATGCCATCATCGAGAATTTCAAACCCATAATTCTGGCACTCGTTGAAGATATGCGCCATGATTTGGTTTTCGGTCGAAGAGGAAACTTGCGGGGCAGAGGCGCAGAGGGGCAGAGGAGAAAGTTGTTGTAGGTTTTTCCCCTCTGCACCCCTGCTCCCCTGCACCTCTGCTTCTTCCTGCACAGGTAATGAGCCATCTTTATAGTGAGTGCAGATGAAGCGATCGCAACGCATTAGAGTGTTGGCACGAAATACTTCTTTCTCGTTGACCATGACTACCCAGCGTTGGGTTAGGTGGTTATCGTCATGGCTGATGCTGGCTACCAGTTTGTCATTAGCGTAATATTCGTGATGGTCAAAAGAGATTTCGACTATTCTGAGGGGTTCAGGAGCTACGGCTTGGGCTTGGTCAGCGATGAAGTGGTCGAGTTCGGTTTGAGCTGCGGCTTGGTTGTCGGGGGCAGCAGGGGCGAGTTTCTGAATCTTGCTTGCCTGATATTCAGCGATCGCAGTAATCCAGGCATCCTTACAGCGTTTGTCGCTTACTTCGGCTGTGCAGGCGATTTCGCTGTAGATTTGCTTGAGTCGGGCAATAGATTTCAGTTGCAGCTGTTGTGCTGTGTAAATAACGTGAGTCATAATTGATAAAGTCTTAATGGACATAGAGAAGCGCTTCAGATTGGTAGTCGGGCGCTTTCTCTATTTTTATTATCTAACCGTTTCGATTAGTTGTCAATCATTTCGGTTAGAATATTGACATATCGGTTAGCAAGAGCTAATCTAGGTTTAGATTCCATCCGTTAAAGGGTAATTTTAAAGATGCAGTGCAGCGCATTATTCCCAATGACGATTAAGTGGAACTTGGCCTATCTCATGCTTGAACGTGATATTAAAACTGGAGAACTGGCAGAAATTACAGGACTTCATCCAAACACAATTTCAAAGCTAAAGGCATACCGTGATATGCCCAAGAGACTGGATAGGGAAACACTTAATCAACTTTGTAAAGCACTCAACTGTAATCCAGGCGATTTATTGAAGTTCGAGCCAGATTAAAATATGCAAAGCCTAGCAATACCTACTTAGACTAGGCAAACACCAGATAACCACATTTGAAAGCTGACTAGATTTGTGCCACTGTCACAGTAAGCATTGGGGCAAACACAAGGAGATGTAAGTTAGATATGGTGATACCAATAGAAGAATCAATGCCGATCAAGTGGCGCTTGGCTGTATTAATGGCTGATAGAGAAATCGACTATAAAAAGCTTGCCCAGATGACAGGGTTGCATCCTGTAACCGTCAGCAAGCACAAAAATATTCGGGTGATGCCAGAGAGACTAGACAGAGACACGCTAGAAAAATACTGCAAAGCTCTTAATTGCCAGCCCGGTGATTTGTTGGCTTATGTGTCAGACAAATCAAAAGACCAAACATCGTAACGTATTGCTTTTGACAGGCATTTACTAACTAATAAGTCGAAAGTATTTTTTCCTCTAAAGTCTGAACCATTTTATGAAAACTCTATTTTTAAAATTGATTTGCAATCGACTTTAAGCAATGCCACTGAACCGAAAGAGGTGGAAAAATGACTAAACCACCCCGTAAGCGCAACAAAGCCACCTCTGCTGCATCCAGTGACAGCACATTACCAGATGACCAAGACCTTGAGCATATCTCTCTTCAGGAAAACCCAGCCTTAGCAACAATTAACGTTACTGCTGTTGAAGTTCCAGAACTAACCGAGCAGGAAATTAGCGATCGCTTGCACCTGGAGAGAAAAGTAGAGAGGGCATTTTTTGAGGCGGGAAAGGCTTTAATGGAGTTACGCGAACGCCGACTGTATCGCTCTACTCATAAAACCTTTGAGGAATATTGCAGAGACAGGTTTAGTTATACTTACCGCCATGTAAATTATCTAATAGCTGGTTGTTTGATAGTTGACAATATAAAAATGGGAACTAATAGTTCCCAAAATGAAAGCCAGGATGAAATGGGAACTAATAGTTCCCAAATTTTGCCCACATCAGAAGTACAAGTTCGCCCTCTGGCAAAGCTAGAACCTCAACAACAGCCAGGAGCATGGCAGCAGGCGGTAGAAAAAGCAGAGGGTAAAGTCCCAAGTGGTAGAATCGTGAAGGATGTGGTGCAGCAGATAATGGAACGCACCAAAGTACCCAATACCTACCAAATCGGGGAGGTGTGCCAAATTTTAGCCAAGGACAACCCGGAACTTAGGGGCAAAGGTGGATGTTGGGGAATAGTCAACCATGTAGGTGAATTCAGCTGCACTGTCAAAACCTGGAATGGGGAGTACACTGTTGGTTTGCAGCACCTGAAGTCTTACGATTACTTGCCTGCGGAGTGTCAGCAGATGCAGGTGATTTGCGATCGCATCAGTCGAGTGTATTCCGATTCACTTGAGGAGACAGTCAAAAGTCTGTTGCAGTTATTGGGGAAGGTAAATCGACCTTATCTTACTGCTGTGGAAGAAAAGCTGTTGAAGCTTCTGGAGTTGGAGTATGGGAGGATACCCTAAACAATTTTGGCAATTTGGCATCCAATGGCTTTGGGTTGCAGTTTCAATAGAGTTAGCAACACAACGGGACAGTGAAGAAGTTGTACGAGGGAAAAGATAAAACTTCCCGCTTCTTGACATCCAGCTATGCCAGTTGTTTAGTTGAGTGCTGTAGAACCCCTCTACATGATTTATATAGCGCTCAACAGAGTTCAGTTCCCACTCTACAACTGGCTAGAAATTAACAAAACTCAATAGAATTTCAGAAGATGTAGATAACTGGCATTTCTCTAAGAGCGATGCCTGCGGCGGGCTACGCTTACGCATCATTAGGTTACGGGAAAATGAGAATTTAGAAGAAGCAGCCCGTGCTGTACTGAAGCATCTGGGGGAACTGAAGCAACCGTATTTGACGGAGGTAGAGGAGAAGCTGTTGGGTGTGATTGAGCGAGAATATGGGATTGATAATGCTGCTGGCAGTCTTAGTGGCTAAAAATGTTGATCCACTATATTAGTGCTTGAGGTCAAGGAAGATAAAGAGATAGAAGGTAAATGACTATTTCTAGCAATAGGATGCAGTCGCTGTGTTAAAGCTTCTAGTTCACCACCAGCAAGCAATAATTCAATTACTTCACGACCCTGTAAAATGAATCTTTCAACTTGCTCTTCAAATGTCATGCTACCTCGCAATACTTCAGTTAAAGATTGCCTTAAATGAAGATGATGCCAAGGATTTGCTTTAATTGCTTCAAAGCGGTGATCACAAAAATCCCATTTACCAGAATTGTTTTTTAATCGTGACCGGAGTTCAGTGTATTCAATAGAATTAAAAAAATCTCCTTCAAAGTGCTTCCACATATCTATATGGAAAGATAAAATTAAACAAAAATTTGGACCTAAATGGGAATTTAAAAGTTGTACACGATGATCCGAACCATCTAAAAGAGTACCAATGAATATGCCTGGAAACCAACTATCTAAAATATCTATTCCCAATCGCCCCCACTGGTATTTTACTGGTACACACGGGATGGACGCTTCTTGATTGAATCCAATTCTTTTTGATACCCAAATCCAGTTTTTTGCTTCAGCAGCAACTAATGTTACTCTTTTTAGGTTAGGTAGCAGTGATTGAGCAGGTAAAAAAGAGACTATACTTTCATAAGAAACTGGTGCTGCTGGCCCGAGATTTTCTTCAGAAAGCATATACATGAAGTCACGAACCAGATGATCATCTGATTGTTTTTCTAACCAATATTTTAAAAAATTATAAATATCGCTCCAAGTGAGAGCTAAATCTGGATTTTGTTCATGCTGACGAGTTAATCCAGTTATCAAAACTAACGAAAATCCTTGTGACCACTTTGAGTTTGATGAGGCATATTCACGATATTTATCTAGTTGCCCTGGACTCAAACTTGACCATATCTTATGTTCAAATATGAAAGCAAATTGTCCAAAATCTGCTAACATATCTATTTGTCCACCGGGAAAAGTATGTTGTGTTTTCCATTCCGGTAATAAATCATGGGTTAAAGTAAGAGACTCTGGTAGTCTAGTAGCTAGATAATTTAAAAAATTATGAGAAACCCCTGCTTTATTTCTTAATAACCAAGCGAACCCTTCAGTAATGAAATTTTCAATCGGGTCAAGTTCTTGGCTTTTGGGATATTTACGTAATGCCCTAAACAAGCTATCTGACAAGTCAAAATCCTCCATTGCTTCAAAAGGGTTTAGCATAACACATAGGCTCAGGCAATGTCCTTACCTGAAGTCTTACGATTATTTACCTGCCAAATGTGAATAGATACAGTCCTTGAGCGATAGTCTGTTTCTCCCACCGTAAGTGATCGCATCACTCGAATGTATTCCGATTCATTGGAGGACTGTCTCTTTATTCCTCATTTGTTGCTGGAAGCAAAGAACTTGGTTGCCCATAATAACTAACCGTAACGCAACATTTAGCGCGGGTAGCAGCGACGTGGATCAAAGAACGCTCTGAATTAATTAGTGAATTATATGCTGCTTTGTCAGAAGCATTAGATAATGCAGACTTTAACGGCAAAATTCCATCATTGATACCCGCTAAAAGCATATAGTCAAATTGCAGACCTTTAACTCTGTGCATTGTTGCGATACGAACACCTCGCTCGGATAAATTATCAGGTTGAGTCCGTTTGATTTCTCGTGCTTTTATACCAAATTTTTCAAGCGCAGAAACATACTGTTTAACTAGAGGATTAGTACGTACTACAATACAAACATTGCATAAAGCAGTACCATTACTTTCTAGTTGCTGAAGGTGGTTACTAATGAAGTTTATTTCATCGTCAAAACTAGAAAATCCCTTGACTATAGGTTTATCTCCATGAAGCAAGGAGCGATAACCTTTAAGGTCATCTTTATCACCGTCTAGGTCATCAACAGTAACTCCATCTAGTACCTTTGTTGCCCACTTCCTAGTTTCGTCTGTTGTACGGTAATTAATTCTCAATTTATGGGAGCGACCACGAATATCAATACCGCAGCGACTAAGAACAACTTTACGACCGTAAATGCGTTGGTGAGGGTCGCCAACTAGAAAAATATCATTGCCATCATCTTTATCTTTAGGTGGAACTATTGCCCTAATTAGTGAGAAAACTGCATCGCTCATATCTTGAGCTTCATCCACGATTACAGCTTTGAAAGGTAAGGTTTCCCCTGGTTTATTTTGTAGTAAACTACAAACATCACGCATTGCATCTTCGCTTTCTTTCCATCCTTTTTGCTGAAGTAAAGAGCGATATTCTTCAAAAACAACCCAAATAGCGGCTCGTTCGGCTCGGTTAAGTCTTGTACCGCGTCCAGTTCGGGTAGCTGTTAGGTATTGCTTGAAGTTTGTAATTTTATTAGCTTGAATTACCTCACGCCATTCGTCTTTATAAAAAGCAAGGGTTAGCGGTGGAGATTCAGGTTTACATTCGTAAGCTTTGTCCCAAAGTTCTGCCACTTGGTCATCGTAAACAATTTTAGCGCTGACTCCTTCACTTTTTAGAAATGATGTTACCCAAGCGTCAATATTTTCAACTCGTATGCGGCGCATGGTTTCAGGAGAGCAGATTTTACGTAAGTTAGCCTCAATATCGACTGCAAGGTTGCGGGTAAAGGTCGTAAATAAAATGCGATCACCTGAATTTGTAAACCGATTTTCTGCCAGCCATTTAGCACGATGCATGGCTACAACTGTCTTTCCAGTTCCTGCACCACCTAATACTCGTACTGGCCCTTTCCAGTCGCGTTCAACCAAACGTCTTTGGCTGGGGTGGAGAAATACGCGCCATTTTTCTAAGGGTGCAGCCAGAATTTCTAATAGTTCTGCTTCGTTTTCAACAACTCGGAAGCGGCGTTTGCTATCGTCTTTTTCTAGAGCTGCATCAATGTTATCTGTGTCGATAGTCTGTTCGCGGTTTTTATCTGGTGCTGCGAGGATTTCTTCGATGGAGTACCCAGCGCCTAACATCAGTACAGCATCAGCAGCTTCTTCGGGTAGCTTAGAGACTAATTGATCGATATCTTCGTCGGTTACAACTGCGCGAATTGCACCCAATAATTCATTGGGAACGCCAAGCCGTAGTAAATATTTGTCTGATATGTTATCAAATCGACCGGGGATTTCTGGTACTTTACGACTCGAAATTTCTGCTTCAATTGCGCTTGCTTCTTCAATGTCTATAATCTGCAATGCACCGGATTCTGGGTTGATTTTACACACTCGGCGTTGCGCCCAATTATAAGCATCATCATGGCTATCAACCCACAGAAGAATATAGGTATTGCCTTTATCAGGTTTGAAAACAATAGCTCTATACGACAAGTCAATGCGAACAGATTTTAATCGAGAATCTCTGCCGCTAATTGACTCATAATTAATACTAGAACTAGTTGGGTCTTTCTTGAACTTCTCCAAAAATACATTTGTTTTACCCTGAATTTGTCGGGGTAGCCTACTAAAAGCGTCAAGGAAATCTGCGGATATTGCTAGTTTTGGTTGATGATTTAACATATAATTACTTCCTTTATACTTTTATATTTAGTTAATCATTAATTGATATATTGACTGCGAAATGTTTCTGGATTTGCCATAACTTCGGCAATAGTAGCTACCTGCCATCCGGCTGATTTAAATAGCTTTAAACTATTATCTCCTTCAATTGAAACAGCACATTTATAACTCGACCAAGCTAATTCAGCTTCAGCAATAATAACTTCATTACTATCCATTAACTCATAACCGACCTCTGGTAAATCCCAGTTATGCTCTTGCATATAGCGCAACAATTCTAATGTTGTCTCATCAAAAACTAGTTCCTCTAGCTTTTGCCAAGCTGCTACATTATATTGAACTGTTGCTTGAGATTGATTCTGGTTTCCTTTGGGAGGTACTAATGCAGAATTTAAACCATTGTCATTACCTAGAGCAGTCACAACGTAACTGTGGCCAAGAAATTGTAAAATATTGAAATACCGTAAAACTCCTCCCCAAGTTTTTTGTAATTCTTTTTCAGCTTCTGTTGTTTTATCATCTAAATAAATAACGACAAATGAACCAGCACTATCGAAAGATGAATGACGTTTACCATCTACAGAAAGGTAAATACTTGCCCAAATCTTGTCGCTATTTATAATCAGATCAACTAAACCTAACATTTTGCCATTTTCTATTGGTTTAAATGCATCTATAACTGAGACGTTACTTTTACTTAATACTGCTTCTGCCCAAGATTGACGAGCATCTTGCTGGCTGAAACGAACATTATCAAACTGAGCCGATGTTCTCATCAAAGCAAAGTTTTTCCATAAATCTCTATTTGGGTTAACTAGAAAATTGGTTAACCAAAAAAAACTATTTTTCTGAGCAACAAGCCGTAATTCACTGCATCGATATTTTTCATATAGCGTGCTTTCTTTAGCCTTAAAATGCTGACTAACACCGACTTCTAAAAGGTCAATATAAAAATCAGTTTGTTTATTAGAAAACTGCGATTCTACATCTCCCCAAGTTAAAGACCAAACGTGATATTTATTACTTTTGGCAATTGCCATACGTTGGAGGAAATCTTCAGCAATGCGGTGTGCATGGTATTGCCAGCCATCGGTAAAAACCACTATTGGTTTAATTGCTGTTGTATTTTTAGCAGGATAAAAGACAAAATCGGCTAGACTACGAACTTCAACCCCTTCATTTCTGCCAAGTTCTACCTGTGGTTCAACATTCCAATCTTGATTGCCAATTCTAATAAAATAACCAGCTTTTCCGTTAACTATTTCTTTGCGAACAATGGTCGGTTCGTTATTATGGCGGTAGCGTCGTAATGCTTCAATCAAACGTAGCTCAAGGATGCTGTCAAATAAGGCATTAAGCTTAACTTGAGAAAGCGCTCCTTGAGTTTCAGTTAATTGATGACGATGGCTAACAATAGTATTAAGTAAATCAATTGCTGTCCTGCGGCTGGTTTGGTCTTGGTCAAAACTATTACGATAGCCGTATAAGCAGTTATAACAGCCATCATTGCAATCGCAAGCACGTAAAATAGTTAGTGCTTTTTCAAACACAGAGAAAAAGTTATTTGGATCTCGTAGTAATTCGCGTAGATATCCGGTACCACCAGGAATGGTGTCATATAAAAATAGAAAGGGTTTGCGTAACAAGCTAGGTGTATTTTCTTGCGGTTCGTGACTAATAAGGGTTCTGAGGTGGTCTACTTTCCCCTTAAAGTATTGTTTTAACCCTAGTTGCAGGGCTGCAATAAATGAATGTAATTTTTTATCAGAAGTTAAAGTATCTACAGGTAGCAATATCCTGATTGCTTCTGATTCAAATTGTCTAAACAAGTATAAAATATCGGTAAAATCGTTTTCATTGCTACTTTCACGGCGGGAACAAGTCAAGGCGTGTTCTGGTTTTTCCAGGTCAGTTTGAACTTTACCACAATGGCGACAAATCCGAAAACCAGGACGGGGACGGTTAACACCAGCGACTTCAAAGTTTTCAGATTGGGAATTACCCTCCCCAAAATTTATTTCTCGGAAAGTGACTCGTGAAATAAATTCAAAACCAAAGGGAAATTCATCATTTTTAATTACAAAGGTTTTTTCCCGTGCTTCTGGTTCAAAATCTACCAGCATTTGTTGAGTGAAAAATGCTGGTTGGCGCTCATCTTTATCATCACCAATACGGCTTTCTCTAGCGTGAGTGGTCGCTATAACTTGGCGCAGACGAATCATTTTGCGCTTGCGTCCTGCATCCAACCACATTCTGTCCCCACAGCGCGGACAAGCGGGTTCTTTGGCTGCATCTAAAATAGTGGCAGCAGCGTAAGAACAGTTTCTACACAACCGCCACTCTTCAATTTTGGAAATGTTTAAGTCGATTTGGTCAATTTTGACGCGGTTCCCCTCAGCGTAAAATACACCAGAAGGAGCAAGTTCTCGCAACGCGATCGCACTAGGACGTTCGTACTCAAAGGTAAAGGTTTCGTACTTCCCAGATGCACCATCCCCTTTAATATTTTTTTGTCGCCAAATAATTGACTTCAGGATTACGCCGGGTTCGGGGAAGGCATAATTGGGTAGCAACCCTTCATCGGTAAAAAAGTTGAAGGTGTTTTTATCGCTGATATTTTTGGCTAACTCCATCAACCCCCCTCGTTCGCGGTGGAGTTCGGCTAGTTCTTCTTCATGATTTTGACTCTTGGCAGCTTTTTCTTTATCTTTGATCCGTCGCCGTAAAGTATCACTCTGGTTTTTCAAGCGACGGCGTTCTTCTACTACTTCCTGCAAGCGGTTGACAATGTGCCAACGCAGTCCCCCTTCATCGTTCTCGCCTTTCTCAATAAATATTTTTAACTGTTCGGCGCTGCGGGTGGATATTTGATTTTGGAAGAGGTCGAGAAAATCTTGCAGCAGTTCTAACTGTTGGTTTTCAATAAAACTCAGCCATGTATAAGGAAAGCGAGTTAAATCACGTTGCTGGACGCTATCTAAAACAGTCCCAAATCGTTCGGGGAGTTGCTCTGGAGTAACACCTTGGGACACCCAACGGTCGAGACAGTAAGCAGTGAGTTGGCGTTGTAAAATTGCTGAAGCATCGAGGTAAGAACCGGGAGTATCCACCCCACCTGCAATCATTAACATTGGATCAGCCCAAAAATACAAGTCATGGGGAGTACCGTTGGCGATCGCGGCGATAAAAGCATTCCCATCTCGACGACCTGCACGACCAATACGCTGCTGGTAGTTCGCTTGGGCCGGAGGAACAGAACATAATAAAACAGAGGAAAGCGTACCAATATCAATCCCCATTTCCAGCGTTGAAGTAGCAGAAAGAAGATTTGGGTCGTAGCGGTGGCGACCTGTGATAAAGCGATTCTCTAATTCTTCGCGGACATCTCTTTCTAATAGCCCGGTGTGTTCTCTAGCAAAAATGCGCCACACTCGACCTTTAGAATATAAATTGCGGTAAAAATCGCGGGTTTTTCGTTCAGATGGTTGATATTTACCGGTACACTTGGGACGCATACATGGTGTATCCGTCCATAGCCTTAATTCTTCAGGGGAAGCGGTAATACTGTGACCGCATTTGTCACATTCGAGGTGATGGGCTGTAGTATCTAAGTATAATGCTGTTTGTTCAATACCCCAGACTTTGGCATTGTTACGTGTTTCCCTCACTCCAAAAATCTGATGAGCCACCAGTTGATTTAAAACTAGGTTGTAGAGATTTTCTACTTGGGCCACAATCAATGGCGTGTAGCTAGAAAATAGCTTAAAAGCCCAATTTTCACACCAAGTTACTTTTCCTGATGGTCGGACTAAGGTTTCAAAGCGGGGAACACTACCATTTTGGACAAAATAAACGGGTGCAAGGGAGGAAGGGCCAAAACCAGGCATAAATAATGGTTGCTGCAATCGGAAGGTTTGACCGCCACTTTCAATATAGTTTTCTGCCATCGAATGCAAAATACCGCCTTGTAGCCGTAGATGGGAAATTAAGCCCAAAAGAAAACGGTGTAGGGTGTCTTGGTCAAGGTTTTCCAGCCCGCCGATTTCGTTGCGAAGTTGTTCGAGTAGGTTTAAGCAGGCAGGGTTAAGCAAATTACTATTGAGAAAAACTGCACAAGTATCTGTGCGTTCTAGCGAAGCTCCCAAATTTGTCCGCAAACCAATTTCTGCAACTACTTCCCAATCCAGTCGTTTATTAATTAGGTCAACAAGGCTGGGTTTTGCTATTCCTGCTTGTTGTAATTCTTCCCATTCCCGTAGCCATTGCAAATCTGAGGGCATAAAGGTGGCAATATAATCACCATCGTTACCAATTTGATTCCGCCAATATTGATAAAAGTCAGCCCGAATATCCGCTAAATTCCATGCTGTTGCTTTATTATCAAGGTGCTGGCGTAGGGCGGTTCTCAAGGTAGTGCGGAAGGTGCGAGTTTCAAAAAAGCCTGCACGGTGTGCTGCGTCTTGTACAGAGTCGGAAAAAGTAATTAGTTTGCGATCGTCGTTGTAAGCTGATGAAAACAAAGTACCAATTGCGGCACTAGCTAAACTTGCAGCACGAGAACCAAGAATTGCTAAACCATTTTTACTACCACAGAAGGGGCAATCATGGTTAGAAATGCGCCGGGAATTGCCGTTTTTGGTTTTTATCGTGCGAACAATCGTATCTTGGTCTGGTTCGATAACTGGAATAAATTCCTGGCTAGCGCACCTATAACAACTATGGGCATCTGTGCGGTTAAGGGTTAGACATTCGGTACAAAGTTGCCAAGATAACCAACCTCTATCGTTATTTTTATCTTGGTTGGGAAAAACATAGGTAATTAATGGGTCGTTTGAGAAGTAAGCTTTATAAAAGTCCCGCAGGTCACAAGCTATTTTATGGTTCGTTGCTTGCTGCCTTAATCCTCCCCATCCTGTACTACCACAGTCCCGACAGTGTATCACTGGCAGGACACGCCCTTTTTCTTCTGATGCTTGGTCGTCAGCAAATACTAATTGGGGTTCTTGCTCTACAGTCCCCACCATGCGGCGCAGTTCTCGCAACCAAAATTGCAAACGAATATTAACCCAAGGGGCAAGGGCAGTGTGCAATTGACGGCGGGCAGTGGCGCACAAAGCGATTAAACTATCAAATAAGGACGCTTGATAAATTGGGTCATCGCTATCTGGCAAGCGCATTTTCCGGCTAAGTTTCTGCCAGAGTTCGGTTAGGGAAATTGCTCCTTGGTCTAAAACTTTGAGTAGATTGTGGACAATAGGTAGAGATTTTAAGCGATCGCCAAGTTCAACCCGCCATTCGTTATTATTAAATGGTTCGCTAATTGCTTCCTCAAACCATAACTGATATTGGGCGCGAATATATTCCTCAATAGTTTGGTAGTTAGCAGCTTTAAGAATTTCTAATTTATCGGGTTCGGGAATGGGGAGGGGGTTGATGTAAGCATCAAAGAGAAATTCCCCGCAAGCAAGTCTATCTTCTTCAACTAGGGCATTTTCGTCAAAGGGTTCGTCAAAAACCGTAGTTGCATAATTCAACATATCCCCTTTGTTACCGCTACCACCCAAGGTTGCAGAAGTACCAACACAGGCTAAATGACGTTTGGGAGTTTGCAACCTAGCTTTGAGGCGGCGGATTAAACAAGCTAAATCGGTTCCCTGTGCGCCATCAAAGGTGTGAATTTCGTCAACTATTAAATAACGTAGGGTTTCTGGTGCATTTCCTACCCATAATGGTTGGTCGCCAGGACGAATCAGCAGATAGTCCAGCATTTTATAGTTAGTTAGCAAGATGTCGGAGGGACATTGGCGCAGGATATTTTTGTCGGTGATGATATGGTCTTCACCCATCATCGCCTTTGGATCTCGTTCCGACTCGCCCACAAATAACCCAGCAGTTACCTTACCTTTTAATTTTGGGTTGTGCCAAATGAGACTTGCTAACCGCTTTGCTTGGTCGGTTGCGAGGGCGTTCATGGGGTAAATTAGCAGTGCTTTAATACCCGGTTCGCTTTCATGCTGGTAGCAGTGGTTGAGAATGGGTAACATAAAACACTCTGTTTTACCCGAACCGGTTCCCGTAGCGACGAGGGTTGATTGGTAGTAAGGTGATTTTAATCGGGCGAAGGCTTGTTCCTGATGGCGGTGTGGGGGAAATGCCATTGGCACATCGGGGAAATAGTCTGCACCTGTAGAACCGGGGCGAAATGGTAAACCAACAGAGAGGTAAGGGCCTTTAAATACAGCTTCCGGTGTTGCTAAGAAGCGTTGCATTAGCCCTTCAAACCCTGGGGAGGCAGGGCGAAATTCGGTTTTGAGGAAATCTTCAATACTGGCGCGAACTTCTGAGGCGACTACTGACGGTATCATGATTTAAGCTCCTGTTCGGCAGAGCGTATTTCAAAGGCTTCCCAGGCGGTGTGGTAGTCTTCTTCTCTATCGCAACGGTCGAAGGGGGCTTGGTAGATGATGGTGCGTTCGATGGGGCCACCTGGCATGGTGTCGTCGATGATTGTGCGTTCGACTGTACCTGTTTTCATGTCTTTGATGTCTTCCCATCCCTGTTCGCCTTTTTTACCTTTGCGAGGGAAGCCAACACCTACAAGTCCTTTGCTGATGGTAAATACAATGCGTCCGTTTTGGTCGTACCAAGTATCTTTTTCGTATTGGCGCATGACGGGGAATTGGACGCGGTAAATTGTTATAAGTTCGTCGAGGGTAAGTCCAAGTGCCATTGCTGCAAGTATGTCGATTTCGACTAGGGCTTGGCGGCGTTCGTAGTCGGTGCGAAGGGCGACGTTTCGTTGCCAGTCAGGGGTGAGATTTGAAAAAAAGTTATTTTTAAGCCGAGGATCGTTTTTTCCCCAAGTGTCTTGTTTGAACTTAATTGTGTAGTAGTCTTCCCATAAAAGAGAGTAATAAGTTGTTATACAAGTAAGGGTTAAAACACGGAGTATTAATAAATTATCATATGGGGTCTTGTAAATAATTGGAAAATCATCCAAAGTTTGATGTAAATTTGATCTACCTGTAATTTTTACAAAAAAATCATAAGGTAATGAAAATGTTAAAGAACTAAATAATAAAAAATGTAATTTTAAATTTTCAGAAAATGCATAGCTTTTGATTGCATTAGTATGTGTTGATGATGGTGGCATAATAGCACCAATTAAAGTTCTTTCTCCTGATTGAGATAACATTCCTCTAAACACTAAACGATAATATTCTGTAACCCTTTTAGGCTCATCTACCCCATTTTGAACCCAATTAACTATAGGAATACGTCTTCGATACTCTACAATATCCGATGTTGGAACATAATTTGTACGCGGTAAATAGTTATCATAAATATTTACTAAATCTACAACATCATAGTATCCATTAGAAGTACAAATGGTTCGAGGGGTTTTACTAATAGGATTAGCCACATTAAAGTGTGGTCCTGACAATATCCATTGTTCTTCTACTTCAGGAAAAATAGTATTACGCTTAATTATTTCCTCTTTCTGAGCATTTACTTCATTCCAACACGTTGAAGGTGTTGTAAAATAGGCTCCAGAAAAATTGTTTAAACGCATGGATTGTGACGCGAACTTTTCTAATACACTTAAAAGTTGTTGAGAATGGATCGCTGGTAGTTTTGCTTGTAGTTCAGAATGACCTTCTGTCTCATATAATTGCGAAAAAAGTATTAAAGTATTATTATTAACATGAATAATCCTTAGAGGATGCCCTTTTATCTCCCATTGACCTTGGTCATTCTTAATACCAGGAATAGCAGTATTTATAGAAGAGTCAAAGCAATCATATATTGTTTTAGTAGAAAAAAGATTTGCAATAGTAATGAATTGATACTGAGAATTTATATCATCACATTTTTGCTTATATATATTTATACTAAATGGTTTTCTATTTTCGGTTCCACTAAATAATCTTCTAATTTCATCAAATTGGAAATGAGCTTCTAAGTATTTATATAACTTTTCCCTAAAAATGCCTCCATTTGGGTCATCATAAACGCCTTCTGGATGTATAAAACCTTGTATACCTTTTTGATTAGAAAATAGCCAGCTTTGAGGAATAAAACATTTATATAAATTTGCTTTCTGTCCAGCTAATAAAGCATAATTTTGTTTTGCATTAAGAAAATCTTGAATCGCAGTTGATGTTTCATACTCTGAAAAATAAATAGGAAGTAAATTTGGGTATTTAACAAATATATCCCCTGCTTTTGCTATTTTTTCTAGTTCACTTGAAGAAAAACCACGCAAATCATACAAAGGTTCAGCATCACCCATTACCCTACCTTGATCCCACTCTACCTTAATCCAAGGTGGATTCCCTAAAATAAAATCAAATCCACCATTATCTGCAAAAACATCCGCAAACTCCAATTCCCAATGAAAAAATCTCTTCTCTTTCGCAATCTTCGCAACTATCCCCAACCTCGGAAAACGCTCTGCTAACTTTTCAACATTTACCAGCCCATAATTATCAACAAACTCCTGCACCTCATTCTTTTGTGCTGTATCAGGAAATAACGGTAACTCTGGTTCAGATTCAAACGTCATTTCAGTCTCACCTAAAATGACCGCTAATTCCATAAAATACTCATACCTTGACGGCAATAAATCAGCTTTTTCGATTTGCCAAAACCACAAAGCACACCAATAGTCCATGACAAATTTCAACCGTCGATAAGAGCTAGAATTACCCACACCTTCGGATAATTTCTCTTGTGCTAAAATCTTATCTTTGATTTCCAAAGTGCTGCTCTGATGCGTAACCTCCTCATAATCAAAAATACTCAAAGGGTCAGTAGTGCGTTGTCGTATTACTCGCAGTTCATCAGTGTGATGTTGCCAAAGTTCATCTATGCGTTGAGATAATGCCACTAAACGGTCAACATCAAAATCGTCGTAGGGCGCTTTACAAAATTCCTTACGCCAGTTATTTATAGTTTCAATTTCCTTTGCTGCCAGAGACTTGATAACTTTATCCGTATAATTCGCCATTCCTGGGTCAGGCAACAAAAAGTGAAACACCACCCCATCAGGTAACTTTTCCCCTACCATAACCCGTTGGGGTTCGTGGTCAAACCAATATGGTTGTTTCTTATCACGCGGAATTAACGTAGTACTGTACACCTGACGACGCGCACCAATAAGCGAATTACCGCAGTGCAGTTGCATTCCAAACCAAGGTACAAAAGCTTTTCTATTTTCCGGTTTGTAAATACAATTCAACCACAAGGACACCTCAGCTAACTCCACAGCAACCGGGTTTAAGTCAATTCCAAACACGTTACGGTCAGCCAAAAACATTTTGACTTTCTGCTTTTCCTGCAAATACTCGTCATGGGGAATGCGTTTTTCTAACTCGTTCTGCTTTAACTCCAAGTATTTTTCTGCTAATTGATTAACAGCTTCGTTCAAAAATGCTGCACTACCCATTGCCGGTTCGCAAATCTTCAGCTTGAGAATATCATCAGCTGTTTTATCTTTGAGCAATTCCTTCAACGCATACTTAACCAAACAGCGCGTTAAGGATTCCGGGGTATAATAAGAAGCAGAATTTTGGCGATCTCTTCCTGCTAACCGATAGATAAAGTCACCCTTGCGGCACATTTTCGCCGTACCGTCATCATTAAATACCCGCTCCGCCGTCGTATAATTTTCTAAATCTTCCAACTTGACGAAGTAAGCAACATCCAATTCGTCATAGTTATTTTTTCCAAGTTTGGGGGTTTCCTCTTCTACTTCCTCCTCGTCATCTTCCCCAGTTGCTCCTTTACTATTTTTCGCTGCACGCTGCACCTCGTACAAATCAGTCTCAGCAAAAAAGCCCTGGAAGCACAGTAAAGATTCATACACAGCACCCAACTGGATAATTCCCAATTGTGCATAAGAAATACGTCCCCGTCGCTTACCTTTACCCTCCCGCGAGAGGGACATTAATTCAATTACATCTCGCAGTACACTATTGCGGAACTTGACACGATTCAGTAGCTTAGTGCGTTCTGGGTCAAATAAATGACTTTTTAGTGGTGCAAGTTCAAAAGTATTATCATAAATTTTCTCTTCAGGTAAATACAGAGTTCCCACATTACTTGGTACATACCCTTGCCAAATTATTTCAAATAGTTTGGTAAGTGAAGCATTAATAAAATAACCGTTTTTATCTTCTTCTGTCCGCAATTCTACTTGCTCTAATTCCCGCAGGGATTCTAAACTATAACCTTCCCGATAAATCTCAGCATTCATCGGCGCATAACCCAAATCCCGTCGTGCTTCGATGTAAAAAAGAAACAGCAAACGGTACATATAACGCAGACATTCAATTGATAATTGTCCTGCATCTAATTGCCCAGAAAATACCCCGGTTCTCAGCTTATTTCGTACATACCAAACTGCTTCGTTACCCAAAATTTCAATTGACTTTCTGAGGGCATATTTCAAATCATCGGAAACAGAAAAAGCATGACGGTGAGAATTTTCATCTAATTCATCAAGTAAGGCTGTACCCTCGCTAGGACAGGTATGTTCTTTATGCAGTAATGTCGCCGTTGCAAGTATTGTATCCGATTCCTTGCGTGATAAAATTTCTGATAAATCAAACCGCAATAACCGTGATGCATTCCACTTAAAACGGTCAATGAGAATAATTTGATGAATACTAGCAAGTAATAACCACCGGGGTGGCTCATCTTGAGCGAAAATATAATCAGAAACAATATCTTCTATAGTAAAGTCAGACGAAACTAATTCCGCACTTATATTATTTTGATTATTTTGTTTTTCAGTAATTTGTGCTTGATTTAAATTTAAATCTAAAATATCAATGACTTCATTGCCTTCTGGTAAAGCTTCTATAATCCAAAGTAACGGCACTCCATTACTTTTTTTGACTTCACACAGTATCGGGAGTAATTGCCCTTCATCAAGAATGCGCCGAGTAGGTTCAATCTGATAACCTAAAACACCAAAAATTTCAGAAAACCATTGCTGTTGAAAAGTTAGACGTTCCGCAATCTCCTTTTCTTTGCTAAAATTATTTATAGATCTAAAATAAGATGCAGCTAAACTTCCCAATAATTCGGGGGGAGATTTTGTTTCATTTTCAGCCGCAGCTTCTCGCCAGCGTTGAGCAATTCCTTTAATATCATCTTTGAGAATAGCATCAATATAGTGATTGGAATAAAACTCATTTTCGTTAGTAATTCCTATTAATTGGCTCATACAGTACCCCCCTGCAACACAGCAATAATTTTGATATATGGAGCAGGTTCGGTAGTCATGCTATCCTCCACCCAATGCCAATATTCATTAAAAATTTGCTCAATCCTGCGTTCTTCTTTTGATTTTTTCTGTTCAACTAAAGGAGTACCATCTGCAAAGCGCACTGTTAATTGTTGATAATGTTGACCTTTGAGCTTATTTAAACGATTTAATTGTTCCTGTAATTGGATGTCAATTTCATGCTCAAATTTCTTCAGTTCCTCCAGCATTTTCTTTTTTGCTTCGGTAACTGCCAACCCGCGCAAATTCAAAAGTTTTTCATCTACAGGCAACATTTGATTGGGAATTGACTCCCGATCAAATTCGGTACGGCGCAGCGTTTCCTCAAAGTCTTCTATATGCTTAACTTTTTGATTTTGAAACACTACACTTACCCACTTGTTGACTAGAGGTTGCCCACGACGGTTAGGAATTATACCTAACATAACAAATACAACCTCATTTGCCAGTAGTTGGGGTAAAACAATAACGGGGGCTTGATGCCTGCCGAAAAGCGTTATACCACGGTCGTTTAACCAATCAACTATAGGATGCAGTTCCCAAAGATACTGAATAGAGGGCCAGCGTTCCTCAGATTTTCGTGATTCCTCTAATTCGTGCATCACTTTGTTGCGATCGCCAGACAAACGCAATGCCTGATTCGATGCAGGTTGAATTTCTCTTGGTAAACGCTCAAAACGCGATCGCAGCTCGTTAGGCATTGTTAACTCGATTAACAACTCTTCCTCAAAACTACGCAACTGCAAAGGATTTTCCTCATTAACTGCCTTCAATGCCTCTAACGTGTAATGATAGTCATCGGGAAATAAACTTGGCATTTTCTGCATAGCGGCTTGTGCTTGGGGTTCTTCACTCACTTCTGGCTCATCCCCAAACACATTGGCAAACCAGTTATCCTCATCCTCGCTCTTCTCATCCGGTTGTAGCCGTGCATCAAAGCTTTCTGCTGTTTCCCCCTGCTCAATTGCTTCTATGGCGGCTGATGTCACTTCCACCTCTTTATCGACATCAAACACCCCCATAAAAACAGAAGGGTCGCCAATATTTTTAATTGCTTGCTCGTCTTTCCTAACTAAAACGCTAACAATGCGCTCTGCTTCATCAACTTTTTTGTTATTCGAGCGAGTCAAAAGATAACGAATTTGCGGTTGTTGCTCTTGTCCGTAACGGTCAACCCGTCCATTACGCTGCTGCAAAGCCATTAAAGACCAAGGAATATCAAAATGTATGAGACGGTGCGAAAAATAATGTAAATTAATCCCTTCCGATGCCACATCCGTAGCAACCACCAACCGCAGCGAAGATTTTTCATTACCAAATTCTTCGATAACATCCATCAACTCAACATCTGGCATTCCACCATCAAGGGTAGCAATCGCTTCTTCTTTCAGCTTTAAGTCGCGCTTTAAACTCTCCCTAAGAAACCGCATCGTCTCTAAACGCTCGGTAAAGATTACAATTCGGTCTTTTGGGTCTGTACCCTTCCAAGCAAACCCCCCAGCTTCGGTTGTACTGATTAGTTGTAATAATTTTTGATACTTTGAAAAAGTTCTATCATTAATAGGTTCCAAAGCTGATTCTAAAGCCTTTAACTCGGCAACATCAGTATTTAAATGCTGATCATCAGTATTTTTTACTCGCTTGATGCGATTACGTACTGTCTCCAAACAAGCCATCGGGCTGGACAGCATCGCTTTTAACAAAGTAGTTTTAAACAACTTACCTGTGGAAGCTTTCGCGTCAATCCCAGCCAGCTTTAAGTTATTAAGAATTTCAAATGCTTCCTCTTCTTCTACAGAAGCATTAGTTTCGAGTGCTAAAACCTGACGTTCAGGGAATTTTTTGAGAAGTTGCCCAATAACATCTTTCTTAAACCGCCGGACGTACAAATCTCGAATATCTTCCTTAGTGTAGTTCGACTCGTTAGCGATCGCTGTTGGGTCGAGCATATTCATCAAGCTAGCAAAGCTTTCCGCGCGCCCATCATGGGGTGTGGCTGATAGCATAATTAAACTATCGGAACGGCTTGCTAATCGGTCAGCCAACTTAGAACGCAATGAAGCACTGCTACCACGTCCCCGACGAGCAACGTTGTGTGCCTCATCAATGACTATTACATCCCATTCAGCTTGCTCGATGTAAGTACGATACTCCCGGTCTTGTTTGAGGGTATCAACAGAGACAATGGCTTTATCGTAATAGTGGAAAGGATTATGGTTTGTGGGGATACGAGAGCGAATGCGTTGGATACCGACAGAATCAAGGCGTACCAAAGGTATAGTAAAACGTACCCAAAATTCTTTCTGGAACTGAGTCAGCATACTTTTGGTTGTTACAACCAAAATGCGTTTTGCTCGTCCCCGACGCATCAACTCGGCAACCAAAATTCCTGCTTCCAAAGTTTTCCCTAAGCCAACAGCATCTGCAATTAACAAACGTTGTCGCGGCATCGAAAGGGCTTTGAGCGTTGGGTCTAATTGGTAAGGCAGCACATCCATTGCTGCTTCATGACCAATGTAAAGATTAGTATCAGTGGGGGCAGTTTGCCGGAGATGAGCTTCGAGAAAAAGTAGCGAATTCCTATAGCCAGAAGTATTATCTGGTACTAAATTAGTGTTTTCCGGGTCTAAAACCTCTAGGTCTTGTTCTAATTCTTTGACAAACCGTGCAGTGCGACCTTTAATAAAATCACTTACACCTACAACTTCGATTACCACAGAACCATTAGGTGTTCTTGAAGTGGATTTTACAAGCCACTCTGCATCTCTAGCAACAATCCGCGCACCAGGGGCAAGCGTTTCCATATCAGCCTTTTAAATTTAAACGTGGAACTGTGTACACTATAGTCAAATGCTTCTTGTTCTGCTTGCTATCCTGAGCAGAAAATTTACTTTTCCAAAAATTATTTTGGTGCATGAAATTAAAGACAGTTTTGACTGCCTAATATTATGGACTTTACTTGTTAAAAATATATAATTTTATCCAAAGTTTTTTTGCTACAAAGCTCTGTAATTTTTTTACCATAAGATTAACAGAACTACAAATAAAAGAAAAACAGAAAAAATGTAAAGTACAAAAGAGCTAGAGTATCAATGGCTAATTAGGAATCCTTCAAATAGAGCAGCTAACACGAAAACTGAAAAAGTAGTTGAGGTACTTGGTCTGATTCTTAGGAATATTGATACGGGATGCAGAACGGCAGCTTCTAGGAAGGATGCTCCAAGAGCCGCCCCTCAGTACTGCTTTTTCTTCCTCCTGAGAAAAATTATTTTTATCATCAAACCAAGCACTACCATCTGTTGGTGCGCCTTCATAGTCATCATGCCAATCATCTTGACACCATTCCCATACGTTCCCGTGCATATCATATAGCCCAAAAGCGTTTGCTACGCCAAAACTACCTACTTCTGTTGTTTCCTTTCGATATGTTCCTTTCACACCTGTACCGTAAGTAAAGTTAGCATTATAGTTAGCTAGTTTAGATGTAATTGTCTCGCCAAAGTGGAATGGAGTCGTAGTTCCAGATCTACACGCATATTCCCATTCTGCTTCACTGGGTAGGTGGTAAGGCTTTCCTGTATATTTGGAAAGGCGATCGCAAAACTCAACTGCATCGTACCAGGAAACTTGTTCAACTGGTCGATTCATACTTTTAAATCTAGAAGGATCAGGGTTAAGTTTTCGTTTGAGTTGCGGCAGAGATGCTACTGCTTGCCACTGTGCCTGTGTTACTTGATACTTCCCAAAAAAGAAAGGTTTAATCGTTACTGTGTGTTGAGGATTCTCATCTTCATTCCGCTCAAGTTCATCTGTCGGCGACCCCATTATAAAACTGCCTTCAGGGATGGCTACCATTTCTAGTTGAATTCCGTTTTCCAAGTCTTCGATAAAGCACTGAGCTTGTCGAAGACTACGATGAATATTTATTTGAGAATAATTTTTCTGCTGTTGAATAACATTTTTCAGATTTGTTTTGCTAACTTTTTCACCTATTACTTCTGATAAAAATCCCCATAATTTATTGGCGATATTCTTTAAATAAAGTTTAGAGTACTTTGTTGATGCTGCAATCTGTTCATAAGTTTGATTTGATATCGCTCCCTGTATTACTAATTTCTCAGGTTCGCTTAGATGTTTTTCAGTTTTAGAAAATACTATACTATCAGCTATCTCTATAGGATTAGTTGCACTTAATATTTTAGATTCGTTAATTTCTATAATAGTTGCAACTTCAAATTCAAAAGATTGCAGAGCTAAACCTGTAGGTGTTGCAGTGTCAGACTCAATAGTGGTATGTTGCAACTCAGATTGCAACATTGGCGATGAAGAGATTGTTTCTTGATTAGTTATGAATTTACCTCGAAAATCTATTCTACCTTCATTGGGATAATTTAACCATCCCTCAAATAACTTACCTGTCTGCTTGCTTTCCCAGAAATAACTATTTTCACTATTTTCTTTAAAAGTGATACTAGCAGCAGTTTGATTCTCATCAAAACTCCAAGACAGTGTTAGTCCTTCAACTTTGAAATTTTGAATTACTGACAGAGCAAACCGAGAACGAAACTGTACTTTACCTTGTGGAGAAATAAATAATTGTTCTGTATCTTCATGCCAAGTACCACTTTCTCCGCCCCATTTGACTGCACAAGTGTATTCTCCGGCATACTCAAAAATATGATTTACGCCTACGACAATAGCTCCAATATTGGCTTCTTCTGTTGGGCCATCAGGACGGTCTACTTTCCACCAACCTAAAGCATCTTCGCTATTATATGCCTGGGCATAGCGAGTACGAATGTAATAAACACCAGGAGTATAGGGGATATTTAAAGAAAATGAGACAGGCTGCCAGCTATTGCTTGTACTTCCGCCAATCCAAACACAAGCTTGAGCTTCATCTTCTCCTGCTATGCCAACAATAATCTGGTTAATAGATGTACCACATTCAGGGCAATCATGGTTAATTTCCATTGTAGCATTTATTTGCCCTCCTTGATTTAAAAAGATTTGATTGCTTTCATCATTTAGTACTAAGTTTTTGGTCAAAAATCTATTGCCTTGACCTGCACCAAATTTTTCTACAAATGGGTTATTAATTTTCTGGGTAATCAATAAATCTTTGAGTATTTTCTCTGATTCTGAAGTTGTGATTTGAGGGAAGTTGGCTTTTATTTGTTGTAGGACGCTAGCTACATCTAAATTTTCATGTTTAAGGCATTCGAGTAGCTCGGTTTTTTGATTTGCTATTTCTAGTTGTTCAGCAAAATCAGTATATCTTCCACCAAGATTTCTCAGTTTTTGAATAGCCAACCTAGCAATGGGGTTAAGTTGCTGAGTAATAGAACTAATCTGTCTCGGATCTTGCAGAAAACCAGCAAATGTATCAGTTGATAGCCCAATCCTATCTGCTATATGCTGTGTGAGTTGTTCTAATAAGTTGTATTTTACAATCACTTTATCAGTGACTGGAAGTGAGTCAAGAAGTATCTCGTCTACTCCATGTATGAATTGAAACTCAACTTCATTGGGATTGGTATCAGGAGCCATTTTTGTCTCTGGTTTCAACTTCACCAATCCACCTAACAATACCTCCGCCACATGAACTTGACTGGGCTGGGAGAGCATCGTCTGTTGAATTAAACGGATGACTGGTAAGGTGACAACTGGGGCTACTGCTATTAAACCCGCTAATCTCCGCGCCATCGGTGAAGCCGTCAGCCGAAAACGCTGGTAACGCTGTTTTGGTGTTAACTCAGTAGTGCTTTCATCCAATTCGTCTGCGTTATTTAGATTTTTCACCTGCGATTGAAACACAACGCCAGAAGTCCAAACTGTACCCATACCTGCAAGCATTTGGCTCCAGGTAGCAACCATTTCTGGCTCTAATGTCAAAACAGGTACTTTAATATTCTGACTTTGGTCAATTTCATCCCAAAGAGAAAGTTGTCTGACTTGCAATTGTTGATTGGTAACTCCTGGAGCCTGTCCAGATAACTGCACTGCGGAAGCTAAACCAAGCGCGGTTCTAGCCCACAGCCATTTTGGTAACATCTGCACGATCGCTACAGGGCTGCTGTTTGCCCAAGTATTTAGTGCAAAGATCATATTCTCGTTTTTGACTCCGTTTTGCACCCCATTTCGCCAGAGAGGTGACACACAATCGCTCAATATCAAAATTAGCCGTCGACCATTGGGGTCTACTAATTCTCTGGGACTACGAGCATATTGCTGACGAGCTGCTGAACCAATCCCCGGACGAATTTGCACTTCTGTTTCATTGTTGCTAAGTAGACTCCATGTGCGGACATTGCGAAAAGCACCAAGGGTTTCTAATAGTTGTCGCAGTTCTTTGATGGTATTTTTCCAGATGAGCATCGATGCTCCCTCATCGACTACTAAATCTAGTTCTAACCAGAGTTCTTGAGCAGGCTTAAGTACTGGTATCCAGAGTTGCTCAGTAGCAACTCGTTCTGTAGTTGCAACTTCATCTAAAACAGTGTCATAAAGATCGGGGACGCGGCGCATTAAAGGTTTTAGTGATCGCGCTAGTTCAAGTTTTTTTGGCAGGGCAGCTGCATCTGGTACTCTAATTGGAAGTTTTCCTACTTCATTTGATTCTTGATTATTGATCGTCGATGCTGTCTGGGCGTAAATATCTGCTTTTGGCTGTAAATCTTTTGAAGGCGTTGATAATTCTTGAGAGTTAAAAGATGGCTGAGTTGGTGGCTGAACATCTGCTATCTCAGGTTTATCTTCTACAACAGGGAGTGTGAAATTTTGTGAAGGATTTCTGGCAACTTCTTGGTTATTTAGTCCAGAGAAGCGAGACTGCTGTATTGCCAGCCAGAATATATCTGTGAACTGTTCTGCTGTCAATTCACTTAACTTCTCACTTGAGCGCAAAATCGCAATCAGTTCCTCTATCATTTATCTTGCGTGTTGCTTAGACTTTTCAATAGCAGGCTTTGCATGTTGTGCAGATTAATTTCGCTACGGCTAACCTTATCATTAGTTACCAAGTAAACAATGTTTAAAAGTTGATCAATTGCTAGATTATCTCCGTTAGCTAGCGATGTCAAAAAAGAGTTGATTAAATCTTGGCTTTGTTCTGAAATATCTATATCCAACTGTGCCTTAATAATTGCTTTGAGGGCTTCTTCTTCAGGCTGTGGCATATTTACCCGCAAACATCGCCTCAGAAAGGCGGGAGGAAAGTCTCGCTCACCATTGCTGGTCATAATTATTAAAGGAAAAGTAGAACAGCGTACACGCCCAGCTTTAATCGGCGCATCAATGTTATCATCTTTGGTGCAAACTGTAACCGACTGTTCACCAATATGCTTAGATAAACGAGCTACTTCTGGGATTTCAAATTCTCCCTCTTCAAATAGATTTAGCAAATCGTTGGGTAAATTAATATCACTTTTATCGATCTCGTCAATGAGCAAAACTCGTGGGTAAAGAGAGGGTAAGAATGCTGTCCCAACAGGGCCAAGCTGAATATATTCACCTATATTTAGATTATTGTTAGCTGGCTGTGTATCTTTGTTTTTATCTGCTAATTGTACATCTTGTAGGCGAGCGATCGCATCATAGCGGTAAAGTCCTTCTTGCAGAGTTGAGCGTGTAGTAATAGGCCAAAGTAGCACTGGCCCAAGCTGGAGTTCATAAGCAACAGCATAAGCTAGAGAAGTTTTACCGCTACCTGGTAAACCAGTTACTAGTAAGGGACGGCGTAGATAAAAAGCAGCATTAACGGCATCTACAACGTTATGATATCTACCATTATCATCTTGATGCTGGTCAGTTTGGATACGAAAATTCTTGCCTCGTTCCTTGTCTCTGTTATTTTCATTAGCTAAATCTTGAAGCTTCTGCCAACGTTGTGCAATTTCTATTTTATTGATAGTAGATTCATCTTGATTATTAAACCTGCGCCATTTAGGTGGAGGGGAGAGATACTTAATTGCATCGTGTGGTTCCCTTTTGCCTTGAAAAATTTTCCAGTCTGTCAACTTATCCATTATTCACTCCTACAAATTTGCTATAGCTGCTTTTAAGTCTGGAAATTCTTCTAAATTCGGCTCTTCACATAAAACACCTAAATGGTATCCCAGATAATTTTCACATTGAGCTTCCTGATAAGCTAATTTTCGCTCTTCTAGTAAAAGATTAAATAACTTACTACAGTCACTTAGAGAGTTAACGTTCAAAAACTTATTAAACTCATCTATTGGATTCATGTTAGAAATACTACTTCTTTTCCAGACAGCAATCGGAATCCCTGAAATGAGAATAGCTTTAAACAGTTCTTTATACTTTTCATCTGATACTGGTAGTGGACAGGAGAACTTTAATCCTATTTTGTCTTTTTCTAAAGTATTTTTTAAACTTTTCCAATTAAAACTATTTAATTCTGTCAAATGTACAAATTTATCTTGAATAATTTGGTCATTTAATTCAGCTCGTACATTTTTCAGTCTATCTATACCAAAACGTAATGCTCTAATCCAGTCACCACGTTGCAGCCGATCAGAAGAACGCACTACAACTCTACATTTTTCTCCGAGCAAACTATCATCCAAATCATCATCATAGGAATATTGCCACTGTTCTACTTTTTCATTTAGGTGAGCAATTGGTAGAAAAAACTCAATTGTTAACTCCCAAGGTCTAGTTGTATTATTAATAATGTGTTTTTCAGATTTTTTAATAAATTCAGGTACCTTTTCTTGAATTTTATCAAAGGTACATAGAATACCTTTTTTCGCTAATTCTATATCGAGAGGCTCAATATTATCTTTATCTTCTTCATTAGGAATTAAATATGCATTAAGGCGATAATTATTATTTTCTTCTGGCTTCACTATAATAAGTAGATATGCTTGAAGTACTTGAGGTAGTTCACTCTCAAAAAAGGTAGGAATTTTTAATTTATATTCATTTACTGTATTACCAACCCAATTTTGCAACTTTTGGCGAGTGGATTGTTCTAGTGTTTTGTCACAAGCTAAAAAATGAACAAATTTTAAAATTGGCAGTGTCCCATCGCTTAGTAAATCTGAATATTTATAAAATAAGTCTTTTAAACTATTTATATCATTAATTTCAAAATCTGGTAAATTTATACTTAACTCAGGAATAACTTTATAGCAAATAACTTTAATTTTGCCAAAATTAATCTTTTCTAAAATTGGTGTTAATTCTTCATTAAAGGAATTTAAAATAAAATTATCATTAATGGGATAAATTGCTTTAATTTTTTTGTTAACCTCATTCAGTTTAATATTATTAGGATTTGCTTTAAGTGCGCCACGTATTAATTCTGTTAATTTATTTAGCCTCTCAAAATCTTGTATTACTTTAAAAAGAATAAGAGTATATCTGTTACTTTCAGCATCCAGATGAATATCGCATTCATAACGTAACATTCTCTCCAACTCTTCTTTGCTAGGAAAAGCAGCTTGTAATGCTTCTTCTATTTCCTTTAGAAGTGGACCAGGTAAATTCATTAATAACTACTCCACAATTACCAAAAAATAGATGTTTCTGTAAATTTCACCAGATTTCCTCACCACTTAGTAACTTCTGCAATAAACCTGTTTCTAAACGTGAACAAATAGCACTGATAGGTGTTCCAGCATTATATTTTGCACCTTCGTATGCTGGATCACCACTATGATGCAAGGCCACTAATTTCCAGTTAATATCAAAACAAGGAGAACCAGAGGAACCATGCTCAGTATTAGTTTTATATTTAACAGCTGTGCCATTTTCATTAATACCAATAATAGATTCTGTATCAAATCCCAGCTTTAATGGTTCACCTTGTGGATGTTGCAGTATAAACAATGGAGTATCAGGTACAAATTCATATATTTCAGGCTTTAACTTAATCCATCCTCTATCTGGCGAACTCGGATCTGCTTTGGTTCCTATAGCTTCCTTCCCAGGAACTCCATCTAATCGAAGTAAGGCATAGTCTAATTCATCAGGCGTAGGCAACCGATTTTCTTTATCTGAGAGGTAAGGGCTTTGATCAATTAACCATTCGTCTGTCACCAAGCGGTATTCTGTACCTTGGTTAATAATTTTACCTTCCACTTGTTTATAGTCAAAACGCAAAATGATGTTGTTAGGAGTAGCTTCCTGTAACAATACGGGTTCTATAACGTGGTAATTGGTGATAACCACGTTGGGTGCAATTAGAAAACCTGTACCAAAGGAACGATAATTATTTTTCTTAGTAATTTCAATGCGACACACTTGTGGCTCAAGTTTACCTAAAGTTTCTCGCCAAGTATTCACATTCAGAAAACTATTTGTTTTTTTAATGATTCTTTCTAGAGAACCTCTTGCGTTTAATTCCGATGGCATGGGAGTAGCAAGATTTAGCTCCTGTGCCAAAACAAATAATTTTGGATTTCCAGGATTTGCCTCACGCGCACCTGCAATTAGCTCGTCAACCCAGCCCTCTGCTTCTGCTGATTGGATTAATCTAAAGACAATTGCTTTTAAATCATTACCCATTGCATAGGCATTCAAATTTTTGTTGAATCTAAACCTGATTACCTCAGCAAGTCTTATTTGCTCAGGAAATGCCTCAATTAAAGCATCTGTTAGTTGTTTATATTGTTGTCCAGCTAGTCTCATGTATTTTATTATACAGCCTAATAAAAAATATATTTTAAATTTCTTCTCTAATTATTTCGTACCAAAAAGATAAATCCCTTACTTTGTGAGAACCCACTTGAGGATGTCGCCCAATACCAAACCCATCTTTATACTGTAACCATGATGTACGGTATAGTCCTATAGTATTGCCAGTTACTTTACTCAGAACTTGATAGGCAACATTACCCAGAATCGATGCTCCTCCGATAGCAGTAGTAATAGTGCTGACCTGCGGCGAAGCCACAGCAAGTCCAACTAATGTACCTACTGCTCCTTGTAACTCTGTTGATTGCAATTGCTGGGATAATAACGTAGCTAAATCGTCTGTGTCTTTGCGATCACGGGATACTGTGATGAAGATGTCTAAAAAGTGTAGAGCATTGCCATAAAATATCAGTAGCCCATTCTCACCCGTAGGAAGACGATCTTGGTCTTGAATACCAGGAAAGTGAAATGTTTTAGGTACATAAGCACTTGTCAAGTCGCCTTGTCTAGCATTGCCGTGAACCACTAAAGCGTCTAATCGGATATCTGCATCCCCAAACCATTTCTTTGTGTCCCAAATCATTATGTCTTGCAAGCGTACAGCTAAAGTAATTGCTTGTGGTTGAATAAATGACTCCCGACCACCTCGTTGATTAGAGTTGAGTTCACGTTCTATCTGCTCAATAGCTACAGTATCAGGTGGGACAGCCTCATCAATTAACCATTGCTGTTGAGTCATCTATAGCTCCTGGGATAAAAATTATTAGTACTAAGCAAAGAAGATTCCGCCATGAACTTACCGCAACTACTCTCACATCAGTTGTACTGCTAGCAAGCTTAAATTCACAACAGTTTCTTGCCCTTCTAACTCATTAACCGAGTGGGCTTTATTAGCTAACCACTGCTCAATCATTCCCACTACAACATGACTTATCTTCAGCCATCGCAAAGCATAAGCCTTATGAAAGCGTTTCTTTAGGTCATCTGTAATACTAATGTGCATGATGGCTAGCCTAATTAGTGTCTATTACATTGCTACAAATGTACAGAATGGGATTCCAGATTGATATTAGCAACTATTGATATTAGCAACTTCGGTAGATTTCCGGTAGTAGTTCGCTTAAGCAAATTTAAGCTTTTTAACCAAATACTCGCTTTATGATTACCAAACAGCAATTCTCTTTACATTAGTCATAAATATTACCTTTAGCACTGAAAAGCTACTCTTGCCTGACTTTTGAAAATTCTCTACGTTAGACGTGGCTATTCCTTTGCGAAGGGGCTAGCTCAGGCGATCGCGCTCTTGGCGGGGAGCGATCGCTTTTAATTACGGGAATTGGGTACGTGAGTTACTAACTCCATTAAGCTAATTTCTTTGTCTGCCAATTTATTAAGAGCATTACAGAGATTGTCCAGTGCTTCACCATCTAGGCGTGGCATAGTTTCTGCTTTTCTTAGATTTGTCACTGAGTTGGGATGTACACCCAATTCAGCCGCTAGCTCTTTTGATTTTATTTTGTACCTAGCCATAACTTCTCGTAACTTCCAAATGATCAAAGCTTGATTCATAAAAACAACACCTTAACTTTACTTCTTCCGCCAGCATATCACATACTTATCAAAGTCACGCATTGATTTAAAACAACATCATAGTGATAAATCAAAGTTAAGTATTGACAAAACACAGTATCGCTTTTATATTGATAAGCATAAGGGTAAGGAAAGTGAACTGCCTGCACCCAGGACGCGAAAGAGTTCGCAAGTCAACCATTACAAACCAAGTCAAGCCAACATTCCAACTCGAAACATAGTCTAGAGACATGATCACCGGGGTATAGCACAAGCTCTATTGAGTAGGTAAAGAAGCCTGGAGAAGCAATCAACGGACACACAGCCATTTTGAGCAAGCCTTTTATTCAAAGCAGAAGCAATCGCCTTAGTGCAGTGGCTGGCCAATAATACTATTGAAGCCGTCGGTCGCGTGACGCACTATGTCTTTTGCTTAGTAGCTCTAACTACTGGTTAGGAGCAAGAAAAATGAGGCTTCGCCAATTCTAAATTGAGAGTGTTGTGCTGAAAGCACAACAAACTTACCAATAAAAATAGGACGATCGCTCCGTCGGGAAAACTGTGCGATCGCCCCTATGCCCTTCACTTATTAAATAAGAGGCAATTTCTAATGATGACACAAAGTTTAGCCCCTGCGCCAACAAAAGATCCACTAACCACACAGGATCGCGAAATCATTGCAACCATCGTCAATCAGTCGGATTACTCCAAGAACTGCAAGCCTGAAGATGTAGTGACTATCTGGATCAACAGTGATGATATTGTGTGGGTGAAAATGACCCACGGCTATGCTCGATACCACAAACAATGTTTCCAACGTGCTGTTGCAGAGGTTAAAGCGAGTCTTTCTGCTCCAGTAGAGCGCAATCACAAAGAAGAAAGGGAATTGAAACAAGCTGCTGAGAAAATTGGCTTGTTAGGTGATTGTGATTGGTTATCGTTGAGCGTCCAATACTATCCTGATAAGGTAATCGGTCGTGCTGGCTGCTACACTTCGCAGAAGCCTCAACTATTAACCCCACTTGCGGAATGGGACTTCACCATACCGAAGTGGAATATGCCTGCTGCCATCTGTCCAGACTGCGAAGGACATGGGTGCGGTAACTGTGGGTATCGCGGGACTCGTGCAGAAGACTTGTGCGAACCAGTGGACGGCTACCGACTGACTTATGTAGGACGCACTGATCTTCAGACGGCTCACAACGTATATCTAGATGGTAAGTTCTTGGGAATTGTCTTCAAGGTCAGAAATGCTGATGAGTTATGGGAAAACGACCCCAAGACTTACTATTGGCGCTGTGGTGATGGAGTGCAGCATTGGAGTGTGAAAGAGGCTGTAGAAGCACTGCGTAGAGTGACGACTCCGATTGAACTGCCGCAAGTTCGTAGGGAGTTGGTAGCGGCGTAAGTGAAATAGTAGGCGTGACCGAAATCTACATCGGTCGCGCCTGCTGATTTGAGAAGTCAACGGCTTCGCCAATGCGAAAGTGAGATGTATTGGTATTGAACAATGAACCCTCAAGAAACATCAGATTTACTTGCTGCTTTAATGCGTCAAGAGGAACTACTCAAGCAGTTAGTTGCAGCAATCAATAAACCGAAACTGGGGTTGCATTCTGATGCTGGCAATTGCAAAATCTACTGCAATCGTCAGCACGGAGGATTGTGGTACACACTAAATGGTGAACCGAGTGATGTCCCTCAAACTGCCTTAACTGGATATCTTAAAGAACTGCGGTTTGAGAATACAGAACGCCGCAAAAAAGAAACCTGCAAGTTGCTAATAACTATACAAGCAGACCGGACATATATCTTAGAATCAGGCTACGATACGCATTTTTCAAAGTGCATACTTGCGGCGATCGCAACTCTTACTCCAGAACAATTGTATTCTCCCATCACACTACAGCCTACTCCGGGAACGACAGATGAAAATGTGTTGTTCTGTCGGGTATGGGTAAAGTCGGAATTAATCAAAGCATCTTATGGTGAAGAAACGGACTGGCGCGAGGTCAGTAAACAGGCTTTAGCTGTAACAAAAGCTGCGAATGAAATGGTGCTTTAACTTGTTGTAAACAGGGCTTGAGAGACTGTAGTTATAAGTGACTCAAGCTTTGTCTACAGCTAATACGTGCTGTTCAACTATTCAAAACTAATCACAGATGAGTATTACAATTGTTCACCCCAACGTCGAAAATCTGCAATCATTTTCTGACTTGTTTGACCTGGAAAAACTTTTGCAATCTGACGGGGTTCTACCGTGGCTTTTAGCAAATGGCTGGAACTACGACGATCAATCTTGTTTGATTGCAAATATTGTTGATGAGTCTACAAGCCTGGATCAAGTTTGGGAATCAGACGAATTTGATTTTAAGGCTCTGCCTGATGAAGATCAGGAAAAACTTCACCAGATTTTTGAGCATTTCTATCTCTAATCTTCTGTCACTCTCAATCAATAATTAACGCAAAGGTAACGAATTATGCGTGAAAAACTCTCCAGTTAGATTTAATCAGTCTGACTGGAGAGAAAAATCGATTCCACAAAAGATTATCACACACTCTACTTCAATAGTAATCAGATGGAATTAAATTTGATTAAAGTCTATGACTCAACGCTTTTAAGCTCTTCAAAAGTTTACCAAATCGACGGTACGCTTTCACGATACTTGGGTGATGAGGGTACTATACAACATCCACAGTATGTATTTTTACCTCTGCCAAATCAAAGAAAAAAAGCCAGCTTCCGACTAAACCGAAACAAACTTATGACTCGCTGTTATGAAGTCGAAGGCATGACTTATAACAAGCCTGTGGTACAGGATAATTCGCAGCAACTTCAGCTATTTTGAGCCATGTCCATACATAAACCACCAGTCATTAAAAGACATATTCGCCTGCAAAAAAGCTCTACAAAAGTAATCTATAGAGCTACTACAGACATTCGCTCTCTTGAGAAATCACCACAAAGAAAGCTTCGCTTAATCGAAAGTGAAAAATAATGATTGAGGTCAATAATAATGGTACAAGTAGTCGACAACACTATCGCTACAAATTTCCTAACTGATGCAGTAGTCGAGCGCCACAATTTCTCGCAGTTAAATAAAACTCGCATTCGCTTTCGTATCCAGTTGAAGAAAAGTACAAAGTCTGCTGCTCCTAAGTGGGCAGATGTCTTAAAAGCTGAAGTTTCTGAAATTGAATCAGACCTCGTTAAAGTTACAAATTCCGAAGTCGGTTTGCGAGGTATTAAGGTATTCAAGAAGCTGGATGAAGCTGCTGCACAATTGAGGCAAGAGATTGCTTCGGTTCAAGAATGGATGTCTGCTGATACTGGTGATTGGATTTGTCCGATTGACTTAGCTCCACTCGTTTGGAATCAGTTAATCAATATCAGAGATAATATCGCCCCTGGTTTACGTAATCAGCTAAAAGTTGATTACGAAGCAGGACTTCTTGATTATCAAGAGCGGATTGATCAGTTCCTCTCACTTAATACTTGGGAATTAGCACAGGATAAGCAAGAGTCAGTCAAAGCAAACTTGCTAAGAGCATTTCCGACTCTGACCGATCTCGAAGACTATTTGCAAGTCGTGATTGGTCGTCCGGTGATCATCCCTGCCCTCTCTGAGCAACTCAATCAGCAGCAAGCCGAATGTCTAGACCAGATTACCAAGTTCATTCAACAGTATGACCAGAATCTGGAGCAAAGGCTACGGGAATCAGCCCTGGCAGGTGGTGAACAACTCGCCGCGCAGTTGCTTGAAGAGTTGGCTGATTGGGAACCAGGGAGGAAACCCATACAGTTTAAAAGGAAAATGGAGCGTCATCTGATGAAGGTTCAAGTGCTACTGGCAAACGCTTCACCGGAGGCAGGCAGTAGCTTGGAGGCGATGATGACGCACTTAGATTCTATTGTTAACGATCCAGCGATTGAGTCTAAGAATCTTGGTTCAGATACGCGCAGTCAATTGCAGCAAAAGATACAAGAGATTCGCACCAAGTTGTTAGATGAACAACGTAATCTACAATCACTTGCGACTGACGACGTGGGCTTATCGAAAGCTACTGTGATGTCGTTTAAGTTTAGGTAAAAAGCAGCCTTGGGCGAATTTGCCCTCGCCCAAGACTAGCACCTTAAACGAAAAATGCATATACACCTCAAAAGAATACCGCACTTCTACTATAGGAACAAGATTTTCATGTCACATTTCTCAACAGTTAAAACCAAGCTTGCTAACCGTGAATGCCTGGTACAAGCTTTGCAAGATTTGAAGCTGAATCCACAAATTCATGAAGAAGCGCAGCCACTAAAAGGATACTACGGTGGCTCTCAAGGACAAAGCGCTGAAATTATCGTATCTGGTCGCACTATAAAAGCCCGTGCAGACATCGGATTCAAGTGGAATCAGTCAAGTGGTGTGTACCAGGTAATACACGACAGTTATGAAACAGTTCCGAAGTTAGGACAAGACTTCTTTAGTAACAAGTTGATGCTGGCTTACGGGCAAAGAATGGTGAGAGCTAAAGCTGCCGAGTTACAAGAGCAATTTGGAGAATGCGCGATCACCTCCGGTGGGCGGTACGCCATCGCTGAAGAAACCCACGGAAGTGTGCAAACTTTACGGCTGACTTTTGCTGGACACCAAGAAGTTAAACAATTTGTACGGAGATAATTATGGAACGTTCAGTTTTGATTCATTTCGACAGCGCTACAGGTGAAGTTCGGGTAGAGGCTGAGGGCTTCGAGGGTTTGAGTTGTTTATCGGCTACGCAACCATTTGAAGAAGCACTTGGAGTTGTGGGCGAGAACGATCGCACGTTTAAAGATGAAGCTCAAACCCAACAACTTCGGACAACTTCAACTCACTCTACTCGCTTACGGCAGTAAATCAGGAAAAGGGGAACCGCAACGATTGGGTTCCCCCAAAAAATTTATGTACCTACCTAAAGAGTATCCTTTCATCCACATTTACGCCCAGCAAAAATCACGCCACCCCGTGATCATCAAAGGGGATACTGAAGGGCTATGTGTGCTGTTGAATGCCATAGTTACCGCAATTGCCTACCAAGAGAACAACGGTACATCGGAAGTTTTTGACGGCGATGCCGAAGTTTATGAGGTAGTCGTGAGACTTGTTAATACTCACGATGAACTAGCGCCATTACCTTATCAAATTGAAAAACAATGAACCTCTCAAATCTTCTCTCCACATTAGATTCACAAATCCCTATCGCTGCGGTTGATGTCTTATCTCCTGATGAAGCGACGATTATTCAGTGGCTGACTACTGAAGCTAACAATAAGCTCTCATGTCCCGTGTTCTTCTGGAATTTGGGAGTATTAACCTTGGAGCAGTGTTTAATCGCAGCAGATGGGGGATTAGTGTTTAAACCAGTTGCAGAGTATAAGAAACCACAACACGCTGACCCATTGTTATATGTGTTTGATTACATTGCGAATTTTAGTGCTGATGGAATCTTTATCTTAGGTGACATTCACTCGTTTATTGGTAAGAATTCGCCTTCGTTATCTTGGGAGGTGGTTAGCAAGGTAAAAAATCTCTACCATCGTCTCAAACCGACTGATAAACGCATTGTGCTGCTGGGTCAAAACATTCAATTACATGAGTCACTTGTACGCTTAATCCCTTATTGTGAAATTCCTCTACCAGGAGTTGAGCAAATACTTGAACATCTCAACTCTTATTTGCATGACCTACAACAGTCAGCTATTGAACAGGAATTGATTTTCACTATTTCCCTTAATAAAAGTGAAATTGAATCTCTTTCTCGTGCTGCTCTGGGATTAACCCTGGAGGAGATTAGCGACTTCCTGCGGTTAACTGTCAAACATAACCTAACATCAGATGGGATTTTAATTGATAGTAATTTCATACCCCAAGCAGTCGAGTATAAAACTCGGCTGTTGTCTCAAATGGGTATTGAATTGGGCAAGCCTGCTAGCATCTCCTTTGGAGGATTGGATTTGCTACGTGAGTGGCTCAATCGACGGCGGCGGCTGTTCACACAAGAAGCGCGTGAGCTACACCTACCTCAACCAAAAGGTGTGTTGCTTGCGGGGCCTCCCGGTACTGGGAAAACTTTATTAGCCAAGAATATTGCTAACATTCTCAATTTACCACTACTCCAACTAGACATTGCGTCCCTCTTGGGCAGTCTGGTCGGTGAGTCTGAAGGGAATGTCAGACGTGCTTTGAAAACTGCCGAGGCGATCGCACCCTGCGTTTTATGGGTGGACGAAATAGAAAAAGCGCTTTCGGGTACTGGTGACACCTCTGGAGTCTCACAGAGGATTCTGGGCAATATTCTCACGTTTATGTCGGAATCAACCAGTGGCGTGTTTGTCGTGGCAACTTGCAATGACCCATCTGCGTTACCAAGTGAACTAAAACGGAAAGGCCGCTTCGATGAAAATTTCTTTGTTGATCTTCCCACTGAACCAGAGCGTGTACAGATTCTGGCGATTCATCTGCAACGCTTTGGCATTCACCTGGAATCGGAGTATCTCGAAGCGATCGCTGCAAACACCGCGAAGTTTTCAGGAGCCGAACTGGAAACCCTTGCTTCGGAAGCTGCTCTGCTGGCATTCGATGAGGATAGACCGCAGCAGGTAACACTTGCTGACCTTGAAACCTGCCGTCAAACGATTACCCCGCTTGCAATCCAGGATGCGGCGGCAGTGGAGCGAATGCAGTCCTGGGCATCAACCGCACGACGGGCTAGTAGTCCTGTGGTTGCAGCGAAAACTCAGTCTCTCAGGACTGCCAAATACAGAAACCTGAACTGATGAGAAAGCGATTGTCTCCTGATTCTATGGGGCGATCGCTCTTTTCTTTAGTAATTAACAGCAGCTAATTAACATAGTTAATAAGGCGAAGAAACATGACAACAGACTTAGTTACTTATTACGGGCAGACTCCAACCATTGACCAACTGGTTGAGAATTATGGCGCATATTTGGAGAAATTAGACAGAGAAACAAAATTGTTGCTTCGGACGGTGTTAACAAATTATGTATTTATGCGAGAAAGGCATGAGCCGAGTAGTTACACACTAATAGAAGCTTCTAGAGATGCACTTTTTGTCACATTTCTTGGTATGGATATGCCACAACTTTTGGTAGATATTTGCTCACAATTAAATGGGCTAACAACACACGAAGCGGAAACAATACTTGAAGCTCTACAACATCAAATTAGATGGGGCAATGCCCGTCAAGCCGTGAATTGACAGGGTAAGAAACATGGAAATCTATTTAGTTTTTGTTGATGCTATCCAGAACAGCAATAAATTCTGGGCTGCCATTGTTGAAGATGGTAATTTAACAGTGCAGTGGGGCAGAGTCGGTTATCAAGCGCAAACTAAAGTCCACACATTAGGCAATCATCAAAGAGCCGTTGCTAAATTTCATAATCTGGTAGCCGAGAAGAAGATGAAAGGCTACGGCGAAAGTCAGCCAGAGATTGATACTAGCCGCAGTGTTGTAGACATTAGACGAGCTATTCAATTGTTGAATATTATCCGTCCGGCTGTTGCTCTCCAGAATTTTGGTAATACCTACATATCTGCTCTTAATGAATATCTGAAAATTGTCCCTACGCCTTTGGGGATGCAGATAGATTATCACGGAATTTACCGTACTGTTGCAGATGTCGATTATCAAATGGAATTACTCAATTCTTTGTTAACGACACCTGCACCACAAGTTGCTGCGGTGGCTGTTCGTCATGCCCCGGAAGCAGCAGCAGAACCCAAGGTAATCAGTCTCAAGACTATCAGTAAGAACTTCTGGCGACATTTGTAAGGTTCAAGAGTGTGACTGGCAAAAAGCTAGCCATGCTCTTAATTTTTCTGCCTAAACACTTACTCGCATTATCAAAGAGGAAACATTATGCCGAAAAAATCCACTCATCCCGCCCCTGCTGACCATTCCTCCTTGTGCCTACAGTACCTAAGTCGTTGCGGTGGCAGCGCTCGGTTATGCAGTATCAATTTTAGCTTGGGAGTGATTCAAACATTGGTCAATCAAAGAAGAGTAAAGATTACGAATACAGGTGCAGGTTTTTTTGTGGAGTTAGACGAAGCGAAATGAAAACCCATAAAGTAACTCATCAATCATCTCTGCCTTCAAACACCCGTAATAAATTAGTTCTACGCCGGACTCGAAAAAGATTTAACCCCAAAGTATTCATTGATCGCACGATAGAAACAACTGCAATTGTCTCTCTGCTCTTGACTGGGTTTTCAGGAGTAGGGGCAATAGGGTGTTGGGGGCTGGAGATTATCGAGACTAATAACCCTAACATAATCATCTCTGGTTGGGAGTACCAGAAAAACAGAAGTCTTGGGGCTATGTTGGTCTGTTTTTCCGCCTTCTTAGGCAGTTCTTTGGTCGGAGCAAGCCTCAGTATTCAACGGGACAAATTTTAGGGAAAGAAACGGGCAATGAAAGAGTACAAAACTAAACATGGCGGCTACAAAATCGAGACTACGGAATTATCACATGGTGCTGTAGATGTTCATGTGGGAAAAACAGAACTGCTAAAAACAACTTGGGCTACTCCTACGACTCAAACATTTGATAATCATACCCAGGCTGTTCGTCACGCCAAAAATGCTATTGATAACGGCGAAATCGATTCAGTTTTTCAAGGTTAAAACACTAATAGAAATCAAGTTAACTACATCAGAGATTCGGACTATCTTACAAGGCTGCCAAAACAATTCGCAATTTCCAATTCGCAATTCGCAATTACGGAAGTAATTAATAATTGATTTGTTTAGGGTATAGAGCAACTAATTTCAATTATAAAAAGCAATTAGTATCAATATTTAGAGCAAGCATATTCATGCTTAGGGTACTAATTGCGAATTGCGAATTGCGAATTGCGAATTGGAAACGATGTGGTGCTAAATGATGCGTTCAATATTTTAGGAGAAATAGTGGATGCAATTGATCAGGTGGAGCAAATTAATCAACAAGGAGAACCTAAATATGGAGCAGGAAATTAAAAATGCAGTCGGTTTGGGTAGCCCAGAACTGGTAATAGAGTCAAAATCGGAGCCGGAGCCGGAGCCGGAACCAAAACCAACAGTAACGATTTATGATTTTGCCGCTCTGTTATCTAAGCACGAACCACCCAAAAAACAGCAATAAATATGAAACGACCAGTTTTTCTCTCTTGTATTAGTGCAGCAGCAGCAACAATTATTTGTGGATATTTCGGCACTCAATATCTCGGCAGAAATATCATGTACGTCATTAGTGGAGCAATAGCCGGGACTGGGATCACAGCATTCATGGTTGACCGAATTACTGGTCAAAATGAAATTGACCAAGTTATGTTGCGCCGACCTCGACCTTTAAATAGACCCACCAGTTGTATAGGTTGCAAATACTATCACGGGATCTCTTACAACGGCTCCCCTTTAATTTGTTCTGTTCATCCCGAAGGCATTGAGAGCGCGGAATGCCCCGATTGGCAAGGCTTTCAACTATCTAAAGAAGGAGCAAGAAAATGACATTAACCCTAAATAATCGCTCTCGAAACAAAGAATCGTCCCTGACGCAAGCGTTACGGCAGATACAACAACTAAACTCCAAGATTGCTGTGCTAGAGCAGCAGCATCAAGATTACGTGCATCAGCAACAGAATTTGATTGCTGCAATTGCTGAAATCTGTGTTTCTCCAATCCAGGAAATACAGGCGCTGCGAATTCTGATTTATAGGGGAGAGTGGGAGTGTCGGCGGTACTTGCGTTCGGTGTTGGTTAAACAAAGTCAGGCTTCAAAATGACCATACGGGAAATTATTTGCCCAGTTGATATAAAAGAGCCAAGCATAAATTAAAGCGATCGCCACCGGACAAAGAAGGCGATCGCTTCTGCCAGAAATGGCAATTACCCCAAAACTTAACTTTTGAGCTAAAGTATGAGCGCACAAACTGAAGAAATCAAAGAACTTGACCCATTAGTTTTTTGTGAAATTTGGGGATTGAGTTATGAACAGGCATCAGAATATTTAAATGTTAGAGCCAGAACAATGACAGCTTATGCCTGCAAAAAATCATCTAGAACTCATCGTCAACCATCTTCGAGAGTAAAAGCTTTAGCCGCAATACATCATAATAAATGGTTGAAAGAAGGTAAGAGTTTTCGCTCCGAAGGAGCTTGGTAAATATTGCACTGAAAATTTCTAAGTTATCAACAAAGTTGTCAACAAAGTTGTCAACAAAGTTGTCAACTTAGTAGCTTGAACCGCTTGGCGCGGTTTTTTATTATAAAAGAGCAAGGTCAATAGACAGTCAATAGACGCTGATCATTGATATCAATATGGACATCCATATTGATATCCATATTGACACTTAGATGCTACGGATATTGACTATCTTTTTAAGGCTATTGATACGGATTTGACTAAGTTCATGGAATCAGGATGGAGAAAACAACTTTTTAATCAAAAACAAAGCCAATCAGGGGTAAATCCCTTAGTTTTACCAATGTCAAAAGCGAAAGCGGTAAAAATTTTAGGTATTTGTCCCCGGACATTGGAACGATGGGCAAAAGTCGCTTCTTTGATTCCAGAGTATAGATTAATACTTTTAAGGATGCAGGCATTAGCCCAAGAGAAAAATCTTCGTGCTGCACCGATCACATCTTATCAAGTGTGGGTGGTAGGAAAGATTGGTGAATTGTTTGGAGATATCACTCAAGGGATTGACAAAAAAGCTCTCGTCGAAGCAATTGTTGAAGCAAATAAAGTCGAGTACACCCGCGCCCAGTTTGAACAAGAGCAACTGGGATTTACATCACACAGTTTAGGAGAAACACATTATGTCGGATAGCAAATTCACCCGTGCAGAATTATTTGAATTATTGAGTGCTAACTACAAGCCAGAGCAAATCATTGCTGGGTTAGAACAACTGGCTCAGTCAGATCCAACAGTTGATCCAAATGCAGAAGAATTTCCTGTAGAAATCAGCGATCGCTTAGAAAGGTTGTTCAATCTAGCGCAAGCAACCCTCAACAAATCGAAGCTGTTAGGAGGTAGTGGCAATTTGGCAAATATACAGACTCATGCAATAGATATGGCCACTGAACAATTACATCTTGCTGGAGTCAGCCGGGAAACGTTTAAAGCGTTCTTGGACATTGTGGCAGGCAAGACTGTTGCTCAAGCGCTGGCAGTTCATGAGTTTGAGCAAGAATTGTTCGATGAAATCACGAGTGAACTTGATGCTCGTTCATTACAGCGACGCACAGAGCAAGGTTTTGATGAAATAGCGTTTATTTATCAGTTGGCCAAGAATCCCGAAATCAGGCAACAAATTACCCAAGAGTACGGGTTAAAGACTGGGGATGAAATTAAGCAACAAGTTCAAACCCTCACTACTGCTGCAACTGTTGGTTTTGACCCGAAAGCATTTTTAGACGAATTAGGAGTGCCGACATCAGAAAAAAAGTCGAAACGACCTGCGACAATTCAGGATCTGAAAAATTTGACACGCTCTTTGTTGAGCGAGAAATTCCAATCTCCAGCTTAAAATGGCGCAAGTTCTTCAAGGAGAATCTTTTCGGATTCTCAGTCATTTTTTTTCTAGTTTGCATTGGGCTGTCTGTTTATGTTCGCGTTATTAATGCACCGCCACCCCAGACAACACAAACTATCGACGGGCAACAACCGTAAAATATTTTGGCTGAGTGGTTATGAAATACCAGAAGCAAGCGATGTTGGGATTATTGGGCATGGGGTTAATCGCAAGTCCTTGGTTATCGCAACTGCCAGCCCAATTTAAAACTTACAACAGTGGCATCACGATTCGAGAGTCAGAAGAACTTGAACGCATTAAAGCCGAGCAAAGGGCAGAAACCGCCGACAAAATTAACTCTCTTGGAGTTACACCCTCATTCAGTAAGTTACGAATTAGGAACTATTTAGACTCGAAAAAACGTAACCCTAGACCTGAGACTACAGGTTATTTAGAAGATGAAACAGTTTTTGTGTATGACTCAACTGGTTTATGTATTGGGCGAATTGAACAGAGGCAATGGAAATGGAAATATCGATTCAAAAATGCTTGTAAGAATTCGCCACTACTTAAAGATTCACCCAATTGATTTATGAAATATCTCACTCCAAACAAATCTAATTCACAACCGAAACCAGAATCATCACCACAAAAAGAGCCAAAAAAAGGAGGGAGTGACTACCTAGAATTATTAGCTCGGTGGATTGTGGCATTAATCTCACTGCCAGTCATCTTTATTTCACATATCATTGCCCAATTCGTTACCCCAGGCACACCCGGATACAAGCTTGTTGGTGCAATTGGTTTCTGGATTGGTACACTCCTTTCTACTGATAGCATTTGGCAGGTTTTATTTCAGGGAAAACCGATTTTTCCCTGGTTTGAAACTGAATGGATTGGTTGGATTGGTTGGTTACAACTCCTATTGAATCCCTTATTTTGGATTAGCTTCGGTATCTCTGCACTAGTGCAAGTGATGGAAGCTCGAACCTTGCGTGGCAAAGACCCACAACAGGCCAAGAGCGAGTTTGAGGAATCGAAACAATACACACTCGGCAGTAAACCAAATGGGAATATCGACCTGACAGTGGCTTTATGGGGTGATTATAAAGCTGCCGGCATGAAAGAACGTCATACAGGGGGAGCGATCGCACTATTTTTCTGGGTACTAGACATCACCACCACATTTGTTGGTCGTAATCCTTTCCGTTACACTAACCCAGCCGCAATTTTGGCTTGTTTTGCTTATAACTGTGCCTCAATGATGGCAGGCGAGATTGGTTACAACATTTGGAAATTAACTAAGTAAGAGGAATTAACATGCAGCAACAAATACCAATGCTAGGAACCAAAGAAACGGCACTTTTACGTGACGATTACCCCAGCATTGAGTATTTGGAAGCTGGGAATACCGCCTCTTGGTTACAAGAGCGTCAAGATCAGTTATTAGTCCGCGCCAAAGATGAGCGTAATGGCATGAATCTGGCGAAGTTCATCACACTAGCCACCGGTCTTACTGGCGCAGTTTGTTATGCTACCTCTCCTCTTGCTCCCATCGGTGCAGTCGTAGCTGGTGTTGGTTATCTATGGTCAATTGTTCAGGATTTAAACGATACTCATCAATTTGCACCGATTCCCTTTATCCGTGGCGACTTCTTCAGTTTCCTTTCGGCAATGGGTGATAGTGTTGCCAGAGACGAATACTTTGCTAACAAAAACGAACTGGCTGACTTGATGCTGCATCTGGAGCCAATGTCTAAGTATGAGTTTGCCATGCTCAAGCAATCATCTCATGTGGTATGTGAATACTTGAGCGCCGTTGAGCCAGGAAAAAGATTTTACGCTTACCGTTGGTTACTTGATTGGTTTATTCAGCTACGTGGGCAGTTTCCCACCCGTGAGCAATTGTCTGGGCATTTAGCGCAAGTGACAATTGACCCGCGAGTTAACTACCAACAAGTAACAGTTATTCAAGAGGCGATACAACCACAAAATCTTGGTATCCCACAAGCTCGATTTGCTCAATTACCAAATCATGCTGTGGGAACAAGGTTTGAAGAGGAAACGGGGCACTTCGCTGGCAGCGAAGGAGAAATTTCTCCCATGCCCCCTGCTCCCATGCCTCCTGCTTTTTCCCCTCCAGTCAATACCGAAATCTCCACCTACACCACTAAACCCCAAGGGCAGTATGACTTAATCGCTCACATTGCTAAAAAAGTTACCAATATGCTGTGGGTTGGTGTCCCTGGTTCTGGCAAGGGTATCACCATTAGCAATGCAATCGATGCTATTAAGCAACTGCATTCTGGCATACACATCTTTTATATTGACCCCAAAGGTGACGAAAAAGAAACCGGTTATTTCAAAGGTCGTGTTGATACTTTTAAACGGGCTAAAATCCTAGAAATGTCCCCGGTCGAAGCAGTCTTATGGGTCAAAGAATGCTTTACCGAATTTCAAAATATCTCTGGCTCCAAGCTGATTATTTTAGATGAAGGAACGGCTGTCTGTTCCAAATTTAAAAATACCAAGGGTGAAATCGGCTGGCTCAAAGATAAAATCATCTCTTACTGTTCTTGCGGCGATAGTTCCGGTTGGCATTTCTGGATTGTCGTGCAAAATCCTCACACTGATGACTTGGGCATTTCTGGCGGACTGCGATCCCAGTTAACCTCTGTGGCGTTGGTTCATCCTGATAACGTCCCGGCTTACAATGCCATGATTGCCACTCAACTCATCCCCAGCGATCGCAAGATTACCTCAACCCAAGTCATGGAGATTGCCGCACAATCACCAGTCGGTCGAGCAGTTTATTACGGCGGCATCAATGAATGGATACCAATGCCTCTGTTAAAGAATTTTTCTGGTTATAACCGGGATACCAAAAACTTTATTGACTCTGCACCAAGTAATAAGCAAACCTCTCAAGCTGAAACTAAGGAGTCAACCACACCAACAACCCAAGCTCAACAAATGTTGGCACTTTTGGAGAAGACGAAAGCCAATTCAATTGATGAGTTTATCCAAACCGAGTTGAAATTAGACGGGATTCCACCAGAGCTGATCCGAAAAGGAATCGAAAGATTGCTTCAGAATTCACATCTTAAGTACAAATTCGACGGCTGCAATAGTAATCAAAATTAAAATTTGTTGAATAACCTATGCAAGACAATAATCAAAACACCTCCCCCTCAGTAGCCTCAAGCCCTTTAAAAAAGTTAACAACGAGTGCTGTTAATTTTATTAACAGTCTCTCTCAAAGCTTTAAACTTTCAGAACGCGAACTACTAGTTAAAAAACAGTGGCTACATAATATGCAGACGAGTAAGCTTCTCAAAGAACAACAGGATTTCATCAATGAAGCTAATCAACAGATGCCTATACTATTAACTTCCAAGTCAAGATTAATAATTCTGGAAGCAATACTTGTCACTCGTGCTAGAAATGGACAACCTATAGATGATTTAGTGGCGGCAATTGAAGTAGTCAGGAAGAACGTTCTTGAGATAGATATCCAGCCCAATCTCAATTTAGAAAAGGAGCAAAAAACTCAACCACAGAAAAGCAAGGATACACTAATTACACATCGTCACCAATACGAGTTACCTATTCTGAGCGAAGTTGGTGGTTTAATCACTGATGCCCGAAACCTTATCTTAATTGTGCCTCTATTTGTTTTGATTTTGCCGATTACTAGCCCAAGAATTTGCGATTCTTGGGAGAATGCTACTGGCACTTATGAAAACAAAAGTTTGTATTGTCAACTTTTAGGTGATTTGAATCGCTTTTTTCAAGACTATCAGAAGCTGAAATGAATCTTCTATCTCTGGCAACAATCGCCGGACAGAACTGGAATGGTATTGGGGTTATCCAGCTTGTTTAGCAGCTATGTTTGCAGTTCGCTACACCTACCGTACAATACAAAACTGCCCTAGACGTAAGCCAGAGCAGTGCTTTGAGTCTCTACAGATTACACTGTCTGCGTATCCATCAATTTTAAATTGACAGACTACTAGTGCGTCTCTGATTCACTCCATTTCAAACAGGATTTGTCAAGATGATTAGCAAGACAATTGTAAGTAAGCGTGACGAAGAGATGAATATTTAAGCTTTAAGAAATAATTCCCAAATGAAAACCCTTGCGAAGTTTCTTGGCAGTTTGCCTATTTGAACGCTTTCGCAACAAAACAGCACTTGCCGCAGCAGCCAACAACCCTAGCCCGGAATTAGCTTCTGGTACAGAGTGCGGTTTAGCCTTATTTGAGAATAACTCTTGGCTGCTAAATGGCAAGTTAGCCAAACTAGGATTTAAGCAAACATTAGTATTCGGTGGTTGATTGGGAATAGCAAGAGTTTGACCCTGGTTGACCTCTGGCTTTCCATCCGTATTCACCTCTATGTGTAGCGGTGTAGGTTGACAAAATGATGGTTCGCTGAGGTTAATAGCTGCAACTAAATCCCAAGCTGGGTTAGGAATCAACGGGTCATTTCCAGAAATATTTGTCAGAGCGTAGTCCAATAATTGTGATGCCAGAATGCTCTCAGGAGTACCAGTTGCTTTCCATGCTGCTTGGTCTGCTCGAGTAAAACCAATTTGGTTAGTTGCATCCAATGGAGTTAGAGATATTGGCAATCCTGCGGAAAAGACCTTTTGTGCTGCTACCGGATCAATCCAAATATTAAACTCAGAAACTAGGTTTTGTTTCAATATCGGGTCAAGATGTTCCCTGAGATTTCCTGGAACAAAGACTGCACCGCCCATAATTTCCAGACGCGAAATCTTTTTAGCTATACTTGGGTCGATCGTCAGTGCATCTGCTATGTTTGTCGCAGAACCAGTCATTAAAATCTCAACTGGTTCTGGCGACTGATTTATTGTGTCTACAAGCAGTTGAGCAGCACTTCTTTGATCAACAGTTTCAAGGGTTTGATCTGGCAGGTTGGTAAAAGGAGCCCAAAATATATCTGTATCTGCTCGAAATGCATCCGGGAAAGTATTATTCCCTGATAAGGGTGTTTCCCTACCAACAGCAACAGGTATCCCAGTTATTCCCAGTCCTGCCAGCATCCGCATGACATTATTGCCAAATATTTGAGGGCGGGCTAATCCCTGACTTATGGTCATAGCTTTGACCTCGAACTTGGGATTTTGCAATATGTACGCCCAAGCATTCATGCCATCCTGACTACCATCATCATCCAAAATTATCGGTGTACGATTCAATGTACTACCAAAAGCAGGTTGACTACCAAAAACAATTTGCAATGCTAATAATAGTGGTAGAGAAGAGAGAAGTGAATAACAAAGATGGGTTTGGGAAAAATACTTTTTTTTCATGAAACTTTAGTTCTAGTTTGATTTAAACTTGAGTTTGAGAATTAATCTAAAAAAATTGCTCTTTCAATAGTGTTCTCATGTTATTAATTTGTTAAACAACTTATCATTAATAAAAAAAAGATTGTAGTAGAGCGATCGCTACATCAAATTTAGGAAAGTTTTATTACTTAACTATCTTTACCGCTCGCAATAAAATTAAAAGCTGACTTTTATTTCGTTACTGGCAGTTTTGGAGAACTTACACCTAATTGTTCCTTAATTTCAAAATTTTAAATAATTTTAGATGAAGCTTTGCTAAAATTAAAACATATTCAGAAATTAAAATCAAGCTGTAATTGTTCAACACTAAAACCGCTTTAATTTACAACTGCAAATTTTATTATTCTCTTAATAAATTTAAAAAAGGTTATTGTAAATTAAAGGGTTTAACGCCCCATCCCCAAGACATAAGCTTGTGAGAGTCTTGGGGTCTAAATCCCCAGACGTTCGTTCCTCTCTAAGAGAGGCTATGCGTAGCTTGCTTTTGAGTAGGCGTAGGCTAATGCAACGTTTACACAAAACGTAATTGCTCCAGATGGTACAGTTGCTTATGCCTTTGTTGAGCCAGACTTTACAAAGCGTGTAGAGCCGACGGAGATCATTGCAGTATTACTTGAGCTACAGGCTGGCAATTAAGCCCCTACAACGTTTAACCTTAATGAACAAACAGTAAAAAGCTATTTATTTAGGCACAGTAGTCGCATTGCTTTTCCTTTTTGCCCTCTTGTTTGTACCTTCTGTAACTTTCGGTTCTTCTGACTTACTGGAGTTGACCATTTTCACCAAGTGCTGATTTAGATAACTTTGTGCAGAAATATACAAACTTTCCCAAATCTCTTGATTACGGCTGATTTTTGTGCCTACTGTATTTCCTGCTGTTTTCTCCGACACCAAATATTTGCGGAAATAGTTCGTCCACAGGTGTTGGAGGAAATCTTCAGCGAATTCGTTAAACGGCAGAATCCATTTATAGTCTTTGTCTAAAAATACCCGATAGGACGCAATTATCGGTAGTGCCAAGTCGGTTGGCGCACCAAACCCAAAAGAGTACTTACTGTCCGGCAACAATGTAGTTTTACGTATATCAATTGATGCTAAATCGTTGCTACCCTTTCTTCTGGGGCTGCTGATATGGTCTTGAATGATTTCGTACAGTCTTTGCTCTATCCACAAAGCATGAGTCAAGAGAGGCAGTAAAGTGGTTAATCTTTCCCTTTCTGCATCTGTAATGTTACTTGGAAGACTCATCCCTGCTGGATGTTTGGTTCGTTTATTGCCGTCGGGATTGTATTTATTTCTGTCGAGGCAGTAAAGGAGCTTGAGCAAATGGGTGACATTGCACTGGGCATTTCTGGGAGCGCCGCTTTGGTTTTGATAATAAGCGATGCGGAATTTTCTATTTTCCTTCTGTTCTAACTGGGCTAAGTACTGCTTGATGAATTTGTAGTCACCTCTGGCATTGACTTTGGAGCGAGAATCTACTGGCGTTGTGGTATTTGAAGCTAGGGCTATGTCTTTGGCTGATTCTTCAGTCAGTCCAATGTGAATCGTAATTTTTACTCTGGCTTCGGTTAGGTCATATTTGTAATTTTTCGCTTGCTCAAATGCTAAAACTGTATGCCCGCCGTTGATAATCCCATCGCTACCGCCCTCGTTAGCTTCTAATATCTCTAGTTCTAGCTCGGTTTTGTTTCTGTTGGGCTTAACTTTATTGGCTGACAGAACGATTCCACTGTGGCGAGAGAAGAATTTTGCAGGTTCGGTCGTCAGCGAGTCGAAGATTTGTCTGTAGGTTGCACTTTTGCGGTTTGCTTCCCGAATATTCGGTTCTAGGGGCAGGTCTGTTGGGAAGCTGTCTACATGGGCTGTGGCGATAATGCAACTAGGATTGGCTTGAAAATAGTTATCTATCTTAATGTTCCAAGTCTTGGGCATACAATATGTGCAATGTCAGGGGAATTTCTATGTTAACCAAAACCCTTAACATGTCGCCCAAGTCCTCATCTTCAAGGCACTCCCCCGTGATTACAGAAGCTCAGATTTCAGCCGGAGGCAAGTCTGAGTAGTTCACTCGGATTCTTCACCTAGATCAGATTGCCGACTGTTGCGAACATGAAGAATTGCTACAGTATTTTCTGACACGACAAATAAAACTCGATATTTTCTTCGTTTTCCAACCCAAAGTTGCCGAATTTCACGACCAATCACTGGTGCTTCTGGTGCTATGCTACAGCGATTAGGAAATTCTTTCAGTGAAGCGATAGCGTCAAGAAGCTCATAATACCAGCTATTGGCTACTTCAGCACTCAGATTGTCGCACATCCAACGATAGGATGTTTCGATTTCTTGAAAGGCAGTGGGTTGAATGAGAACCTGGTAACTCATGGGCGAGGCGGAATGCCTTGTTTTTGTTCTAGGGCTGCCAAGGCTTGGTCGGACGGAATTCCTTCACCCTGCTCAAACTCATCTAGTCCTTTACGAATACCTACTATTGCTTCTAGGTAATCAATGCGTTCTAAGAGTTCTCTATATGTGGCTAGTGGATGTTTTGGAGATGTTTTGAGTGATTTCAAAAACCCAAGTAGATCCTCTAGTAGTTCGTTTGGAGTGTTGTCAATTTCTTGTAATAGCAATTCTTTGATCGTCATTACAGTTATATAGATGAGATTTCTGTTTCTAGTATGGCTAATTATAGCTAGAAGTGCAGACCATAGCACTTTAAACGTGTCGGTTCGCAGACTAATTGAAAAAATCTCAACGAAATAATAAGGGTTCTGGCATACCTTGTCGCAAGCTAAGTGAAAAACGAGTTATTTATTGTACTGTTGCATTGTGTATTTGTTGCATTAACAATCAAGTTCACTTTTGCTGTCTCCATACAAGGTTGTACTCTCTCTCAACAGCCGCCAGTAGTTTCGATTGCCTCATTACTGCCAATACAACAGCCAGCCCAGAATTAGAGTAATTGAGCGGGTTATGCGGGAGGCTCCTGAGCAATTCCTAATTCTTCTTTACTGCGCTTCAACTGTTTCCAAAGTGCTTTAATCTGACCGTAAGCATCTTCTGGGTCAAGCTTGCCATTGGTTTCTAGATTGGTGATGTAGCCAACTTTTTGAGCAAATTCTTGCAAATTGGCATTAAATACTAAGTTCTCCGGCTTAACTTGACCGTAGTACCGACTGCGAGGGTAAAGAAATTTGTTTTTGTCTGATTGATTTTGCTGTGTCATCAGTTCACCCTGGCATTAATATTTGGTTAACCAAAACTCGCATATTGCACTGAAAATGCATATTCAATAGTTGGCTATTGTGCTTGAAGCAATTGCGTCCTGCTGCTTTTGCCTGATATAGTCCTTTATCGGCTGCGGTAATTATTTCTTCAAAGTTAGAACCAGACTTAGGAATTACTGTGGCTAACCCAGCACTCAAGGTTACATGAGAACTAACTTGTGAATTTATATGTGGAATTGCCAATCTCTGGATAGCAAAGCAGATTCTCTGTGCAAGCCCCATAGCCCCAACTGCGTCTGTATTAGGTAAAACCACAGCAAATTCTTCCCCACCATACCGTGCAACTAAATCAGCTGGACGTTGAACAACATCTTTGATGGCTTTAGCAATTTCCCTAAGAGCGCGATCGCCTGCCTGATGACCATAAGTATCGTTGTAGGATTTGAAGAAATCAACATCAAAGAGGATGAGGGACAGAGGCTGTTGTTCGCGTGCCATGCGCCGCCACTCCTGGTCTATATACTCTTCAAACCGTCGGCGGTTAGCTACTTGAGTTAAAAAATCGATAGTAACTAACGTAGCTAATCGCTGCAATTTTTCGTTAGCGGCAAGGAGTTTTTGATGTAGCTGCGATTGCTCAATCAAGCGTCTTACCCGTTGACGCAAAACTTGCCAGTTAATCGGTTTGGTAACATAGTCCATTGCGCCTACAAGAAATACTCGCTCAATTAACTCAGTATCCTCAAGTTCTGTAATCATTAAAACTGAGGTGTACTTAGTTGAGTCAATACTCAGCAATTTGGCACAACACTCAAACCCTTCCATATCTGGCAAGATGGCGTTAAGCAGTACTAGTTCCGGGCGCAATTGTTGAAAAACATTTATTGCTTCCGTGCCATCTTTTGCTTGGGCTACTCGATACCCTGATTGCTCTAGCAAAAGTCGCAGTTGTTGACGGTTAAATGCTTCATCGTCAACAATGAGAACTAAAGATTGGTCTGTTCTATTGTTTTCAGAATGTGCAGCCGAAAAATTTTCTCCCATGATGGTATTGCACGGTTCCTTGCTTGATTACAGTGGTAGACCTTAAGTTACTGTTGTAGCTAAAAATACGTAATTACCTGGAGATTGAATTTAAATAAATTTTTTTAGTATCTGAATATACAAACGAGTCTGACGTCGAATAACAAATTATTTGTCGCCGGTAACACATTACTGTCGCTCTATGATGCACCCTGCTAACTTAGGCTATATCAAGGATTAGCCCATTATATGCACACAGTATCAGTCTTTTTTGTCTGCTGTTATTCCAAGGAATCGAAAGTGCTAAAACATAGCTGGGATGGGAATTTCATCAATTTAAAAGTTTAACGACATTAATTTGATAACACGACAAATAAATTGTTATCCGACACTAGTTCTAAAATGTTGCGCCTACAAGTTGCAACTTTTATAGCCTTCAGTTCTAAAAGCAAAGCTGTCAAAAGAGAAAAATTCTCTAACCGACAGCTTAATATCTAGCTCACTGAATATTACACACTCAAACTTAAGCGTCTGTACGGTTTCAGACATTTGGCTCCTTAGTACAAAACTTTTAACAAGGGCTGCCCAATCGTTGCCATGAAGGTGAACGTTTAACAGATCAAAGAACGCTTACCACTGCGGATTCGCCATAATTAACGCTTCTGCTGCCTTGCTCTCTAATGGCTTCGAGAAAAAGTATCCCTGAGCATATTCACATTTCAACTCTCTGAGCTTTTGAAGCTGCTGCTTTGTTTCCACCCCCTCGGCGGTCACATCTACACCTAGTTTCTTGCCTAAGGTCACAATTGTCTCAACAATATCTACATTTCCTGATGCAACGCCACGACCACTAATGAAGGACTGGTCAATCTTCAACCCATTAATCGGAAAGTGATGGAGACGACCTAATGAGGAATACCCTGTACCGAAGTCATCAATTACTAACTTAATTCCTAAATTTCTCAGTTGCTTGAGCATGACAGTGGCATTATCGCCGTTTTCCATAATTGCGCCTTCTGTAATCTCCAGCTTCAAACTCTGTGCATCTAAGCCAGTTGAGTGTAGTACTTGATTGATATGCCCCAGCAGCTTTTGTTGACTGAATCGAGAGCTACAAATATTGACGTTGATGGTCAAAGGTTGCTCACCCAGATGATCTGAGCCGGGGGAAAATCGCTCTTGCCACTGCTGCGTCTGACCACATGCCTTATGCAGCACCCACTCGTCAATCGGGATGATCAGTCCGCTTTCTTGCGCGGCTGGCATGAATTCCTCTGGCAAAAGAATACCCTGTTGTGGATGTTGCCAGCGCACCAGCGCTTCAAAACCAGTTATCCTCCCGGTCTGGAGTGAGATAATAGGCTGGTAGTAAACGTGAAACTCATGATGTTCAATTGCTCGGCGCAGGTCGTTTTCTAGCTGCAAGCGTTCCACTATCTGGGTATGCATCTCGGTATCAAATATCTCGTAGCGTGCCTTGCCGCGCACCTTAGCTCGGTACATAGCAATGTCGGCATTACGTAAGAGGTCTTCTGGTTGCTCATAATCTGTTGCGCTCAAAGTAATGCCAATACTCACTGTGGTAAAGATTTCTTGTCCACTTAAAGCTATAGGAAGTGCTAATTTCTCTTGTATCCGTTCAACAACACGTACCGTGTCGCTGATATCCTGAATACCTTCAAGCAGGATTATAAACTCGTCTCCTCCAAACCGTGCAGCTATATCTGTAGGGCGCAAGCATTCCGTGAGCCTTTGAGCAATAACAAGCAGTAATTGGTCGCCAGATGTATGTCCAAGGCTGTCGTTGATCAACTTGAAGCGATCCAGATCTAGAAAAAGGACAGCAAACAGATGATCCAAATGCCGTTTTGAATACTCGACCACATGTCTTAGGCGGTTCATGAACAAAGCTCTGTTTGGAAGCCCTGTTAATGCATCGTGAAAGGCATCATAAACTAATTGGTCTTCGGCAATCTTGCGCTCGGTGATATCACGAGAGTTAATAACTATGCCTTTCACCAATGGTTCGGCAATAAGATTGGTACCAGTTGATTCAAGAAAGCGCCAGGAACCATCTTTGTGCCGAAAACGAGACTCTACTCGTACAGTGGCACCGAAATTTTGAATTAGGTAGTTGAAGCTGCTAGAAGTCCTTAAAATATCATCTGGATGAATAAACTCAAAAGCATTTTTGCCGATCAGTTCCTCTGGCTTATATCCTAAAATCCTCTCAATAGATGGACTTTCGTACCGAATAGTGCCGTCTGGTTCAAAAATACCAATGATGTCAGAGCTATTTTGAATCAGCGAACGGAATTTAGCTTCGCTTTCGCGTAGTGCTACTTCAGCCTTTTGCCGCTCAGTAATGTCTCCACCGAAGCCTGCCATGCAAATGATGCTCCATGCTTTATCTTTTACGGCGGACTTCATAACCTGCCGTATAGAGACGCTTACGACTACTTGTCTGTATTATTTTTATGTATTATAGCGGTTTAGTTTCTGCTTGAGTGTAATACAGTACAGGATGGACAATAGAGGTATGTTAATCTCTAAGTACCTGGGGGGAATGGCACTAAGTTAAGCTGAAGGGTATGCAGGTATGCAGTGTAAGGATTGCAGAGGAGCAGGGGGGCAGGGGCGCAGGGGCGCAGAGGGGAATTTCTAAATATCCGTTCGTATGCTTAAAACTTCTTCTTTCTCCCCTGCACCTCCGCTCCTCTGCACAAGAGCTGCCTCAACGATTTTCCCTTTTCTTAGTGCCATTCGTACCTGGGGGAATGAAATTTTAGTCTTGTAATCTGCACTCTTATAGTAGATCAATACACATAAAAATAAAGAAGGCTATTTTCGACAACTGGCAAGTTGATGAGCGTGTCAGTTTGAGTTTTGTTCAAAGTTTACTGAGACGATATCGTAGCGGTGGCACAGTTGAGCCAAAGCCCCACGGTGGAGGTTAAAAACTGAAGCTCAATAATAAGCAACTGGCATTAGTAGGGTTATTAGTAGAATCAGATAATGACGCTACATTGGTGGAATTGTGCAAGCGATTAGAACTGCATACTTTCTTAAAAATAAATCGTTTTACAATGGGCAAAATCATTCAAAAGCTGAATCTAACGAGCAAGGAAAGCTCCACCCCGGTTAACATCGCCATAACTAGACCCGGATTTCTCACGGATGCTCAAAGCCTGTGCTTGTGCAGGGGAGCAGGGGAGCAGGGGAGCAGAGGAGAGTTATTGTACAAGTTCTTTCCCCTCTGCCCCTCTGCCCCTCTGCCCCTTCCCTCAAGCTTGTGAGAAATGCGGGCTAGACACTTCGCTCGTTCGCCCCAACCTTAGTTCTTGGGAACGCTCGTCGTTGCTCATACTCGACCACAAGCCTATCAAAAGCTCGACGCTGGTCGCGCGAGTACTGTAGGTAAGCCGAAAACATCTGGCCAATCAGCTCAACCTTGAGGGAATCTTCTTGAACAGTATTCCACATCTCATACGGTGACAGCCCAAACCTCTGGCACCAGTCTACAAGTATGTCAAAACCAAGGACAGTTCGCACAAACGCTAATTTGCGCGGGTCTAGCCATACTCTGTCCAGCTCCTCCAAAAGTGATGGCTGTCCAGGGCGAGATATCAATGCATCCTGCATACGACTCCACAGGCGATTGCAGTAAGCCGCTTCGTTCTGGATCGTCAAGTACTCAATTGTGGTTTGGTAGTTGTCCAAAATGCCGCTCTTAAACAGAGCAGTGCAAAGCGAAATTGATCCCCCCTCAAGGAGCAGCAAATTATGCCGAAGTGAGAGTTTGTTGATAATCTGCAACGTTAGTGATAAAGACTCAACTGTAGTAAGCTCTCCGTCTACCACCTGACGCTCCTCAAGGTATGTACGGGTAGTTCCCTCAAGCTCATCAATCAATGGTCTCCCACTACCTGTAGCAAGTTCCTGATAAATTTGTATGCGATCTAGCACAATAACCGGAGCTTTAGTTTGTTTGGCTAACATAATTGAACGTGCAGTTTTGCCCACACTGGTTGAGCCAAGGATTATATGCAGTTGCATGAGGAAAACACTTAATTGGGAAGAATTTTTATGTCATGAGCTTAAACCAAGACATTCCGGGTCAAACATGAGGTATTTACGGGAATTTTGCTTTAGCGATGGCAAGCCTCAGCGTTAATGCTGAAACTAAATATTACAAGTCTTAACTATTTGAACGTCAATGTCTCGCAGCGTTCGGCTTTAACTTTCTTGTTAGGTCGTGCAAGCACAACTTGTAAACCAATGATGATTGGTTTAATGTCCCACGCGAAAAAATGCAGAAGGTAGGAGGCAGAGGGCAGTTTCCTTCTGCCGACTTCAATTACTCCCTGAGATAGATAAATAAGTTAGTAGACATAATGGTATTATCGTCAACAGTATATCAACACCATATCAACAGTATTTTTTAAAATAGCAAGTCTAGTCGCTTACCTGATGGCGTGATTATGCACTCATCGGTCGCCTCATATCTAAATAAAATTACATGACATCACCAAGCGCAAGCAGGTGCAACTACCTTTAGAACGTCTCAATATGGAGCTTGAACGCCAGGTACAAGAGCGAATCGCTCAGTTGCAGCAAGCACTGGACTTTGAAGTAAGGCTCAAAGGGATCACTGAGCAAATTCGCAACAGTCTGGACGAAAGTCAGATATTGCAAGTGGTTGTGCAGGAATTAACCTTGGTGCTAGGCGCAATCTGCTGCCATACAGCTTCCTATAACCTTGAATCTGCCACTTCCACTGTCCGTTATCAGTACACAACCTCTGAATATGAAACTATTGCCTCGTCACTTTTATCTGTTGGTCAGGTAGTTTTCATGAACGCTTTCCCTGAAGTGTACCGTCAGCTTCTGCAAGGTGAGCATTTCCAATTCTGTGAAATAGATGTCAGCACGGTTCGCAAGCCGTTGGCAATTTTGGCTTGCCCCATTATTGATAATCAAGCCATTTTAGGAGACCTTTGGCTATTCAAACAGAAAACGGATGCCTTTAATCCCGGATTTCTCACAAAGCCGGAGAAAAAAGGAGTCAAAAACTGCCAAAATGTCTATTGCACATGAATTCCAGCAGTTTTAAGCATGACCCCTCAGAAAACAGATTGTATACCAGAACAGTTCAAATTTGAACAAGTAAAGTTACGTCCAGTCGTAGTTAATTTCAATGGTGAGACTGTAACATCAGATGCAGGACTAACTTTAATTGCGGAGCTAGACAGAAAAAGGGAGATAACATCACGGCTAGCAGCATGTTTTAAAGATTACCGAGAACAAAATCGAATTGAACATTCGGTCAGTAGTTTAATTGCACAAAGAGTGTACGGATTAATAATGGGTTATGAAGACATAAATGACCACGAAACGTTACGTCACGATGTAATGTTTGCCCTTGCAGTCGGAAAATCTATTACTTCGGGACAACAACCAGTTAGTTTGGCAGGAAAAAGTACATTAAATCGTCTTGAACATTGCCCAGAAAATGTCTCTTCAAAAGCCGATAGCCGATATCATCGGATTGAACATGATGGGGAAGCAATAGAGAAACTGCTGGTTGATATATTTTTAGAATCCTATACAAAACCGCCACGGCAGATAATTTTGGACTTGGATGTTACTGATAATTTAGTACATGGTCATCAAGAAGATAGTTTTTTTAACCCTTACTATAAAGGATATTGCTATGCTCCGCTCTATATTTTCTGTGGGAAACATTTATTAGTATCAAAATTACGAGCTTCTAATGTAGACCCGGCAGAAGGTGCATTACCAGAATTACAAAGAGTAGTTAAACTAATACGTGAGTGCTGGAGTAATGTGAAAATTCTTGTGCGTGGAGACAGTGCCTATTCACGAGAAGATATTATGGCATGGTGTGAATCTCAAGTAGAAGTCGATTACGTATTTGGATTGGCACAAAACAGTCGGCTACTCCAACTGTCCCAATCATCCCAATACCGTGCATCTGAGGAATACTCACAAAAACTACAAACCATAGTAGAGTTTTTTGAAACTTTATTTACTCCGTCATCCGAATTAACAAAACAAGTAGCGACATTGGTTGATAACTCGGTTTGGTATTGTTCGCTTGACTACAAAACCTTAGAATCATGGAGCCGTAATCGTCGTGTTGTGTCAAAAGTTGAGTACAGTAACGAAGGAGTAAATACTCGCTTTGTCGTGACTTCACTCTCTACTAAAAAAGTCCCACCAGGGCGACTTTATACCCAAAAATATTGTCCACGAGGGAATGTGGAGAATTGTTTCAAGGAACAAAAATTAGAATTAAAAAGTGACAAAACTAGTACTCATACATTTGCTGGTAATCAATTACGTCTGTGGTTTACTTCCATAACTTATGTTTTGATGAATGCCCTTCGAGATAAATGTTTGGCAAAAACCAAATTAAAAAACGCTACTGTGGGAACTATTCGGACAAAGTTATTGAAGCTAGGAGCAATTATTACTGTTAGTCGTAGACGAGTTTTAATTGCAATTAGTAATGCTTGCCCCTACAAAGATATTTTTGCAACAGCTTATAATTATTTATCTCGGCTAAAATGTCCTGGTTGATTTTAACCTAATTGGAATTATAACTATTAGCTTGCAATCTGGGTGAGTTTGCTTGATTCAACCCTAATTTTGGTATGTCTATTTTTCTTTCTCAAGCATTTTCGCCACAGTATATATTATTATTCTTGTCTTTGATTTATCTTTAAGCTTTCGGTTTATACGTAATACATCCTATTCTTAAGTCTAATTTGATGATGTATCAAATTAATTACCCTAAATTTTGTTCACGCCCATAATTTTTTATCACTTGTGAGAAATCCGGGTTAATGAGCTAGAAATCGGGCTGGTGCAACAGGTTGCAAATGAATGTGCTTTTGCTATTCGTCAAGCCCGTTTTTATCAGGCATCTCAACAGCGAATTGAGGAACTTGAACGATTGAATCATCTTAAAGATGATTTCGTAAGTACAGTTTCACATGAGTTACGCGCACCCATGACTAACATCAGAATGGCAGTTGAGATGTTAGAAGCTGTTTTGAAACAATCACAGACACTTGAAGCTAAACACAGTAGTGCCACTCGTTATCTGCGAATTTTACGAGATGAGTGCCAGCGAGAAATGAGTCTGATTAATAACCTGCTGGATTTAACTCGTCTTGATATCAACACCGAACCATTAGTGCTGACTACCAACAATCTTAGTGCATGGATTCTTCAGATTCTTGAACCTTTTTCAGAACGATTTCGTACTCAGCAGCAACAACTGCACATAGATATTCCAACTGAAATACCTGTCTTAACTACTGATTTCTTCCAACTAGAGGGTATTCTAGTGGAGCTACTCAACAATGCCTACAAATATACTCCTGCCAACGAAACTATTGCAGTATTGCTACGTGCCACACCGTCAGCTTTGCGATTAAGCGTGAGCAATTCTGGTGTAGAAATTTCTAAAGATGAACTTGCTCATATCTTCGATAAATTCTACCGCATTCCCAGTCATAACCCTTGGAACCATAAAGGAACAGGATTGGGGCTGGCATTGCTTCATAAGCGAGTCGAACAACTCCAAAGCACCATTATTGTGTCTAGTGAGCAGAAGTGGATCACCTTTACATTGCAAATTCCTTGGAGCATAGAGCAGGATCACCCACTAGCAGATTCGAGCAAGTCTGGGGAGCCTCGCGGACAGTTGAACAACGGCGCATAGACGATCGCATTTTAGATATGCCCCGCCCAAGGACAAGGCTTTTCGAGACTGAGTTTGAGGAAAATCTGGCTCGAATCAGTAAACTCCATAAAAAGCACATACAAAATGGTTTGTACTACTGGGAGTTTGTCTACAACTGGATGACCAAAACAATTGGTATGAGGCGGCTGGTGCAGAGGCAGTACGGAATAGATCAGCCGAAGAAAGTTTGATGGTTGGGACATGAAGTCCTGTAGTGTGAGGAAGGCGGTAAGCAAGCCACTTACAAGTCAATATTCAGCAGCGTGAGTTGAAGTGCTATGAACAAGTTTTCTGGTTAATTCAAGGACGATTGCCACCAAAACTTCTGGATCGATGGGTTTGGCGAGGTGACGTTGAAATCCGGCGGCGATGGCCAGCTTTTGATCGAGTTCTCCAGCATAAGCTGTTAAAGCAATAGCGGGAATTTGTGCCCCTAGCTCTTGCCCAAGGGTACGAATTTGTCGCATCAGCATATAGCCATCCATCTGTGGCATCCCAATGTCACTGATGATGATGTTGGGAATAGATTGAGCGAACGCTTGCAGCGCCTCAGTCCCAGATGCTACAGCCCTAACAATTGCACCATCTTGCTCTAAAACAAAAGCAATGAACTCGCGCGAGTCTGTTTCATCATCGACAACTAAAATGTGAATGCCGCTCAAATCACTCTCGTTTACGGGGGATTGATTTAAGGTTCGTGCTTCAGTTACCTGAGGCGCAAGCGGAATTTTAACCGTAAATGTCGCTCCTAGCCCAACACCAGGACTGTCTACTGTGACTGTTCCGCCGTGCATTTCCACAATTTGGCGCACGATCGCTAATCCCAAACCTAGTCCGCCAAATTTACGGGTGGTTGCGCTATCTTCTTGTTGGAAATGCTCAAACACGTAAGGCAGAAAGTCGGAATGAATTCCTTTTCCAGTGTCGGTGATTTGAATTTGGGCGTGATTTTCAACTTGAGATAATGTGATCGTGACTTGCCCCCCATTCTGTGTAAACTTAACGGCATTCGACAGCAGATTCCACACGACTTGCTGCAATCGCCCTGCATCCCCAACCACCACGCCTAGAATGGGCGAGACGATTGTCTGAATTTGGATTGATTTGGCTTCTGCGGCTAGCTGAACTGTTGACAGCGCGGCTGAAATCACCGCATTCAGGTCAATGGGTGAGGTTGATAAGCTCATTTTGCCGCTCAGAATCCGAGAAATGTCCAGCAAGTCATCAATGAGTTGCACCTGAAGCTTGGCGTTGCGTTCAATCGTGGCGAGCGCAGTACTCGTTTTTTGTGCATCCAGCTTTCCTTGCTGCAACAGTTTTGACCATCCCAAAATTGGATTCATGGGCGTTCTCAGTTCATGGGAAAGAACTGCCAAGAACTCATCTTTAATGCGATTACTTCGATCTAACGCTTCAGCTCGTGCTTGTAGCTTTGCAATTAGGTATGATCGCTCTAAGGCAGCAGCTACTTGATTGGCAATCGTTTGCATGAGGTCGAGTTCGTCGGGCTTAAAGCGATCGCGTTGACGAGTTCCCAGTCCCAGCGTCCCCAAAACGTGATTGCCCACGATTAACGGATGGCTAGCATAAGCTCTGATACCGATTGATTGAACTGCAAGGGCGAGTGGATCGGTCGTTGAGAGCGCATTTTCAACGATAGCTGGCTGGCGATGTTGCACCGCATAACCACACACCCCCGAACCTAACTCCAAAAATTTAGCGGATAAAGCAATGTCTTCTGTTATGCCCCCATGAGTATGTAGCCAGAGTCGTTGCTCATCTTCTTGAAACAAGTAATTAAAGTAAACTTCGAGTCCCAAATGAGTCGAAACCTTTTCAAACACACTCGCTAAAAACACCTTAGGATCTTCATCGAGCAACAGATCGTTGGCAACCTCTGAAAGCAGCTTCAGACGTTCGTTGCTTGCTTTGACAGTCGCTTCGATTTGCTTGCGCTCGGTAATATCTCGCGTCACACCTGCTACCGCTTCTATCATGCCATCTACGCTTTCTAGCGGCACGAAAATGTATTCATAGGCACGCGTACCAAATGCACTTGTGTACGGCGTTTCATCTTTGAGTGGTTGGCGCGTTTCGATGACTTGCTGAATCTGTCTTTGGAGTCTAGCTGCTAAATCTGTTGGATACTCCAGGTCAAAAAAGTTTTTGCCAAGGGCTTGGTCCGAAGTTTTTTGCAAGAGGTCGAGCAATGGCTGATTGATATAAGTGAACCGTCCAGACAGATCGAAGGTGTAAATAAAATCCGTTACCGAAGAGGCGATCGCGTCAAATTTTCGTAGTTGTCGCTCGAGTTCGGCAGAAATATGTCGCCAAGCTGCTTCGGCAATTTTGCGTTCAGTGATATCTGCCAATGCCCCAGGAAAAGCAAGCGGTCTGCCATCAGCAGCATATTCAACTCGACCGCGTGCGGCAAGCCATCGCTCCTCGCCTGTCGCCGTACAAACACGGTATTCACTGATAAATTCTTCGCCAGTTTCAATCGCCTGGTTAATCGCAGCGGCTACTTGTGGGCGGTCTTCAGAGTGTATCGCCTGTATAAACAGTTCAATCGGTAAACCGCTCGCCGCCTCCACAGGGTCAACGTCAAACAAGTGAGCAAAGGCTGCATTCACACTCACCAAATTCTCAGGAATCTTCCACCGCCATGTGTAAATAGCTCCTGCTGCTAAAGCAGCTTCCCATTGCACATGGGCTTCCCGGAGGTCAGCTTCGGTTTGTTTGCGATTAGTAATATCAATTGAAATCCCGACCATGCGCTCAGGATTTCCCGCCTCGTCGTCAATCACATGACCCCGAACAAGCACCCAGTGCGTGCTGCCATCATCCCAAACGGTGCGATACTCCACCTCATAAGCGCTGCGGTTGGTAATCGAGTCTTGAATTGCCGCCTGCACCCAAGTCCGATCCTCTGGATGAATCCGCTCTATTATAACTTGGTGCGAGAAATCAGCATTAATTGGCAGACCATAGTTCACTTTGCACTGGTCAGAAGTAGACAGAACATTTGTCTTAATATCAAGTTGCCAAGAGCCGAGTTTACTTGTCTCAAGGGCAAGCTTAAGCTGCTGTTGGCTGGCTTGCAGTTGTTCGTTGACCTGTTTTAACTCCTGCGCTCTGCCATAAATTTCCATCTCCATCTGCTCAGTGCGAGTCTGGAGTGATTGATTTAACTGACGCTGTTCATTTCGCTGCTGCTGCATCCGCACAAACTCGGTGACATCTTCGGCTCGGTGAATAATGTGTGTCATCTCACCGTTTTCATCAAAAACTGGCGAGTTGGTTGGTGTCCAATACCGCTCCTCAAAACCACCGCCTTCTGAAGAGGGGCGGCGAATGTCATACTTTTGCACTGCCATTGTGTGAGGTTGGCGATGCTTGAGTACGCTTTCTAGCGAGGCACGCAAATTCCGAACTCCATTCGCATTTGGATCGTCAGGATTGTCTGGAAAAACCTCGAACAAATACTGACCAACGACCTCTTCTCGTTTAGTCATCGTTGCCCGAAAGTAAGCATCACTTCCCCCGACAATTACAAAGTCGAGTGAGTAGACGATATACAATCCCGGTATTGATTCAAATAAAGTTTGAAAATTCAGCATCCCTTCCCCCGATCACGCTTTGCCAAAGTAATCGAGCAGTTGGGATTGGGCACCTGTTCGATATGTTTCAATAAGTGAATTTCTCAATTGATTGAGCTTGGCTTTAATCTGCTTGAGTGCTAAAGGTAGTGGCTTGGCTCGATTATTTCCCCAACGATTGATCCTCACCAGCGCCACCCCCACCTCAGCCGAAAACTGCTCCTGTGTGAGTCCTAACAATTGCCTCAGTTGATGCATCAGCACTGGTGCGTCAACCTGACGGCTGCTATATAACTTTGATGTATCTACCATAATCAATCCTTTTCCATTTAAAGAATCATAAGTCACATGACCACTGCTTACATACAAATTTAAAGATGCGTCTGTTAATTTCCCGCTTATGCGCTCTGACAGTGTACTCTCGGACTTGGATTTCTTTGCAAACCATTGCCTATTGCAATTAGTGACTTTTTGGATCTTAGCCTTTGCTAAGAAGATTTCAATGCTCTGGGTAAACATAATCACCCGTTTTCTGAATGGGAATTTTCATGGCTACGCCAAGACAAAAGTGAGAGTTGCAACGACCAAACACACGCTTTCTTTCCCAACTGCAACGCCTCACCACATTGAAAAATCACAAACCTTTGGAATTAATCATGGATATCCAAGCTATTCTTACCCTCACGATCCAAGCAGTCGTTATAAGCTTTGTTGCGCTAATGGTTTTCGATTTCATAGATGGTTTGTGGGTTGTACCCTTACCGCTTATAGGATGGCAACCACCAGTTATTGAACAGCCCACAGTTTCTGCAACTTCCCCACAACCTATTCCACAACAGGAAATCCAACAAGCCACTCCAAGGGCGATCGCATTTGAGAAGATTTCCCCCGCATTCCTCACAAGTTTCAAATGCAGAGGGGCGGAGGGGAAAGAACTTGGCACATTGAACTCTCCTCTGCTCCCAAAGCGCGAACCGGCACTTGCACAGGCTTTGAGCAAGGCGTGAGAAATCCGGGTCAAACGGCTACGCCAAAGCGAAAGTGATGTATTCATATAATAGATATGGTCAGCCTTATAGCCACGCAAGGAACTCTGTTTGACCTAGAAACAGTTTTGGATTATGGGCAATCAATCCTCAACGTTGCTCAAGAACTCACCAAATTACTGATTGAGCAACGGACTATCTCCACCAGGACAATCCAAGCCCAGATGAATCGCTACTTTCTAGGCACGGCAGCAGAGGGCGCATGGCAGTGGAAAGACGCTTACGAAGCAGTGGAAGTAGCGCAAATCTTATATCTGCGTCAAAAAGGTTACAAGCTTTTATTAGAGTCGCCGCTAACAGTATTATTAGAATTGGAGAAGTTAGTAGCCCTCTGCCCAACCCAAACACGGCGCAGTGAAGAGTCAGTACAACTTCAGCAATTCTCCACCCCTCTGCCGCTTGCTTATCTGGTAGCCAAAGCAGGATTTATACAAGCTACTGATTTGGTGCTGGAGCCAAGTGCCGGAACTGGTCTATTGGCACAAATGGCTAAACTGCACAGTGCAAGTCTGATGCTCAACGAGCTTGCACCCGATAGAAGTAAGATTCTGCGACGGTTATTCCCTGGCACACCATTATTCTCAGTAAACGCGGAACACATTAACGACTATCTAGTTGGCAAGACTCAGCCCTCAGTTGTGCTGATGAATCCACCTTTCTCTGCATCTCCCAAAATCAACAGTCGCAACCCCGACGCAACTAAGAGCCACATCAACTCGGCATTGCAAAGACTGGCTGACGGTGGACGGCTGGTAACAATTACTGCTAACTGGTTTTCTCCCAATAATCCCACTTGGCGCGAGACTTTCATTAGGTGGCACTCGGAAGCACGAGTTTTAATGTCAGTCGGGGTTAACGGCAAGGTTTACTCAAAACATGGGACAACTATCGACACTCGGATTACAGTGATCGACAAAGTTCCGGCTGACTCCAGCGAAATCCCTTGCATTACTGAAACTTTAAATCTGCCTGAAATACTGGCATTAATTGAGCAGTTGCCACAGCGATCTTCGTGGGAACGCTCAGATATCAAAGCTGCTGCGATGGCGTACCCGCCCGCCGTAGGCATCGCAAAAGTTGTTCAATTGCCAAAACGCTCTGTGGTAGCTCAAGCAGAAACACTTTCTTCAATTCCAGATGTGGTTATTCTGGAATACGAAGTCGTCGAATGGTCTGCTACAGAAGGACTCAAAGATACTTTATATGAAACCTATCGCCCACAACGAATCAGAATTAAGGACGCTTTACCTCATCCGTCCCTACTGTGCGAAAGTGCAGCCCTAGCACTTGTGTCACCGCCAGCACCAACTTATAAACCGCATCTTCCTAGCAACATTCTCACACAAGGCTTGTTGTCAGAGGCACAACTTGAAAGCGTCATCTATGCAGGTCAGGCGCACTGTGAATTTCTGTCTGGGTCTTATATTGTCGATGATTCGTGGGATAATGTGACTGTAGCGGCTCAAGGCGAAGAAAATGCCGTAAAATTTCGGCGTGGCTGGTTTCTTGGCGATGGGACGGGTGCGGGGAAAGGAAGACAATGTGCAGGAATCATCCTCGACAACTGGTGTCAAGAACGAAGAAAAGCTATCTGGGTATCAAAGAGTTCTGCCCTAATTGAGGATGCTCGTAGAGACTGGTGTGCGCTCGGAGGTAGTGAAAAAGACATTATCGACCTCTCAAATATCAAACTTGGCGACCCGATTCCTTTCACCCAAGGTATTCTGTTCTGCACCTACTCAACTCTACGTTCTCAAAAGAATGGCAAAAGTCGGCTTAAGCAAATCGTTGAATGGGCAGGTAACGACTTTGAGGGTGTCATTTCATTTGACGAATGCCACAGTATGGGAAATGCTATGGCGCAAGAGGGAACGCTGGGTATGGTTGCAGCTTCTCAGCAGGGTATTGTTGGGCTTCGACTGCAAAATGCACTTGCCAAAGCCAGGGTTATATACGTGTCCGCAACTGGCGCGACAAAGGTTTCTAATCTTTCCTACGCGAACAGGTTAGGATTGTGGCAGACTGGCGACTTCCCATTCACAAACCGTGAGGATTTTGTGGAGTCTATCTCTGTTGGTGGCATTGCGGCGATGGAGGTGGTGGCTAGGGATTTGAAGGCACTCGGTTTGTATTTGGCGCGATCGCTCTCTTTTGATGGTGTTGAATACAATACTCTTGAAATCGAGTTAACTAAAACTCAAGAAAGGATTTACAACAGCTACGCCGACGCTTTTCAAATTATCCACAATAACCTTTATAAAGCATTAGAAGCGTGTAACATTACTGGCGCGAAAACATATAACCGTGCTGCAAAGATGTCCGCCATGTCTCAGTTCGAGAGCCACAAACAAAGGTTCTTTAACCATCTTCTCACAGGAATGAAATGCCCTACCCTGATCAAAGCGATTGAGCAGGATTTAGTCCAAGGTCTTGCTGTTGTCATTCAAATAGTTTCGACTAATGAAGAACTTTTGAAACGACGACTTGATGAAGTTCCGGCTTCGGAATGGAAGGATCTCAATCTTGACTTGACCCCACGGGAATACCTCATGGATTACCTGATGAGTGCTTTCCCTGTTCATCTTCATTCCATTCATTCAGGTGTTGATGGAGAAGAAAAATCCGAGCCAGTCTTTGACGCTGATGGCTCTCCGGTTATTTCCCAAGAAGCTGTAGCCTTGAGAGATACTCTAGTTGATCGACTGGCAAGCCTTGACCCAATCCCTGGCGCATTAGAACAATTGCTGTGGCATTTTGGTCACAAGCAAATTGCCGAAGTAACTGGTCGCAGCAAGCGAGTTCTGAAAGATGAATCTGGACGTTTGTTTGTGGATTCACGCGGTGGTGGCGCGAATATTGCTGAAACTGCTGCGTTTATGCAGGGAGACAAGCAAATCCTCATTTTCAGTGATGCCGGCGGCACAGGCAGGAGTTATCATGCTGATCTAAATGCTGCGAATCGTAAACGGCGATCGCACTATCTGCTTGAAGCCGGCTGGAGGGCAGACAATGCAATTCAAGGTTTAGGGCGATCGCACAGAACCAACCAAGCATCAGCACCCGTGTTCAGACCTGTTACCACTAACGTCATAGGTGAACGCCGCTTTATCTCAACCATCGCTCGAAGGCTGGATAGCTTGGGCGCTCTTACTCGTGGTCAACGGCAGACGGGTGGCAATGGGATATTTGAGGCTAAAGATAATCTGGAATCGAACTATGCAGAACACGCTTTGTATGAGTTATTTAAGCAAATCTTCCAAGGTCGATTTTATGAAGTGTCACTCGGCACTTTCGAGCAAATGACAGGTTTATCGCTGACTTCCCACGAAGGCGGGATGAAAATCGATCTCCCACCACTACGGCAATTCCTTAATCGGCTGCTGGCTTTACGCATCGATATGCAAAACATCATTTTCGAGCGTTTTGAGTTGTTGCTAAGTCAACAGATTGAAGCAGCGATCGCGGCTGGTGTATATGAGATGGGTGTGGAGACTTTACGGGCTGAACGGTTTACTGTTGAGAGCCAGGAAGCTGTGTACACCCACCCTGCCACAGGTAGCGTAACGAACTATCTCAAAATTGAGCGAGTTCAGAAGAACAACATCAGAACGGCTCAAGAGATGGTTGAGTTTGCTGCCAAGTACCAAGGACAATTCATGGTGAATGAGAAAGGTCGTGCGGCGATAACAATTCCAACGCATAGTATATTCGATGCCGAAGGTGGTGTTGTCCCAAGGGTTTTGCTCGTCCGTCCACAAAAAGAAACTCGTGTCATAGTGGAACAACTGAATTCTTCCACATGGGGGCAAGTTTCTATTGATGCGTTTACTGCTGCTTGGTCTACTGAAGTAAACGAATTACCCAAGTTCACAACCGATTACCTGCATTTGGTAACTGGTATTCTCCTACCCATCTGGAAAATCCTACCACAGCAGAATAGTCGAGTATTCCGACTACAAACCAGCGATGGGCAGAAAATTCTCGGTCGGGTGGTAAATGCTCATGACATTCAAACCGTGCGCGAACAACTCGGACTAAGGAACCAGCTGCTTTCTCCAGAAGAACTTGTGAAGCTGGTACTGAACGAGAGATATACACAGCAGTTGCCGGGTGGTGTAACCTTGCGACGTTCTTTGATTGCTGGTGAACCTCGCATAGAACTGGTTAATGCTATCTCACTGGCAGAGCGACTCTTAGCTGTTGGATGTTTCACCGAGATTATTAACTGGCAAAAGCGCGTATTCATTCCGGTTTCAGACAAAGCACCAGCTATTCTAGCGGCTGTAATTGAAATCTTGGGATAATTTCCAACCTCAAAGACCTAGTAGTTCGCTTTCGTGACGAAAGCAGGGTAAAGGGGAAGTGGGGATAAGGGGCAGGGGGAAGGGGTAAAGGGTTTAAATCCCTTACCCTTTTCCCTTTCCCCTTTCCCCAGTCCTTACAAGCGCATTTTTGGGTTGGCAGACTACTAGATTAAATGTCTGGGTCTTTTTTACTCTCAAAAACTGGGCAGCGATGATAACACCAAGGGAAGTGCAATCTACCATGCAAACGCTCCGCGAGAAATTGATGAAATTTTTGTGGAGAAAGCAATCATGGCTAAGAAAGACTTCACACCCGCCCAAGCCGTTGAGTTGTACATCGGCAACTATCGGTTTGATGCTATCAGAATAGAGCAGACGAAAGAGTACCGGATGTCTCAAAATTAAATCCTTTCAACAATTGGTATCAATTGTAACTGACTAATCACGTTACCTTTTAAAGCACCCAAAGTCTATCAAAACCTTGTATAACAAGGACTAAATCATGTTACCCTTTTTGCGGAATATACTGTCAATGGCGTGGGAATCCGTGCTGAAACTATATCAGTAAAGGATACCAGAATAATCTGGCGCTATTTCGACACAAAAGGAAATAGATGCCTTATAACTCCACCCTGATTACAAATCAAATTCTTCGGGAACCTCTGACGCATTGAAAAATACTGCTGCCGTGCGTGGAACTGGTAAATCAAAACACAAACAATATTCTTTACATAATCAGGGAGTCCTATTAAAAACTTAGCTTTCAGTACTATCTTCTTGTTTTAAAGCTGACTCAATTTCTGTTAGCTTCTTTTGTAACGCTTCGCGCATTTGTACTAATTGTGAACGTTTTATATGAACCAAGGGAATTTCCTGTACTTGACGGATAATTGTATCTACTTGCTTCCTTTTAGAACTAGAGTCAAATTGTTGGGTATGGTGGGTAATCTCGGCTGATACAATTTGACGCGATTGAGCAACTGATAACTTTTCTTGTAGAATCTGCTTTAATATTCGAGTTCGCAGCTTTCGCGCTACCGCTTCTGATACACCCAAAGTTTTTGCAGATAATCGCGCCAAAGACAAAGCGTGTATCCCACCTAGCCCCTGTTCTCGGATAGCCTGCTTCAAATCATCTGGCAATGCTAACATCGGAAAAATATTAGTATTAACAGAAGCTGGATTCAATAGCAGAGACAGTAAAATACAAAAAACTATTTGTTCTGCTTCTCCCAGTCCTAGTAACAATATTTGCTGCTGTTGCTGTTCTGGGCTTGCTAGAACAAGCTCACTTATTTTAACCAGAGTCCCTTGTCGCTCTAGTCGGCGCACTCCAGCCCTTAATATACGAGGAATGTCTTCGATTTTAAGATCAGTTTGAACAGCAATTTCCTTAACTAATGCTTCTGCTGTGTCTAAAGGATTTAGATTTTCTCGATGTAAACTTGCCAATAATACACGTCGATGTAGAGCTTCTGGCTGAGGAATAATTACAGCTTCTAAGGTGGCCCAATTTAATTGTTTAGCACCACGCCAACGACGCTCTCCATCAAATAGTAGGTAGCGTCCATCTTGCTGGGCAATAAGAATAATAGGTTCTTGCTGTCCATTTGATTCCAAAGACAGAGCAATCGCAGTAATACTCTCTTGAGTAAAGGTTCGTCGGGGTTGTTCTGGATTACGATCAATTTGTTCTATCGCTACCGTTAGAACCCCGGATGGCACTAAGTGTTCACGTAATTCGTGAATCTTTGTCTCTAGTTCTTGGTTATCTGTTGACCGTAGTTGAATAATTTCTAACTTTAATTTGTCAATGGTTTCTTTTAGTTCATGAACTTCTTGAGAATATTCAGCACCAGAAAACAGATTAGATAAATCAACTCCAACTTTCTTAACCATTAATCCTTCTTTTTGAGTAACTCAACTAATTTACTTACAATAAGAGAGAAATCAGCACAGGCTGGATGATTTGGACGATATAGATGTAACGGGACTCCAAGACCACTTGCATTCTTGAACTCTGATGAAAAACGAATAGGAGCAAAACCATGAATTTTCAACTTTTCTAGCTGTGGAAGTAATTGGGCTAGAATATTGCGATGGATAGCAAGACGCTGATCATACTGGTTAGGAACAAAGCCTATAATTTGGGGTTCTGGCTTGAGCCGAAGACGATGGTTTGTGTGATATAACCATTCCAACAACTTGCTAGAGCCATCCGCAGATTTCGGCTCTACCTGGACTGGAATGAGTAAATGTGTACAAGCCGAAAGAGCGATTAAAGGTAATGGGCCTAAAGTAGCAGGACAATCAAAAATTACCAAATCATGAGGTAAAGGGTAATCAGCTAGGCGATCTCCTAAAAGGTAGGCTCCTCGCTCGTGTAGGACTAATTCGTTAATCGTTTTAACTAGCCCCATTTCTCCCTGACACGCTTCTACATTTTGTAAATGCTCTTGCCACAGTGGAATTAGAGGCCAATTTCCTTGGAAACCTTCCTGAAGTACTGCTGCAATTGTTTGGCTACCTTTAGGACGTGGCAATCCGCAAAATAAACTAACAGAACCTTGAGGATCTAAATCAATTAAGGCAACACGGAATCCCTCATTTGCTAAGAGATAGGCAAGGTGAACTGCGAGAGTTGTTTTGCCGCTGCCACCTGCGTTCGAGAGCAGTGCTAATCGAACTTGCATGGGCTTTATACAAAAAATGATAATGGTGAGTTTAGCATGTGGAATAATGTTATACCACATCAAACTAGTTTTAGGAACTGCAACTGTCATTTGGCAATAGTTGACAGTGCTTTTCTTGAAGTCTTGGTAATATAAGATTTTTACCGACTAATGCTTTTTATGGAATCTACTAAGCGGCCACCCAAGCCACAACAACCAAAACTGATTAAGCACATCCCTGCGGCTAAACAACCAGAGGTGCAGGAATCGACCAACATTGATGCTCAAGTAGAAACATACCAAGATGTTGCGGAAACGCCTGCTATTTATGCAGCCCCAAAAACAGTAGCTCCGTTAACCGAGAGTGCATCTAAACCAACAGAGAAACAAGAGCTATTTAGCCCTACCCCGGCTGATGACAGGTTGCCAGAAGAACTCACAACTGACCAACAGCCTGACCATCCCCCTGTCGAGGAAAAACCCATGAAGCCGCCAAAAGTTAAGCCGCAGGTGACTGGCAAGCGCAACAAGAAAAAAATAGATTTACCACCAGCAGCCAAACCTCATATACCCTTCCAAGACCGCTCCGATGAACCAGAATTACCGCCAGAACCCTGTCAGCACATGCAATTCCTGGATTGCAACTCGGAAGTAGGGCGTGTGATATTCGAGTGCTACCACTGCTTGCAGGGGATAATCAGCGAGTACACCGGAGATCCCGTGATGGGCGAGTACAAAGGACGACCTTCAGTGATTTTCATAAAGGTAAAATGCCCTAACTGTGAGCAAACAGCGATTAGGCTGCAAGCAAAGGAAGTGCTTTCGACTACGGCGATACCTTCACCTTGGGCAGAAAAGTAAAATATGCATCGACTGCTCTTTTTAATTCGTTATATGGGAAGATTTTAAAAATTGCTCATGGGGTATATATGGGGGCTATATGTACCCCAATTATGATTTAGAAATTTTATGCCGAATAGCCCCTGTATGGGGTACACAGAGGGGCTACTTAGGGTACATTTAAGCCATTTAGTTTTTGTACCCCACTTGGCCCCCAACACAGTTAGGTTAAGGAATTTCTTAGTTATAGAATTCAGGAGTCAGGAGTCAAGAGTTAGAATAAAGCCTTTATGCTAAGTAGCTAACAAAGCAAACAAGGGATCTTAAACTCTCAGTGCGAAAATTCACCAATTCTGGATTCACCAATTCTGCATTCTGGTTTATTCCTCATCCTCGTCTTCTTCCTCATCGTATTCATAATCTGCATAGTCTTTCCCGTGTTTTTCGTACCACAAACGTTCTTCTTCTTGAGCCGCCTCTCGCTGTATCCTTTTCCGTTCTGCAATCTCTGCTTCTAGGAGTTCTTGCTCTAATCTTTCCTTTTCAAACCTTTCTCTTAAGAGCCTTTCTCGTTCTTGGGTTTCTTGCTCTACCCTCTCCCTCTCAAGTTTGATTAATCGCTGCTCAACTCGTCCACAGTAAAAATCTAATGCCTTACCCGTCGCCGCTCCGGTAATTGTTCCACCCACTAGAAATATGAGTCCGGTTCTCCAGCCTTCAATCGGGCCACTGCTCCACTGCAAACTTTTTTGGTTGAACCACACCAGCACAGAGAAGACAGAAATTCCAACTACTGTATTGAGCAGAGCAAAAACTCTTGGTGTCATCTCAGTCTGGCGGAGAATTAGCCACTGTCCCAGCCAGAGGATTGCACCAAAAATCACCGCAGCAATTCCGCTCATGACAGCATTATTTGGATATCTGAACGGATCTAATGTCATATTAATGATCAATGGCACAAATATCAGCACACAGAGCAAAAAGCCAATGAATAAACCAGCAACACTTATCAGGCTCCAGTAGCGACCGAGATAACCGAGGCGGAATTCCAATATCCACTCTTGTACGGGAAGCATTGTAATGTAAAACGCGATTCCTGCACTAACGTAATCGAGCATTGGCAGTTGTTTTACCTTTATATTTAGCGTATTTGGCATAACCGTGCCAAAACCGACAAGAAAGATACTAACCTAAAACCAATTGAAGCGATTGTTACTCAAAGGTTTCTCAGTACATGCGATCACCTACGGTGGGCGGTTACGCCATCGCAGACAGAAATGAAGAAAGAATTTAATTTGTAGCCACTCGACAAAAGTGGCTACTTTTTCGATTTGACTATCCTACTTTCAACCCCAAACAAATCTTTGTAAACTTCATGATCTCGAAAAAGCTCCATAATCAAACTTCGAGTAAAAGCACAGTAAATCATATTCCCTCGCGCCTCATACAAACCAAAAGCTTTAAATAAATCTTTTTTAGCGCCCTCAATATTGCCCAGATGGAATCTGACTGTCCCTCGTCCACAGTATGCTTCTGCACAATTAGCATCTAGAGATAATGCTTTTTCTAAATCAAAGAGTGATTTTTCTACTTCCCCAGATAAAAAACAAATATTCGCCCTATTTATATAAGCTGATAAACAGTTTGGGTCAAGTAAAATTACTTGATTGTAATCTAAGATAGCTGCTGGGTTGTCATTTCCAATTCGCAATTCGCAATTCGCAATTCGCAATTATTACCCCATAACTAAAGTTAGGGGCTTGAATATTGATACTACGTGTTTTGCTTTTTCTCATAATTTAAATTAGTTGTTCTGTACCCTAAATGAATCAATTATCAATCACGTCCACAATTGCGAATTGCGAACTGCGAATTGCGAATTGTTCCGTCACCAGTTAAATTTTTATACGTATCAGCCCGATTTAGATAAGCCTGGACTAATTTTGGATTCAGAGCAATGGCTTTAGTATAATCTTCAATCACCTTGGCAAATTCTGACTTATGACAGATTTTTGATCGAGCTAATCCTCGATTATTATAAGCTTCAGCAAAACTTGGATTCATTGATAATGCATTATCAAAAAGCTGAATTGCATTTTCATATTTTTCGATTTGAAACTGAATTAGTCCTATAGCATTGTGAACTTCGGCAAAATTAGGATAGAAATAAAGTGCATTTCTAAAGCACTCCATCACTCCAGATAAGTTTCCTGATTTGAGATGCTCCATTCCTTTTTCATACCACAGTTGCCCTTGTTCTATATCAATTTCTTCCATTAATTCCACCAAATCTTACCTCTTGTAATTTAAAAGTCCTTAAATATTTATCACCTCGGATATTTAGCTGAGTCAGTTAATTTATCCATGTATTTCTAATTCTTTACTTTTATTTTTCTCTAAAATTTTATCTATCTGACTATTCGCATCCTCAAAAGTTTGCAATATCTGTGGAGTTACTTTATTAGTCTGCACCTTGCCAGATTGTAAGTTTAAAATTACCTCTCCATCTTTCTGCGAAATAATTAAATCCCTCTGCTGGGTATTGAAAGCCAAGTCATAAATCTTTCCTTCAACTTGAGTACCATTTTCATCAGATTTACCCCAGGCCATGCCAATCCTTTGAGCAATTTGAGTCAGCCGACTGATGGCTTCAAGTTCAAATTTATCTTTATTCATTACTGTCAACGCTTCAGCTGACAATTGCTCACCAGCTTTAAACTGATTGGCCACTTCTACAATGCGTTTTTTGTAATTCTCCGGCTTCCCTAACTTATCTGCGGCATTGTACCAATTTCTCAAGTCATCAATAGTGACTGTCGGGAGCTTCTCTACACTTAGAGGTTCGGTTTTCGCACCATTACTAATGTCTGGTGTAAAAGGAGTAGTGGAGAGTAATAGAGTTGATTGGTTAGGTGGGGATTGTGCTGTTTGTTCTGGTGGTTTCAAAAACTGCGGTCGTGTGGCGAGGGAATTAACCCTTTGTTGATACTCACTATCCGTTTCAATCACAGCCCCAAATTTCTTGGCCATGCTCTCTAAAGTTTTGGCAGGGATGGAGCTATCAACCAAGTTAAATACAGCTAGACCTTTTTTAGTTTCCCTGATAACATCTTCTGTTGGGGCAAGCGAGAATTTAACATTTTGAGCAGTTAACCATTGTGTCACAGTCTCAGCTTTCTGGTTGTCAACAGCCAAGCCCATGACTCCAAGTTTTTTGTTTGATTCTGTCGAAAATAAGAAAGTAGGGCGCTCTTTAATATGATGGAGAATTTTCGCACTACTCTCAATCATTTCCTGTTGTAGAGGGTTAACCGATTGAGTCCCAAAAGCCTGAAATTCCTTCGTCCATTTCTGGGGATATTCAACGGTATTAGGGTCTATTTGAGCGCAAATAACAGAGAAATTACTTTCAATGATTGCAGGCGCAAGTGTAAGTTGTCCGGTTTTGAGTAGCCCAAGTTGTCTGAGCGCATCTTTGTCTTTCTTGAAATGTAATACCCCCAAGGGTTCACCATTCAAAAATACAGCATCTCTAGTTTTAGAAGCTGAGGTTTCGATAGTCAGTTTTCGGTAATCTTGATCATTGAATGTCTGACCAGAAAAATCATAAAAGTTAATTTTATTAATTTTGAGGAGATTTTTATTGGGAGATTCACCCAGGACAAAAGCTTGATCTCCAGTTTCAGAGATAGAAGTAAGTTTTAACTTTAGAAGATTACCATTTTTGAGATAGTTAATTTCTTTTAACTGTTGGACAGAATCACTGTCTAACTCACCCAGAGTCAAAGCATCAATTTTGATTTTTACTGTTTTATCAGGAATCGGTACAGTGCCAAATTCTAAATTTACAGGTTCGGCGTTAAAAACAAGTCCTGCATAAGAGAAGTTCTTGAGTTCACGGATGGTAATTTCAACCGGCTCGTTTCCTGGCAGTCCAATAGTTGCTTTGGCAGTGGCAGGTTCTACGCCAACCATACGAGAGAGCGCTTTCGTTCCAATGGGAAGCTGTGCAGTTCTGGTTTCAAGCATGGCGAATTCCTTATATTCGCCGTCACTATCCTGGACAAACATTAGTCTGGAAACGTGGCGTTCATGCCCCGGTGGGTGGTGGCTAGCCCTAATTTCTATCGCGTGTTTTTCGGTGGGATTCCAATCTCGACCCAAAAATTGATTCGCTTCATTATTCAGTGTGACTAACTTCGGTTCAGTAAATTGCAATTTATCTAAGCGAGAAATAATCTCATTGGGGAAAGCAGCGAAGGCGAAATTGGAAACTTTTTTAGCGATCGCCTGGGGGTTTGCGTTTTCTTTTCTTGCAACTTCAAGTTCATCTTGGCGGGATGCACAGATGTTCCAAGCGGCGGCGGCAGATGCAAGTTTTTCTGACTCTGGGATCGAGGCGTAAAATGCTTCTGCCGCATCATTTGCCAAGGCAAAGAGTAGTTTAGTTTGGCTTCTAGTAAGTTCTGGTTTTAGTTCTAGGAGTTTAGCCCCCTGCGTGGCCATCCCCGCCTTGAGGTTTTGGTCAGTCACAGATTGTTGGCTAACTGTCCCCAGGTTGCGGTAAGCGGGTTTTCCATCTGACCCAACCTCGCCATTGATTTGTGCAACTGCTAATAATTTATGGGGGCGTTCTTTAGTTCGCCATTTCTCTGGTATTTCGTCTAGGCGAATGTTCAACGTTTGGACTTTCCAAATCAGAGGATGTTCGTAATGGGTGAGATTGGTAATTTCGAGTTGGCAAGACTGTGGAGTTTGGATGATTGCTGATGGCCCTTTCTCGGTTTCCCGCCGTCGCTCCATACGTACCGCAGCGTTGAATTTCTGATCAAACTCGTACTTGGCGGCGATCGCTGCAAATTTTTGCTGTGGTGTAAATTCTACCCCTTTGAACAAGTCTTTAAACTGAACGATGGGGCGCGATTCTAACTGTGATTCTTGGAAATATTTATTGGTTTGGCTAATCAATAATTCTACTGGTGAGTAGCCCTTTGGTGTTATCCCCCTCCTTAAATAAGCTGACGCAGATTTCTTATCTTTAATATAATTAACATCACGATACAAATAGCGGCTGTTCTCCCGGATTTTATTCATCTCAGGTTTTTTAGCACTTTTGAATAAATCAACCGCTATTTGGTTTTGATAACATCCTTCTTCAATCATGCTCCGGTACATTTGACGGTTAATGTCCATTGCTTGCTGGATAATTTCGGGAGTTCTTTGAGAATGAGCAATTTCAACAACCCCTTGCATATAAGGCTTGTATTCTTCTCGAATTAACTTTGGATCTTTCTGGCGTTCTTGCTCAAACAGGGTTTCGTAATGGTTAGAAACTTGGTCTAGATAATTTGATTTCTGCTCAAAAGTACCATAAGTCTTTAGTACCTCAATTTCTGATTCTAATGCCTCCAGTGCTGTCACTTGATTGTTGATTATGCCCACGCTGATGCTATCGCTCATGTGGATAGCTATTTCTTCAAATGGCGGCTGGGTTCCATTTTCCAAATAAAATGATTGTTTCTTTTCTTTAACAGTAGGCCGATAAGCATTTTCAGGCTGGTTTCTGTACTCGGCTTCGGCTGTGAAGTTTGGATATTGAAATGCAAGTGCTACGCCAATACAGTCACCGTCGAAATCACGCGCTTGACGTTGTGATTCGGTTTCGAGGGGATTAACTTCGTTGTGTTGAATACCTTGGGCTTCTAGCGCTTCAATCCGAGCAAGTATGCGTTTGTGATCTTCATCATTGACTACAATTATTCCTTCTAATGGTTCACCATCTGGCCCTAATCGGTCTTCAATAAGCTTGTTGTTAGAAACACACAGACCGTTAGAATTGAGAAAGGGAGAACGAAAATTTAATACTTTTTCATTTTCATCCATCCAAGTCACACAAATTTCGCCATTCTTGAGTTCTTTGGAAGGGATAATCATTCCTCGGTCAAAAGTTAGTGTCTTGCCAACCGCAATATCACGCCACTGACTTTGTACAAACCGACTCAACTCTTGTTTTACCTTTTCCGTTTCTAGTAGTTGTTGATGACCAAGTAAATCAGCTTTGATGAGTTTGTACATGAACATATCATCTTTCTGAGATTCATCTGATTCATCGTTTAGCTCTAAGTCTTCATCAGAATTATTCTCTACTTGTTTACTTAAAGTATCAGTTTTAACTGATTCAATAATTTCTTGTTCTAAAGATTTTTTTTGCTGTTCTGAAAACTCTTTTCGCTTTTCGTAGTTTTCACAGTACAGTTGTGCAACAATTCTAGGATCATCTTGAGCTTCTGCTAGCTTTTGGGCTTGTGCTTCTAGTTCTTCTGCAAAATCTTTAATACCTTGAGGGAATGATGCTAATAATTGAGATATGGCAGTTTTACCTTTTTGAGATTGTGCCTTTTCACCCAACCAAATAGTTTGCTGATATAATCCTGGCTCAATTTGAGCTTTAGATGGGCCTCCGGGCTTATCCTTGTCTGTACCCTTAAAGCTACTAATGGGGATAATCAGGTCTATTTTAGGCGTGTTGTTGGGGTTAGCATACTTTATTTCTTTTAAGTCGTATGGTCTTAATGTTCCCTTGCCAAAACGATATTCAGTATCTTCTCCATCCCCTTCTTTCCAACCGAAGCGATGCTGAATTACGCGATAACTTTTGTCTGATTGTTCTTCTCTTTTGGTTAACTTATCATATATTTCAGTTGAAATTTGCCCATAACAATCTCCTACAAGTTTCCAAGCAACCTCATTCTCAAGGATTCCTCCATTTTTTCCCTTTGCATCGCTCGAATCATCTACTACTAGAATATTTAATTTCTCACTAATGGCATCCCTACACGAACCTAGAAAAATAGAGCCATAAGCACCACGGTCTTTACGGTCTGGACAAAGTTTTTCAATTACTTCTAAACATTCTGGTGGGCCATATAATAAACGTGTCTTTGAAGATAACAGAAGAACATGACCATCTGGATGATTTTTTAAATCCTCTGATTTACTGTACTCATCAATATGTCCAAATGAGAATTTTTTTTCAGGGAAGTAAGATTCAAGTAGTGTATTGTCTAACTTCTCAGCTAAAATTGATTCAGGATTTTTATTATTGGTATCTGGATAAATCCACTGATTTAGTCTCGTATCGAAGTGTTTGAATTCTACTGTCATAAATTTTTAATAATTTGTAATTTTTAGGAGGTTGTATATGTCGAGAATTAAACGTTGGATAAATATGCATAAGAAGGAGTTCAACGCAGATGGGACTTTAAAAAATGAGGCAAGAATTGAAATGTTGTCTAGTGGAATGATTCCAGAAGCCATTGATGACTATGCCCGTAGGTTAAAAATCAAATATGATGAGTGGAAGCATTTAGATGAAACCGACCCAGAGCCGTGGCCTGTTTACACTGCCTACGATTTCTTTACAGCAGAAGAAAAGCGGCAGTTTAACCCAGACGGTTCTCTTAACCCTAAGTACGTTCAAGAAGCTCTAGACAAGGGCATCAGCGAGGGCTGGCTTGAAGAGATGGAGCAACGCAAAAAATTTGAAGTCGATAACTACAATAGAGTTTCTGCTAAACATGCAGAACAGGGAATCAACTTCGGCGCATGGCAGATGAGAGGGAGGATTGAAGACAGCAGAACATACGTCCAACGTCGGCAGCAGATGGAGCAAGACCTGCGTAACTTTGAGCCGGAAGACAGTTTGCCTTTCGACAAGGACACAGCATATTAGGCGGGAGCGATGCAGAGTGAGTGATAATATAAGCTGAAAGCATTATCAAACAAAGCTCTCAGCTTTTTGGTAAAATCCTTTTAATGAGGTTGAACAGCAGGTGGGTTGACAACAGCCGCAGATGGTTTAACAGAGCGAAATGCCCCATTGAGAAAGGCAATCATTCCTAAGATGGCGAAGGCTGTAATGATTACTCTTTGCAGTGAATTGAATGCCGAGCGTTCTTTGATTACTTCAGCCCACATTACTTGCAGTTGGTCTTGTGTTGTTTGCTTTGAAGCTAAATAATAGAGAGCTTCAATACAAGGGGATATGTCTTCCCCTTGTTGAACCTTCTGATACAACAGATTTTCTAGTCGCTCTTTCTGTTGAGGGATAGTGAATGAGTCTGTTGACTTTTGAGGGTGTGTACCGTTGTGGGTTGGTAATTGTAGTGTCATAGCTTTAGTTCAAAGTGGGAAAAAGGTGTAGAACAAATATTTGGAATCAGAGAAAATGTTAAAGGGTACTAGGTCAGGGGAAAATTCTATCCCTTTCCCCCTTATCCTTTCCCCTGATTCTTTTTTATAAGAACTACACCTCTAGAGCATGTGAAAACGCTAACTAATAAGCCAAAGTTTAGGTCTTCTATTCCCAAAAAATCAATAACCAGGAGTCTACAAAAAAATCGTACTTTTGGCTAAATTTGGATTTCCATGTCTTCTTCACTAGAGGATTGAAACTGGTTTTGTTTCGAGGCAAGCACTGATGGTTGATTTGGTTGGAAGGGACTTGTGCCGTCATTGAAGATTTCTTGTGCAAGTGTGCGACCGTCCCCGTCAGTATCGCTCTCCAAGATATATCCCACAACGTGTTTAGGCATTCCTGCTGTTATGGCTTGGGCTAGTAAAGCTTTAGTAAATTCTGGTGATGCTTCACTCTCGCCCAAGACTTGCAATACAGACTTAGCATCAGCAGTAGTCATTTTAGCGATGTCTTTAACTCCGGCTTCTTGCCAAACGTCATCAAAAAATTCCACTGAACGTTCATCAAAACTTTGAGACGCAGCAAATTGGGCTAGCTGTTGGGTATAAAGTTCTTGGTCGTTATTCATATATTTATGAGTCGTGATGGAGCAATTTAACGAACAGAATTCAGGAGTCAGGAGCCAGAATTCAGAATTGAATTCTGTGCAAGTGGCGGATGAATAAACGGGTTTAAGTCCCCCACTAAATCTTCGATTTAGTGGTGCAATAATCAAGTGGTGGGTCTGAATCCCCCACTCATTAATTCTGACTCCTGAATTCTGACTTCTGAATTCTTCTTTAATAGTTGAATTCAGCGCTGCGCGAAGAATTAATGAAAATCTCGCACAGCTATCATGGCTAAGAAAAATTTTGCCGCAGCCCAAGCAGTTGAGTTGTACATCGGCAACTATCGGTTTGACGCGATTAGAATTGTTGAAACTGAAGAATACCGGATGTCTCAAAATCATATCCTCGAAACAATCGGTATAAATAAGAACTGGTTGAGCAGGTTACAGTTTAGCTTGCCTCGTGTGAACAAAACCCTTATGGAGCAAGGTTTAAATCACGTTACAGTCCATGCGGAATATACAGTTAAAAATACAGTGACGCGTGCTGTAACGTGGTCATTGAAAGATGTTCGGATCATCTGGCGTTACTTTGATAAACAAGGAAATCATCAAGCAGCAATACTGGTTGATGCACTTGCTGAAGATTCTCTAATCAGCAGGTTTAATCAAGTCTGGGGTGAGCAACGCACAGTCGAGCAACGCCGGATAGATGATTGTCGTATTCTGTCTACACCTTGCCCGTGGACTAAACTGTTTGAAACTGAGTTTGAGGAGAATTTGGCTCGGATTAGTAAGCTGCATAAAAAGCACATCAAGAATGGCTTGTACTACTGGGAGTTTATTTATAGCTGGATGACAGCAGAAGAAAAAGCCAAGCTCGACATTGTTAATCCTGTTCTTGAAAATGGGCGAAGGAAGTACAAAATTCATCAAATGCTTTCCTATGAAACAAAACAGAGATTATCCCCACACGTCACATCAGTGCTGATTTTAATGAAGTCAGCCAATTCGGTAGCAGAACTGCGCCGACTGGTGCAACGACAGTATGGGGTAGATCAACCGAATCTGTTTGATGGCTGGGATGTTAAATAGTTAGTTTGAATCATGCGATCGCTCAGAGAGGAATGGCACGCTTGTTAAGCTGAAGGGTTGGCAGCGTAAGGATTGCAGAGGTGCAGGGGTGCAGAGGGGAATTTTTAAATATCCGTTCATATACCTTAAACTTCTTCTTTCTCCCCTGCTCCTCTGCTCCTCTGCACAAGAGCTGCCTCAATGATTTTCCCTTTACAAGCGTGCCATTCCGCTCAGAGAGAAAGCCAACTCTCATCGGTGCGATCGCACTTCATAATTTTTCAACTGTTCAAAGGTTGTTCAGCCTCACGTTTTTTAGCGTATTCACGCAATTGGGCAAGGCCAGAAGTAGGGGTAGAGGGTCGTGGTTTATTGGGGTCAGGGACTAAATCTTGTTTGCGGTCGTAAGCAAAGTTCTTGTCTAACATCAATATATAAGTAATGTGCGCCGTCCAGACATCAGCGACGCGCTCACCAAGACCTAAAGTATTAAGAGGAGCAGGGAATTGTACGCCGCCATTCCAAACAATGGGTATACCTTCATTTTGAAAGTGGTCAGTTAACTCCTTCTTGACAAAATCAGCAGTGCCACCACAAATGAGAATTTCATCAAGTGAAGGGATGTTTCGTAGAGAGCGTACAAGAGCGCGACAGTAATCAGAGCGAACTTCAGGGAGAATGTTTTGAAATAACTTTAAGTCAGCAGCTACACCTTCGGGTGTGGCTTGACGGGACAAAGAACGCAAAGGAGCAAAGTTGCCCTTACCAGCAGCAATGATTGCAGTCACTAAATGTTCATCTTCTTTGGACAAGCCAACAGCAGTGCGTTGGACAAACTGCTGTACTAACCAATTCATACCTAAATCAGTAGTTTCAGCCAAAGCCGGATTACCTTTTTGGCTGAGAACGAAACTCGCGTTCCGGTAGCCAAGCATTAGCAAACCAATATTCTTTTGCGTATATGATCCAGCCAGAGTGCGACTGCGGTATATCATAATCCCACTGCCTTCCGGGGCAACATGAAAATTACGCAGCTTACCTTTTAATTTGTTGGTGGGAGTAACAATTCCCCGGTTGAGTGATTGCCCTAACTTTTTACCAAGATTATGAGCATTACTAATTTCTCCTGGTGGCATCAATACTTGGACAAAGGCATCAATATTATTGGTATCGAACTGAAACTGACGGCAAGCTAACCACAACAAAGCAGCCAGTTTTGGTAAAGCATAATGAGATTTTAAATCTCGCAGTGCAGAAGTCCCAGCAAAAACACTTTTTGCCAATGCACCCAAAACATAATACTCATCGCCCATTCCGACCCAAACACTGGTGTTATATGAGTTTGGGACGAAACGCCCCACAGAAGTTTTAGAGACATCAGCGATTTCTGGTGGCATGGCTAATACTATTGGCACACCTGAAGGATAAATTTGAGCGATCGCTTTTGTCTCACTGCCACCAATGTCAGCAGAGATAACGATTTTAGGAGTATTAACAGTAGGTTCAGGATTTGGATTCAGTTTATTCATGAATTACCTCAAAAGATTGAATGTGTAGCGGTTGCATGGTGGCAAGCGTGGGAGTTCTGAAAAGTGGGGGAAGTGTGTCCGGGTAGGGAGTGTAAGAAGCGCATCGGTATTTGACAAAACAAGGTTAATCAAAATGATTACTCAACAAAATCCTTAACCTCCTATACCTCCTACACCTCCCACGCTCCCCACACTTCCCCTGCACCCTGCTCCCTGCACCCTCTCATCCTTATAAACTTGCCGAAATTAAACGTACTATTTCACGACTAAATCCCAAATAATTTACTAGTCCTTCTCATTTCCTCTGTTATCTCTACAGGTATCAAATCCTTCTCGTAGTCATAATCTTCTTCATCTGGAAGCAAAATTTCTTCTCTAACTTCAACATCATTAGATATAGATAGTGCAGTCGCTGAGTCAGACCCTTGAGAATTGACAAGCTCTGTCTTGTCCGGTGATATGTCGTTGCTAGGGATAGCACCTGGATAGTCAGCAGTGGTATTCATCAGTTGAACAACAGTACTCATTTGGGGTGAAATCCCGAAAACCTCGCGGATAAGAGATGCCTGACCTTCTAATTGTTTGATTGACCAAATCGCTATGCGTCTTAATTCCTCGTCACGCACTCCTATAGAATGCATTACAAAAGGTAGCCAGTAGGCTTTGAGCGCATTTACAACAACCTCAGAAAAATCTAAATCTAGTTTCAAAGGGTTCGACTTGAGGTAGGTAATTATTTTGCCATCCAAACTCTCAAGAGAACGCTTAATTGAGATTATCTCTTGCTTTACCTCATTCATATTATTCATTCAGAAATTTTCCGAAAACAGTAATCCAAATATTTCCAATGACTCAGCGAAGAGTCCGAGGCGCAGATGGGAAGCCCCATAAATAAATTTAGGGGTCTAATTCAGGACGTATTATTTTTTGTGCATTTTGAGCGTAAATCAATTTAATTGCTCTGAAGCCTTTGAGTAGAAGGGAATCTAAAATCTTTATCCTCTGCTCACTGCTCCCTCACTCGCCTATTCCCATGTTCTTTTGTTAGAAAGCTTTCCTGCTCCATGCTCAAGAGCTTCTTTGCTTGAGAGTTATCAAATAAGAATTCAGTTTGAACTCTACATGACTGACTCTGAATAAGTAGGCTTAACACCCTCACTAAATTATAGATTTAGTGGTCAACTTTTGTACCTGACTCCAAATTTAAATTTATTGCATTAAAACAAACGAAGACTCATGCAAAGACAATCGAACAAGTCTACTAGCCTAAATAATAGATTAGCACTCTAATTAATTTTTCAAACTTCACTCACGCTATCTTTTAAAAGTCTGGCAATCTACACAAAACTAAAGTAGATTCATCGCTAAACTGTATTGTATGATACAATTCCCCACAGGTAGTTATCGGGCTACCACACAGGTGACACCTAGCTACCTGTGGAGCAAAAAAGTAGTGGTTTTTTGTGATTTTTGATTTTCCCGACAGGTAGCTATGTGGTAGCCCTCAAGGTAGCTAGCTAGGAGCGATAAAATTACCAAAAATTAGAGAATCAGCCGCCCGAAAATAGGTGTACTTACTAGCCTTATTTAGGCTATTCTTGATTTGGGAAAAAAGCCATTTTAAGCCTGAGTAAAAATACTCAGTGAGCCGAAAAAATAATTTTAGTTATCAGGTGAAATATTGTTGACGGGAGAAAAAAAGGTGGGCGGGAATGGCGTATGCGATCGCTCGTTTGAAAAAATTAAAATTTGGTAACTTAGCGGGGAGCGCATCTCACACGTCTCGTGAGAGGGAGACACCAAATGCTGACTTGTCGGTAGAGAATATTAGGTTTATAGGCAGCAACGATCCCGAATCAAGGTTAGAAGATTTGGTGATGGCGAAGATAAATGAGGTTTCGCAACACAGGAAGATAAGGACTGATGGGGTTTATTGCGTGGAGATGTTGCTGAGTGCATCACCAAGCTACTTTCGTGCTTCATGCCCAACGTTAGCTGGGTATTATGAGCAGAATAAGTTAGATGTTTGGCTAGAGGCGACGCACCAATGGTTGTCTGAGGAATATGGTTCACGGATAGTCAGGGCAGAATTACACTTAGATGAAGTCACGCCGCACGTTCACGCTTATTTCGTACCAGTGGATGATGATGGGCAACTACGATGCAAGCACTTCTTTGGCGGTCGGCAGAAAATCCAGGCATTTCAAGACTCGTACTATCAAACAATGCGGCTGATTGGCTTGGAGAGGGGGTTGAAGGGATCTCAAGCCAAGCACGAGGATATAAAAGACTTTTACCGAATAGTTGAAACAGGGCAGAATCTGGAAGTATCAGAGTTGAATCTGGAGCAAATCAAAGCCAAAGCCGCAGATCGAGATAGAGCAGCCCGCCAATTTCAACAGATGGAAGCAACAGCTAGGGAATTGGCTCAAGCTAATGAACTGCTTCAACAACGCATTGCTCAATTAGAGAAAGAGAAAAAGGAATTATCTAAACAGACTCAACAATTGCGTGAATTAGCCTTGGAAGATGTGGCTTGGGAGTTAGGTTTAGACTTTGAACCCAGTCAATCTAACTCTTGGGTGGGTCACGGCCACATCATTGATATAAATGGGGATAAATTTCAGTCCGCCTCTCCAGCAGTAGAAAAAGGGGGGGCAATTGACTTAGTAATTCAGGTGAACAATTGCAATCTGCGACAGGCTTTGGTGTGGCTCAATGACAGATTTGGACTTCAGGGGGCAGAACGAGCAGCGATCGCCGCAATCAAAAAACAAACAGCAGATATTCTTGAAACCGAGCCAGCCCCCAAGTTTGTGCCACCAGTTGAGGATAAAAGCAACTGGCTTGCAGTACATGATTACTTGACTCACTTCTGGGGATTGCCATCAAACTTTGTACACGGATTTCACCAATCGGGGTTGATTTACGCTGACAAGGAGCAAAATGCAGTGTTTGTAATGCGAGATTTAAACCATCAAGTTAAAGGGGCTTACCTTGAAGGGAGTGAATTTAAGGGTTTGGCCATTGGAAGCGATCGCACAAAGAGTTGGTTTCATTTCCAGTTAGGTGAGCGAGGAACGAGCAAAGTAGAAAAAGTAGTACTTTGTTCCTCAACGATTGATGCTTTCTCATACGCAATGTTGGAATATTCCAAAACTGGGTCAATACCAAAACAGCGAACACTGTACATGGCACTTGCTGACCCCAAAAGTACACCTGTGGAGCGATTAGAGGATATTTCTCAAATTAAAACGGCGTTCAACTCTGATGAATTCGGGGAAGCCACGGCACTGGCTGTTAAGAAATTACTGCCCCATGCTAGACGCTCAAGACCCAAAGCACTCTCTTGGAACCAGGATCTGTTACTTGAAAAGTCCCTACAGCAACAACAACAGCAACGTAAGTCAGAGGTAGATTTAAGTCTTTAACGGCTCACGCTGCTTGAGTGCAAATAAAAAACAATGGCCAGAAGTACGAGAAAATTGGGTACTTCAGACTGTGAGTAGAAAGTGAGTCAGCCTTTATTATCAGTTTGATGCTCAATAATTTACCTATGAGTTCAGAACTGATCAAAAGAATATTTTCTTTACGCGAACAGAACAATCCCTTAATAGCAGTGGAATCTCCATTGCAGGAGAGGATAAGCTTACTTGAAAACCTAACTAAAGAATGTATTAATCTTGGTATTAATTGTTATATCTGGATGTTAGAGGATGACAAATTGTACCAGTTAACAATAAGTGATTGGGGATTGGCATTCTCAGAAATTAAAGAATATAACAGAATCGCTTTTAAAGTTGTACGCGAAGATTCCTTTGAGATTTTGCGGTTTTGGAAGACAACCCAGTTACAAGGGATTTTGATCCTGGAAGGGATATACCCGTGGCTTGGACAAGGAGCGACGGATGCAGATTCCTTCCTGACAGCAGAATGGATTAAGTCAGCACTGATTAACATTAAGCTTTACAACCATAACTCCTGTAAAACAGCTTTGTTGCTGGGGTCAAACGCAAGCCTCAAGTCAGATATAGCTGGTCTAATACCGATAATTACCCAAGAGTTACCCACAGTTGAGGAAATTAGCGATTATCTGCCACAAATATTACCCGACTCAATTACACTAGCCCAAATCAATGAAATAGCGAATACTTGTGTAGGGATGTATTTGGCAGATATTGAAACAGGGGTAAAAACTGCCCTAGCAATTGACAACAGTGAATTAATCAAAAAAGTTTCTGCTTATAAAATTGAGTTGCTCAAACGAGTTTACAATGTGGAATTTCTGCAACCAATGACAATTCCTGTCGGGGGACTGGAGTTAATGCAGTCAGCATTTAAGGGATACAGGCGACTCCTGACACCGTTAGCGAAGTCTTACAACTTGCGCCTACCAAAAGGTGTTTTATTGATTGGCCCACCCGGAACAGGTAAATCTCACTCCGCTAAGGCTTGTTCTCAAATACTAGAATTACCCTTAGTAATCGTGGAGTGGGGCCATTTCCGCAGTTATGGAAATATGGCGGAATATAAACTCAAAAAGTTATTGGCACTGGTAGACCGAATTAACCGTATAATTTTTTACCTCGATGACTTTGACAAGGGATTTGCCGGAGATGATGATTTATCACGGAGATTAGGAGGGATGTTACTCACTTGGATGCAGGAAAGAACAAGTGATGTATTAATAATTGCTTCTGCCAATAATATCCAATGGCTACCACCAGAGTTAACCAGAAGTGGACGGTTTGATCAGATATTCAAAATCGACTTACCAAACAACGGCGAAAGACATTCTATATTTAAGATTCACCTAGCAAGATTTGACAAGCGCTTTGCTGATGATGGAGATGCCTTTACCCCAGAAGAATGGCAAAGATTATTGAAGATAACACATCGCTGTGTCGGTGCAGAAATTCAGGCAATTGTCGAAAGGGCAGCATTCTCAATATTTTGTCAATCCTTTGATGAAGAAACTCCAGCACTAGAGGATTTGCCGCCATTACAAATTACCCTCACTGCACTATTAGAATCAAGAAAAAGCGTAAATCCTCTGGCAATACGTGAAGCTGACCGAATAGAAAGTATGCGTAACAAGGCAGATTTGCAAGGACTACCATCTAGTCCGGTGGATTCATCAATATATAGTCTGGGCGATATCGATATTTTTGGTAGTTAATTTTATGCAAATACTGAAATCTCAGTCAAAAATCGATTGGTATGCTGCTGGCTTGAAGCTGCTAAACATCGCTGGGCCAATTGCTGGGGTGTCAGTAATCTTCTTCACAGCAGTAGTTTCTTATATCGAAACTCGTCCTCAAAAATTGCCGATTCAGTATAAGCTTATTCACAATAACCAGACCTTTTATTTAGAAGCGGCAAATAAAACACAAGAACTAGAGAAAGGACTCAAATGGAGAAATCATTTAAACACAGATCACGGAATGTTGTTTAACTTGGGTCGAGAGTATAATCATGTACCGTTTTGGATGTACCAAGTAAAAGTGCCGTTAGACATTATATACCTTAAAAATAATGTGGTGACAACCATAATTCACAATGCACCACCATGCATGAGGAATCCTTGCCCAATCTATTACGGTGTCACTGCTACACAGGTTTTAGAACTTAAAGCGGGTGCTAGTAATATTCAACTTGGGCAGAAATTAACAATAGAGCCTATACCTAAAAAGCTGTAACAAATATTCTCTGTAGCCAAAAGAACTAGTTTTTTTTGTACTAGAGTCTGTAGGATTTTAAAAATGAGTTGTGAATAATGTATTTGAAGAAGAATTCAGAAGTCAGAAGTCAGAATTCAGCAATCTTGAAGCTCTCTACGAGACGCTAGCGCATAACTTGCTTAAAAGTAGGGGTACGCAGACTTGCTTATAGCATTGCTATGCCGTAGGCTTTACACTGCGCTATCCGCCACTCGTACAGAATTCATACCTCCTTTCTGACTCTTGACTCCTGACTCCTGAATTCTGTTTTGATAAGATTTCATGCGTTCACAAATTATGCAAATATCAGACTACGAGAATTCCAATACAACTAGCTTTGAGGCAAGACCAACAGCAGCCTTACCATCAAGAAAAAAGAAAGTTATTGAAGGTAGCACAATTGGGCTGATGGGAGTAACGGGAGCATTAATGATTCTGGAGATGTCAGTCCACAACATAATGCTTGGAGGATTGATGATTGCAGGAGCAATAGCAGTTGCAATTCCAAAACAAACACAGGCATTATTAACAAATTTTGAAAAGCTACAACGGAAATGGGGGGTGAATTTATATGCAATATTGTTTGCATTCCTGTCGGTAATATTTCTCTTGGATTTTGCCTCTTCCCCAGCCGAAGCACAGTTTTTTAACAATGCTCAAACCTGGATGACTGGTGCTTTTGGCAATGCTGGTAACGGGCAAACACAAGCAGTTATAGAGTTGTTCTTCAACGTATTGAGAGGTTTATTCCTACTTTATGTAGGTATTAGTTTAGTAAGAATTGTTCAAGCAGCCCGAAATGATGAAGATTGGCAGACATTAGCCAGGACTCCATTAATTATAGTACTTTCAGTCTTTGTTGGAGACTTAGTTACTGGTTTAATTACTGGAGCATAGTTCAGTGAACAGTGAACAGTTATCAGTTATCAGTGAGAGATTGATAACTGATAACTGTTAAAAATAACACCACTTTAGTCGCAGCATTTCTTGAATGAGAAAAAGTGCCCTGATTCAAGAAATGCTTCATATTAACAACCAATTAAAGAAAATGAGAGATGAAAATAAATTTAGAAGTGTAAATAGAATCTTGGGAGATAGACCCCGATTAGGCCCATTTCCCGCCGATCAGATTTTCCCTTGGTCAGTTATAGCAATATTAAATGTATTCATTTTCAACTATATGTTGAAAACAAGTTGGTTAGGTACAGGATTAAGTATTGCTTGGGGATGGGCTACATGGTGGTTACTTTCATCAAATCAAGAATTTTTTGGCAAGTTTGTGGCAGTGCCTCGAATTAGCAGAGGATATAAGAGGAATAATTCGTAATTCGTAATTCGTAATTCGTAATGGGCTGCGCCCCGCTACGCTAACGTAATTAAAGAGGAATAAAGAATAATTGATAATTCGTCATTAAAGAGAGACAGATCATTTTTCTTCCTCAATGTGAACGTGAAAATGTGCAGCATTAATTATGAATTACATTAGTGTAGCAGGGCGTAGTCCATTACGGATTACGAATTATCAATGCTTACTTCTCGCCAGAGGCGAATCTTGCAAATTACGAATTACGAATTACGAATTATTAAGGTTATGGCAACAAAGCAGACAGATAAGGTTAAGAAACAAAGGTTAGAAACCGAGCAAGTTAATGTAGTAAAAACTCTTACCCCCTTTGAAGACATTATCCATTTAGCTGGGGTTTGTGATGTTGCTTTGGGAGGGAGAAAAGGGATAGGAGCATTAATTCTCAAAAATGGGGAATCGATTCAAATCAAATTCTGTTTTGATTGTGTAGGAATTCATTCTAACTTAGCCTCTGAGCAAATTCTTCCAATCTTTGAGAGTATAGAGGCAGGTTTAAAAGAGATCCCATCAGGAGAGTCATTAACCATACATTTAGGTTCCTTTACAGACGATTATT
>NZ_JAIVFX010000136.1 GCF_020829625.1 Nostoc sp. XA010 | reverse complement strand
ACGCGGGTCTTTTATATCTGCAAAAGCTTTTATAATTTCGATTTCAGACACAGTAGTAGGAGCAAGAAGCTAGAATTTGCGCTGGATTATACCATATTGCACCTTCCTTTAGAATGAAATAGCCCTGATCCCAACCCCCAGACAGAAATTCAAGATTTTGCTGAAAAAATTGATTTAAAATTTATTACCGATGGCCTTTATAAACTCCTGTCTTCAATGAATATGGGTACTAATCGTATCCGTGAAACTGTTTTGGGATTGCGAAATTTTTCCCGTCATGATGAAGCAGATAAAAAATTAGTTGACATTCATTAAGGAATTGATAATACATTATTAATTTTGCATCATCGTTGGAAAAATAATGGTATTTGGCTAGATATATCTATTATTAAAGAATATGGCAATTTGCCCTTATTTTATTGCTTTACTGGGCAGGTTAATCAAGTATTTATAAATATTTTGACCAATGCAATTGATGCTTTAGAAGAATCGATGGTCAATTTAAAAACAATTGATAAACCGCAAATTACAATTCGTACTGAAATTTTAGACAGTAAATTTGTTGTAATCCGAATTGCTGATAATGGGTTAGGAATAGAGGAAGATATTAGAAACCGATTATTTGATCCCCTTTTGACAACAAAACATGTAGGTAAAGGAACAGGGCTAGGACTGTCAATTAGCTACCAAATTGTAGTAGAAAAATATGGTGGAAGTTTGAATTGTCTATCAGAACCAGGAAAAGGCAAAGAATTTTGGATCGAAATTCCAATTTAAACAGGATTTAATCTTGACTTTATCCATTTTTTTTGCAGTGTGATACTCCTGTGGTATGATTGCACGGACTCTATCACTGAAATCTCTGTGGGACGCTAGTTTTGCTTTTTAACTTTATCGATGAGCTATGACGTGAAAAACTATTTGCCAGAAGTCAAAGTTTTTGCTAAATAAAGAAACCCGAGTTGTTAATTTTGAATAAAGCCGAGCTTAAAGTTGAATCTTCATACTCAAATCCAACCACTTCGACTGAGTAATCGGCGCACTGCTAGAAATATAGTCAACACCGGTCTCTGCTACACCGCGAATAGTTTCCAAAGTCACATTCCCAGAAGCTTCTATTTTCACCCGGCTATCCTGCTGACGAATCAACTGCACTGCCTGACACATCATATCCAAAGGCATATTGTCCAACATAATAATGTCAGCATTGTCCTGTAAAGCTTCTTTGACCTGCTCTAAACTTTCCGTTTCCACCTCTATAGTCAAGGGATAAGGAATTTGAGAACGAATACGGGTAACAGCTTCTCCAATTCCCCCAGCAGCCGCAATGTGATTATCCTTAATCATCACCGCATCATCTAACCCCATACGGTGATTAATCGCCCCACCCAAAGCAGTCGCGTACTTTTCCAAGAGTCTCAGCCCTGGCGTCGTTTTACGCGTATCCACCAACTGACAAGGTAAATCAGCAATTCTCTCTACATATATATTAGTCAGCGTAGCAATCCCACTCAACCGCATAGCCAAATTGAGCGCAACTCTTTCCCCCATCAGCAGCGCATCCAGCGAACCATGAATTTCAGCTACTACTTGTCCTGGCTCACACCATGTACCTTCAGCCGAAACCGCCACAAAGCCGACTTTTTCATTCAAAATCTGAAACACCCTAGCAGCAACAGGTAAGCCAGAAATAATCCCAGAACCTTTAGAAATCCATCTAGCCGAGCCAAGGGTCACATCTTGTACAAGTAGAGAATTAGTAGTGCGATCGCCCCTGCCAATATCCTCCAGCAACCAGCTATGTAACAGAGGATCTAAAACCAGCCAAGGCGGCAAAACAGCAGAATTGGTCACAAATTTATTGCTTTCTTAGAGACTTCCAGGAATACTATAGCCTAAAACCCTTACCCTTCAAGGCTTTGATAGAGAATCAGAAGCGGTCCAAAAGATTTTTGGAAAAATAGTTGACACAATTAATTAGGTTCGTTATATTGAATAAGTGCCTGAAGCGAAGCGAAGAGAAGCGACGCTAAAAGGTGAACCGAACCTTGAAA
>NZ_JAIVFX010000134.1 GCF_020829625.1 Nostoc sp. XA010 | reverse complement strand
TTTCGTCAAAGACAATTTCAGCCAAGACAATCTAAGCCTAGCATTGGCGGAGGCCTACGAAAAGATACTGGGCAAATCTATGAAGAGCCCAAAGTTAAAATCCCGAACAAGTCCTGCGAAAATGAGCGCAAACGCGAAGACATCGATTATCGTTCCGGTCTATAATGCTCCTGATGAAGTACTGAATTGCCTCAATTCGATTGCTAAACATACAGATCTAGAGACTAATGAATTGATCGTCATCAATGATTCAAGCCCCGACCCTAGGGTCGAAGAAGTTATTTCCGAATATAAAGGCATTAAAAATGTCACTATACTGAGCAACGTAACCAATATGGGATATACGAAGACAATCAACAGAGGCCTTTTAGAGGCTGGATCAAGCGACGTTGTCCTATTAAACTCCGACACCGTCGTTACGCCTCGTTGGCTTGAAGGGCTACGAGCCGCAGCGTATAGTGGAGAAAAGATCGGTACCGCTACCGCTATGAGTGACAACGCGGGAGCATTTTCCTTCCCGACCTTTAACGAGTACTGCCCGAAACCACCACATCTAAGCAATGAAGAATATGCGCTTCTTTTGACTCAAGCGACGCAGGATTGCGTCGCACCTGAGGTTCCGACGGGATCAGGATTCTGCATGTACATCCGACGCTCGTTGATAGAGGAATGCGGCTTGTTTGATCATGAGGCGTTTCCGCGTGGATACGGTGAAGAGAACGATTTTTGCATGCGCGCAGGAGCGGCGGGGTGGAAGCACGTAGTTTCGCCATCTTCATTTGTGTATCACGTTCGTACTGCAAGCTTCAAAGGGGAAAAAAACGCATTGGTTCAAGCTGGTGTCAATGTCGTCACGCGACGCTTCCCAGATTATGCTAAGCTAGTTAGGTCGTCATTCGCTTCCCCCGAGATGTTGGCTCTCAGAGAAGCAGCGTCAAACGCATTAAAGTGCTGACGGGTCGTGGTGTTTTCGATTTTGCATTTGCATAAATTCTTGCATGGTCCTTGCCGCAAAATACAGTGCGGTTAACAACTATCGGCAAGTGAAGTACAGGTCTGGTAGCTTCACCCCCGGCGCAAACAGGAAATTGATGAGAATACTAACTAGTTACTTCCGTTTTAGCGGTTTCGTACAATGGATTTATTCAACGTTGTTTCTTGATAAAGGCAACAGGTCTGCTCCTCTCGGCGGAGGAGGCAAGGAAACTAGCATCTTCGCCCAATATGAGACTAGAAGTCCTCATCATCAGAATGCTATCGACGCGCTTTCGGGTTGGAGTTCCTCTTTTCCTTTTCCAGGCTTGACCGCCGGTGATATTCCTCTCTTTCAGGACGGCAGGATATCGGGCGCTATTGAAGCATACGGCCCACTAAGTGGCGCGGAAGTTCTGGAAGTAGGCCCGCTTGAGGGAATGCACACGTTCATCCTCAACAAAGAGCGCCCTTTCAACATCGACGCAATAGAGGCTAACCAGTCCTGCTTTCTGCGATGTCTGGTCACCAAGGAAATTCTAAAACTCGATAGAGTGTCGTTCTATTTGGGCGATATACAGAAATGGCTTCAAGAGACGGAAAAGACGTACGACTTCGCGCTTGCCTCGGGCGTGCTTTACCATATGCCCGACCCGGGAGAGTTCCTCCGTCTATTGTCGCAGCGTGCAAAAGCCGTTTTCATCTGGACTCATTTTTTTGACGAAGAGGCTATGCCGCCTTCTGATTTAAGACGTCAGCCGTTCACCGGTAAAACCGAACTGCGTTCTGTTGCAGGTCTGGACCTTCATTATCATGAGCGGAGCTATCAGCATGCGGAGCAGAATGCTTCCTTTTGCGGTGGTATGAAAGACCGCCATTTTTGGCTGGAAAGAAAAGATATTCTCACCCTGTTAAAGCGCTTAGGCTATTCTACCATTGAGATTCAGGCGATAGATTACGACCACCCGGGTGGGCCATGCATTTCGGTTTTTGCCAGGAAGTAGTTTCCGAATTGGTTGATGCAAATCGCGCAATATGGACACGATCGATTGCTATTCAATGTCGAGTATGATCACGGTGACGTTATTGAGGGATACGTTGTTCCCGACGGGTTTTCCGAGGAAGCAAGTGTTGTTGTTGCGCAGGATAATGGC
>NZ_JAIVFX010000133.1 GCF_020829625.1 Nostoc sp. XA010 | reverse complement strand
GCCACATTAAGCTACTTAATGATAATAACTCGCATTAAATTTCTTAATTTTTGACTCTAGCTTAGTTCTTGTGTACTACTATGCCAGCTTTTTATTGATGTGTGACAGTTAGGGTGCGGAATGTAGGCTGAAAGATATGTATTCAAGTTGCAAAAACGCATCTACGCTGCTTCCCGCCGTGGTGATGTCAAGCGATGCCGCAAACTCCAAAAGACGTTGATGAGGTCTTGGTCTAACAGGGTGTTAGCGGTACGTAGGGTAACAGTTGAAAACCAGGGAAAGAAAACGGCAGGTGTGGACGGTATTAAATCACTGCCCCCAAAAGCACGTTTTGAACTTGCAGGGCAATTAAAACTAACTGGAAAATCCAAACCCACTCGTAGAGTTTGGATTCCGAAACCAGGAAGAGAAGAAAAACGCCCATTAGGAATACCCGTAATGTACGACCGCGCACTACAAGCCGTAGCAAAAGCTGCACTTGAGCCAGAATGGGAGGCTCAGTTCGAGCCAAACTCCTATGGTTTTAGACCCGGAAGGTCATGCCACGATGCGATAAAACAGATTAAACTCTGTATTCAAAACAAGGCAAAGTTCGTGTTAGATGCCGATATTGCCAAATGTTTTGACCGCATCAACCATGAAGCACTGCTCCAAAAGTTGAATATCTTGGGTAAAGTCAGGCAACAAATTAAAGCTTGGCTGAAATCGGGGGTAATAGACGAAGGAGCATTTACTGCCACATCTGAGGGTACGCCGCAAGGTGGGGTCATTTCTCCACTTTTGGCAAACATAGCCCTTCACGGCATGGAGGGAAGGATAAAACAGGAATTCCCCAGAATGTCACATACACAAAGGGAAACTTGGTATCACAAAAAAGGTACTAATTTTTTACCCCCAAATATTATCCGTTACGCGGATGATTTTGTGATTCTCCACGAAAACAAAGCCGTTGTCCAAAGATGCCGAGAAATTATCTCGGAATGGTTAGCTGGTATTGGACTTGAATTAAAACCTGAAAAAACTCGGCTAACTCATACATTCAATCCTGAGTTAAGTGAGGATGGTAAAGCCGGATTCGACTTTTTGGGTCATCACATCCGACAATATCCCGCCGGGAAATACCGGAGCAATATAAATGCCCAAGGTACTAAATTAGGTTTCAATACCCTTATCACCCCATCCGCGAAGGCGAGTAAGGCTCACCAAGAGGAGGTAAGAAGAATCATCACAAAATACAGGTCTTCGCCCCAAGCGGCTCTCATAAAAGACCTTAACCCTGTAATAAGGGGATGGACTTCATATTATTCCCACTCCGACTCCCAAACGGTCGGAGAATTAGCAAAACAAGACCACCTCACATACCTGAAACTTCGACGATGGGCAAAACGCCGATGCGGAAACATAAATGATGGTCACATCAAATACTGGATAACCATAGGCGATAATAACTGGGTATTCGCAACCAGGAAAGGCACAGCGAACCCCTTCCGGTTACTAACACATAAAGAGTTTAGTTGCAGTAGCACCGATTATGTGAAAGTTAAAGGCGATAAAAGCCCCTACGATGGCGACCTGGTTTATTGGAGTTCAAGATTAGGGACACACCCCCAAATGCCTAATCGTAAGGCTAGACTGTTAAAACTTCAATTGGGTAAATGTCCTTGGTGTGGATTAAGCTTCCACAATTGGGATGTGTTAGAAGAAGACCACATCACCCCCAGAGCTATAGGCGGCAAGGATGAGTACAAGAATCTTCAACTACTGCATCGGCATTGTCATGACGAAAAGACCGCACTTGACCTAATAGAAATTAGGAAGAAAGACCGCTCCAAATTCCTAGAGAAACTTTCTCAATTTTGGGAAAAGTTTGATTGGAATTGGATAAATGATATCCCTAATTTCATCGGTCATACTGTCAGGAAGTCCGATGTGACAAATGGGCAACACACTGAGTAGCCGTGTGCGATGAAAGTCGCACGCACGGTTCCGAATGGGAGGGGTGATGCAGTAATGCACACCTCGACCCTACCGACCAAGACAGTACGGACTCAATCGCGTGGCTCCGAGTGCAGAACAAGTGATTGCATCGTTGGGAGTCCGAGCGACCTTGAGGGGAGACAAAATACCCTGAAATAGATATATGGCAAGTAGTGTAGCAATTTATGGTAAAAGAAAAAGAGCATTAATTCGCAATAAGCCCTATTTAATGATAATGTTGCCAGAATTC
>NZ_JAIVFX010000131.1 GCF_020829625.1 Nostoc sp. XA010 | reverse complement strand
TGTCACCACAGGCATAAGCATCAACAACTTTCTGACGCAAGTCGAGAGAGTAGGCTTTCATAGCGACCAGTTATCAGTAGAATTGCTCTCTCCTAAGTGTACTGGACTGGACTGATAACCGCTATATTAGACTACTTTTCAGCAGAGATGCTAGCACTGGACTGAAGCTCGAAACTGATTAAACATGAAATCGAGGAGAAAATCAGATGACAGATATTTTAAACGATGAGGCGGAGATCCTTAACGGAGTAGAAGAATTACTCTTAGTAACAGATGAAACAACAGAAGCAGAAAGCACAGAAAATATACAGCAGATGCCAGAAGCAGTAACCGCAGGTGAAAAAACAGAAGCAGGAAATACAGTCCTGCCACAAACAAAAACCGCAGTCACCAATAAAAAACACTGGAGTCGGAGATTAGTGATAGTGACAGGAGATAAAGGAGGAGTAGGGAAAAGTACTTTCGCCAGAGGATTAGCGCAAACATATTTGGATATGAAAAAAGAATTTTTGGCTTTTGATGCGGACATATCTAATTCTCATTTAAGCAGATTTTATGGGGATAAATGTTTAGTGAGAGAATTAGATTTTTTTACAGAAGGGAATGTAGACATTTTTCTAGATGATTTGAAAGAGTTAATAGAGGAAAGTCTAGACGCAGAAGGGGCAGTTATCCCCGGAAAGTCTTTATTCTTATTGGAATTACCACCACAGTCCATGAGAATCTTAAAAGATGTTGTACAACAAATGAAATTTTTGTCTACAGTTGATGAATTATATGATATGCGAGTAACAATTGTAGTTGTAATTAGTCGAGTAATGGATTCGGTAAAGCAGTTAATAAGTTTATATGATTTTTGTCAAGACCAAGTAGATTATGTCGTAGTGAAGAATTTGTTCTTCGGTTCGCCAGAAAACTTTGTCAGATATAAAGAATCCTCAGACATAACAGCGATGAAGGATATATTAATAGAAAGTAATATTCCGTTTTTAGAAATAACGATGCCAGATTTAATAGAACACGCTTATGATTATTTAGACAAAAATAGCTTGACATTTAATCAAGGAATAGAGCAAAAAGAAAAGCCATCAGTCAAAGGAAGGGTAAGTACTTGGATTAGCAAATTCAAGGAACAAGTTTGGTTAGCAAAAAGTATTTTAGGATTAGAAAATGTCCCCCGTTTGTAGACGTGTAGTTATGACTGTAGGTGACTCGCGTGTGGGAAAGTCTACAGTTATCAAGTTATTGATTGAACTATTCCTTAGCCAACATCAAGCTGTTAAAATTTATAACCATGATAGCCGTAATAAGTTCAAAGCTTATGAAGGAATAGTGCCAATAGAAAGCTTAAACTTTTTCACAGACAACCCGGATTTGGTATTAGACGATTTACTTAATGACTCATTAGATGTAATTTTTGTAGATATGCCGGGACAGTATATCCAAGAAACCTGTAACTACATATATGAGGCAGATTTTTTTACTGTTTTGGCTGAACTCAACTGGAAACTAACATTCTTACAGCCAATTTCCCATAGAAGTGATTGCATGGAATATTTCTTGCAGCTATTAGATTTTGCAACAGACAATGCTAGTTATGTCATAGTGAAAAATCAACATTTTGATACGAGGTTTAAAGAGTATAAGCAATTAATCCAGCAAAAATTGCCATTGGTTGGGGGCACAGAAATTATATTAACAGCCTTGCACAGAGATCATTATCAAGCAATGGAGGATTTAGCCAAACCTTACTCAGAATGTTTTCATGAGCAATCCCTATATGTGTTGTATCGCTCATATATTTATCACTGGCTAAAAAATTTTTTTAAGACTGTAAAAAATAATCAAGTCGCTAGTATTTACTTAGGAGTGTCAGCAGGTGAGAACATCAGAAATATTGCAGGGGTATTCTGAAGCCGAACAACAGAGGATTGTTGAAACAGCGCATCAAGTGGGGTTAGCGGAAGATGACCCGATGTTTCAAGTCATGGCAACACTTGGCAGATATGAAGAGACAATGATTTCACTGCAAGCACGAATGGAGGCAATGATTGAAGCTTGGGTACTAACAGTCGAAGAGAAAGTGGCGAATACTTCTAAAACAGCCCAATCAATGAACAACACTGTAGTCAGTAATGCTGTGCGTGATGTATTAACTGAACAAATACCGAAGCTGATACAACAATCATCAACATCATCTGCATCCTCAACATCATCGCCACCAAAAGAGATGCGATTATCTACAGGAAATTCTCAGATGCGTTTTTGGTCTATCTGCGCTCTGGTAGGAGGAGTGACAGCAGCCGGTGCGATGCTTGCTTCATTTACAACTTGGA
>NZ_JAIVFX010000129.1 GCF_020829625.1 Nostoc sp. XA010 | reverse complement strand
GCTTGTTTGAGTCGAGAGGGGATATTATTCCCCGTCCCTCTCAGTTAGAACCGTGCGTGCAACTTTCGCTGCACACGGCTCCCGATGTTCTTGGCTATTCACCTTTGCCCATGTGTTGGTAATCGTGGCATGACTCGTGCAATGCTTCAAGATTATTTCTCTTCCAGTTGGCGTGATTTCCATCGATGTGATGCAGGTGTACCCGCTCTTCATCTATGAATTTAATGCCACAAGAAGCACATGAATGGTTTTGCCTTTTTAAAGCTTTAGAGGTTTCGCCGTCATAGAGCTTGCTGTTACGTTTGCTCCAGTAAGCTATATCTCCGTCATAGGGTGATTTTTCACCTGTAACCATGACGTGTCTGTTTTCGGAGTAGGGAACCGCCGGAAACGCTTGCTCTAGCAATGTTTTGCTAGAGTAGCGTGTAAGCTTTGTTTCCTTGTTGAATACCTTGTATGCTCTTGTTTCGATGTGATATAAGGAGTTCCTTGCTCCGTCCATTTTGCAGTAGCGATGGTAACCTCTCCAACCTCTAACCAGGGGAGCTAATTTCTCAGCCTTAACCTTGGCTCCATAGTTCGAGTTGTTGACAATGGCTTTTACTTTCTTGCGGAAGGCTTTGAAGTTGCCCACTGAGGGGGTAGTTCTGAACTTTCCGTTTTTCTGTACTTTGAAATTCCAGCCGAGGAAGTCAAAGCCATCTGTCGCGGCGGTAATTTGGGTCTTTTTGGCACTGACATTCATCCCGCGTTGAGCTAAGAATTCGCTGATTTGGGCAAGTATTTCGTCTGCGTTATCTTGAGGTTTGAGTATTATCACCATATCATCTGCGTATCTTACGGATGGTTCAATGTATCCGCTTGCTTTCCTGTGATCTTTTTGTCGGTGTATCTTCTCTATCCCATTTAACGCTATATTTGCGAGCAGAGGACTGACCACACCGCCTTGTGGCGTACCTTGGTCTGGAAATCCTGGGTTTAAGCCTGATTTGAGGCATCGGAATATACCGAGCTTTAATCCTTTAGGGGATATTAAGCTATCCATGATTATTTTATGGTCAATCCTGTCGAAGCATTTTTCGATATCAAGTTCTATGACTCGTTTATCTATTCCGTTGCAGGAAGAGCGTAGGTTTTGGAAGATGTACCTTTGTGCATCATGGGCGGAACGCCCTGTTCTAAAGCCGTAGCTGTGGGTATGGAAAGTGGCTTCGTGTGCTGGCTCTAATGCGTATTTTGCTAGGCATTGCCAAGCTCTGTCCGCTATGCAAGGTATTTTAAGTAATCTGGTTGTCCCGTCCTTTTTAGGAATTGGAATTTCCCTTAATCCTTGATGATGCCAATTGCTATGATTGGACTTGAGAAGTTCCTCAAGTGCAAATCGTTCCTTGAATGAGAGGGACTTTTTGCCATCAATACCTGCTGTATTTTTACCAGCATTTAATTGTGTTACTTGCCGAATCGCTAGGTATCTAGCTGCACGGGATTTCAGAATCAGTTTTTGTAGTGACCTAGCTTTACGCTTGTCTCCAACTTGAACGGCTTTGAATATTCTCTTTTGAAGGCGGAACAGGTTTTTTCGGAATTTCTTCCAGGGCAATCCTTTCCACGATTCACTAGCTGTATAGCTGTGTCTAATCATTTCACTCTTCTCTAGATAATATTTTCTGAACACCTTGCAACAATTACGTTGCATCCTACCCGAATTGTGGGAGTTAATCCGCTCGTCTGGTCTACCTGGGGTTCGACTGCCCCAAGACCCACAACTCGTTTTTATTCGTTCCCTCGGAGAGATTAATGAGCCACTGCGTTGCGGGGGTTCCCCCCGTTGTAGCATGTGGCGTTGTTCCGTTAGGTGTAGCCAATTCAACTGTTGGATTCCCTAGACTCTTACCCCTCACTAATGGACAGTGGGCGGGAATTATCTCCAACCAAGTCAGGGTTTTGATGTTACGCCCTGCTTTCCAATAAGTTGCTTTTCTAGGCTCTGTTTCACCGTAGGAACTCCCTGTTAGCACCAGTGTCAACCCGTAACGGTCGTCTGATTATGCCCTGTTCCCAGCTTCACTCTACAAGAACCGAGCTTGTTCGGTGTGGGCAGATAAGGAGTCAATTCTGAGTCTGAATGGTAGGGCTTTCACCTACATCTAACCGAGAGTTCAGCTTTTTCCCGTTATCGGGTAATGGCTGGACTAGTTATGTACGGACTGGATACCGTGATTCACTAGTCAACGAATCGCACCCATCACTTGGACAAGTGCAGAGATACCGAAGCTAATCCAAAATAAGGGATTAAATAGGAGTTGTAACCAACCGAGCCAACCAATCCATTCAGTTTCAAACCACGGGAGGAGGGGTTTTCC
>NZ_JAIVFX010000012.1 GCF_020829625.1 Nostoc sp. XA010 | reverse complement strand
CACTGCACTTCTTCTTAGCAGCATGGCCTGTAATCGGCATCTGGTTCACCGCCTTGGGTGTAAGCACAATGGCGTTCAACTTGAACGGTTTCAACTTCAACCAATCAATTATTGATTCAAGCGGTCGCGTCATCAGCACTTGGGCTGATGTAATCAACCGGGCTAACCTGGGTATGGAAGTAATGCACGAGCGTAACGCTCACAACTTCCCCTTAGATTTGGCTGCTGGTGATGTTGCTCCTGTCGCTCTGACTGCTCCTGCTATCAACGGTTAATTCTGAAGTTTAGCTAAATTAAAAAGCGCTCTCCCAATGGGAGGGCGCTTTTTAGTGTTAACGATAATAGCACTTAACTCTGGCAGCGCATTCTCAGTTGAGTATGCGGTAGTTTAAAAACAACTGACTTCCAACCTGACGAGTTTCGACGAGTTGGAGATGAGGAGCAGCTTGGGGAAGAAAACCCTCTCCCTCTACTGGGCTAAGGGCGTGCTTTCCTCCATAAATGATGGGCCAAATTGTTAACCACCAATCGTCAATTCGCCCTGCCTTTAGTAAAGCAGCTGTTAAAGCGCCGCCTCCCAAAACAATGACTTTGTGAATACCCCGCTCTGCCATCAAGCTGTAGGCTCGATTCCAGTCTAAGTCTGTCTCTCCCAAATCAATTAATTCAGCTAGCTTTTGCAAGCTTGTTGTATCAGAATTACGCTTTAAACCAGTCCGTGTTGTAAATATCCATCGCTCAATGTCCTGGCTTAAAAAAGGCAAGTCTAGTGATAGGTCTAGGGAACCTGAGACAACGCAGGTAATAGGCTGGGGAGACTGACCTCGAACCTTACGTGCTGCCAAAAGTTCGGGATTACGAATTGTATAGGTTCCTCCCTCAGCCCGAATCGTCCCTGCTCCTACCAAGACTAAATCGGCAAGGGAAGCTTGATACTCTAGGTGTGCTTGATCAACTGGATCGGCATCACGAGGCGCTTTAGGATCTACGGCACTAATTTTTCCATCGGCCGTCATCGCAAGAACCACAGTTGTTTGGATAGCTGACATGATTACATTCTGACGGTTCTTTATAATTTTACCTTTTTGAATTCTTTGCCATGAATAGTTGTTAGATTGTGCTTTAATTTACTTTCTAAGCTATGGTTCAAGGTGATAAAAGAATTGTTGTTGGATGATTGTCTCTACACAAGAGTCTATTTTTTTACACCTAAGCAACTGTCATGCTCAGACACATATCTGCAATCGTATTTGTCTTAATTTTTATTTTGGGGTTTCCATCTCCAGTTCAAGCTGCAACTCTTCGTTCAACTTGGGTAGAGAATGAAATTTACCAATACAATCATCCCTTTGCTTCTCAATTGCCTCAAGAATCGGCAACAAAAATGCAAAAGATGAAGGCTAGCCCTTTTGCCTTTTATCGGGGAACAGATCACATTTTTTATCGTGATATGCAGACTTTGCCAAGTTCAGGATTTGTGAATTCTTCAACCTCAGCCATCTGGTTAGAGGGAGATATGCATCTGCAAAATCTTGGAGGGATGAGAGACAGCAACGATAACAACGTTTTTGACACCACCGATTTTGATGAAGGCTATCTTGGCCCCTACGTTTGGGACTTGCGACGGATGGCAGCCTCTATCTTGCTGGCAGCCAAAGAGAACGGTCTTAGCTCAACTGATGCTCAGGATATTGTTCGGAATTTTTTGGATACTTATCTGAACAAGATGAGCGATTTTAAGGGAACCAACGACGAACTTTCATACCGTTTGGAATCTGGCAATACGAATGGTGTGGTCAAAGATTTGATTCAAAAGGCATCAAATAACAGCCGTTCTAGCTTGCTAAGTAAGTACACGCAGTTAAATAACAATAACAATCGGGTATTCCAGACTACCTTAGAACTTCAGCCTGTATCCAGCAGCACCTATTCCGACATTGTTGGGGCTATGAGCAGTTACATTGCCTCAATTCTTAGCAGTAAACGCTATAGCAATAGTTATTATGCTCTCAAAGACATTCGGCTAAAATTAGGTTCAGGCACTGGTAGTCTTGGTAAGTACCGATATTACTTACTGATTGAGGGGCCAAGTTCAGGAACCGACGATGATCGCATTTTGGAGATGAAGCAGGAAGGTAGTAGCGCAGTTGCGATGGCGTTCCGCCCACCGGAGGTGATCGCACTTCCAGGTCTGCTGCCAACTTCAGTTTACGGGAATCAAGAAGGGGCGAGAGTGGTAATCGCTACTAAAGCAATGCTCTCTAATACTGATCCTTTGGTTGGCTACACTACGGTCAATAGCATACCCTTTATGCTACATGAAAAATCACCCTACCAGGTGGACTTTGACTATACATTGCTAACCACTAAATCAAAATTCATGGATGCGATGGGATATGCGGGGAAGGTCGTTGCCAAGAATCATGCAATCTCTGATAAAGACTATGATGCTGCGATTATTCCCGTAAGCGTTGACAAAGAAGTGACTGATATTGTTAGCGGTAACAAGGCTGTATTCAAAGACGAAATTGTTAACTTTGCGGTGGACTATGCAACCCAAGTTGAGTATGACTACACGAGTTTTGTAAATGCTTATAACCAAGGGGTGATACTCTACTAGAACACCGATTCAGGATTCAGATATAACCCAGAATGTGGCTAGATGAATGATACTGTATAGCGCGAACTGGCAACTTGCAGCGCTCCCCCCGAAATGACCGAAAATAATTGAGTCCTATTCAAACCTTGAGGAGTGAATTTATAATGTTTCATCTGCTAACAGCTTTCGCACAGCGACTCCTGCGGAGTATCGCTTTTGTAATATTGCTAACTTTGATTAATACTTTTATACTTCCTACCGCAGCTTGGGCTACCTCTTCTGCTTTGGGAGTTGATAATGGTCATCTTAGTTCTTGTCCGGCTTCAGACAACTGTGTTGTGAGTCAAGATGGTGATCCCAAACATGCCATTGACCCAATTACCTATCATATAGATCGCGATGCAGCACGAAAAACCTTACTAAAAACTCTCACCGTTGTTCCCCGCACAGAAGTTATAGAACAGACAGATAATTACATCCACGCTCTTTCTAAAAGCCGCATCTTCAAATTTATTGATGATGTAGAGTTTTATTTCCCTCCCAATGAGTCGGTAATTCATGTGCGCTCGGCAGCTCGCGTGGGAGAGTCGGATCTTGGTGTTAATCGCAGGCGTTTGGAGCAAATTCGTCTGGCTCTGCGCGATCTAAATATTTGATTTTAGCTTGAGTGGTAATATGAATAGCAAGACAAAAATGGTTTGCCTTCAGAGAATTGTTCTGGTGATACATTAAGCCTTTTGCAAGTATGAAAGCTCAGGTGGCAAACTTTTCTCGAAATTTTTAATAGTAGATGCCCTGTTCGCCTACTTTCCTCTAAGAAAATTTGCCCCTAAGCGATCGCTAGGAAGCTTCTATTGTTGATTGAACGTGAGTGCGATCGCTATTACTCATGCATTAAAACTGGCAAACGAAGCTTGATTATTGCTTGGCTTTTTGTCATTAGCTAATCTCCTTTCTCAATAATTCTGGAATCTGAGAAGGACGTTCAGCTACTGGAACTTCCGCTTCTTTTAAAGCAGCTAATTTACTTTGGGCTGTGCCAAAGTTACGATCGCGTCCGATAACTGTTGCTAAAGTCCCAGTTTGACGCCAAGTTTTTCCTGGTGGTGCAAGTCTACCTGCAATGTAGGCAATTACTGGTTTATCAATTGCCTCGGTAATGTATCGGGCTGCTGCTTCTTCACTACCACCGCCAGGTTGACCAACTAGAACGATCGCCTCTGTATTTTCATCCTCATCGAGAATTTGCAGCCATTGGAGAAAGGAGGAACCGACGATCGCATCACTACCAATACTGACACTAATCGACTGCCCCAAACCTGCTTTTGTTAATTCGTAGGCTATTTCGTAGGTAAGGGTGCTGCTACGACTAACGATCCCCACTCTCCCAGGAGTATAAAATTCGCTAGGTTGAGTACCTAAAAGGATTTTTCCCGGTACAATGATCCCCGGACTATTTGGCCCAACTACCAAAGTTTCACAGGCTTCGGCTTTGCGGAGTAATTGCACCATATCCAAAGGCGGCACGCCAGCAGTGATGATAATGATTTGGCGAATATGAGATGCGATCGCTTCTAATGCCGCATCTAGAACGTCGTAAGGATCTACACAGATAATTGTTGTGTCAATTACCCCAAATTGTTCTATTACTTCCTCTACTAAGTCAAAAACTGGCAGTCCATGCAGTTCTTGTCCGCCACATCCAGGATTGACACCGGCTACTAAGTTCGTACCATAAGCTTTCATTTGAGCAACATGAGTGCCTGATATAAATTCACAAAAGCCTTGAATTAATACTTTACTGTTTGGCGTTAGGTTCATAAAAAATTACCGTAAGTTTGGCAACCCAGTAGTCTATGGTACTGGGCATAAAAACGACATATTTATAGTGTCGTATTAATTCAATTTTTTTTGAATTTTGAATTTGAAGAATGTGACACTCATTACCTCTTATTAGCCGTTGGTTTAGCCAGACGAACTGCTGCCGCTACTGCCTCATCTAAATTTTCTACTACAAGGAGCGCATTGCTGGGGGTTTTTAGTGTTGCTAAATACTTTCTAGCAGTATCAAATTCCGAACCAGCAAGACGGACAACTAAGGGTGAAAAATTCTGCTCTTGCCGACTTTTACTGCCATTAGAATGCACAATTTGTGAGTTAAGTTCGCTCTTGTCTTGCTGTACAACTCTAGCTATAACTTCAACCACTTCCTCAGTTTGAGGAATGCTACCTAGAAAGTTAATTAATATTACTTGAATGCTGTCATCAGCCTCTAGTATTTTTAGACCTGTCTCTAGGCGATCGCGGAAAGTAGTTGGTGTAGTATCAGTGAGGAAAGCATGACGTAGATTCAAACAAAGACCTGGATTGCCACCAGCATTAGCGACTAAATCCAAAGTTGCCATCACTGAACCAGTACCATTACCTAAAATACCGATTTTTCCGTGCATTTTCACACCATCCCAGTCACCCGATATACCATCGATCTCAGTACTGGTATGACGACTGATGATTTTTGCCGCCATCTCGGTGAGGTCGGGATGACGCTTGATTGACCGTTCATTGACCCTGACTTTACCATTAAGAGCCATAACTTGACCAGTAGCGCTGACTGCCAAGGGATTGATTTCGACTAAATCCAGGTCTTTTTGCACAAATAACTGGTACATCTTCTGGACAACGCAGCTTACCGACTGCATCAGCGTCCCCTGCAAACCCATTTTCAAAGCCAGTCGTCGGGCATAAAATGGCGAGAATTCCTGTTCTACGACAACATGGTGCATTCTTTCCCCAGCCGATTCCCAATCAATGTCTGCTTCCTTGCAACCTAAAAGTACTGGTCGGCAAACAGCAGTATCTAAAACCACCGCGAGATAAAATTCCTGGTTGGCGTCGTATTGGGATTCTGCCAGCACAACTTCTGGCAACTCGCCCCATATTGGTAAACTAAAGATATTTTGGGCAGCTGCGATCGCATCAATTGTAGTCTCCGCAAATCTGACTCCACCTGCTTTTGCCCGTTCCGCTCCATGTACTTGAGATTTCAGTACAATTGGAAAGCGAATTTTTAAACGTTTCAAATCTGTGGGATGGTCAATTCGTTGGGAAGGCAATACAGGAATGCCTATTTTGCCAAACCACTCTTTAACTTGATACTCTAATAAATCCATTGATACACCTTGTATGTTACGTTTTCCCAGCCTTTGCTTAATGCTGTCTTAATATTTTGCAGCACTTTTATTTTAGAATTAAGCTTTTGGCAGCTATAAAAATTTATTTTTCACGAATCAATTTTATCGATTTCAGCCAATGAGGCAGATTAATTTTGATAGCCAACCTGTTGGTGCTAGAGTCACAACATGTAATTTATCTCTTCAGTAAGTTTCCTAGCATAGAAGATAACTACCATTTCTGTCAAAACCCTCTGACTTAGCATCGTTTCCTTAGCCTTTGGATAAATTTGTCACAACTGCCCTGCAACTAGAATTTTGCAGAACATTAGCTCCTGTGTATTTTATTGTCCCGAAATAATGCAGTTAAAATACTCAAAAATTCTATTATTCCCATTTTTTATTTGTAATTTACATCTAAAGACAGATAATTTAACTTTGCATCTAGCACTATGAAAATGTAGCAATGCGAACAATAATTGCTTTTTTTATTTTTGGTGAAAAGTTCAAATGTGTGTTAGAACGTTGGTCGTTCAGATTTTCAGGCTGTGGTTGGTTAAACTGTGCATTTGCATTCAACAAACCTAAAAAGTTCATTTCATTCTCTTAAAGATAATCAAAACAATATAGAAATTAAGCGGGAAAGCTCTATGAAAGTAGCAGTCCAGCAGGAAGATTTACAGCTTTTAGCCAAAACTTTGCAGGAACAATTACTTGCAGAAGTCTCAACGGCTGAGGTCTTCGAGGTTAAGTGTGTCGTCAATAAAGACGAACTAATGATTTTAACCCAACACGAATCAGATGTAATAGTTGATGTTCAGATAATCTTTGCAGTAATTGAGGAAGTACTTCAGTCTCTAGCACCCCACAGAGAGCGGCGAGTGCAATGTTTCCTTAGAGTTTTTGGTGAACAACTCCCTTATGCGAAATGTTTCTTGGCTCTGAAAGAGACGGGGGGAGAGGACCTTGGGAAAAAGGGACAAGGCGACAAGGAGATAAGGGCACATGCGGATGCTGAGGATGCGGGGGAAGAATTCGTCGCATCAGAACGTTTTCCCCTCTTTGCCTCTTCATCAGCTCTGACCTATTCTCCATCAATCGATAAGATTGAGGAGGAACTGTTTGATCCGTTTGCAGATGCGCCGAATTTGCCGACTTCAAAGCCAGCATCTCAAATCAAATCCATCTTACTGGGTGCAGCTTTGGTTGGAGTTGTAGTCTTAGGCGGCGGTGCTTACTTATTGACTCGTCCTTGTGTGATGTCTGAGTGTAAAGAAATACAAAATGCCGAGCAATTAAAAATAAAATCCCCGCAGTTGTTGCGCCGTGCCAAGTCTGAAAAAGAATTAGTAGCTGTACAACAACAACTTACGGCAGCTAGTATAGCTCTGAACACAGTTCCTAGTTGGTCGCCTCGTTACCAGGTATCAGAAGAACTAAAAGCAAGTTTGTCTGGACGGTCAGAAAAAATCAGCCAGGTGGTCAAGGCTTTGGAGACGGGATCTTTAGCGACACAAAAAGTTCAAACTCCTGCATCTAGCCTAGAGGAATTACAAGCTAGGCAACACCTATGGCGACAGGCTATAGCGCCACTAGAAACCATAAGTTCCAGTAATGAACTCTATGGACTGGTGCAAGGAAAATTACTTAATTATCGTGTCCGTTTGCACGCCGTAAATCAGCAGATAGTTACGGAGGAAAAATGGCTAAAAAAACTAACGGCAGCAAAAGCTGTAGCTAGTGCAGCCGAGAATCGAGAAGCTACAGCTAAATCTTTGAATGACTGGCAAAAAGTACAGTCTACTTGGCTAGTGGCTATTAATGCCTTGAATAGCATTCCCCTAACTAGCCCTGGATACCAAGAAGCCGAAAAGCTGTTGGTAGATTATAAACCTAAATTACTAGCGGCACGCGATCGCGCTACTAAAGAACGATTAGCTGTTAAAGCCTACCAACAAGCCCTTAGCACTGCCAAGCAAGCCAAAGTATACGAGCAACAAAACCAATGGCAAGCAGCAGCGATATATTGGGATCAGGCTTTGCAAACTGCTAAAAAGATTTCCCAAGATAGCTTGTACTACACTCAGGCTCAGTCTCTCATCGAACCCTACTCAATAGCCCTCAAACAAGCACAAGAAAAAGTACAAGTTATTAGTAGTCTGCAACAAACTCGCACTGACTTGGATAAAACCTGTATTAATGGAATTCGGATTTGCACCTTTAGCATAGACAATGCAAGAATTATTGTCCGGCTAACCCCTGAGTATGACCAAATAAGGCAAAATAACTTGGCTACTCCTTATTCTAAGAATTCGGATACTGCTATTGACATTACCAATCACTTGCAAATATTACGGGAAGCCCTAGCTGTAATTAGTGACAATGCCAGCCTGTCCCTTTTTCTCTATGATTCCCAAGGTCAGGTAATTTATACGCGGACTTTAGGCAGGTAGAAAAGTTAGGAGTGAGGAGTTAGGAGTGAGGAGTTAGGAGTTAGGAGTGAGGAGTTAATCTAGAAAGTTTCTGTATAAGTTTCAAAACCTCTCTTTGCTTGCCTTACGGCAGGCTGACGCCAACTGAGAGAGGTTTTGAGAGGGGTTTATTGTATACTTGACGACCTTGTAAGCATCCTTTAATTTCATCTTGAAAACACACAATGCTATTGTTTTTGTACTTTTAATTCACATTGTTGAAAAATATAATTAACCGCCGCAAATAATTTATCTAAATCTTGAATTACATACAAATTTCTATTCCGAGTAAACACATCAGCAATCAACTTTCCGAATTGCCATATTTTACCGTTAGAAACAATCCCAAAAATATCACTGTTAAAATCATCATTAATTCGCTGCACTGCGATCATTTCAGCTAAACACTGACCCCATCCTTCTTCAAATTTGTCTTGTTTAGCTTCAACTGTCAAAAAATAAGGTGTCAAAAAATAAGGTTTATCAAAAACAATCGTACCCAGAGGATTTCGCTGTGTTACCGTATAATTTGGAACGCCTGATAAATCTTCATCATAAGCTAATGTTTCATGACTCCAAAGTGTTAATTTACTTCGGTAATTTTTCCATACTTCTTTCAATACTGGATAAATAATATTTTCACAAATAGCATCTTCAGAATTATCAATAACTCCATCTGTAAATAGTAAATCTAACTCTTCTTGAAAAGACTGTTTAACTGGGAAATCTACTTCCAAAATAAAATTAGACTGTACATATTTGATTTGAAATTTTTTAATTACTGCCTAATACTTTTGTAATTACTAAATGCCATTTTAATTTACCTTTTATTAAAAATGTCATTACCTGACTAACTGCGCGGCAGAATTGAAAAATTGACGACACAACCCCTTGGTGACTAAAAGTGTTGTCAACAAATTAGCGAAAGCAACCATAAATATAATTAAAATTTCGTAGGATACAGCATCCAGAGGTTTTACACCAGCTAATAGCTGTCCGGTGGTAATTCCTGGTATTGCCACCATACCGATGAGGAGCATTTGATTGAGAGTCGGAATTAATCCGGCTCTAATGGCATCTTTGCGATACTGGCTAACTGCTTGCTGGGGCGTTGCACCTAAGCTCAAATGGGTTTCTATTTCGAGATGGCTGGAATTAATAGTGCTGACAAGACGTTCGCCTGCGATCGCAGCTGCATTGGTAGCATTACCTAAGACTATCCCTGCTAGGGGAATTACATACTGTGGTTCGTACCATCTTTCTGGTTGAACGATCAAGAAGTTGGTGTAAAGCACTGTCAGGGCGGTACTAATTAAAATTGCACCCCACACCAAAGGCAATACATAAGGAATTTTTTGGCTGATGCGATTTCGTGCGACAATCGCCGTAATTGTCAGCATTATTGTTAATATCGCCAAAACTGCCCAAGCATTGTCCAAAGCCAAGATGAAATCTAAAATGTATCCCAATACAAGTAGTTGTAAGATGGTTCTCCCAGTAGCAAGGGCTAAATTTAACTCTAGTCCTAATTTCTCCCAGGCAGATAAACCAATGGCGATCGCCATCAATCCCACAGCAATAGCTAAATCCACGAAATCCAGCTTGATCAACTCCTGCATGGGTTCTCTATCTCCATCTCCTGGTATTTCCTTTTCGAAGCAGCCCACACACCTGGAACTTTGATCCGATGTGTTGGATCTTGGTTGATATATATTACCTTTATCAATTCAAAATTCAAAAATGGTACAACCTTAACATGGCAAACACCTAGTATGCTTATTATCTGTAAATAAAATGTGCGGTAGTTTCTGGCGCCACAATTTAAGTAAAAACCCTAATAGATGCGTATCTTGGGCGATAGTCTTTTAATAGCTCCTTTTTGATTAACAATTCAATTAGCAAAAATTGACTCTCGAAGTGCATCCTTTGTATCTCCCATAAAATAAGAACTCATGATCCAAAGTGTAAATCCTATCCCTGCCTTTGATATCAAGCAGCAATACACCACCATCGAAGCAGAAGTAAGTGCATCTGTCTTAGAAGTTCTGGCTTCTGGTCGCTATATCGGTGGCCCCTTAGTCGAAAGCTTTGAGCAACAGTTTGCTGCTTATAATACTGTTAGTGAATGTGTGGCTTGTAATTCTGGTACTGATGCACTCTACTTAGCGTTACGAGTGTTGGACATTGGTGCAGGCGATGAAGTGATAACAACGCCTTTCACCTTTATTGCTACATCTGAAGTAATTAGCGCCGTGGGTGCAAAGCCTGTTTTCGTTGATATTGACGCTACTACGTTTAATTTGGATGTAGAGCAAGTAGCGGCGGCGATTACACCCAAAACTAAAGCGATTATCCCGGTTCACCTATTTGGACAACCTGTGGATATGACATCATTGATGGCGATCGCTCAGTCTCACAATTTGGCAATCATTGAAGATTGCGCTCAGTCTACAGGGGCAAGGTGGGCTAATCAAAAAGTCGGAAGCATTGGACATATTGGTTGCTTTAGCTTCTACCCTACCAAAAATCTTGGTGGTTGCGGCGATGGCGGGGCAATAACGACTAATGACCCTGCGATCGCCACTAAACTGCGAATACTACGAGATCATGGCAGTAGAATTAGATATTTACATGAAGAAATCGGTGTAAATAGCCGCTTGGATGCTCTCCAAGCAGCTATTTTGCAGATTAAGCTACGTTATTTAGATATTTGGAACAATCGCCGACGAGATATCGCAAACTATTACTATCAGTTCCTTAGTCAAGTTCCAGGGATTGTCCCACCGCAAGAATTACCTGAGGGCATTGGGGTATGGAATCAATACACTATTCGCATATCAGGCGAAGGGCGAAATGGTTCTAGCGCCAAATATCGAGATTGGGTGCGTAGTGAATTGCAAGAACAGGGCGTGAGTTCAATGATTTATTACCCCCACCCTTTACATTTACAACCAGTTTATCAAAGCCTGGGCTATCAAATTGGGGACTTACCAATAGCAGAGCAAGCTTGCCATGAGGTTATATCCTTGCCTATGTACCCAGAACTGACACAACAACAGCAAGATCAGGTGATTTATGCGCTGAAGGATTGTTTGAGGTGAGGGGAGTAGGGAGTAGGGAATTTTAATATCTCACCACTCCCCATTAAAAACTAAGCGATCGCGCGGTTGCTAGCAGTCGCTAAGGCTTCTACTAAGCCACGCACAGCAGCAATCATTGCTATTTCGCTATTGAGTTGGTTGATGGCAGAACCAACACCAACACCAGCAGCACCAGCTGCGATCGCTAATGGTGCGGTAACGTTAGAAATGCCTGAAGCACACAATACTGGTACTGACACCACACGGGAAATCTCAAAAGCTGCTGCCAAGGTGGGAGCAGCTTTTTCAATTAATCCTAGTGTTCCAGGGTGAACTGGGTTACTGCTAGTACCGCCTTCGGTTTGGATAATATCTGCTCCAGCTTTCACCAGTTCTTCTGCTAAGTGTACCTGTTGATCTAGTTCCAAAATGTGGGGAACGGTAACAGATAGGGTAATTTCCGGGAGGAGAGCGCGGGTTTGCTGAGTCAGCGCTAGCACTTCTGGAGCCTCAAAGCGGCGTCCTTGAGCATAGAAGGAATCAAAATTCCCGATTTCAATTAAATCAGCACCAGCTGCGACAGCTTGCACAAATTTTTCTGGTTCTACTGCTGAAACACAAATTGGTAAATTTGTCAAACTTTTAGCTAGCTGTACCAAAGCTGCATCGGCGGCAATATCGACAAAAGTAGCGCCGCCAAATTCAGCAGCTTTAACAGTAGCAGCAACGCTAGCGGCGTCGAAGTTATTCAAGCCGCTAATCACTTTCAGGACGCGGCGGTTAGTAAATGCACGTTGGAGTGTGGAATGCATCGTCATAGTTTGGCTTTTGAAGCTACGAAAATTAGGTATATTCTACCGTCCCTTAGTTGATCGGGGACTAAATCACTATCGCAGTTGCCAAATCTTGATAGTTTTATCGGAAATTAAAGAGTTTAAGCCCCCTACGTCTACACGCAGTCTCAGTTACCCTGGAGGATCTTGCTACAGTTGGGGTTTAAATCCCTGTTTGAAAATGTCTTTAATTTTGAATTTTGAATTGTTACCACTATCCTAGTCAAACTCTAGAGGCCACAAATCTGCAATTGGTACTTCCCATCCTGGGAGCAGTTCGGGAACTGTTAAAATATCGCCATCATGAAGTACTATTGCTTCTTGTCCAAAGTTGTAGACTTCAACAATCCGCTCATCTGGATTGAGCAAAATTCCTACCTTAGTTCCCAAACTCAGAAATTCTTGAATCTTGGCTCTCAAATCCTCTAAATTATCACTAGGAGACTTCACCTCTACAGTCAAATCGGGAGCCAATTGAGCAAAAGACTTGGGACTGCGACGCAAGCGTTCGGCTAAAACAAATGAGGCATCCGGTGCGCGTAAATTTGAATTTGGCAACCTGAAACCGGCGCTAGAAGCTGCTGTTCGTCCCAGTTTGCGCGGTCTAACCCAGTTACGTAACTGGGCTACCATTTCAGCTGCGACCTCATCTGATTCATATCCTGATGGACTCATAACAATAATATTACCCTTGACTAGTTCCATGCGATAGTCGGGATGCTGTTGCTGCATTTGTTCCAAGTCTTCAGGCGTCAGGGACATAAAACCTCTGTAGGAGCGATCGCTTTATTTTGCCTAGAATTACTATACCGTAATACTTATAGACCTCTCCAGGAGCGATCGCCCCATGAATTCCCCAGTCATCGCCAAACCTGTCACTCCAAAGACTTCCTATGTTTTGCTGTATAACGTCAATTGGGATCAACTAGAAAAGCTAGATGTAAACCTAGAAGGTACAGGTGCGCGACTAACTTATTTAGATGGAATTTTAGAAATTATGTCCCCACTTTCTGATGACCATGAAGATGCTAAAAGTACTACAAGTCTTTTATTAGAGGCATACCTAAGAGAAAAGAAAATTCGCTTCTACGTTAGAGGAAGTGCTACACTCGGCAAACGCAAAGATGGTACGCGACGAGAACCAGATGAGTCTTATAACTTTGGGGCTAAAAAACCGATTCCAGATTTGATTATTGAGATTATTGTCACCAGTGGCGGCATTAATAAGTTGGAGATATACAAGCGTCTGAAAGCTCCAGAAGTCTGGTTTTGGGAAGATGGGCTACTTTCCGTCTATTGTTCGCGAGATGAGGAATATGAAAAAGCATCCAAAAGTTCTTTTTTGCCGGAGTTAGATATAGAATTGCTGGCGCAGTATTCGCGTATGGCGGATCAGTATGATGCAGTTAATGAGTTTAGCCAAGTGATTCGAGAACATGGTTAAAATAATTCGTAATGACGCTCCTGCGTCGCTAACATAATTAAGTTTTGTAACGGGTATTTAGGCTAAAGTTCAAAACATTTCATTGCTATTTGTACTTTCTCGACTTGCTTGGGTGCTTGCATTTCGTTAAAAAGTGCGTAAGCGTAGCCCGTCGCAGACATCGCGTTCACAAAACTTTCCCTACTTTGAGCAATTTCACCCATTCTTTTATGAGTTAATCCCAACTGATAATAAGCCTCAGCTAAGTCTGATTTAGCACCAATTTTATTAAGAATTTCTATCGTTTCTGAATGATAAAAAATTGCTCTGGTAAATTCTCCCTGTTCTCGAAAAAGTTCAGCCAGACAACTTATAGCTTTAGCCTTAATTTGGGTAAAGTTGTTTTGTTCAGAATGAAGTATAGCTCGTTGGCATAACTCAAAGGATTTTTTCAGATTACCTAAATTTTTATAAGTTAAGCAGAGAGTTACTAAACTATGCCCTATTCCCCATAAAGTCACTCTAGTTGATGATGACATAGCAGAAAAGGCAACTTCAGCAAGATTAAAGGCATCTTCTCTGCTACCAGAGCGTGATTTTATCAAAGCTAGACAGCATTGAGCATAAGTCATATAATCATCAAGGTTGCTATTCTCCTGAGCAAGGCTACAAACAGAATTGAAACAATCTTCGGCTGCTTGTATTTCCCATAATTCAAGTTTACAAAGCCCTGTATTGAACAAAATAGATATTTTTGTTTGCTTGACATCTAACTTGCCTAATACTTCTTCTGATTTTTCATAGCATTCTATAGCTTCTCTAATACATCCGATAATTCGATATGTATAGCCAAGGATATTGTAAAGTCTAATTAGTCGTTCTGGCGATTTTATATCATCTATTATCCGTTTAATTACAGAGAAGTTTTTCTGGAGCAGTCCCAGTTGGTAAAACGAGCAACCCAAAGGCAAACCTATACTCCACTGTTTACCTCGCCCTTGTAAAATTACATCACCAGCTTGCTCAAAATCACTAATTTCTACATAGTGGTAATAAGCTTCTAAAGCTGTTAATGCATCTGTGATATTTTTGATGGATGTAACTCGTTGCGTCCAACATTCTGCGGCTTTTCGGTTTACTAATTCCCATTCTTCACTGACTAACCTTAATCTACTAATCGCTTCATCCTGAATTACCGGATGCAGCCAATATTGTCCTTTTTTTGCTTCTATTAAAGACAAATCTTGCAGAGCTTTAATTACAGCTCTACGTTTTTGCTCTGATACATCCCAAAGCAAACATAAAACTCCCTCAATAGGTAAGGAAGGAATATCTTGATAACGATAGCATCCTAAACGACACAAGAGGCGATAGGCTTCTAAGTCATTTTTTTGGAGACGGTTAAATTGACTGGCGACTAAATCTTTTAACTCTCTTTCCATTAATAAATCTGTAGAGTTTTCCTGCCAATAGGCGTGGATGTCACCAGAAAAATCTGTCAATATTGCTCCTCGGAGAATTTGCATGGCTTTGGCGTTACCTCCATAAGCTCTGCACATTTCACTGAGAATTGTACAATCACAATTAATGTGGCAACTGCTGAAAAACTCTCGCCATGCTTCATCATCTAAACCTTCGAGTGGATAGAGATGAACCTCTACACTAGACTCCCGCAAACGCTCACGACTTGTTACTAAAGTAACGGAATGCACATCTGAATCTGCTAATACTCTCAATAGCTCAACATAAGGGCGACGATATTCTAGGAACTTGCCATTTTCATCGAGAGCGGTTTCTAGATTATCGATAAATACCCCAATTTTAGATGTTTGTTCTCGGAGTTTGCGCCGTAGTCGTTCTAAACTGATACCAAAGTCTCCTCCCGGTTCTTCGTTAAAGTACCGCCGTAGCCATTCTTCAACCACACTTTCTACAGGAGTAAGGTTTTGGATTTCTGTAGCCATCCACAGTTCTAAGACAAAATTAAATTTTTGACTTTTAAAATATTTGCGTGCTAATCTGGTTTTGCCAACACCACCTTCACCCTGAATGAGGATAACTTTTTGTCCCCGATTGACTAAGGTGTGGAGTTCGGCTATTTGGCGATCGCGCCCCACAAAGTTAGAATCTAAATCTTGGGGTTTAGTGCCATTGCCCCCTAGATTAGGAATATCGAGGATTATTTGCGACTGTTGAGTTGTTTTAAACCTCTGAACCACTCCTTGGAAGGTTGATTTTGAGACTTTCTCTCCTAGCACTTTTGATAGTAGATGCCACAGTTCTGCACCAACTGCTTTTAAATGCGCTTCTGTATAACGAACGCTGTTGGCAATATCCTGGTAAGTCCGCTTTTCGTCCTCCCACAAATGACCTAAGATAATTCTTTGAGTTTTATCTAAATGTTCTCCCGTCTTGAGAAAAACCAAGTTATCTACAAACTTTAAGGCTTCTTCTACACCCATTTGTTAACTTGATGTATCATTTGTAATTCATTATAACGACATTTTTACTACTTTTTCCTACCCGCCATACTACAAAATACTTTTTCCTACTCGGTAGGGAATTTACTTTATCCGACTGTAAAGCATTCTGGACTGTATTACTCTTGTAAGTAATACAGGCGAAGTTAAGTTAAGCGTCAAGAAAAGGTGGTTGAGGAGAGATTTAGAGAGCGCTACTACTGCAAGCTTAGTAAATCACACATATTACTTGTTACTGTCCGATATTAATTACTCATGAAAGTGGTGTCTACTAAACAGGCAGTGGGTATTAACTAACTAGATTCTGTAGAGCATATTTACAACTAAGTATGTAAGCCATTTACCCTACAGGAGGTTCAATGATGTTAGACAGAGATTGTCATCATGATTGCAATCAAAATCAGTGCCTCTTTGCCCAAGATACACGAAACCCCAATAGATATGTTTGTCTCAAATGTGGTGTTGAGCGAGAAATAAATAAGTATTCCTCTGGTTTTGGCTCGTTTTTGCTGCTGTTGTTGGGCTTGTTTATTTCGTTCCAACTATTAGCTAATTATGAAAAGCAAAACAATCCACAAAGGCAACAACAGTCTTTGAATAATTCACTCAAACAGGTGAATATTGACGTGTAAAACTAATCTTCAGGCTGGGCACGATTTCCCATAGCCTTCTTTTTTATACCAATTTTCTATGAAGATGCACATAAGCAGTCCCCCCTTCACAAGGGAGGACGGCTTAACCGGGGGGTAAATATATGCAGCTTCACAAACAAACGGTATTAAATGGGAAATGGGAAATCAAAAAGAATATTCACTGCTAAAAAATCAGCTACTTTCGTGAGTAAAATTATGGACTCAAATCAAGATACGCTGCTATTTCGCTTTGCTTCTAAATCCTTGAAATATTTCTTGATGGTGCTATTTGGTATTGCGATCGCTTATGTTCTATCCAGTGGTTTAGGTATCTTACAAATCATACCCATACTGCTGTACCTTTTACAAGAGGTTTTGCTTCCACTAGGAATTATCCTGTTGTGTTTAATTACAACAGCAGTAATTATTGAATCCCTGCGTTAATAATCTAGGGAGTGGGAGTGATTCAATTTTGGATTTTAGATTTTGGATTTTGGATTGAAGGAAAAATCTAAATTGAATGGCTCCTCACTTCTTCACTTTCCGTAGTAAACCCTGGTATTTTTGTATCCTAAATTTCGCAGATATTTATTCCATTCTCCAGCTTGGAATTGATCAGAGAAAGGCCCTATTGCTACGTGTGACCCTCGTGGTTGCATCCTTTCGAGGACTCCGCCAGATCGCCCTAAATCTTGGCTAAATCGGGCTAAATTCTGTCTAATTTGTTCTGCGATCGCAGGTAACTGTTCTTGAGTGGTCGGAATCACAACATAATATCTAGAGGCTTGCTTGGGAGGATTTATATTATTGCGATCGCCTCCAAAGGTTCCATTGCCTACATCTATTTGCTGTCCGTTACCGAAGCTGATAATTCGGGCGTTATATATGCCTCGTGACTGTAACTCATTCACCCGTTGTTGGGCGTTAGATACTCTGTTAAAAACGCCTGATTGAATTACATTCCGTCCTTGATATTGGCGAATGTAAGCACTGGGTTCAATCTGACGGATTGCTTGTAGCGTCTGGGGATCATTACCATCTACGTAAACTGAGTAGCGCTCAAAGTTCTGGTTATATTGGCTAAACTGTGAAGGTTGAGAGGGCTGAAAGTTCGGCGCAAACTGATTGTTTTGTAAAGGTTGGGAAGGCTGAAAATCCTGCCCATACTGATTGTTTTGCAATGGTTGGGAGGGCTGAAAATCCTGCTCCAATTGATTGTACTGTAATGGTTCCGCCGGTTGTAACTGCGGTGATGGCTGTTGACCAAAGGGAATTGCCGGTGGCGGTAAAATTTCACCGACTCCTTGAGCTAGTAGCACTTTGTTGTTGGGAATCAGCAGTAACCATCCTCCCACTAACAAGGGGAGAAGTTTTATAGTGGGCTTCCAATCTTTAGAACTTCGACGCAGCATCTGAAATGGGATAAATTGACTTGGTAATCCTCTCGACATAGTACTTTAGAAAGTAGTCAAAGTATTTTTAAATAATTTCCATCAGGAACTAATTAGTTCACCGTTGTAGCAACTATATAGCGTTAACGTAAAATTAGCTCATCTGCGCGGCAAAAAATACTTCTGTAATTAATCTTAGATAAGGGTGATAGAAGAGTGAACAGCGATGTCTACGATGGGCTACGCCTACGCTCCTTCAGCTAGCTTAAAACTGAAGTGCCTTGATAGCAAGGCTTTGAAAGAGTGTGTGCTAGAATTGGACAACCACGCAGCTATCGTGTCGTGCAATGTATGAAAAAAGTCGTCGTTGGTCTTTCTGGTGGCGTTGACAGTTCCACCGCCGCAGCTATCCTGCACCATCAGGGCTATGAAGTGATTGGTTTGACTCTTTGGCTAATGAAAGGCAAAGGTCAATGTTGCTCTGAAGGTATGATCGACGCGGCTGAACTCTGTGAACAACTGGGCGTTCCCCATCAGATTGTAGATATTCGGGATCTGTTTCAGACGCATATTGTCGATTACCTGGTAACTGGCTACAGTGCTGGGATCACGCCATTGCCTTGCTCCCAGTGCAATAAAACGGTGAAGTTTGGGCCAATGGTGCAGTATGCTCGTGAAGAATTGGGGTGCGATCGCATTGCCACTGGTCATTATGCCCGAATTAGCCATGACGAAGCAACTGGACGTTACGAATTATTAAGGGCTGTTGACCGCAACAAAGACCAGTCATACTTTCTCTATGATTTGTCCCAAGATTTACTTGCAGCAACTATATTTCCTTTGGGCGAACTAGAAAAAACTGACACCCGCCGCATTGCAACTGAATACGGACTGAAAACTGCTGACAAGCCAGAAAGTCAAGACTTATGCTTAGTGGAAAGTAACGGTTCCATGCGGGCATTTTTGGATAAATATTTAGCTCCCAAAACAGGCGATATTGTTGATGTAACAGGCAAAATTTTGGGACAGCATGATGGTGTCCATCACTACACCATTGGCCAGCGCAAAGGCTTGGGAATTGCTGCTGCCGAACCGTTGTATGTAATTGAATTAGATGCGGAAAATAATAAAGTAGTAGTAGGCGATCGCACTAAGGTAACTCAGCCAGAATGCAATGTAGGAAGGGTAAATTGGGTTTCTATTGCTGAACCATCCACCCCAATTCATGCCCAAGTGCAAATTCGCTATCGTTCAACGCCTACACCAGTGACGGTGATTCCGTTGGAAAACTCCCGTGTGCGTTTGGTGTTTAATGAACCCCAATTCAGCATCACTCCCGGACAAGCTGCGGTATGGTACGACGGGGAAAAAGTGTTAGGTGGCGGAATTATTGAACAGTTTAGTTGAATCTTACCCCGCTTTTGCGCCCCTCCTCACTTGTGGAGGGGTATTTTTATTTCTCACATTTTTGTAAAAAAGTTTGATAATGCTGTTCCAATGCAATTGAATTAGGTTTAAATCTGTCTTTATCAGGAAGTAGTAATTTTTTTCCGCTAAGTCCTTCATAATCAGTCCCGCATAAACTAGGAGAAATTATTACCTCATAGTTTTTTGGATGAATAGATAGTAAGTATTTATCAAAAAGTATGTGTATATCTACCCGAAGTAAAATTCCATTAGAGGGATGATTTGTTTCACTGCCAAGATAGGGGATAATATGAGCAGCTTGTAATACTTCATCTACGCTGTAACCTGTAATTGCACATTTTCCTTTATAGGCTTTTATCAGCTCATGCCTAAATTTAGACTGTCCTTTACGTCTAACAACAGGAGAAGAAACTCGCACCCTGTCATCTGTAATGTTATGTGGATCAAATTCATTTACAAGGATATGAAGTAATTCTCTAGAAAGAGCATCTTTAGGATCTTGTCCGGCCATCAGATGCATCAATCTAACAAAAATATCATGATCTTCTTCTGAACTCAAATTATGCTGATTTGTATATTTATTATAAGCAAAAGCTAATTTCTCAAAATCAGTTGTATCCCAAGGGTTAACATATACTGAGCTTTGATCAGTAACTTTTGTTTGCTCATGTATATTTTTAGTCTTAGTTTTTCTGAATTCCTCCGTTAATTCCTCCCAAAATGAATATAAAAACATTGATGAGGCATCATTTGGGCTTTCCCCAAAAGAGAGCTTTAAAAGTCTGAATAAAATATCTTTTTTTTGGTTCAATGTTAAATCATAAGGATGTCTTTTAATAAATTCTAAAAATACAAAAGTTATTTTTTCCCAAGCTCTAATTTCATTTTCAGGAAAAATATCGAATGTAAATTGTATCGCCCAGTTTTCAAAATTATCACCTAACAAACAATCTAAATCTAAAATGGAATAAATTCTTTTAATTCGAGTAATTTGTTCAGGATTAAGTTTGCTGATTGCTTTTTGATTACGACTAAGTTGATCAAAGGGTATACTCTCAGTTATAATTTTGCCTGTCTTTGGGTTGACAACCTTTACTTGTAGATTAAATTTTTTCTTTTTTGACATAGTTTTCCGCCCTATTATTCAGCGTTATTCTCTCCTAAATCTTCATCCAAGATTCTTTCAATATCTCGTCCGCCATAAATAACTCTAAGAATCTATACACCCGAATCCGAAGGAAGATAAAAAACAAGATAATTTTTAAATCCTTTTATTGCTTGCTGTCGAACATCAGCTAAATTAGGATGAGAAAATTGACAAGGTTTTCCCATCCCTGGCATTTTACCCAGTTGTTTGAAAATTGTTTCTGCTGCTCTAAGAAACCTATCTGAAGCTTCCAAGTTATCTTCTGCAATATAAGTCGCTAATTCTATCAAATCGCGGATGACTTGCGGTCGTTTGCTTACGTCGCTCATTAACCTTGGTTTGACCCTTTATGCTTGGTGATTCTTTCCCGCACAGCTTGGCGTATGTCTTCCCAATCATCAGCAGTCATCTCAGTTGCATTCCCAGAATTTAAACCTTCTAAAAGCATCGTTTCCAAACGTTCAGCCGCTTGACGCTTTTGGTCTTGGCGCACTAACTCACGGAAATATTCACTGACACTGCTGTAACCACCAGTCGCCACTTTCTCTTCTATATAAGTCCGCATCGCATCAGGGAGAGATATATTTATACTTTTCACTTGCATTACTTGCCTAATTTCTTGTTCATAATATTATTTTATGGCAATAAATGGCATAAATTGCCATATTAAGCTCAACTAGCGAAAGCGATACCTGCGGTGGGCTACGTTTACGTGCTTTCTATCAAAAATTACTTCTATCTAATGTTCCTTCAAACTCTTTCAAAGCTTGTACAGTTCCTACTTGCCAAGCTCGTTCAACTGTAGCGGCAATAATTTGAGTTAGAGGGATATTTGGAAAGTTAGGACTGTTATCTGATTCGATATAATGTCCATCCCTGAGTAAATAAATCCTCAGCTTTTTACTATCGTAAATCCATAGTTCTGGAACAGCGATCGCTTCGTAAGCATCAAGAGTTGTTTTTGATGTCACATCTGTTTCAATTGCTAAATCAGGAGGCGGATCATTTGGTTCCAATTTGCGACGATCAATCATTCTTTGGTAATTTTGGATGTAGAAGCAAGCATCTGGTTCTACCCCCGCCGTATTTTCCCGCTTGAAGGTAGTTGAACCGAAGGGTTCATAACTTTTCCCTGCGATCTTCAGCAAGATTTTTACAATATCCGAAATTAAGTCCTTTGATTTTTCGTGTTCGGGTAGAGGAACCGTAATTTCTAATGTAGACTTGCCGTAAGCAACTCGTAGCGATCGCTTTTCCCCCAGTTCTTGCAAAATAGACTCAAATTCCTCCCAACTTATATCCTTGATATTCACTGTACTACCAGGCGCTAGCCGTATTTGGCTAACAGGTTTAACAACAGGGGATACAGCAGTCATAAGCATTTTTCTTATAAAGGAACTATTCTGAAACTTGAGTCTGGATTAGCTTTAGCGTAACCTAATCAGATCGCTTATAGGCTTGCAAAATTTTCCTTCATTCCCTAAACTATTTTTCTCTACGTACCAGCATTTGATAAGTTAGTACATAATCTTAAACAATAACAGTTAATACAAAGAGGGGATTACGTTGAGTCACAATCCAGATGCTATAGCCCCGCACGGTGGACAGTTGGTTAACCGGATCGCCACGCCAGAACAAAGAGCAGAGTTTCTCTCAAAAGCTGACTTTTTGCCGCGAGTGCAACTAGACGATCGCGCCGTTTCTGATGTAGAAATGATTGCGATCGGTGCTTTTAGTCCACTCACGGGTTTTATGAACCAGGAAGACTACGATCGCACTGTCACAGAAATGCGACTAGCTAACGGTCTTGTGTGGTCAATACCGATTACACTATCGGTAAGCGAAGAAGTAGCTTCCCCTTTGCAAGAAGGCGGCTTAATCCGTCTGGATAACTCCAGAGGCGAGTATATTGGGGTTTTACAACTCACCCAAAAATATAACTACGACAAAACCCGCGAAGCAATAAATGTCTACCGCACTGATGATGCTAAACATCCAGGCGTGCAGGTACTCTACAACCAAGGTAATGTACATCTGGCGGGTGATATTTGGTTGTTGCAACGCGAATCTCATCCCCAGTTTCCCAGTTACCAAATTGATCCAGCTGCCTCACGGCAACTATTTAGAGACAAGGGTTGGAAAACCATCGTTGGCTTTCAAACTCGCAACCCCATCCACCGCGCCCATGAATATATTCAAAAGTGCGCTTTAGAAATCGTTGATGGTCTATTTTTGCACCCATTAGTCGGAGCAACAAAAGAAGATGATATCGCCGCAGACGTGCGGATGCGTTGCTATGAAATTTTGCTGGAACACTACTACCCCTTAGACCGGGTAAGTTTGGCAATTAATCCAGCTGCAATGCGCTATGCTGGGCCTCGTGAAGCCATCTTCCATGCTTTAGTCCGCAAAAACTACGGCTGTACTCACTTTATCGTCGGGCGAGATCATGCTGGCGTTGGTGACTATTATGGCACTTACGATGCTCAACACATCTTTGATGAATTTGACCCAAGTGAATTGGGCATTGTGCCGATGAAATTTGAACACGCTTTCTACTGCACGCGCACTAAGCAGATGGCAACATCCAAAACTAGTCCCAGCAGGCCAGAAGAACGCATTCACCTATCAGGGACAAAAGTCCGAGAAATGCTGCGGCGTGGTGAGTTACCCCCAGCAGAATTTTCCCGTCCAGAGGTGGCGGCTGAGTTAGCACGGGCAATGCGGATAGAAGTACCAGCTTAGGCCATTGGGAAAGAGGAGGCAGGACGCAGGAGTTATTTAATTTTGTTTGAATTTTGAATTGATTTCTCCCCCGCTTCCCTCATCCCCTATTTTGTAACTTTACAATACAGAGTTCAGCCCTGTAAGCTGCTAACTGATGGCTGAGGGCTGATAGCTAATTATGGAACGGCGCACGTTTTTAAACAGAATTGGCTCAATACTCGCGGTATTGGGGATAGCTGAAGCTGAGTGGTTGTCTTTAGGAAATCGCTATTATCAGGCTTTGGCACAACCCAGTCCGCGTAAGTTGGCATTGTTAATAGGTATTAACCAATACCCGCAAATTCCAGTCCTCAGTGGTTGTCTGACGGATGTGGATTTACAAAGAGAACTTTTGATTCACCGCTTTGGTTTCCAAGGGTCAGATATTTTAACCTTAACTGAGGAACAAGCTAGCAGGGAATTCATTGAGGCGGCTTTTTTGGATCACCTGGGTAAGCAAGCTAAACCCGATGATGTTGTCGTCTTCCACTTTAGCGGCTATGGCAGCCGTGTCAAATTGGAAACATCATCAGATACAATGCAAAATGCTCTGGTGCCAGTTAATGTGGGTAAGTATGCACAAAATGGTAAAATAGTCAATTATATATTAGAAGAAACTCTACTGCTATTATTGCGATCGCTCCCCACAGACCGAGTAACAGCAGTCTTGGATACTAGCTATTATGCTCCTAGTACAGTCTTAGGATTAAAAATTCGCGCCCTTCAGGAGTCAGTAGCAAAGCTAGCAGCAGAGGAACTGGACTTTCTCAAACAACTTAAAACTCAGAAGTTATCCAGCACTCCGATTGTTTTAGCAGCTACCTCAGAACCAAACCAGCCTGCAAGGGAAGGACTATTTTCTGGTTTTAATGCGGGGTTATTTACCTACGCCTTGACACAGTATTTGTGGGAATTCACCCCAGCTACCAAAATTCAAGTTGCCCTTTCGTATATGGAAAATTCTCTATACAAATTAGGTAGTAAACAGCAACCAGGGTTATTAAGTAGTCAGAAAAATCCAGATATAACGTCTTTAGTGCCAGACAATATTATTGGTGCAGAAGGCGTGGTGAGTGCTATTGAAGAAGACGGTAAAACAGTTTATCTGCGGTTGGCAGGATTACCACCACAAGTGCTGCTACACTACGGAGTTAATTCTCGATTCACCCTAGCAACAACAGAGCAATTAATATTGCGATCGCGCACTGGGTTAACAGCAAAAGCGCAAATTTCCAAAATTGAAGGTGCAAATCCCCTACAAGTTGGGCAACTCGTCCAAGAAGCAGTCCGGGTTTTACCCCGAAATATTAATTTAACAATAGCTTTGGATACTCGATTGGAAAGAATTGAGCGGGTAGATGCAACAAGTGCCTTCGCTGGATTTTCCCATGTATCCACCGTAATAGCAGGAGAAAAACCAGCTGATTATATATTTGCCAAGCTACAGGAAATTCCTAGTCGTTATGGTTTATTTTCTCTTGGTGGCGAACTAATTCCCAATACCACTGGAGAAGTAGGAGAAGCAGTAAAATCAACAGTCCAAAGGCTAGCACCCAAATTATCAACCCTGTTTGCAGCTAAGTTATGGCGACTTACAGAAAATCAAGGTTCTTCCCGCTTGCCTCTCAAGGCAACCTTAGAAATAATTAGCGGTATATCACCACGGGTCGTGATGCAACGTGAAACAATACGAACTGTCAAATCTGAAACTTCGATAAAAAAATCACTCTCCACTCCCCACTCCCTACTCCCCACTGCGATTGTACCTATCGGTAGTCGAATGCAATATCGAGTGGAAAACCAGAGCGATCGCTCAGTATATTTAATCTTACTAGGATTAAACAATAATCATACAGGAGTTGCCTTCTATTCTTGGGAAACCCCTCAAGAACCAAATACTGCGGACACCAAGCCCCTCCTCAAACAAGTCGTCATCGCCCCAGGTGAAACCCTCACCCTACCCCAAACTAATAGTGCTTCCGAATGGCTGATTTCAGGGCCAGCTTGCTTTTGCGAACAACAACTAATTTTTAGTACTGCCCCCTTTAGCGAAACTCTCGCTGCCTTGAGTACTGTTAAGTATTCCACAGCCGAACAACAGCCGATTGGTTCATTGTTGAATCCCTTAGACGTTGCACAAGCCTTGCTACAAGACTTGCATAACGCCAGCGCCCTCAAAGCAGAGATGAACAGCACAGCAGCCGACTCACATATCTTAGATGTGAATAATTGGGCAAGTCTTAGCTTTAGTTTTCAGGTTGTGTAAACAACGATATGATGCAATATCCTTGAGTTAAGGCTTGTCATTGCCCACATTTTTATAACAATCAAGCTGTCGCACTGGCCAACATCCCGCCCAAAATTTAAGTTCTGCGGCTTAGAACTACTGTCCACTTAAGTGGACTGGAATTTTGCATAACACACAGAGTTTAGCCATAGACATCGCTTAAAATTCTACATTTAGTCTAATACGCTTGGGTTGAGCATTTTTTCTCTTCTCTCTGTTTCCTCTGCGGTAGCCTGCGGTAAGCCGCTTCTCTACGTTAAAAAATTGACTTTGATAAAGAGTTTTAGCCTGGGAATAAATTCCGAGGCAGGTTAGCTACGAAGCGGAAGATTTATTTGATGTTGGTAATGATAAGTTTTAAAAAAGGAGGTTAAGGGGATCTTAAAAAGATTAAAACGTTAACTTAATCGTATTAAATCATCTCTAGTAAAACTTTTTTATACCAGCATAATATAGAGCTTTTTATTACTTTAGTTGTACTCCTATTGATTACCCTGAGTATTAGGTAATAAGGTATGAACTATAAACTAGAAAATATCTCACTTGCAATTCAGTCGCCAGCAGGAGGAAACTGAGCAAAATATTTTTTACACTATAAAATAACCCTTAATAAATAAACTGTAAACAGCGTATGCCTCTTCACAAACTTGAACATTTTGACCCCAACTATCGAGAAACTTTTGGCGGAGATGACCTTAGAGCTTTGGAACTTTACACTGGAGGAGGAGACAGAGTTGGCTCAGTGGCGGATGTTTTAGTTGATGACCATGGCCATTTCCGGTATTTAGTTATTGATACAAGTTCAGATTTTTTGGGTAAGAAAATATTACTACCAATTGGTCTTTCCAGGATAGACTATACTGCAAGACGCGTCTATGTTGATGGATTAAGCAGACAGCAAATAGAAGGTTTAGTCGAGTATAGAGAAGACATGGTTGTTGATCATGATTACGAAGAAAATGTCCGTACTGTATTTCGTTCTCCAAATAGCGGTGTAACTTACGATCAGAATACATATAATTACGAAACAGAACCAGCTTTATACGGTTTGAATAATCAAGATAATCAAACTTTTAAATTATATGAAGAACGATTAATTGCCAGCAAAAAACGCATCAAAACTGGAGAAGTCACAGTTGGCAAGCATATCGAAACAGACACTGCAAGCGTTACAGTACCTATCCAAAAAGAACGAGTTATAATTGAGCGAGTTGTGCCAACAGAAGCAGGAAAGACCGTAGATTCCAGTGAACTTAAGTTCCAAGAAGGGGAAGTAGCACGCATAGAAGTGTACGAAGAAACGCCTGAAATACGTAAAGAAGCCTTTGTCCGTGAAGAAATCAGAGTTAAGAAAGTAGTAGAAAGTGACACTGTGGAAGCAGAAAGCACTATCCGTCGAGAAGAGTTAGATGTTGATACTGAGGGTAATTTACAGGTTCAGGAACATGGTACAACTACACATGACGCTATTTAAGTAGCTGATCAATAAGTTTTTTTGGTAGATTTATCTAAAATAATCATGCAAGCAAAGTTAATTTTTATCTCTGCATGTGTTGTTTTATTAAACAACTTAAATTCCCGATTTCTTTAGGAAGTCGGGAATTTAACGCGTTAAAAAAAATACATTTTAAGCAAGGATATAGAAACGTGAAATTTCTTTGCTTTGCTATCCTAAAATATCTATAACTTTTGATTATTAAACTTTTAAAATAATTCATTCGCCAGAAAGAGGCAAACAAATCATTAAATGGCTAACTTAGTTAATAGGAGATGGGAAAGAAAATTTTTGAGGAAAATATAATGGTACTTTACAAATTACAAGATTTTGAGCCTAACTATCGCGATACATTTGAAGGTCGTGACATCAATGGACTTGGCGTTTATACCCAAGGAACCGATGAAAAAATTGGTACTGTCAGCGATGTTTTAGTGGATGAGGAAGGTCATTTCCGCTATTTAGTGGTTGATTTAGGCTTCTGGATTTTTGGTAAAAAAGTGCTACTACCACTTGGTCGTGCCCGTATCGACTATAATGTTGATCGCGTCTATACAATTGGCTTGACTAGAGAGCAAGCAGAAGATTTACCTGAGTTCAGTGAACGCGAAGCGCTTGATTATGATTATGAAGAAAGGGTGCGTGGGGTATATCGCCAACCCACAGGCTCCACCCTTCCTTTGGAAACATCAGCAGCCGTAGAAGCATCAGCACCTGTAGATACAACCTATAAGCCAGCGACGACTACGCCAACTTACAATCGTGATAGCTACAATTACGAACAAGAGCCTTCTTTATTTGGGTTAAATGAGCAAGATCATCAAACTCTGAGATTGTATGAAGAACGGCTGATTGCTAGTAAGCGCCGCCAAAAAACTGGAGAAGTAACGATTGGCAAGCACGTTGAAACTGATACTGCACGGGTTGCAGTGCCAATAGAAAAAGAGCGAGTTGTGATTGAACGTGTAACTCCAGCAGATGCAGGTACTGCCGTTTCTGGGCGCGAAGCAGACTTCCGTGAAGGCGAAGTTGCTCGCGTAGAAATCTATGAAGAAACTCCTGAAATTCGCAAAGAAGCATTTTTGCGTGAAGAAGTCAGAGTTAGAAAAGTGGTTGATCAAGACACAGTTGAAACTCAAGAAACCGTGCGTCGTGAAGAGTTAGATGTCAATTCTGGTAATCTTCCCGTTGAAGAACGTTAAATAACAAAGTCATTAGTTGCTAACTAATGACTACTAATTAATTCGACACAGTACAGGTGAGGCTGTAAAATTAGCTTTACCTGTGCTTCTAATAACTAATACAACTTTAGATTTTGGATTGCGAATTATTTTTCTGAATATTAGGTTAGATAAATACATCTATCGCAAGCATTTTCTAAATGGTATTTAGAGGATTGATACATTTAATTTAGCTAACTAGAAAACAGTTCATAAACTTTGCACTATGAATAGCCAACCGATGACAAAAAACATTGGACAGGCAAACTCTGACTCTCAGACTAGCACCTCATTAACAGATTTAAGAAACAAGGTAATCAATTTCGCTGTATTCGATCAGCAAGGTCAGCTAGTAGGAGTAGTTCATGATTTAATTGTGGATGCTAATCGTCGATTAAACCTAGTTATATCTAACCAGGGGAATCAAGACTTAGCTGATAAACATCCTTCTTTATTTCGGTTGCAGAGCCAGAGAATAAAAAAAATAGACAAGCCGACTAAATCTGTTTTCATAGACTTAAATAAATCAGAAATTGAATATATGCCTGAATATTTAGAAACAGAAACACCAGGCGAGGGCACACTATCAGAAAACTCAACTGAACAACTAGTGAATTATCAAACTACAAATAGCCCAGTTGAGCCAGTAGATTTAGATGAGGCTACGGAAGAACAGATTATTCGTTTACTAGAAGAACGACTAGTTGTTGAAAGCAGTAAGCGTAAAGTTGGTGAGGTGATTGTTCGCAAAGAAATTGAAACCCGGATGATACAAGTTCCTGTCCGGCGCGAAAAGTTGATTGTAGAACAAATTAGCCCAGAACACAAACAACTTGCAGAAATTGATTTAGGACAAGAGGAAATTTCTGGCATTGACTTAACGGAAGTAGAAAGACTTGAGGTTCAGCATTTTGGGACAGGTTTAATGGTAAGCGGTGAATTTAGCTCACCTAAAACTGCTAGTTTATTGTTGAATGCGATCGCACTAGAGCAAAATCACGGTTGTAACCAAGTGCGAGTGACCATCGCTGTTGAAGATGAGTCACACCAGAAAAAATATCAGGAGTGGTTTGATCGCTGTTCTAAAGGTCAGCAACCAAACCCTGAAAAATGAGTTAGTTTCTCGCTGATTGTTAGGGTGGGCATTGCACACCCTATTTTTTTTGCTGGTTTTAGAAAATAAAGTTGAAATTTTCGTTCCCTTGGGGGTAAGTGGAATGTCAAAATACTAAGCAGTTGCCGTTCTTTTGGCTACTTGCAATGAAATTTCGACTGAAGAGACTTTCACCGAAGAAAAAACAGCGTCTGCTCCCACCTATTCAGATTCAAGTTCGAGATGGAAAATTTGAGATTATGGGTATGGGTGCATGGCATTCTTACTGGCGCGATCCCTACCATCTGCTGCTAACGATTCCCTGGACTGGTTTTCTAATCCTAATTTGTACTTTCTATATAACTACTAATGCTCTATTTGCTCTAGCTTACTTGATAGGAGGAGATTGTATTGCCAACGCCCGACCTGGCTCTTTTTTGGATCTCTTTTTCTTTAGCGTGCAAACCCTAGCATCCATCGGCTATGGGGCAATGTATCCTAAAACAACTTACGCCAACATTATTGTCACCATTGAAGCAATGATTGGTTTGGTGGGAATTGCTGTGATGACGGGACTAGCTTTTGCTCGATTCTCCCGACCTACAGCCCGGGTGCTTTTTAGTCGTGTTGCTGTAATTACACCTCATAATGCAATGCCGACTCTCATATTTCGCAGCGCTAATCAGCGTCGCAATATAATTCTGGAGGCGCAGATGCGAGTCTACTTAATGCGCGACGATATAACCTCAGAAGGGCAGTTTATGCGTCGGTTCTACGACCTCAAACTGCTGAGGAACCAAACACCTAGCTTCACGTTAAGCTGGTCAGTGATGCATGTCATTGATGAGTTTAGTCCTTTATATGGCATGACACCAGAATCCTTAACCCAGACAAATACTATACTGATCGTCTCTTTGAGTGGCATTGATGAAACGGTTGCACAGGTTGTCCATGCCCGTCATACTTATGGTGCTAATGAGATTTTGTGGAACAATCAATTTGTCGATATCTTCCATCACACACCCGATGGACATCGCTATATTGATTACAACCGCTTCCACGATGTTTTACCTTTAGATGAAGACAGTTAAAATGCCTGCAAGTTACTCTACAGTCTGATTTACAGCAGCTTGTAAAGGTTTAACGACAACCCGACCATTTTCAACTACAGTGCAACTTTTAACCATGCTCTTGCTGGGGTTAACTGGCACATCCTGGCACTGGTTTTGGTGAGAGATATTTTGCTCTTGTTGCTGATTGAGGACGACAACACAACAGGGGCAGGAGGATAAGGACATATAAAATATTTTGATCTCTATATCTATTATCGCCTTACTGATGCTGTTTGGCTGAAAAATTTGCTACTCATGTGTTAGTCATTCGTGATTGGTCATTGATGATTGTTTTTTGGTACAGACCTCTCTGAAAGTCGGTGATTTAGGGCGTATATGGGAAACTATGGCTGTAAGTACTTGCTTCTTATGCTTGTAACCTGTTTGATATACGTAAACCAAGTAAACAGGAAAGCGGTTATAGATCCCGCCCCGCTTTCCTCCCTGCTTAAACTTGTCTGGCAGGGTTAGACAGTGGGTTTTTCTAATGAAAAAATTTCTGAGATACCTGGGTTTAGGTTTGCTATCTACGTTTTTGACTGCAACTCCCGGATTGGGAGCTGAACGTATTAGCTTTTATTACCCTCCCTTCGGCGAATTCTCTTTGTCTGTGGACTCGCTGGAAACTTTTGCGAAAGTTGGCAAAATCGATCAAGATTTTTCATTTTATGCTAGCCGTGCTACACCCCAACAACTCGCTCAACTGCGGGATCTACTTCAGCAAAGGTTCAATACCACCCCTACACTTGTATCTCAAGTTACCTACTCACCTATAGGCGAACAACTGATGCAACAGCTAGGAGAATTACTCCTCACTGAGTCTCGACAGAACGGGTTCTATGCCATACGTGCCTCTTTGATTTTGGCTGCTGCCGATCGAGAAGGTTTAACGGTTGTGAATTTGTTGCGGAAATTTCCTAGCAATACTGTGCGGGTGAATTTCACTGGAGGGTTAAAGATAGTTGATGACTTGTCACAATTGCTCAAAAAAAGGGATGAAGTTGTTGCCTCTCTTCAAAAAGAAGCGATCGCTCAAGCAACCAATTCAAAAATTGACTTCTCACAACAGCCAGATTTGCGATCGCCAGGAAAATTTCGCTGGCAGAAAAAAAGCCTGGAGTTAAACGATTTTTCTCGCAATCGCCGTCTACCCGTGGATATATATCTGCCGGAAGCAGGTTCACAAAACACTAAAGAACTGGTTTTGCCTCCCTTTCCCCTGATTGTAATTTCTCATGGTCTAGCCTCAGACCGCTCTACCTTTGTCTACCTGGCTGAACATTTAGCATCCTATGGTTTTGCCGTTGCTGTACTGGAACACCCTGGTAGTAATGCTGAACGGTTTCAACTATATTTTGCGGGTTTGGCCGGGCCGCCAGATGCATCAGAATTTATCAATCGACCTTTGGATATCAAATATCTCCTCAATGAACTCGAACGTCTGGACAAATCTGATCCCACCCTCCAAGGAAAACTCAATTTTCAGCAAGTCGGCGCGATTGGTCAGTCCTTTGGCGGTTATACTGTTTTGGCTCTAGCAGGAGCAAATATTAACTTTGAGCAACTGAGGCAAAACTGTAATCGCAATAATTCATCCTTTAATGTGTCCCTCTTGTTGCAGTGTGAAGCAAATAAATTACCCCGAAGAAATTACAATCTCAAAGACGATCGCATCAAGGTCATCATGGCGATTAATCCAATTGACAGCTTAGTTTTGGGTGAGGGCGGATTGAGTCAAATTAAAAGTCCAGTAATGCTGGTAGCAGGTAGTCAAGATATTTTTGCCCCACCTGTATTTGAGCAAATTCGCCCCTTTACCTGGCTTCCTGACTCTAATAAGTACCTAGCTTTGATCGAAAATGCCACCCACTTCTCAGCGATCGCAGAACCTACTTCTGGAAATAATGTCTTACCTGTGCCACCTGCCTTGCTAGGCCCCGATCGTGCCCCTGTTTATTCCTATCTCAACGCCCTCAGCGTAGCTTTTTTAGAAACCCATCTCCTCAACCGTCCTGAATACCGTTCCTATTTGCAGCCTTCCTACGCCACATTTATCAGTAAAGAGCCGCTTAATCTCAGTATTTTACAGTCTTTGTCGACAGATCAATTTAATCAGATTTGGAATGGGTCAGCCCCTTCCCTACGGCATGCTGCGCGAACGGGGAAGTCAAAAGTCAATAATTTTGAACCCCATAAATTTGGGGGGGAGAGACGATCGCCTCCTCGCATAAGCGGAAAACGCTGGCTGTAACGCAGTTTGTGAAGTTTTGCAAAGAATTGGCTGACTCTGCATAAAACCATAAGCGGGAACTGATAAGTCAACAGACACTATACTGTCCACTTATCGGGCAGAATTTTTTGATCATGAAAAAAGTGTTTGGATTAATTGAAAAAGAATCAGCCAAAGTTGCTCAATTACCCTTTTTTGGGTTTTTAGTCAATAAAAGCATTGCTTTTATACAAAGATTATCTTTTGCTCTTTGTTTTGCACTTTTTGTCATGGAATATGGAGATTTAAATAAATTTGTTTGCTTAGAAGAAGCAACAGTTAACCCAATTCAATATACTCTTAACAATCAAAACCGTGAAGAAAAGAGTAATTGGATATGGTTTTTAAAAGATTTAGAATACTTGACTTTTAACTTATTTTTAAATTTCACCGACTCTTTAAAATTTATTTTTAGAAAACTAATTTATGAACTATATTGGCAAACTTTTCAAGTAAATTTCCTTTATAGAGGAAGGCAGGAGAAAAACTGCCCTCTGTCTCCTGCCTTCGGTGATAAAATTTTTGAAATTTTTACAGCCTTGGTAGATATACTTGCCAATTTCGCCGAAGAATATAATATTAAACAATTATTGACTCGAAATTTCGATGGCTCCGACTTTGCTCAGTTACGGTGCAGGAAGAAAGCTACAGTCGGGGTTTAAATTCCCTTATGTAGCTTTCTTCTCTACCTTCGCGTAGCGTGTTGCAGACAGAGGCTGGGCGAATAATGTGTAAATTTTGAATTATTATAGTGCTTCTAAATGGCGTGGAATATAGGAAGGAATCTACACATCCGTTAGCAGTCTTGCTTTTCTCAGAATAAATGTCAGTAGGGTTTCTTTTTTGGAAATGATTTCAGCTGTAACTTCCATCCCTGCTTTAATAGGATAGGATTTATCGCTCTTTTTTAAATAAAGTTTCTCTGGCTCAATTGTCACCTCATAGTAAGGCGCAATTGGAATGTTACCGTTACCCTGAGATATAATGGAATCGGCACTAATGCCTCTGACAGCACCTTTGAGGATGCCATAATCTGGGTAAGGATAAGCAGAAACCCGCATTTGTACTTGCCCCTCTAAACATTTTGCGACTTGTGCGACTTTACACACCTGCACTTTACTAATATCTGAAGAGGGAACACGAGCTTTGATTACAAAAGGGGCATTGTTGGGAGCAATTTGAGCGATCGCATCCCCAACACGGACAACTTGTCCAGTATTTCTTAATTCTAGTTTCAGGATAGTACCTGCCTCAGAGGTACGAATTACACTTTTTTGCAGTTCCATAAAAACTTGTTTAAGTTCTTGTTGAGCGCTGCTAATTTGATTTTGGATTTCAACTTGACGCCTGATGAGTTCTTCTTTCTCTTTATTCAATTGAGCAATAGTAGACTCACCCTTCGTCAACTCTTGGGAAATACGTTCTTGTGCGATCGCTACATTCGCATCGCTGGGATTGAGTGCAGCTTTAGCGTTGTCGAGTCTAGCAGTAGCAGCTTTAAAAGCTTGTTCTTTTTCTTTAATTTGAAGAGCAGCGATCGCCCCTGTATTTCCCAGCTGCTGATATCGCTTCAGTTCCTCTCTGGCTAATTCAACACCCGCTTCTATTTCTTGTACTTGTGCCAGACTAGTGATTTGCTTATCCTGATAATCTCTTTTGTTGCGACTCAAGTCTGCTTTGGCAGATGTGATTGCCTGTCCCATCGCATTAGACTCAGCAGCCATCTGATTTTTTAGCGATTTTAGTTGTGCATCAATTTGCGCTCGTTGTAACTGATTCTGTTCGATAGTTCCGAGTAGTTGGCTTTTTTTAGTTTGAAATTGGGAGTTGTCAATCAGAGCGATCGTATCTCCCTTTTTCACAACCTGATTTTCTTTCACTTTGATACTTGTCACCGTTCCCTCAGATGCTGCTTGCACTAACCGGATTTCTCCGGTTGGGCGGACGGTAGCATCAGATTTTACTATGATGTTGTATTGAAATACACTGGCAAGGCTGATGGCAGCGCCAACACTTCCAATTAAAAATATTCCTCCCAACCTCGTCCATATACTGACTGAGGGAAGATATTCGTCGTTTTCGACTAGGCGGAGAAAGTCTGGTTGGGGGTCTATGAGCATGAATGGTAAAAAACATTTTGGTTACGTAAATAATCTAACAAAAAAATCTACCTAGCGTTAGACTGACGATCAAGATTTAGGGAGATACAAAAAATAAAAGCTCTCTTCTCTTGCAAGAATATTTTTGGCAGAAATTTCATAATTCTGGCTTTTTGCCTTTCAGGGCGAAAGCGACAGCTTTTGTTTTTATTACAGATAAGTCCCTTATCTGTATATAGTTAGTATGTAAATACAAGGTTTTTATACAGCTAAGTCTAAATAACAATTAGCCTTTTAATATGAACATCAAATCTTTATAATATTTATCTAAAGTTTTATCTTCTCTTTATTTATTTCTAAAAAAAATGATATAATATATACAACTTTTTCACAAGTATTTCTCATTAATCAATAATTAAGTAAATTTACGCTATTGATATTAAAATAATTTATATAAGTTCGCTTTAGCTTCGTATATAAAAATTTGATGTAAAGCGTTCCTATGTAAACATACTTACTTAAAAAGACGGAACCCCAATTGTGAATTTTATTGCCTCACTTAAACAGATATGGTATAAAAAATATATCAATTTTACTAAGTTTATCTTAAACTGCTTGTATTTACGTTATTTTCTCAGCATTAATGCTGAATATGTTTAACTTATGTATTTTCAGAAAAATACATCTTTTAGTTCACCCTATTTATATGAATATGAATATTGACGCTATTTGCTATTTTTTGATAATTGAAATTTTCTAACTAAATTTGTATAAAGAATAACTATGTAGTATCTTTTTTGAAGAGGTGTAATACATATTTCTTAAAAAAATAATTGCTTGACCTATTGAGCAAGAGTCGTATAATACTTTTAGCGGGACAAAAAAGTAATTAAATATACTCTTTAAATGTTTATATTAATTACTTTGAAGCGACGCAGTTTCAAACTCAACAATCAAGCGAGAACTAAGATTATGGAAAGCACATTATTCACCGCATTAACCGCTACCGAAGAAGCTAGTTTGTCTGGTGGTACTGATAAGCACAAGAAGCACAAGAAGTACTACACCCCCGTTAAGGCTAAGCCCGTCGTTATCAACCAAGTAGCCCTTAACGTTGCTGCTGGTATTCTTAGTGGCTCTACGATAGACCAAACCGCTGTCAACGTTGCTGAAGGTATTACTGGTGGCTCTACTGTCAGCCAAACCGCTGTCAACGTTGTTACTGGTACTGGTAAAGATAAATATTGAGGTTTAGTATAAGGGAAAGAATAAGCGTAAAGACACGATTAACCGCGTCTTTACTAAGGTAGAGTGTCTTAAACAAACTAACCTGCTCCAACAGAGTAGTTTGCCTTCTTACAAGACATTAGCTTTGTTGCTTATCGCAGTTATTCTAGCATTACGTTTATTCCTACCGCATACTTTTGTTGAACAAAGTTAATAAAGTCTATCAACGGTTCCTCTGAGGCAACTGTTGATGGACTTACTTAATACTTTTGCCAAAGATACTGCTCACCTTGAACACTCAATTAGGGAACTAAGGGCTGCTATCTGAGAAATCGCTCATATCCATGTTTAATCACTCTCGGCATAGATAGTAAAATTCAAAACCTTTTTATTTAGGGTTCTGTTTATTTGCCATAGTTTTGGGGTTTATATAAATATACGAGCATTTAATCCCTAGCTATATCTGAACTTTCAGCATTTAGCTCTAAGAGGGTGTTTGAAAAGGGTCAGCTTGAGCCTCAAGTGGAACTCAGGGGCATGATCTCAAATCCCAAAACTCCTATTCTCTCGTAGCAATTTCTCGGTAGCCAGGGTAGCGAAACACACGCTGGAAGACTTTTCAAACATCCTCTAAGCTGTAATTGTTTCATTCGAGAGTGATTAAAGAGGAATATGGATCAAAATTTACGATTTTGCAAAAAATAGCGGAAAAGATATAGCCATTTTGTTAGGTGCTACCTATGGTTATATTTCACTTAATGCACCTTCCCATCAATTTGAAAACTTGTTAATTAACATCTGAGGTTAATTAGAATCATGAAAAGCACTCAAATCTTGCCAATGTTTATATCCCTAACTGAAGATCAAGAAGTAACCCTATCTGGTGGTGAAACCAACGTGGTTTCTTATTCTTATAGTCAAGTCATAATTGATAAAAAAGGAGTAAAGAAACAAATTAAAAAGGTTGGGAAAACGAAAACTACCAAAGGAAGAACTTCAGTGTCAGGAATATTAAAAAGCTTTGGAATAAACCTATCATCCTTACTAAGTTAAGTTTGATTGGTAGTAATAAATAAGCGGGCGTGAATAATTAAAGTTTTGTAGTAAGCGGCTTCAACCGCTTACTACTAGCGAATCTAATAAATTTTACATTGCATAACATAGTTTGATTTTTTTGCTCAGTTACTTAGTAAAATTAAACTGTTGGTCAAATTATTAACGACGCAGGGACGAAACCCTGCTATTTTTTTAAGTTTTTTTACGATACTATTGGGTACTGGAGTCTGAAATGAAATACCAAGTTGTTGCACAACATAGTGAAGAAGATTGTGGAGCTGCTTGTCTTGCTTCCGTTGCTAAACATTATCGCCGTAACTTTACACTAAATCGCATCCGGGAAGCGGTAGGCACGGGGCAACTTGGAACAACATTGTTGGGATTGAGGCGAGGAGCAGAGGCACTTGGTTTCAATGCGCGTTCGGTCAGGGCATCAAAAGAAATATTAGACCGAATGAACCAAGCACCACTTCCAGCAATTATTCACTGGAAAGGCTACCACTGGGTTGTTTTGTATGGTCAGAAAGGCAAAAAATATGTAATTGCTGACCCAGCCTTTAACATCCGTTATGTCTCTAGAAATGAATTAATTGAGGCTTGGTCAGATCAAGTCATGCTTTTACTAGAGCCAGATTCGGTTCGTTTTTATGCTCAACCTGATGATAAAGTCAATGGTCTTTGGCGCTTTGCGCGGCGGGCATTGCCTTATGGGGGCATAATATTCGAGGCTTTTCTTTGCGCTATAGTTATCGGTCTGCTTTCGTTAACGTCTCCTTTCCTGCTTCAAATTCTAACTGATGATGTACTAGTTCGAGGTGATACCCAGCTTCTTATTGGTGTAATTATTGCGGTTGTGGTGATGAATTTGGTGGGAAGTAGTCTGCAATTAGTTCAATCTAACCTGATTGCCAATTTTGCTCAAAAGCTTGAGTTAGGGCTAATTCTAGAATTTGCCAGGGCAATCTTGCGGCTGCCTCTGGCTTACTATGAATCACGTCGCAGTGGCGAGATTGTTAGCAGATTGCAAGATATTCAACAAATTAATCAGCTAGTTGCTCAAGCAGTTATCAGTCTGCCTAGCCAATTGTTTATCGGACTGATTTCTTTGGCTTTCATGGTGTTCTATAGCTGGAAACTCACCTTTGTTGCCGTCGTTGTTGCTATTATCATGAGTTCATCTACGGTGGTTTTCTTGCCTATACTTCAACAAAAAATCAGAAGTATGTTGGTCTTAGACGCGGAAAACCAAGGTGTTCTCGTTGAAAGCTTTAAAGGAGCGCTGACACTCAAAACTACTACTGCTGCTCCTCAATTTTGGGAAGAATTTCAGAACAGATTTGGTCGGCTCTCAAACATAACATTTCGTACAATTCAGATTGGAATTATTAACAGTACCTTTTCTGGGTTAGTTTATGCTATTGGCAGCGTTACTTTGATTGGTTTCGGCAGCACCCTAGTTATTAGTAAAGAACTCAGCATCGGTCAACTGCTGGCTTTTAACGGGATGAATGGGAATTTTTTGGCATTAATCGGTGCTGTGATTGGATTTATAGATGAATTCATGCGTGCCAAAACTGCCACGGAACGTTTAACAGAAGTTATCGATTCCACACCTGAAACTCCGAGCGATAGTAGCAAACCCTTTGCTAAAATTCCTAGTGATGCTGATATTATTTGCAAAAACCTCAACTTTCACTACGCTGGCAGGCTAGAGCTACTGGAAGATTTTTCCATCACAATTCCTGGCGGTAAAGTTGTTGCCCTAATTGGTACATCCGGCTGTGGAAAAAGTTCTCTTGCTAAACTGATTGCCGGATTATATACACCTAATTCTGGCAATATTCGCTTTGGCATGTATAATATGCAAGACCTAGCTCTTGATTGTTTGCGGCAACAAGTTGCTCTGGTTCCTCAAGATGCTCATTTTTGGAGTCGCACAATTATTGAAAACTTCCGCTTAGGTTCTCCTCATCTCACCTTCGATCAAATTGTCAAGGCTTGCCAAATTGCTGAGGCAGATGATTTTATTAGTAGACTACCTGAAAAATATCAAACTGTATTAGGTGAATTTGGGTCAAATATTTCTGGTGGACAACGCCAAAGACTGGCTTTAGCAAGAGCTATTGTTAACGATCCACCAATCTTGATTTTAGACGAATCAACTGCTGGACTCGATCCAGTTAGTGAAGGTCAAGTTTTAGATCAACTGTTGTTGCACCGCCAAGGTAAAACCACAATCCTGATTAGCCACCGTCCTAGAGTCATTACCCGTGCTGATTGGATTATTTTGCTTAATCAAGGCAAGTTACAAATTCAGGGGACAGTAGAAGATTTGCTTGCCCAACCAGGAAACCATTTAGACTTTTTAACCCCTTAATTACTTACAGTTTTAATTAGTGGTTTGTCTAATTAAATTTTGATGAGTTTGTAGTAAGCACTTCAGTGCTTAAAAATCCAGTCGCAGTTACCGATATCCCGCCTCGGAATTCATTCCGAGGCGGGATAAAAACGCAGTGCAAGATTTATTAATAGAGATATGTCAACTTAACTTAAAACTCATGTCCCACAAGGAACTTCAGTTCCTTGCTAATAGCTAAAGTTATCTTTAGATGACTAAATAATCTGAAAAATCTTTAGTCTACTTCAGTAGGCTTTAGCTATAAGCCTCTGAAATTCATTTCTGGGCAAGCATGGAAGCCAACAGATAAACGATTTTTAGCTTAAGTTGACACCAATGAGCAAAGACAAGCCCGTACCAGCGTATTTATATCATTAGTAAAGTGAAATCAACATTTCGGGTGCTTTGCTGGATTGCGCTTGGCTTAACCCAACCTTGTATCTTAGAGGATCGGCAAGGGGGTTAGATTAATCGTTAGCTTTTCCAGATAGCATGAATTGTCACACACCAGGTAAGTCTCAAGCATTCCTTTGATGAACTCAAAGCTAAAGCCAAACAAGTTATCATTTTTACTAAAGTTTTTGCAGATAAATCTGCTGTTCTAATTTGCATTAAAAACAATAATTTAACTTTCTTTCTTCTATTATTTAAAATATCAAAATCAGAAACCTTGATTTTACTTAAATACGTAAATATACTGATGCATCTATGCAAACTACTTGAAAAACTGAGATTTTGCAAGAATAACCAAAACCTATATGTCTTTTTTGTTTCTTAGCTATGACTGAGATACTAGAATTTTCCAAAACAGGGCTTAATTGTCAGGAAAGTTAGATATTTGTACTTAGATATTTATAAAAACTTATTTAATAAAATCTTTTCCATATATATACCTGTCGTTAAGAGGTATTAAGAAATTCTGATTAAAGAATATTGCAATAGCTTGATTTAATTGCTAACGTGTGTGTGACAACGATGCTGATAATCGCTCTGAATCTAGGAGAAGTAAAATTATGAGCTATATACATTCAGCCAAGTCTGTTAGGCTTTGACAGGTTAAAAACGATAATTTTCTGCCTCGTATAGACAATTATGAGGGATTGCAGATTAACCAAGAAATATCTCGTTGCTAAAGGCTTAGTTTGGGTTTGATTTCAATTGCAATTGATTATTTGTCTTACCTTGTGCCGACAAGTGACTAGCTCTTAATTGTGTGTTTCGGCAATAACGAAGAGTTTGGTAAGACTTAAATTTTGGAGGATAAAACCAATGGAGATTCAAGGTAAAGTTGCTCTAATTACAGGGGCTTCGCGTGGGATTGGACGAGCGATCGCACTCGAACTAGCGCAAATCGGCATCAAGCAGCTGATATTAGTGGCACGCGATCGCCAAAAATTAGTTGAGGTAGCTAAGGAAATCGAGGCGATAGGAACAGAAACTGCGATCGTGCCTTTAGATTTGACGCAGACAATTGAAGTAAATATCGCTGTTGCCCAACTGTGGCGCAATTACGGACAGATTCACCTGCTGGTTAATTGTGCGGGAGTCGCATACCAAAGCTCATTTTTGCAATCTAAACTCCCCCAAGTTCAAGAAGAACTCTCGGTAAACTTGTTAGGAATGTACAATCTCACTAGTCTGATAGCTCGACGCATGGCCAGCCAAAGGCAAGGAACAATCGTCAATGTATCAAGTCTGATGGGGAAGGTGGCTGCACCGACGATGGCGACTTATTCTGCTACCAAGTTTGCCATTTTAGGATTTACCCAAGCCTTGCGCCAGGAACTAGCTGATTACAATATCCAAGTCATTGCATTACTGCCTTCCCTCACAGACACAGATATGGTGCGCGACTTAAAATTATTTCGCTGGGTGATCCCCATGACTCCCCAGCAAGTGGCTAAAGCACTCGTCACCGGAATGCAAAACGATTCACCAGAAATTTTAGTCGGATGGCAAAGTCATTTAGCTGTATGGTGTCAACGCCTTGCTCCTTGGTTGCTAGAGCTAATTTTACGAATAGCAACTCCGCCAGCACCAACGAAACAACAGCAGAGTCAAAAGCTGAAAAAGCTGATGCCGAAACTAAATTTTTGATGGCTTGTTATGTGTCTGCGCGTAAATTCTAAATTTTTTGAGGCGAGCGCCTAGCGCGCAGCAAAATTTCTACCAGAGTTGCGATCGCTTCATTATCGAGCTTTTATTACTCTGAAAAAATAAAAATGTTTGTAGTTGTTAGATTGGGTTGAGGCAATGCGCTACCCAACACCAAGGATTCTTGGTGTTGGGTCTACGTTCCTCAAACGCCACTTGCTTCAACAAATCAGAGACTACTAAAAATAATCTTGAAGTTAAGAAAATCATGATTACTCAAGAACATAACAAGTTGATGTACGACAAATATGGCGAACAATATCATCTAAAGCGAAGCAACAAAGAAAGTAGTCTTTGGAATGAATACCTAGATATTCCCGCAATGACAAAGCTGATTGAGAAAAATGTCAATCAATGTGATGTGTTAGACTTGGGCTGTGGCTCTGGGGATTTTACTGCAAAAGTGAAGTCTTTGGGAGCAAATGTTATTGGTCTAGATCAGTCGAATAAAATGATTGAGATAGCTCGTAGAGAATACCCCGAAATAGAATTTTATGTTGGTACGGCTGAAAAAATACCATTTAATGATAAAAATTTTGAGCTAATTTATAGCTGTTTAATGATTCACTATATTAAAGAATTAAGTCCATTATTTGCTGAGGTTGCAAGAGTAATCCGTAGCTTGGGTAAATTTGTATTCTCGTTTCATCATCCATTTAATGAAATAACCCATCAAGTTTGGAATGGTAGTGGTTATGACGTGACCATGCATCCATATTTTCACAACGATGAATATAGATGGAATATGTTTGATGAAATGGAATTAGTAAGTTATCATCATACTTTTGAAACAATATTCAATTCTTTAAATGATAATTCCTTCGTAGTAGAACGCCTAATTGAAACTACTCCAAATGATTCAATAAGGAATAAATATCCAAGATTTTATGAAATGACTTCTAATTATCCATCATTCTGTGCCATAAGTGCAATCTATCTACCTAACCAGAAATGAAGCCTAGCTTTACTTGGTGCATCCGCAGAGCGTAAACAAACTTTATCAAAAAGTAGAACACAAAGATGCGAATATCTGGGTAGACTGCACTGATGATTAATAGACTTGCCTGAGTTCGCAGTTACTGAAAATGACCTAAAAATGTTATAGCTCAGGGTATTTACTATATTTATGCTGAGTCAAGCGCTATTAGGTACTTTCGCAAGTTTTATAGATATAACTTATTTCGGAGCAACTAGAAATGCTTTCCTTCCCCACGACTCTTACTCCTTTGCCCGAAATTATTGATGGCTTGCCGAATATATCTGGTTGGGAAACAGAGGTTCTCTCTGTAGTTAGCCATAATCAGCCAGTATTTTTACCAACAACGAATATCCGCTTAGAAGATGTAAATGCTGTGTTTGCGATCGCCTTACACATGCACCAGCCAACTATACCTGCTGGAAATGATGGTACACTCATCAGCAATCTGCAATATATGTTTGAACATCCTCATGAAGGGGATAACCACAATGCAGATCCTTTTGCCCATTGTTACAGCCGTATGGGAGACTTGATCCCCGAACTTGTTAGTCAAGGGTGCAATCCCCGTGTGATGTTGGATTACTCAGGTAATCTTCTGTGGGGACTACGGCAAATGGGACGCAGTGATCTTCTCGATAATCTTAAACGTATTACTTGCGACCCAACCTACCAACCTTATGTAGAATGGCTGGGTACAATGTGGGGCCATGCAGTTATTCCTTCCACACCCATAGCAGATATCAAATTGCATATCATTGCATGGCAACATCACTTTGCGGCAATTTTTGGCTGGGAAGCATTAGCGCGAGTTAAAGGATTTTCACCCCCAGAAATGCACCTACCAAATCATCCTGATGCTCTCTTTGAATTTGTGAAAGCGCTGAAAGAATGTGGATATCGCTGGTTACTTGTTCAAGAACATTCTGTAGAAACAATTAGCGGTCAATCTCTTACCCATAAACATTTACCACATCGTTTGGTTGCCCGCAATTCTCAAGGCGAAACAATTAGCATTACAGCCTTAATTAAAACCCAAGGTTCGGATACTAAATTAGTTGCACAAATGCAGCCTTATTATGAAGCAAAAACATTATCAAAACAACAGATTGGGAGTGTTTTTGTACCACCAATAGTTAGCCAAATTGGAGATGGTGAAAATGGTGGCGTGATGATGAATGAATTTCCTAGCGCCTTTAAACAAGCTTGGTGGGATATGGTCAATAACGGCGGCGGGAAATCAGGTGTAGTCGGAATGTGTGGTACAGAATATTTAGAATTAATCGAAGCTGCTGGATGCAAACCTGAAGACTATCCAACTTGTCAGCCAGTGGGACAACATCAGATTTGGGAGCGAATTTTACCAGACAATTGTAAACCTGAAGCTGTAGAGAATGCCATTCAAGAATTGAAGCAAATCAACTCTAATTTTCATTTGGATGGAGCCTCGTGGACAAATCATATCAGTTGGGTGAAAGGATATGAGAATGTGTTATCTCCCATGTATCAACTAAGCAGTTTATTCCATCAAAAATTTGATCCATTACAACAAATTAACTCAGCAGAACCTGTTACCAGACAACCTCATTACCGTAACGTTCTTTTACATAACCTTTTGTTACAAACCAGTTGTTTTCGTTATTGGGGACAAGGTGCTTGGACTGATTATGCACGGGAAATTTATCAACGTGGCGAAAATTTATTGCAGATAAATTAAACTAGGGACTGGAAGCTAGTAAAATGTGACGGAAATTTGCCTACCTTTAATACCGTTTCACTTTAATACCAATTCTCTATGAAGATGCACATAATCAGTCCCCCATTCACAAGGGGGAACGGCGTAGCCGGGGGGTAAATATATGCAACTTCACAAATAAACGGTATAAGATTGATACAGATGGCAAGCAGGGGAAGCAAGAATAGTGATTTGTATCAATAATTTCGTTAAATGGTATAACAAGGGGCAAAATCCCCTTGTTGTCTGCTTAATTAAAAAGGTTTGCTCCAATTAGCTCCCTTTTAGAGGATGTTTTAAAAGTCCTATTGTATGGGGATTCCCGCCTGCTCCCTACTCCCTGCCCCTTTTCCTCTTATTGACCTTGCTTATTATGCCAGTGTCATAAAAACACAAAACTAATTTAGCAAATCAGGTTCTTCGCGCACAATTCTGTCGTAAAGGGGCTGGAAGCCAAACCACCCACTTGTATGTGACCCCACTTGAGTTTGTGTTAAACGGGCTGTTTCGTGTTTGATAGTAGTAGGTCTACCCGCAGCTTCTGCCAGTAGTTGGGCTTGGCACGATCGCTCTAAGTTAATGTACCAATAGGCAGCTTCATCTACCGTATGTCCCACAGTTAAAATGCTGTGGTTACGCAGGATTATAGCTTTGTTTGACCCCAAGGCTTGCGCCAATCGCTGACCTTCAGAAGTTTCTAAAACCACACCCGTGAAGTCATCAAACAGCGCATGGTCTTCATAAAAAGCACAGGAATCTTGAGTCAAGGGGTCAAGAAGCCGACCTAAACTAGACCAAGCTTTACCATAAAGTGAATGGGCATGAGCCGCCGCGATTACATCAGGTCGAGCTTCATGAATCTGAGAATGGATGGCGAAAGCAGCTCGATTCACTTCAGCATCGCCTTTAACCACCTCACCTTCTCTATTAACTAAGAGCAGGTCAGAAACTCGGATATGACCGAAGTATGTTCCTAATGGATTCACCCAAAAATGGTCTGTAAATTCTGGATCACGAGCCGTAATATGGCCTGCGATTCCCTCGCTGAAACCAAATTTACCAAATAGGCGAAAGGCAGCAGCTAGGCGTTGTTTGCGGTGCAGGCGTTCGTCTTCAACTCGCTCGAATACAGGGGGTTTTGGTCTAGCGTAGGGCATGTTCTTTTTCTTCTTCTTTGCAGGGAGCGTTAGAATATCCAGAGCGAAAGGATTTGACGCTGTGAGATTTTGGGATAAACTGGTGACGCAAGATGCAACCAGTATCATTACCCAGAATATGGATAGATACAGATGCGCTCTGGGATGTAGTTTTGACGGCGTGGATATCACCATCGGGGGGTAACAGACGGTAGATATCCCCTGGTTGAAGCAATCGCACTTCAGTTATTTGTAATTGTGCGTGTCCTTCAGCATCGCCGTTATCTACACGGCGATAGACTGTTTCTTCTTGATTGCCTTTGTATAAACCAATCAATCCCCAGGCTAAATGGTCGTGGACAGGAGTCGTTGAACCTGGGGGAATTACCAAACTAAAGATTGACAGGGAACGGTCTTTAGCGCGATAAAGTAGCCACTGACCAATACCACCGCCCATTCTGCTTTCAGGATTGGCTTGGGCAAATTTTTGGGGTAGCCATTCCTGTTGGGCAAGCAGTTCTTGAAAATAGGGTTCTAGTTTAGCGAGAGTTTGTGTGCGATCGTCAACAGTAATAGCGCTAATTTCACGCACTGTTGCTACAAAGGATCGTAGTTCCTGGCTCTCAATAAACCATTGGTCTTCTGGCAATGGTTCTAAGATGGTGTGGTTTGTCATCTATATTCCTCCGTTTGGGAGGCGACTAAGATTAATACCAATTTTTTTATCTTTGCTGACAATAGTACTAGTACCGCAAGGCGGAAGTCACGCATTCAAAAGTCAAAAGCATTATGAAATCAGCTTTGTAGGGATTTTAAATGGTTGTTCTATTTCCGTCGTGGCGTAGTAGTAGTTTTAATACCAGGATGAATTTTGAAGCCAAGTTGCTCAAGTTTAAAATGAGAAAGGGATTCCTTCAGAATTATAGTAAAAGGATATCGCTGAAATACGGTAGCTTTACCTTGTGACAATAGCAGCCTAGCACGGCTGATGCGTACTGGATATAACGGTTGTTGGTTGGCATTAAGAATGAATACTTTACTCATATAAAATTGTGAATTGTGGGACAAATAGTAGCAGCAACATCTATACCTTTTTGGTAGAATCCTTTGCTTGAGCATCCAGTCAGCAGTCTTTTGGATTTTGGCAAAATCATCATCACTAGTGGTTGTCAAGTCAACAATGTTTAGTAAACCAAGTTTAGAATCTTTCTCTCTGTGTCATGCCAGTTGCTACCCTACCTTAACGCTAAGAGCGTAGCTTGCTTCCCCGTAGGAGTACAAGTCAAGGAATTACAAGGGCGCACTGGCTTCTTTGTGCCTGGAGAGGTTCGTTTTTTAATAAAAAAAGATAAGAATGAGAGTTTAGAGGTAAACTCCTACACTCTTATATTTACCGCTCATTAGAGATTTCCTTGAACATTTTTTTGGGAAGTCTCTTAGCTGTGATATCAGTTTTTAAATACGGTAAATTGGTCGAATAACCGTTTAATTAACTACAAGCAGAAATTATCACATACAAATTTAAAAAGCAATAGGCTAACTCTTAGGGGAGGAGATTAAAGTAAAGCAGTGGGTTTCCTCCTTCCTAGGCGAGAGTTGAGCGTCAAAAGCGCATAATTGATTGTAAATGCAGGGTTTTTTCTAACTACGGATGCTCGAAGCGAAGTAATTTTACCTTGGTCAACTGTCACAACACCGGAAAGTATCGCTTCATAAACCTTGTGAACCTGGCGTTGCTGAAACTACTGGTTAATTTGGCGATGGGTTTGGCGATCGCGTGCCAACAACAAAATCCCAGATGTTTTTTGATCTAGGCGATGCACATATGCAAGCGCCATCCCATTCAGCAATAGATAACGTAATAGTTATATATAAGTGAAGAGAAACATCAAATATAATGTTTATAATTAGCAAGAAACTGTACTAAAGAAAGACATTGAATGGGTTAGTATTGTAGATAAGTTTGCTCTCCATAACTTACTTAATATTTTAGACATAGCGGACAAAAACTTTTCCATTGACTTAAAAACTTAGTAAAAAAGGTGTTGGCTTTTCTAAATTTAAAAAGAAGTACGAATATAACCTGTAAAGCAGAAATCAATTCATTTGTAAGCTTGTAGGATTAAATTGAATTACTAACTGGTTGACTTTCTGTGGATATATTTGTAAATTTAACAAACAAACAAAAATGTATATTCACATAAAGAATGCTATGCAAATGATAAAAAATGATTTGTAAAAAGCTGAGACGACCTATTTACCTTAATACACAAAATGATGTGTTTGTACAGTACATAAATCTTAGTATTTCAAACTTTTTCAAATCTACTGATTGCTAGAAACATTCAGGCCAATTTCGCAATACACCAATAAAGAAATTAAAATGATAAAAATAACTAGACGAGAAGCTCTGAAGCTAGGAGCGCTTACAGGTGGTTCTTTGCTGATTCCTATAGGCTTGGTATCTCGTGGACAAGCAGCTACTGCTGGTAGTCCTCAGCCTACTCGTTTCAGGATCAAACTTCCCATACCGCCAGTACTTAAACCAGTGCGGAGCAATGCGACCACAGATTACTACCAGATCACGATGAAAAAAGCTCAGGTTAATATTTTACCTGGGCTAACAACGCAGATATGGGCGTATAACGGTATTGCTCCTGGTCCCACAATTAAGCAACGTCAAGGGCGACAATCAATAATTCGCTTTATCAATAATAGTGTCGATACACCAACATCAGTTCACTTACATGGCATGGGATCGTTACCGCAGTACGATGGCTATGCTGAAGATTTGACACGACCGGGTTTCTACAAAGATTACGTCTATCCCAACAAACGCGCGGCTACGTTATGGTATCACGACCACGCCATTCATAATACTGCGCGTAATATTTATATGGGTTTGGCAGGCATGTACATTGTTCAAGATGACTTTGAGCTTGGACTACCCTTACCCAAAGGTAAATACGACGTACCACTATTTATCCAAGATAAGCAGTTTACTAATCAGGGCAGGTTAGTCTTCAATACCCAAGGTGAAATTAGTCAATATGGTGATGTTATTTTAGTCAATGGTGCGCCTTGGCCGCGCATGGAGGTAGATACCTGTAAGTACCGTTTCCGGATCTTGAATGGTTCGATTTCGCGCTCTTATAATCTTGCCCTGAGCAACGGCGATGATTTTATTATGATTGGCACTGATGCCGGATTAATGAGCGCACCAGTTAAAGTCAAAAATTTCCGGTTGGCGGCAGCAGAACGTTACGAATTTATTATTGACTTTTCTAAATACCCAGTCGGCTCTCAGGTAGTGCTGCGAAATCTCGGACTTCCTAACAACACGAATTACGACGGTACGAATCAAATTATGCGCTTTGATGTTGTGCGGCGTGAACCAGATAATAGCTCTATTCCCTCTAGGTTACGTACAATCCAGCCTATCCCAGAATCTTCAGCAGTGCGAACCAGAGAATTTAAGTATGAGCGCTCTAATAATCTGTGGGTGATCAATGGCAAAGCCTGGAATAACACCCGAATTGATGCTAATCCTAGATTAGGCGATGTTGAAATCTGGAAATTGTCTAACCCATCAGGTCGTGCGTTTCATCCTATCCACCTTCACCTAATTGATTGCCTAATGCTTGACCGTAATGGGAGACCACCTTTTCCTTACGAGCGTGGGTTGAAAGATGTCTTTTATGTTGGGGAAAACGAAACTATACGAGTAATTGGTAAGTTTGGCCCCAATACAGGTAAATATATGTCACACTGCCACAATTCAGTTCACGAAGACCACGATATGATGAATCAGTTTGAAGTGGGACGGGGCGGACGCTCACCTTTGGCAGTTGCAGCAAAGCCACTTCCAGCTCCACCTTTATAGGCATTAACGCTAAGGGATGTTTAGAGAGAAAGCAGAGGGCAGAGGGCAGGGGAAGCAGGGGAAGCAGGGGAGGCAAAAAAAGGGATTTGTATCAATTATTTCGTGAAATAATATGAGTCTTTGCAACAAGTCTTTCTCTTTGTCCCCAAGTCTTCTTCGTTGAGCGTCAAAAGGGTGTAATTGCTTGTAAATGAAGGGTTTTTTCTAACTGCGGATGCTGGAAACGAAGTTCCCTGGCGTGCAGATGTAAGCGACTGGTAACTGCACAGCATCCATAAAGGCGATCGCCTAAAATAGTTACCCCAAGTCCTCGCGCATCAGCCGCATGAACCCTTAATTGATGAGTGCGCCCTGTGAGCGGCGTAAATTCTACACGGGTGTAATCTTGTTCTCTCGCAATTACCTGGAAGTGTGTCAAGCTGGGTTTACCGTCCTGCCAATCGACTTTTTGATAAGGACGATTTTCAGGATCTCCCCAGAGTGGCAGGTCAATTTTACCTTGGTCAACTGTCACAACACCGGAAAGTATCGCTTCATAAACCTTGTGAACCTGGCGTTGCTGAAACTGTTGGTTAATTTGCCGATGGGTTTGACGATCGCGTGCTAACAACAAAATCCCCGATGTTTCCTGATCTAGGCGATGCACAGATGCAAGTGCCATCCCATCCGGTAATAGATGACGTAAGCGACTCAAGACACTATCTTGGCGATCGCGATAACGCCCAGGTACCGAAAGTAATCCAGTAGGTTTATTTACAACAATCAGCCATTCGTCTTCATAAATAATGGGTAAAGTGACCTCTCCCCCAACCCCTCCCCTATGAGGGGAGGGGCTTCTTACTCCCCTGCTAGGGGAGAGGGCTGGGGGTTTAGGTTTCAAGCCTGAGAGCAAAAATCCCATTAATGGCTGGCATCGCTCGGCACATGCTCCATAAAATTTTCCCTGGATTTTATCTTGATTTACTGAAGATGCACCCCACCAAAATTCTGCCATTGCCAGGGGTTTGAGATTATGTGTTGCCGCATAATGGAGCAGCTTCGGGGCACAACAGTCTCCTGTGCCAGTGGGCGAACCTCCTGGCATCAATTGCTGTAATGATACCGATCGCCCAGAAAAGTTAGTCAGGCTGTAGCTAGCCTGCATCTGAGCTTGGAGTTGACGCGACAGTGCTTTACGCTGTTGTTTCAGTTCGCTAATTCGCGTATCGGTTGCTGCAATTAACTGTTGAAGAGGCTGTAATAATTCATTTTGTTGGCGTTTAAGTTGTCGTCGCTCAATTCCTTGCTGACGACTCTCTTCGTCGAGTTGTTCAAGGGCAATCGTGAGTGCTTCTTCTGTAAGCGTATTGCAGATTTGCTGACGTTTCTGTTGTCGTTGATGTTTGCTATAGCGATGGCGATCGCTCATTGCTTGCAATTGTTGCTCAAATTCATCAGACAGAGTTTCATACTGCTGGCGTTCGGTTAGTTGCTTTAAGGTAAAGAGTTCGTGCTTAATCGCGTCCAACTGTGCCAAAGTGCGGGTTTCTTCCAAAGCAACTTCGTCTCGTCCTGGAATTGGTGGAACCCATCCTTCAACTACACTGCAACCATTCAAAAGACCCGAGAAGGCTTTGAGTACCCTTTGTTCGCCATGAGGCAGTTCAACTAATAGTATTCCATACATCTTGCCTTCACGAAAATAACAGTCATTTTTGGCAAGTTGTTGCATGAGTCCGTGAGCGATCGCTTCAGATATTGAGGTGCGGGGTAATTTCAGGCGATGTCTACGATGGGCTACCCCTACGCCACTTTGGAGACAACGCCCCTCGTACCAATAACTAGGAGATGAGCCACTTATCGCAAAATCGCAGTCGATAAAATCTGAGAGTACGTGCAGAACTAACATACAAAGTATGATTGCAAATCTAGTTGATCCTGATGTATGAAATTATTGCCTTTGTTAAATACCAATTCTGTATGAAGATGCGCCGATAGTGCAAGAAATAAAGAACGTAGACGCAAAACAGCTTGCCGCAGGCTACCGCCAAGAAATAAGAAATTAAGAGATTTGGCGCAGCTTCATAAAGAAAGGGATAACAAGATAGTGCGAGTGCGATCGCCTCGATTGAGCGGGTACGCAGCCAAAGATTCAACGTCTAGAATTTAGGGAGCAGGAATCGATGAATCGCTCTGTGGTGGATTGGCTTGTTCTGGTGAAAGCGGTTGTTCAGATAAATTATCTTCTATGGATATAGATTCTGGCTCTCTTATCATACCATGCTGCTCTTGCCCTCTAAGCCCAAGATATGTTGCGGCACTGATTCCTTGTAGTGTAAGAAGTGTGTCATCAAATTCCGGCATTGCTAGATTTTTAAGGACTTCCCAAACAAAGAATAGTCCAACCACAACTGTCCAAATAAATGTTTGGAATCGATGGAAGTTGACTCCATTAATATCCGATAATATATCGTAGAAAAAACCTTCAGAAACGCGTTGACTACCTTTTCTCTTCTTCTCATTCCCCTGCCCATCAATTAACGAAGTACCAAATGCAGTTACAGAATTGATTCCCAATAATATTAGTGATTGTTGTGTCAAAATATTGGTATAATCTCCTGTTATGCCGTAGATAATCAGGTAAGCACCAAAAATTAGAAATGTCCAAAAAGCAAGTTGAGAAATCGATAGACTGAACGGGTTTCTGTTCAATTTTTTTCTGCCAAGAAAAATTTGACCAATTCGGCTTTGACGATATTCATTTTTAAGAGCAGCCTTTTCAGTGATCAACAGTTCCTGTCCACCAATCACCTCTTTTTGACAGTAAACCCCTTCTATTCCAGAGCTACGAAGAGTGTTTCGGCAATACCTAATGAACATTAATACAACAGCGACAAGTAGAAACAGACACAGCCAAAATCGCCACGAAAACAGAACTATTGTTAATTGAGGAGGTGGGAAACCATCGCTCACTGGAATTGCCAGCTTTTTGGGACAGCCTACTCCCGCTATCGTGTTAATACTGTATCTGCTTGGTCTACCAAGAAGCCCATTCCATGCAGCTTGAGACGAATCGGTGCGTTCAAGTCGAAAGGCTAACCAATCATCTTGAAGAACTGTCTTTTGATCTTTACCCACAACCTTAACGATGACCGGCTCTCCGTGGACATCCTCTAGTTCATAGCCATCCAGGTACAACACTAATTGTCTAGGATCAAATAAATTGGTGGCATTAGCCGTTGCTTTTCTGGTCGCTGCTGATAATCCTTCAACTTTTATTCTAATGCGATCGCCCATTTTAACTTCGTTACTACGATTGTCGGCAATAACTTGTTGAGTTTTCAGTTCAGGAGGCACTGAACATAACTGAGGCGCAAAATTTACAGGAGGGGCATCTGAACTATCTTGAGCAATTACTGCAAAGTTGATAGTAACAATCAACAGAAAAACCAACAGAAAAATAGCAGTCAATCTTTTAGCATTTTTATACATCGCTCGGTATTCCACCAACAGTGATTACTATGTCGGTAGTGTAACCATACTTGAGTGCATTAAGGGTAACTGAAAGTTTAAAAGTTTAGGTTTCAAAATCCTTCGTTTGGTGTCGTCAGCTATACGCCGGACTGTGGTTTCCCCATTTTTGCGATCGCATCAGTGTAAAAGCAGGAGTTGGAGATTGCGATCGCTGCAATAGCAATTTGGATTACTCTAAATTCTTTAGAGTGAAGCTTTAGACCCAATTTTTCGGTAATTTAGCCCCGTTTGTCCCTATTTCTCTTGCCATTCTTGCTGACAATAAGGCAATCAAGCCAAAAAGTGACTAATCATTCAGATTTTCATTGACTACGAACCCACAATCATTAGCAGGGGTTGCTACTGCATTCCCTGGTGATTCCAGCTTTGACTCTGAAGAATTGGCTGGTATCGACTTTGTTATGGTCTTCATTTTAAAGTTTGATGGTTGTAGATGAACATAGGAATAATCCAGCCTTACAGTAACGGGTTTTTAGAAATTGTACCAGAGAGCGATTATTGGCAAATTGCAGCTATACACATCAATGGCCAAGCCTACTGCCCTACTCCTCGGCTTTATCGATCAGAAAAAGTGGCATTAGCAAAAGCTACACTAATTTATGATTGGCTAGCTGACTACGAAGGAGAAATTAGTGGTGGGGGTTGCTACTGCTCTGAATTGAAACTCATCCTATGGCAACAACCGAAAGTATCTTAGTTGATCTTGTATTAATAAGTACTTAGAATCAGCCTGTAGTCCCTGCCTTAAGTGTGGGGACTTTTTTTTGTTGATAGGATGCGATCGCCTTTTAATCCCTAATAGGGATTTTAGGTAATTGCAATTTTAAGATTAGCCAATGCCCCGTTATCGTCTAGATGTTTCAATCCCTAATAGGGATTTTAGGTAATTGCAATGATTATTATTTCACCCTTAAGGAAATCTACATGTTTCAATCCCTAATAGGGATTTTAGGTAATTGCAATATCTAAGAATAACAAGGAAGTTGGGATACGTCCTCGTTTCAATCCCTAATAGGGATTTTAGGTAATTGCAAAGGTGCAGCACGCGCCAGTGCTTATCTCGTAAGCTTTTGTTTCAATCCCTAATAGGGATTTTAGGTAATTGCAATAAAGATTTGATGGACGCTGCAAGCCATGATTTAAGTTTCAATCCCTAATAGGGATTTTAGGTAATTGCAATCTTTCCGATTTCCAATAATCTCTTTTAGCCATGCGTTTCAATCCCTAATAGGGATTTTAGGTAATTGCAAGCATACTTTCACCAGGCTAATCATCAGAACATGATAGTTTCAATCCCTAATAGGGATTTTAGGTAATTGCAATGAAGCAGATTTAGATGCAGATGAGGTAGCAGCATGTTTCAATCCCTAATAGGGATTTTAGGTAATTGCAATCTCTTTGCAGTAGTTGCCAGCCGTGCCGCCTCTGGTTTCAATCCCTAATAGGGATTTTAGGTAATTGCAATGCTGGCTTCTGAAAATCTTGCTCTATTTGATTTTCAAGGTTCGGTTGCGCGAATGCAAAAATCATAACACGAGGAGTTGTAATTTGGCTAGAGGCAAATGGCTGAAAACTAGTCCCCATAAGGTGCGCGGATGGTTTAGAAATGCTTACGCTCTCAAGTTCTTGCATATAGGACAATTCAGCCATTTTTTGCATCACTCCTTCCCGAACACCTACCCATCCGCGCATTCAGCGAAAAAACTAATCTGATGGGAAAGCTGCTTACTTATAAATATCCTATAGGTTAACTGACTTCAGGGTGATGCCTGGGTTAGGCTACACTTACGCAATACCAGCACTCTCATAACCAACCTTATTTGCCAACGTCTTCAAAGTCTGTTATTGCACAAGCAAACTCCCTAAAAGCTGTTTTAATCAAAACCTCTTTTGTCCCCCTTTCCAGCGAAGAATTGCGTATGAGGTCTGTTAATTCTATGAACAGCAGAGAAAACATAAAACGATCTTGGCGGTCAACTTGTTTCAAGCACGACGATATAAACTGATAAAGCTCTGTTTTTCTAGGTTTAGTTTGTTCTTCCCATATTTGTAAACCAAGCCGAAAAGTTTTCAAACGGATTTCATTACTGTTGAAGGACGCGTCTTTGTAGCGGACTGATACGCGTTGGGGTATTTCCATGAGTTTTAGCTATACATATTCAATGTAAAGTAATTATTCACTTATATTTTGGCTAAACCGGAAAAATCTAATATTTTGCACCAATTCCAACAACCACCATAGGTTAGGGACTTCCAACTAAAACAAATCCTATCGCGGTGTACGCAGGGGGGCAGGGAGAGAAAGAAAAATATTATCTGAGTAAATTGGATAATTTATTTGCTGGAAGTCCCTTAGAAACGAATTATTTGCGTGGACTGAGCAGTTAAGGGTAGCACGGGTGTGCTACTCCCCTAGCATCAATTTAGAGGATGCCCCAGAAATGCAGTAAGCCTTGACCAGAAAAAGCTTCAATCAAAATCGCAGATAAAAAACCAATCATCGCAAGACGACCGTTCCAGTTTTCACTCTGAGGAGTGAAGCCAAAACGCACAGCATTAGGATCTTCTGAAACAATAGGCGCAGGATTCTTAAAACCTGTCATCAGTAAAACTCCAAAGTTCAAGTGTTGTAGCAGTTGTAACTGTCTGTAAAGTAATGTAACAGATGTTTAAAAAAATGCAACATTAAGTGAATAAAGAAAATCTGCTCAACATTTTTTCATTTCGATTCACGTTGTAGAGTAAAAGTGGTTTCTGAAATTTTGCGTAGGCGTAGCCCGCCGCAGGCATCGCCTGTAGCACAAACTCTGCTGTTTCTTGCTCTTAATGCTTATTGAAATCCACTTGAGCAGGTATTAAAAGCTTGACAAGCTTAAGTAAGAGATTTTACTTTGAATTAAAACTCATCAACGCATCTCAGCAGAACCTTAAAAACCGCATAATTCCGTTGAGATGCATTGAGTTTTTGAGCTAATTGGAAGCTGTTGAGCGCAAATTGTCTTTCTGCAATTGCGAATTATCTTGGTCAGCGAAGGTTTTGAACTCGATCGCATCGTGGCTACAAAAGAGGCGCACTTCACTACTGTGGTCGAGCGATAACGCCCGTAACTTATCTTGATTAGAAAGTCGAGCCTTGCGGTCTACCTCCATGAACGACTGGTAGGCACGTAGACCAGGTGTGCAAACTCGTTTAGGAGAGCCGATTTCGTGCCGGTAAAAGTAAGCATCGCCTGCATGTAAGAGCCATCCTTCGGATGTGTCAATGGCGATACCTGCATGACCTAGTGTGTGACCGACGAGCGGTATCAGGAGAATTTCGGGCGGTAGTCCTTCGAGGTTACGTACTGCCTCAAAGCCGAACCAAGGTTCACCACCAGGCGAATAATACTTCCAATTTTTTACTTCGTCCCACTGGCCAGGGCGGTAACGTCGAGATGAGACAAACCCTTGCCGTTCCCGCGCTGCTTCAATCTCACTGAGCATTACATGCACGGTTGCTTCGGGAAAATCTTCCAACCCGCCTGCATGGTCAAAATCGAGGTGAGTAAGCACTATGTGGCGGACATCGCGCGGATTCAAGCCAAGTTGCTCAATAGCTGCAACTGCCGTGTATTTTTCTTCAAACTTGATGCGATTCAAATTCATGAAGAAGGGGCTGAGTCTTGATAATGGCGCTTTGATATCGCGCTGACCAAAGCCTGTATCTATGAGAACAAGTCCCTGATTTGTCTCGATGAGCAGACAGTGACAGACGAGACAGGCTGTTAGCCCACGACTAAAACCGTCGAAGAGTGCCCCACCAATCGGGCACATACAACCGCAATTAAGATGATGAATACGCATAAATGATTCTACCGAGCATCAATCTCTTTTAAAGATGAAAAAATATGAATAATCACCATACTTAGGAGTGAATAAATTTATGTTTTCACAGGATTTAATTGCTAAGTTACTTTTGCAGTCTGTGTCTAAAGTCTAGTGAAATCGAGTTGCAGGTTTGACTTGCTTGGGTTGGAGTGAGTCAATTAAAACTGGTGGATGCTCCAAAGTGAAATCGAGTTGCAGGTTTGACTTGCTTGGGTTGTAATTGCGAGAATAAGTCTGACTCGCTACGATCGCATTAGAAATTTATCGCATCTGAATATGGCAAACCAGGACGCTCCACTCACAGGAGAAGCGCTAATTAAGGAAGTCTGTCGGCGGATTCGGGTAGCCCGTAGCTATTGGGATGCTCACAACAATGCTGCCTGTCGGGGTGAGCGCGATCGCGCAATCTTGCTTTACAATACACTGAGCAAAGAACAAAAAGAGCAGATTCCGCAAGCGTTGCGGGTATGGCTGCGCTATCGCAGTGAGAAGTATTTTGGCGCACACCGAACACCGCCCAAATCGGCACGAAAATCAAAATAGTATTAAGTATGATATTCAGTGCATCACAACTACAGCAAATAAAAAATTTTATTTGCTGTAGAACAAAATATTTTTACCCTAGAAATAAAATTTAATGGAAAAACAGCAACTTATAAAAGTGCTAATTGGAGATTTGACTTGGCAACGATTGCTTAAATCTTTAATATTTATTTATATCTTTTTTAGTGGATATGTATATTTTCGGGCAGATAGCATGATTTTTCTGTCTCAACCTTCTAGCTATGAGGATAATCCAAAAATTATTAAGTTAAAAAGTGGGGGAGATACGAATATTTCAGCTACATATTTATTGAACAATAAAGCTAATTATACCATTCTTTATTCTCATGGTAATTCTGAAGATTTAGGAGATATCAAACAGATCCTAGAAAAATTACATGACTGGGGTTTTAGTGTCTTTGCTTATGATTATCGTGGTTATGGTACCAGTCAAGGAAAGCCGACAGAAAGCTATGCTTATGAAGATATCAATAGCGCTTACAATTATTTGACGCAAAATCTAAAAATATCACCTGAAAGAATTATAGTTTTGGGGCGTTCGGTTGGCGGTGGTTCTGCGGTAAACTTAGCAATGCATAAACCAGTAGCTGGCTTAATTATTGAAAGTTCGTTTATTTCCGCTTTCCAAGTAATAGTACCTTTTCGGATTTTACCTTTTGATAAATTTTCCAATTTGGAGAAGATAAAAAAAGTAAAATGTCCGATATTGGTTATTCATGGAAAAGCAGACGATATCATTCCTTTTGCTCATGGAGAAAAATTGTTCAATGCTGCAATATCTCCAAAACTTTCTTTATGGCTTGAGGAGGCAAATCATAATGATTTATTCTTGGTAGCTGAAGAAAAGTATCAAAAAACTTTGCAAAAATTTATTAAGCTTGTAAAGGCAAATCAGGAATTATCCCATCATACTATTCTGCCTTAAATACCATTTACGCCTAATGTGAATTATAACTAATGCAGTTGTTAATTTGCCAAATATGGATAGTGCCATCCTCATTGCTACTAGCGAGCGTTTTACCATCCAGGCTCAGAGCAAGCACTAAAACGGAACTGGAACCATCCCGAAAGGTGTGCAAGAGTTTCAAAGTCTCTGAACTCCACAGGTTAATACTGCCATCAAAATATAGATAACTTTTAGCAAAGTTCGTTAAGCACGTCAAATTTAGGTCGGTTGTTACACACACCAGCCTGATTGTGATTAGTCATAATGTAGTGTAGTAGTGCAATATATCGCGCTGTTACAAAAGCTAAATACACAGGTAAACTATGTTTCCTTTTTGGGGTAATGCCTGTTATGGAAGCGAACCCATTTCGCGCAAAGCTGGCTTAGAGCGGAAATTAAAATTCTTGATTTGGATGCGAGATGATTTAGAGTCCAGACTGGCTGGCATTAATGCTTCTATTGAAACCATTCGCCAGCAAATAGAACGCTCAGACTCAGCTGCTTAAACTTAGTTCTTGCAGAGTTTATACCTAATCCGGTTGTAACTCCTTAGTGACTGGGCGCTGTAGATGGCCTGCATCAGTGTTGTAGGTCTTTGTGCAGCGCTCTGTCACTAGCTAGCGCATAATAGAGAAATCTTAAAAAACGAAGCCCAGTTTTTTGTACTTGTGTCTGCTAGAACTAACTCTGAATAAATAATTTAAGGCCGAGATAGAGTAAGCAGAGTTTATGAATATCTTGAAGTTAGAGCCGTAATCGTCACTTAACGCGCCAAAAACTATAGAAATGAAAAATATTATCTCGATTGGTTGGAATAGCTGGTTAAAAGGGCACAAAGAATCTATTTTACTATTTGACTCAATTGCTGCTGCTAGTGAGATTGCCTTTATGGTTAACGGTCAGTGGGATGGCTGCAATGGCGTGATAATAGCTAAATGTGATGAGGTAGCTGTTAACACTGCTACCAAACTATTAGAAGCTGCATGGTGTTATCAAGGCGCATCAAAAGCTGTTTTAAACAGAGTAGCATCTGATGAAATTTTACGCCGTTATGCAATGGGAGAAAGAAATTTTATTAATGCTAATTTGAGGTGTGCAGTACTTGCGACCTCGAAACTGAGTGAAATTAATCTAAGTTATGCAAAGTTGAGTTGGGCAGACCTTAGTCAAGCTAATCTAAGTAAAGCTGATTTAACAGCAGCAGACCTAAGTGAAGCTAATTTAAGTGCAGCCAACTTGAGTAAGGCATACCTAATGAGGGCAAATTTAAAGGGGACAGACCTGCAATTAGCAGATATGAGGGGGGCTAACTTAAGTAGCGCTAACTTAAGTGAAGTTAACTTTACTAATGCAGATTTAACAGGAGCTAATCTATCGCTAGCTGACCTCAGAGGCGCAAATTTTAACTTCTGCAATTTGAGTGGGGCTAACCTCACAGGTGCTAAGTTAATTGAAAGTGACTTGGCTTTTGCTAGACAGTAACTAATGATAATAATGATTCATATTCAAATTCAGCAACGTTGAAATTTTACTTAGTTTGAAATATATTTTGTACCATTTTTTTGTCTGCATTCGCTGCTGCCCTATCTAACTCAGCAATCTCACTGGCGTCTAATTGCCAACCCAATGCACCAATATTCTCCCTCGCCTGTTCCACGCTCTTTGCTCCAGGGATAGGAATGGTTCCTTTACAGATGCACCAATTAATTGCTACCTGTGACATGGTTTTGTTTCTGGACTGTGCCACCTCTTGTAAACATGCCAAAAGCGATCGCATTCCTGGTAATATCTGCCTAAATAGCAAACCTCGGATGCCTTTGGGCAAAGGGCCTTGCTGGGAGTATTTCCCAGTCAGTAGCCCCAAAGCTAGAGGGCTGTAGGCAATAAGTTTTATTCCCAACTCATCACAAAGGTCTTTGAGCTTTAGTTGCGTGACAGGATATGTAGACAACAAAGAATATTGAACTTGCAAAGTACTAATAGAAACGCCTCGTTCAGCAAACTTTTTCTGCACTTGCTTAAGCCGTTTCGGCCCATAATTGGATAGTCCCACTCCCTTAACTAGTCCTTGCTCATACACATCGGCAAGACCATCTAACAGCCCTTCCTCTTGCCAAGGAGCATAATTCGCTGTAGACCAGTGCATCTGTACCAAATCTACCTTTCTTCCCAGACGTTGGGCAGATGATTTACAAGCCCTTACCATTGCCTGACGTGTCCATCTCCACGGGTAAGCAGCAAGCTTAGTCGCAATACAAATATTTTCTTTGCCTAAACCTACATATTCTTGGCTGAATCGTCCCAAAAGTAGCTCACTGCGACCATTCAATTTCCCAGTTCCGTAAGAATCACCTGTATCAAATAAAGTCACACCGTTGCTTACACAAAGGTTAAACACCGCTTGTAACTGGTCATCCATACTTTCGTCATATCCCCAAAGCAATTGGTTGCCCCAGGCCCAAGTGCCGCAGCCCATATTTGGGAGTGTGAGTTTTTGGAGAGTCTGCATCTTTGCTCTCTGTAGATTGCCTTATTAATTATCAGGCATATAGATCAGTAGACCGAAAAATTTTGCAATGCAAACTTTTGCAGAGGCTAAAGCTCGTGACGCTCGATAGCGTAGCGTTAGCGACGTAGGAGCGTCTGACTCGCTAACGCTGCGCTATCGCCCTTGGCGTCTCCCCTTCTCCCAAAGGGAGAGGACTCGCTACCGCTTCTCTACGAGACGCTGCGCGAATGCTAATGTCAACGGCGGACGTAGCGATCGCTGTAAATATTAAAGTATGATTTTTTATTATGCTAGACAAATGGTAGACGTTCAAATTTACGTTCTACTATTTTTTATGCACACAGATTATATTTCGGATAAATCTATTGGGGAATTCGCAAGGAGCCAAGCTTTCTGAGTCCATGCGTTATTAAATAACCCGATTTCTGGTACTTTTAACTCAAATGAATGAGGTGGTGATTGTAGCAACAAGGGCGAGCCTTTGTCATGTGACTCCACTAAGTTAACTATCCAGGGAAGAAAGTCTAAAATTTCTTTTGGTAGTACAGTTAACTCAAAGTCCCACATCAAATTAAGACCTCGGCAGACTTGTCCTTTTTTGAACGTCGTGACTCTACCAGCACTCTTATTAATAGCCAGTCGAAGAATGAATGGACGGAATGGGACAAATTCATCAGGTGCTGTATAAGGGTATACATTTAGATAGTTCAGTCTCTGCCTATGATCCATCCAAGATGCGATCGGAGAATTACTACTATAAGATGTACCAGTTATGCTCACGGGCAAATTCATAGCAGCAGCAAAGTTAGAGTAGAACTCATGCCTTAGTTCGCTAACAATATGTTTAGCTTCTGGGTTCATGGTTGCTACACCTATTACAAAAACGAGCGCATGGCTTCATAAGGGATAGTTATTATCAAACTGCAACGCGAAAGTCATTAGTCATTAGTCCAAAAGAAACCTGTCAACCAAAGCACAAAAAAAGGCAGACGCCTTGTCTGCCCTCAAGACTTTAGAGTTAAATTCTTAGTTTTAAACCTTAATAGCGGCGGGAGGAACCACCATCACCTCGTCTACCGCCAGAGGAACCTCCGTCTGTCTTGGGCTTGGCTTTATTAACTTTTAAGCTCCGACCCATCCAATCAGCAGTATCAAGGGCCTCAATCGCTGTTGTTTCTTGTGCGTCTGATTCCATTTCTACAAAGCCGAAACCTCTCATGCGACCTGTTTCTCGGTCGATAGGCAATTGAACATTTTTTACCGTTCCGTATTCTGCAAAGACTTGCCGGAGGTCATCTTCTTTAACCTCATAAGATAGATTACCGACGTAAATTGACATAGAATGTCTCCAGAATCAGGGGGTGTAGAGATTTAGATCCGGAGAGGTCTGTAATACAAATATATATAAAAACAAACTACATAGCCGAATTTAATCTTTCACGCATACTTTAACATAAATTGAGAATTTATATTCATAAGCAACATTATACTTATCTGTTGGTCTAAATACTCGGACAGTTAGCGAAACTCTTTTAAAATAAATCTACCAGCGATCACACTGAATTTCAGTTCACTAAAGAAACTCAATCACTGAACTTATTTCTCTTCAAACAGTAGGAATTTGTAAATTTTATTCACTTAAAATTTTGATAGAGTGCAATTAAATAAAACCAGTGCGATCGCTTGTAACGTAAAATTAGTTTCCATCCGGCATTTGCTAACACCTTGACGCCCATGTTTTGTGACTACCTCATCCAAATCTTGACTGCCCGTGTGTATGATGTTGCCCAGGAAACACCACTGGAGTATGCCCCAAATTTGTCTGCGCGGCTGAATAATCAACTGCTGCTGAAACGTGAGGATATGCAGTCAGTATTTTCCTTTAAACTGCGGGGTGCTTATAACAAAATGGTGCAGCTGCCACCAGATATATTAGCGCAGGGTGTAATTGCCGCGTCTGCGGGGAATCATGCTCAGGGAGTCGCCCTTGCAGCCAATCGCTTGGGAACCAAAGCGATTATCGTTATGCCAGTAACCACACCGCAAGTCAAGGTGGACGCAGTTAGAATGAGGGGCGGAGCAGTTGTCTTACATGGAAACACCTACGACGATGCTTATAGCTATGCCCGTGAATTAGAAATAGAAAAAGGTTTGACGTTTATTCATCCTTTTGATGATCCTCATGTCATTGCTGGACAGGGAACAATTGGGATGGAAATTTTACGACAATATCAGCAACCGATCCATGCGATTTTTGTAGCGATTGGAGGGGGCGGATTAATTTCTGGGATTGGGGCTTATGTAAAACGCTTGCGTCCCGAAATCAAGATTATTGGCGTTGAGCCAGTAGATGCTGATGCGATGTCTCAATCGCTAAAAGCTGGACATCGGGTGCGCTTGTCTCAAGTAGGGTTATTTGCTGATGGTGTGGCGGTGCGAGAAGTAGGTGAAGAAACCTTCCGTTTGTGTCAGCAGTATGTAGATGAAATTATTTTGGTGGATACAGATGATACTTGTGCTGCGATTAAAGACGTGTTTGAGGATACGCGATCAATTTTAGAACCAGCCGGTGCATTAGCGATCGCAGCTGCCAAAGCATACACAGAACGAGAGCAAATCGAGGGACAAACCTTAATTGCCGTAGCCTGTGGTGCAAACATGAATTTTGATCGCCTCCGCTTTGTGGCAGAACGGGCAGAGTTCGGCGAACGCCGCGAAGCCATCTTTGCAGTCACAATTCCAGAGGAACGGGGAAGTATTCGCCAGTTTTGTGAATGTATTGGCAACCGTAATCTTACAGAGTTTAATTATCGCATTGCCGATGAAAAAACAGCCCATATTTTTGTCGGTGTGCAAATTCAAAATCGTGCTGATGCTGCAAAGATGGTAGAAAACTTTGAAGCTCAAGGATTTGAAACTCTTGATTTAACGGACGACGAACTAACTAAATTACATCTCCGGCACATGGTAGGTGGGCATTCTCTCCTGGCTCACAATGAATTGCTCTACCGTTTTGAGTTTCCTGAACGTCCCGGTGCATTGATGAAGTTTGTTACTTCCATGAGTCCCAATTGGAATATTAGTCTTTTTCACTACCGCAACAACGGGTCAGACTACGGACGAATCGTTGTTGGTATCCAGGTTCCCCCGCATGAGATGGGAGAGTGGCAAGCTTTTCTCGATAACCTAGGCTATCGCTATTGGGATGAAAACAAGAATCCGGCATACAAACTGTTTTTGGGATAGGTGGATTGGGGATTGGGGATTGTTATTCTGCTACTGCCTCATTGCCCCTCTGTTCCCAGCCCCCAGCCCGCAGTCCCCAGTCCCCAATTTAACGAGAACTACCCTCCAATATCATATTGGAATCCCAAGTATAGAAGCCAATTTGGTTAGGAACCCTAGAAAATCTGCCTGTTCGATAGCCCCTAGATAATTCGTTCAGCACCTTATTTTTGACCTCTCGAAGTTGCTGAGAATCTAGTTCTCCATAAATTCCGGCGATGACTTCAGCAACACTGAAAACTTTACCTGGATTTTCTTCCAACAGAGAGGTGAGGGCATCAATTAAGAATTGACCCTCAAAGGCTTTGAGCATCGGTACTGTTTTTGGCGGGGGTACAAAAGGCTTCTTGTTTTTGTTTTTGATGCTCCTAGAAGCACCATTGCGCTTACTTGGGGCTACCAAACTTAGATCCAGAGTATAACAACCTGGCTCATCAGGAATAGTTACCCAGTAATTCCTTTCCCTGCCTTGGGTGAGGGAAGATTGAACCCTACCTTTAACTACTTTGAATAGATTGGAATCTAACTCTCCATAAAGCGATCGCACGATAAAATCGATATGACACACAGTACCTATCTGCTCTTGCAATAGCTGTTTTATGGCTTCCATTCGCGAAACAGCGTGATTATACTGGGGCAGCATAGGGATTTCAGCCACCTTCATTGAACTATCGTTGTTCTCTGGAGCGATCTTTATATCTGGCGATGTAGTTGAAGGTTGACTCTCTTTTGTATCAACAGCAGAAAAAGAATTATCGATATCAACCAAGTCTTTGTTTGCAAGTTCTGACTCTACAGACTCCACCAAGTTCATTTCATTGATGTCATCAAGAGGTGACAAAAAGCGCAAAGAGTCTTCTTGGGAAACATTTGAGGTTTCATCAGCCGCCGTCAGACTTGATATCTGTTTACTGCCATCAGAAAAAGACCAGTTAGACAACAACGCTTCTACATGATCGAGCTGCTCCCGCGCCTGCACAAAGAGGCGTTCATACTCTTCTGTGAGGCGAGCATAATAGTCTCGCAATTCCAACAATGGTGAGAGAAAAGTACCTGGAGGTGGTTCTAATTGTCCATTTTGAGTCATAAGGCTTTAATCAATTTAAATCGATGTCACTTTTGTAAGACATTGCTCTGGGTTTTGCTTTGTGAGATGCTGGCTGGGATTTCTTAGGTGCTTGGGGAGGGCGACATCTCTCACAATATAAGGGTCGAGGCCCGAAAGTCTCGCGCTTTGTCAGATCGTTACACTCTTTACAGACAAACTGGAAAACACGAGTGTGAATCTGTCTTTTGTGCGCCCTGACAGTATATTCTCTAACATCAATGAATTTACTTGCCATAATCAGGATTGTGAATTGCTCTCGTATCAATGTCCTATCAATATAGCTATTCAAGCAAATCAAGCTGCATCAGTGTGTGTTTATGTAGAAGTTTTATTGAATTGAGTGAATTTGACACCTATCATAAAGTGCAGATGAGGAACTTGATAGTTAGTTATTGACTATCCTCTCAGAGGCTATTTATAAAGTAAATCTAAAGGTGACTAATCAAAAAGATACTTTTGAAACAGTGCATTTACGTAGCGTTCAATGACTCGAAAGGCTTATTCTACCGACCTGAGTGACTCAGAATGGGCTATTTTAGCTCCCTTAATTCCACCAGCTAAGTCTGGGGGACATCCAAGGACTACTGATATGAGAGAAGTATGCAACGCAATATACTATCACTTGAAAACAGGATGTCAATGGGACATGTTACCAGGAGACTTTCCACCAAGTTCGACAGTTTACAGCTATTATTGCAAATGGCAAAAATACGGAATTTGGGAAGAATTAAACCATACACTACGTGACAAACTGAGGGAAAAATTAGGTAGGTCAACACAACCAACAGCGTTAGCGTTCGCGAAGCGTCTCGTAGAGAAGCTCGCCGTAGGCATCGCGGCAGATAGTCAGTCGGTAAAAACGACTGAAAAAAGGGGGATGTGTACGGCTTTGACGGTGGAAAGCTAAGTTTTGCGGAAGAAAACGGCAAACAATAGTTGATAGCCTGGGACTATTGCTCAAAGTGGTTGTAAGTGAGGGTAATGCTGGTGAGAGAGTGCTTGCAGCGTATGCTTTGATGGAACTGCTGGAGGAACGGCCAGAGTTATTAGAAAAAGTTGAAGTTATCTGGGTTGACTCAGGCTATGACGGTGATAAGTTTGCGCTGGCTGTTTGGTTGATGATTCAAGCTCATGTTGAAGTCATGCGCCGTACTAATAAAGAGTTTGAACTTTACCCAAGCGGTGGGTAGTAGAAAGAACATGATTGCTGGTAAAACCTGTACCATCGTCTGAGTAAGGATTATGAACGTCTGACTGAAATGAGTGAAGCTGCCATATACGCCGTTATGACTCGAATTATGCTACGTCGTCTAGCCGTCTAAAGATTTACTTTATAAATGGTCTCTCAGCATATAATTGGTGATGAGGAAACACCACTACCATTTTTTAGGCGCAGGCAATTTTCATCGCCATCATCAGAGAAATTGGGGTTAGGGAAGTGCAGGATTATTCACTTCCACTGTTTGTCAAATCAATTTATTTCCAGTGTGTCTGCATTGGTAAGGTTTACGATATTCCCCATTCAGATGATGGAAATTACCTGCCAAAAAGTTCAAACCCTGTTACAGGTGTTACACATTCGAGCTAACCCGCAACGCACAGGATGAATCCACCCGTTGGCTAGCAGCACAATCTTTAGAGAAAATCGACCTTGGCAAGTCGGATGCGATCGCTGTCTTAGTCAAGGTAACCCGCAACGTGCTGAATAGAAATATGCTAGAGAGCAGCGTCAAGTTTGAAGGAGATTTTAACAGTGGATCAGATGCCTGAAGTTGTTACTAAGTTGAAGAATTATTTAAAGTTCTATCCCTCAAATTACTCAGTCATCTACTACTGCGCCCAATCTCTCAGCTACCCTAAATTCTATGAAGCTTGGCATCGCTGGTGGATTTTTACACATTGATGTCCCAGTTTCTCAAAATTATGTCAGATTAACCTGCCAACCGATTCATCAACTGCTGATAAATCACATTTAGCCACAACTGAATCACAGGTTTACCTTGATTAAAAGATGCGATCGCCTGTTTTCGGTCATCCGCTACAAGAGAAAGCGATCGCTTCTGGCTATCGCTTTGAGCCTCTTAAACTAAAGCAAACGATAAATGCAATGCTGATTTTTTGATTGCCTCTTGGCTTTGGTTGTAATCAAGAGTAATTTATATGCGTTTGACCTGCATATCCTCCTGAGTAATTTAGCTGTATCTACATTCAAATCTCTAATAAATCTCATTTTATCTTCTCTAGCTAACTATTCATATTTCAGAACATCTAACTATTATAAAAATGTATAATTAATTTTGCTTAACTACTTAATTCGTAAAAATGAAGGCGATTTTAGCGATCGCACAATTAATTGTTTACTCAGGTAGTTCTCAACGCCTGACAGGGTTACAAGGAGTTATCCGGAACGTTAGACGGGGCTATGTTATTGTTAGGTGTTGGAACTGGCTGAACTTTGATAAAAAATCCTTTTCGCAGTGGCGGTTGATTAAACTTATCTGTCACGATAATTTCAATTTGAGACGGTAAGGCTTGATTAGCTATAAGCGGTCTTGAATCTTCAGACTTAACGTTACCAAGGTTGGAAATCTGAACGTTAATGTCTTCGCCTACTACTTTCCATTTCAAAATCACAGGTTGACCTTCTTCCACAACTATATTGGGTTCTGAACTATTATTAAGTGTAAAATAGACAATTTCAAATGGTTTCGGTTTAATTTTTACTTTATTAGTTTCAGTCTGTTTAATATTAGGTTGATAAATAGACTTAGCAAAAGGTTGCAGTGCAAAAGTATACGTCCCTGGTTGATTGACTGCTGATGGAATATTTTTACAAGTTAGCTGTTGATTATCTTTTTTACAAAAAGACTTAATCGGCATGGGAATACCTTGATTGAATTGATTAAAATCGTATTCATTGGATACTGTTGTGTCTTCTTGTTTTCTAATAATTTGGAGTTTTTTTAGTTGCTCGGGATTGCGAATTTCCCAACTAAAAGTTACTTTTTGACCTTTTTCATATTCAGATTTATCTGCTTGAAAACTGACTACTTCCGGTGCTGGGTTTTGTTTTATTTGAAGTTTTACAGGCGATATCTGGTAAAGTTGACCACTACGGTCAAAAGCTTTCAAAGTAAAAGTATATTCACCTGGTTTGGTAGTTCCGGGAAAATTAGTGCAATTCAGCACTTGTTGCTGTCTTTGACAACCTGATGGGTCTTTAAGAGTGTTGTTACTATCATATAATAAATCCTCTTTAGTTTCCTCACCTGTGGTTAGCAAAGCTAACTTTTCTAATCGACCGGCATTGCCAATATCCCAAGTCAAACGCACCCGATCTCCTTCTTCATAACTCAGACTACTTGACTGGAAATTTTCTAATTTCAAAGGCTCAGGGTGTAAAATTCGCCAAATAATTAATGCTACTCCTCCCAATAGTCCTAATATTAATAACAGGAGTAGTAAAAATTGCCACCAAGGGCGAGATTTCCAGACTAGAGTAGCTTGAGGCAATTTATCTGGAAGAGGTAATTTTTGTTGGTCTTGAACTTCAATTTTAAAATTGATCAACGCCGAGCCAAAAAACGGTCTTCGCCAGCGATTGACGGGGTTAACTATCAAATTTACTACTGCACTTTTCGTCGGCAAAACTCTCACTTTAGAAGGCTGGAATTCGTAAGTACACAGTTCTTCTTCATCTTGAGTTTTAGCACTAAAAGCTAATTCGCGCACGGTGTTACCCCGATTAGCCAGTTTTACTTCATATTTGCCAAAAGTACGGCTAACTGTTCCCAAAATGGTATTTAGTTCGACATCTATGTGATAAATCTCTGGAATTTGTATGTATACCAAATCCAGCAGCACTAAGTCGGGTGAGTTATTAGAATGCAGACGAATTGTCGGAGAGTAGCTTCCAGCCAATATATCCGTAGGGGGATGAAATTGTAACAATATTTGACCTTGATCACGTGGGTTAAGTTCTAATCCGCTACCCCCAGATAGCAACCCTGCTCCTTCTAAGCCTGTTTTTAGATAACGAATTGTAAACCATGTTTCCTCAAAATCCAGGCAAGTCAAGCGAAAACGGTCTACTCTACCAGAGCGATTATCAACTGTGACTTCTATCTGTAAAGCCTCACTAAACTTAAAAATTAGCGGGTTGCTAGGGTTCGTAGCAGGTTTGACAGAAAAGGTTGGATCATTTTCCCTAATTACGGTGTGTTCTTTGGGCTGAACTTTGATTTGTCGAAGGTAAGGTATCGGTGTTTCTTGGGGATAATGTTCGGGTGCATCTACGATTAAAGTGTAATTATAAGTTCCCGCTTGGGTATTAATAGGAATTTGGAACTCAAAAGAAACTTCTGTTTTTTGTTGGGGTGCGAGGGCGATACGTTGTCGCGGGGAAATATTTGACTGGCTGAAAATTTGAAATGCCTCATCAAAAAATACATCAATTACAGCACTCTGGTTTCCCTGATTGATGACAATAGCGTAAATTTGCAGGATATCTCCTGGCATTCCCGATTGAACACCAGGAGGATTGAAAATTACTTTCAGTGGGCTGGGTTGAATTTGCATCCCATTATTTTCCTTATTTGTTAAGGCGAATTAAATTTACTTGACAATGTTTGATACCTTGGTGATTAACTTGACAATCCTCGCCACCTGTAACAATGGCAGTTCCCTGGTTATTAATATCAATACTATTGAGCTTTAAATTGTCGGGACTTTTGTAAATTTCTCGACCGTTCAATGCTGCAACTTCTCGCTTTCCTACGGAAGTTAATGACCAAGCAACTACTCGTCCCTCATCCCCGGTACTCACTAGCTGACGACCATCTTGAGTGAATGCTATACTACGCACTCCTTGTTTTCCTACTTGCCAGCGATCGCGCACGCAATTTTGATTAATCTGCTGTTCGGTTTCAGTAGGAGCCTGACTAATTTCGCATTGTAGATCCAATATTGTAATATATCCATCTGAGTCAGCAGTTGCTAACAATCCAGGTGTTTGAGGAACAAATGCTAAACTCCAAATATAGTCACCATTTCCATGCCCTACCCCAGGAGAAGTAACCGAAAATCGCCTTTTAGGATTATTAGGTTGGTTTAAATTTAACAAAGTCAGATATTTATTGTTTCCGGCAATAGCTAGAGTTTGTTCATCTGGACTCAGTGCCATCGACCGCGATTGATAACCTAGAGATATAACTTTTTGTGGTTGTGGCTGAAATTGTTCTAAGGGTGATTTTCTTTCCCAAATCAACACATTACCGCTACCATGTCCGCTAATCAGGTATTGAGAGTTTTTCGTAAACACTAGGTCAAATACTTTATCCGTTTTGTTAACTATTTCTGGAAAGCTTAATTCATATTCTTTCGAGCGTCGAGCCACATTCCACAGTTGAATCACACCATTTTCTAAGCCAGCTGCGACGCGATTATTCTCTAGCGGATCGAATCGCAACGCAAATACAGCTTGTTTATTTGTGTCTCCCAATACACCCTTTAGTTTATCAGGTTCGTTGTTGTCTTCAGCTTCTAACTTGTTTTTATTGATTCGCCAAAGTCTAATTGTGCTGTCATCGGAACCGCTAACCGCAGAAAGTGCATTGGCACTAAAACGGACAGCGTTAACATATTTTGTATGTGCGATCGCTTCTGGTTTCAATAATAAAGCAAATAAACCAGCAAGTATTGCTAGCAAAGTTAATTGCAACCACACTGGTAATACAGGTAAAATTCGTAACTCCAAAGCTTGAGTTGTAGGTTCTGTACTACCCAGGCGATCGTCAGATAATAATGCTCTGATATCAAATTGTAAAATTTTTGACCAACCAACCCAAAATCGTTTAGTTTTCACCTCTAGAATTATCTTGGTTGTCTCTCCCAAACTCAAGTCTGCATTTTCTGGTGATATCCGAGGTGTCAATTGGCGCTGGTCTTTCCCCTGGAGTATAACATTAAGTTGCTGTTGGAGATTGCTAGCATTTTTAAATATTAGTTGAAAGCTGGCTGAATTTGAGCGCCAGTTAGGCAACCATCGATTTTTGTAGGGAATTGTTTGTTGGTGTGGTATTGCAGTAAACTCTACAAATCCCACCGGCAAAACTTCTAAACTGCCTTGGGTAGTGCTTGGATAACCATCGCGGCTCATAGCTTCTATGGTAAACTGATATTCCTGGCTGGGTGCTTGAGTTACAGACGGGGGTTGGCATTGGAAACTAGCTTCGCCTTGAGCATTAGCTGCTAAAAATAACCGCCGTTCCGCCCCCTCACTTAGCCAAGAGGGTTCAATACCCGATAAACCTACCGCTACATCAACAGGCTGTGGACTCAAGTTCCGCACTCGCAGTGGTATATCCACTGTATTACGAGGATAAACTTGGATCTGTCTTGCTAACAAATCCACGGCTACAAGTTGTGGTCTATTATCTGACTGTATATTCAGACGGACTATAAGTCTGCGTTCTTGCCGTAATTGTGGTGAAAAAATTCTGACTGTAAGATTGACTGTACCTACAAAACCTGGTAGAGGAGAATTAAAAATTATGATTTGAAAGTCAGTACTGCTTCCTGGCGGTTTAGCTGCGGATACCTCTGGTGACAAGCGATACCACAAATGTCCAGAGCTAGGACTGGCTCCAGCTGCGAGGACTTCGAGTTGAAAGCTGGCAAATTGTTCGCTGTCATTATCGACAGTAATATGAAACGAACTCGTACTACTCGGTCGAAATGTTTGGCTTTGTGGAGAAATGCTGGCATTAATCAAACTCTTTTCCATACAGTATCTGTTATATTTTCGATGCAGAGGAATAGTAAAAAATTTACACCCTTGAAAATTTCTGCAATTGAATCCACTCTGCGAATATTGCAGCTTTGATAAAGCAAAACTACACGCGGTAGGGGCAATTCATGAATTGCCCCTACGTGACAATAAGGCTTTTGGCTATTGATTGCGTAAGTGCTGGAATATTAATTTTTCAATTACTATAGTACTTTTTATGTAGGCTATTGATAAAACTTAAAGATATCTCTAGCTTAACATCTAGAGATTGAGGATATGGTAAAATGACTAGAGTCTTACTTGCTTGGGAAATTGGTGGAGGGCAAGGACACTTTCACTTGCTAGCAGCGATCGCTCAGAAATTAGAAGCTTTTGGAATTGAACCGATTTTTGCCTTACAGAACGCCCAGTTTAAAAATTGCAATCTTCCAGGAAAGGTGTTACAAGCTCCAAAAGCAATGATGCGTTCCTTGGATGACAAAGGCGATAATAAATCTTATTTATTTACTGACATTTTATATATATTTGGTTTCAGTACAGCTTTGACATTAAGTTTTCATCTCAAAGCATGGCAAAATCTAATTGATTTAGTTAAGCCATCGTTGATTATTGCTGATTATGCGCCAGCTTTGGTGTTAGCCGCAAAAGGAAAAATTCCCACTGTGGTAGTCGGCAATGGCTTTAGTATACCGCCACCAATCAAAGATTTTCCCCCTATTCGCCCTTTACCCTTACCTATTGCAGCAATTCACCGTCAAGCTGAAGTAGAAGCGTCGGTAAGGCAAGTTACTGGCTTTGATGCTACCCTTGGCTATTTGCTGAATGGCGATCGCTCATTTATTTTCTCTATTCCAGAATTAGATCCTTATACTGCTGTTAGAAAAGCAGAATATGTGGGAATTCATTCCGCACCATTCCCCGAAAACCTTGGTAATGAACGTGGAGGTGTTTGGGCTTATCTTACACAAGATTGGCATGACTATTCGTTAGTGGTAGAAACCCTGAAGCCAGAGTGTATTTTTGATGATTTAAAAATAGTCTTAAAAGGAAAGTCTCTTGCAATACATCATGCAGGTTTCATAACATCAGTAGCTTGTTTGTTGGCTGGAATACCACAACTCGTCTTTCCTAAAGATATGGAAAAGTGGCATACGGCAAAAGCTCTGTTAAATTTGGGTGTCGCAGTTGCACCGCAAGAACCACTTACTAAAGAAAGTTTGTTAAGTGCGATCGCTCATTTACCCCAAATTACTCAAAACGCTCAACAACAGGCAAAAAGGTTTGCGTATTGGAATCAAAATTTTATGGATAAGGTTATACAAGCTTGTCTTGAATTAACAGAATAAAAATACTTTTGCCTTTTCGTCTTCTAAGGTAACTTTTTGGCTTCTCTAAGCCACGGAAGAATCTTTTGGTAAGAACTTTGATCGCCTTTAGCCTTAAACAGTTTCATCGCCACTTCTAAATCTGCGATCGCACCTTTTTTATCACCTAAATTTTTCCGAGCTAACCCTCTATTGGCATAAACCTTTGGATTGTTGGGTTCTAAGCGAAGAACTTCTGTGTAGTCAGCGATCGCTCCTTGAAAGTCTTTCTGAGCAAGACGAGCGTTACCCCGATCAAAATATACCTCAGCATTATCCGGGTGCTGCCGGATTGCCTCATCATACTTTGCCATGTCTGGCTGAGGGTTAGAGTTTAATAATGGAGTAGGATTTGGTTTGACGAGATAACCAGGTGGAAAAGGATTGCTTACTCTCTTGCGCTGCTGAAAATTCAGATATGTTTTCGGACATTGTTTGCTCACTTCTCGAAAAAGAGCGATCGCAACTGGATTAGCATCCGCAAAATCATAATCTAGTATTGATAAATATTGAAGTGATTGCCGATCAAGCTTGCGTTCGCCAGACATTACTGCACAGCTTGTTGCAGCCATCTGCTGAATATTTATTTGAGCATAAGCAGTTTCTGCTGCTATGAGGCTAGTAATACTTACTCCACCGAGCAAGCTAAACATCATAATTGGGTTTATAAACTTCATAAAAATTCATCTTTCTCAAAGTTTAATCAATGAGTTAGAGAATCTTCTGCTAATTGTCGAAACATAGCAATAGGAATTCCCCAACTGAGAGCCTCCATTTGCTGAAACATTTCTACAGAAGGCTTAGAACCATCAGCAAATGTAAATACATCAATACCCTGTATTGGGTACTTTAACCTTCCGTTAATACCAACCAGTTCGCCCTTTTCATTTAAAACCGGGCCACCGCTCATCCCTACCTCTACTTCGTTGGTGTAACCTAGACGATACCCTTGGGGAAGAGATTTATCTACTAACATCATCGAAATCTTTCCTGTTGTAAAACGATATGCTTTTGTTCCCCAATTGCGAGTATCCTCTATTGCATCTTTGTTAATCGAGTGATAATTTGGAAATCCGGCGGCATAAACTTGAAAGCCAGCCGTTAAAAGATTAGAATTTCCTAGCTTAACCACTGGATAAATAGTTTTACTGTCAAACTGTACCAAAGCTAAGTCTATATCCTTTAACTTGCGGATAGCTTTTAAACGTGCGGGGTAAATTTTCCCATCAGCAGACAAAACACTATATTTACTACCTTTGCTATTAGCAACCACATGCTGGCAAGTTAGAACTGTGTACGTTTCACCTTGATGAGCAATCAGCACCCCAGAACCAGAGCCTGGTTCTGTTAATATCCTGATTGTCACTTTCTTGGCAATTTCTGCCACTGGTGAATTGCTTTCTCTAAGACTTATAGTTTTGTTATTAGTAAAAGATTTTTTGACTCCTTGCTCTATTTTATAAGTTGATTGACTCACTGATGTTGATAAACAAGATTGCATGAGTACGATTACCAACAACAACCCCATTTGAGAGTGCAAAATTTGCGATGATCTCACAGTTTTTGGGCTTAAATTTAAATTAAAATTTAGATGCCATTATTTTTTAAGGGCTGATTTGACGGTGTAGATAAAGGTGCAGCTTCTTGAGTTGGAGCGACGGATGCATCGGGAGTTGCTGGTTCGGTTGCATTATCCGTCTCGAAAGCTTTATCGATTTGTACTCCTAGTCTGATGATTGTTCTGCCGTCCGCCTCGCGCGACAAGGGAGTACTCGTAGCACCGACACTAAATTTTTTAAACTCGTTGAGGACTTGTTCTTCTTGACCACGCTCTGATTGATTCAAAGTCAATATAAGATTGTTAGAATTGCAAACTTCTCTAGTGTTGTTGATGTAACAAACTACGGGGTTAGAGCCAACAATTCCATGAGTTAATTTTAATGTACTCAGTTTTCCACCACTACTTGTTACAGCTTTGCTCAAACGCTGGCTAACTAATTCGCAGCGTTTTTGAGGCGTAAATTTGGGACCAAAAGCAGTACTATTCCAAGTAATCATTGCACCAGTTTGCCGACTACCCCTGCGAGCAACTGTAGCATAACCTTTACCCTGGCGAATGCAATGAAATGTTGTTACGTCTGCTTTGCGGGTAGGTTGAGCTTGTGCAAGTCCAAATTCGGTTGATAGTACAAAAATACTTGAGACGATCACGCTCATTAACAATTTAGTGCTAATTTTGTAAATCATTATGTACTCCTTTTTGTGAATATGTGAACAAATACTAAATTTAGTAAACGAACCCAAATAAGCTTAAATACTGAGAGTCATTCGTGCTTCACTGCCAGCTGCCAAATATCCTACGCAGTTAACTAGCAAATAACAATCAGCCGAATATTAGCTTGATTTTTGGCAACAAAATTTTTGCATCAACTTTATAGGTTGCTAGAATAACTTTCAAATTATCATATTATGACTACAAAAACTTCATTACCTATTCCGGAATACTTATAAAGCTTTTTGCAAGGCTTAAAACAGCCGGAATTTTATAAAAAATTTTAAAGATTATTGTTTATTTCGCCTGAACATCATCTATAATGCTAGGAAAATCACACATCTAAATAACTTAATAGTTACAAAAAATAAAATTTTGTAATTAAAACGAAACAGGGAAAGCAGCTATTTTTATTAGATGCAGTTCGCACAAAGTTACTAAGTTTGTGTTGCTTTGGTTTGTATTAAAATTTTCAGATAAAAATAAAGTTTAAGCTATGAATCTGCCAGCTAAATCAAGGCATAATCGTCAAATCAGTTTAGGTAGTTTTTTTCTTCCAGAAAACTTAAATATAAAACTATCTTTATTGCTATTTAAAGGTGTTGTTTTGTGGTTTGTATTACATACAACTAGCATTCTGAGTATAAATCGAGTGCAAGCCCAAGTAGTAGCTGCACCCGATGGCACCGGTACCATTGTCACTCCTAATGGTAATCAAATAGATATTAACGGTGGGCAGTTATCTGGAGACAAAGCCAATCTGTTCCACACTTTTACGCAATTTGGTTTGAATGCCGAGCAGATTGCCAACTTTTTAGCCAATCCCCAAATCGAGAACATTTTGGGTCGGGTTATTGGTGGCGATCCGTCCATAATTAATGGCAAAATTCAGGTGACGGGGAGCAATGCTAATTTATTTTTAATGAATCCGGCTGGTATTGTCTTTGGCTCTAATGCCAGCTTAAATGTATCTGGAGCTTTTACTGCTACCACTGCCAATGGAATTGGTTTTGGCTCGAATTTTTTCAGTGCAACAGGTGCAAATAATTATGCAGCTTTAATAGGCAATCCTGATGCTTTTAGCTTTTCGATGGGTCAACCAGGAGCCATTTATAATGCAGGAAATCTGACGGTAGGAGAGGGGCAAAATTTAACTTTATTAAGCGGAACTGTTGCTAATACTGGTTCACTATCAGCGCCAAAGGGGCAGATTATTGTCTCTGCCGTTCCAGGTGAAAAATTAGTGCGCTTGAGTCAACCGGGAAGTCCTTTAAGTTTAGAAATCCAGCCTCTGACAACAACTGGTAATCAACCGCAATCTTGGAGCTTACCAATTTTATCTTTGCCGCAACTGTTGACATCTGCGGGTGGTAATGCCACTAAATTAGCCATTAATAGTGACGGAAGCGTTAAACTGTTAGGTTCAGATATTCCTGTGGCAAATGGGGATGTAGTAACAGGAAATGTGACAGCGAAAACAGCAACCCTTTCAGCAAATCGCAATTTGATAGGGGTAGAAAGTCAACTCAACACAACTGGAGACTTAAAACTGCTGGCTGGGGATACAGTGCGGGTGCGGGATAGTGTGGCAAATCCCTTTATTGCCAAAGCAGGTGGAGAACTTTTTCTTCAGGGTAATCAACAAGTTGATATTTTTGCCTTGAATAATCTTACCAGTGGTTTCTTCTCTGGTAAAGATATAGTGCTGCGCTCCTTCAACACAGTGGGAGGCGATGCTCATTTTACAACAGGCGGTAATTTTCGCATTGAGAAATTAGATGGAAGCCTGGGGAGTTTGTTTAGTCCTTATGACCCTGTTGTTAGGGCTAGTGGAGATGTCAATTTCCAAAGTTACACGGGAGCTTCATTGCATATTTTAGCAGGGGGTAGCGTCAATATTCCCGGTGGAGTAACGATTAATAGCGGGGAGCTTATAAACACAAACGCAGGCCCTATACCAGCCTTTGGGAACTTTATTGCCGAGAACGTCCCGCTATCAGACGGAACAAGTATCTCTATTAATGGTGGCAACCAACCAACTCTCGACATCCGAGCGGGAACTACTGCATTTGGTACTCCTGGGATTTTAGGTAATACAGAAGGGTTTTCTAACTCAGCACCTAGTACTACTGGAACTCCAACAAGCGCAAATATAACAATTGGCAACATTGCAACCAGTTTTGGGGGTGTTGTCTTTTTAACAAACCAGTATAATCCTAATCTTTCTCTGCCTACTGGCTCGATTTCAACAGGGCAAATTAATGCATCTGCTGGTTCAGTTACAATTGATGCACGTAACAATATTACTACTACAGCAATTAGCACAACACTTTTAAATAGTTCTGTTGGTGATATTAAACTAATTAGTGCGGCTGGTGAAATAAATACTACTACTTTAGATACCTCTGCTTCCCTTGGTTATGGAGGTGGTGCGATCGCTCTCAATGCTAACAACGGCAATATCACTACAGGTGATATCAATTCCTCTGCCTCTGGTAATCGAGGTGGTGCGATCGCTCTCAATGCTAACAACGGTAACATTACTACAGGTGATATCAATTCCTTCTCTGAAGGTTCTGGCTCTTCAGGTTCAGAAGGGGGAGCAGTTGAATTAAAGGCTGGAGGTAATATTACCACCAATTCCATCAACTCCTCTGCATTCAACTCTAGTAATAGTCTTAACCAAGATGTAATATTAGCTGCTATAGGTGGCGAAGTAAATTTAGATGCGGGGGGAGATATTGTCGTTCAAGGCAATATTGATTCTTCTGCAAGCTATGTTCCCCCTGTTGAAAATCCCTCTGTTGAAAATCCCCCTGTTGAAAATCCCCCTCCTATTATCAGAGACTCTCAAGCAGGTTCAGTAACGCTCAAAGCTGGAGGTAGCATCAACGCAAGAGATATAAACTCTTCTGCTAGTGATCCTAAAGGTGCTACAGGTGGTTCAGTAGATTTAACTACAACCAGAAGTAGTATTACAGCAGGGCAAATTAACACTTCTGCTTTTATTAATCCATTGGCAGAAGTTGCTGAGTTGAATGCATTAAGTGGTGCTGTTAACTTGCAATCTGGAGGTGACGTTACTTTTAACACAATTAAAAGCGAAGCCCAAAATTTAGGCGAAAATACAGAGAATGTCCAGACTAGAGGCGGAAACGTTGCAATAACTGCAAACGGCGTTGTTAGGGGAACAGGTGTATTACCAATTGGTAGTGAAAGCTCTGTTCCTGCTAACACCACCATCTATACCGCAGGTGCTACTCCAGGTACTGTGATAATTCAACACAATGGTGGAGCAGACAACACACCATTTATTGTGGGTAATGCAACAACTGTCAATGGGACAAGAGGAGCGATTAATGCTGGCACTAATCCAGTAATTTCTTCAGCAACATTTCCGGTACTAGAAAACAACGGTGGTGTTACAAATGGTAATATCACCATCAATTCCGTTAACACTCCACCTACGCTCACGGCAAATCCACAGTTACCTAATATTCAACAAAATCAATCGTTGAAGTTTACTTATGCAGATTTAAATCCAAATGTCAATGATGTTAACAGTGATAATACCTTTTTGGTAATTGATGCAATTACAGCCGGAAAATTGACAATCAATGGTGTAGAAGTAGTTCCGGGAACGCAAACTGCAATTTTGTCTCCTGGTAACACTCTCGAATATACGCCACCACAAGACTTTTCTGGAGAACTGAATCCTTTTAGCTTTAGTGCAAGCGATCGCGTTTCTTCTTCAGCTCCACAACAGGTAAGAATTAACGTTACGCCAACACCACCCCCCCCTAATCCAGAATTACCACCGCCAGAAATTACCAAAGTAATAGAGAGAAGCAATCCACCAACAGTAACACCATCACTACCCATTGTTGATGGGGGGACACCTATATCTTTCGATCCTGGTATTGAAGGTCTAGACAACCAATTCGCCAATCAGTATTATTCTTATGCAGGAGAAGAAAGACGCGATCGGCCTCGTGTCAGTTTGTCTCAAGCGCGTGATATTCTCCGTAAAATAGAAAAAGCAACTGGGGTTAAACCTGCAATTATTTATGTCAGTTTTACACCTTCTGGTGTAGATGGAAATATATTGGGAACCGAGCAGGATAGCGACCAACTAAATTTAGTGATTGTCACTGCAAATGGAGAACCTATTAGCAAAACCATATCTACGGCAAAGCGAGGCAATGTATTAAAAACTGCCGAGCAGCTTTACAGTGCGGTGGAAGATGGTGAGGTTATAGCAAACGATCCAAATAACGAAGATTATTTAGAACCTGCTCAGGAACTGTATAAATTAATGGTTGCTCCTTTGAAAGCAGAGTTAGACAAAAGAGGCATTAACAATCTGCTGTTTGTTGCAGATGAGGGTTTGCGATCGCTGCCATTTGCAACTCTTCACGACGGTAAACAATTTTTAGTGGAGAACTACAGCGTTGGCTTTGCACTTGCTCTAGAGTTAGTTGATACTCGCTACGTCGATATTAGAAACTCGCAAGTTCTGGCAATGGGAGCATCTAAATTTCAAGAGCTAAAACCTTTACCTGCCGTACCAGAAGAATTGTCTATTGTAGCACGGGATATTTGGAAAGGTAAATTCTTCCTCAATCAAAACTTTACCCTAAATAATCTCCGATCAATACGCAAGTCTCAGCCATTCGGCATCATTCACTTAGCAACACATGGAGAGTTTAAGGGTGGAGAAGCAGATAATTCCTTTATTCAATTGTGGGATAGCAAGCTGAAGTTTAAGCAAATGAATGAATTAAATAACCCCCCCGCAGAGTTGTTGGTACTAAGTGCTTGCCGTACCGCATTAGGAGATAGAAATGCTGAGTTAGGTTTTGGAGGACTAGCGCATAGGGCGGGAGTAAAGACTGCTGTTGCCAGTTTATGGCAAGTAAGCGATGCGGGAACTTTAGGGTTAATGACGGAGTTTTACAAGCAATTAAAGACTGCACCTATCAAGTCAGAGGCATTACGACAAGCGCAAATAGCGATGATTAAAGGTCAAGTCGTTATTGAAAATGGTAAGCTGCGTACTTCAGTAAGAGCAGTTGATTTACCATCAGAATCGCCTGAATCAAAACTGCAACTAGACTTCAAGCATCCTTATTATTGGTCAGCATTTACCATGATTGGTAATCCTTGGTAACAAAAGTCAGGAGTCAGGAGTTAAATAGGGTGCGTTAAACTTCATTAAACGCACCCTACTTGCACACCAACGTTTATAAATAAAATTTAAGGTTGGTAGTAAACGCTGAAGTAGAAGCCTGAATCTTGAGCATTGTTACCGCGATCGCGTAAATCGATAAATGGAATACCGTAATCTAAACGCACATTCAACTTAGGAAGCGGTTGCCATAGCAAGCCTAAACCTGCACTAGACAAAAATCTTTGACTGGGTAAAGAAGGATTATTGGGATTATCAGAATTATTCCACACTGCACCGACATCAATAAATGGGGCAAGTAGCAAAGTTGCTAAACCTGCTTCATTTCGCACGACGGAAATTTGGTCTTCCACAGAAAAGCGAAATCCATTGTCGCCAGAACGAGCATTTTGTCGATAACCGCGCACTGATTGACCACCACCAATAATAAATTGTTGGGATGGTAAAAGGCTATTTGGTGTCAGTTGCAAATCAAGACTTGCAATCAGCTGTTGATTTTGGCTCAACTGTTGTATTCTTTGTATTTGACCAGACCAGCTAAAAAAGCGGCTGTCTGGTATAGGATGATCGTTGATAGTTCCATCAAATAAGCCTGTACCCAAACTAAATTGCGATTGCAAAGTCCATGCACCTTGGAGATCGCGTTTCACATAGTCTTGTCCAAACTTAAATACACTAGTACGGCTAACGCCATTTTGATCTGGTCCAATTCCAAAACGAAACGGTCGATTGTCAAACAAAAACGTTTGACCATCCTGGTATGAAAACCCAAAGGATAAAGCAAATTCTTCGCGAAGCGATCGCACTAATGGCTGACGATAACTAATTTCATAAAGTTCGGAGTCACCGCGAATGTTTAACTGTGAAAACTGTCGCTCGGTAATTTTAGAATTATTGATTGCTGCACGCACTTGCACAGTACCATTCATCGGGTTAACGGGTAGGCGATAATTAAAGTCATAAAAATTAAGTCCACCTGTTGTAGAACGGTTATAAGCAGCAGAAATTTGATCACCAGAAACTATTAAGCTACGGTAAGCCAGACCTACACCCAACTTTTCTGAACCTATACTAGGAGGTGAATAATTATCTATCCCAACAACAACCTTAAAAGGTTGCGCTTCAGTTACGCGCACGATGACAATACTTTCCCCAAACTTGCTTCCAGCACCAGGCGATCGCAAGCTGGCTTCCACATTTTTAAATAAAGGGTCAGAACGCAGTAAAATCAACTGTTCTTCTAACTTGTCTTTTCTCAAAGGATTCAGTCCGGCAAGTCTAATTCGACTGCGGATATACTCTGGGTTTACCCTTTGCGTTCCCTCTACTTTTATCTCTACTATTGTTCCTTCATAAACTTTAATTTCTACCTCGCGATTAGGATTAGTAACAGTTTGCTTTTCCAACACCACAGCTCTGGATGTGATATAACCTTTGTTTAAGTAAAGCTGTGTAATCTTGTCGGAAACTTCTGTTAGTTCTGCCAAGGTTACAGAACATCCTTCCGTAAGCTGACTCACTGAATTGTCTCGACTCAAACGAAAAATCACGTCATCTTTGGCTTCACCTGTAGATTCTGCGAGATTAACAGAGCAACCCGGAAAAGATAAATTGATAGCAGCAAGCTCTTTTGGACTAAAAACTTTACTACCCGTGACCTTGATTGTATTTACTGGAAAAGGTTGAGCAGATTCAGGTGTTTCAGCGCTTTCTGGCTTAGTAGAAGGGGTAACAGGTTGATTATTGTCAATAGATGGGGATGGATTTTCTTCTAAAGGTGTTTCGTCGCTATTTGTATTCGGCTCAGAATTTTCTAACGGAGTGGGTGGGACTTGTGTCACTCTATTAGATGAATTGGATGTTGCAATATTTTTTGAGAAATTATTTAAATTGGTAGCAGTAGCATGACTTGTCCAAAGACAAAATAATACAACTGGTATTGCAACTCCATATCTACTACACATGGAAAAACTTCTTATTAAAAATCGCAAATTTTTTATTCCTATTTGATTTTTACAGATTTAAATTATTGATTACTTTAGCATATTATATATCTCTATCCATTTATTTTTAATCTTTATCTATTTCAATTAATGTTGCTTCATAAATTGTTTTAGTTATGCATTTACTAGGCAATAGTGAATACAAAAAGCCCTCACAAATTACCAAAAATATACTATATATAGATATACGAAGTCTGCTTTGACTTTTAAAATTATTTGTGTAAACAGGGAGTAGGGAGTGGGAAGTAGGGAAACTTTTGAGAGTGTATTTGTTTTTTTTGAATCAAATACGACTCCTATATGAATGATATGTGGCTTTTATCAAGCTAGGTTATTATTATAAATCGCAAAGCTGTTTAATATTTGCTTGAGTCTGAGAAGAAAGTGGGTTATCAGCAGGAATTTTATTATATACCTCGTATCCTTCCAAACACTTGTTATCTTTTGCTAGTTTGATGGCATATTCCATCCGACATTTATTAAGAATTATTTGAACTTCCTGATAAATTCTGGAATTTTGAGGCACTTTTTCTGAACTAGCAATACATTCTTCATAATTTGCTATCGCGTTGAAATTTTTAATCTCGTTCAAAGCAAGCAGTGATGTCACTAGAGGATATGCAAAAATGCCACCGATGCAGGCGATCGCAATTAGCGCAATGGTAACACCTGCCTTCAGAGGTGGAGAATTTTTTGGAGGCTGGTAAATAGTTTCTTCGCGTTTGGCTGGTGTTGGGTGTGGTGTTGGGTGTGGTACAGGTGGAGTTTGAGCTATTGTTTCTTCGCGTTTGGCTGGTGTTGGGTGTGGTGTTGGCTGTGGTGCGGGTGGAGTTTGAACTATTGTATCTTCGCGTTTGACTGGTGTTGGGTGTGGTGTTGGCTGTGGTGCGGGTGGAGTTTGAACTATTGTATCTTCGCGTTTGGCTGGTGGTGCAGTCAATGGTCGAGGAATCGTTTCTTCAAAAGAGCCTTCTACGTTGGAAGAAGGAAGTTGGGCAATTGTGTCTTCGGGAGCAACCTTTGCTACACCATAAAGGTCAAAATTAACAGCAGCTTGCAATGCTTGATTTAACTCTTCTACAGTGGCAAAGCGTTTTTCTGGTTCTTTTTGCAAACACCGCATAATCACCGCTTCTAGTTGAGGAGATAAGCTTTCACAGCCTGATTGCGATCGCAAAGGTGTGGGTGGTTCTGAGGTATGGGCAAAAATCCAAGAGGCTTCACTTATACTTCTAGCTTTGATGCTAAAGCCAAACGGATCGGCTTTACTCAGCATTTCATAAAGAATGATGCCCAAACTGTAAATATCTGCTCGTCCATCTAGGTTAATTTCGCCTTTTAACTGTTCCGGTGCTGCATAGCGAAAAGTACCTAAAAATGCACTGGTAAGATTTGTAAATTCTGAAGATTCATTGCGAATTTTGGCAATGCCAAAATCGACAATCTTGACTAATTCTTCTGCTGTAGACACCAAAAAAATATTATCTGGTTTAAGGTCACGATGAACGACCTGAATATGCTCACTTTTGGTTGCTCCATTTCGCCATAAAGTGACACCTTGATGGGCGAGCTGCAAACCTTTACAAACCTGGTTGATAATATTTAGTGTATGTTCCACTGATAGCCGCTTCTCTCGCTGAAGCAACTCTCGTAGCGTCTCTCCGCGCAGATACTCCATTACATAAAATGGAAACTTTTCATCAGTAACACCACAGTCCGTAACTTTGACGATGTGATCGCTTTGGAGAGCAGCACAAACTTCCACCTCACGCTCAAAACGCTTTCTCATCTCTTTTGAGGCTACCAGCGTATCCTTAAGTAGCTTCAATGCTACCTGCTGTCCCAGTCTAGTATCCATCGCCAAAAACACATCTCCCATACCGCCACCGCCTAAACGCTTTTCTAAGCGGTAGCGTTGATTATCGCCAATCATGCGACCAATCCAAGAATCTGAGGTAGACAGGGAGTTCATCTGGCAAACACTATCCTAATTATTTGTTGATTAAGTTTTCACACACAAAAAGTGCAAAGATTAATTAATTTTGCCTGGTTTAATCTGATAATTCATCACCACAATATGTATTAAATAAGACACTATCATAAGAAAGTGTGTGAAGCAATACTGGAATATCAGGTCAATATCTGGCTATGAAAATTAATTGCAGTCTTTGCTATTAGTAATTTTAGATGTTCCAATGGCATGAGATGTTCCTATTTAATAGAAAAATAACCATTGCTGATAATTACAACCTTTAATGTCAAGATTTCGGAAAAATACGCAGTCATTTGTGAAGAATTATCTGTGCTAGCACTGTGGAGAATTAAAAATGAATAACGCGCTATCTATAGCAGCGGTAACAGCAGTACTGAAGGACTTGTTAGAGAATGGTCTTGTCAAAGATGCGATCGCCACTAGTCTTGGTGATGTCATTGTCACTGCTCTTCCCCCTGACCGCGTTTCCCAAGGAACAGATGAACGCGCTCAAATCAATTTGTTTCTTTATCAAGTTACGCAGAATCGCAATGCTGACTGGATGTCTGAAGAATTTCGCAGCAAGCAACAGCGAACACCAGGATCGCGCTCTCAAAATCCCCCTTTGGCGCTTGACCTGCACTACTTACTTACAGCTTATGGAGCAAAAGATTTTCAGGCAGAGCTTTTACTCGGTTATGCTATGCAATTATTGCATGAAATGCCTGTTCTTACTCGCAATGTCATCGAAACTTCTTTGAATAATGCAGCAACAGTCAATACTTCTAGTGTCTTGTCGCAAGCGTTAGCAGCTGTGTCTGTCTTCGATTTAGCGGAACACATCGGACAAATTAAAATTTGCCCAGAGTTTTTTAACATGGAAGAAACTTCTAAGCTTTGGTCTTCCTTGCAAACTCATTATCGCCCCTCTGCTGGCTATCAAGCTTCAATGGTATTAATTAACAGCCGCAATTTAAAACCTTCTGCTGAGGTAACGCCTTTTTCTGAACCAATAATTGAACAAGTTATCACCCCAACCGCAGCTGATAATATAATTGTGGCGGGTAGCACCTTAATTATTCGTGGTAAGCAGTTGCGCGGTGATATAACTCGCATTCGACTAGGGGGTATGGACAAGTTGATCGAAGTCCAGGTAGTTCAAGAAACGCAAATGAGTGTAACCTTACCCCCTAACTTATACGCTGGCGTTCAAAGTGTGCAAGTGATACATCTAAAAATGGGAACTCCCGCAATGTCGCATTATGAAGTATCATCAAATGTGGCTGCTTTTGTGCTGCATCCAATTATCAGCGCTATAGTTAGTCAGGTGCAGGAAAGTAGCATTGATTTGCGATCGCCAGAGATTACGGTGAAATTTAATCCGAAAGTTGGCAAGGCACAGCGAGTAGTTTTATTACTGAATGAAGTTACTATTGATAAGAATGGACAAGCCTATCACTTTTTTTCGTCGCCACGCACAGAAGACACTGACTCAATAACTATTCCTTTGAAAAATATCCAGACTGGAAGCTATTTTGTCCGGGTGCAAGTGGATGGGGCCGAAAGCCCATTATACAAAAATCAGGCTGGTGAATATGATTCGCCGCAGGTAAAAATTCCATGAATGCTTCAAAGATTAGTACAAACTGGCATGAAGCCAACCAGCGCCATCTCTTAGCAGCTTTAGCGGTAGTCAGATGTGCTTTAGAAAAGTACAGTGCTAAAGAGCAACTTGAATTACAAGCGCAGCAACAAGCTTTACACGAGGCTGTTGCGGCTATGTCTGCACCCTCAGCATTAGACAGGCTGTGCAGAATCTTTAGTTTGTCACTCTTTGAACGAGATTTGCTGCTGTTGTGTGCGGGTGTGGAGTTTAGCGGAGAATTTGCTAAGTTGTGTGCGATCGCTCAAGGAGATCCACAGCGACTTTACCCTACTTTCAGTCTTGCCTTAGCTGCATTACCCAACCCGCATTGGGATGCGATCGCTCCTAACTCATCTTTGCGTCGCTGGCAATTAATTAAAATTGGCGAAGGTTCTGCCCTTACCCTCAGTCCCCTCCGCATAGACGAGCGAATTTTGCATTATCTTGCTGGTATGCAGTATCTTGACGAACGTCTAGCTGGCATTATCGAGCCGTTAAATTTTGCGGGTGATTTGGTTCCTTCTCACCAAGCGCTAGCAGAGCGAGTCTTCGGGGTATTATCTCAAACTCCCAAAACTAAACTATTGCCAATTATACAGTTATGTGGTACCGAAAGTGGAAGTAAACGTGGCATTGCAGCAACAATTTGTAAAATCCTGGGTTTGAACCTATATGTAATGCCCGCACAAGTCGTGCCGTTAGTTGCTAGTGAACAAGAGAATTTAATTCGCTTGTGGACTCGTGAGACAATTTTAAGTCCAAGTGCCTTACTTATTGATTGCGACGAGATAGACACGAATGATATTGCTCGTGCTACGGCAATTATCCATCTAAGCGATCGCACAAACAGTGTTTTAATTCTCAGCAGCCGAGAAGGGATGCGGATGTCGCAACGCCAAGCAGTCCGTTTTGACGTGCAGCAACCAACCTCCCAAGAGCAAAGTGCAGTTTGGCAGGAAGCACTTATTGATTTAGTGCCGCAAATCAACGGGCAAGTAAATACTTTAGTCAATCAGTTTAACTTGAGTGCTGCAACTATTCACGCTGCTTGTGCGGAAGCTGCCGGATATTTGAGTCAGGGGGATGAGAAAAATATAAGTGGTATTTTATGGGATGCTTGTAGAGTGCAAGCTCGTCCCCGATTGGATGAACTGGCTCAACGCATTACTCCCTCGGCAGATTGGGAAAATTTGGTGCTACCGGAAGCGCAGAAACAAATTTTACGTGACATTGCAGCACATGTGCGGCAACGAGCTACTGTCTATGAAACTTGGGGTTTTGCTGCCAAAGGTGCGCGGGGTTTGGGAATCAGCGCTTTATTTGCTGGTGCAAGCGGTACTGGTAAAACTTTAGCAGCCGAGGTGTTGGCAGAGGAATTGCGGCTTGACCTTTATCGCATTGATTTGTCGTCGGTTGTCAGTAAATATATTGGCGAAACAGAGAAAAATTTGCGACAAGTATTTGATGCTGCGGAACAGGGTGGGGTGATTTTGCTGTTTGATGAAGCTGATGCGCTGTTTGGTAAAAGAAGTGAAGTGAAAGATGCACGCGATCGCTATGCCAATATCGAGGTCAGCTATCTACTGCAACGGATGGAATGCTACCCAGGCTTGGCAGTTTTGACGACAAATATCAAGAGTGCGATCGATACAGCCTTTATGCGGCGTATCCGTTTCGTAGTGCAGTTTCCCTTTCCCGACGCAGTACAAAGAGCGGAAATTTGGCGGCGGATCTTTCCTTGCGATACGCCAACTCAGGGGTTAGATGCTACACAATTGGCACGGTTAAATGTTGCTGGAGGTAATATTCGTAACATTGCTTTGAATGCAGCTTTTTTGGCTGCGGATGCTGGGGAGGCAGTGCAGATGAAACATGTATTGCAGGCTGCGAAAAGTGAATATGCGAAGTTGGAGAAAGCGTTGACGGAGGCAGAAATTGGCGGGTGGATTGAATGAACTTTTAGCTATCAGCTACCAACATAATTTTAGATTGAAGTCGCTGACGTTAGCATAAGGAGTTTTTAAACTTGAAGATATATGTGGATACAAGCGTATTCAACAGACCTTTTGATGACCAAACACAACCCAGAATAGGGCTAGAAACTCAAGCACTACAGGTAATACTGCTGCGGTTGGTAGAGACGGAAGTAGTAGAACTAGTTGGTTCATCTGTATTAGAGTATGAGAATAGCCGAAACCCATTTCCTCTCAGGCGGCAATGGGTAGAGCGCCAATTCCAGTTAGCGAATTTTTATCAAGCAGTAGATGACCAAATAGCGGAACTAGTGCAGCAGGGATTAGGGCAGATTGATGCATTTCACGTAGCCTGTGCTGAAGTAGCAGAGAGCAACTATTTCTTATCCGTAGATATTAAGGAGAGCTTAGAATCATCAACCCTGTAAATTTTGTTTTAGAAGTAACCGGAGAAAATTTATGAATGTCAAAATGCCAAGAGGACAGGAAGCCTTAGAGATTTTGGAGCAACACATGGAGCCATCGAAAGTAGCTCTCCTCTTGTCTATCTGGCAGACAGGAAGCGATGACTATATAAAGATTAAAGACCAATTATTTGCTGATGAGACAGTAAAAACGCTTTATGAAAAAATTCAAACTTACCAAAATAGTAAGGAATAAATCTGGTAGTAGCGATCGCCCTGCATAGCACTGCGTTAAGTGTGTAATTTTAAGCCATTAAATTTTCTTTTGGCGCGATCGCCCTGCTATGTGATGTGCGAGAATATCGTTATTTGGAAAAAAAGTCAGAGGTTTTGGCTGTTGCAACAGCCAAACTAGAGAAGCTGTTGATAACAGACAGAAATGGGCGGTTGGATGAATGGCAAAGATTAGACTTAAGTCGAATACAGTAGCAGATTGAAAATTTGTAAAATTTGTATCAGTAAAATGCCATAGAGCTAAGTAACGGCAAAGCCAGTTGATGGAGGAATGGTGAGATGAGCGATCGCTTAAAGGTTCAGCGTAAGAAACCAGCTTCATCAGACTTTATAAATCCGTCTCTTGTCGCACCAACACGCGGCTTTAATTCGCAACCTGAGACGGTTTCGTCTCAAAATATCCCCTTGCCTCAGAGTCATGATATTAGCAGAATTTCACTGCGTCCCCAGGCAAAGTTGACAGTTAGCCAACCGGGAGATTTTTACGAGCAAGAAGCAGATAAAGTCGCCCAGCAAGTAATGAGTATGGGTGAACCCGCCCTTTCTCAAAAGTCCATTCAACGGCAGACAATACCCCAAGAGGAAGAAGAACTTTTGCAAATGAAATCTTCGGAAAATCTCGCTATCCAGCAGAAAGAAATGCCTCAAGAGGAAGAAGAGATTCTCACAAAGCCTTCGCTTCAAGGCGCTACCGATGGCAGCTTCCAGGCTGAGGGTAATATTGAGACTCGATTAAATAGTAGTAAAAGTGGGGGAAGTCCGTTAGCGGATGATGTGCGAGGCTTCATGGAACCCCGTTTTGATAACGATTTCAGTCGCGTGCGGGTGCATACGGGTTCGGAAGCGGTGCAGATGAATCGGGAGTTGGGCGCACACGCGTTTGCTCATGGTAGTGATATTTATTTTGGGGCAGGGAAGTCGCCGGGGAATAATGAGTTGACGGCGCATGAGTTGACCCATGTGGTGCAGCAAACAGAAACTAACCCCATTAATACTCACGAAATCCAAACTCGTCGGGAACACCAGAATATCCAACCTATTTCACAGGCTGTGATTCAACGAGATGATCAGACTGACAAAAGTCTTAATCCTAAAGAAGGAACATTGCTGCTGCTAGAAAAGAACCGTCCAAGTGTGGAATCTGCAAGGGTAAATGCACTGGTGCGGCTAGGAAAAATTACCAAGTTGCAGAGCGATGGTAACCGAGCCATTGGGTCGTTAAAGGGACAACTGCTAAAGGTGTCTGAGCGTTATGATCAAGCTTACAAACGATTTGCCACAGTCATCGCTGCTGCCCAACAGGAAGCGCGTGATCAGCAAGAGTGGGTTGATCTGGTGGTCGGAATTGCCATTGGTGTTGCGGTTGGACTTTGCTTTGAGGCGGTAGGAGCAGCAGCACTTGTAGAAACATTAAGTGGCGGGGCTGCAACAGGACTAGGTAAGTGGGCAATTAAGGCAAGTGGTGAAGCTGTCGGTGAAGGTGGTGAGGCTGTTGCTGGGAAGAAAACCGAGGGACTGACTGAAGTCGCCGGGAAAAATCTACAGCCCGATGGGCTTAAACCTGAAGTCTTAAAGATGGAGATTTGGAAATCCTTGAGTAAACTGTATGAATCGGTGGCAAAGATTGGATCTGATAGTTGGGATCAGGCTTTATTAATGGGATCTGCGGAGTATGCAATCGGTGAGATCAAAGCACAGCGGGGTGGCGGTGCAGATATGACGCCTGATGAGGATGTTGATCTCGTTTTGGCTGTCCTCAGTGCTGACAAAGGCTGTAAGGGATTGGATAACGCACTCGACCAAGCGAGCGAAAAAATGGCTGCTTTAGAGGGAAGTATTGCCAATATGCCTAACTATGATGTCACCCAGATGGAGAAGGATATTTGGATTTTATGGATGAGCAGGCTAGAGAAGGATTCCAACATAATAGATATCGATGCAATTGAGGATCATCTTGCATCACTTGGAATAGTGGATTTTGGTTGGTATACAACAGACGCAGAAGAGAATGAAGCGATTGAAAAGGCAAAACAGCAAGCTGCCGAGGTTGGTAAAAGCCTTACCCTTGTTAAGGTGTACTAATAAAAAGGGGCGTTGCATAATTGAAGTATGAATTCGAGCGATCGCGCTGCGTCTGTTGTCTTTAGGATAAAAAGGGTTAATGTGAGGATTGGAGGAGCGATCGCTACCAATTAATTAGCGTTAACATTGTTACCTTTGCAAATCCTACACGTAGCGATTACCACTCATCCCGTAGAGTCCTCTGCATTGCTACCGCATTTCCCTACGAAATTAATTGCCCCACCAAATCAGAGAAATCATAACTGGGTTTTTGCTTGCCGTCTGACGCAACTGGATTCAAAACAACTACAATGTTCACCGCTCCAGCCGCTAACTGCGTTGGAATATTAAGATTCAAATATCCTGATTCATCAATCGTAGTCGTAAGTTTTAGAACTTCCATTGCCAATTTCTTACTCAACAAAATCAACTTCGTTTACTAGTTTACGATATTGAACAGGAGGCGATTTCAGCATGGCTACCGTAGACAATTACCGAAGGTATATCATAACGCGATCGCCACTTGGAATTCTCATCTACTCACCACTGACCAGAATAATCTTCCTGTTGCAACCCAATCAACTGCCGCCGTTTCCAAGCATAATTTAAAATATTCACCCCTAATTCCTGAGCCGTGCGAATAGTAAGTCGGGGTAAACTCAATGCTCTATCCAGCCCCCAAGCAGAGCCTAAATCACCAATAATTAAAATAATTCCTCCTCCTGTTAACACTTGAATCACTTGTTGATTAATCATTGGCAAAGCAGCAAACAAAAAAGGGCGTGTACGTAAAGGATGATCTCGTCGTAACTCATCTAAAGGTCTTAAAGGATTCTCTAACTGCTGTGCCAAACCATGAATTTTTTCAATGAGAGCATTACCATCCAAAGGTGCATCAACTAATAGCACGCCGCCAGTATTCAAGTATTTTTTAAGGTTGTCAAATTCAAGACTATTTAGAGATAATGCTTGTTTGCCTGTTAAATAAAGTAAGTCATATTCTTGAAGATTTTCATTCAATGTAACCTGACCTACTTCTTCAGTTCCTCTTAAAGATGAATATAAAGCTTCTACAGCTTGTAATAGATATGATAAATTAAAGAAACTCCGGGCGCAATCCGGGTCATTGTGATTTACCTGCGCCATGCGAACAATTGCTTGGGGACGTGCTTGTGCGTGACGACGGTAACGCAAATCAATATTGTTATAACCAGGAAAGAAAACATCAGCAGGCTGGGTAATTGTGGCTTCTCCTGATTGTAGAAGTACGCGACAAATTTCTATTTCTGTACTTCCTGGGATAGTGCTTTTTTCATCAACACGATACATTTCTTGTACAACTTCGCGTTGCGTAGTGCGACGCAATTCATCAGGGTCTACATAACTTACTACTAAATACAGCATTACAGGGTCAGAATCGCGGACTTCCGTAGCAATCCGATAGTCAATGGTGTTTGGTACAACAATTAGATTTCCTACCAAATCGATAGCAATCCCTGGCTGAATTTCTACCCAGCGTCCATCCCGATATTGGGCTTCTACTTCGCGGGGGGCTGCTATTACTTGTACACCCAAACCACAAACAATCCCTGGTTGATTTAAGCATTGATAATGAGCATTTTGGCGCAGCCGATGATAATCATGTGCTTTGCGCCAACGTTCGGCATTAATTAATAGTCCGTCTGAGGCTTGTAGGCGTTCAAAGGGTTTAATTGAAGGTGGAGGGAAGGGGTGAGACATAGTAATTTTGGATTTGGGATTTTAGATTTTGGGTTTATTAATTTTGTTAGTTTTAAGTAAAGTTAAAAAACCGCAGAGGCGCAGAGGAAATAAAAATTAGAGATATATAATTTTTGAGGAATTATGTATGATTATTAAGGGAATAAATTTGATTAAGGATAAAGGAATTTATACTGCTGAGGGATTTTCTATAAATAATTCGTAGGTGCAAAAAGCAGGTTTTTCTTGATCGATAATCCGTCGTACCAACTGTTCGTTAATGCTATTAGGATGTTCGGGGCGCAAACGGACTACAAAGTGATAAGATTGTCCACCTCCTAACACTGCTTCTCCCAATTGTGCTTGTTGTAACACGAAACTTTGACCGAAAGGTTCTGTGATACTAATATGTTTTTCAGCCTCATTGGGCAAATGTTCGTCTAGAGGCAAGTTTGTGTAAAGATGCAAGTACAAACGCAAACCCTTACGAGTACCCCGCCAACGGTAAATTTCTACTGCACGGCGAATTAAACGTCTTGATGTATGCAAGTTCCAAATAGAATCAACAGGCCAAGCTACCCAATGTGCTAAAAAGGGCAATAGAGCGCGTGGTGCTGTCAATGGGTCTAGGTTCGCCCACATGACATTGAAGCTGTCAATTACTGGTTGATAAGCTTCTTCAAATATCTTCATGAAGCGACCGATAAAGTCTACTTCCCGATATAGAACTGGCAAAAAATCCATGTAGGCGCTGTGAGGACGAATGTATAAACCGAAATCTGCATTTTGTATTTGTTCTCGTTCTGTGTCTGGGTCGATATGTATAACAACTCGACTGCGAAAATTTAACTCTAACTGCTCTTTATTCCCTGGACGCAGTGCTTCTTGGTCTTCAAAAAATGTAGCAGGAATTTGAAAATAAACCACCGCATCCATCTGCGCTCCAGGTGGGAGTTCCCTAGCTTCTGTGACGATTTGGCACCACTCAGCAGGAAATCCTTCTACTCTCAATGTCAAGCGCAAGTTATGTTGCACTAAGTTCTTTACTTGTACAATCAACTCGCTGGGTTCTCCAGGGTGCAGGACCAAACTAGAGCCAGTTGGGGCAGTTGCTATGCTCTCTGACGCAGCTAAATTAAAGCCAGCCAAAGGTACACCCTCAGAAATTCGCATTGGGGTTAATTGAATATCTATTTTTTTAGGGCTAGATGTAGTTTGAACCATCTGGGGACTAGGGGGAGGGTAAAAAGCATTTCTACGGGAGTGGAAAAACAGTTGATGATGACTACTGACGCTATTCGATCAGATTAATTATGTGACTCGATCGCACGCGATTATCTGTCCAGGAACATACCAAACCCAATGCTCCTGGGTCAATCAGTGGTTCTGGTGCGGGTTGACGGCTCCAGATGCCGTCTTGCTTGCGTAATGCAAACAGCACCACTGCACCCAGATAGCGCACTCCTGGGATTTTTTGTAATAACGCTACGATATCGGAAGTATACACAGGTCGCCCAAAAGGCCAGCCTTTACCGTCTAAACCGCCAGTTAAAGGATTTAAGTATCGATACAGGGCAACTCGTAAGTTAAGTAAAATCTCTTGTTGAGCAAGGGGATTATAATAAGCTGGCTCTAAAGCTACTTCTGTTTGCACAGAAACGCCGACAAAATCAGCTTCCTGAAGTTGTACTTGTACTCCTAACAATCGTCTTTCGTCTAAGTAGCTCAAAACTTGCTCTCGAAGTGCAGGCTGTAAGGTAAACAGTTCGGGAGATATGCCTTCCCCTTTGGCGATCGCATCTGTATTTGCTTGAGGAACGACAATTAAACGTACTGTACCTGCACCACTGCCGCTATCTGCTGGCAAACAACGAACTCTAGCCACAGCCCCTGCACCTGCACGTTGTGCTAAAACTTCAAAGTCTTCATTTGTGACTGCGCGATCGCGTGTGCGAAGTATTTGCGGCGCTCTCAACACAGCTTGTTCCAACGATTCGGCATCAGCACCATTTATCGCTGGTTTATGATTAATGACACTAGCAATGTAAGGAATTTCCGATTTTTTAAACTGGAGTGCGCCACTTTGGACGTTACCCAGACGACCACCACCTATACGATAAGCTACCATTTTAATCTCAGCCCCTCGCGCCGGAACTGCTCCATATTGATGATCCAGCGCTTGGGTTTCTGTATCGCGCATTTGAACTATAGTATCTTCTAGTGCAGGCTGCTGGATTTTACTGCGTATCTGCGTTCGCTTTTGCAGTTGGTCGGGTTCACGAATTAAAGGCCCAAACTGGACTGTACCACTAAGAGAATCGATAGTGTAATGGCGGTCTTCGGAGCCAGAATCAGCAAAATCTGAGACTTCTTGCCAATTTTGAGGTAAACCACCAGGAGGAGTTACCCAAATATACTCGTTTTCTCTACGTCCTAATACTGGAGTTCCAAGTAATTGAAAAGTTTGACCGGGCGTACCATCACTAATGCCCAAACGTTCATCCCGAATCAGAGTACTGTGACTAGCCCTGACTGTACCGCCAATTGAACGTACCCCTAAACCGATAATTCGTGGAGAATTATTGTAAGTAGATTGACGTGCCTGAGTTGCCGTTAAAACACACCGCAACCAGCGTCCGCGATAAGTGGTAAAAGTTGTTATAGGGAATTTTTCAGGTAAATGCAGAATTACATCTGCTCCTTGGGCAGGATTACCTCCCTGTTGAGCAATTTCGTGAAAACTGAAGCCCTTGGTGGCATCATCAATTTCCCGCAATAATATAGGTTGCCATTTATCACCATCCCAAGCTTCCCAACGACGCGGCGGTTGATTAGGGTTAATGCCGGTAGGTGTAGCCGCAGCCCCTTGAAACGTTATTGCCAGGACATTTCCCTCCAAAGGATCTTCCGGTTCCAAGATGATGTAAAAGCAGTTACCTGGCTGAGGAGTTTCATCAAACAGAATTTGTTCGTTACCTCCCCACTGATTATTGGCTTGGGGAGTCCAGAGGTTGGTAAATCGGTCACGAAAAGCTTGGGGAAAGTCTTCGGTTGTTGGAGCGGTTAAAAAGTGCCGCAGGTATGGCTTGCCAATGACTAAAGGCCGATCGGTACTGAAAACTATCGCTTCTGTGGTTTCTGTCCGCAGAGTAGCAACTTCTACCCCAGTAGGAATTATATTGGTTTCTGGCAGGTCAGTTGTCAGATAAAAAGTTAGGTCTGTTTGTGCTGGTGCTGGTGGCTGAAGGCGAATGCCAAGCAATTCTAAAAATGCAATATAATTCTTTCGAGGTACTTGGTTAAACCGAAGCAACATCTGGTCAGTTAACCAAGCAAATACTTCAATGAAGGTAATTCCCGGATCGCTGAGGTTGTGGTCTGTCCACTCTTGACAGTAGCGTGGAATTCGCAAGATGCTCTCTTGCACTAAGTCATCGAAGCTGCGATCGTCTAAGTTGGAATTGGGTAATTTAGGTAAAAAGTTAAATTCCACAATAATAATACCGATTTTAGATTTTGGATTAAAAAATCATGCTGATGTAATTTCTTACTCCATGCCAGAAGCTAGGTAATATGGATAGACAAAGCTGTAAATATCAGGTTCATCTTTGAGACGATAGTCGATAATGATATCTACCCTGCCTTGTTCGCCCTTCGTAGAGTAAGTGCTAAATTGCTTATCAATGCCCTTCACAGGGTAAGGTTCAGTTATAACCCGATCAATAATGATGCGTGGTTCCCAAACCTCCAAAGCTTCTAGGACATACAGGCGAATTAACATTAAAGTCTCACTATTCATGGGTGCAAACATTAGTTCCGCCAACCGCGACCCAAAATTAGGTCGATACACCCGTTCGCCTACTCCAGTACGAAGGATAATCCAAATAGATTCTTTAACTTTTTGTGCTGCTGAACTTAGCTGTATTCCCCCTTGCACACTCAAACACATTGGGAAAGCCCAACCAGTCCCTAAGTAGTCCTGTTGCTGACTATCAATCGCATCTGGCATTCAGACAGTCCTCGCTTAACAATTGGTTTATAGTTGCGTTTTAGCGCTAAAACACTCAATACGAACCATACTTCATCCACTTACCTTCAAAGATAATGGGACAGAGGATATAAGAATATTCGCCAAAGGTCGAGTTGTAGAGACAGACGCATTACCAAAGCGGCACGAAGTGCAATTTCGCGTCTCTACACATCGGAAATTTTCATAAAACTTGCTTTAACTAAGTGTTTTATCTGTAAGGGCAAAGTTTCCCCAATTTAAAATCCAATGACCAAAAAGCGATAGTTTGGTATGGCAAAATATATTTTTTACAATACCGTTTGCTGCTTATTGAAAATAAAAATTTTTAACAGTTTGAGTAAACGTAAAAATTTTCCTAAATCTTATCCACCAGAATCATAACGTTGTCTACTTCTTGTCGGTAGCTTAACTGGCGTGAGCTTGAAGGCAAACATTAGACATTGGTCGAATATGGTACTTGATTGAGAAGTTCTATTGTGGTTATTATATTATATAAATTTTTTGTAGCATAGAGGATTGGGTGGGATAAGCATAGGAACAAAGTGGATTTTCGTAAGACATTGCACTTTTTATCGAGAGAGATTATTCACAAAGCTTTAGCCTGCAAGATAAATCTCAATGAATAAATCTTAATATTAATTCCAATATTTGTTTTCTAAATACAGGCTTTATCATAAAAGTATCAATTTATGCAGGTTGGGGAACAAATGAGCGATCGCATAAGAATCCAACGGCGGAAACAAATTTCAGACAGCTACTCCTATCCACAATTAGCAACAGAAACAAGCGGTTTGAGGACTGGTACTGCTAAAACGTCGGTTATCCATGAAATTAGTCGCATTTCCATGCGTCCCCAAGCGCAACTCACAGTTAGCCAACCAGGAGATTTTTACGAACAAGAAGCCGATCGAGTTGCCCAGCAAGTGATGGGTATGGGCGATCGCACAAATCACAATGCCATCCAACGCGAGACAAGCCCCCAAGAAGAAGAGGAAAATTTACAATTAAAATCTCTAGGTAATATGATTACTCCCCTCGTCCAACGAGAAGAAATACCGGAAGAGGAGGAGGAAAAACTTATTCAAGCCAAGTCTTCGCTACAACGCACAAGTGATGGAGGTTTAGAAGCTGATAGCGATATTGCTAGCAGTTTGCAAAGTCGTAAGGGTGGCGGTAGTGCTTTACCCGATGAAGTGAAAGGTTTCATGGAACCCAGGTTTGGTGCTGATTTCAGCAATGTAAAAGTGCATACAGACAGCCAAGCTGTGCAAATGGCGACGGATTTGGGCGCACAAGCTTTTACCTATGGTAGTGATATTTACTATGGTGCGGGAAAGGCTCCAGGAAAAGATGGGTTAACAGCACATGAGTTGACCCATGTATTGCAACAAAGCGGTGGAAGCATCCTTCGCTATCAAGAAGTTAACCCATATACTATTATTCAAAGAGTCTCTTTTGCGGGTGCTGGATCGGAAACGGCTTGCGCGTTAATGAGTGATGAGCAGATTTATAGCCTCTTTACAGATGTATACTTTTCCAGTCAACCAAATGCACGTCAACACTTGATCCATTACCGGACGGGTGGTGGTAAGCCATACAATGAAAATGTTGAAGCTTTGTTTTCCGCTAATCCACGTATTCGATCGCGTATTGCTAAACTAATTAGCGAGCAGGTAGCTAATGGTGACACTCAAGGCTCACTAATTGGGCGAGGAGTAGATGATGGGGGAGATCCACCGATTAGCCAATCCGACTATGATTCAGAAGATTGGCGCAATGCTAATGGCAATATAGACGAAGTACAGTGGCGGTTGATGGGTAAATATGAACCCAGTGGCTACAATCAAATTCAAATTACGGTTGTAGATCCTTATACTTGGCATCCAATGGAAGCGCGTGCTACGCAATGCCTTCATGCAGCTTTTGAGCGGCTGAAAAGCGAGGGTGCTGCCGATTACATTACCACAGGTACAGATACCATAATGTTGCCTCCTGTACAACAATCGCCCGATGTGCCAATCGAACCAGACTATTAATCTGTTAACATCAATTGCAATCGCAGAGCATAAGCCGTTCGAGTGCGATCGCCCAATACTGACAACCAAATTTATACATAGTTGGTAACAGTAGCATTTGAATAAATTGTATTATTAACATCTAAACTGTGTGGCAGGGAGATAAGATAAGATGAGCGATCACACAAAGAAGATACAGCGTAACAAAGGCGATACATCAACCATAACAAATCCGTCGCTTGCCTCATCATCGACTCCCACGTTAGCTAATGCCAACCATAGTTTGAGTTTGCCACCAACTACTGCTTTGCCAGAACCATCGGTTCAGGCGTTGTCAAACCAGCAAGATACTCAGTCTAACAATGAGCAGTTGCCGGAAAGAGAAGCTTTCAAACAGGAGCCACTGGGACACGATATTAGTCGGATTTCATTGCGCCCGCAGTCGAAACTTTCAACAGGTCAATCGAGCGATCCTTCTGAGCCGGAGGCAAATTGGGTAGCCGATCGCATCATGCAGATGCCAGAGCCAGGAAATTTTGCGGATCAAATGCCCGAAACGCGATTTAGAGGTAAAAAATGGAACAGGTTTTATCAAGCTTTAGATAAACATGAGAATGGGCACATTAGTATTGACGAAAGAGCTTTTACAAATTTACATAAAAAACTGCTTGGGAAGTCAGAATCATCAGCCGAGACAATTTTTAATAATACTTTTCAAAAGGCAAATACTGATAATGATAAATACGATAGTGACACCCAACATGGACTTACTCAAGGTACTAGTGTAAATCAAGTTCAGTGTGGAGTAGAAAAGCTGAGTGAATCTGAAACTAGCCCGTTAGAAAATGGCGATCGCACAAGCGATATCCCCAATACGGATTCAACCACGTTGATGGCTAAAAGGACGAGTCAGCCATCTTCTGTCTCTCAATCGCAGGGTCACGATCTTAGAAAGATTTCGATGTTGCCCGTGCGAGCCAAGCTCACGGTGAGTCAATCTGGCGATCCATACGAACAGGAAGCAGATCGGGTTGCGAATGAAGTGATGCGAATGCAAATTCCAGAGTCAAATGAGGCTGTGGCAATGCGATCGCTCAGAGACACGATTCACCGTAAGTGTGCGGTTTGTGAAGAGGAATATCTTGTTCAACCGAAATCGATGCTACAGCGATCGGGTGACAGCACTTTGAAAACAGAGGGAGATATTGAGAGTCGGCTGAATAGCAGTAAGGGTGGGGGGAATCCGTTGCCTGATGAGGTGCGCTCGTTCATGGAACCCCGCTTTGGGTCCGATTTTAGTGGCGTGCAGGTGCATACGGATAGTAACGCGGTGCAGATGAATCGTCAGTTGAATGCTCAAGCATTTGCTCATAGGAATGATATTTATTTTGGGGCAGGGAAGTCTCCAGGGAATAATGAGTTGACGGCACATGAGTTGACTCATGTAGTGCAGCAGGTGGGTAAAGTTCAAGCGAAAATCGATGGGAGTTCGGGGAATCCAGTCGATCCGCCCCAATCAAAAGATGATAAACCCCAAGTACCCCCAACCGATCTGGCAGAGCCGCCCAAAACTGTTCCCTCAAATACACCTTTACCTCAACAGCCCGATCTTGTTGTCCCTGAAGCAGATAAATCGATCGATCTACCAGCTACTGCTGGAAATGGAAAAGATTCACCTACTCTATCTGCACCACCGTCTACGACAGCCAGTAATGTATCTCTACCTCAAGAACCTCAGCCGAACATGCTGGGAGGATCAGTAGCCGAAAAACCAGTTCAATCGCTCGAAAATACTGATGCAACTGCCTCTCCAGCAATTAAAGCCCCAGATGTGCCGGATTTAAGTCAATCGACTTTGCCTGATGCCACTGGCACACCTCCAACTTTGCCTGAATCACCAATATTGGCGGCAACTGCCCAGCAAATTTTACAAACAGCCGAGATAGAAAAAACTGCATTCAGCCAGCAAGTTCAATCCCACCGTTCATCACTGCAAAACGATAGTATCGCTACAGCCCAAAATATTGAAAGTACAACTCAGTCAAAAATACAAGCCACTGTAGCCGCAATCGATAGTAGAAAAGCAGAAGTTCTCAGTAGTTTTGTCTCTACTCGCGCGTCCATTACTACCGAAATGGATAGCCAAAAAGCTGTCGCTCATGCTGATGGGGAAAAAGCACTGGAAGCACTGCGTAAGCAAGGTGAGGATAAACGTCAGGCAGCGATGAAAGCGGCGGAAGAGCCTGCTAGCCAAGCTGAAAAAAATGGAGAGATTGAGGCAGAGCGAGTTCGTAAATCATCAAGTGAGACCATCGGTCGGATTAACGCCATCGCCCAACAAAAAGCGCAGGGACAGGGCAGCACGCCTGAAGAACGAAAAGCTGCGAGAGAAGCTACTATGAGCGCGGCGGCGGAAGTAGTAAATAAAATACGCAGCAACGCGGAAGAATTGGTACAGGGCGCAATCCAAGCCGCACAAAAAACAGCACAAACTTTACGCGGCGAAGGGAAAAAGCTAGCAGATTCGCTTGGCGGTAGCACTACTCAGGTAGAACAAAGCATCCAACAGGGAGTGACAAGTACAATTAATGCAATCCAAACGGCGGGAAATCAGCGCCTGCAAAGTCTTGATACGTTGCAAGCACAAGCACTAGCATCTTTGGAGCAACTAAAGGGACAAGTTATTCCTGCTTTGCAGCAGTCAGGGCAACAGGCACAGCAGGCAGCACAGCAGCTAGGACAAATGATGGTTGGGCAGATAGACGTAGCTGAAGCCCAATCTTTGCAACAATTCGACCAAGGTGTGACTGGCGCGATAGACCAGCTACATCAAGCGGACGGACAGCCACATCTCGATCCTGCGGCATTACAAGGTGCTGGACAGCAAGTAAGTAAGCCTTTCCGTCAAGGAAGACTGCAACTAGAAGCAATGCTGGGAGAACAGGTTGCGGAGATGGGGGGACAATTAGGCAAGTTAGAGACAAGCTTTGCTACCGAAATTGAGGCTGCTAGCCAGAAGTTTCAGACTTCAACGAACCAAGTCTTATCTTCGACGAATAGTGGTTTGTCGCAGATGCAGTCAGATACAACTAAACTTTTCACAGATACCTTAGCGACGGGACGGGATGCAGCCCAACAAGCAGTGCAGCAGTACGGCGATGGTCTACAACAAAAGATCGATGAAACCAAGCAAGGATGGAACAAAGCAAAAGACCAGTCACAAACTGATATCCGCACTCAAGTCGATAAAGGACTCAGCAGCCATGCGGAAATGGAGACCAAAGCACCTGGAGATTTTGAGAAGGCTGCAAAAGATGCAGTTGACAATGCACAAGGCTCAATCTGGAGTGGTATTGGTAAAGGATTGCTCTCAGTTTTAAAAGGCTTGGCAATTTTTGCGATAGTTGTTGTTGGCATTGCCGCAATAATTGCAGTTGCATTTGGAGTGGCTTTTGGGTGGCCACTAATTCTTGCCGTCGCCGCGGTTGTTGGGATAATATTTTTGGTCTATGCGTTCGGCTCCCGATTAGTGGTTCGTTACAAGGAATTAGTTTCTGTGCTTCCAAAAGATACCCCTTGGTATGCACAGTTTCTCTTAGGTATGGCACTACCATTTATTGCACTTGGAGATGTCATTGGGGTAGTGCCGATTTATGAAGGCATCATCGGTGAAAATGCTATTACGGGCAAAAAATTCACCAAAGAAGAACGGGCTGAAAAAATTACCGAAGGTGTGCTGACACTGGTACTAATCTTTCTCGCTGAGAAGTTTGCTAAAGGGGCTGGGAAAACTGGAGAGCCAGCGATCGATCCAAATCTCAATCCAGAAGTTAAACCTGGTGAAGGTGAAGTTAAGCCTGGTGAAGTTAAGCCTGGTGAACCTGGTAAAGTCAAGCCTGTGGAGCCAGGAGTAGGAGCTAAACGAACAACAGTTGATGGTCACCATGAAATTACAGTAAATAAGGAAATTATTCGTTGCAGTCCAAATTGTGGTGTTATACAAGATGCATATCCCAATGAGTTAAAGCAGAGACCCGATCTTCAAGAGAGATTGACTAAAGCTAAGGGAAAAGCAGAAACCGATCCTGAAGCAGCTGCTGAAGAGGCAAAACAGATTGATGCTGACTTAGCTGCTGTTCGGAGAGAAAACTTAACGAAAGCCAAAGCAGAGTCGCGTGCGACAATTAAGGAAGTTGAGAAACTACTTAACGACAAGGAAAATACAGAAAAACTTTCTGGAGAGGACAAAGGAAGTTTTGGTGAACAGCAACGACAACTTGAGAAAGCGCGGAATGAGGCAGATGAATCAGCTAACGGGGCTAAAGGTGATCCTGACTTAGAAGGATTAGCGCTGGAAGAATTCGAGAGGATCAACAAAAAAGCAAAAGAGCTTGAGTCAGACATTCAGAAGAAGCTAAAAGAATCTAACCAGACAATAAATCTACCAAGTAGTTGGGGAGAGATTAAACCTGATACGGTATTCCAAACGGCAGATGGTCGTAAAGTTTCTTTTGGTAAAGAACAAATTCAACTTGGAGAAAGATTCGATTCACAGGGAAAACATCTAAGGGCTATTGAGAAAGGTCAGGTTCCTCCTAGAGGAAATAACGGTCTTGTACCTTCTGAAGAACCAGGTTTTGATCTAAAATCTAAGGTCTTAGGGCAAGGGGGGGATCAGCGTTTTCATGGAAAGTCTCAAGATGGTGTCTTGAACTTTCCAGGCAAGATGACAGATCATTAGAAGAGTATTTGTAGAAGAATGTAAATGTTTTATGGAGCAAATGAATAAATCTCTTGAACCTTTACTTTGCAGAGATTCTGATAATTTTAATTTTACAAATAGCTTCTAAGGAGAATGGAAATTATGAATTTGAGCAATAGCCCTGTTTGGAATGACCTCGATAAGATTACGGAACAGATTGATTTGGATGCAGTTTTTAAGCAGCATCTAGAAGATTGCAATTATAAAATTAGCGGTTACTGGAATGGGGATGATTTTTATGAAGAAATTTCTTTCACTAGCCCACTTTATAGTGAATTAGCAAGTGTCTCTATTAGTCTTATTAAGGAAGGTAATGACAAAAAACATCGAATCAAGTTGAAGTTTTTACTCAGAACAGCTATCTCAAATAATGAAGGTACAGCAGTTAGTGATTTTGAGACAAGAGTTGGTGAACTGGTTCTGATTTTTAATTCAAATTTAGAATTTTTAGATGAGAATTGGTTGATCAACATTAAATCTCCTTTTGTTATTGCCAGACGCAGTTAGCTCATCAAGCAAAGCTAATTCGTATTCAGGAATAATTTATGGTTATAAACACTGAGAACTGTGAGTGAATAAGGAGTTATCCCTATATGTTTCTCAAGACTTTTCTTTCATTGTTCATGCGACTAATTTAGTGCGATCAATGTAAGATGCGATCGCGTTTGCTGCTCTAAATGGCGATCGCGCAGCTTAAGGGAATTATCGCTTTTTGGTTTTTGGGAGTGATATCTTCGCAGCTTAACAAAGTTATCGCGTTTTGGAGAATGTGATCGCTCTTAGTATTATTTGGTGTCGCTTGTTGTAGTTTTCACAAAATCGGATTGCTTTTATGAAATTTAAAGTCAAGCGATCACTACCAGAAAATGCGAGCGCTTTTTGGTGTTTTGGAGAAGTGTATATAAGCAAAGCTTATCGATTACAATTAAAGTCACTCCTATTATTAGAAAAATCTATGCAAATTTTTTTGCCACCAGAAGTAGAAGCCTTGCTACAACGTCAACTTACTAGCGGTAAGTATCAAAACGCAATCGAAGTTATTCTTGCAGGTATAAAACTCCTAGAACAGCAAGAAGACATCTATCAAGGACGACTGGAAGAGCTTCAACAAGAAGCACGCATTGGTTTAGAAGCATCCCAACAGGGTAAAGTCATTGATGGCTCAAGCGCGATGGCGCAAATTCGTGCCAATTTGCGATCGCATTTTATATCTGCTGCAAAATATTCACAATATTGGAAATATCTTCATTCCAAAATTTCTACCAAAATCTTTATTAAATCTTCCAAATCAATGGAATCATCCACCAATCATGACTGTGAACTCACCTAAAACAATCTTGTTTACATTTGTGGTTTCTTGAATAGTATCGCCCATCCGACAAGCTGCAAGACCGTTGATCAAAACTGTTTGACTACCATCAATGACTACACCTGCACCATCGGGAACTACAACTTTCACCACCGGACAAGTGTGAATATCAGCCATGAAACTAGCCATTAGTTTAGCCATGTTCTGTGCGGCTTCGGCGATAGTTTTAGCGAGGTTTGCGGTAGCTGCGGGTGCAGCTGGGGTTCCAGCAGCTGCGGTAGCTTTTGCCTGGGCTTTGGCAATATCTTCCGTACCCTTGGCGAAGGTTTGAGCTAATAGCACGGCTTGGGCTGCGGAAATACCGCGCCAAGCTGGTTTTTTACCAATCATCACGTTTAGGCTACCTGGCCCCACAGATAAGGGGCTACCATGAGCAGTCATATCTCCGACACGAGCAGCAGGTCTACCAGGCATAACCAACTCCTTAGTTGAGGTAAATCATCGCACCGTTAACGGTAATTGTACCGTTAGCTTTAATCTCAATATTTCCTTGCGCTTTTAATGACAAGTTACCTGTGGAATTTACGGAAATTGATTGATTGCGATCGCTCATCGTTATTTTATGACCGCCATTAGTTTCAATTTCCACACAGGTATCACTATCATTTAAATATATTTTATGACCGCCAGCAGTTTCAACGCGCACACCAGTTTTACTACCGCCTTTATCTTCTTCCACAAACTGGAGGGTATGTCCGATGCGAGTTTTAAAGGTGCGTAACCGCACTTTACCGCGTTGAATCGAGTCATCCACCTTTTCTGGTGGTGCATCCTTACCGTTCCATACTCCACCAATGACGTAAGGACGGTGGATATCACCATGCTCAAAACCGACTAAAACTTCATCATTGACTTCTGGCAAACAGTCAAAACCCCGTCCGTTGGCGGCTCCAGGCGCTACAACCCTTGCCCAATTACTTGCATGGTCTTCGGTAAGGGTGGGAAATTTGACCTTGACTCTACCCCAGCCTTGGGGGTCTTTGTTATCGGTAACAATTCCAACCAAGAAAGTCTGACCTGGCTGTAGGTGAGTTGGTGGCGTTAGGGTTGTCAGCAAGCTACCACTACGTAGCCCCCGGACGCTGAATTCTGTGGTATAAATTCTTTGATTGTAGGAATGGCGGGTTTCAGTAACGTAATAATTGCCACTAAAGCGATGGCCCATGTCTTTGAGTTCAATTACTCGTCCAGGTCGTAGATGGGGATTTCCTTCGGCTTTGGCATCAGCATAAATAAATTCTCCTCCCAGTTCATCACACAAAGCTTGAGCCATTGCTTCTGCATATTTTGATCCAAACACAGGTTGGTCTACAACTGTCATTTTTGGAGGCTTTTTATTAAGATTAAATTGGGTGCTGGTGCTACTTCCTAATTTATTTCCGGTTTTTGTTACTACCCGTTCTGAATTAGCTGTTGAGGTAATTAATTTTTTTTGAGTGTAGTCCCAACTACGTACTTCTACTGCACTGACTTGTTCAGCGCTGGTAACTCTTACGCTAAAGCTGACAACATCTTTTAACCATTTTAATTTTAAAGGTTCTTCCCCAGTTCCGGGTTTGCGAAAATGCAACTCACTACGAATATCTGATTCACCTTGTTGGACACATTTAATAAATAATTCAAAGCCAATGCGAGCTGCACGTTCTCGCAGAAATTCCATGTTAGTTTGATTTTCTTGGAAAGCATATTCATGAGGCGGGCCACTGTCATCTACTTTAGCTGTTATTCCTACTTCTTGGACAATTTTTTTGACAATATCGCTATCGGTTTCGTTTAAAAACGAACGATTGTAACGTCCTTTGTGTAAACGGTGAGAAATATCATAGCCCCGAATTATAATTGGAGCTTCAGATTTATTAGTAAAGTGAACTTCAATGCCTGTAATTTCGCCCTCAATTAAATATCCTATTCCTTCTTCTTTAAAAGCATTATCTTCTGTGGTGCTAGAACTGAAACCAATTTTGATTTTATTACCAATTGCGATCGCATCTTCGTGACGCCAAGGTTTGTTCTCGTTATCACTACTAGCAGGAAGATAACTATTATGTATTACCAAGGTAAACATCGCTGGTAAATGCAGACTTTCTTCTACTGTAATTTGCATTATATCTTTCATTAACTCTGGTGGTGCATCTGACCAGGCAGCACCAGAAGAAATTTTAATTAACGGACGGCAAATATAACGACTGGCTGTTGCATTAGGCATACGTATTAGTATGAAGATTGCTCTGATTCGGGTACAAAGGGATTAGTTTTCTGGGTTGAAGAAGCGCGGTTTTTTCTAGCTGCGATGGAGTCTTTTTGACGATTGGCTCCCTTAGAAGCAGATTGATGATCTCCTGGAGGATTTTCTTTATCGACTTCTTGTAGAGATATATCGACAATTGCACGTACTGGTGTGCCATCAGCCAAGAATTTATCTATTTTGTAGCTGATACTAAGCATGACGCAAGGAAAGGATTGTTTCTTACCCCATGCCAAAATATAAACAGGAGGGCGTTTATCTTTTCCATCTGGAGATTCAACTCCTTTTTTAATATTTTTTAGATATTGATCGATAACTGAATTCCTTGTTTCATAAGTATCAAATACAATTTGACTCAATGTCAATTTGTAAGGATCAACTCCAGAGAAGTTAACTTTTGGTAATGCAGCATTTCCTCTATTGCCAGGCTCACTTTGCCATTTACAGGTTCTTTGGATACTCATTTGTGTAGGATTAAACATGAATTCAATTGTTGGTGCTTCTCCTGGATAAAATGACATAAGTTTGGCTTTTTCTAAAGGCATTTTTATATCTCCTTATCTTAATATTTAGGTAGTTAGTATAAATAAAAATCTTCATAGTCAAGGTAGTTATAAGTTATTGGTAAAGCTTCCGGCTATCTCTGTTAGGGTTATAGTTGCATTTATTCAGTGATAATAAGCGTGGCATTACCAAGGTAATCGTCCAGAGTACATACCATGACGTTCTCGCTCAATTTCTAAACGCTGACGCAGCCGAGTATAAATTTCACGAGCCAAATTTTCTAGATCGGGAATATTGGCATTATCAGAATTAGAAGCAAACTGTTTTATTGTTTCAGTAATGGGTTGTAAATCTGTATTGGTAATTTTTGTCGGTGCAGTTACTTCACCTCCATCAGCAAAATGTTGAATTGGATATTTGTGAACCAAATTATTTGTTGATTCTGAAACATCAGATACTTTTGGCTCGTTGCGATGAAACGGCACATCAGCAAAATTGAAAAGTGTGAAATTGTCTAAGTTTTCATCTTGATTGTTCTCGTTCAGCAACTCTTCAACACTTGACCATTGAGTAATCTCGTCATAGGTTGAATTAATCGAAGATTGATAAGGGGTTGAGTTTTTTTGCCTAAAAATTAGAGGAACAGATGAATATTTAGTCGAGGATGGACTATTAGTAACTGTTTTAGCATTGAACTTATCGGACTGAATAGAACGAAAGATTGAAATATCTTTTTGTTCACTATTCAATAAATCGGCAGATGGATTTAGAGATTTAAATACAGTTGCTAAACCGATATCCAAATTTTGCTCTTCTGCTGGTTTATCAGTATCGACTTTAGTAGAATTTTCTTCTTTTCGTTGAACTTTTAGAGGTTGTGTAGAAATTTGAGCTAAACTCTCTGCGTTACCACCACTATTAATGTGATGGAGTAAGTTAAGGTTTTTCTGTGCAACTGTGGCCTTAACTACAAACTCACCTGGAGTGAGCATTGCTGGGACAATATCAGAAGGTGCTATTTGTTGATTAACTAAATTTGCTGAAACTTCAACTTCTCCACCAACTGCAAACCCTTGAGGCGTTGGCAGTTTTTGCAAACCATTGTTATCAAATAATTCCGATACTAAAGTTTTATTTTCTATTGAGATATCAGCTTTTTCTTGAGTTGATAAAAAATTGTTAGCACTTACTACTTGATTTTCTACTACAGTCTTATCTTCTGAATTAGATGTGGTATATTCTACCGAAGTTGGGGTAATTTGTGTAGGCTTAGGTATAACTGTACCTAAGTCAATGTCTAATGGAGGAGGATCAATAGAATTAGCTATTAAAGACCCACTTTGAGGTTCCGTAGGTAAAATTTGTCTAGTATTTTTTATTTCTGTATTTGCAGTAGTGCTGATAAATGTAGTTTCATCTTTTTGTTGAGGTAAAGTTTCTACTAACTCAGATACAATGTCATTATTTTGCTTTGGTAGTGTATTATAGCCTGAATTTACAAGCTCAGATAAAATCTCCGTTGGAAGTGATTTGGTGACTGTTACTATTTTCTCTATCTCTTCTTTATTACTACCAATAGTAGATTTATTGTCTTGAGTTAATAAAGAGGGTTTCTCTAAAATTGAATATTTTTGTGCAGATTCTTCCCCAATTATAGTAGTCTTGGTTTCTTGAAGATTGCTAATATTCTTTCTAATATCGCTTTCAAATTGTGGCGTATTTTTTTCTTGTAGTTGAGTACGAAAGTCTGGAGTAATTTGATTTTGAGTATTTGGAGAAAGTCCGATGTTATGATTGGGATTAACTTCTAAGTGTTCCCGAAGCGATTCATCTGAGCGAGAATGTGTATCGGTTATTTCTTGAGTTTCTGCTATTTTGTTGATCAGAGTTGTTGATACTTTTTGTGTTAGTTTTGTCTGTGCAGCTTCAGATTCAATTGTATTTAAGCCTATTTCTGATGACAAATTAGGATTATGATTAACTACGAAAGTCTCATCTGGAATAAACTTAGTTGATAAAATATCTGTGCTATTCGTGAGTATTTTTCTTTGAATCTCTGTATCTTGATAAGACTGTCCAACATTTTTTTCTGAATTAATTACTTCAGATTTTACAGAATCTTGCGTATTTATATCTGCTAACTTTAAATCAGAGTTTTTGCTAGCTTGGATAGATTTTTCAGGGATAGGTATTATTTCTATGCCTTCATTAGCTTGGATGGATTTTTTAGCAGCAATGGGTATCGTCTCTGTATCGTTTACATTGACACTGCTAGATTCAATATCTTCTAATAAAGCGGGTATATGTTGAACATCACTAACATTTAACCGATCTAATACTTGAGGATTGGCTACAGCAGATAAATATTCAGGAACTTTTATCGCATCATCAGTATTTATATGATTACTAGCGCTAACTTCATCAAAAGAATAGTTAATGCTTTTGGTTACAGGAGATATCTTTTTTGTGGATTTAGATTTAGCTTTTTGCTTTGGATTTTGGGATTTTTTAGCCGATTTTTGAGGTTTTGTTTCAGTTTGCTGGTTTAGCGCACGGGTTTCTACTTTATTAGGTAAGTTATTTGTAAAAGCAATTGTTTTGCCTTCAAGAGGATAATCATTTTGGATTTCGGCTTCTTGTCTAATTGCTTCTAATGGCTCAGGTATAATAAATGGCATTTCACTATCCCACTCATTAATATCCCATTCATTCAATAGTTTCCTCCGGTTTATTTTAGGAAATAGTTTTGGATGTTTTACCATAGGTGCAAACGATGACAACTTCATTGCTTTCATCGTAACTAATGGTTTGGGAATATTTGCTGACAAAAAAGGACGAGATTTTCTTAATAAAAATCTGTTAGATAAAAATAAATCTTTTTCTCTGACTAGGGGCTTGAAGTTGACATTAAAAAAATTTTGAATTATTTGCATAAGTCGCTAAAGTTATTGAGGCTACTTACTAGGTGATATCATCTGCTAGAGAAATATCCTGACTTATCAAAACGTGTTGTTGAATTTCCTCCTCCCCCTTCTTTACCAAATTGCAAGCCTTCGTAAGCTAAAGTTATTTCTTCAATAGCAACAGCATTGCCATCTGCTTGCAACGCTGATGTTTTCCAAGCGATAGGAATAGCACCAATGAGAGTCCAACTCTTCATAGTTTCACCTGCTTGGTTAAAAACAAGAATGTTTACATTGCGCCGAGTTGTCTTTTTTTGTTCATCAAAAATTTCAGTTATCCAGTTCCAAAACACTGGGTCATTTGTCATGCCACGTTTGAGGGTTATATCTGCAAATTCTGTGCTTCCTAAATAAATTCTTTGCTGATCATTGACACCACCTTCGTAGTAGATATTTTTCTTAATTTGAACACTTAACCCTGTGCATTCAGTAAAAGAAGCTGCAATGGTACTGCCTATTTCTACATAGAAACGATTTGTGGTGACATAATTTAATTCATGAAGAATGTTGCCATTATTGTCATTATTATTGTTACCACCCATCACTACCACCTTGTCGAACCATAGTTTCTCACCCTCTCGCGTTGCGATCGCATATCTTCTAGCAGCAGTTCATAAACGCGATCGCACAACTTGTCCATTAATAACGAGTCGCCAAAATCGAAGCCAGCAGATACCGCTTTGGTAGCACTATCTGTCGCAGGTCTGGCAGCGTATCCAGCAGTCCCACCAATGTCTCCAATCGGAGTTAAAGATGGTTGTATGCGTTCTGAGTCCATAATTAAAAAAACCTGTTTCTAATTCCAGCCTAAAGGCACTGTGCCAAAATCAGAATTAGCCAAAGGTCGAACTCAAAATGTCAAGTCTGTTTTTGTTATGAGTAAAACAAGTTAAGCCACTACCACCGTAAACCGCACTAACCCATCCTGGCCCAGTTGCAATGAATCACCGTGACTCAAGCGATAATTAACACCTGGGGAAAGAAGATTACCGTTGATATAAGTGCCATTACGGCTGTGGTCGTCTAAAATCATGTAAGTATTTTGATTCCAGTCCCAATGCACTCGCGCGTGTGTTCGGGAAACTATTCCTTCATCGGGAATACCTACCAAGTCAATCTCTGGTACTGTTCCCTGAATTTGCGATCGCCTACCAATACAACCATCTTCCCTACGCAAGTAAAATTCTCTCCCTGTTGTATGAACCAGTTTTAGTACTGGTGGCACAGGAGATGGTGGTGAGGGTGGAATCGGCTGTGGGTAGGGCAGCCGAGGCTGATAATTAGTTTGCTCTCCATTGCGAGTAGGTGCTAATGGCAGACTAGGCTGAACTGGTGCAGCAATCATATCACCCAATGCCGTGCCGCATAGAGGGCAGATTTTAGCATGGTTGGGCAAGAGACGATTAAAATATTCGCAACTGGAGTTAGGGCAACGATTAGCAGCCATGAGCAATTTTATCGTTCTCAGGGATAATCTGTAAAGGAACCAGCCCTACTTTTTTTAGCAGGCATTGACCCTCACGGGTGGTAAGCATTTCGGCGAATTTTGAACCGACGTTAGGCAGACTATTATCCTTAGGGTACACTACATTCAAAGGATATCCTAAAGGATAGCGACCTGTTCTAAAACTTTCAATATCAAAATAATATCTTCGGTCACATAAATTCACTTCTGGGTTGATTGGCTGGTTATTAAGCTGCAACAGTGGCTGAGTTTCGCGGTTATTGTCATCAACTAAAGCTAAAGGATAGCCGTTGCATTGATTCCAAGTTTTACTGAGAATGCCAAAACTGATAATACCCGCTTCCCCTTTCTCGAATTTAGCCCTGATTTGCTTTTGAGTGTTCTCAGTTATTTCGGTAAATTGCTTAGTAACTTCTTTATATAAAGCAATTTGCTGTGGATCATCTTTTAATACTTGCTGTTGAAAAAGGCGCACTGCTTCCGGTTCTGTAGGAGCATAAGGTTGTATGGAAAGATTGGAACCACCAAGTTCTCGCCAGTTGGTGATTTTGCCTGTATAAATTTGTCGTAATTGTTCTAGACTGATTTTACCTTTAAGTACTTTTACAGGAGCAGAGTCATCCTTACTAGAACCAACAAATACTAGTAAGCCATCATAGGCAACAGGTTTACTTTCTAACTCTTGATCTACGTTTAAAGATGTTATTGCAAAATAGGCTTGACAACTTTGTTTTTCTTTATACTCTTCTTGACAGCTACGCACCTTTTCTATTGGCACGCTCACAGCCTTTACATCCGAAGATGGCACAGATTGATAATTAAATGTTACATCTGGTTTCGGTTTGGTTAAATTTTCTTCAAGAGTACCGCTCTCTGGTTTTTGTTTTAAAACTGTACTCCATGTACTATTGGTTTCTGCTGTATAAGTAAATTCTCCTGCGGGTACAGAGCTTACTTCTGAAAAACCAGATAAAAGTTTACACCACTGTCCGCAATTAGGGGCTTGTAGGCCAGAATGTAAGAAAAAATACCATATCCCTCCTCCAAGCAAGAGCAAAGCCAGAATTGCTAGTAAAATTAAAGGCGATCGCCAAATTTTATCTGGCTGTTCCAAAGCTGTTAAACCTGCTTCACCGCTTGCTTGGTTTTCTTTCGGTAGTTGCAACAAAGCTTTACGAGCTGCCTCGGCACTTTCAAAAGGTTTGTCTAGCCCAATTAAGTGATAAAGAAACTGCTGGAGGTGAGGGTCTGAATTCGACCAATTTTCAGGTTTTCTCGGATTCAGGGGTTGACCTGAAGTGCTATCTACAGCTTTTCCTGCCCATAGATAAAAAGCTACTAATCCTAATGCCACTAAATCTTGTTCGGGTTGAAGTTTTGCGACTTTAGTAGGGGGTGGGTAAAATAAGCTTTCCCAGATAGCTAAATCATCAAGATATGTATAAAACTGTTGATTACTCTCTACTTTAATTAAAATACTATCTAAATTGAGGTTGCCGTGAGCCAGTCCACGCTGCACTTGATTGGAGGGAAAGCGCAGCGATGAAGTATGAAGGAACTGTAAAGTTTGCAGAGTTTGATTAAGTACTTGGCGTACTTGCGGTGCATCCATTGCACCTTTAGCGATCAGGTATTGGCTTAAAGTTTGGGATGCTTCCACCCCTTTGGTAATTATATAACAGCGTTCTCCTCGCTCATCAGCGATCGCTTCCCAAGGCTCAATCAGGCGAAAGTTTTGGTTTCTGCCATCTGCGAGACTCACCCCCGCCACTTGCTGAAAAGTCTGTTTGCACTGCCGCGTCTCTTCGGCATTAAAACAACGATTGGGTAAAAGATATTCTTTAATTACTACAGATTGGTTATCGCTAATCTGTATCCCAGAATATAATCGCCCCATAGAGCGCGTACACAAAAATTTACCAACTTGATAAATGCCTCGATTGCCCTTAATTTCCGAATTTTGCGCTAAAGTCGCTGGAAAACCACATTCCAAACAAAACTTAGCCCCTGGTATTTCCTGCGCTGTCTGCAAAGGGCGATCGCAATTTAATGGTGCATTACGAGAACAGAGATATTGTTTATACAAATCTTCCTTGACTGGCACTTAGGAAACTCCTTGGCAAATGGAAAGTGGTTTCAAATAATTATTAAGGCAACTGGATTAAATAACTTACAAACCTCCACCTTTAACAATTAACACCCATTAATTAACCTGAATCAAACCTAACTTTAAGGCAGTTACAATAGCTTGGGTGCGGCTAGTAACCTTTAATTTTTCAAAAATACTTGTGAGATGAGCCTTAACAGTAGCCACGGTAACATATAAATGTTTAGCTATTTCTTCATTAGAAGAACCTTGAGTTAACCAGTGTAGAACTTGTTGCTCTCTTTCTGTCAAGTGTAGTTTTTGACTGGCTTGCAAACAAGACTCAGAATAAGCCTGAAAATGACGGAAAAAACCACTAGCAACCTCTAAAGGTAGATAAATTTCCGATTTTATCACGGTGGTAATAGCCTCACACAATTGAGTTGCTAAACGGTTTTTATACACATAACCAGAGGCTCCAGCTTGCATTGCCCTAAAGATCCAATCGTCTTCTTGATGCGCTGATAATACTAAAACCTTGCCATTATAGGAATTTTCTTTTAAATTTAAGAGAACGCTAATTCCATCACCTCCAGCTAATTCCATATCAAGCAAAATTAAGTTTGGATGCTCTTTAAACGCGAGTTGCAACGCTTGTTCTGGTGAAGCCGCTTCACCGACAATCTCTAATAATAATGAATTACTTCCGCTATAAAAATTCAAGAGCGATCGCAACCCCTGGCGAAAGCGTTGTTCGTCATCTACTAGTAAAATAGAAACCTTTTGAGGAGTAGTCATAATATATAATGTTCATTGAAAAAACAAAAAAACTATAGATTAACCCTGTTTTGTTATTTGCACCCTTGTATTTAAACTTTTTACTAACTCTTAGACCGAGGCAATATCAAAGAAAACTGAGCGCCTCCATTTGGCAAATTTTGACCCCAAAGACTTCCTTGATGGTCAAGAACAATTTTCTTGGCAATGGTCAGACCTAGCCCTGTACCTTTTGAACGACGAGAATAGAAAGGAGTAAATATCTTTTGCAAATCTTCCTGAGATAGTCCTGAACCTTGATCAGAGATTTTAATTAGTACTTCACTTTGAAAAACTTGCCAGTTACAGGTAATAGTTCCACCTTCAGGACTAAAATAAACTGCGTTGCTCAACAAATTGTCAAAAACTTGCTTCATTTGTGAACAGTCTATTACTAACATAGTAGAACTCTCAGGCAAAGATACTTGCAAATGCTTTTGATTAATTAAAATCTGTAAATCTTTGATACTTTCTAAAACTAAAGTTCGCAAGTCTTGCAGACTTACCCTTAATTTTGCACCTTGACCACAATAAATCAACTCTGTTAAATTATTATCTAGCTCTTCTATGCTTTCACATAAAATTGTTGCCTGTTCTTGCAAAGGACTATCTTTTAATCCCAAAGATAAATTTTGTGCGTACAGACCAATTAACCCCAAATTATTACGTAACTGATGTCCTGCACGTTGAATTATCTCCTCAAGCAATTTAATTTCAGCTTTCTGTTGCCCGCACTCCAAATAAATCTCTAAATAGTTGCTTACTAAGACGGCAGATTGCTTTACGTAATTTTGCAAAGTAGGCGAGAGAGATTCATCGCTTAATATTTGGATATATTCAGGTCGTTGATTCCTGTAACCTAGTGGACAAATATAACAATTCCCAACAGAATAATTTAACTTTATTTCATTTAATGTAAAACCAGGAAAAAAATCCAACAACCATTCTTCCGACCTTAAGTAAGCTAAGGTATTTTGAGAAAAAGGAAGTCGGGTTGGAGCATAATTAATAACTTCCTCATGAGTTTTCATTAATGGATCGTAATAGACAATCCGAGCGAAAAAAATAGGATTTTGAATTGTTAACTGTTCAAGTTGTAGCTGACATAAACTTTGTACGTTTAAAGAGTGTGAAGATTTATAACCAGTCTTTTTGTGTTGGATAGACGAGTCTACTACCATTGTTTAACTCACTTCTTAAGCTGTCAGGTAAGTAAATTGGTTTTATTTTCTACTAAATGGTAAATACCCTAATCAATTTGAGAATAAAATCTGGCTTAGATAATATTCAATATTTTACTTTTTTGGCTGCACTATTACGTAAGTATTATATAATAATACGTCTACCAATGTAGAATTTAATTGATTTACTAATATAGCCATTTATTTATAAAATCTTAATACTTAGCTATAAATATTACTTAATATAAAAAATTAAGATAAGTAGAGGAAAATTAAAACTACTACTGCTTGCGTTCGGAAAAAGTAAAAAGGAAAGGTTAAAACACTTATACCATAACCTTTTGGCTTATTTTAGATAGGATCTTTATTTACGCGAGTACTGTAATATTTATGTAACGAAATGTAAACATATCCTTCTTTGCCAATGATCTACTTATGATTAATTAGTATTTTTATCATGGTAAATGTCGACAAAAGTCTAATTAACTTTCTCAGGTTGATGCATTTATTCTAAAAGCATCTCCACGCCTGTGAGCATCTTTATGCTTGTCTCCCTTCTTCATACACTAGCGTCCATCCTAGCTGGGGGAACCTCCCTCATTAGTACGGAGCAAATTGACTTTAGTCGTCCAGGAAGTCGCAGGGACGAGAGTACCGGGCCTACTCTCAATTTGTACTTTTATGACATTCGAGAGAGTAAGCAAGTACAACACTCTGGCAGGCAGGTAGAACGTAAGTTTGCACAATCAGGGTTACAACCTGCTACTGTAACTTGGTCTCCCAGTTGGTTTGATGTCTCTTTAATATTAACGGCTTGGGATAGTACGACTTTAGGCGAACATCGGCTATTAACTGAAGCATTAACTTTGCTGCTGCGTCATCGCTCATTGCGTGAGGAATTTTTAACTCCTGAACTGTGTGGTTATGGCAATTTATCTATGACAGTTTCTGTAGAACCACCAGTTGAAGTAGGTTCTTTATGGAGCGCTCTCAATGTTCCCTTACGTCCAGCTTTATATTTAACAGTTACAGTACCCTTTGAACCACAAAAGACTTCCATACCTTTGGTTTGGGAGCGAATTATGAGCGTATATGATCAACTACAAAAAAATGGCAATGGCAAAGTATCAACTAAGCGGGTAGCGATCGCAGGCATTGTCAAAAATGCAATAACCCAGCAGCCAGTTGCTGATACAGAAATTAACATTAGGGGAGCCGAGAAATCAGCAACTAGTGACAAAGAAGGGTTGTTCTTTTTTGAAGATTTAAGACTAGGTAATTATGTATTAACACTGAAATGTATTGATTATGAGCCACAAGTCTGCAACATCTTAATCGATAGCCAAAATTACACAGTAAAAGAAATTTTACTTACACCTGCCTCAGTAATTGAAAATCGTCAAAACTAACAAAGGCAGAGATTACGACTGCATAAAATTATAATCTTTAATCCAAAATGGAGAGACTTTCATGGCAAGACTTGATTACAAAGCTCCTGGCGTCTACGTTGAAGAAATAGACCGAGGTAGCCGACCGATAGAAGGTGTTAGTACAGCAGTAGCTGGGTTTGTCGGCTTTACAGAAGATGTGCGTGGCGGGGCTGAGTTATTTAAGCCCATGTTAGTAACCAATTGGACGCAATATCTTAACTACTTTGCCCATACCAACTCTGATGGCTTCACCAACTTCAATGCTTATTTACCCTTTGCAGTCTATGGCTATTTTATGAATGGTGGCGGTCGCTGCTGGATTGCAAGTATAGGTACGCAATTACCAAGTACTTCCAGAACCGCCACACCAGAAGCTCCATCCTTACAAATTACTGGTCGGGGAAATCGTCCCTCCCTCACCTTTACCCTGCGTCCCGAACAGGTAGCAGATGGGGCAATTAGTATTGTGATTAATGACAGTACACCCCGCGCCCTACCTGAAGGTACTGAGGGAGAAGTGCCGCCAAACACAGGGGAGTATTTTACATTACAAATTATTCGTGGTGAGGAAGTTCTCGAACAGTACGAAAACTTGACTATGAACCGCGAATCAGCAACTCAGGTGGCAACTTATGCGATCGCTGCTTTGCGAAACTCCTTGTATGTCAGCGTTACAGACTCCTCTCCATCTGGACAACCCCTAGCGCGACGACCGGCAAATGGTCAGTACGAACTAACACCTGCGATCGTCGCATCCCCGCCCGATCGCTTTTCACAGGATGTTGAGGGAGTACGCGACGACCGTACAGGCGTGCGCGGTATTTTCGAGATTGATGAAATTACCATGCTAGCTTGTCCCGATTTGATGCGGGCTTATGAAGCTGGAGTAATGAACTTAGACCAAGTTCACGGCATCATGGAACTCATGATTAGCATGTGCGAGGGTTCTGCTAGTGGTGATGTTCCCAATCCACCTAATCGTATGGTTGTACTTGATTCGCCACCAGATCGCGCCAAACCCCAAGAAGTAGTTGAGTGGCTGCAAAGAAGCTTTAACCGTCGTTCTATGTTTGCAGCACTGTATTATCCCTGGATTAAAGTTCCCAACCCGCGCAACGGTGGCAGACCGATACTTGTACCTCCTTGTGGTCACATGATGGGCGTTTGGGGGCGAACAGATGAAACTAGAGGAGTTTACAAAGCGCCTGCAAACGAAGTACCAAGAGGCGTAATCGGCTTAAGTTACGATACCAATTTCCGTGAACAGGAGCTATTAAATCCCCTTGGTATCAATTGCATCCGCAACTTTCCTAATCGAGGTATTCGCATCTGGGGGGCACGTACCTTAGTCGAACCTGATAAAACCGAGTGGCGTTATATAAGTGTGCGCCGATTATTTAGCTATATTGAAAAATCGATTGAATTGGGTACACAATGGGCAGTTTTTGAACCGAATGATGAAGACTTGTGGGCACGCGTGCGCCGTACCGTCAGCAACTTCCTCGAACGCCTATGGCGTGAAGGGGCTTTATTCGGAGCCACACCAGAGCAAGCATTCTATGTCAAATGTAATGCAGAATTGAATCCTCCAGAAACCCAGATTCTCGGTCGTTTGTATATTGAAGTCGGTGTTTGCCCTGTACGACCTGCCGAGTTTGTCGTCTTCCGCATTAGTCAATGGAATGGTGTTGATGGCGAGTAGTTACTGTTACCAAACTATTCATTTTATTCAAATTTAAGGAGTTGATATATGGCTGAATTTCTCACTGCGGCTCGCTTCTATTTTGAAGCGGATGGAATTACCGAAAAAGTAATCAAAGAACTTAGTGGTTTAGGAGTTGAATCTACCCCTGCTCAGGATATTCATGGTTCTATGAAGGGAGGTTTTGCAGCTCGTCAAGCTACTCCTACTGTCGCTAAATTTACAAATATTACTGTCAAGCTCATTGCTACTGATGATTTGAGACTTTATGAGTGGTACGAAGATTGTAACAAGAATAATGGAGGCTCAAGTCAGTGGGAAGGCAATCGTAAAGATGCTTCGATATCAGTTTACGACCAGTCAGGTAAAATGCAAGCGCGTTGGGAAATTCTTAGATGTTACCCCTGTAAATATACAGGTCCTACCTTGACTGCAAGCAGTGGCGATATGGCGACTGAAACCTTAGAGTTAGTTCACGAAGGTATTAAACGAGTTCCTCCAAGGTAGGGATACAAATTCAATAGACTTCTTGCATAAATCAAAAAGAAGAACCCCACCCCGCCTTTAACTTACGTCAAAGTCTCCCCTCCCCCCCTGCGGGGAGGGCTTGGGGGTGGGGTTTTCGGGACTTTTGCTCATAGGTCTAATATAGCGTTGGTTCATGGAGGCATTTAATACCTGCCTCCTTAACTATTCATTTGGAGTGATAAACAATGCCGAAATTTGAAATTCTTACACCACATCGCTTCTACCTAGAATTGCATTTAGATGGATCTAGCGACTTGGTAGATGGTACTTTTTTAGAGTGTCGGGGATTTCAGCAGACTCAAGCACCTATTGAAATCTGTGAAGTCACTATTAATAAATGGGGCAAAGCCAAAAAAGGTCAGGCGATTAGGACTAAAATTCCTGGCAATGTTAAAAGCGGAAATCTGACTCTACGTAGAGGGATGACTAGCTCTGTTGCACTTTGGAACTGGTTTCAAGCAGTTCAAGATGGCAATTGGGCTAAACAACGTAAAAATGCTTCTTTGACTATTTACGGCCAAAATGCAAAACCACAAGCAAGATTTGATTTAGCCGGAGCTTGGCCTAGCAGTTACAAAATTACTGATGTTAATGCCCGTAGTACAGAGATAGAAATTGAGGAAGTCGAAATTGCTTTCGAGGAATTTAAAAGATCGAAATTATAGGAAGTTTTATGTTTCAAACAGAGTTTGAGTTTACATTACCTAAAGGCTATCTAGACTCTGATGGCAATCTCCATCGCAAAGGGATAATGCGGTTAGCAATTGCCATTGATGAAATAGCTCCTCTGCGCGACCCTCGTGTTAAGTCTAATCCAGCCTATGCTACGATAATTATTCTGGCTCGTGTAATCACCTCACTAGGGGCATTATCTGAGCTAACTCCTTTAATAGTGGAAAACTTTTTTGCTCAAGATTTAAGTTACTTACAAGACTTTTATCGTCACATCAATGGCTTAGAAAAGGAAACAGCCATCTTAGAAGATACTGTTAATAATTCTGAGCCTCTAGTTATCAATTAGATATTTTATTGTTCATTTCTAATTGTCTATGCGCCGCAAGGATATTGTTTGTACTGAATTTGCCTTTACTCTTCCTAAAGGTTTAGTTGATAGCCAAAACCGAGTACATCGTCAGGGAGTCATGCGTTTGGCTACTGCATTAGATGAAATTTTATTGCAAAAAGAACGTAAAGTTCAAGAAAATTCTGCTTATGGGGTTTTAGTGATGCTTTCACGGGTAATTACCCGCTTAGGTAGCCTTACTTCTGTTAGCGCTAATTTGCTGGAAGGGCTTGTAGTCAGTGACTTAGCTTATCTTAGGGAATTTTATAATCGAGTAAATCAACAAGGAAATACTCATATCCCTACTGAATGTCCTCATTGCAATGCTAAGTTTTTAGTGGAGCTAGAATTAGCGGGGGAGTCATAAGCTACCCCTCTGATATGTTATATGAGGAGGTAGCGTTTATTGCTTACCACTTTCACTGGTCACAAGATGATCTTTTAAATTTAGAACACACTACGCGTCAGCGTTGGGTAGAAGAAATAAATAAGATTAACCAAAAGTCAGGAGATTAGTTTCTTGAACAGTTGAAGAAAATGCAAAATTCAGAATTCAGAAGACGGTAATCAGTCCGAAATTCAGACCCATGACGCAATTGTTTAACACCAAATCTCTATATTTGGTGGGTGACTTAAAGAGAATGAAATTCAAAATAAGGCTTCGTACTCTTTTTCATACACTCCTAAGTAGCTCTAGAAAAAACGAATTGTTTCTTATTAAGAGTTTATATTTTTTCATAAATAATTAATAATATTTAATAGTTAATATAACTTTTTTATCCCTAAAATAGGATTAACTATAGATAAATAAAATTATCCTTTTTATAAAAATAAAGGGTTTAATTTTTTTTGACAAAAAATATCATAGCTTAATTTTATATTATGAAAGTAAAAGTTTTTAATTCACAGACCTTAAGTGAAGTCAAGGAACTTAACCTAGCTCTAGCAACCAGAACACAACGTGAATGCATAGTTGGTCGCTCTCCTAACGCAGGTTTAGTCATCGATAGTCCTGATGTGAGCCGACTGCATGGTAAGTTTTTTTACCAAGATGGGGATTATTACTTCTACGACCTTGGTAGTAGAAACGGCTCAATAGTTAACGGTTATCTGGCTCAGACAAATCAAAGCTACAAATTGAAAGCTGGGGATGTTATTCGCATTGGTGAATTTGTTCTTACAATTGAAGAAATAAACTCAGTACCTGAAGATTTACCAGAAACTGTCTACAAAAGCCTAGATGCTACAGTATTTTCAGGTTTACGAGAAGCTGCTAATTTAGATATTTATAAAATCCCTAATCAACCTCAAGAAGCTGTTAATGAAGTTTCGGAATCAGTAATCGCAGAAAAAGTTACCGAAACCTCCAATCAAGATGTCCAGTCTATAAATGCTACAACTGATACTTCTGATGTAATTAATTTTCAAGAAACAACTAACTTTCAAGAAGTAACTTTTGTTCAATCCCAGGAAGCTGAATCTCAAGTAATAGCTAAAACTCCAGAAACAATAAGTGAAGTTTTTGAAATAACTTATATTCAATCTCCTAAATTATCTGAAGAGCTAACAGTTTCCCAACTAAGTACTGAAACTGCTCAAGTAACTGAAGAACCAACCGTTCCCGAAGTAAGTACTGAAGCTGCTCAACTAACTGGAGAACCAACCGTTTCCGAAGTAAGTACTGAAACTAGTCAACTAACTGAAGAACCAACAGTTTCTGAAGGAAGTACTGAAATTTATCAAGCAACTGAAGAACCAACCGTTTCCGAAGTAAGTACTGAAACTTATCAAGCAACTGGAGAACCAACCGTTTCCGAAGTAATTACTGAAACTAGTCAACTAACTGAAGAACCAACCGTTTCCGAAGTAATTACTGAAACTAGTCAACTAACTGAAGAACCAACAGTTTCTGAAGTAAGTACTGAAACTAGTCAACTAACTGAAGAACCAACCGTTTCTGAAGGAAGTACTGAAACTTATCAAGCAACTGAAGAACCAACCGTTTCCGAAGTAATTACTCAAACTAGTCAACTAACTGAAGAAGCAACCGTTTCTGAAGGAAGTACTGAAACTTATCAAGCAACTGAAGAACCAACCGTTTCCGAAGTAATTACTCAAACTAGTCAACTAACTGAAGAACTAACAGCTTTTGAAGTAATTACTGAAACTTATCAAGCAACTGAAGAACCAACCGTTTCCGAAGTAATTACTGAAACTAGTCAACTAACTGAAGAACCAACAGTTTCTGAAGTAAGTACTGAAACTAGTCAACTAACTGAAGAACCAACCGTTTCTGAAGGAAGTACTGAAACTTATCAAGCAACTGAAGAACCAACCGTTTCCGAAGTAATTACTCAAACTAGTCAACTAACTGAAGAAGCAACCGTTTCTGAAGGAAGTACTGAAACTTATCAAGCAACTGAAGAACCAACCGTTTCCGAAGTAATTACTCAAACTAGTCAACTAACTGAAGAACTAACAGCTTTTGAAGTAATTACTGAAACTTATCAAGCAACTGAAGAACCAACCGTTTCCGAAGTAATTACTCAAACTAGTCAACTAACTGAAGAACCAACAGTTTCCGAAGTAAGTACTGAAACTGCTCAACCAGCAGAAGAACTAACAGTTTTTGAAAATACTAGCTCTATTCCTGAGGTGATTTCTGATTTAACTACTATTGAAACACCTGAAATAGTAGGTGAAGTTTCTAAAGAAATGACTCCAACACCTGCTGAAGATACTTATTTGCAGGCTGTTGAGGCTTTAAAAACAACAGAATATGTTGATGCAATTGCGCTACCAGAAAAAGATGCTGTATCTCAAGTTACTGATATATCAACCATTGACTTAGGAATGACAGCATTGGAAGAAGTCAGCGAACCCTCGCAAACGAGTGTTGAAGTTAAAAGCGAAAGGGAAACATCTCAATTAAGAGAAATTCAGCCTGCGGAAGTAGAAGTGGTGGAAGATGTTGCGGTATACACTCAAGTACCTGCTGAAGAATCTAAAACAGAGGCGGTTACACAAAAAAGTAATGTTGAATCTCCTAATTTAGCATCTTTACAAACACCTGTAAACGAAACTCCTAAGGTTTCCTCAATTATTTATACAAAATACATAGCGCTCATCGCTCACGAAAGTAAAAAATCGGATTTGGCAAAATTTGTTGCTCAACATCAAGAGTTTTTCTCCCAGTGTTTAACGCTTGCACCACCCTCTATTAGTCAAATATTAATCCAGCAACTAAATATATCTATCAGTTTGCAAATTTCTGCTACAACATCTGGAGGATATCAAACTATTGCTTCTATGGTTGCCTCAGAAGATATATTGGCAGTAATTTTATTGAAAGATTTTATGATGGCTCAATCTAGTCAGGCAAATGAAGAAGCACTCTTGAGGGTATGTAACATCAACGAAGTTTTAGTTGCAACCAATATCCCTACAGCAGAAGCGATTATACATTATATTCAATTTAAAGCATGATCGCGCTCTTCTTAACTTTCCAAACATGATGCATAAGCTGCACAAAGATTTTTTTGTAAAGCTTTAATATGAACTGTAAACTATCTTTGCACCAAGTCAAAGCTATAGTTGCATTATGCCCATAACACAATCTGACTTTTCCCGCTAAGTCTTAAAATGCTTACTGGCAAAGGCTTTAAGAAACAGCGCAGCATATACGGTACAGTAATTAAAATTCGGTGCTAAAGGTAATAAGCAATGTTGGATTGGTGGGAGAAAAATTTTGCAACCTGTGAACTGGGCGATAAGCCTGACGGCATGGCTACGCTTACCGCCGATTAGATGAGCGTGCAATGTCAATAGGCTATGCTCTAAGTCTTGGTTTGGCAAAGCACTGTCGGAAATTTTCAGCAGTGGAAATGTACTGAATGGCACTAAGAAAATCCGAAATACTTGTGGTTTAAGCAGTTTGCAATTGCTTTCGTAATTCGTGGCGGGGTTTGGTCATCAATGGGTAAATTTTAGGGCGACGTTTACGGACTCGTGGTTCATTTCTAGCAGGGCGGTCAGGAAAAGCCTTGTGAGCAATAACTTTTAGCAAAGTGCGATAAAGTCGGAGACGTTTTTGGGAAGAAGCAGCTAATAATTTGGGAATAAAGTTAATTAAATGGTGGCAAGTACCCTGCAACGATAGGCGTAACGGAGGAGTGGTGCATCAGTGAGAGGTTAGAGTGATTGCACATTTGTCAAGAGGGTGCGGGGAAAGGGGACATATCTAGCTTGGAAACTGGTTTTCGCAGCGCTTTGACAACTCCTAAATCTTGATTCTCTTTTGCAGCGAAGTACTTAATAGGGTCATCCGCCTTACCTTTGTCATATTTTCCCAGCTAACTGTTTTGTTTTCAGGTCTTCCAGGCTTTTTAGCTTCCTAAATAACGCTTCTAGGGTTGACCCATCAGCAATCCAAATTTGTTCAAAATTACGGAGTGCAAATTTAACACTATCTGGCAATGGTCGTCGGAGTCTTTGTTGCCAATTAAATTGTAACTTAGGTAGTAAATCTTTAAATACACGCTCAAATAATTCAGCAGGGAAAACTAAAAATCTTTCTGATAATGATTGTTGAGCAACTTTTGTGGGATGACACCATAATAAACCAACTCTAGCTAGCAGACGATTTAACTCTTGAACGCCAGGAACTTGCCGCCATAACAGTGTTAAAACTGCTGCTATCATTAACGATAAATTCAGAATTTTATCTCGTAATCCTAACTGCTTATAATATTTTTGTTTATTAAAAACTGCTGGGTTTAATAAAGCTTCTAAATGATTAGCGATCGCTTCATTATCTATTGTGGGAGTATTATACCATTGTGCGTGATCAGAGTTTTGTTTTGGTCGCTTGGGCATGACAGTAAACTAAACTTTTCATTACCTCATTTGATAATTGAATTTACCTAACAATGTTGTCCATGTTTTACGTCTTTACAATACTTTTTCATCTCCTGTTTAGCTGTCAAAGACTTTAAAGATAATGATAATCAAAAACTAGAGGGAGGATTCAAGCCTTGCTTGAATCCTCCCTCTTTCCCCATACGATTATCATTCTTATTAATAATGTAGATCATGGTTTCACTAGTTTGAGGATGATATTCGTAGTCTTTACTGAGACGACGATAGCGACCTAACCATGCAAGTGTACGGTACGTTCCACAACCTAACGTCGAGGCAATACTTTAAAGCCTGAAGTGTCATCAGAGCGTTTAACAATCTCCATTGCACAGCCAATAAAATACCTAACCCAATCAACTAGTTTTCCAGCATATCCGGCATCTGCCCAAATTAAATTGGTATTAGGGAATGAGTATTGAATTTTATCTAGTACTAGTTTTGCTCCGTCACGGTCTTGAATTGAAGCGGCATGTACAACAACCATTAAAAGCAAACCCATCGTATCGACAAGGATATGGCGTTTGCGACCATTAATCTTTTTTCCTGCATCATACCCCTTGACTCCTCCTTTTTCAGTTGTTTTAACTGTTTGAGAGTCTATAATTCCTGCGGATGGTTCTACGTCTCGTTCTTCGAGTTGCCTGAGTTGCGTTCGCAGAATTGAATGAATTTTTTGCCATACCCCTTTACGCTCCCAGCGTCGAAAATACGAGTATACAGTTTGCCATGCCGGGAAATCGTGAGGCATCATTCGCCAGGAGCAACCTGCACGCCTGATGGAAAGTATATTATCAGTGGTAGTGATGACAAAACATTAAGATTGTGGCGAGGTGGTCATTGGAAATCGTGGCTTCAAGTCTGCTGCGATCGCCTCCGTTACCACCCCATCTTCAAAAATCCTGAATCAATTGAAGATATAGAACAGCGTGAGACTGCGATCGCAGCCTGTGAAACTTGCCGAAAATATGTTTGGAGTAAGGAAGATATCTCAGTTTAGACAATGAAGTTCAGGCAGTTTACGCACTTGTCAGCTAAAGATGAAGAGCAATTACATGTTCTCATCCTGGAATTTTCAGATGATGGAGCGATCGCCTCTTTCATTATCCAGTTTTCAATAATTCTAAAATCTCGTTCCTGCCATAATTTCTAAGTATACTGGTGTTGTTATGCTCTTTTGTACCAAAATTGAAGGATGGTAATTCGTTGATCGTGTCAAAGAAAAGTCTAGACTTCTTCAAGCAATGTCTGTGATGACATCTGAATATCAAACTGGGTTGGGTAGAAAGCTTGACTTTCAGCCGGAAATTTGTTCAACCAAAAAAAGATGCAGTTCATGTTTGGGAACTTTCTTACAATTTTGTGTCCAAGCTAGCTGTATATATCTCTGTATTATCAGTGGTGGACACGGCATTTTCATCGCGCTTTAACCACCCCTGAAAAATTACCTCACGCCCATCCTCAGCTTCAACAAACTGGTAAACACGCTCACGATTTTCTCTCGCCCCAAACCGACCAACATAATCCAACTTTAAACCCACCTTATCCAGTAACTTCTGAGCGATCATAATTGGAGTATATTTGTCCGAAATAGAAAGCTTCAAGTAAGTTTTAATAACCTGCCTGTACTGCACCGCCAACGCTTTCAATTGTTGCAATTCTGGATCAGAACCTCGTAACATTACTCCAGGTGAAAGAAATTGTAAAATATTGAGACTTTTTAACACCAGGACTGCTGGCAACATCTGTCTCCGGTTAAAGTCAGGTTTCCAGATAGCATTCTCACCCGCATCAATCTGTGCCTTGGCTCTTTTAGCATCATGAACTGATAGAAATTCTCGTCCCATAGTCAAGTAATAATGCATTCGCAATTGAGGATACCAACCCTCATCATCTTTCTCAACCAACTCCGCCGTTACCTCAACTCCATAACGCTGTTGTAACTCGGCTTTGCGCTGCTGTTGTCGTTCAGCGCGAGTTTTGGCGCGTTTGTCTCTCAGTTTTTTGAGTTCCGTATCAGAGAGTGTTTCACCGTTTGCGATCGCGCTACACTCGGCAATATACAAATCTTCCGAAACTGCTCGAACTTCATTGATTACTTGCTGATTCTCTTGCGGTTCCGCATCAGTTGCATCGATGATTGTGTAGCCGTCAGTTTGCAAACCCTGAAGCACAGACTCACGGTAACGCCTCATTTCGGCGTTGATGGCACAAGCCCGTTTCCCCCAGCTTTGTAAAGATTCAGGCTGAAAGTTCTGATCAATGCAACTGTAATCTGCATTATCCGCCGCCGACAACAGCGCAATATTAGTCCGTGTAGCTGCGTATTGACTTCCCAAAAGCGCCCCTATCGACATTAAGCCGTTTCCAACAACACCTAGCCCATGCTTTCTGATCCAAATATGACGATCAACAGTATCTCTCAGCCTTGCTAACATCTGCCGCACGGAGTTAACGGGCTGTACTCCCTGGAAAATACCCCAAACTGCTGTGAAATGCGCTTTAATGTCTATTGATATCCCAGTTTCCAAACTTGGGGAAGTAATAACCAAGTCATATTTTGTGAGAATTTCGTTTAGGTGAGCAATGCAGCCATAAGCAGGGTGTGTAGGATCGGCAACAGACTCGCTATCAATTCGCAAAATCCGTAGATGTGGGAATTTGCGGCGGAACCGTTCTTCTAAAACCTGTGTTCCCCACTTGGATTTTGCTTTTTGAGCAGAACAACACAAGAGATGATGACCACCTTTAGCGATCGCTCGATCCATCGCTGCAATCAAATCTTTTGGGTCGTTCCCTTTGTAGCTGTAGCAGTTCCCAGCTTTGGATTGATAATTCTTGACAATCACAAAGGGGTTAACTCTAATTTCCCCAGCTAGTGATAGTACATAATTTACATCACAATCGGATACATCAGCAGAAGATAGATAAATCTTACCTTGTGGGCTGCTCAAAACGTTTTGAATCAATTGCTTGAGGTTTTTGAGGACGGATACGCGACGGTTAGCTACTTCTGTACCTGAGTTGAGAAGATGTTCTGGTATGAGAAGTTGACCCAGAAATCTTTGGTTGAGTGCGATGGCTGCTGGATAAGTGAGCAATGTAAAAAGCCGAAGTTGCCACATCTCTAAAGCTTCGGCTATATTGTAAAGTCCCTTAAATGCGTCTTGAGCTTGGGCAACAATAAAGTCATCAACACCCTTTTCTGGCCCTGGTAAATCAATTACTCTAACTGAACAGCTCTCGGCAACTAATAACCGTCCCATGCGATTAATGGCAGTTCTCACCTGTTGAACAGTCTCACGTTTGGTGTCCCGGTCAAAGCAGATGTCAACAGGTCTACCCTTGGTGGCAAAATGCTTGAGGTCAGGAATAAGAGATGGTTTAGCAATAGGGTTCCCCTCTTTATCTTTGGGAGTGCGATAGCCAGCGTTCACACCAGGAATAGCGATCGCTGCGTAACCAGCAGTGAGTAATGTCCCAGCTTTCTTTGCACCTTCCACAATTACCACTGGTACATTTCGCCGCCATACCCAGTACCAAAACCCCCAAGGATGCTGCCAATCTTCTTCAGTGCTGGGAATACCGCAACTGTCTGAGACTTTTGCCCAAATGTGTTTTGGGACTCGTAGAAAAAAAGCCCGTATCGGTTCTTTGTAAGGATGTTCGTACTTGATAAACTTATAAATTTTATTGTAGTCACGCCTAGGCTTGTCGCCCTTAAAACAGCCCCAGCCCATATCAATGTAGTCGTTGAGGGGGTCAATGCCACTACACCACCAACCCCCATACTCAATGTGGCGATATTTCTTTAAATCCAAATCCCGTAACCGTCCATCATTGCGGCGTGAGATGTTTGGACTTTAAAGTAAATACTCGTAAGGTGTTGTTCCTTCAAGTGACTTCACGTTGAGGTGAAAGATTTCCTGGTCAACTCCACTATCAAGCCATTCTTGGAGATGCCGAGCTTGAAAATTAGTCTCATTTATATCAATTACATTCATGTTTCCTCCTAGTTTTGATGCACGACAAAGATGCGGCATGGACAAAGTGCCGCTGTCAAAGCTGTTTGTTGTATTTGTGCTAGTTACAAACTCATCAAAAACTTGCCAGCATTCTTGTCTACATCGTTCTCACAGATGCACACAGAAAGTTAAATTAATTCTTGTGCTAACTAATTTTTTGATTTTGGCAACTTAATGCAGATGGTCAGAGTGATAGCTAGGTGATACTATCTGTCATATACTTCCTTTTTATTACCAGAATTGATCGCATTACTCGCTCTTTACCTACTCTGAGAAAAATTGTTGATGTCCTTCAAAAATATGATGTTAACCTGGTGATTCTTGATCAAAAAATGGATTTGAGTACCCCACAAGGAAAACTTATGCTCAATATGCTAGGGGTACTAGCTGAATGGGAAGTAGATTTACTTTCAGAACGGATTAAGCGAGGTAAAGAACACCAACGAAAACAAGTCTGGGCTAATGGTTCTTGTCCTTTCGGTCTAGTTGTTATTGATCGCCAATATTTTTTGGATCTCACCCCTTTTCTGTGTCTACTGACAGATCGACCCGAAAACTACCGGGATTTTTACAGTAACTCTATGGACGAGGAAGCAATCCAGCATTTGCCGCATCGAACAATAGCTGAAATCGCCAGAGATTGTATTGAGGTTTTTCTTGAGGTAAGAGGTATTACTCCTGCGATCAAGAAAATTTTTGAGAAGTATGGTGTTTGTAAAACAAAAGCTAAGTCTAATGGAACAGACAAAGTTCTTCATTGGACTAAACGAGGTTTGTCAGTATGGCTTCAGAATCCAATTTTGGATGGGCATACTTGCTATGCTAGGGATGAACGAACTGCTAATGGCAAAAGAAGGCTCAAACCTCGTGAAGAGTGGCAGATAACATACAATACTCATCCTGACCAGCGACTTCTCAGAGATGGAGAAGCTGAAGAAATTCAACGAATTATTGCAGCGAATATTAAAATGGGTGCTGGGGCATTTGGAACTAAGCACCGTCAAGAAGAATATCGTCCCTATGCCTATCAAATTGGTTTAGTTTACTGTGGCGAGTGTGGTTCTCGGTGTATTCACAAAGGAGTTTACACCGCATCTAAGCAGTATAGGTACTATGCCTGTCGGCATTCTGGGGTTGGTTGCAATAATTCCAAAAATGTAAAACAACCTGAAATTGAAGAAGCACTCATCACAGCATTACTGGAAAAATCTCATAATCTTAGTCAGGAGAATAATAAGACAACTAATTTGGTTCCTTTCAAAACTGAGCGTTTGCAAAAGCTAGAAGCACAACTCGCTTTTTTAGAGCAGTTTCCTGGATTTAACCCTGGCGCAGAGGATCTTAAAGCAGAACTACAACGCCAGATTGAAGAGGAAACTAATTTCTTTCAGTCTAACGCTAAAACTAGCCCTACCACATTATTTATAATATTTCCTATTAAAACCAAAGGAGAACTCAATATAACCCATGCAAAATGGATCAGGGGAACCAATACACTAAATATCAGACTAATAGGAAAACTTACTACAAACCAAATAAGCTTTAAAGGAATAATCAATAGACTGATAATAATGTCCATGTTTTATTTAATTAGAATATTTTTATTTTTTTCATAATAATTTATAAAATTACTTTATCCAACAGTCTTAGTACTGAATAGTAGGCTTTATCTACCAAGTAAGATAGGATAAACACGCATTAAATTTGAAATTTTAAACAGCATCAAGTGTTAATTTCATGCCAGATAGTCCTGGCAAACTACACCTATTTCATTCTCTGATTTACAATGCACTATTTCGGTAATTGCATAGTCAATTTCTAGAATCACATCACGCTCAAGCAGTTCGATAGCTCGTTGTATAACTTCAATCCAAAAGCGAACACCGCTATAGGTTCCATCTTTTAGTAGTGTTTTCGTACCACCTATGCTCCATTCCTTGCATCCACCAAGAAAGCGATTAGTAAACGGCTTGCATGGCGGTTGGTGACAGCTTGTCCACTTTTAACCCAATAGAATTCAAAAATTCAACATAGAGATAGCATTTTCCTTTTGCTGGTCAGTAATACCTAAATAATGCTCTAGGGCAGACAATGAGCGATGCCCACTGATTGACTGAATGCGGCGTAATGGAATCCCAGAATTACTCATCCAGGTCAACGCTGTCCTTCTAAACGAATGCGTGGATATTCCTCCTTCATCCAAATCAACACGACGTAGTGCCTCCCTGAGAATCCGATCAGCACTAGTTTTATGGATATGCCCAAGTCCATGCCTTCCTGGGAACAAATGAGGATTTCTCCCCTTTAGCTCCTGGCTGTATTCCGACAAATATTCATTGAGCTTGGGGTGAAGCTGAATTTCTCTAGTATCTTGGCCACCTTTAGTGTTGTATGCCCTGATGATCAGCTTGGGACGAACCCCCCTAGTGCCAATGACATCTCCCTTGAGCAAAGTGCAGCTCTCGTTGATTCGGGCAGCGGCATAAAGGCAGACACCGAATAAAGCGTGATCGCATCCTTGTATTATTTACACAGGTGCTAAGAGTTAATGAACAAGGTGATCATAAGTAGTGGCATTCTCTGCAAAAGCTACTTTTATCAGATCACCGTATTTTTTTATTGACACAATTGCTTTGTAGGCGATCGCCTATATTTTAATTCAACAAATTTATAATTCTGGCACCTGTAGGTTACGTTTATTACCTGCGTAATGCTTGTAAATAATTTCTGGAGAGTTACCAACCCACCTTCCTACATCCTTCGCATCAATATCAGCTTCCAGGCAAAGAGTAATAAAAGTGTGTCTACATTGGTAAGGTTTGCGATATTCGCTGACTACACCCTGTTTTACAAGTTGAGTTACGATTCCATCTATATGTGTACCACGATGATTTTTGTAACCTTTCCAGGCATGATTGAGAAAATCCCCAAAGTCTACTATGCCACCTTTCTTGCTTCTAAAGATAAAATCATCTGGGTTACAGTTCTCAGGTTTGATAGAGTTTAAAATTTCACAGTGCTGATGATTAATCGGAAAACGTCTTTGGCTTTGGGTTTTTAATCCATCTTTGAGAGCTAACCCTTTAGTACTGATGGTAATTGCTTGCTCAAAGGTAATGTATTTATCACTGATATGCTTCCATTGTAGAGCGATCGCTTCTGATGGTCTGCACCCAGTAAAAAATAATAATTTTACTAAAGGAGCATAGTAGCTGTAGAGTTTGCTCTCCTCAAATGCTTGAATTATGCTATCCCGTTCTTCCTTAGTAAATGGATTGATTTCATATTCTGCTGATTCTGACTTCGGTATCTGAATATCTTTTGCCATACCCTGGAAGGGATTTGATGTAATCAACTGGCTTTTAAGTGCCCAATCACAGCAAGCATTTATGTTTGTCAAAGTACGTTTAGCTGCATTAGCACTGAGATTTGCAATGAGATAATCTCGAATTGCGATCGCATCATCCAATGTTTTATTTGGGAAACTGGCGATGTGATTGCGATACTTTCGATAATCAACAGCGTAAGTAGAAGGACTAACCTGTGGTCTTTTAAACTCACTGTATTTTTCCCATAATTCTCCCAAGTCATATTGGGGGTTAACTGAAGGACTAATGGGCGTAATTGGGCTAACAGTGCTTAATGAAGCTGCTGGTTTGTACTTAGCTAAACTGGCATCAAACTCTCCATAGTCAATATCTCTCTGAATTGTTGCCGCTAAAGTCGATGCTTGATGTCTTCCTAAAGTTGTATCGTAGTGCCTTGTCGAAAGGTAGAAACGCTTGGTTTTTAGCTCTCCCGTCGGCGTAACAATAGGATGAGAAAAAACTAATTGGAGACTGCCGTTAGAGTTCTTAATCTGCACTGAACCCCGACGGGCAATACTTTGAGATTTTTGAGATTCCATAAGGGTAATTAACTGGGGTAAAGACCTTTATCCTTCTACTTTACCCCAGTTTTACCCCATAAATACCTATTGGGGTAAAGACCTCTACCTTACATTTTTACCCCAGTTTTACCCCAGTTCTTTACCCAAACTACCCAAAATTACCCCAAAAATATTGGAAGGCTCTGGAAACAAGCCCTACAACTACCATTAAAAAAGGGCTTCAAACCCTGTAATGCTTATATTTCTTTGAAGGCGGCACCCGGATTTGAACCGGGGGTGGAGGTTTTGCAGACCTCTGCCTTACCACTTGGCTATGCCGCCACAGCACAATTCCTTCAACTACTTTAATATTTATAAGATATTTTAGTAGCCATAGGGCGCTAGTTAACCCATAATAGCATAGGATTCTGACGTAGAGATAGTGGCTTAACTAGAGTTTCTGGTAGTCTTTAGGCGATCGCTAGATGGACATCATGAACTAAATCTAAAGTTTTTCAGGTAGAGATAGTAGGATGATAGTCTTTATGCGATCGCTAAAGAGTCCTGATTACAGGTTGACCATAAGTTATGAGTTATGAGTTTTAATTCCTCACTCCTCACTTCTTAAACTTTGACTTCATCGGCAAAACTACCCCATCGGACAAAGTGAAATGGGCCGGCGATAGAACCCCACAGATGTTCATCAGTGTCTAAATCCCTTCCCCGGTCGAGGCTGGAAAATTCTTTAGCGTCAATCTCAAATTCGTTATCCAGATAAGTATTTTTGCCGTCACGAACCACAATGCAGCATTTTCCAGGTTCAACCCTGCCTTTAAAGCTGTTACCTGTCCACTCTACGACCATGTTGCAACCTGACATTTTTTCCAATTGGTCAACGGATAAACCTTTTAAACGTTCAGGATCACGAGATGCGCCGTAAAATTTTTGTTCTTCTTTAACCGTGTAGTGTTCAATAACAATGTGGTTTTCTACCGGAATCAACTTCATTACCCGCATCCGGTAGGGTTGATTGAGCATAAAATCATAAGCTTGTTCGAGAAACAAACTTACTCCTGAGAAGAATTCCAACGGAAGGGGACGGATACACACGCGAATGTGGGCGTACAAAGGCGGATTTTCAAAAGCTTGTTCTTGATTGCTAAAGTCAGCTGCCATCCACCGAGCTAAAGTGGCAATATCAGTAGAATGAGTCACGTCGCTTCCCTCCGAATTCAAAGTTCACGCATTCAAAATTAATAATCCCCATAAATAAATTTAGAGGCTTGTATTATAAGTGTGTTTCGGTCATTACAAGATGATCACCTAGTGTTTGAAAATTATCTAGGATTATTTTGACACTCTCTAGACTGAAAAATCCTGGCTATGATACCTTTAATGGGGTTTAGCTACGCAATTTTTCAATTAGCTATTACGATCGCTTTGAGTTCCAGAGTACTTAAAATCCCATTGCTTCGGCTACTGCACCCAATTTTGCTGCAATACCCTGTTTAAATTGACTGTGATTGTGTTTAATGGCTGTATCTGGGTCTTTTAGACCATTGCCTGTGAGGACACAAACCACTGTCGCCCCTGTAGGAACTTGGTCTTTCACCTGCAACAATCCGGCTACAGAAGCGGCGCTAGCAGGTTCGCAGAAGATACCTTCTGATGCTGCCAAAAGTCGATAAGCGTCGAGAATTTCTGCATCGGTAACGGCGTGGAAATTTCCCTGACTTGCGGTTTGCGCTGCAATAGCTAATTCCCAACTAGCAGGGTTACCAATCCGAATTGCTGTCGCTAAGGTTTCGGGATTTGCTACTGGCTGACCGGTCACCAACGGGGCTGCACCTGCGGCTTGGAATCCCATCATTCGGGGTAAGCGATCGCACTTTCCATCTTGATGATATTGACAAAATCCCATCCAATATGCTGTGATATTTCCCGCATTGCCCACGGGGATACACAACCAGTCTGGCGCATCACCCAGCGCATCGACAACTTCAAAGGCTGCTGTTTTCTGCCCTTCTAGGCGGTAGGGATTGACGGAATTTACCAAAGTCACCGGATAGCTTTCAGCCATCTCGCGGACAATTTCTAGCGCTTGGTCAAAATTCCCTTTAATTGCCAATACTTCTGCACCGTAGAGTAAAGCTTGGGCTAATTTGCCCAGCGCCACATAACCGTCGGGAATCAGCACAAAGGCATTCATGCCCCCACGCCTTGCATAAGCGGCGGCGGCGGCTGAGGTGTTGCCCGTGCTGGCACAAATTACTGCTTTCGCGCCTGCTTCCTTGGCTTTGGAAATTGCCATAGTCATCCCCCGGTCTTTGAAGCTGCCGGTGGGATTAAGACCGTCGTATTTTACAAAAACCCGTACTTGTCTGCCAATGCGTTCTGCGATCGCAGGCGCTGGTATTAGGGGTGTGTTACCCTCCAACAGAGTGACAATCGGTGTTTTTTCGCTGACAGGCAAATATTCGCGATAGGCTTCTATCAGTCCGGGCCAGGGTTGGCGATGAGATTTAGCAACAGACAGGCTCAAAGTCACGGGATTTAAAATTTCTTAATGTAAAGGATTGGATATTTAGAAAGGGTGGCATAGGGAGGGCAGAATCGGGAAGAGGAAGAAAACGAATTTTTCTTTACCAGTTTCTAGTTAAGAGTCCCCTAATTCCAAAAGAATATTATTTAAGAATATTATTTTTTGTGGTGCAGGCGTTTGATTTTGCCATTTTTATTTATTTCGACTGTCAGTTTATCATAACCGCCACGGCGAACTGGGGGTGCTGACGGAGTGAAAAATGATAGACAAATCTGTGGGACTTACGTAATAACCCTCTGAAACACTTATTCTTACTTTGCAAAAAGCCACTTTTATGCTGGGCGCTCCGCGAATGCTTTTATGTGTATTTTACCACTTTAATATCTCCATTTTTTAACTTCAAATACGCAGTAACCTGCCTTTCCTTTGCGGTAGTTTTATTTTTCTCCTGACAAAGACGTTGCGCGTAGCTTGCTTTTACAAAGTGCTACAAAGGCTCTAGACGAACGGCGGTGCTTTCCCATACATTTTTAATAATCTGGTGTAATTTTTTAATATATAGGAAAATTTTTAAGTAAATTACTCAATAACAGCGAGAATAATTAATACAACTAGAATTGGCAGGCTATCAATTAAGTATTGCTAAGTACCATTGAGTGGACGGAAGCTTTGCACACTTCGGGTAATGTTTTCTCAGGAACACAGCCATTACGATCACCGTCCCTTATGATTGAACCTGAAATCCATTAGAGTAATTGATTGAAAATACACAATATTTTAATAAAGCTTAAAAAAGCAATATTATAATATTTCTAATGGTGTGAGTTAAGTTTTGGATTTAATTAGCGATGCCTACTTGTTTACCTAGTGTTTCCGATCGCGAGTCCCACGCTAACTGGGTCAGTAAGTTAACCAAGTCTTATTATCAAGACGATCAGCAAGCTAAGTTGATGCATTTACAAGCAGAGGTAGACTCTCTGTTACAGCAGTTGGAAAACTTGAAGCAGCAACGTCTAGCCGAAACCAACCAAAAAGAATAATTTTATTTTGGAGATAGCGATGTCTACGACGGGCTACGCCTACGCTTTTCCCCTCTTTAATCTAAATTTAAGTGAGGGGTAAATTTGAGTAAGGGGCGTGCTATTCAAAGCGCTGATTTTTCTCTGACCAGCGCCTCAAACTGTAGTTACGAGCATTTTCTACTAATAAAGCTAAGGATTGCACGCCTGAAAGCTTGGCGATCGCAGATAGTCTTTGTAAGTCATTTCCTGTAAAATCAGTGTAGATGACTTCATTCCTATCAGACAAAATTATAGTCCGGTCACGGCGTTGCTCTGGGTTTTCCTTCTGACTTTCAGGTGTAGGCTGATTCAAAGATGCTATTGCACCTGCTGAAATAGTCAGTATTATTTCTGGTTGAGCATTATTTGTTAAATCAATCACTTGAACCGGCCAATCACCCAACTTTTCCTGCATCTGCTCAAAACTAGGAATAGCACCACGCGGAACTTCATCAGATTGCTGTAAAGATTTCCACACACTCGATAAAATTACCTTCACCCCTTGGGGATTTTGTTGATGCAGTTCTCGTAGAGTGATAGGAGATGGTTGTACCCATTCCAGTGCTGCATTTGTCAACGCTAAAGGTTTGGGTTGGAGAACATTGTTTTGATTCTCTGGCATTTTTGGGCCAGCAGCTAATAGGCGCAAAACTTTACCTCGTAGTTGCACTGCTTTGATAGCGGCTATAGTAATTTGTTGTTCTCCATTTGGCAACCAGACCACAATTTGAATTTCTGGGTCAGAACTGATTCCCAAAGTTTTCCATAAAAATTTGGCGGCGTCAGTTTTGGGTGGGTTGAAATTCTCAAAAGGTGAATTTAGCCAGCGTTTCCCGTTATGAAATGCACTTACCTCCACCTGATACCAAACTTGATTATCTGTGAGTTTCAAATCTGCTAAGGAATTTGGTTGTAGCCAGTCGGTGTTGGTAACTTGAGTGATTGGTTGGACTGTACCAACAATCTGACTAGGGTGAGTAGAGGATATTTGCGATTTTGTACTCTCACCATTGAGTCTGGCTAACAGACCTTGAATATAGGCAAGATTATCTTTTGTAATTTTTGGTTGCGCCTTTAACCATGAATTAGCATGTTCTTCTCCCTGCTGAACTTTTAAAATCAAGGCGAACCAAGCTTGCACCTCTAGTCTATTTGGGTTCACCCGCAACGCCGCCGCCATGCGATTCCACAACCGTTTTTCATCAGTTTTGAGTAGGGTAGCAATTTCTTGGGCGTTATGTGGCGATGCTTCAAACACCTGTAAAGCTTTCCCCCAGCGACCATCAATCACATCTGCCAGCACTTCTTGACTAGGACTTCCCCAAATTTTCTCGGCTTGGGTTTTAGTAAGTTGAGAATGTAAGCGAATCAAATCTATTTGCGCCTGTGCTGCCTCTGGCAAAACTCCTTTGCGCTGTTTCTTGATGAATTTTAACCATTCCCAGGCTGGTGTCCACAGTCCACTACGGGCAATTGACAAAGCGTTTTGGTATGCATAATCATTGAGGGCTGGTGATTTGAGGGTAATCGCCTCCAATTGAATTGGTTTGAGGAATAACTTTAGAGGCTTGACTTGGTAAACCTGAAATTGCTGTTCTAAACCTATAGTTTGATCGAGAACTAACTCTTTTTTACCATCACCAGTTACCTGCCGCCATTTGGGCAATTGTCCATTAGGACTAGTCCAAGACAGCATTTGTAGTAAATTCCTGCGTTCTGGATTGTAGTAGACGACATAACCGTAGCGGATTAGACCAGTTCCTTGTTGGCGTTGACCGTGCAAATCAAACCAAACCCCTGGTGATGGTGTCGCATCTTCAAAGCGTTGCACTTCAGTTAAAGGTAGGGGAATGGTGATATCTTGGAGTTCTGATGTCCCATCAAGCAAAGAAGAAATTACAAAGGATTCTTCTGGTCCAGTTACAGGTAATTGAGTTGCTAGATAGTAGTAATTTTCTGACTGAGATTTAAACTCTAACTCTTCTGAGCGTTCATAAACCCTGAGTTCCACCAGTTCTTCACAATCAGATTGACAATTAGCACGCTGTTGAAAAACTGGCAATAAAAACGAATCTTCCACCTTTTGATGTAAAGGCAGAGTTTCCCCAAATATTTGGTTTTTTTTACTTAAATCGAGTTGAATTTGTTTGAGAGTTTGGGGGCGTTCGTGCTTACCAAGGGGGATTTGTGCCCATACAGGTAAAATTTTATTTAACCAGCTTACCTGATCTGGATTGAAGATGAAGAGAACACTAATCCAGGCGAAAGCCATAATTAGACTAGCACTACTTAAGAGAATTGCGCTCGCTAGCATTGACGACAACCAACTTCCCCGTTTTAGCTTTTTCTGGGGTTTCTTAACGATGCGTTTCACCATACCTGCATGAGGTTTATGTTGTTTAGAGGTTTTTGGCGTCAGCTTGCGTGGGCGATTTTGCATATTAGTTTTCAATCAATCCAGTAGATATTTTTGGGCATTAGACACAAGAGGCACAATAAGCAGAGGGGAAACACTTAATGCAACTTCTTCCCTGCTTCCCTACTCCCTACTCCCCACTCCCCACTCCCCATTACCTAATACCCTGTTATACTCGTCCTTTCAGAAGTTGCCCAGAAAGATTAAATCTAATTTGGGACAAATACGTAAATTTTCCCATGTGAATGCTTGATGATTGCGAATACACTTTTCACTTAAGTATGTGAGCAGAATTTAAAAAGTTGAAAAGTATACTTATAAGCCACAGCCATAGCAAAATCTGGATGCTCGCATGGTTACTAATTGTGGGAGTAAATGGAGTTGCACAAAAAGCACTAGCACAAGAGTATACAGACACAGAAACTACTCAGGCGCAGGAGAGTATAGATTTAAATTCTTCTTCCCTCTCCCCAGTAAATCCGATGGCGCAAGTTACATCGGTTTCTCAACTCAAGGATGTACAACCCAACGATTGGGCATTCCAAGCATTACAATCTTTGGTAGAACGTTATGGTTGTATAGCTGGCTATCCAGATAGCAGCTATCGCGGTAATCGCGCCTTAACTCGGTATGAATTCGCCGCCGGAGTGAATGCTTGTTTAGATAGAGTCAACGAATTAATCACTACAGCCACCAGCGATTTAGTCACCCGCGAAGATTTAGCAATATTACAAAAATTGCAGTCAGAATTTACCCCTGAATTAGCAACTTTGCGCGGTCGTGTCGATAGTTTAGAAGCCAAAACCGCCGAAATCGAAGCCAACCAATTCTCAACAACAACCAAACTCAGTGGACTACTAATAGTTGGTATTCAAGGACGGACTAGCAATCGTGGTGATGATTTATGTCGGTCAACCTCCTAAAATTACCAGTAGCAACTTACCTGTAGGGAATAATGTTCCTGATTTTATTAATACTGGTTTAGGACGTGCAGGTGGACAACCAGGGACGACCACTCAAATTGAGGCATTTTATCGTTTTCAGCTAACAGATAACATCAGCATTACACCAGGAATAATTCATATCATGGAGCCTGGTCACACACCAGATAGTGACTCAGTTACCATTGGCATTCTGCGGAGTACTTTTCTTTTTTAATTCCGGTTGCACATAAATATTATTGAACTTCAGTATTGACAAATACTTGTAGCCAATTGACCACAAAAACCAATGAAATTTCTTTTTCAATCCCCCATACTCAATTTCCTATACACCACGCCGCATTTTGAATAGATATAAAAATAAGGTTTGGCGGAGAACCAAACCTCTCTATAAATCCAGTGCATAACAACATCCCGAATTAATTTACTCATTATTTATTCATGGGGCATCTTTCCATAGGAACTATGCAAATATCCTGAAACCTGATATAAAATTACCCTAGTATAGCCGAATACTAAAATAGAAAATCAATCTGCCATAGGCTACAGGCTATGGCAGATTGATTAGATGTTAAATTCAATAAAATAACTAGAAGGATTTTTACGTCCAGAACTTGCATTAAAACGATTTTTCCAACTAGCAAGCCAAATAAAAGATGAGATAAATAGTATTAACCACCGGCGACAGCAGGGACAATACTTACTTCATCGCCATCTTTCAGTGCTGTGTTAATACCATCTAAATAGCGGATATCTTCGCTATCGACGTAAAAATTTACAAACCGACGTAACTTTCCTTCTTCATCGCATAACCGCGATTTAATCCCAGGAAAGCTTTGTTCTAAAGAGTCTAATAATTCAGCAATGGTGCTACCGCTAGATTCGAGAGTAGCTTGATTATTAGTCAAATTCTGAAGAGTCGTAGGAACTAAAACTGTTACAGCCATAGAAGTACAAAGTGAAGAGTGAGGAGTGAGGAGTGAGGAGTTAGGAGTTAGGAGTTAGTAATAAAAAACTCATAACTCATAACTCCTAACTCATAATTAAACAAGGACTTGTTGCCATTCCAAGCGATCCAGAGTACGCGATCGCTCTAGCGCACGTTCAAAACTATCGAGTTTAGCATCAATAGTCAAGGGTTCGCCAACGTAGCCTTGGATTGCTTCTTGAGTTTTCAGACCATTGCCGGTGATGTAAATCACGGTGGTTTCATCTGGATCAATTTTGCCAGCTTCTACCAGTTTTTTCAGCACCGCCACAGTTGTACCACCAGCTGTTTCTGTGAAGATGCCTTCGGTTTCTGCCAGCAGCTTGATGCCATCAATAATTTCTGCATCATTGACTGATTCAATGTTACCACCAGTTTTCTGAGCTAACTCCACAGCATAAATGCCGTCTGCTGGATTACCGATCGCTAACGATTTAGCAATTGTATTCGGTTTTACTGGCTTAATAAAGTCGCGTCCTTCTTTAAAGGCTTGGGCGATAGGTGAACAACCTTCAGCTTGAGCGCCACTGAAACGGACGCTCTTGTTTTCTACCAAACCAACTTCGATAAATTCTTGGAACCCTTTATAAATTTTTGTAAAGAGTGAACCAGAAGCCAAGGGAGCAACAACATGATCAGGTAGTTCCCAGCCTAGTTGTTCCGCAACTTCAAAACCTAGCGTCTTAGATCCTTCAGAGTAATAAGGACGCAGATTAATGTTGACAAAACCCCAGCCATGTGTATTAGCAACTTCCGAACAAAGACGATTTACTTGATCGTAGTTGCCCTTGACGGCCATCAAGGTGGGACTGTAGATCAGGCTACCGATAATTTTACCGGCTTCTAAATCTGCGGGGATGAATACACAGCAGTCTAAACCTGCATGAGCTGCGATCGCAGCTGTAGAATTTGCCAAATTACCAGTGCTAGCGCAAGAAACGGTAGTGAAACCCAACTCTCGCGCCCTCGATAGAGCAACTGAAACTACCCGATCCTTAAAGCTAAGGGTGGGCATATTAACGGCATCATTTTTTATATAAAGCTTATTTAGACCCAGGCGACGGGCAAGGCGGTGAGAACGAACCAAGGGAGTCATACCCGTTCCCACATCTATAACATTGTCAGTTGCAACAGGCAAAAAGGGACGATAGCGCCAAATTGAATTGGGCCCGGCTTGAATTTTTTCACGAGTGACAGTCAGACGGAGGGCGCTGTAGTCATACTTGACTTCTAAAGGGCCAAAACATAACTCACAAACATTACTGGCTTTGAGTTCATATTCCGCACCACATTCCTTACACTTCAAGGCTGTAAAGTAGGCAGTGCTGGTTTGGGTTTGGGTTTGGGTTTTGATTGCCTGAGTCATAAACTAGCTTTCCCTGTTTGTCTTTCTGCGTTTGTCTGTCTGCTGTCGCCTGATACTAACACGAGCAAAAATACCCGTCAAACATACCCGACTAAAAATGTCGGGTATTGCTAGTATTCAAAAAAAGGATTTCTGTAAAATTTTTATATACGTAATCGTTATATTTAGTATTTACACATAGATTATACTTGTTAAAAAATTAGATACTAGCTCCAGATACTCAGTCTTAACACTGATGATTAATATGATGAATTTGCATTAATTGAAATTACTACCCAATTTTGAGTGATCTATATCACTTAAATTAACCTTCTATTTTTTATTTCAATGACTCTAGCAGGTAGTAAACATTGATGACAAAAAAGACTCAAAAGCATTTATATATATAAGTTTTAGTCTTTTTAATGTCTGATTAAACCCCTAAAATTGCTATGTGTGTTGCCAAAATGAAGTTGACTTTTCAGCTTTGATGCACTAATTCATTGCTAAAGAAGTTACTTATTTATACGGAAGTCTTTTTTTGCTACAAAAGAAAGCTACATTTCTATTTACATCGACGATTCAGCAGGACACAGTAGTAAGTTATCTATATTTGCGATCGCTAGCTTTGATAATCAACGGTAAGCGACCACGGTAAACAGTGATGTCACAGGGTAAATGATATGAAAAACAATTGTTTTGACGTAGCAATGCCACGTCTCTATAAGGGTTTTGTAACGCAAATTAATGAAAGTAGGACTTACGCATGAGTTACGGAATAACGTAGACGCTTCTCTACGAGACGCTACGCGAACGGCTTGCCGCAGGCTACCGCAGAGGCACAGAGAAGCCAGTGCGTTGGGCGGGTTCCCCGACTTGAAGCAACTGGCGCGACACGGAGAAATCAGAGTTTGAGAGATATTTTGCGTAAGTCCTAGAAAGGTTGAATTTGCACTTTTCACCATACTTTATTTAAATTCAATTCAAACCCAGGTAAAACATCTTCACCAAATACAGTTGTAGGAGATTTTAATATTTCTACCTCTTTCTCTAAACGAAAAATTTCTACTGTTTTATTCTTCGGGTCAAGTAACCAACCTAAACAAACACCATTGTTAATATACTCTTGCATCTTTTCTCTGAGTTTTTTCACAGAATCACTACTAGAACGCAATTCGACTACAAAATCAGGTGCGAGAGGAGAGAATTCTTCTTCTTGTTGAGTCTGAGTTAAAGCCTCCCATTTTTCATTACTTACCCAAGAAGCATCGGGTGAGTAAACCGCCCCATTAGGTAAAGTAAAACCACTGGAGGAATCAAATACAATACCTAAATTTGTGCGATCGTTCCAGTTCCATAGTTGAGCATTCAAACCAGAGTTTTTCTTACCTGTCGATGGATAGGTTGGAGGCATAATTATAACTTCTCCAGTTTCAGTACGTTCTAACTGCAAATTTTGATTAGCTTGACAAAGTTCATAAAATCCCTCGATACCCAGATTAGGGATATTCAAAGTGATGGCGTTCATAAGCTTTAATAATGAGGTTTTGTGCTTATATCAATTCTAGACATAGGAGTGAAAAACAATTGTTTTGACGTAGCATTGCTACGTCTCTACAAGGGTTATGGATAACGCATATTTAATTTCACTCCTATGTCTATTTTCTCAGACAGATAAAGCTTGCTTAACTTCAACTGGTTCACCCGTCAAGCTAAAAGGGCGAACTTCGGTAATTTTTACCTTGACTAACTGCCCTTTCAATTCTTTGATGTCACCACTGAAGAATGTCAGACGATTACCGCCAGTGCGTCCCATCACCTGGGTTTGATCTTTGAGATTTTGGTCTTCTACTAAGACTTCTTCAATGCGTCCAAAGTAACGTTGCGATCGCTCGGCTACTTTCAAGTTTCCTAAATGATTCAGGCGTTGGAGGCGATCGCTTTTAACTTCTTCACTTAGCTGATTGTCCCACAAAGCGGCTGGTGTCCCTGGACGCGGTGAATATGCTGCTGTATTCAACATGTCAAAGCCAATATCTTCCACCAGTTTCAGGGTATTTTCAAACTGTGCTTCTGTCTCCCCAGGAAAACCGACAATCGCATCAGCACTAATGGAAGCATCTGGCATATACCGCCGAATGGTATCAATAATCCGGCGATATTTTTCATGGGTATAACCCCGCGCCATCGCTTTTAAAAGTTCATTATCTCCAGATTGAAAGGGAATGTGGAAGTGTTTGCAGACTTTGGGCAACTCAGCACAAGCCTTAATTAATCTCTCTGTAAAATAGCGGGGGTGGCTAGTAGCAAATCTTAACCTTTCAATTCCTGGTACATCATGGACGTAATAAAGTAAATCTGTGAAGTTGTGCAGATGCCGTCCTTCTGCTGTTGCTCCCGGCAAATCTCTGCCGTAAGCATCAATATTTTGACCGAGTAGAGTAATTTCCTTGTAACCTTGCCTTCCTAATTCTTCCATTTCAGCCCGGATAGCTGAGGGTGTACGAGATTGTTCGATACCGCGCACATTGGGAACTACACAGTAAGTGCAGCGTTCATTACAGCCGTAAATTACGTTTACCCAAGCTGTTACTTTACTATCCCGTCGCGGCTGGGTGATATCTTCAATAATATGAACAGACTCGGTTGCGACAACTTGGTTGCCCTCAAACACTGACTCCAGCAAATCTTTGAGGCGGTTGGCGTGTTGTGGCCCCATAACCAAGTCTAATTCTGGGACTCGCCGCAATAGCGCTTCACCTTCTTGCTGGGCAACACAACCTGCAACGATGAGGGTTAAATCAGGCTGCTCATGTTTACGCTTCGCTTGTCTGCCAAGGTAGGAATATACTTTTTGCTCGGCATTATCCCGAATTGTGCAAGTATTGTAGAGAATCACATCTGCATTATTCGGATCTTCTGACCATTCAAAGCCCATGTCTTCCAAAACGCCAGCCATGCGTTCTGAGTCAGCTTTATTCATCTGACAACCGAAAGTAGTGATGTGGTAGTGGCGTTTAGAAGTGGTCATGGGCAATTGTGTTTAATCAGGGTAATGTATCTAAGGTTTATTTCTATTCTAACCCGCGTAACGCAGTGTCTCTTTTTTACTCGTTATCTCAGCCGTAGTCCATTCATCTGTAAAAATGTTTGTAGTCAGGACTGAAGTGCTGCTTTTATTCGCGTAACCCTCTTGACGAGACGTTATGCGTAGCAAGATCCCCAAAGGGGTACACTACAAACTAACGTTTTTATTATGGAAATTCTGACCGAGGTTAGATAAATTTAAATGCAGTTTTTTGCAGCTTTATATACATAATAATAGACTTATCAGTGATAAATGCTGATATTTACGTTGTTGCTTAGTTAACCACTTAGAGTGAGGTTATTCTTGAGCCTCAAAGTCAACTTTATCATAAATATCTGATAGAGGGATTTGAAATTGAATAGAGGATAGTGTTAAGATATTACCTTCTTCTTCATACTCTGAAAAAATCCATTTATTTTCGTCAGTTTTAGAATACTGTTCTACATGATTTTTGTATTGATCAATCAAAACATATTCCTGAAAACTGGGTATGGTCCGATAAGCGGCAAATTTTTCATCTAGGTCATAGCTTCTGGTAGATTTGGATAGCACTTCACAAATCACTAAGGGATTAGTAATTGTATCTTTACGTCCCTCAGAAAATTCTAATGAACCTGCAACAACCATGACATCAGGATATGTATGAATTCGCTTTTTGGGAATCCATAGACGTTGATCAGCCATGAATACTCGATAAGGTTGCCGCTTGAAGGCAAAATTGAGGGCTGCATAAAAATTACCAGCTATTTGGTTGTGATTTGGTGTTCCACCTGTCATAGGTATAATTTGACCATCTATATATTCATGACGATACTCGGAAATGACTTCTAGTTCTAGGTATTCTATGGGAGAATAGTCGCGTTTTTCTTGTAATTGCATAGGGCAAGATTTTTTGGTATTTTTGATTTTGCATTGACCAGATGCGATTAAGTCCGATCAATGCTATTCGTTTTTACTGTAGCGTTGTTTTTTTAACGCAGAGGAACGCTAAGGGAAACGCAGAGGTAACGCAGAGGGTTTGTTAGGCTGGGTTCCAAGTACCGTGGAAGCTGTGGGGGATGACGCTGGGTAATCCTAGTTTGCAAACGGGTTCGGCATCCAGGCGATCGCTATCAAATACCCAAACTTCGCTAGTATGAGAATTACCATCGTAGACAACGGTTAGTATCCAACCTTGTTCAGGGTTTTGGGTGTCTTGGGCGTGGATGGGTTCTGAAGGATAACGATTTTCTCCTAAATTTGCTTCGGTGAGGGTTTCGGTTTTATGATCAAAACTAGCGATCGCATTTACTATTTCTTGGCTAATATCTGTTCCTGAACGGGATTTTGACATATATGTGTACCGCGAAGCTTTCCCCACGTTTTGCTGTGGTACATTCGGAAATTCGCAGTGTCCCTTGAAGAGTTGCTGAATTGACGTAACTTTGCCAGTTTGGGGATGCAAATGAACTCGTGTTAGTGTACTTTTAGCTGGGGTGTGAGTCTCACCTGTAGCTACTTCCTTGAGATATTGGTTAGTTTGAAAATCTTCATAACGGGCGATATCCACAATCACTGAGCCGCTAGCATCTACATAACCGTTACCAAAATGCCACTGGAACCAAGGTTCGGTTTCTCCACGACTCACCACAGATAGGGTTTCTCGATCAATAACTAAAATCTGAGTTCCTAATCTAGGTTGCCACTCTAGCGAATCACTATAGTTGTTTATCCCTATTAGCAGGGGTAAGACATTCAACCGCACTGGCGGAATGAAAAATACAAGATACTGCCCTGCTAAAACGAAATCATGCACCAATGGTACACCATCTAGCTGATATGCGGCTTGTTGGATAATCCGACCAGTCGAATCGCTTTTGTAAATATTAAGCGTCGCATTTTGTCCAGGGCTAATGCCAAAGTTAAAAATCTCCCCTGTTTGCTTGTCACGCTTATAATGTGCGGAATAGTTTAATCCTTGAGTTAACCCCCCTAAATCATCTTCGCCTGAAGTTTCTAAAGTTTCTAAATCAAGGGCGTGGGGTTTACCACCTTCCCACAGCGCCAAAAGTTTATCTGGAAGTGCTAGCACTGAAGTGTTGGCAGCATTCTTGATGGGCTTTTGCCATTGATTCCAAATTGGCCCTGGTGCAGTCATGCCATAATTACCGTAGAGTAATTTACCTGCTGCGGCTTCTTCTTGATAGCCAGAGGTTTGTACGTAGCGATAAACCCCGGTTGCACCTGCATCGTTAAAATTTACAGCTAGAATTGCTCCATCTCCATCAAACCAGTGTCCCATGCGAATGCCACCGCGTTCTAGCCGTGCGGGGCCATTGCGGTAAAGTGTGCCACGCAAGCCATCTGGAATTTTGCCAGAGATAATTGGCAGTTGGGTAGAGGGGAATTCTGTAGCTGGTTTGGCGTTAGCACCTGCCCAAGCTTTTTTAGTTGACTTTTGCTCGATGGTATGCATTTTAAAGTTTTGTTTGATAAATTATCGATGTACATAGTTGCATTCTTACATTTTTATCTTTGTTACAATTTTTTAACAATGCCTCTGGCTGTAGATGTATAGAGGCTTTGACATGATATTAGCCGTTAACTGAGCTAGCTCATAGTAACTCCCAAAAATAACCACTAAATTGAAGTCAATCAACATTCCCAGTGGTTCAAGATACTATGATTAGCCAACAAACAATAGATATCGTTAAATCTACTGCACCTGTTTTGAAAAAGAACGGACAGCAAATCACAACTCGGATGTATGAAATTATGTTTCAGAACCATCCAGAAGTCAGAGAACAATTTGATATGTCTGCTCAAGCAAATGGTTCTCAGCCTGCGAGGTTGGCTACAGCAGTTTATGGCTATGCTGCCCAGATTGATAATTTGCCTGCTTTAAAATCGATGGTGGAAAAGATTGCCCATCGTCATGTGCAAACCCATGTTACACCAGAGCAATATCCTATTGTTGGAGAAAGTTTACTGCAAGCGATGAAAGATGTTTTAGGGGAAGCTGCTACAGAAGAAGTTATGACAGCTTGGACTGAAGCTTATCAGGCATTGTCTGAGGTGTTTATCAACAGAGAACATGACATATATATAGATGAAGAGAAAAAACCACAGCTTGTGCATTCCTAACCACAGAACTTAGTGTTATAACGACAGAAGTTAGTAGAGCATTTCATTAATTCGTAGGAAATTAAATTTGGCAATATCCTACAATGCCAATGCATCCCTCTGCAATACTAATGCATTCCGATACATTGTTAATGCGTGCCGATACAATGCCAATGCATCCTGATACAATGTTAATGCGTGCCGATACAATACCAATGCATCCCGATACAATGTTAATGCGTCCCCCTGCATTAAAAACGCTATGTTTATTATGCAAAACTGTACTAAGCGTTCCAGAACACTAATAACTTTAGAGGCTCGAACTCTTGGTAGCTTAGGCACTGGTTACCTCAAATGTGGTTAGCAACAGACGAGGTGCTGTCTCAGAAAGTGGGAACTCTTCTAAATAAAGTTCCATTGCTTCCCGCAAATTAGCGTAGGCGTAGCCCGTCGTAGACATCGCTTCTTCTATCGTCTCTCCTTGGCTGGCGGTTCCCACCTCTGGACATTCAGCTACGTAAACATCCTCTTCCCAATGCAAGATTGCTGTAAAGGTTCGAGTTTTTGTATCTTTAGCCTGTTGTAATGAACTCATGGAGCGTTTATCTGGCTATCTTTTTATTGTTCTATTGTTGCTTAATCACCTGGAACCAACAACATTCGCGCCTCAATTGCTTCCCAGGTTTGGGGTGACACCCGTACTGCTGCTTGTTTGCATTGCATGATGAGGTAATTGGCGTAGAGATAATCGCCGAGTGCTTTCGCTTCTTCCTCTGATAAGTTGACCATTTCTTGGGTGAGATTGAAAGCATTAAGTAAAGTTTTTTGGAGGCGTTCAGGAAATACAAGACGCGCTTCTTGTGGCTGTTGATCATCAGTAACTTTAGCTCTCAGTGCTTCTAGCCGAGCAATCAGCACAGTAAAATTGATGTTATTGAAGATTTTTAATTTTTCTAGTTCACGAGAGTAATTGATACCTTTAGCGATGTTGATGGGGTTGGTGATGGCGATGGCATAGGTGTTGGCAATCTCAATGGCATAGGTGTTGGCAATCTCAATGGCATAGGTGTTGGCAATGGCATTAGCAAAGCTGTTGTCAAGGTTGTAGCTGTTGGCGTAAGTGTTGGCGTAGGTGTAGGCGATCGCAATTGCAACTGCGCGTTTACCCACAGGTTTAAAATCCCCTGGCGATCCAGCTGTTACCTGTTCTGCCCAGTTTAATAAAGCTTGTAACTTCGGGGTATTAATATATTTTTGCGCTTCCTTTTCCATCAACCGCAGCAAATCATCTGCACCACCACGCATTAACCCAGCTACCAACAAAAATACCTCTTTCCAGCGTTCATCTACAAGATGTTCAGTAACTAATTTCTCAACTTGCCGATGGTCATCAATATACTGTGCTGTTAAATATTCCTGTAGCGTTAGATGTGAAAAAGAAAATACATCCTCGGCGCGTTCTACTAAAATTCCTTGTTGAATAGCGATCGCATTCAGCACCGATTCCCCATCTAAATGCTGAGGTGCATTCAGATTACTCGCTAAAAATGTTTTAATTTGCTGAACAATATCGCGCCCTGAAAAGAACAGTCTGTCAGACTCAAAACCTGTATAAGCAATCTCTGATAGTAATATCTCTTCTAATTCTGTATGTAGTCCTTGATAAATCTCATCTCTGAGAATTCGCTTTTCTGATGCCCACTCTTCTAGCAATATCCGCAGTGCCTTCCGATAAAGAACACTGCGATTATCTGGAAAACTTTGGGAACGGTCATAAACTAAACACAAAAATGTCAGCAATAAAGGTGTGTGTGCTAATTCTTTTGCAGCTTGATGTTCTGGTTTTTGTAGTAGCTCCCAGCATTTCTCGCCTGTCTTCTCCTGCTTATCTGTATCTGAATGAAACCAGTTATAAATAAATTGCTGAATTTGAGCATCGTCAAAATCTGCCATTGATACATCGCTAAAGCGACGAAAATCGCTGCGATAAGCCGCCGTGCGACAGGAGGCAATGAAACGATTTTGATCATACTTGTCAACAAAGTTTTGAATTTGGCTAATTGCCTCAGTCAAATTTTTTGTTGGTACTTCATCCAACCCATCCAGCAAAATTAGTAATTTACGTTCTTCTAAAGCTTTGGCTGCAAATTTATCTGGTGATGGAAAGCCACAAATACCAAACTCTTCAGTAATAAATGCTTTAATATCGATATTGCCAGATCCAAACCTTTTCAATTCGATAAAAACTGGAATGCAGGCATGTTTAAATCCTCCTTTTTTACCTTTGAGTGCTTCTAGTCCTATCTTCCGTACAAATGTAGACTTTCCTGCACCAGGTCCACCAAGAACCATCAGATATTGCTTATCATTAGCAACTTTTATTCCTTCTTGTTTGCCACAATTTTGAGATTGGAATCTGCGGCTGTTAGCTTGGCGATATAAATTTTCTAAATTTTCAATAGATTCAAAACTCTGAATAGCATCATCATCTAAAAACTGCACCGATGTATAGAGCGATTCCAGCTTGACAGGTTCATGCATTCCTAATACTTTGATAATGCCATGCCGTTGTTCGTAGTTCTTTTCATATTGATTTGATGCAGCAAAAATTAACTTCTTGGTTTTTTCATCCAGAGTTTTGCCCAATACTCCTAAAGCCTGACCACCGATTTGGACAAACATAGCGGCGACACCGCTAACGGCTGATATAGCCCAAGGTTCCATTCCTGTCATAAGATTATCAGTTAATATACTTAAAAATTAAAGCAAAGTTGTATTATCCAACTCTAAGCTCTATTATGACAACTACACCAAGCTTCAATTCCTGGGTTATCTGTCCTCAACCAAATCCTCAAGCCAACTTGCGTTTATTCTGCTTCCCCTACGCTGGTGGAAACTCGGCAATTTTTCGCACATGGCCTAATAATCTTCCTAGTAATGTCGAAGTCTGCGCTGTGGAATATCCGGGACGAGGAAGACAGATTAAGTCAGCACCTTTGATGCGATTAGAATCTCTTGTTGAAGCGATCGCTCCAGTTCTATTACCATACTTAGACAAACCATTCGCTTTCTTCGGTCACAGTATGGGCGGATTAGTTAGCTTTGAGTTGACCCATCTACTTCGCTCTCAGTATAGTCTTGCTCCCTTTCATCTCTTCATCTCTGCTCGTCGCGCCCCACAAATCCCGTCCACAAAACCACCCTTCCATATCCTATCAGACCCTGATTTGCTCAATGAGCTACGCAGTCTTAACGGTACACCCAAAGCAGTACTAGAAAGCCAGGAACTGATGCAGATGTTCCTCCCCATTTTGCGGGCAGATTTTGCCGTTCTAGAAACTTATATTTACACTCAAGAACAGCCCTTGGAGTGTCCTATTACTGTTTTTGGTGGTTTGCAAGACCAAGAAGTTAGTCATGAGGCATTGCAAGCATGGCGAGAGCAGACTATCGCTGCTTTCTCATTACATGAGTTCAACAGTGACCACTTTTTTATCCATTCACAGCAAGAATTATTATTAAAACTTATATCTCAAAAATTGCAAATGCGTCAGCGCCTTTAGAGAAGTCAAAAATCAAAATTAATAATCCCTATAAATAAATTTACTTGCTCTGCCATCACACAAAAAAGAGTTAGGAGTCAGAATAGAGAAATTTTCTGACTCGCTGAACTTTTTATGTACAATATTGAGACTTATTGTTTTTGGGTAGCGATCGCTAACTTTGCCCCTTCAACTTGACGTACCCGATCCATCACCGCTACTACCCGACCATAATCAACTTTTTCATCAGCATTAATAATTACCAACACTTCTGGGTTTGAACCAACTAGAGTACGTACTTGCGCTGTCAAATCATCAATTGCAACTGGGTTACGGTTCAGGCTTACCTGTTCTTTTTCATCTACCGTAATCGTAATTCTAGTGGGAACTTGCTGTTGTTTCGCTGTGGTGGCCTTGGGTAAATTTACTGGTAAACCTTCTGAGCGGGTTAAAAACAGAGTTGACATGATAAAAAATGTCAAAATTGCAAATATCACATCAATCATCGGCACGATGTTGATCTGTAATGGAAGTTCTGGCTCATCTGGTAGACGCATACATTTTTTCTCCTCGTTCATAGCGACGGCGGTAAAGTAATTCTAGCTGTCCCCCATACTCCTGAATTAGTGCAATTTGCCGTTGGTACAGCCCCCGGAAGGTATTGGCAAACAAGAGTATGAATATAGCAACTATCAATCCTGATGCTGTTGATACTAGGGCTTCACTAATCCCAGCTGTAACACTTGCCGTTTTGCTACCTCCCACGTCACCAAGATTTAGGGAAGCAAAGGAGGTTATCAATCCTAATACTGTGCCGAGAAGACCCAACAGTGGTGCCAGACTAATGATTGTCTCGAAAAGGTTTTGGAAACGTTTTAACACAGGGATCTCAGCCTGCGCTTCGCTTTCTAACGCCAAACGAAATTCCTCTGGATTTGGCTCCTCTAATTCTAAAGCCGCTAGAAAAATCCGGGCGAGTGGCAAATCTGCGTTTTTCTGAAGTTTATCCATTGCACCGACAACATTATCGAGACGGTAGAGATTCAAAACATCTCGCACCACGCGGCTTTGACGCTGATTGATCCTTACCCAAAACCTGATCCGCTCGATGATCAGTGCCACGCCCAAGACCGAAAACGCCAACAGGGGCCACATGACGATACCGCCTGCTGCAAACAAATTCTGAATTCCCATGTAGTGCCTCTATAACGTCATCCACAATACAAAATTAGACTACCAGAATCTAGAGAAAAGCTGAAACTTATTCTCAATAAAATATAAAATATAATGATAATTTTTTCAAATGTAATGCTGATGATTTTTATTTACTTGTTCGTTTGTTTTACATAAATTAATTTAATTAGATTGCAACAAAAATTAATTTTATCCAAAAACCATGATATAGGTGGTTTGATAAGATGTTTTTACTAATGCAGGGTTCCATAAGGCGATCGCAAGTAATTTTAATTTTTTACTTGATATTTGTAACCTTGCATTCTAAGATAGCTAAGTTAGTGAGAATGGGTAGCAATAGCTATGAGCTTTTCTGGCATTACTGTCGAGCAACGTTCCAAAGAAGTTGAGGCTCTCAAGTCTTTTCTGACTTACAGTCTGATAGGTTCACTGGCGCTGCATATCGGCGTACTGTCCTCAGGCATAAGTAATTATTTGACGAGAGTCCCTACAGGAGAAGAAGAACCAATAGAGTTGGCGATGGTTGATTCTCCAACTGCGGAACCAGAAAAACCAATCGCACAGATTCCAGAAGAAATAAAAAAAGAACCAGAAGTTGTCCAAAAACAGCCTATAGAAACTCCACCAGTAGAAAAAGTTCAGCAGCAATTTGAACAGATTACAGCAGTTGCTCAGAAGCCACAGCCGACAAATACACCGCCAGAAGCAATTGCTAGCAAGCCAGAAGTTCCTGTGAAGTCTGCACCCATTCCACGATTAGCGCCAGAAGTTCCTGTGAAATCTGCATCCGTTCCACGATCAGCTTTATCTGGAGATTCCAAAGCAAGTTCGGCGGGTGGTGGCGGTGGTGGCGGTGGTGGTGGCTCTGGTGTTGGTTTAGGTTCAGGTAGTGGTATTGCTGTAGGTACAAGTAGTGGTACTGGCACTGGTGGAGGTACTGGCACTGGCACTGGCGGTGGCATTGGTAGCGGAACTGGCACTGGCACTGGTAGTGGAATTGGTAGTGGCATTGGTAGTGGTACTGGTAGCGGCATTGGTAGTGGCATTGGTAGTGGTACTGGTAGCGGCATTGGTAGTGGTACAGGAAACCGTCCCGCAGTAGCAACAGCGCCTACACCTCCAAAAATTAACAGTCCAGGTAATGGTCGTGCAGCCTGCCGCGAATGTAATGCCAAGTATCCAGAGGCAGCAAGACGGCGGGGAGTTGAAGGCAGAGTAGAAGTAGCTGTAGATACTGATGCACAAGGCAATGTTACCAATGTGCGGATTGCTCGCTCCAGTGGAAACCGTGAATTAGATGAAGAAACCGCCAGACAAGCGCGTGAGTGGAAATTAAAACCCGCAGAAGGTGGTAGACAAGGGGTAGCTATAGCCACTGAATTTGCCATAAAAGGTTCACGGCGATCGCGCCAAGTTCAAGAACGGCAAGCACAAAGACAAGCACAAAGACAAGCAGAAGAAAGAACCCAGCAGGCAACTACTGCAAACTCCACACAACAAACTTCAAGACGTAGGCGCAGAGAGTTGCCACCTTCATTTAATGGAGCTACAGCCACAAAACCAGCAATATCTGGATTTAGTCGGCGACTAGAACCTCAAAGAGCGGAAAGTCCTGCTACAAGCCCATCATCTCCAGCTAGAACAACTCGCACTCAAGGAAGTGCAAGAGATTCCTTACGCAGTATCCAACGTGAGCAAAGGGCTACCGATTCATCACAAAAGCCACCAGCAACCATAAAGCGGCGGCGGCGAAGAGATAACACTAGCCAGAACAAGTTGCGGGAGTCTTTGCGCGGTTTACGCCAACAACCTCAATCACCTCAATCGCAACCTGCTACTCCCAGTCAAGAGTAGCTACGGTGTACGCAAACTTACTTATCTATCCCCTTGCAAAGCCAGATCGATTTTCTTCCAAAGGAAGAGGTTAGTCGAACTCACCTTAATCTAAATCCCTAGATGGACGCAGATGGACGCAGATAATTTTGATAATTAATTATCTGTGTTCATCTATTTTGATTAGTTATGAATGAAGAAGGTGAGTGATGCAGCCTAAAGTTATTTTTGGGAATGCTGCTAGCGAAGGTGCAAATCGCTGGGGTTGGTTTATGGGTTACTTCATCACCCCAGATGATGATCCTCGCTCAACCACAGCACTAGAAATAAAGTGGGGTGTCCATAAAGCAGGAGACAGTAGAACTGAGTGGGGAGTAAATGACACAGCCGCGACTCTTTCGATTTTGATTAATGGCCAATTTTGCCTTCAGTTTGAGGATCGGGAGATGATTCTATCTCGTGAGGGTGATTATGTGCTGTGGTCTGCGGGTGTGCCACATTGCTGGGTTGCTCAGTCTGACTGTACTATTCTGACGGTGAGATGGCCTTCAACACCAGGTGATAGTGTAGCAGTGCGATCGCCACAATAAATAACAATAATAATTTTCAACCCACATTCCGCACTTCTTCGGAATAAAGGGGTAACTATCCACTTTCATAGAAACAACTAAAAGCTTTCTTGGCTACAACCTAAATAACGTTTTATGCTATACGAATTTCTATGTTAATTTCCATTGATGCTCGTATCCCCTTTCCTCGTCCTTCGGTTTATGCGACTTATCGAGACAAGCTAACGGAACTTGTACCCTACATATCAAAGGTTAGACAAATTAAGTTCAAATCAAGCCAAGAGCAAAACGGGCTTTTATACTTAGTACATGAGTGGTATGGTGGTGCTAATCTTCCAGCAATAGCGCGTGCTTTTCTAAGCGAAGATTTGCTCAATTGGACAGAAGATTCTATTTGGAATAATTCTGAATTTACAACTAGTTGGCATATTAAAACCCACGCTTTTACTGAAGCAGTTCACTGTACAGGCAAAAATCACTTTCTCGAAGATGATAAAGGAACGCTAATCCAAAGCCGGGGTGAACTAATCATTGATCCGCAGCAGATCAAGGGTACACCACAGCAGTTAACAGTGGCGATCGCTGGTATCGTTGAGAATTCATTAGTAAAACAGATTACACCTAATTTCCAACAAATGAGCGAAGGAGTTCGTCAATACCTGAAGAAAGTGCAATAAAGTGCGAACTTGCATGATTGCCAATTTCACAACTTATTAGTCAACAGCCTATAGCTTTTGATGACATTAGGACTTACGCACGAGTTACGAAATAACGTAGACGCTTCGGCTTGCCGCAGGCTACCGCAGAGGCGCAGAGGACACGGAGAAATCAGAGTTTGAGAGATATTTTGCGTAAGTCCTAGACATATCAACATAGGCAATTTCCAAACATCAAGCAAAGTCACAGGACTGCTGTACAAAAGGGAAACAGGTTGTCTTTTTAATTACAGCAAAGCTGAGAATTTTATTTTAGATTATTCACCCTAAATTAAATAATTTTAATCAAAAATTTCATCTTCAAGGATGTAGTTCAATATCTCCAAAGACTGATGGAGTAATGTTAATTTTCATAGTTAATTGAAGTTACTTAATTTAATATTAGGAGTCGTTATTGTGGAAAGTAATAGCAAACAACTCATAATTATTGGCGGAGCTGAAGATAAAAAGGAAGATTGTGAAATCCTGCGCGAATTTGTACGACGCGCTGGGGGTACGAAGGCAAGAATAGTAATTATGACAGCAGCGACAGAACTACCTAGAGAGGTTGGAGAAAATTATATTAGAGTATTTGAACGGTTAGGATCTGAAGATGCTCGGATTGTTGATACAGAAACTCGTGATGATGCATCTTCTTCTAGTGCATTAGAAGCTGTCAGCAAAGCCACAGGAATATTCTTTACTGGAGGAGATCAAGCTCGAATTACAAGCGTTATTAAAGATACTGAACTTGACAGAGCTATTCACAAGCGTTTAGCTGAAGGGGCAGTTATTGCAGGCACAAGCGCAGGAGCAGCTATGATGCCAGATAAAATGATTGTAGAAGGCGATTCTCAAACTAACCCTCGGATAGAAATTATAGAGATGGGCCCAGGTTTAGGCTTTCTGCCAGGAGTAGTAATTGACCAACATTTTTTACAGCGTGGACGCTTGGGGCGCTTAATTTCAGCTTTGGTACAAGAGCCTGCTGATTTAGGATTTGGTATTGATGAGAATACTGCGATGGTAGTTACTGATAGACAAGTTGAAATCATTGGTGAAGGTTCAGTCACAATTGTTGATGTAAAGGCTACATACGACAATATGGGCGAAATTTTAAAGGATGAGGCTTTAGCAATTTGTGGAGCAAAGCTTCATATATTACCGCGTGGCTACAAATTTGATTTGGAAACTCGCCAACCTATCTTAAATAATGGCTCTATCCCAAATGTGTCTGTATTAGCAGGTTCACCAAATACTTAGGGACTTCCAACTAAAAAAATATCCTATCGCTGTGTAGGCAGGGGGCAGGGAGCAGGGGGCAGAGGGCAGGGGGCAGGGGGCAGAGGGCAGGGAGCAGGGAGCAGAGGGCAGGGGGAGAAAGAAAATATATATTATCTGAGTAAATTGGATAATTTATTTTCTGGAAGTCCCTTAACTTTGAAGCCTTTAACTCATCCCACGGCTACGAAAATATCGTAAGTCTTTTTGACACGCTCTTGCGATCGCGACACTCGTAGACTCGTTAACGCTCCGCTATCGTTTTCATAAAAAGCCGTGGGAAAATCTAGTCATTAGCCATTAGTACTAATGACTAATGACTAAATCCACCGATTTTCGTTGAGTAACCTGCTCAATTATATTTGCTGCTTGTTTCACGCCGCCTGAAAGTTCAATTGACTGCTGAATTCTGCGGGCATTTTTTTTGTAAGAATTTTCCGTCAACACTCGCTTAATTGCCCTTCGCAGGTTGGAAATATTTAGTTTCTGTAGAGAAATCACTTCTCCTACTCCTGTAGAGCGAATTCGCGCAGCAGTTCCTGGTTGCTCAAAGGTGATTGGAATCGCTACTACAGGTACGCCATAGGTAAGTGAATCTAATGTCGTATTCATGCCTGCATGAGTTATTGTCAGGCTAGCGTGCGCTAATATATCTGGTTGCGGAGCATACTCAACTACTAAAGGAGAACCCGGAAGCGAACGCACTGCTTCTTCACTCATCCCACCCCCATGCGCGATTACTAGTTGTACATCCAGTCCTTGACAAGCAGCAGCAATACAATGAAATACTGCTTCTTTGGTGTTTTGCACACTTCCAAGAGAAGCATAAATCATCGGTTGTCCAGTCAACTTCTCATAGGGAAATGTAACTAATTGTGGTGAAGCATTTCGCAACGGGCCAACATAATGCAGATGCGATGGCAGGTCGGGAATGGGAAACTCAAATAACTCAGGCTGTTGACTAATATGGGCAAGTTGTGCGTTGGAAGCATAGATGTGGCGATAATCAGACAACTTCCATTCTTGGCGGTAGCGATTAATTGTTTGTAAAATCGGTTGACAACTGCGGTCTAAAAAGTAATAAGCCAAGAGATTGCGGATTTTTGACAGATGGGTATTCTGATAATTCCAGGGAGTGAAAAAAGGAGGAACATCGGCTTGACGGTGAATTACCTGTCCACAAGAAACGCAAATGAACGGGAGATTGAGATATTCTGCTACCGTTTCACCAGCCGGTTCGAGTTGATCTACCAGTAAAACTTCTATTCCTGTCGCTGCGATCGCTTTAGGTGCATCTTGGCAAATTATTTCAACCATTTGCTGGCAAAAGCCGAGGGAGTAATCCAACGCCTTCAGGGCGCTTAACTTTCCCAACTGAGCAAAAGTTTGAGCCATTGAGCCAGGTTGATAAATCGCTTCGCCAATCGGATAGAAATTTAACCCCTCGCATTGCACCTTTGATTCCAAATCTGGGATTTGTAGGAAGGTGACGCGATGACCGTGCGATTGCAGTTCTCTTCCCAAAGCAGCTTGGGGATTCAGGTGTCCGGGATAGGGTGGACAAATTATGCCAAAGTGAGTCATAAGTCAAAAGTTAACAGGGTATTGAGGGCTTAGGGGTGATTGCCATGCTTTGTGCTTGTATGCTGGAAGTTTCCACCAAGGTACATCGGGATACTCATGATGTTCTTGATGGTAGCCAAAGTAATAGCAACTAATGAGTTACCAAAAAACTGGTAATAAAATTGTTTGAGCGTGATGGGGATGAACGTAACTTGGTTCAGGTTATTGTTGGAACAAAATTTACCAAAATCAAATAGTTCAATGAGTCGGTAAAAAAATAAAATGCAAGCATTAACTACAGCTTTTCGTTTCGGCTTAATTAGCTGCATGTCTAAATCTAAAATTAGGTTGGTTAAGTTATATGAAACTAGAAAGCTGTTGAATTAATTGCTTGGTTAATGCCTTCATATATACTATCGGTTTAACAAGTTTCTGCTTTCTATCTGTAGTTCTACTTGGAAGTCATCCTAAATATTTATTTATGCACGATTACTTAAATAGCAAGCATAAAATATTCTATTAGTAAAGACTGTAAAACAGATTTAATAAAGGTATATTATTATTGGCTACTGGTAAGAGTTCTCCGCATTAAACTTGATTTTTTCCACAAGTAATACTACTGCTTATCAAAGTTGCTCTATCTTTTAAAACAGACTAATGTTAAATACTTTTGTGCTAATAAACACAAAAGCATTAAAAAACATCCCTTCCTATGAATGAAACATGGGCTGAAACCACCTTCCATCCTTCGGTAAACCTATACCAAGTCTGGCTTTGTCGCCCGAAACGCTCTACACCATTAATAATCCGGCGAAACTCTAGAGTCACTGTTGCTGCATCTTTCCCAAAGGTTATAACCTTGAGGTTCGAGATTTCTCGCTCTATTTTTGGGTTTGGTCGATTCTGGCGAAAATTACGAAGTTCATCGCTACCATAGAGGTTTTCTGTGATTCCAAAGCGCACTACTTCTGGCGCATCCCAAAACAAGCTATCCATCACCTCCAAATTGTTATTAGAAAGGGCTTCTTCGTACTTGAGGTACAAATCGGTTACTTCAGCTACAACAGTAGGGTCATTTATAGTAGTCATTGTTGTTACCAATTTTTGATGTTATGGCTGATTATGCACTCTTTCAAATAGCCAGAGCTATTTTTCTTTTAAGCTTCTTCAGTACGTAGATTCAAATGTAATTTTCTGATGCTTCCATACATCACGCCTGAGTTGTTCCCAGTTCTTAACCGTGAATAAAAAAGTAGGCAGTCATCGTAAAGCCAACAATCATGACAAATTTCCGAATTAAGTGCGGTTCAAGTTTACGAGCATAATGGGCGCTTAAATAACCACCAAGAGAGCCACCAACTGCCATCAAAATAGCTTGATGCCAAGCAATCACACCTGCAAAAATAAATGGAACGATCGCAATACCATTGATACAACTCCCTAAAAATGTCTTAAAAGCATTCATTTTGTGAATACTTTTGATACCTAAAAATGTCAGAGTTGCCAGCATTAAAATCCCTAAACCTGCGCCAAAGAAACCGCCATAGATGGCGATCGCTAGTTGAGCCAGTAGCAAATTAAACAAGGGTACAGATTCCGGTGATGTATTCTGGTTTCGACGCTGCAACCACTTTTTGAACGGTTCGCCAAAGGTAAACACAACTGTTGCTAGCAGTAATAGATAGGGAATCAGCTTTTTAAAGATATCTGGCGATGTATACAACAAAGCTATGGAGCCAATCATGCCACCAACTAAACTGACGCCACATAGAAGTAAAAAATCTCGCCGCTCAATGCCCAAATCTTGACGATATGCTCCAGCACTGGCTAGGGAAGCCACCCAAATTGCAGTATTATTGGTGGCATTAGCTGCGATTGGAGCGACACCCGTAAAGATAAGAGTTGGAAAGGTGATAAAGCTTCCACCACCCGCTACAGCATTTAAGCCGCCTGCAATGAAAGCGGTACTAAATAGAAGTAAGCTATGGAAAAGTGTTAAAGATGGCGGCATTATTTACGAATTATTAATTTGGGAATATCACTTGGAGAATGGGCAATCAAGTCAGCACCATGAGCTTTTAATTCCTCCTCAGTTCCATAGCCATAGGTGACACCAATTGAAGCTATTTGATGGCGTTTGGCTCCAATAATGTCATGTGAGCGGTCACCTACCATCACCACAGTTGAGGGTAAAAGTTTTTCTGTTAATAAAATATGCTGAATTAAGTCGCCTTTTATGCTCCGTGTTCCGTCAAGTTCGCTACCATAAACACCATCGAAAAGCAATGATAAGCCAAAAAATTCAATAATTTGTGTAGCATAAATATATGGTTTAGAAGTCGCAACAAAAGTTTTATAGCCAGCAAAACGAATAGCTTTTAAAACTTCCGTAATTTGGGGATAAAGGGAGTTTTCAAATAATCCAATTGTGGCAAAGCGACGACGATAAAGTGAAATAGCCTGTTCAATTACTGTGCTATCCAAGGTATTGAGTAATTGCGTAAAGCTATCTTTCAGTGGTGGGCCAATACACCAATGTAATTCATCAGCATCCGGTGGTTTGTAACCGAGTTCAGAGAGCGCATACTGAATGCAACCAGTGATGCCAGGTTTAGGATCTGTCAAAGTTCCGTCAAGATCAAAAAGGATAGCGGAGAAAGGCATATCTTAATTCCCAATTCAACCCCTAATTTTGAGCGATTTCACAAAGCCTTCTGCACTAAGTAACGCGATGCCCAATGTGACAACACCAATCCCTATACTCTGAATCACATTTAAAGTTTCGTTAATGGTTATCCATGCAACTAACGCTGTCAATGCTGGACTGCTAGAGCCGATTATGGAAGCGGTAGATGCGCCAACCATCCGAATTCCCACATTGTTTAAAGTGTGTCCGAGAAAGCTGACAAGACCTGAAAATATGCTACCAATCCATAAGGGTGTCCAATCAAGTTGACCGCTTTTAGCTGGCCAAAACAGTAAGCTAACACCAGAAAGCAGTAGAGTGGAAGCAAAACTGATCCAAGTAAAGGGAATTGGATGGAATTTTTCTAAACATTGTTGAGCAATGATGCAATAAAAGGCGTAAACGATCCCAGCGCCAAAACTAGCGAAAATGCCGATCGCAATGGTATGACTGCTGTAGGTAGCAGAAGATTGGGGAATGGTGAGAGCGCTTCCCACTAGAATAATAGCCATTACCAGCCAACGGAACAATGTGGGGCGATCGCCAAAAAACCTCCAAGAAAGCAGTGCTGTAAATACGGGATAAGTGAAGAAGAGGGTCAAGGCAATACCTGTGGGAATCAAGCCAATAGCAATGTAGAGTGAGGCAATATACACAAACATCAGCACCCCACAGCCAAGAGCTTGGATTAGAACATCCCTGCGCTTGCGGGTTAACAAGTCTTGAAATTCTGTCCAAGCAGATGGATACAGCTTAAATGATAGAGATGCCATGAGTGGAACTACTAGCAGCATTCGCATGAACATCAGCAAGAAGGAATTCTGCAAATCCGGTTTAACGTATCCACCAAGTAAAAATAAACCTAGTACGAGATGTTCTGAAAACAAAACTCGGACAGTAACGTTGTGAAACGTCAAAACAAAAGAGGATAGTAGAACCGTCAGGATGCCCAACACGATAAAAAGTTTCCTTAGACACGACTTGATTGTATTGTTAAAACCACTGGAATAACAAACCAGATGAAGTTTGAGGAAATCAAAGCCGTCGCTTCAAAAACGCTGCCAGTTGTTCAATCAAAACTATGCCAAGGAACCGACGCCCACAGGTTCAGGAGCAGTCTTTGTGGTGAACTGGTTCACCGGACGGGCTGGATGTCTGCTACAGCCTGATCTAAGCGTTCTTGATTGCGGGCTGCGTAGGCGTAGCCCGTCGTAGACATCGCTACATTTACACCTTCACTATAAAGTGCTTTGGCGGTGGCTAAACCAATTCCCGCACTTCCTCCTGTGATGATCGCTCCCGGAATCAATGCGCCTTTTGATCTGATGGTAGATGATGTTTTTGCCACCAGAGATACTTTTAAAAAGTGGGGGCTGACTGTTTCTGAGATCGAAACAGGCAGAATCCACACTTCATTTACTTTGACCGGGCCGGACGGCTATTTATTGACGTTAACTTCTTCACATATAGGCGGTAGAGAAGTGTGAACGGGAGCATCTCACCGAAGAGGCGGAGGGGCAGTTCTTGCTGGGAGCAAGGGGAGCAATCCCTGCCTCGTTCGCGCAGCGTCTCCAAGAGTTGCCGTGAAGCGGAGTACAAGCTCCGTTTCAGCTTTCTCCCCTGCTCCCTGCTCCCCTGCTTCTTTTGACTTTTGTAAAAATACCCATAGCCCTAGCGAATGGAATTCGCACCCCAGTTGCTTCAAGTCGCCAGAGAGGCGTCGGATTTCATCTGGGTTTTCAGGTTTAAATCTGTTTTTGGAGAAATTGGTATTAGACATAGCTAAATTGCCCTTTCCACTCTAATTGAGAGCTTCTTGTTTCACGCCAATCACAGAACCTCTACCGCCAAATTTAGTCCCCGTCTCACCCCTATCCAAGCGACCACTGGCTGCTTGTAAGGCGATGCTGGGTAGGGGTACATCACCAACTTGGAGGATTAAATCGGCGTTCTGTGGTGAGAGATAGAAATTGCTAAAAGCTTTAACTTCAGGACGTTTTGCAGCCGATTTCTTGACGTAAATAAATACGGGGCGAGCAAGCGGTTGGTAACGAGAATCGGCGATCGTTTGGGGACTGGGCTGTAGACAACCACTACCGCTATCAACAGCCACAAGTTTTAATTTGTCTCGATTTGCTAAGTAGTAGGCATAGCCAAAATAGCCTAATCCATTAGGATTAGCCGCAATTCCTTCCACCAAAGCTGTGTCAGTTTTGCTCTTAGAATAGTCACTGCGGCTTTTTCCTTCCTCACCTACAACTGCAAGTGTGAAATAGTCATAAGTACCAGACTCAGTGTCAGGCCCATAAAGACTTAAGGGTTGATTGGGAAAGTTAGAACGAATTTGATTCCAATTCGTTACTTTGCCTTGGGCGGCTGGCTCCCACATCTTTTTCAATTCACCCAACTTTAAGCAGCTGGCAAAATTGTTTTGGGAGTTGACCACAACTGCTAGCCCATCAAAGGCAATGGGTAGCTCAACAAACTCTACATTATTTTGCTTACAAAGCTGCATTTCTTCAGCATTGATCGGGCGAGATGCGCCACTAATATCAGTTTCATTGGCACAGAATTTTTTAAATCCTCCGCCTGTTCCTGACACTCCTACTGTGAATTGCACACCAGGATTTGACTTCTGGAATGCTTCTGTCATCACCTTTGAAATCGGAAATACTGTACTAGAGCCGTCAATCTTAATCGACCCTGATAAATTTCCCGAAGCGCTCACTTCCTCTGCTTGAGTTACAGCTTGAGGAAAGGAAACTGTTGTATCCTCTGTTTGATTATTACCGCAAGCTGCCAATCCCAAAGTTGCCAACGAGATTAAAAATGCCAATCGAGTTTGAGAAACCATGATCGTTTTACCTACTTTAAGCACTAGCACCGACTTGTTCAGACGTTTTCTGCTTCTCTTGTTGGCGACGTTGCCGTTCTAAATCAGCTTGACTATCAGGAACGAGCCTTTCTAACAGGCGAACGACTATAGGCAGAAAGCCAATTACAAGTACAACACCTAAGATGTTAAAGATCATCTGAGCATTAGCAACTTCTCGCCCTACGCCACCTCCACCAGAGATTGCTTGAGCTAGTTGGACGAGTTGAGGTGCAAAAATAATTCCCACAGTGACACTGACCAGGTTAAATAGTAAGTGAAAAACGCCTGTTCTTAGAGCCGCGCTACCCCGACCAATGGTAGACAATAGTGTATCAGCGCAAGTACCAACCTCTGCACCTAACATAATTGCGATTCCCGCAGGCAGAGCAATGATGCCAGAACTTGCCAAAGTAATCACGATCGCCACCGTTGCAGAGGAAGATTGAATGATCACGGTAAAAATGGCTCCGACTACAGCACCCAAGAAAGGATTACTGCCTAAGGTTTCCATCCAAGTGATGAATGGTGTGTATGTGCGGAAGGGCTTCATCGCTTCGTCAATTGCTTCTAGCCCATAGAACATTAAGCCAAATCCCAGTATGATAATGCCGATGGTTTTCTGCCGATCTGTTTTTCCCAGAAATAACAGCAATAACCCGGCAAACATTAATAGGGGAACATATAGTTTAATGTCGAGAGAGATGATCTGTGCCCCGACTGCTGTACCAATGTTAGATCCGAGTACCACACCGAGGGATTGCACGAAGGTCAATACACCAGCACTCACCATTGCAATTACCATGATAATTGTCACTGAGGAGGACTCTAATAGCGTCGTTGCTACCGCTCCAGTGAGTACACCAGCAAAGCGATTGGTGGTACATTTACTTAAGAAATTTTTCATCCGCTCTGTCCCCAGGTTTTCTAGCCCTTCAGACAGACGAGTGACACCAAAGATAAACAGCACTAAACCTGCTAACGCACCCATCGCCATTTTGAAGAAGTCAAGGACAGGATCTTTCTTGTCGGCTTTTGCTTCTGAACCTTCAGATGCAAAGGCAGCTTGACTAGTATCAAATTGAATGGTTGCTGGTGCATTTTCAGGAGCGATACTCCCTTGGAGTGGCTTTGCCAACGCCTGGATAATGCTAACCTCTGATGAAAGTGAGCTGACTAACGGTACACGTCCCAAAAGAGAAGGGTATAAAACTAACGTCAGCACGAACAAAGCAACACTTAAAAATTTCAGAAACTTCTTATTAAGTTTTTTCAAAAAAAACACAGCTACTCCTTGCAATTGCTACATTTTTCTTCATGAAAGTCATGTGTTCTGCTTAACAAAAACAGTTACACTCAAATATCTTATTGCTCTGACTCGTACACGCATTTGTACTACAAATGCTGCTCCAAAAAAGTTAAAAATTGATTAATTTAAGGTTATAAGACTTACGCATTCACAAAAAGAGAAGTCCTAAGAATTCAGTGGTGGGGTGTTGACAAAAAGGACATAAAGGTTAAAGTATCGCAATCATGAATAAAGACTTGCGGCTCTGCCGCAATTGATTTGCATTTCTAGTTAGAGGCTAGAAACGAGGTTTGAAAAGGGTTTTAGCTTAAGTTGACACCAATGAGCAATGCTGTGCCCGTAAGGCGTGGTCTATTTAAGACGAAAATTGCTGTCTGTAACAACAAAGAATAAAGGCATCAGTCGTCAGAATTGGCCATGATTTGGAGTCCGACTTATTGATGTTTGCTTAATCACTTATGATTTAGGCTGACGCTTTGGTGCGGGGACGCGTCAGTTTAAATGATAAGTCTTCAACCGTACATGATATCAAACATCCTCTCAGAGTGTTTGGCATTTTTCAACACCAAGTTTGCACAACATGACCCTTAATCTGTTGTCCTAACCAAGGTGTATTTTGTGAAAGTGTATAAAGACTTTTCCGTTCGACTTTCCAGATTTGCTCGGGATCAAATAAAGTAAGTTCTGCTGGTTGATGAGGTACGATCGCACTGACTTTTTGCCCCAAACACTCTGCTGGACTAGTACTCAATGCCCGCCATAATTCTAAAGCTGTAAATTCCTCAGTTTCAACGAGATATTGCCACAGCAAAGGTAATGCTAACTCTAAACCAATTGCTCCTGGAGGCGCTTCGGCAAAGGCTTGGACTTTTTCTTCGTAGCTGTAGGGTGTGTGGTCAATAGCGATCGCATCTATCACACCTGCACGCACTCCTGCACGTAACGCCGCTACATCACTAGAATTTCCTAATGGCGGGTCTAAATGCAAGCTAGTGTTATAACTCTTAACTGCTTTTGTATCAAGTAAAAGATGCATCCAGGTGGTGCTGGCGGTGATGGGTAAACCAGCAGCCTTAGCTGAAGCGATGAGTTCCACGCTGCGAGATGTAGAGACGCGCATAATATGGACTGGTGTACCGATGGTTGCAACCAATTCAAGCATTGCTGCGATCGCACTAGTTTCGGCGCTGGCGGGTATTGGGGGTAAACCGAAACGCAGAGCATCTGCTCCTTCTCTCATTACACCATTTGCTGATAACTGGCGATCGCTTGGCCAAAATGCGATTGGTTTACCCAACGGCTGGACATACTCTAACACTCGCCGCACCAGCGCCAAATTCTCCAGTGGCTCACCATCGCTAAAACCAACAACTCCAGCAGACGCTAAATCTGCCAATTCCGTCATTTGCTTGCCAGCAATATCTAGGGTGATAGCACCCCAGATATGAAGCAGGGGGAGAGGAGAGGCAGGGGAGGCAGGGGGAGCAGGGGGAGCCGAATTAATTTTTTCCCTCTGTTTCATCTCCCCGTGTCTCTTTTGCTGCAACTGTGCCACAAGTGCAGGATTATCAATAGCTGGGGATGTATTGGGTAAGATGCTAATTCTGGTAAAGCCCCCAGCAGTAGCAGATTGCAAGAGAGACAATAGGGTTTCTCGTTCTTCAAACCCTGGTTCACCGGAATGGCTGTATAAATCCACTAACCCGGGGCCGATAACTAATCCCCGACAATCTCTGATTGGAGTATCGGGGCTGATGTCAGTAATGTGCGAAGCTACTTCTTGAATATAACCATCAGCAATCAGCACATCAAAAAGTTCATCGATTTTAGAAACTGGGTCAATTACCCGTACTTTTTGCAGCAGTTCAATCATAAAAGTTTTTAGTTATGAGTTAGGGGTAGAGACGCGATTAATCGCGCCTGTACAAGAGTTAAGAGTTAAAAGTTATTTGTTCCTCGCTCATCACTTCTAACTTTATTCATCACTCATAATTTTTCACTCCTAACTTTATCCCTAACCTTTGTACAGACGCGATTCATCGCGTCTCTTTTTCACAACGCTCCTGCTGCTGTTTTATCTAGTACACCTCCGCCGAAGTGAGCGGTGATGTTCATCGCTTGCAATACTGGTAAACTATCGATTCCCCAAGTATAGTCAATAACACTAACTGCGCCATTACCCTGACGGAAATTCCAGAAATTTTCCAGCGATAAACCTAGAACGTGACAAAGTAAGGTTTTATTAGTTGCGTCGTGAGCTACTACTAATACAGTTTTGAATTGATTAGTTGATGCGGTTTCTACAATTGATTGCCAAGCTGCAACGCTACGTTCCCACACCTCTTGCAAATTTTCTCCTTCAGGCATTTGCACTTCGGCTGGTACTAACCGCCAGCGCTGCAACTCTCCGGGATATTCTTGTTCTATTTCGGTTTCAAATTTTCCTTCCCAGAGTCCGTGGCTGATTTCTCTTAAACCATCTTGCAGGTCTAACTTTACATTAGGATGTTGTTTTAGGATGATCTCTGCTGTTTCTTTAGGGCGCAGCATTGGGCTACTGACAGCATAATCAATCGCTACGTCTTGGAGAAATTCGCCTGCTTTTTGTGACTGTTGTCTACCGTTGTCGTTGAGGGGGACATCAATTTGCCCTTGAAACCTGGTTTGGCGATTCCAGTCAGTTTCACCGTGACGCACCAGTAACAACCGTATTCCTTGATGATCCGGTCGCAATGAGGGTAGACTTTCCCCAGTGTGTTGCGTCTGATTTAAGGATTCTAGCTGAACTGGTTCCCCCAATCCTCCAGCAAAATTTAGTACGGTGATACCACAGTTAGATTGCTGTATTGAATGGTAGCGACTTGGGGGGATTCCCAAGGCTGTGCTAATCAAGGCGCGATTAATGCCGTTATGTCCCACTATGAGAATAGTTTCGCCTTGATGTTGGGACAAAGTTTCTTGCCAAAAGTGCCGCGCTTGTTCGTATAAAGCAAGAACAGGAAAATGTTCTCTTGTTCCTTGTGCATCATTTAGCAGCATCCGCAGTTCGTCGGGGCGTTGATGCCAAGTGCGGTAGTCTTCGGCAAATTTCTGCTTAACTTCAGCAGTTAGCAGTGCTTCCCATAAAGGTAAGTCAATTTCTAGCAGCAAATCAGAAACTTGGATTACAGCAGACTGTTCAGGATGAGTAGCTAACTCACTATGGATAATATCTGCTGTATGTTTCGCTCGTTGCAGGGGACTGCTGTAAATCGCATTAAATAAAATATTGCTGAGGGCTTTGCCAACTTTACTGGCATCGTTACGACCTTTCTCGGTTAATGTTGACGCATCAGTGCGTCCCTGAATACGCCGCTCGGTGTTATAACCGCTTTGACCGTGGCGCACAATGATGACACGAGTCATCTAAAAGCCCTCCTCTTATCTAGACGATTAATTTTACTGCAAAATGATTGCACATTTAGCAATTTAGGAAGGCAGATTTAGTTAGATAAGAAACTTTATGTTTGTAGAGGACGTAGGATGAGCAGCTAAAATTGCTGCTGTGTTAACAATATAGCGGTTCTCAATTGCGTGAAATCCAGACCTAACCCCCAGCCCCTTCCCTCGCAGGGAAGGGGAGTGAGCATCAAAGCCTATGGTGTACACGCATCTTTATACAAAACCAAAGTCTTGTAGATCCTCCTAAATCCTCCTTAAAAAGGAGGACTTTGAAAGGTTTTTGCCCCCCTTTTTAAGGGGGGTTGGGGGGATCAAAGCCTGTGGGGTAACTCTAGAAGAATTGTGTGTACACCGTAGCCTTTTAGGAGAGAGGAATGGAAGTGAGGTCAAAATGATTGCTTCCATTCGAGAAGGGCTATATTTCCTAACAAAACTGTTTTGATTCAAGCAGAAATATTTGGTCTGATACTATTGACGAAATTTTTGCAACACGATGAATAGTAGGGGGATTTAACGTAAAAATCATGTCCCGCAAGGAACTTCAGTTCCTTGCTAATAGCTAAAGTCATCTGAAGATGACTAAATATAGTCAAAAATCTCTACTCGATTTCAGTAGACTTTAGCTGTTAGCCTGGAACTTTGGAGAACTCTAAAAAATCAATTATCCAATTTTTGGAATCAAAATGATTTTTCTTCCCCCTGCTTCCCTTGCCCTAAAAGCGAAACGTGGGTGAGTAAGCCAACTTTGTTTTTGCTCATGAGCAGGCAAATAAGGCATCTACGCTCGAAACTTCAGCGTCAACCTTTATACCCAAATTATTCTCTCCCTATATCTAACTGCACTTGCAATCCATCATTGTCATTCCCAGACTGAGCCGGTGCTAAGAAAACAGAACTGTCTGGCTGTGATAATGATTCATTAAACTGTATTGTGACTGGAGTTTTATTGTCTCTTCTATTATTGTTGGAGATGCTTGCTGGATTAGTTTGCTCAAAAAAGCTTTTAAAGTCTTCTTGGGCTGTTCTTCGATCAATTCCAATGAGAGAATTACCAGTTGATCTGTATTGCTCTAGATTTGAGCTTGATGTTGGTGACTGTGCGTATACTTGGCTTCCTAAGCTTGCAAAGGCTGCCGTAATCCCCAAGAAAGCAATAATTTTGGTGTTCATTCCTTTTCTCCCAATTATCTTTAATATTGCTCGTCTATTATTCTCTGGGAAAATTGTTTTGATTAACTCTATCATTAGGTTCTACAACAATAATTTTATTGCGTATCTATTTATAACGTCAATGATTCCGGCTCTATCTAAAGTTACTTATACTGTCATCGTATTGCTTAGATTTGTACAAGTTGGACAGTAGGGTTATCTGGTTCAGTTTCTAAGCGATCGCAATTAAGTTGGTTGAGATATGCCAAGATGAAATTAAGGATATTTAACAGTCGCTCTAGTGCGATGCCTACGGCGGGCTACGCCAACGCACTCACCACAGAAAGCCGTAAGATTGTGTATGCGTAACCCATTATCTAATGTAGATCAAAGTACGCGGAATTTTCGTTTGACTGAACTACGCGAGGCATTTTTTTACGACTTGCAAAGAATTCCCCAAAAACTGGTGTTTTTGTTTGATACTTACGAAAAAGCTCCCCAAGAATTGGCAGACTGGTTAGAGGGCAAATTTTTAGCAGATGTTGTTGATACACCCAAGTTAATTTTAGTAATTGCTGGGCAGCAGATTCCTCAACCGACAAGTGGATGGATTTACATCACTGTTGTTGCTTGGAAGCCATTTTAGATAAAGAGGCGTGGTATGATTACAGCCAAAACAAAAAACTGCCTTTCAATTGAGATGAGGTAAACATAGCGATGTTAATACTCAAAAGACAACCTCAGGAAATTGATAAGACCTTACAAGCCCTAAAGAGCAAACAGCAATGAATAGTGAGTTATTGCAGAAGCTCGCAAAGGCACAAACAGATGAGGAACGCTCTTGGATTGTCACGGAAAGTTTACTTTCGACGCTTTCGCCTGAGTTAGCTGCGGCTGTATGGGCGGCGGTAGTGCCACACTGGTTTAATGCAGAGATTTTGGCAGCACTGCGCCCAGAATTGCAAACCCAATCATCTCAGCTTTATACAGAATTGCAAGCTTTACCTTTTGTGGAAGAGTTTCCTGATAGAGGGCATAATGTTCATGATTTGACGCGAAATCTGATGTTAAAACATCTGCGGCAAGAACGTCGTGATGAGTTTATCACGTTGTCGCAACGAGCAGTTGAGTATTTTGGCAGCGCCAATGAACAGCCAGAAACTCAAATTGAATGGCTGTATCACTTAATTGTAGTTGACCGGGAGTGGGAAGGCAGTGAGCTTGGGGATTTAGCACAAAACTGGGATAATAATTTTCGTGTTGCCGAACTAGAATCGCTGATAACAGCATTATTAGAACAGGTTGCAGCAGAGCAAGTGGCAACTCCAGCTAAAGCAGAAGTTTATTATTGGGCAGGTAAAGCACAATTTCGAGTTTATAGAGCACCCGAAGCCTTAGAGCGCTACGAAGCAGCATTGGCATTCTACCGCGACATAGGCGATCGCTTGGGTGAAGCTAATACATTAAAGGCAATTGGCGATGTCTTGCAGTTCCTAGACCGACGCAGCGAAGCCTTAGAGCGCTACGAAGCAGCGTTGGCATTCTACCGCGACATAGGCGTAGGCGCTCGCTTGGGTGAAGCTAATACATTAAAGGCAATGGGCGATGTCTTGCAGTTCTTAGACCGACGCAGCGAAGCTTTAGAGCGGTACGAAGCAGCATTGGCATTCTACCGCAACATAGGCGCTCGCTTGGGTGAAGCTAATACATTAATAGCAATGGGCGATGTCTTGCAGTTCTTAGACCGACGCAGCGAAGCTTTAGAGCGGTACGAAGCAGCATTGGCATTCTACCGCAACATAGGCGCTCGCTTGGGTGAAGCTAATACATTAATAGCAATTGGCGATGTCTTGCAGTTCCTCAAACGCAGCAGCGAAGCCTTAGAGCGCTACGAAGCAGCATTGGCATTCTACCGCGACATAGGCGCTCGCTTGAGTGAAGCTAATACATTGATAGCAATCGGCGATGTCTTGCAGTTCCTCAAACGCAGCAGCGAAGCCTTAGAGCGCTACGAAGCAGCATTGGCATTCTACCGCGACATAGGCGATCGCTTGGGTGAAGCTAATACATTAAAGGCAATCGGCGATGTCTTGCAGTTCCTAGACCGACGCAGGGAAACCTTAGAGCGCTACGAAGCAGCATTGGCATTCTACCGCGACATAGGCGATCGCTTGGGTGAAGCTAATACATTAAGAGCAATCGGCGATGTCTTGCAGTTCCTCAAACGCAGCAGCGAAGCCTTAGAGCGCTACGAAGCAGCATTGGCATTCTACCGCGACATAGGCGCTCGCTTGGGTGAAGCTAATACATTAATAGCAATTGGCGATGTCTTGCAGTTCCTAGACCGACGCAGCGAAACCTTAGAGCGCTACGAAGCAGCATTAGCATTCTACCGCGACATAGGCGATCACTTGGGTGAAGCTAATACTTTACAAGCAATCGGCATCTTGCAAAAAAATTTAACTTTGGGTTTAGAGTATTGTCAGGCAGCGTTAGAACTGTATACCCAAATTGGTACTAAGTATAGCCAAAGTCGTAATTTGATTTACTTCACATCTGAAATTCTCTTAAAACTGGGACGGCAAAAAGAGGCTATAGATGCGCTCAATCGCGCTATTAATCTTGCTAGAGAGATTCCCTATCAAATCTTTGTAGAAGATGCGACAGCCAAACTCCAAAGAATCCAACAAAAAAAATCATGGTTTTCATTAATAAAATCATGGTTTTCATTAACAAAATCATGAGTTTCATTCACAAAATCACGGTTTTCATTCACAAAATCACGAGTTTCATTCACAAACTCACGAGTTTCACTCACAAAATCACGAGTTTCATTCACAAACTCATGATTTTTGCGCTAAATACTGAATTAATAGTCATATTAGATACTAATCTCTGAGGGTTTTACTGAACTAAGATCCAGCTTTAGTGAGGCAAACTAGCTCTAAAGCAGATAAAAAGGATATATTTATGTCTCGTCAAAAACGTACATACCGCGTTCTCGAAAAAGCTGAATTCAGAACGGCGGGACTTAAAGCCATCGATCCTACTATGGATTTTGGCGATGGGCGCAACATGGAAAGCATGACACAACTAGTTGAGCAATACCGTACCAAGATAAATGCTTATAATACTGCTCTAGCCGTGATTGACTCTTCTAAAACTGAGATGGACGAATTGGATAGAACTTTAAGCGATCTAACTGAGAAAATGCTCATTGGGGTTGCTTTTAAATACGGCAAAGATAGCCGTGAATATGAAATGGCGGGTGGGGTTCGTAAAAGCGATCGCATCCGCAAAAGCACAGCAACACGTTTAAAGACGACTTCTAAAGAAGCATCTAATGAGAATGCTAAAACTGCATCATAGTTTAATACACTGGAATTAAAGTCCCCCTTTTTAAGGGGGACTTAGGGGGATCTAAAACTTTTTGTTACCGAGAAGAGGACTTTTCAAACAACCTCTTAGATTACATTATGAGTACAAAACGTTAATATTTAAATGTTTTAATCAAATAGCGATCGCTATTTTAAGATAAAGCTTAATTCCCCGACTAATTTCTATTTTAGAATTTCATTTCATACTTCAATTCAGCAACGCCTGAAATTAAGCTGTTAAATTATATTTTCAATAGCCTCTGCTTGGAAATAATGAGTATCATCAAGGCTCCAGCTTAAGAGTTCTCCAGCTTTGCCCTTTTGAACGGAAACTATTATATACGAGTATCCTTGCCAAGCATATAGGCGATCGCATTCTGAAGGGATAGCAGGATGATCTGGGTGGGAGTGAAAAATGCCAATAATGTTGAGCGATTTATTACGTGCTTCCCTTTGTGTTTTTAACATAACTTCGGGTGCGATCGTGTATTGCCGTCTTTTACTATCTGCTGTGTATTCCCCTACAAACTCAGCTGCGGCTTCTGTATTCCAGGCATTTTCTGTTGGTATGACTTCTACCACAATTTTACCCCCATTAGCCTGATAGCCCAAAACCATACCACAGCACTCATCTGGATAGGTGCTTTCTGCATGGGTGCGGATAGTTTGCAAGTGTTCTTGGCTAAGTCGGATCATCTATGCGTTTGTAATTTTAGTAACCTATAATTATTTTTGCACAGATATAAGATATTGCTAGGCGTAGGCTAGGAATAATCGTAGCGATCGCACTATTTAAATATGTATTTTGTATCACTCATTTAAATATTTGCCTACTACTTTCTGAAAATTATTGCCTAGAAACTAAAACAATATGAAGAAGAGACAAAGTTTAGTATCTCTATATACATTTATTAGCAAATAATGTGAAGAGTATACAAAGACATTTATTTAAGTGTAGACATCTAAGTAAAATATTGACTATGTAATTATTTTGAGGCTACCTATTCTTATTCAGATGTTCTCTATTTTCAATCTAGACAGCTGCGGAGAATAGCTGATTATGTACAAGACTTTTCATAAAGTAAATCTTCAAGAAATATTACTGTTTCTTCAAGGGTGGCGTGTCAAGTATGCCGAAAAGGTCAAATTTCGATGAAATTTTATGCCCAAAAACAGCACTAAATTCAAGATTGAGAACTGAAATTACTGAAAAAATCGATTTAATTAGGTAAAAATCATGGCAGATATTATTGGAACCAACGGGAATGATACCCTACTGGGTACTAACAGCGCAGACACGGTTAAGGGTCTTGCAGGCAACGATAGCATTACAGCTAAAGAGGGCAACGACACCCTGATTGGTGGTGGCGGCAAAGATAGATTTGTTTACGACTTCGGCAACGACATATACTCAAACATCAACCTCGGCATAGATACCATCACCAATTTCGGTGGCGTAGGTAAAGGAACAAACCCAACAGCAGCAGTTACTGCCGAAGTGGACACCCTAAAATTTCAAGGTGCTCCCTTCACTCCTGAAAATCTGCTGCTCACCCAGAATGGTAGCAATTTGGAAATCACCTTTGAAAACGACTTTAATATTACCAAAGTCATCCTGCAAAACTTTGCCCTAGAAAACCTAGATAACTTGAGCAAATCTACAGGAGCCACTGTAGACTTAGGCAATATAGAGTTTGATGGGCAAACTAGTGTTAGTGACAGCTTTGATGTCTTCAATGCCAACTCTACCCAAAGCACTATCTTCAATAAAAACACAGTTACCTTCCTTAACGACCTCGACAATAATGTTAGCGGCTTTGACAACTCAGATGATGTCATAAATGGTCAGGGGGGTGATGACATCATTGATGGCAAAAGTGGCAACGATTTACTGCGGGGTGGCGCGGGCAATGATACCCTTGACGGTGGTACTGGTGACGATACATTAAATATTAACTATTCAACAGGCGATAACCTGCTCAATGGTGGCGATGGCAATGATTTTCTCTTTGCTTCTGGCGACGAATACAACTATTTCAGGGGCGGTTCAGGCATTAGCAGTTCAGGCATTAGCAGTTCAGGCAATAATACCCTCAACGGTGGCGCTGGTGCGGATAACTTGAATGTTAACCATTCAACAGGCGATAACCTGCTCAATGGTGGCGATGGCAATGATACTCTTACAGCCTCTGGCTTGCTGTATGGCTATTACATTGCTCCCTCTGGCAATAACACCCTCAACGGTGGTACTGGTAATGATTACTTAACTGCTGACAATTCAACAGGCAATAACTTACTCAATGGAGGCGTTGGTAATGACACCTTGAATACTAACAATTCAACAGGCGATAACCTACTCAATGGTGGCGATGGCAATGATTATCTATTCGCCTCTGGCTATGGTACTAGATACGACATTGCTCGCTCTTTAGGCGATAACACCCTCAACGGTGGTGCTGGTAACGATATATTTAATATTGACTATTCAGAAGGCGATAACCTTCTCAATGGTGACGATGGCAATGATTCTCTTTCCGGTTCTGGCTCCTTTGAATTCTTCGGAGGATTCTTCGCCGCTTCTGGCAAGAATACCCTCAACGGTGGCGCTGGTGACGATACATTGAATGTTAACTCTTCACCAGGCGATAACCTGCTCAATGGTGGCGATGGCAATGATTCTCTCTCCGGTTCTGGCTCTTATTATGATGTTTACGTAGGATTCGTCGCCGCTTCTGGCAAGAATACCCTTAATGGTGGCGCTGGTGACGATACATTAAATGTTAACTATTCAGCAGGTAATAACCTCCTCAATGGTGGCGATGGCAATGATTCTCTCTCCGGTTCTGGTTCCTTAGAGGATTATGAATTGTTCAACGGTTCTGGCGGCTACTTGGAGGTGGTGCACGAATTCTTCGTCGCTTCTGGCAAGAATACCCTCAACGGTGGTACTGGTGACGATACATTAAATATTGACTATTCATCAGGCAATAATCTGCTGTCTGGAGATGATGGCAATGATACTCTTAGTGCCTCTGGCTATAAGTATGACAAACAGGGCGAGTCAGGCAAAGGAGTCTATCGCAGAGCATCAGGAAATAACACCCTCAACGGTGGCGCTGGTGCTGATAACTTAATTGTTGATTATTCAACAGGCACTAATTTGCTCTTAGGGGGCGATGGCAATGATACTCTTAGTGCATACAGCGCATTAGGTAATAACACTCTTGATGGTGGTTCTGGTAATGACATCATCACGGGTGGCAACGGTAATGACATCCTAATTGGAGGGGATGGTACTGATACCTTTGCTTTCAATAGTTACAATGAGGGCATTGATAAACTTTATGACTTCAACGCCACTAATGAGTTGATTCAGGTATCGGCTGCTGGTTTTGGTGGCAACTTAACAACACCTTCACTTAATCAAAGTCAGTTTACCATCGGCACATCTGCAACCACTGCTGCTCAAAGATTTATTTATGATAATGTTACAGGTGCATTGTTCTTTGACCAAGATGGCAGTAACTCTGCATTTACTCAGGTACAATTTGCCCAATTATCTGCTGGATTATCACCCACCGAAAAGAATTTTGTGTTTAGTTCCTGAAAAAATTAATTTAGGTAGGTAAAAATTATGGCTGATATTATGGGAACCAACGAGAATGATACCCTACTGGGTACTAACAGCGCAGACACGATTAAAGGTCTTGCAGGCAACGATACTCTAACTGGTGGTGGCGGCAAAGATAAATTTGTTTACGACTTCGGCAACGACATATACCTCAACCTTGGCATAGATACTATCACCGATTTCGGTGGAGTAGGTAAAGGAACAAACCCAACAGCAGCAGTTACTGCCGAAGTGGACACCCTAAAATTTCAAGGTGCAGGCTTCACTGCTAAAAATCTGCTGCTCACCCAGAATGGTAGCAATCTGGAAATCACCTTTGAAGACGACTTTAATGATACCAAAGTCATCCTGCAAAACTTTGCCCTGGAAAACCTGGATAACTTGAGCAAATCTACAGGAGCCACTGTAGACTTAGGCAATATAGAGTTTGATGGGCAAACTAGTGTTAGTGACAGCTTTGATGTCTTCAATGCCAACTCTACCCAAAGCACTATCTTCAATAAAAACACAGTTACCTTCCTTAACGACCTCAACAATAATGTTAGCGGCTTTGACAACTCAGATGATGTCATAAATGGTCAGGGGGGTGATGACTTTATTGATGGCAAAAGTGGCAACGATTTATTGCGGGGTGGCGCGGGCAATGATACTCTCATTGGTGGTGTAGGAAATGATACACTCTTTGCTGGTGCGGAGAATAAGATCCTTAGTAGTATTGGCAATAACTTGGATGCTAACTATAAGTATTTAGAAGGCAATAATAATCTTCTCTCCGGTGGCGATGGCAATGATTTTCTTTATGCTTCTGGCGAAACATACAGTACTACTAATCTTTATTATGTCTCTGGCAATAACACCCTCAACGGTGGCGCTGGTGACGATACGTTTAATATTAACTTTTCAACAGGCGATAACCTGCTCGATGGTGGCGATGGCAATGATTATCTTAACGCCTCTAGCGACTACGCCGACGGCAATGCATTGAGCGTCTTTGGCAATAATACCCTCAACGGTGGCGCTGGTGACGATAGATTGAATGTTAACTATTCAACAGGCGATAACCTGCTCAATGGAGGCGATGGCAATGATTCTCTCTCCGATTCTGGCTTCCAGTACTTTCGTAGTGACAATCTTGGTGCTTCAGGCAATAACACCCTTAACGGTGGTGCTGGTAATGATTACTTGACTGCTGGCTCTTCAACAGGCAATAACTTACTGGATGGAGGCGTTGGTAGCGATAGCTTGGATGTTAACGCTTCACAAGGCGATAACCTACTTAATGGTGGCGATGGCAATGATTTTCTTACTGCCTCTGGTGTTAGTCCCAGAGTCGGCATTGTTCGCTCTTTAGGCGATAACACTCTCAACGGTGGAGCTGGTAATGATGCATTAAATGTTGACTATTCAAAAGGCGATAACCTACTCAATGGTGACGATGGCAATGATTCTCTCTCCGGTTCTGGCTCTTATTATGATAATGGTTTCTTAAGTCCCCCCGAATTCATCGCCGCTTCTGGCAATAATACCCTTAATGGTGGCGCTGGTAATGATAACTTGAGTGTTAACTATTCAGCAGGTAATAACCTCCTCAATGGTGGCGATGGCAATGATTCTCTCTCCGGTTCTGGTTCCTTAGAGGATTACCAATTGTACGACGGTTCTGGCGGCTACTTGGAGATGCACGAATTCTTCGCCGCTTCTGGCAAGAATACCCTCAACGGTGGCGCTGGTGACGATACATTAAATATTGACTATTCATCAGGCAACAATCTGCTGTCTGGAGATGATGGCAATGATATCCTTAGTGCCTCTGGCTATAAGTATGACAAACAGGGCGAGTCTGGCAAAGGAGTCTATTACAGAACATCAGGAAATAATACCCTCAACGGTGGCACTGGTGCTGATAACTTAATTGTTGATTATTCAACAGGCACTAATTTGCTCTTAGGGGGCGATGGCAATGATACTCTTAGTGCATACAGCGCATTAGGTAATAACACTCTTAATGGTGGTTCTGGTAATGACATCATCACGGGTGGCAACGGTAATGACATCCTAATTGGAGGGGATGGTGCTGATACCTTTACTTTCAAGAGTTACAATGAGGGCATTGATAAACTTTATGACTTCAACGCCACTAATGAGTTGATTCAGGTATCAGCTGCTGGTTTTGGTGACAACTTAGCAACACCTTCAGTCTTGGCAAATCAGTTTACCATCGGCACATCTGCAACTACTGCTGCTCAACGATTTATTTACGACAATGTTACAGGTGGACTGTTCTTTGACCTTGATGGCAGTGCGTCTGGGTTTACTCAGGTACAATTTGCCCAACTATCTGCTGGATTATCACTCACCGAAAGCAATTTTGTGGTTGTTTAATTTTTAATTAGCGCTCCATTAATAAGCAAAAAATCTTGAGAATGCCAGGTGCTTAAGATAGCATCTTGCATTCAATTTATTAATGCAATGAATGTTAATGGAAAATAGTGTTGGCTCACTTTGTCTTAAACCGCCTTAGCTACGGCAAGCCACGCTTTGCATGTCTACAGGTGTCTACATCCCTCAACTTTCGGCATGTGTACAGATCATTTATCAGTTTTACTAGTTAATTTAGGCTATGTCTCCATTTTTACATTTATGTACATGTACCTGTTATCACTTAGATATAGTACATTGCCACACAGTTTCTTTATCTTGCTCACTGGGTAAGCGTAGCCTAACCTAAGCGATCGCCACGATTAATTCTATATTTTTTTACTATTCTTTCAAACATCTAATAAGTTTTCTCCCTTGGAAGCCTTGATTCAAACCACTTTTTGTCTGTTGCTTTCTGCAAATAAATCCTTGACTAGAAAAATGTTAGAGATACGCAAAACAAGTATTTATCTATACAATTGCAGCAACTAATATGAAGAGTATACAAAGATGTGTTTTAAGTATGGACATCTCGGTAAATATTCATATATGGTTATTACAGATGGTTATTAGACTGTTATTTAAATGCTCTCTATTTTAAACTAGATACCTACGGGCGATAGTCACAATGAGAGTATGAAAATTCCTTTACCTATTTTCAAGATAACAATACTTGCGTATTGAAAAATTAAAGTATGGAATATGAGTTTCAGGCATTTAAGCTTAATTCACCGACGTTTTTCAGTGATTGATATTCAATCAAGGATGATTAGAAAAAGCCTGAGACGACTTATTTTAGTTGCTCTACACAGTCATTAATTTGTACAGTGTGTGAAACTTTAATACTTAAATAAGTGCTACTTGCAAGCTTGTTAATAGGATAAATTTTCGATAATAATTACTGTTTGTCAACAGTGACATAAAAAACTTGCCGAAAGTGTCAATTCTCGGCTAGTTATTTGTGCGCTAAAACAGCACTAATACAGAGCTTAGAACCAAAGTTACTCCAACAATCGATTAAATAAGGTAAAAATTATGACAAATATCATTGGAACCAACAGTAATGATACTCTACTGGGCAGTAACGGTGCTGACACAATTAAGGGTCTTGCAGGTAATGATACTATTACAGCTCAGAAAGGTAATGACACCCTGACCGGTGGCGGTGGCAAAGATAAATTTATTTACAATTTGGGCAACGGCATTGATACCATCACCGATTTTGCTGGGGTAGGTAAAGGCACAAACCCGACAGCAGCAGTGATTGCCGAAGTGGATACCATAAAATTCCAAGGTGCTGGCTTAACAGCTAGAAATCTGCTGCTGACCAAGAATGCCAACAACCTAGAAATCAGCTTTGAAGAGGTGACTGGGGCAAAATTAATCCTCCAAAATTTCAACTTAGAAAACTTGGATAACTTGAAAGCTTCTGGAACAAGACCAGATATTGGTAATATCCTATTTGATGGGCAAACTAGCATTACCCCCAGCTTTAATGTCCTAGATGCCAACTCCACTGCAACGAGCTTAGGGATTAAGAACACTGTAACTTTTCTTAATGACCTATCCAACAACATTAAGGGTTTAGATAATTCAGATGATGTCATTAATGGTCAGGGCGGTAATGACAAAATCGACGGATTAAGTGGCAACGATTTGCTGCGCGCTGGTACAGGCAATGATACCCTCATTGGTGGTGCGGGGAATAACACTCTCGTTGGTGGTACTGGCAGCGATTACTTAGACGTTAACTTTTCAACAGGCAATAACCTATTAGATGGTGGCGATGGCAATGATACTCTCTCGGCCTTAGGTGACTACGATGTGGTATCTGGTAATAACACCCTCAACGGTGGCGCTGGTAACGATAGCTTGAGTGCTGAGTATTCAGCAGGCAATAACCTACTCGATGGTGGGAATGGCAATGATTCTCTTAGCGTCTCTGGTAGCTACTATGACCCTGAAGTATCTGGTAATAACACCCTCAACGGTGGCGCTGGTAATGATAGCTTGAGTGCTTTCTATTCAACAGGCGATAACTTCTTGGATGGTGGCGATGACAATGATTATCTTAACGTCAATCTTGCCGATGGTAATAACACCCTCAACGGTGGTCTTGGTAACGATTCTTTGAGTGCTAACATTTCAACAGGTAATAACCTACTGAATGGTGGCGATGGCAATGATACTCTTAGTGCCTCTGACTTCGAGGGCTACAGGTTTGATAACACCACTGGCAAAAATACCCTCAATGGTGGCGCTGGTGACGATTACTTGAATGTTAACTATTCACGAGGCGCTAATCTGCTCAATGGTGGCGATGGCAATGATACTCTCACAGGCTCTAGCTACGGCTACGGCTACGGAGGAAGGTGTTATACCTGCACTGGCAAGAATACCCTTAATGGTGGTGCTGGTGCAGATAACTTGAATGTTGACTATTCATTAGGCGATAACCTGCTCTCTGGAGATGATGGTAATGATACTCTTAGTGCTTCTGGCTACGAGTACGACGAACAGGGCGAGTCTGGCAAAGGAGTCTATCGCAGAGCATCAGGAAATAACACTCTCAACGGTGGCGCTGGTGCTGATAACTTGATTGTTGATTATTCAACAGGCACTAATCTGCTTAATGGTGGCGATGGCAACGATACTCTTAGTGCATACAGCGCATTAGGTAATAACACTCTTAATGGTGATTTTGGTAATGATATCATCACGGGTGGCAACGGTAATGACACTCTAATTGGAGGGGATGGTACTGATACCTTTGGTTTCAAGAGTTACAATGAGGGTATTGATAGTCTTTATGATTTCAACGCCACTAATGAGTTGATTCAGGTATCGGCTGCTGGTTTTGGTGGCGAGTTAGCAACACCTTCAGTCTTTGCAAATCAGTTTACCATTGGCACATCTGCAACAGCGATCGCTCAACGATTCATTTATGACAATGTTACAGGTGGACTGTTCTTTGATCAAGATGGCAGTGTGTCTGCATTTACTCAGGTAAAATTTGCACAATTATCTGCTGGATTATCACTAACCGAAAACAATTTTGTGGTTATTTAATCTTTAATTAGCGCTCCATTACTTTAGGCAGGGATTGCGAGGTGCTGAAAATAGCATCTCGCACTTGATTAATCAATGCAATTTAGTGCTAACAGAGAGTAGATGCTGGGTTTGGTTATTCAACTTTCAGTATGTGTGCGGATGATTTGCAAGTGTTATTGGCTTAGTTGATTTATGTGTGCATTCGTAATTCTGGTAATATCAAAGAATTTTTTCCCACTCGTTTAAACATTTGCCTACTGCTTTATGCTTTCTTATTGTCTAGAAGCTAAAACAATATGAAGAATGCATAAAGCTCGGCGGTTATATATACATTCGCCGGCAAATAACGTGAAGATTATGCAAAGATGCTTATTTAAATATATAAATTTAAGTAAGATACTGACTGTGTAGTTATTTTGAAAATATTTAGATGTTCTCTATTTTCAAGCTATACGCCTAAGAAGAATAGCCCAAAAGGAGGGCAGAAAAATATTTTTACCGCTCAAGAGTCAACTGTTGACTATTTTCTTTTCTAGTAAGACTTAGGATCTGGCAAAAAACCAGATGTGAAGAGTGGGTTTGAGACATTCAATAGTCAGATTTTTTTATCATCATTATAAATCACTGAACAACGATGATAAAAAGCCTGAAATGACCTATCATACCGAACCTACACGCTGATTAATTTGTACAGTGCTTAAAACTTAGATAGTCTAAGATATAGCAATCCGATTTGATTTCTGAATCACTCGTAGAGGTAAGGGACTGGGGACTGGGAAGAAGAAATAAAGGTGTACTGAGTTTTGTTCAAAAATCAAATGTGAGTCCTATAGTTAGATAAGTGCTACGTAAAAGCCTCCTTATATGGGAAATCTTCGAGAAATATTACTGATCTTCAAAGGTGATGTATAAAGTATGCCGAAAACGCCAAATTCGGTAAATTTTTTGTGTTCTAAAACAGCACAAAAAGCAAATTGACAACTTAAAAATTACTGAAAAAATTGATTGAGGTAGGTAAAAGTTATGGCAAATATCATTGGAACCAACGGTAATGATACCCTACAGAGTACCGACAGCGCGGACACGATTAACGGTCTTGCAGGCAACGATACTATAAAGATCATATATGGTGACAGTGCCAACAACACCTTAACTGGTGGAAGCGGTCAGGATAAATATGTTTACGACGGCTTGGCTGGTAATAATATCATCACCGATTTTGGTGGCGTAGGTAAAGGGACAAATCCGACTTCCGCAGTCATTGCCGAAGTGGACACCCTAGAATTCCAGGGCTTCACTGCCCAAGATTTGCTGTTGACCCAGAATAGCAACGATCTGGAAATCAGCTTTGAAAGCTATGCTTATACAAGGAGTCTTTTTGGTGCGAAAGTCATCCTACAAAACTTTGCCCTGGAAAACCTGAATAACCTTAGCAAATCTACAGGAGCCACTGTAGATTTGAGCAATATCCTGTTTTCTGGACAAACTAGCATCACGGACAGCTTTGATGTCTTCAATGCTAACTCCACCCAAACCACTATCTTTAACAAAAACACAGTCACCTTCCTTAACGACCTGAACAATAATGTTAGCGGCTTTGACAACTCAGATGATGTCATAAATGGTCAAGGGGGCAATGACATCATTGATGGCAAGAGTGGCAATGACTTGCTGCGAGGTGGTATGGGGAATGACATCATTGATGGCAAGAGTGGCAATGACCTGCTACGAGGTGGTATGGGGAATGATACTCTCGTTGGTGGTGCTGGAGATGACACCCTCATTGATGATACGGGGAATAATTCCCTTGTTGGTGGTATTGGTAACGATCGCTTCAATATTCAATTTTCAACAGGCGATAACACCCTCAACGGTGGCGCTGGTAACGATACCTTAAGTGCTGAGGCAACATCTGGCAATAACTTACTTTTTGGGGGCGATGGCAATGATTCTCTTAGCGCCTCTTACTATTTACAAGAATACGACTATATTGACTCCTCAGGCAATAACACCCTTAACGGTGGCGCAGGTGACGATTACTTGAATGCTGAGGCAACATCTGGCAATAACTTACTCTTTGGGGACGATGGTAACGATACCTTGAGTGCCGGGGGTTCAAATGACACCCTCAACGGTGGTGCTGGTAACGACAGCTTGAGTGCTGGGGCAACATTTGGCAATAACTTACTCTTTGGGGGAGATGGCAATGATTTTCTCTCCACCTCTGGCTATTTCTACTCGGACAGAGGTGGCGATGGTTATGTGTCCTCCAAGGGCAATAACACCCTCAACGGTGGCGCAGGTGACGATACATTGCGTGCTGAGTATTCAACAGGCTATAACTTCCTATCTGGGGGCGATGACAATGATTCCTTCTATCTAAGCCCCACAGATACTGCCCCATCTTCTTTAGTAACTCAAACGGTAGATGGGGGCAAGGGTGACGATTTGTTGTCCGTCGATTACATGTTAGCTAGAGGGGGTATCACTTCAACATTCAATGCCACTACAAACAAGGGAGAAATTACGGCGGGCGGGTATCGGGTTAGCTACAACAATATTGAACGATTAAATATCTCAGGCACACAATACAATGACTTGATTGTTGGCAACGATGGCAACGATACGCTCTCCACGGGCAATGCTGGTAATGATACTATCGATGGGGGTAAGGGTGACGATGTGTTGTCCGTCGGCTACAAGAATTCTACAGAGGGGATCACAACGACATTCAATGCCACTACAAACAAGGGAGAAATTACGGCGGGCACGAATCGAGTTAGCTACAACAATATCGAACGATTAAATATTTCAGGTACACAATACGATGACTTGATTGTTGGCAACGATGGCAACGATACGCTCTCCACAGGCGATGGTGGCGATGATACGATAGATGGCGGTAAGGGTAACGATGTGTTGTCCGTTGGTTATGGTTATAGCGATGCTAGCGGGAGTTTCACTTCGACGACATTTGATGCTACTACGAACATTGGCTCAATTACGGTGGGCACGAATCGGGTTAGCTACAACAATATCGAACGATTAAATATCTCAGGTACAGCCAACAATGACTTGATTGTTGGGAACGATGGCAATGATACGCTCTTTGGGGGCTATGGTGGCAATGATACGATAGATGGGGGTAAGGGTGACGATGTGTTGTCCGGCGCGTACTTTTACAGCAACGATGATAATGATGTGATTATTGGCGGTGCAGGTAATGATACCCTAACGGGTGCGGGTGGTAACGACACTCTAACTGGTGGCGTCGGCAATGATATATTTCTTTACAACCCGAACGATGGCACTGATATTATCACGGATTTTGGTGGCGTAGGTAAAGGCTCAAATCCCTCAGCAAAGGTGATTGCATCCTTAGACACTTTGCAATTTAACAATGCTCAGTTCCTTGGCTTCACTGCTCAAAATCTGATATTAACTCAAAATGGTAACAACTTAGAAATCACATTTGAAGACGCTAATGCTAATACTAAAGTCATTCTCCAAAACTTCAAATTAGAAAACCTGCATAATCTGCCAGCAACTTCTTCACGACCTGCTATTGGCAATATTCTGTTTGATGGACAAACTACCATCACCAACAGTTTTGATGTGTTTGATGCTAATTCCACTCAAACTAACCTGTTCAAGAGGAACACTGTTACCTTCCTCAATGACCTATCCAACAACATTAGGGGTTTTGACAACTCCAATGATGTCATCAATGGTCAGGGGGGTGACGACATCATCGACGCCTTGAGTGGTAATGACACAATCAGAGGTGGTGCGGGAAATGATATTCTCATTGGCGGCGCGGGAAATGATACTCTTATTAACCGTATAGGCAATGATACCCTTGAGGGTGGTACTGGTGACGATAGCTTGAATGCTAGCGGTTCAACAGGCGATAACCTGCTCTATGGGGGCAATGGTAATGATTCTCTTGACATTTCTGGACTCTACAAATCCAATGGCTCCTCTTCCGACTCTCGTTCCTTAGGCAATAACACCCTCGACGGAGGTGTAGGTAACGATAGCTTGAGTGCTAGCGGTTCAAAAGGTAATAACTTGCTCTCTGGGGGCGATGGCAATGATTCTCTTGACCTTTCTGGCGGCACCAACTCCGATTTCGGCTTCTTTGACTCTCGCACTTTAGGCAATAACACCCTCAACGGGGGTGCAGGTAACGATACATTGAGTGCTAGGAGTTCAACAGGCGATAACACTCTTAATGGTGGCGTTGGTGACGACTCCTTGGATGTTCGGAATTCAGAAGGCGATAATCTGCTCTCTGGGGGCGATGGCAATGACTCTTTTGCTGTAGAGCCTTCATCTACTGCCCCATCTTCTTTAGTGACTCAAACAGTAGATGGGGGTAAAGGTGATGATTTCTTGTCCGTCGATTACACCGATGCTACTGGAGGAATAACTTCGACATTCAATGCTACTACTAACATTGGCTCAATTACGGCGGGCAATAATCGAGTTAGCTATAAGTTTATCGAAGGATTAAATATCATAGGTACAACCTACGATGACAACATTGTGGGGAGTAATGACAACGATACAATAATTGGGGGCAATGGTGGCAATGATACAATTATTGGCGGTGCAGGTAACGATTTCCTGACAGGAGGGTATTTAGGTAAAAATACCCTTTATGGCGGCAATGGCAATGACATTCTCTCTGCTGGTGTTGGTAATAGTAACCTCTATGGAGAAGATGGTACTGATACCTTTGCTTTATATTATTATAATCAAGGCATTGGTAATATTTATGACTTCAACGCGACTAATGAATTGATTCAGATACAGGCTGCTACCTTTGGTGGCGGGTTATTAACACCTATAGTCTCAGCTAATCAGTTTACGCTTGGAACATCTGCAACCACGATCGCTCAACGATTTATCTATGACAATGTTACAGGTGGACTGTACTTTGACCAAGATGGCAGTGCGTCTGGGTTTACTCAGGTAAAATTTGCCCAACTATCTCCTGGTGTGACACTAACCGAAAACAATTTTTTGGTTGTTTAATCGGAATTAGCGTGCCATTACTAAGGGTCACGGGTTACGAGGTGCTGAAAATAGCACCTCGCATTTGATGAATCAATGCAATTGGCTAAAGTTGATTCCGGGCTTTGAGTTGCAGATATCGCTCAACTACCTGGTCGGCAATTTGATTTGCTGGTGCATCTAGTACTAATACACCTTTTTGTTTTAACTGAGCATAAGCTACTTGTCGTTGCATTAATAAATCTAGTGCCACTGCACGGGCATAAGCATCTGTAACATCATCTGTAAAGCTGTGTGCTAAACGATCAACTTGCGGATCTCGCAGAGTAACACAAAAGGGCAGATAGCGGGGTGCTAATTTGGAAAGTGCAGCCAGGAGTTCTGTAGAAGCGGTGACATCAATTAAGTCGGTAATCACCACCACCAAAGCCCTGCGAGTTTGTCGCTGCACAACATTTGTCACCGCCCCCAAATAATCAGATTCAAATAACACTGGTTGAATTGGAGTTAGGCGATCGATTAACTGATTCAAATGATGTTGACCGCGTTCTGGGGGAATCCACGTATGCATTTGGCGGTCAAATACACCAACACCGACGCGATCGCCTCGATGTAACCCCGCCAATGCTAAGGATAAAGTTGCATTCAAACCCCAGTCAAATCGTTGCAAGTTCTGCACTTTTGCTGTCATTAACCGTCCGCGATCGAGCAAGATCAGTAAAGTTTGTTCCTGTTCGGGTTCTAGAACTCTCACCAGTGGCGTTGCATTATTATATGCCCCAACTCGACGGGCAGTAGCTTTCCAATCAATAAACCGCAAATCATCACCAGTGCGATAGTTCCGCAGTTCGGCAAACTCTGTACCAATACCAGTTTTGCGGGATTGGCGCATTGATCCTGATGATTGCAATGTTAAACGAATTGTGAGCGATCGCAATCCCACTAAATCAGGATAAACTTTCACTTGCAGACTTTGGGGAATTTGCCAATCATCCCAAGCTAATCCCCAAATTCCCAACTGTCGAACTTGGATATTTCCCCAAGGAAACTCGCCGCGCTGTGTTGGGTTGACGGTATATGTCAATTCTTGGGTGGTATTACTGGGAATAATAGCGCGGAGTGTGGTTGCAGATATGCCAAACCCTGTTGGGTAGTAATCGCAGATTTCAATTAGGGCGTTGGCATTTGGCGATGTTACTTTTAGCACCACTGGATTATCCCGCCCAATGGATAATCGTGAGGGTAATTCGCGGGTAATTTGCACGCGAGAACGCCGTACCTGCAAACCATCTACAACCATCAATCCGAGAACGATCGCATCAAATATCACAGTGATGGCGATCGTTGCTTTAATGCTGAAAAAAAGGCATAGGATCGGGGCGATCGCTATACCTAAAACCAACAATAAATAAACTCGTCTGGAAGGAACCATTTTTGAGAGTGAGAAGTTAGGAGAAGATCAGCTTAACCTACATCATCGTGGGCAAAGCGATTAAAGAGGAAATCTAGGGCATAATTACGTAGTTGGTAGTATTGTGGATCTTCCATGATGCGGGCGCGATCGCGGGGACGAGAAAAAGGAATTTCCATAACTTCACCAATTTTCGCATGGGGCCCATTGGTCATCATTACCAATTTATCAGCTAAAAATAGTGCCTCGTCGATGTCGTGGGTAATCATTAGCACTGTACAACGGTTATCGCCCCAAATTTTCAGCAATTCTTCTTGTAATTCTTCTTTGGTGATGGCATCCAGCGCCCCAAAAGGTTCATCTAAAATTAAGACTTTCGGGCGAATCGCCAAAGCACGGGCGATAGAAACCCGTTGTCTCATTCCGCCGGACATTTGCATTGGTTTCTTTTCCATTGCATCAGCTAGTCCCACCATTGCCAAATGATCGCGCACGATCGCTCTTTTTTCCGCTTGTGGTTTGTTGGGATAAACGGCGTTAACAGCTAAGTATATATTTTCAAAAGCAGTCCGCCAAGGTAGCAAGGCATAGTTTTGGAAGACAACCATTCTGTCTGGGCCTGGCTTGGTAATGGGTTCTCCTTCGAGTAAAACTTGCCCGGAGGTGGGAAAGTTAAAACCGGATACCATATTTAACAGTGTCGATTTGCCACAGCCAGAGTGGCCGATAACGCAAATAAACTCGCCTTGTTCGACGTTGAGATTAACGCCGTCGAGTACGGTGAAGGGGCCTTGCTTTGTCGGATAAACTTTGGTAACGTCTTTAATTTCTAGAAAAGGTCTGCGGCTGGTGCTTGCAGCGACGAATGGTTTTCCTAGTGTGGTTGTAGCTGTTGAGTTGCGGTTTTGCATGGTATTTGGTATTTGGGGATTAAAAAGCTAAATGTACGCGATGTGTAAATGAATATTCTGACCTCGCTTCCATTCCTCTCCCCTTCTAGGCTACGGTGTACACACAAGTCTGAAATAGCTGATTAACCAAGGTTTTACCCCACCCTAACCCTCCCCTTATAAAGGGGAGGGAACTAGATTTCCGGTCTCCCCCCAATATATCGGGGGGATTAAGGGGGGTAATTCGATTTGTGTGTACACCGTCCTGAAGGGGAGAGGCTTTGAATTTTCCTCCTTCCCTTGTAGGGAAGGGGGTAGGGGGTTAGGTCTTTTACTGGTTTTTTCAGATGATGTAAAAAGTCAGATACTCGTTAACGGAGATAAAAGGTGGATTCATCCAGTTCAAAGACTCGCGCGTGATGTGCTACTTCTCCTGCTACCTCTTTCTCTCACGATTTTTTTATGACGCGAGTCTCCTTCTCGGTGCATCAAGAACAACTTCCGCAATTGAAAAATCACGTTTGATTTTCAAGTTGTTGAGATAAGCAATCGGATCATCGGCGTTAAAGGGAGTACCATCGAACAGTTGGATCGGTTGGCGAAGATAGCTAATATCCAAACCTAATTCTCGTGCGGCGGTGCTGAAAACACGCACGCGACAAACCCGTTCAACAACTTCTACCCAATTTCTAGGGAAGGGAGTGTCACCCCAACGCGCCAATTGACTCATAATCCAAATTTGTTCGGTGCGACTGGGACGGTTGATTGCGGAATCGGAATAAAACTGGTGATGGGCATAGTCTCGCAACGGATGGTCTAAGTCACAGGTGAGACTATTTGGATCTTCGAGTTGAATGTATTCTAAATCAGTGCTGACATAATCTCGCCCTGCTAAAATTTGCCGAATTTCTTGGGTATTTTCGGGATTTGCACAATACACGCAAGCTTCTAACAAAGCTTTAGTCAAGGCAATATGCGTATTTGGATAATTTTCTGCCCAATCTTCCCGCACACCAAGAACTTTACCGGGGTGTCCCAACCAAACTTCTAAGTCGGTAGCGATTGTAAAACCGACATTTTCCACAGCAGCGCGGTAGTTCCAAGGTTCGCCTACGCAGTAACCATCAATGCTTCCAGTTTTTAGGTCGGCTACCATCTGCGCTGGGGGAATGGTCTTCATATCCACATCGCTATCGGGGTCAATTCCACCAGCCGCTAGCCAGTAACGCAGCAGCAAATTGTGCATCGATGCGGCATGTACTACCCCCATTGTGTGCCGTTGTTCACGGGTGCGAAGCAGGTATCTTTTGAAATCTGATAATGTTTGTACACCTTCGTCATAAAAGTGTTTTGCCAAGGTGATGGCGTTACCGTTGCGAGTCATGGTGAGGGCGGTGACAACGGGCAGAGGTTGGTTATTATGTCCTCCCAAAGTTAGCCACATCGGCATCCCTGAAGGCATTTGCGCCGCATCCAAATAACCACCACTTATGCCATCTTCTATACCCCGCCAGCTACTTTCTCGCACGAGGTTAACTTCATCTAAACCATGTTTGAGAAAGAAGCCTTTTTCTTTAGCAACTGCTAAGGGGGCGCAAGCTGTTAGAGGTAAAAAGCCAATTTCTAGGTTAACTTTTTCTAATCCATGACGGGCAATGTCAGCAGTTTTCCGCGCTCGAATTTTCTTGATGCGTTTCTGCTGATTGAGGAAGTAAATCATCTCACTCCGCAAGCTGTAATAGCTGGGATGTTCTACCACTTCCATCCGCTTACGGGGCCTGGGAATATCCACTTCTAAAATGTCGCCGATTTTCGATTCGGGGCCGTTGGTTAACATCACGATTCTGTCAGATAACAGCACGGCTTCATCTACATCATGAGTAACCATCACGGCGGTAACTTGATTTTCTTCGCAAATTTGCATCAGTTGTTCTTGCAAATTGCCGCGTGTGAGTGCATCTAATGCGCCAAAGGGTTCATCTAGCAGCAGTAATTTGGGGCGAATCGCTAAGGCGCGGGCGATCGCAACTCGCTGCTTTTGTCCACCTGATAACATTCCTGGTTGTTTATCAGCATGGGGACGCAAACCCACCATATTAATATGTTTTTCGATAATGGCGTTGCGTTCGGCTGCGGGTAAACCTTTCATTACCGAGTCCACGGCGAGGGCAATATTTTCTCTTACCGTCCGCCAAGGTAATAGTGAATAATTTTGGAACACCACCATCCTGTCTGGGCCGGGTTTGGTGATTCTTTGTCCTTCTAAGGTGACAATACCCTCAGTTGGCAAATCCAAACCCGCAATCATATTTAATAAGGTGGATTTGCCGCAACCGGAGTGACCAATCAAAGAAACGAATTCTCCTTTTTTAATTTGGAGGTCGATTCCTTTGAGGGCGATATATTTGCCACCACCAGTTAATTCAAAAACTTTTTCAATTTGATCAACAGCTACAAACATAATAGTTAAAAGTTAGGAGTGAGTAGTGAGGAGTTGGAAGTTGAGAGTTGGGAGTTGGGAGTTGATAGTTAAAAGTTGGGAGTTAGAACTTTTTCAATTCCTAACTCCTAACTCCTAACTATTTCTGCTCTGCTGGTAAAATCTTGTTTTGAAGCCAACCCATCATTTTATCTAGCACCAACCCAACAAGACCGATATAAATTAGAGCCAAAATAACTTCACTGACGTTGTTATTTTGATAGGCATCCCAGATAAAGAAGCCGATGCCGACAATCCCAGACATGACGATTTCGGCGGCGATAATCGCTAACCAAGCTAAACCGATCGCAATTCTCAACCCGGTAAAGATGTAGGGTAATGCCGCAGGAATCAAAATATTAGTGAAATATTCTTTGCGGCTAAGTTGCAGAACTTTGGCGACGTTGTTGTAATCTTGGGGAATTTGGGTAACACCAACAGCAGTGTTAATTAAGATGGGCCAAATGGCGGTGATGAAGATTACGAATAATGCTGCGGGTTCGTTTTGTCGTAAAGCTGCTAAAGAAATCGGAACCCAAGCTAGAGGTGGTACAGTCCGCAGTAGTTGAAAGATGGGGTCTAAAGCTTTGGACATTGTTTGATTAACCCCAATTAAAATGCCCAAGGCAATACCAACGATCGCAGCTAGGGTATAACTGATAGCAACCCGTTGCAGACTTGCGAGAATCTGCCAAAACAGACCTTTATCAATGCCACCTCGATCATAAAATGGCCAGAAAATCAAAACCCAAGTGTCTTGGATAACTTGTATTGGCCCTGGTAATGTGGCTCCCGGAATCCAAGCGAAGAGTTGCCAGAGAACGAGGAAGATGGCGATCGCGATCGCTGGTGGTATCAGGTCAGGAAATTGCTTTTTCAGGCTAGAGATAAAGCTATTATTCAATCTAGGACTTGCAGGGCGTTTTTGGGCTATTGTCATGATGCTGCGTTCTCCTCAAAATTTACTTTTTATTTGTTATTTGTCATTTGTAAATAATAAATAACAAACAACTAATGACTAATGACTAATGACCAATGACTAAATACTGACCTTCTTGATTTTCAAACTCTTCAAATATTCTTCTGGCTTTTCGGGGTCAAATTTGATGCCATCAAAGAACTGTTCTACACCACGGGATGTATTTGTAGGAATATCAGCAGCAGCAATGCCAGCTTCTTTGGCAGCTTCTTTCCAGATATCTTCGCGGTTGACTTTGTTGATAAGTTCCTTAGCCTTGGCAGCATTATTTGCAATGTAATCTTTTGGTAAAAATCCCCAGCGAACGTTTTCAACTATGAACCACAAATCATGACTCTTATATGGATAAGAAACACTACCTTTTTCATCTTTCCAGTAGTAAGCAGCCATTGATTTATCATCAATTTTACGACCATCACCCATGTCATATTTACCTTGGTATGGATCTGCCAATATTTCTGGTGAAGAAAGATTGAAATAATTTCGTCCAGCCAAAATCTGAGCTGCTTCTTTGCGGTTGTCAAAATTATCTAACCACTGTTGGGCTTCCATAATTCCTTTTAAAATTGCTTTGGTAGCTTTGGGGTTTTTATCAACCCAGTCGCCTCTGATGGCGAGATATTCTTCAGGATGATTCTTCCAAATTTCTGCGGTTAATGCTGCTACGTAGCCGATTTTGTCTTGAACCAAGCGATAAGGCCAAGGGTCGCCTGTACTAAAGGCATCCATTGTTCCTGTTTTCATGTTGGCCACAGTTTGCGCCGCAGGTACTGTGAGTAGCTTGACATCTGCATCTGGATCTAAGCCGCCTGCTGCTAACCAGTAGCGAATCCATAAATCTTGGTTGACGTGGGGAAAGGTAAATGCAGCTGTGAAGGGTGTTGAAGATTTTAATTCCGTGAATAGAGACTTAGCGCTGGCGAGTTGTAAGCTAATACCTTTGCCTTGATGCTTGCTGGCGATCGCAATTCCATTTCCATGTGTAATTAATTGACATAAGACATACATGGGAATTTTTTGATTGCCTTTGGTAATTAAACCTTCTGAAATTAAATGTGGCATTGGCATCTGCCATTGACCACCATCTATACCACCACCGGCAGAACCAATTTCTACGTTGTCTCTTGCTGAACCCCAAGAAGCTTGCTTGGAAAGGTCAACATTAGTCATGCCATACTTTGTAAAAAAGCCTTTTTCTTTAGCAATAATTAAAGGAGCCGCTTCTACAATGGGAATATATCCTAGCTTGACTGTAGTAGTTTCTGGCGTTTGTTCAGGGCTAATATTAGCAACCGTTTGAGCAGTTGGCTGTGCTTGAGTGCTTCCACCAGTAAGGTTTTCAGGAGGATTACCCAAACAGCCTTTGAGGAATACAGCACCCACAGATGCTCCGGCTGTGAAGATGAATTTGCGGCGAGAAATTTGATTAAAAAATTCTGTCATAAATATCTCCTGAAAACGTGAATGTTATTTTTTATAGCTATGACAATTTAGGCAAAAAACGTTGTGTTTATTGCTGTATTAATGATTTATCAAGCTAGATTTGGCAAAGCAAGCGCAGCCATTCCATCAATGACGCGGCTACTTATATAAAAACTCGGCTAATTCCTTGACTCTGCTCTAGTGGTTTTTAGAGGTGTCATTCACCTTGTTGAAATCAGTTTACAGCCTTTGAAGCCAAAATGCTCAACTTGAAGTATCGATTTATTAAAGAAATATTAAATTGGATATATAAGGAAAAATTTATCTATTTTCCTTAACTATATGAATGATTTTTAATATATAAACTCTTACTTATGAAGACTATTATGTTTACTTTATGATTCCCTATTTTCACTTCTTTTGTAACTTAATTTTTAGTAGTAAATTGTCATATATAGGTTTTTATTTATAATGACTATTATGTTGACATTATGATTTAGGGGCGTACAGCTAGCTGTACGCCCCTAACAACGTATTTGTATCAACCTGAAAGTGAAACGGTATTATACCTATAAACGAGATTTTAATGTCTCAACTTAGCAAACCGTTATGAGTAGTTCATGTAGTGTATTCGGCGTTAATCCTCACGTAGTCATAACTTAAATCACAACCCCAAGCTTTACCTGAACCATGACCATTGCCAACGTTAACGGAGATTAATACTGTATCTTCTTGGAGATAAGCACCCTTCGCTGCTTTTTTCAAATAAGCACTCGCTGCTGCACGCTCAAATTGCAGAGGTTGTCCGTTTTCTAACATTAAGAAATTCCCTAGCTTAATTTGCAGGTTTTCTTGCTCAAAGGGCACACCTGCACGTCCGGCGGCGGCGGCGATGCGTCCCCAGTTAGGATCACGTCCAAAGATTGCAGATTTAACTAAGGATGAACCAGCGATGGTTTTGGCTATTTGTCGGGCTGAAATTTCATCATGGGCCCCTGTTACTTCCACTTCAATTAGACAGGTTGCACCTTCACCATCACGAGCGATCGCTTTAGCTAAATGCTGACAAACTGCTGTTAACATCGCCTCTAATTTCTCTGCTTCTGCGCCCCATTCTGTAATTGCTGGGGTACGAGATTGACCATTTGCCAAGGCGATTAAGCTGTCGTTGGTGCTAGTATCACCATCCACAGTAATGGAATTGAAACTTTTATCAGCTGCCCTTGCCAACATCTGTTGCCAAAGAGCTGGCGAAACCACAGCATCACAAGTAACAAATGCCAGCATGGTTGCCATGTTGGGGTGAATCATACCGGAACCCTTGGCAATACCACCAATTCTTACCGGGCGTTGGCGCAGCCCGCCGAAGGCATCGCTTATAGTTGTCTCTAGGGCAATAGATTTTGTTACCAAGTCTGTAGTGATAATCGCTGCGGTGGCGGCATCTGAGCCTGTTTCTGATAGTGCTGCTACTACCTTGGGAATCCCACTTCTCAAAGCATCCATCTTAATTCTTTGACCAATCACGCCAGTGGAAGCCACTAACACAGATTCAGATGGGATGTTTAGTGCTTGGCCTACTGCCATAGCAGATTCTAAAGTATCAAGGTAGCCTTGACTCCCTGTAGCGGCGTTTGCTTGTCCGGCGTTGCAGAGGATGGCACGAGCGCTATGTTTAGCTTGCAAGCGTTGGCGACAATATTCTACGCAGGCAGCTTTAACTTGGCTAGTGGTGAACACACCAGCTGCGATCGCTTCCACCTCTGAGAATATCAAAGCTAAATCTGGCAACCCCGAAGGTTTCAACCCTGCGGTAATTCCCGCCGCTTGATACCCCCTTGGGGCTGTAATGCCACCTGTAATTTTTTGCCAATCTGCCATTATTCTTCCTTACAGCTATCAACTTGGATAGGTCAATTTGTGGTTTGGAAAAGTATTTTGGAAAAGTGCAGAGTTAGGAGTTAGGAGTTAGAAGTTGAAAGTTATTAGTTTTTTCCTACTTCCCCTAATTCCTACTCCCCACTCCCTTTTTTATGAGTTTATTTGCTGATGGCAATAATAAAGCACTAGTTGGCAATTAGCATAATTGTTTTTACCTTTCTTATGACGAAAGACAAAAGCAAAAAAGGAGAACCACTTGGGTCGCTCTCCAGATCATTACGGTGCATCTTTTTATTACACCATATCACTTGTGCCATAAGGGTTAATACTTATCTATTCAAATTATTTCTAAAAATTTTATGAAGTATTTACGTAAATGCCACATATAGCAATCCGATTTGATTTCTGAATCACTCGTAGAGGTAAGGGACTAGGGACTGGGGACTGGGGACTGGGGACTGGGGACTGGGAAGAAGGAATAAAGGTGTACTGAGTTTTGTTCAAAAATCAAATATGAGTCCTATAACTCAAATAAAAAGAGAGCCACTTAGGCAGCTCTCCAGATCATCAGGGTGCATCTAATTACCACAGCATAGCATTTTAGGTATGCGGGCTGTCACCAGTTTTTATATGAAGATTTTGTGAAGAATCACCGGGAAATTACTTACTTGGGAATTGGGGATTGGGCATGGAAAAGAGGCAGAGGGGCGGGGGCAGAGGGGAAAAATCTTCTCCCTTGCTCCTTGCTCCCGTTCGGCTACGCTACTTCGACTACGCTCAGTACAAGTCACGGCAAGCCTGCTCTCTGCTCCCCCTGCTAGACGTTCAGTTTTTTCTCCACCAATTCGTTAGTCAGCTTAGGATCGGCACGTTTACCTGTCTTTTTCAGAACTTGTCCGACAAAGAAGCCTTTGAGGTTGGTGTTACCGTTGCGATACTTTTCTAGTTCTTTGGGATTGGCAGCTATGACTTCATCAACGATGGGTCCTAGTACACTAGGATCGGTGATTAACTCTTGACCTGCAAAGGCTTTTTCAGGGGAAGTACCAGTGAGCAAATCTGGTAACTTTTCTTTAGCTTGAGCATTACTAATTTTGCCTGTTTCAATGCGAGTGATGATATCAGCTAGATTAGTGGGAGTTAGGCCGATTTCAGTAATAGTGAGTTTTTGCTTATTAAGGTGGGCGGCGATATCTTGAGTAATCCAATTTGCAGCAGCTTTGGGGTTTGCTCCAGATGCGATCGCAGTTTCAAAATATTCCGCTATTGAACGATCTTCTGTCAGCACTCGCGTATCGTAAGCCGAAAGCCCCAACTCACTTTCATAATGATGGCGTTTGTGGGCTGGTAATTCTGGTAGTTCGCTACGCCATTGCTCTAATTGTTCATCTGTCACCTCAATTGGTGATAAATCTGGTTCGGGGAAATAGCGGTAATCGCTAGAACCTTCTTTTACCCGCATACTACTTGTGCGTTGAGCGCCTTCTTCCCACAGCCGAGTTTCTTGGATAATGCTCGCGCCTGCAACGATTGCTGCAATTTGACGTTCAATTTCGTAGTCAATCGCCCGTTGGATGGCGCTGAACGAGTTCATGTTTTTAATCTCTACCTTAGTGCCAAATTCCTTTCGTCCCACAGGACGCACAGAAATGTTGACATCGCAGCGCAGAGATCCTTCTTGCATATTACCGTCACTTACGCCGAGATACCGGACAATCCGGCGCAACTCTTCGGCATATTCAGCTGCTTCTAATCCAGAACGCAAATCAGGTTCCGAGACAATTTCTACTAACGGTACACCTGCGCGATTGTAGTCTACCAAAGAATAGGAAGAACCAGAGAGGCGATCGCTACCTGCGTGTACCAATTTCCCAGCATCTTCTTCCATGTGCAGACGTGTGATGCCAATGCGTTTACGAATCGGATTCCCCTCAGCATCCACCAACTCAATTTCTAACCAACCATGTTCTGCGATCGGTAGGTCATATTGAGAAATTTGGTAATTTTTGGGTAAGTCAGGATAAAAATACTGTTTACGGTCAAATTTGCTATATCTAGCGATTTGACAATTCAGTGCCAAACCAGTCTTGACAGCGTATTCTAATACTTTTTCATTGAGTACAGGTAAGACCCCAGGTAAACCCATACAAACCGGGTCAATGTTAGTATTTGGGTCAGCACCGAATGCTGTAGAGCTATTAGAGAAAATCTTGGTGTTGGTACTTAGCTGACAATGGGTTTCTAGCCCAATAATCGCTTCATACTCAGTTTTTACGGTTGTAGCAGTGGTCATAATATCAATATTTGGGCATAATCCTTCTTAGGGTACTATTGTAGCGGCGTATTGAGTTGCCCTGAAGGCGGTTATTTGGGTGAGCAATGCTTACCCTTATGAGCTTGAAAAGGGAGATGCAAACACAAGGTGAAGAAAATCTTAATTATTGGTTCTCGGGGTGCTAGTAAATCTACCTTAGCCCGCGAACTGGGAACCATTTTAGGCTTCATCCAAAACTTAAGATTATCTGAATTTATATGCTGCGATCGCACAGATGTGCGCCCTGAAGATTTGTTAATAAATAACTATATACTATGCATGGATATTAGGAGTAGTTTTATGGTTCTACAAGTTAACCCCATCCAAAAAGAACCAACTGTTACTTGGGAAGCACTTCCAGCCGACTTCATTTTACCAGACGAGCCAGTGGAAAATATTCAACAACCCGCGATCGCTGCTGCGCTTACCGATGCTTTGGGAAGCACAGGACGCATCCAACCCCAGATGCTGATTGGCTCTAATTTTGGACTTGTAGCCACAGTCAACAAGAAAATTGTCGTTAAAGCCCCAGACTGGTTTTATGTACCTCAAGTGCAGTCTGTAGGAACAAATGTAGTTCGTCGCAGTTATACCCCGAATTTAGAAGGCGCTGCTGTGGCTGTGGTGATGGAATTTCTCTCAGATACAGAAGGTGGAGAACTATCAGTCCGTTCAACTCCACCCTATGGTAAACTCTATTATTACGAAAAGATTCTCCAAGTTCTAACTTACGTAACCTACGACCCTTACGAACCAAGCATAGAACTACGGTGCTTGCAAAATGGACAATATACTTTGCAGCAAGCAGACGCCAATGGACGCTTTTGGATTCCTGAGTTAGAGTTATTTCTCGGAATTTGGGAAGGTGAAAGATTATGCCAAACCATGAATTGGCTGCGGTGGTGGGATACAGAAGGAAATTTGCTGTTGTGGAGCAGCGAACAAGCCCAACAAGAACGCCAACGTGCTGAACAAGAACGTCAACGTGCTGAACAAGAACGCCAACGCGCTGAACAGGAACGCCAGCGTGCTGATATATTAGCAGCTAAGTTACGTGAGCTAGGTATTGACCCTGATGCATAGGCGTAGCCCGCACTTCTCTACGAGAGGCTGCGCCAACGGCAAGCTCAGTGACCATTGTAGACATCGCATAAACTCAAGGGATGCTGGGAATAATAATTTTGGGACATCTGCACCAAAATTCCATGAAACAGCAAAAAAATCAATTCAGCCATCTTACTGCGATCGAAAGAAATTATCTATCATTTCCGGCACAGCTTTTATTAAATCAAAACCTTTTACAAGGCAAAATACTAGACTTTGGTTGTGGCTTTGGTAATGATGTTAAAATACTGCGCCAAAAAGGTTTTGATATTAGAGGCTATGACCCTTATTATTTTCCACAATATCCTGATAATAAATTTGATACAATAATTTGCTTTTATGTTTTAAATGTTTTATTTACTGAAGAGCAAGCTAATGTTCTTATGGAAATATCACACTTATTAAAACCAGGAGGCAAAGCTTATTATGCTGTAAGAAGAGATATTAAGAGAGAAGGTTTTCGAGAACATTATGTCTATAAAAAGCCTACATATCAGTGTATTGTAAAACTTCCTTTTACTTCACTTTGTTTAGATGAACATCGGCAACTATATGAGTATGTCCACTATAACCATCAGCGAAATTCATCTAATTATTGTATATTCTGCAATCCTCACAAAACTCTCAAACTATTAACCGAATCAGCAACCGCTTATGCTATTTTTGACGGCTATCCAATAAGTAAGGGGCATGTTTTAGTTATTCCTAAACGTCATGTTTGCAATTATTTTGAACTACCATTTAAAGAGCAATCTGCCTGCTGGTTTATGGTGAACAAAGTACAAGAAATTCTTAAAGCAGAATTTGAACCTGATGGCTTTAATGTAGGAATGAATATCAATCGATCTGCGGGTCAAAATATTATGCACGCTAGTATTCATATCATCCCTCGTTACAGAGGTGATACTGTCTCTACTAAAAGTGGAATCAGGAACATTATTCCTAAAAAACAATAGTTTTTCTCTAAGAATTCAGGAGCCAGAATTCTGCTATAACTTGGCTTTTTTGACGTGATTATGAAAATCACTGGAACATCATGACTTGCTCAAACTTATCGTCATAAGGTTGAGATCAAATATTAAATGCTTCGTCACCATGCTTTTTCAGTACAATCTCTACTTTCTTATTCTGAGCATTACTGTAATCATCTCAACTACTGTTGCGTTTGCAGTTTGGCAGCGTCGCTCAATTTCTTTGGCTAGCAAGCCTTTCATTTCGATGATGCTAGCGATCGCTGGATACGCTACAGTTGCAGGAATGGAAGCAGCAGCAATTATCCTCCGAGAAAAAATATTTTGGTCAAAGCTGGAGTATGTTGGCTCAGGCAGTGTAATTACACTCTTCCTGATATTTGCAATGCACTTCACAAACAAAAATCGTTAAGCGTTGCTATGGGCTATTCCTACCTTCAATGTGACTATTCCGACATCCAATTTAGTAGTGTACTCCTTGCGATAATTTTGGGAAACTACTTCTAGGACGAAAATCGGTACAACATTTTCATCCCACAGCACATAACTGGGACGCAGTTCCTCATCATAAAACCACTCTACCCCTAAGCTCAAAAACCCATCTGGCACAATGGGAGGTTTATCGGGGTGATAATAAATACCCATATCTATGGCAAAGAGCCAATCCATGCGTTCTGACCAAAGTATCAGCAGGATCGCCTTCAGCAAGCCTGGTATTAATTCTTGCAGTCATTATCCACAAGCGTTTCATCAGAGTCTGGTAGTTCCTCGGCTGAGGGCAAGTACCTGGGCAAGTTGTACTCTAACATGGCTAGTTTCCCCAAAACTCAAAGGATATTTGGCTCACCAGAATTATAGCGATTTCTTTACAACTATATCATTAGTTTACTACTATACATTAAGTACTCCACTGATACTAATTGACAACTTTTAACTACTAGACAATTTTAAATCTGGCAGAATCACGAGCAAGAAAATTTATTTGATGCCTAGATTCTAAATGTCATAATCCGATTATCTTGATAATGTAATGTTTTGCTTTGACTAAGGGATACCACTTGTGGTATTGAGAAACAGTCAAAATTCCACAGATATAATAGTTACTTGCTCCTTTAGTGGTTGTGCAGAGCATTGCCGAAGCTAAAGTTGCAGCCCAGTCAAGAATGCAGGCATTTCTACCTCAATAAGTAAGTTGCTTTAGATGATAAAATTTTGGTAACTCTTAACTATTAATAAATATATAGGTACTAAGTGCTATTCATGCTTTATATTTAGCGACAGGGTGATGCAAACTGCCACTCATGTTCCAATACTTAGGAGGCAGTACCCATCGAGAGCAACTCATGCTTCGATACCATTAGCACGCAACGTAAGTAAAGGTTAAGTTGATATTAAAACAAATAATTTTTGCTGAATTGTGACAGATAAAGACTAAACTAAAAAGTCTTGTGCAGCAAAACCTGTAGCTTTAAATGAAGTAATCATGTCTAAGGTTCTTGTCTCAGATTCTATTGACCAAGCTGGAATTGACATTCTTTCGCAAGTTGCTACCGTTGATGTCAAACTAGGTCTAAAACCAGCAGAACTGATCGAAATTATTGGTGAGTATGACGCACTAATGATTCGCTCTAGTACGCGTGTCACCCAAGAAATCATTGAAGCTGGCACTCAGCTAAAAATCATCGGTCGTGCTGGTGTGGGTGTGGATAATGTGGATGTTCCGGCTGCCACCCGCCGAGGAATTGTAGTAGTCAATTCTCCAGAGGGAAACACAATTGCCGCCGCCGAACATGCGCTAGCGATGATTTTGGCTTTGTCTCGCCACATCCCCGATGCTAACGCTTCGGTGAAACGCGGTGCATGGGATCGCAATAGCTTTGTCGGTGCGGAAGTCTACAAAAAAACTCTCGGCGTTGTCGGTTTGGGTAAAATTGGCTCTCATGTTGCGGCTGTAGCTAAGACAATGGGGATGAAGCTCCTAGCTTATGACCCTTTTATTTCTACAGACCGAGCTGAACAACTTGGCTGTCAGTTAGTTGAGCTAGATTTACTCTTCCAGCAAGCAGACTATATCACCCTACACATCCCTAAAACCCCAGAAACGACTCACTTAATCAATGCCACAACTTTGGCAAAGATGAAACCTACAGCCCGGATTGTCAACTGCGCTCGTGGTGGGATCATTGATGAAGTAGCTTTAGCAGCAGCTCTGAAAGCGGGTAAAATAGGCGGTGCAGCCTTAGATGTGTTTGAGTCAGAACCACTGGGTGAATCTGAATTGCGATCGCTAGGCAAAGAAGTTATCCTCACTCCCCACTTGGGAGCCTCTACCGCAGAAGCTCAAGTGAATGTGGCTATTGATGTTGCCGAACAAATTCGGGATGTACTTTTAGGATTACCAGCCCGTTCAGCCGTTAACATTCCCGGACTCGGCCCCGATGTGTTGGAAGAACTCAAACCCTACATGCAACTAGCAGAAACTCTAGGTAATCTAGTGGGACAGCTAGCTGGCGGACGGGTGGAAGTACTCAATATTCGACTACAAGGGGAACTTGCGACCAACAAAAGTCAGCCTTTGGTGGTAGCTGCCCTGAAAGGTTTACTTTACCAAGCTTTGCGGGAACGAGTAAATTACGTAAATGCCAGCATAGAAGCCAAAGAACGTGGAATTCGGGTGATTGAAACCCGCGATGCTTCGATTCGAGACTATGCCGGAACGCTTCATCTAGAAGCCACCGGCACTTTAGGTACTCATTCTGTCACAGGCGCTTTGTTGGGTGAACGGGAAATCCATTTAACTGATGTTGACGGTTTCCCGATTAACGTCCCACCCAGCAAATATATGTTGTTTACCCTGCACCGCGATATGCCAGGGATCATCGGCAAACTCGGTTCTCTACTCGGCAGTTTTAATGTGAATATTGCCAGTATGCAAGTAGGTCGTAAAATCGTCCGTGGTGATGCGGTAATGGCTCTGAGTATAGATGACCCTTTACCAGAGGGCATTTTGGATGAAATTATAAAAGTCCCTGGTATTCGGGACGCGTATACAGTAACACTATGAGTGCTGATTAAAAAAAGTTAGGAGTGAGTAGTGAGGAGTTAGAAGCTAAACAGGAGAACTCCTAACTCCTAACTTTTAACTCCTAACTCATAACTCTGTTAAACTCAGTACTCAAAAATGGCAAACACCTGGTGGGAATTACAGATTTTATGTGAGCCAGACCTAGAAGATTCGATCTTTTGGCGACTGGAAGATTTTGGCTGTCGGGGAACAGCTAGTGAAAACAAAGGAAATTCATCTTTAGTCAGGGCTTATTTATCGACAATTCAAACGCAGCTGCTAGATTTGGCAGCGCTGTCGCTGTGGCTGCGTCAAGATGCTCTTTGTGTAGGAGTTTCATCTCCCTCACTGCAATGGCAGTTAATTGATGAGGAAGATTGGGCGACTAGCTGGAAACAATATTGGCATCCGCAGGAAATAGGCGATCGCTTCTTAATCAACCCCGCTTGGCTACCGTTACCAGAAACAACGGAACGGCTAGTGATTCGTCTTGACCCTGGTGTAGCATTTGGTACGGGCAACCATGCCACCACTCAGCTATGTTTAGAATCTCTGGAAATGCGGCTAAGTGGAGTTCCTCAGTCGTTTGTGGGTGCTAGTGGCAAACATGAACATCTGGTAATTGCGGATATTGGCTGTGGCTCTGGTATCCTTTCTATTGGGGCGCTGCTACTGGGAGCAGAGAAAGTCTATGCAGTAGATAATGACCCTTTAGCGGTGCAATCAACTATCAGTAATGGTGCGCTGAACGACATTAGTCCAGAACGTTTACTACCAGCACTGGGAAGTGTAGACATTTTGACAAAACTGCTTGAAAATCCAGTAGATGGTATAGTTTGCAATATTTTGGCTCATGTAATTATTGAATTAATTCCAGAAATGAGTGCGATCGCTAAACCTGAAACTTGGGCGATCTTCAGTGGTATTTTACTAGAACAATCTACAGGTGTTGCTGATGCTTTAGAAGAAAATGGTTGGGTGGTTGCTACCCTGTGGAAACGAAAAGAATGGTGTTGTTTGAATGCACGGCGTTCTTAACTCAGTAGGTAGTACCGCAAGGCGGAAGTCAAAAGTCAAAAGTCAAAAGTCAAAAGTATTATGGAATAAGCTATTTAGGTATTTTAAATGGTTGCTCTATTTACGCCGTGGTGTACTATTATGGCGATCGCAATCTCCCACAACCAAGCCACAAGTCTAAAAAACTGCTGAACGAGTATCAAAGACTCATTAATGGAGTTCAAAGACCCTTTAATGAAGCTCAAAGCCTCATTAATGGAGTTCAGAACCTCTTTAATGAGTATCAAAGCCTCATTAATGGAGTTCAAAGCCTCTTTAATGAGTATCAAAGACTCATTAATGGAGTTCAAAGCCTCTTTAATGAGTATCAAAGGCTCATTAATGGAGTTCAAAGCCTCTTTAATGAGTATCAAAGGCTCATTAATGGAGTTCAAAGCCTCGTGGATAATAAGTAATCAATAATTGCTTGTACTTTCTTTGTATGCGGAGAATTTAGTTGTTGGAAGATATTGATAGCCTCATCTAAATAGGCCATGCCCACTGAAAAGCTTCTTTTTATAGCGACTATTTCTCCAAGCATCATCAGAGAATACCCTTGACCTTCAGCATGATGGATTTGCCGTGAAATTTGGAGGGCTTTTTCACATAAAGCTATTCCTTGATCAACTTGCCCTTGTATAATATGTATATAAGCTAAATTATGTAACGATGCTGACTGTCCTTTTAGGTCTCCAATGCTCTCTTTTAATGTCAGAGATTGTAAAATAAAAGGTACAGCTTGATTAATTAATCCTTGTGATATATAAATTTGAGCAATGTTGTTTAGGGTCACTGCCTGATTTTTAATATCTCCTAATTCTTCCATTACTTGAATAGATTTTTCATATAAAGAAATTGCTGCCTCAAAATGCCCATTTAATGTATGAATATAAGCGATGTTATTGAGGCAAATTGCTTTATATCTAGGTTTTTGAGTTACAATTACTTTTTCTTCAATTCTATCAGCAGCTTCTAAAGCTTTTTCGTAATATTCAATAGCTTCATTTAGTTTACCTTGCTGTGTACAAATAATTGCCATTCCATGAGAAACCATCATTAAATTTTCATAGTTATTAATTTCCTGAGAAACTTTCCAAGATTTTTTATTAAAGTAAATGGCTTGTTTTTGTTTACCTGTCTCAATATAAATAATGGATAAATTATGTAGGATTGTTGCCCTTTGTTTTTTATTATATAGGGGGCATAGCTTTAAAGCTTCATGATAGTGGTACAATGCGTTTTTAGTATCACCAAGTTGTTTTTCTGCACGCGCCAGTTCATTCAAAATACTCCAATCTTTAAAAATTTCTAAAGTAACTTGACAGATATTAACCGCATCACGATAGAGGCTCAATCCTTGTCTAAAAAAGGCAAGAGCAGAACAAGTTTCAATAGCTATATTTTTTTCTCCACCTAATAAAGCCAATCTATGAATTTCAATACATTTATCTTCTGTTAGATTACCTTCTGTTTCTACTCGCCAAATTTGATTGAGGATCTTTACAGCTAGACTGTATAAATTTTTATCTTGTATTAAAAGTAGGGGCAAAATGCGTGGCACTCGTAACGCCTCATCATGATTCACTTCCAACAGTCCCAACGCCACTGCCTGATTAATGTAATGTTCCAAATTGGGGATAGTCTCACAAACTGCGGCTAAAGCTTCCCTCGGTATTGGCAACTCAAACACCAAACCCCGTGACAACATCTCCCGCATAGTTGTATCTATCTGTTCCAGCAACGCTTCTGCCAAAACTTGCTCTCGCAACTCCACTCGTCGATCTGCTTCCAAACTATTGAGAATTGCCCCCACATCAACAGTTGTATTTTGCAGAATCTTATCCAACCATTCCAGCAAGCGGGGATTACCATCCGCCAACTTCTGCGCTTGTGATTTTAACGCCTCATCCACCTGAGATTCTGCACCAAAGGCAGTGAGGAGATTACACTTTTTTCGCAAATCTGCGCCTCGCATTCCCTCCAACGGCTGTTTATAGAAATGCTGCAATTGGGTAAATTCAAAATCGTAACGGCAGGTAATAATGATGCGGTGGGAAGTGGAATTTTCTCTAATTGCCCAAACTAAAGCTTTCATTACCTCTGCTGCTTCTGATTGCAAGACATAATTCTGATCGCGAGGTTCTAAATTCACTTCAAAGTCATCCAACACCAACAAAAACGGCTTCGCTTCTTCATGCGACTCCTCGAAAACTCGCCGCAGCCGATATTTCAATTCTTCATCGTAATTTTGTAAGCTTTTGCGTTGTTCGTTGTCATCCAACTCTTCAGCCAAACGACTCACCAAACTAGCTTGATCAATTCTCCCCACCCAGACAACACGCTCAAAATTGGGCAGTCTGTCACAAAGCCTAGCTGCTAAACTACTTTTACCCAAACCACCCATGCCATGAATCAACACCCCAACTTCATCACTTGGTTGACTCAGCACCCGCAAACAATTTTGCAATTGCCGGCGACGACCAACAAAACTCTCTCGCGTCGGGACTTTCACCTTACCCGCAGGATCTAAAAACTGGGTAGAAACAGAAAGCGGTGGTGCTGGTTTTCGTCCACGAGTCCGCAAAGGCGTGACTAATGAACTCGGTAAATTGTCTGCTGCATACAGCCGCAATAAATGCCAATCCCGCGCTTTGTTCTTAATTAATGTTTGATAAGTACAAGCAACAGCCTCGATGATTTGCTTTCCGGCTGATAATTCCTCATATAATGCGGCTGCTGCGGCTGTAGCATCAGGATCTAAAACATTTTGACCCCAACCCAAAACCGCTTTTGCACCCGATTTCAGCAATTCTTCAGCCATTGACGGCACAGAACCGCCATTGCCAGCTTGCCCAGTGCGACAACCAGAGAGGAAAATGAGTTTAGGCAATCGAAATTGTAATTCTTGGGCGATATCCCCAGCACTGGCATAGAAAGCTTCACCTGTTGCCGTTTCTGTAATAAAGCGCGGTTGCCCATCTTGTAAAGTAGCATGACCCGTCAGGTGTAAAACATCAAAATAATCCCCGCCGTAACCATCAACTAAATAACCCAACTCCAACAAACAGCCGCTTTCTTCCACCGTCAGCGCTAAAGGTTGCCGCTTTGTCGCCTCCAAAATCCGTGCTTCCTCTCCCTCAAAATCCAGCACAGGCTCGACATTCAACGGCGAAGTCGCCATAAACAAAACTTGCAGCGCCCGGTTTTCTGGTTCCCCTTCAATGGTCAATTTTTTTACCGTACTATCCGACACCCACCGCACCGGGACAATAGCCGGGACACGCTGCACTAAAAAACTATTGCCATCGTGTAGCACTTCCCAAGGTAGATGAGCAAGTTTTTCGGTTGTAGCGATCGCGAATACAATCCCCTCACGCCGATACTTATCTAGCAGGGGTTGCAACCAGCGATCATTCCCATCCAACCAGTTATACAATCGCCGTCCAGTTACTATATAATCCTCTGGGAAAAAGGAAACGTAATAATCTCTTTCAGCCAACTTAATCAAATCGGCGATTTCTGTTATAGGAAGCGATCGTTTCTGATACTGGTTTGGATTATCAATAAAGTAACGTAACTCTACGTAATTCCCATCAACTGGCTTGAGGTCGAGGTGGAGTGTCTGCACGTTCTGAATCCTGCGACTTCAGTATTTACCCCAAGTTTACCACCCCCAATTCCGTCTCTACGATTCTAAAATTTGGCGAATCTCTTCTAAGGTTGCATCTTCTAAAAGGAGTCGTCTGCCATTGCGCCCGACAATCAACACCTTTTCAATTCTTTTACCAGACTGTTTGGCTTTATATTCTTGATACCACTTGCGGATTTGTTCAGCAATTGCGATCGCACCCCCAACAATACCAACGATGGTAGCAACTGTTGCTGTTACTCCTTCTCTTTCCGGTGTATCTGAATTCACTGCATAGTTACCAGATATACCAGGAATTGCCAAAAGCGCCTCTGTTGCTGCAATCGCATCTTCACCCTCAATCGCCAACTGAATTTCTGCCATAGTGTTAATCTGCAAGTAACTCCAGGCTTATTTTAAACAACATCCCAAGGCAATTTCTCAGCCTGCCTATGCTGTATCTTCTTAAAGCTTCGTTATGCTTCACATCAAATCGTAATTTTCGCTCTCAAGACTGAAGCATCAGCAGTGGGAATAGGTAATATCCATTCTGTATAAAGATGTGTCGATAGTGCAAGAAATAAAGAACCAACCGCTTTACATTTAATACCGTCCGTAGCGGTACGCTGGCAATGAAAACATAGAACTTACTGCTTGCACTTTGTCTACACTAGAACTGGATTAAAGTAGTTAAAAAGTAATAAAAATCTAATGTCTAAAAAGTCCGATTCGCAGTTCCAAAATCTCTTTAGTTCACCTAAATCAAGCAACTGGGACGAAAGATTAGGCCAAATAGCCTATCGCTTTAACCGGGAGTATCAACGTGAAACCTTTGAACTCCCAGCAGAAGTACAGGCGATGCCGATATTCCGGGAGTGGATTGGAGGTAGTTTCTCAGGGAGAATTGCTTCCCCTTTCTGGGAAGTTGCTGAACCTAAAAAGAACCAGCACTGTATAGATATTGGCTGTGGTATCAGCTTTTTAATCTATCCTTGGCGGGATTGGCAAGCATTTTTTCATGGGCAAGAAATCAGTAATGTGGCACGGGATACTCTTAATTCGCGTGGGCCACAGTTGAATTCTAAGCTGTTCAAAGGTGTTGAGTTGGGAGCAGCTCATCAGTTAAACTACTCACCAGAGCAGTTTGATCTAGCGATCGCCACAGGATTTAGCTGCTATTTTCCCCTCGAATACTGGAATGCTGTACTAGCAGAAGTCAAGCGCGTATTAAAACCAGGTGGACATTTTGTGTTTGACGTTCTCAATCCAGAACAGCCTTTAGCAGAAGATTGGGCAGTTTTGGAAACCTATTTGGGGGCTGAGGTGTTTTTAGAGCCTTTAGGTAAGTGGGAAAAAATGATTAAAGCGGCTGGTGCTAAAGTCGTAACGCACAAATCAGGGGAACTATTCGAGTTATATAAAGTGCGGTTTTAAAAATACTATTACTCAGGAATAAGTGGACTTGATGGATCTAAAGAAGTTGTAAAAACAAAATAGATTACTCCAGCGCCGAGAATCATCACAGCGATACTGAACAGCAACACCCAACGGTCTGTCGGTTCATAAGTATCTTCTTCGATATCACGGCGGACTGCGAAATAGTGTGCCGTTGATAGCCACACGGTAATCAAACCCACCAACGAGAAGACTAAACCTAACTTCCAGCCGTTGCCAGGACGCGGCATTAAAGGTACTTGGAAAGCACGCAAACGCACGATGACGACACCAAAACCTAAAAGAGCGATCCCTGTCCGCATCCAAGCGAGGTAAGTACGTTCATTTGCCAAGTGATCTCGAATTCGGGACGGATTCAGTCGTCCTGGCTTTTTTTTATCTTTATCTTCTTCTGTAGGTTTCGATTTTAACTGCATCAATAACACCTTTATCCCCAAAGCGGCTCTTATCAAAAAAATGTGGAGGTAATAGCAAATCTCCTTCCAGATGACTTGCACCCAGCGCAATAGTTGCGCTAATGAAATATACCTGTTGTGATTGTACTTTTTTCTCAAAATTTATTTTAATGCAGATATCTAAATAAAACAAGCCTAAGATTGAGGATAGATAAAGTGAAAAAAACAGCCAATATCAGAGAGGTTTTTACCAGTGCAAGTCAGGTTTATCCTCTGATTTTGGCTGTTACCCTATTTAAATTGAGAACAATTATTCAAAAATAGATTATGCAGTTCTATCTCAAGACTGATTGCTAGGCGCATTAGGAACTCGTGTATTTATGAGAGCCTGCGATATATCTGGGATAAACCAATTAGCCGTTTTGCTGTTAAGAACTTTCACAGTCGGAACATTTAAGTCAATCGCACCAGTATCTGGATTTGTTTTAATCACCAACTGAGTTCCATCAAGTATTTTTAGAGCAATCGGTCCTGTCAATTCTTGACCTTGCCCATTAGGATTAGAAGTGAAATTTGCTACTTTGACATCATTCGCTAGATAGATGCCATCACAATCCCAGTTATTTTTAGTGGACTGACCATTAGCTAGAAAATACAGGTTATTGTCGTATACGGCATCTTCTTCTTCGTCTTCATCATTTGGTCTTTTGCCATATACAGCTATGGTATTACCTGTTTGGTTCTCGCATTGACCCCAGTTGATTCCCGTCTCTAAAGCATATTTTTGCAGTGTTAATTCTTCGGTTCTCTTTTGAATTTCTTCTGGTGTAAGACCTTCAACTTGAGTTTGGGCATCTTTTGTCTGAGAGAGTTCTTTCAGAGCTTTAGTCACTTCGATATAGTCAGGGTTTTTGCTAAACTTCGGTCGATCAGCAAAAGAAGGTTGAGCAAAGGCGAGATTCACGAAAATCATCAAGACAATTAGCAGAGATTTCCAGATTTTCATGTTTTGATTCCTGTTGATGGATAATATTTTTTGCAGTTTGGAATTGATTTTAGTAAAAAAAATCATGATGCACCTCTACTTAGATACTTAGTTTTTCTTGTTATTCAATCGATGGCTGAGTATTGAAACCTAAAATCAATGAAAATATATAACTAGAAACTACAGATAAAAGAGTCCAAGTAACATTCTCTGTAACAATAAATATACCGAGTCCAATCAATATACATGGCACAAAAGTATTGCCATTCTCTGTTAAAAAGTGGGCGATCGCAGACAAGTAAGTTAACTTGTAAGCGGTATAACACCAGACACCTACCATTGTAAAAAATACACTTAGTATTACCAGCAGACTATCTAATTCTGAGTTGGCAAACAGGGGCACGTAGACGCTGATATTATCACTACCATTGGCAAAGGCGATCGCAGCTACATTACATGTTTGTGGAGAGATAAAACTGGCAAGTATAGAGGGACAAGACGGTTCGGTTTCTTCTTCAGATTCCTCTGGTGAATCCTCTTCGCGTTTTAGTAAACTACTCACACCAATGATTATTGGCATTAAACCAAGTAGTCTAATCCAGTCTTGCGGTATAATTAGTCCACCGAAAAAACCGGGAAGGCTAGCAATAATTAATGCAGCAAAACCGAGATACTGGCCAGCAAAGATGTGACGATTGCGGAACGTTTTATTTATTTGTGAAAAAAGCAACGTCAGAATGACGATATCATCGATGTTGGTGGCAGTGAATGCGGTAATCCCTGTGATAATTGCAGTTACGAAATCGCTCATTTGTGGAAGTCCTTATTTTCATGCTTGGGCATTGGGCATGGGAAAGAGGCAGAGGGGCAGGGTGCGGGGGGTAGAGGGAAAACTCTTCTCCCTTGCTCCCTGCTCCCTGCTCCCCCTGCTCCCCCTGCCTCCCCTGCTCTCTACTTGGTCGTTTGAGTCTGTGCCGAAGCTTTGATTTATACTTTAGTCAAACTAACCGATAGAATCAAATGCTTTTGTTTGTCAAAATGATAAATGAAAGTGATTAAAAATTTTACACCAAGTTGTAGGGATACCATAAATGGCAGGAATGACGCTTGAGCAGTTAAAGATTTTTCTGGCTGTGGCGCAGCACTTACACTTTACTCGCGCAGCAGAGGAGCTTTATATTACACAACCTGCCGTCAGCGCAGCAATCCACAACTTAGAGCAAGAATACGGAGTGAAACTGTTCCATCGGATTGGCCGTCATATCGAGATTGCTGAGGCTGGCAAATTACTGCAAGTGGAAGCACAGAAAATTCTCGATCAAGTTTCCTTGACTGAAAGGGGATTGCGAGAATTGAACAATCTGCAACGGGGTGAGTTGAAATTAGGGTCAAGTCTGACAATTGGTAACTACTGGCTACCAAGTAAGATTAGTGAGTTTAAAAGCCAATATCCGGGTATCCAGATTAACTGTAGCCTTGCCAATACAGAAGAGATTTGTATGGGAACGGCGACAGGACAGTTTGATTTGGGTTTAGTAGAAGGAGATGTGAAGCCAGCGCTTCAAAGTACTCTAGAGTATGAAATAGTGGGGAGCGATCGCTTACAAATTGTAGTAGGTCAAAAACATCCTTGGTTTGAGTGGGGAGAAATTGACTTAAGCCAATTAACTCAAACCCTTTGGGTGATGCGAGAACCAGGTTCTGGAACCCAGCAAAGGTTTGAGGAAGCCCTACAAAATTGGGGAATTAATCTTAGTGAACTGGATGTAATTTTAGTGTTCAATAGTGGAGAGATGACAAAAGCAGCGATCGAAGAAGGGGTCGGTGCAATTGGAATTTCTGAGTTGATGGTAAAAAAAGAAATCCAGTTGGGAACTCTGCGGGCAATTCGAGTGATTGATAATAGAGAGAGTAACGGTGCGATGCCTAGGGCTGGCTACGCCTACGCAGAAATAGTTCGACCTTTTTTCAAACTCAAGCATCGTCAACGTTTTCAAACTGCTCTTTCCAAAGTTTTTGAACAAATGTTGATATCGTCTATGTTAGATGGCTCACATCAACATGTATCAAAATCAGTTATTTAAAAAGGTCTGGGGACTCGGAATTAGGGATTAGATACCAAATCAAAAAATTATGGTGGTTGCTCTTACCCACCACCAATTTTAAAAAACTTTTTCCCAGTCCCCAATCCCCAGTCCCCAATCCCCAGTCCCCTTCACACCTTTCGCATATTTTGACTAATGGGGTCAAAACCTCTAGAAAACCGCGTGCTGTCATCGTAGTAAGCACCAGTCAGATTCGCTCCATACAACTTGGCATAGTTGAGTTTTGCTCCCCGGAGATTTGCTTCATTGAGTTTGACACCGCTCAAATTAGCTCTGGTCAAGTTTGCTTTGGCTAAGTTAGCTCTACTTAAATCTGCTCCCCAGAGTTTAGCTTTAGCTAGGTTCGCTCCACTCAAGTCACAACCCCATAAATTGATTCCAGGCAAATAGGCTCCAATCAGCCTGTTCCTACTCAAGTTGACGGCTGGAAAATATCTTTCTCCTGCGGCAAAACGCCGTTTTAATTCCTCAGCATTCATGCGTTGCGTTCACCTTCCTTAGCAATACAGAAGTTATTTGTTCCCATTCCTGGCTTAGTTCTCCTAAAAACTCTGACTGACCACTGCGACGATACCAGAAATGGGCATTGTTCAAATCGCCTTCTTTGCGGTGCAGGTAAGCATGAACCCAGGCACTATCAGCATCGCTGGCATTTTGAACTATTTCATGAGCTTTGTTCCAATCACCTTTGTTGTCATACCACATTGCTTGCAGACCTTTTGGCAGTGTCTGAAGACATGGGCGCTGATTTTCGATCAATCGCAGGAATTCCTCTGTATTCACGATCGCCACCCAACAAGAATCAAACTTCTATCTCTAAGATACTCTCCAGCTTAAGTTTAAGGGGAAAAGAAGAAGCAAGGGAGTAGGGGGATGTTCCTCTTTTCTGCACCCTTCCCCCTGCCCCTCTGCCTCTTCTCCATATGCCCAATGCCCTTCATATCTGCTTTACTGGAACAATTTCAAACTCGAAAGTACCGATCAAACGGTCATCAATATAAACCTCTATTCTATGCTTACCAAGCGGATCGCCAGGAGCGATCGTCCAAAAATTCTCAATCACACCGTTTGGAGCCGACTGTGTGCGCCGTGTCACAGATGTAGTGCCATCTGCTGATATTGAAAAGTCTTCACCGTTATCTGTACCCCAAGTTTCTGGAGGTTTTGGTAAACGCAAGACTTCGCGCCATTTCACTTCACCTTGGTAGTCTTTGAGCTTAATCCGCCATCCGTAGGCGTTTCCTTGCTGAAGTGGCACTTTTGTTGTCCGCAAAATGGTAACGTTCCCTTTGGCGTCAACTCTCTTCAGCCCGAACTCAGTGTTACTAACAGTAATCTGTTTTGTATTGGTTGGTGCAGGAGATGAGATAACATTTTCCACCAAAACAGAAGTAGCGTTGATTGGCTTAGAACCTATGACGCCAAATATTAGCCAAGAAGAAACTAGCACAGCAGTAGTAGCCCAAATTCTCATTAGTATGGTTTTCCTGTCAGACTTTTGGTACTTATTCAAGTAATCTGACATGTTTTCCGGGCCAAGGCTATCTATGGTTGGACAAAGACGAAATTGCTTTTAATAATTGCCAGATTCAGAAACTCAGGGAAAACTTGGATTCGATGAATAAGGCTTTTAAGAAATTGAATGAATTAAAAGCATGGTTTGCGAAAGGTTGGGTGAAGTTTACAGAAGTGGCTAAAGGTAAAGATGGAGTCTTAGCACACCCGTATTTACATATTTTGGCAATGATGTTACCTTCATATTTCCCTAGATACTGTTACTGAGGCTTGAGCGTATAATTTGCGTTAGTTTGGGGCGTTGATACAAACTGATTCGGTGATTTCGTGTTTGCTCAAACCTCAGACAATAACTTTATTGCTTTTAATATATCGTCTCAAAATAAGTTCCAACAAAATCAAAATGTACAGAGCTTATCTAAAGTTTCGCCTATAGGTAAAATCTGGGACAAGCACAGAAGTAATATTGATAAAGTCTTGCATTATTATGCCAAAGCAGACGAAGATTATTTTCAGCAGTATGCTTGGCGAATGAGGATATGTTCCGAGTTGCTAAAGTTTCAATTAGTGCCAGATGAATCGGAAGGTATTTTCAAGTTAAAGCTATCAGATGCACGATTCTGTAGAGTTCGTCATTGTCCGGTTTGTCAGTGGCGGCGATCACTCATGTGGAAAGCAAGGGCTTACAAAATTCTCCCACAGGTTGTTACTGATTATCCCAAGCACCGTTGGTTATTTGTTACCTTGACTGTAAAAAATTGCCAGATTGAAGAACTCAAGGAAAACTTGGATTCGATAAATAAAGCTTTTAAGCGATTCACTGAATTGAAAGCATGGCCTGCGAAAGGTTGGGTGAAATCTATCGAAGTAACTAAAGGTAGAGATGGAGTCTCAGCACACCCGCATTTACATATTTTGGCAATGGTGCCGCCTTCGTATTTCAGTCATAGCTATCTTTCTCATGCCAAATGGGTAACGTTATGGCAGCAGTGCTTACGGATTGATTATCAGCCTGTTGTTCATACTAGCGCGATCGCAAAACATCATAACCCTTCACTACTTATCCCAGAAATTCTCAAGTATCAGGTGAAAGAGTCAGATTTGGTGGGTGATAGGGAATGGTTTTTAGAGTTAACCCGTCAGTTACATAAAAGTAGAGCGATCGCTGTTGGGGGTATACTCAGGCAGTATATGCGCGAATTAGAGGAGAAAAACCAAGACCTCATTGATGAAAGTGAAGAGACAGATGAGGTGGATGGAGAAAGTTTGTATTTCCGATGGGAGCGCAAGTTACAAAGATTTAATATAGAGTGACATCAGCGATACAAGAACAGCCTCATAATCCTTACATGAAAAGGATTACATAAGTTTAGAACTGTAGATGGTGTAGAATTATCTGTCGATGCCATGCTATATACAGGATTTTCAGGCTGGCTAGCCATTGAGAAGCAGGATTTAGAGGAATTTAATTGGGTGTATTTAGGTGAACAAAATATGCAACTAGCAAAGGGGGAAGCAAAGTTTGATATCTACGCTGGAAAAGTCCGAATAGATGGACAAGAGTTTAATATCCCGGTTTATGCAGGCGATGGAGTTTCGGAACTTTTACTCGGCCGTCAGTGGCTAAAAAATCGACGTTTAGTGGTGGATTTTCCGGCGGGAGTGTTAACACTGGGAAACAGTTGAGATTATGAGTAAAATACTGTAATGCGTCTTAGAGACTTTTAATTAGTACTTTGTGATCAGTTATATTTCTAGACATAATCATTGATAATTTTTCTTAGCCAATCTTTGACTAACCAACTCAGCCGCTAAATGTATCGCTGCTTTCATACTCGTAGCATCAGCAATTCCCTTACCCGCAATATCAAACGCTGTTCCATGATCTGGGGAAGTCCGAACAAAAGGAAGGCCAATAGAAGTATTAACTGCCCGATCAAACGCCATCAGCTTTACAGGAATTAAGCCTTGGTCGTGGTAAAGTGCCAAGTAGCCATCAGCAGGATTTTGTACTAAAGAATTTCCATACCAAGCTTGACCAGGCTTAACCCACATCGTATCTGGCGGTATCGGCCCATCTAGCTGTAATTGTGGTCTATTTTGCCGTTCTTCCTCCAACCAGGGAATTAACCAATCCTGTTCTTCATGTCCAAGTTGTCCCTGTTCGCCACTGTGGGGATTTAAACCTGCGATCGCAATTCTCCCATTTTCTATCCCAAAGTCTTTCTCTAAACACTCCACCAGCAAATCCAATTTCTGTGTCAGCAACTGCGGTGTCAACGTATCAGCGACTTGACTTAGGGGAATATGTGTAGTAGCTAGTATTGCGCGGAGTATCCAATTAGTATGGGGCGATCGCGCTACAAATAACATCCCAAAACGGCTAACACCTGATTTTTCTGCCAAAAGTTCCGTTTGCCCTGGATAATTATACCCTGCGGCTTTCCAAGCAGATTTAGCGATCGGCCCTGTGACAATAGCATCAAATTTACCAGCGAGTGTTTGAGCGATCGCACATTCCATATACGCAAAACTAGCCGCACCACTGGCCGCATTACCTATTCCGGCGATAATTTCACCTTGAATTCCTTCATCCAACTGCACATCAATAATTGACAACTCGTCTGGATTTGCCAAAGGTGCTAAATTCTCAGTTAAATTCAGTTTGTGATAAATTTGTGCCAGCAAGTCCCGGTTTCCTACCACTGTAACGTCATATTTTTTACTAATTTCCGGTTCTGCTAAAGCTTTCAAAATTACCTCCGGCCCAATTCCCGCCGGATCTCCCAACGTCAACGCCAAACGTGGGCGATTTTTTTTGGTAAAATTCACTAGATTATCTAAATTATTTTGATACATAAAATTTATTCATAATAATTATCATCAAACGTTTTCCCCATCCCCCTGTTCTCCCCCTCTATAGTAGGGATTGCCCCCCAAACGAGTAGGGATTACTTGCTAAACTAGTTTAAAATTATTTACACAGGTCTAATCCTACAGCAACAATTCAAAAGCTTCTGTTAGACCTAGTTTACACACACTAATTTGCATAAGGAGAATCACACCAATGGGCGGCGAACTTTTAAATGCAGCTCTATTGTCCTTCGGTTTAATCTTCGTAGGCTGGGGCTTAGGCGCGTTGTTACTAAAAATTCAAGGCACAGAAGAATAATCCCTACGGTAATTGGCTATTGGGAGGGAAGGGGTTATCCTCTGCCTTGAAAAGTTCTGTTCGCCCCAATCTGGCGTTCATACTTTTCGCAAACTAGGAAAATTGCTGTCCGGTAAACGGACAGCAATTTTTCCATGAGTCTGTCCATAACAAACGATTTTCTTAGAAAAGATGTAAAGTTTTGTTTGCATAGGTTATTCTGATAACATTCTTTTCATAAAACAATAAAATTTATTACAACCCTCATGACATTATTAATCGTCGGTGCCACTGGCACCTTAGGAAGACAAGTGGCTCGTCGTGCAATCGATGAGGGATATAAGGTACGCTGTCTTGTCCGAAGCAGTAAAAAAGCAGCTTTTCTCAAAGAATGGGGTGCAGAACTCGTACCGGGAAATTTACGTTACCCCGATACCTTAGCCGAAGCTTTAGTTGGAGTAACCCAAGTTATTGATGCGTCAACATCTCGTCCTACAGATTCACTGAGTATCAAAGAAGTGGACTGGGACGGCAAAGTAGCATTGATTCAAGCAGCAAAAGCGGCAGGTGTAGAGCGTTTTATCTTCTTTTCAATATTAGATGCCGATAAATACCCAGAAGTGCCGTTAATGGAAATTAAGCGGTGTACAGAACTCTTCCTGGCTGAATCTGGCTTGAATTATACCATTTTGCGGCTAGCTGGGTTTATGCAAGGATTAATCGGTCAGTACGGGATTCCTATTTTGGAATCACAGCCAGTTTGGGTGACTGGTAATTCTTCTCCCATCGCTTATATGGATACTCAGGACATTGCTAAGTTCGCAATCCGTGCATTGAGTGTGCCAGAAACCCAAAACCAAACTTTTCCTGTAGTCGGTACTCGTGCGTGGAGTGCAGAAGAAATCATCAACCTGTGCGAACGTTTATCTGGAAAAGATGCCAGAGTAACGCGGATGCCAATAACCTTGCTGCGGGCTGTGCGGGGCTTAATGCGCTTCTTTCAGTGGGGATGGAACGTTGCAGACAGGCTAGCATTTACAGAAGTATTGGCTAGTGGTAAACAGTTAAATGCTTCAATGGATGAAGTATACAAAGTTTTTGGCTTAGATCCGCAACAAACCACAACCCTAGAAAGCTATCTACAAGAGTACTTCAGCCGAATAATGAAGAAGCTCAAAGAGTTAGACTATCAGAAAAATAAAAATAAAAAGCAGAAACCTAAAAAAACTCCTTTTAAACAGTCTTCAAAAGCCAATAGTCAATAGTCATTACAAAATAAACATTAGTCGTTAAATTCTAGACTCAGGATATTTGACTCTAGATTAATGACTACATGACCAAAATGTGTAAGGATTAAATAATACAGAGCATCGCCTAAACTTGGATATTTGAGTGTGCCGAAAGCAGGCATTATCTACAATGACGTTAAACCGATAGCCGGCCGTGTCGCTATCGAGTTGAAAGACAAGCTAACCGCAGCCGGTTGGGATGTGCGTGTCACATCGAGTATCGGTGGAATATTGGGCTACTCTAACCCGGAGAGTCCTGTATGCCACACCCCCATTGACGGTCTAACGCCCCCTGGTTTTGACTCGGATATGGAGTTTGCAGTGGTGTTAGGGGGAGACGGCACTGTTTTAGCAGCGTCTCGTCAGGTGGCTCCCTGTGGTATTCCACTGCTAACAGTGAATACCGGCCACATGGGATTTTTAACAGAAACCTTCCTGAATCAATTGCCCCAAGCACTAGAACAGGCAATGGCGGGTGAGTATGAAATTGAAGAACGAGCCATGCTCACCGTCAAAGTGCTTCGGGGAGAAGCAGTGCTGTGGGAAGCCCTCTGCTTGAATGAAATGGTTCTGCACCGGGAACCTTTGACCTCTATGTGCCATTTTGAAATTGCCATAGGGCGTCATGCGCCAGTAGATATTGCAGCAGATGGTGTGATTGTTTCTACGCCTACTGGTTCTACAGCTTACTCATTGAGTGCTGGTGGCCCAGTTGTCACCCCTGGCGTACCTGCTTTACAGCTAGTACCCATTTGTCCCCATTCCCTAGCTTCTAGAGCATTAGTATTTCCAGATACTGAATCGGTCAACATTTACCCAGTCAACATTCCTCGGCTGGTAATGGTGGTGGATGGTAATGGAGGGTGCTATGTACTACCAGAAGATAGAGTATATATGGAGCGATCGCAATATAGTGTTCGATTTATTCGCCTGCAACCGCCTGAGTTTTTCCGAGTTTTACGAGAAAAATTAGGTTGGGGTTTACCACATATTGCTAAACCAACTTCGGTAGAATTGCCTTAAGTATTGGGCATTGGGCATTGGTTATTAATTCTTCTCCCTCACTTCCACCCTGCGGGAAGCTAAAGCTACATCGCCCTCATCATCCTATTCCCTACTCCCTACTCCCCAACTTACTGATTTCCTTCCAGAATTACTGGTGTAAAGATGGTATTTGGATTTAGTTATTAAGATTGCATCGCAGAATTAGATGGCTGATACCTGAACGTGCTAAAAGATTCTTAGCAGTGTGTCAAATCAGGATTGCTCCATCATTAAAAACTCGTAATTGCACTTTATAACTGATGTAAAGATTTTCTCTGGAATATCTTTACAATCCCAAATCCAATATCCAAAATTGTTATGACAGTTGCTCCAAGTCCCTGTGTTTTGGTGATTGAAACCGATGAGAGCCTAGCAAATCAGCTTTCTTGCGATTTGCAAGAAGCCGGCTATGAATCAATTTTGGCTCATGATGCGACTAGTGGTTTACAACACTGTCGCGATCGCCAACCTGCTTTAATTGTTTTAGATCGGATGTTAGCAGGAGAATCAGGACTCTCATTGTGCAAAAATCTGAGAAGCACTGGTATGCGATCGCCTGTATTAATTTTAATGGCAAGGGATACAGTCGATGATCGTGTAGCTTGTTTAGAAGCAGGAGCGGATGATTACATCCTCAAACCTTATCGCTCAGAAGACTTTTTGAAGTTGATTCGGCTCTACTTAAAACCTGACGTAGACACCACGGAGCAGTTACGCTTTGGGGATCTGATTTTAGATATGGCAACTCGCCGTGCTATACATAGCGGACGTGCGATTGACTTGACAATGAAAGAATTTGAACTATTAAAATTCTTAATGGAACATCCCCGTGAGGTGTTAACCCGCGAACAAATTTTAGAAAATGTTTGGGGTTACGACTTTCTGGGTGAGTCCAATGTAATTGAAGTGTATATCCGCTACTTGCGTCTAAAAATTGAAGATGAAGGACAAAAGCGCCTTATTCAAACGGTGCGAGGTGTAGGATACGTTTTGAGAGAATCTTAGTACACTCTCTACGAGACGCTACGCGTAGCTTGCTTCGACCTAGGAGTACGCTTAGAGCGAGTCAGACGCTCCTACCTCGCTCTAAGCGTTCGCGGTAGCGTCTCGTAGAGAAGCCATGCCGTAGGCTTTACGCAACCCTTACGAGCGTCGCCGTGCCACGAAGCACAAAGCTTCAATCCTACCTTGCATAAGGTGTGGGTTACTCCTGCCTCTTGAAAGGACGAATAAAAGCCGTGAGTTTTCTAGCTTAAATTCTGTAAAATTGAAATCTAAATTACAAAATCAAAAATAATTATGGCTCATCGACTAAGTTTGCTCTCAATGTTGCTGAGTATTTTACTGATGGGCTGTTCTGTGCCAACAACAGCTAAACCTCCCACCCCCACCTCTAATTCTCAAACTCCAGCACCAGAGAGCTTAGGTCAAAAACTACCAATTTCTGCTAAAGCCATTGTTCCTAATGGCACAATCATTCAGTTAGAAGTGGCGCAGACACCACAACAACAAGCTATGGGGTTGATGTATCGACCAGCTTTGCCAGACAACCGGGGGATGTTGTTTGGGTTCCCTTCACCACAACCGATTAGTTTCTGGATGAAGAATGTACCTGTGCCCTTGGATATGGTATTTTTACAAAACGGAGTCGTTAAATATATTCAGGCTGCTGCACCTCCTTGTGCAAGTGAGCCTTGTCCTACCTATGGGCCCAATACACCAATCAATCAGGTGATTGAACTTCGCTCTGGCAGAGCTGCCGAGTTGAAGTTGAAAGTGGGCGATATTGTCAAAATTGAGCGTTGAGACTTCGTTGATTTGCGTAGATAAAGATTTGGATAGTTGCTCTGTTCAGAGTCTATACTATCGAAGTCTATGTTTTTTCTGTAAAAAATGGCACGTCCTATGGTAAAAATCCATCTGTAACGCTACTATTTAAAAACTGTGGTGATAATGTAAAATTCTACTGTCTCGAACCTGAAATCGGAGTCTTAAGGTTTGGTAAAAATATTCCCTTGGGCGCAAGTGTAAATAGTCGCCAATAAGAGAGTATGGGCTATGGAATCTTTGTTACTCCATGTGTAATTAAACAAGGCACAAAAGTAAACAAAATGGAGCCAATTAAACTAAGTAAAAATACTGCTTGACAATTGAGCAGATAATTTGTAAGAAAATTTTTATTTTTCAGAGTTTCTATGAGAAGCCTTTGTTAAAGGCAAATCACAAAAACTCTGCTGGGGTGTATAGCTGATAACGGCAAAGTGACAGATAAAATACTGGCTACTGGCTACCAAGCAATGGTGAACTGATATATGACAATACATTCTGCACAAGGAGGTGCGATACAAATGGCACAATCAAAATATTCTCGACTGATTAATTTTTTGCAAGAAGATTTGGCAATTTCCACAGCATCGCTGGCGGTGGCGCTTCGGCATCGGGAGCAAGACCCAGGCCCTTTGGCAATGATTCTTTGGCAGTATGGATTAGTTACTCTAGAGCAGTTAGACCAAATTTATGATTGGCTGGAGACGGCATAGGTCAGCCCCTTCTCTGCGTTCGCGCAGCGTGTCGCAGACAGACGCTACGCGAATGGGGAAGTCAAAAGTCATAATAATTTTGGATTTTGGATTTTGGATTAAAAGTCTCTACCAAAAGGCTGTTATCAGGCTCTGAAAGAATACTATTTATACCAATTCGGTATCATGCTAAGTTGCCAAAATTAGTCTTGTTTGGTGTTAAATAAGCTATCCGATTGTCTCCAGAGCAAATAATACTATTTAGAGCAACTTGGTATAATTTATGAGAATTGGGACATGTCACACTCACTCTACCTTGTGCAAAGGTTGTATAGGTTTATTAACTTTGACGGTTTTTACTCATTTATATACAAATTAAAAGAGCGAGTTGATAATTTAACTCGCTCTTTTGATTTGTCCTTTGTCCTTTGCAAATGACCAATGACCAATGACCAATGACTATTGTGTAAACACTCTAACTGCTGCCGCTATACCAGATCCAGGGGTGAAGTCTTCGTAGCCAAGTTCTCTTAGGGTAACTTCTAAGGATGCGATACAGCTAAGAATATCGCGATCGCTCACAAAGCCCAAGTGACCAATGCGGAAAATCTTGTTACTCAAATGGTCTTGACCACCTGCTAGGGCAATATCAAAGCGTTTTTTCATCAATGACCGAATCTTATCTGGTTCAATTCCTTGTGGTGCTACAGCCGTAATCGCCGGACTGGCGGAACTATCTGCTGCAAACAGGGGTAAATTTAACCCTTGAATGGCGGCGCGGGTAGCATTTTTCAGCCGTTCATGTCGAGCAAATATTGACTCCAAACCTTCCTCTTTCATGATTCGCAACGTGGTGTGCAGCGCTACAATCAAGTTCACAGGCGGAGTAAATGGAGTTGTATTTTTGGCTGTGGCTTTGCGATATTTGCCTAAGTCCAAATAATATTTCGGTAACTTCGCAGTTTTGTAAGCTTCCCAAGCTTTGGGACTGACAGAGACAAAACCCAATCCCGGCGGAATCATATAACCTTTCTGGGAACCGGAAGCGACTATATCCAAACCCCAAGCATCCACAGGTAGATTGAACGCACCCAAGCTAGTGACAGCATCAACGATAATTAAAGCTTCACCGTGTTCTTTGACGTGGCGGTTGATGGTTTCTAAATCATTTAAAACACCCGTAGAGGTTTCGCTGTGGGTGATGATTACGGCTTTAATTTGCTTTTGAGTATCTGCTTGGAGTTTTTCGGCGAATACTGCGGGGTCTAAGGGTTTTCCCCATTCCACCTTAACTTCTTCTACATTCAAACCGTAGGCTTGACCAACTTCTACCCAGCGTTCGCCAAATTTACCATTAGAACCAACTAAAATGCGATCGCCTGGAGAGAGAAAATTAATTATTCCGGCTTCTACAGCACCAGTACCACTAACATTCAGTGTTAGCACATCACTTTGAGTTTGATGTAGCCACTTGAGGTTTTCCGTCACCTCTGCCAATATGTTGCTAAATTCACTGGTGCGGTGTCCAATCGGATGCTTGGCTAATGCCAGTAAGGCAGCTTCTGGCACCGGGGTTGGGCCTGGAATCATCAGCATCAGCTTGTCGTTCATGTGTGTATCCTAAAAATCAAATAAAAGTCAAAATTGTGGGAGTTGGTTAAGTCTGATAGCAAATTCTACATATTCATCTACAAATTCCACTCAGTTCGTCACCAGCCTTGTTGTATATTTTCCAAATCCATAGGAAAAGTATCGTGGGAGTTAATGATCGGTCAGCTTGACCTTTGCAATTTATACGAGACTCCAACTCAGATAAAACCTCTGTTCCAGGCAATCTTACCACACACCTAGACAACAGGTTAAGGCGTTTGCTCGTAGGAGAGCGGCTATTTTAACCAAAGGTGAAACGTCTATCTAGATAAGGCACAGGTATAATAAATTTTTAAATCTTACCCATAATCCGCCTCAGTTGTTTTTATATAAACACGCGAAATCGTTTTGAATATCGTGGAAATCGTCAGTGAAAAGGCTGTGTTTTGCTTCAACAAAGGAGGTAACCACCTACACTATGCGGAAGGGTTGGATGTCGCCGTTTGCTAAGAGATAGAAGATACCTAACCTAAACTTTTCAATCTGCTTGGGTCGAGCATTTGTTCTTCGATTGCCATCCTCTAAAGAATAGAACTCTTGCATAAATATTTTGTGGTATAATCAAGGGTTGCTTTTCCCTATATTTGAGGTGGTGAAAATATCATTAGCATACCAAGCTTTTTGATTGAGTATGAGCCAGCGATCGCTAGCTAAAAAAAATGGCAGCTAACAACGTTTCAGTTATTAGTTAATAACTGAATTAATTTAATTTTTTAGTCCACTTATAGCGCTAATTCGTGATTATAAATTCCCGCAATTAAATTAGACCTTAAGCCAAAA
>NZ_JAIVFX010000127.1 GCF_020829625.1 Nostoc sp. XA010 | reverse complement strand
AAATAGGCGGTGTCTGCTACTGCCACAAATCCTATCTGTAGCTACCCAAAACAGTTTGTATGGGTTGCTTGCCTTCACCAATCCGTTAATTTTGGTTGCTGGGTCAACCCTCTAGGTACTCAACGTAACATTCTGTGGGAGTCTCTGTAGGACGGTAGTAGCAATTCTCTAAATAACTGGGAAATCTTATCTGGTGGTCTATCGTACACTACTATTTTTTAGCGATGGCTACGCCCGCCGCAGGCATCGCAAAAGTTTTCGGTCTACTGAATTTAAAAAAGTAAGATTTCGTGTTCAAAGTCTTCTGGGGTCGGTTCTATCTCCCAAACCAATCCTTCTTGAAGATCACCCAGAGCTACTTCAATGTAAAGCCTATCTACAGCAGTTTTTGCTTGTACTTGGTTTCCATCAAATGGCTGTAAATCTTCTGTCAAAAGTCTCAATTTAAATCCACTGGGAATCATCTCGCCTTCGGTTGCATTATGCAGTTCAATGCGCCATACTCTATCTTCAATATTAGTTTTAGGCTGTACGCGCAATTCGTATTGTTGTCCGGCAATGGTGACTTTCCGCACTAAAATTGGCAATGTTGATGCTTGCTGTGAACTCCTAGCTCCTGCAAAATTCAGCTGTGACTCGATACTTGCCCAGCCAAATTTCTGTGCAAAATCTGACACACCAGTTTGCAACCATTGAGTAATCGACCACTGTTGTTGTTGTCCTTGGCGTTGTTCATACAATCGCTGTCTCCAACCTCCATGTTCTAGAAGCGCTCCCCAGGTTGAAAATGGTGCTGCTAGGCGTGGTAAAATCACTCCAGGATTTCCTAGACGTTGAAGCAAGTTTCGTGCTTGCGCGATCGCTAATTCTGGTAGCGGTGCAGTTTTTTCAGCACGGGTAGCTTCTTCGGGACATATTTGACTTGCCATCCATAAAATATTGAGATTAAAAATCAAATCCTGCCCATCCAAACAATAAGCGCGATCACTCGCATCATAACTACCCATATTTTTCAGTAGAGCTTGGGTAGTGTATCCCCAAATCCGCATACAACCCTCTTCAAAATTAACTTGTACCGCTAGATAATAATCTGCTGTCCAGCTAGGGATATCCACCCACTCTTGAGGAACGCGCAGTTCGCTTAAATCCACTGCTTCAGATGGAATTAATACCAATCGTTTTCCTTCCAGAGAAATCCCTACACCGTTGACTACTTCCCAAACGCTGGGCAAAGCGGCAATATTAGGAAAAACAGCAGCATTAGGAGTATGTTCTGCCCGTAGCCAAGGCAGAAAAGCATTCAAGCTCAAGCGGTTAAGATATGCCATCCAACGGCGATTACTCGTCGAAAACGCTTGACTTTGCTGCCAAATTTTGGTTCGCTCGGCTTCAGGAATTTCTAACCACAAATGTGTAGAGTTTGTTAAATTGAGTGTGCCTGGATTAAACATCATGTTGATACTACTCCAAGTTAGAGGAGGAAAGACTATAGTAAGCTTTTAACCATTCCTCTAAAACGGTGTTGATATAGTTAAGTATGAGTGAGTTTAGAGAAATATGGAGTGACTCTTTACTCCAGTTTGCCAGCTTGAGTAGTAACGAGTCTTTTGCTTTGGCGAGTCTACGAGAAATGGTATATTGCTTAATTCCCAGCTGTTGGGCAATCTGCTGTTGAGTCAAATTCTGGCTATAGTAAAGTTTTATTATCTTTTGTGCCTCCTCATCCAGGTCGTTCAATGCTGCAATTAACACATTGCTGATTTGAGATTGCATTGACTGTCTCTCAAGGAATTCTTCTTGAGCAATGATTTCCGTCATTAAGGAGTCCTGCTTCAGTTGCGGTAATATATCTTGATACTCTCCAGAATCGTCATTCCCTCTGGGCGCATTCAGAGAAGCCATACTGGGGTAAAAATATTCTCGTACTGCCTTGGCACAAGCAACCAGCCATTTTTCCATCGTTTGCGGGTTGCACTCCATCCCTGGTTGGGAAAGTTGGGTGTGCTGTTCCGAATTGTAAAGCTGGGTGATCGCACTCCATGTAGCGTCATCTGGCTTTGACAGTTGGCGGGTGCCTGTAGTCCGCTGTGGGGCATATAGTGCTTGGTAGCATTTCCAAGCTAATACGTAGCGTTGTATTGTCTCTGTACTGAGTCCAACATTTTGTAAAGACTCTACCAGACGCTTTTGAGTCAGTTTCCGTAACAATCGCCAGTTAGTGCAAATATCAATTTCATTGTGCGATCGCAGTATTTCCTTGATCTCGCTGCTGAAAATCGCACTAGCATAATTATTCAGGTTAAAGCCTATATTGGGTTGAAATCCTTTTAAAACCTTATCGACACGAGTTATGACCATTTGAAAACAGTCAGACACTGTATATTGAGTAAAATAAAGATTAGCAACTGTTTTGTGAGCAGCCCAATAACACGCTTCTTGTAAATAAGCCGAAAAATGTTCTCTTGCCAAACCTTCTGGCTGTTTTTGCCACAATTTATACCAATAACATATCCAAAAATTCTCCGAGCTTTCTGGCTGCAATAGACGTGCCTGGCAATTAGCTAGATTTCGACGCAGTTTAACATCAACTGCCCAACCCATTATCCTGTCACCATCTAATTTTAAAAAAGTCGTAAATAATTCAGTAATACTGTGACGAGTACGCATAAAAAAAACTACTTATTCTTGCATAATACCAATTTAATATCAAGCTGCATAGCTGTATAA
>NZ_JAIVFX010000126.1 GCF_020829625.1 Nostoc sp. XA010 | reverse complement strand
AGTTTTTTCCCAATCTGAATCCGAAATTTCAATTCCGTAGGCGAGGCAGTTTTCATCCATGCATTTTAATCTACCATCTCAGTAACCCATTTTTGATTGTAGCGTTTCAGATCCTGTGAACAGTTACATAGAAATCACTATAGTCCATTTCTTCCGAAGGTTTTTGTACACCAATCTTGCGATACGGAACTCTAAAAAACCTAGCTGCTTTAGTCACAGAGTAATGTGAAGCATCTGATGCATACAAAATAGCATTAGGATAGTTTTCTCTCCCTAAGAGTATTCCGTATAAGTTACCTTCGGTTCCACTGGTAGTTACGTATCCCCACCAATCTTGAAGGTGGTATAAATTTGCAAAAAATTGCAACACCTCTTTTTCAAAATCTCGTGAATCAATTCGATAATTCGATTTAGTAAAGCAATCTCCTCCAAGGTTATTAATTGAGTATTTCAGAAAAGGTAATAAAAATGTATGATCGTGTTTTAAGTTGTAGGGATACCCTAAATGAAACTCAGAGGCTTCATTAAGAATTAGCTGATAATCAGAAAGAAAGTCAACATCCATTTTATTATCCCAAATCTTATTGTTAAGTAATTCTTTTAAATGCGTTCAAATAATCTCAAGTAGGTGTAGAAGTACCAAGCTCATTTCTGCATCAGCACCTTCTGTGTCAAAACTACCAGCTTGGACATTTACTTCCTGAAAATTAGCATTTACTTATACATTTAATTACTGAGTAACTATGCTCTACAACCATGTTTTTCAATTTGCATCTGGTGTTGATTCAACAGTTAAAGAGCGGATTAACTCTCGAATTACATCCGTTGCTGGTCGTCCTGTTATTGAGCAGTATTTCTCTAACTTCTCTGCTTCGCTTGATGTCAGATTGATTGTCAGGCGTTTGATAGCCCATTTCTTATTCACTGATTCAATTAACTCTACTTGAAACTACTTCTCTAATATCAATCATTCGAGCTGTTATCACAATGATAAAATTAATGATATTAGCTTCAAGAAGCTGTAAAGGAAACACTACTAACTTTGAAGCCGAAGTGAAGAGTTAAAATATAGCTTAAATTATGAATTTTAAGTATTTTATAAATAAAAATTATGAATAGAGCATAAGCTAAAAGTTTTTCTGTAATTAATCATTCAGTGGAAATACTTAGTAACTACACCAGAGCTTAATAACCACTGCGTTCCTACTAATTAGCCAAAATCATCATCTATCATAGTTTCAATCATTAGACAAAGACTTGACCGTACCAATAGGCAACCAGATATCAGCGAACTTACTACGGTTGCAGCCCTTGTGATCTGTGAAATGGGTAGGCGCAGCCCGCCGCAGGCATCGCAATATCGTGTTACAAGGTAAATGCCCAGGTTTATTGTCGAATAACAAATTATTTGCCGTCATTATACATTACTGTCGCTCTACGACGCACCCTGCCAAGTTAGGCTGTATCAAAGATTAGCCCATTATACAGACACCATATAAGTCTTTTTTGTCTGCCATTATTCCAAGGAATCCAACGTGCTACAACATAGCTGGGATGAAAATTTCATCAATTGAAAACTTTAACGACATTAATTTGATAACACGACAAAGAAATTGTTATCCGACATCATAAAGTGAATCTTTACTTTTGAGGTATAAAATATGCCGAAAACGTCAAAGTGAGGTGAATTTTTGTGCCCAAAAACAGTACTAAACTTAAGGTTGAGAACTGAAGTTACTGAAAAAATTGATTTAGGTAGTAAAAGATTATGACAAATATCATTGGAACTAAGGGTAATGATACGCTAGTAGGCAGCGAGTTAGCTGATACGATTAATGGTCTTGCAGGCAACGATACCATTACAGGTAAGGGGGGCGACGACACCTTGACTGGTGGCGGTGGGAAGGATCAGTTTGTTTACAAGCAAAGGGTGACGTCCCCCGACCAGGACGGCACTGATACTATCACTGATTTCGGTGGTGTCGGTAAAGGAATAAACCCGGCAGCAGCAGTAATTGCCGAAGTGGACACATTAAAATTCGAGTCCAATGACTTGTTCGGTGCCCGAAATCTGCTGCTTACCCAAAACGGCAGCAATCTGGAAATCACCTTTGAAGCATTTGAAGGCTTTGAAACTGATCGATTCCTTGCTCTAGATGCACGTAGTGCCAAAGTCATCCTGCAAAACTTCAAATTAGAAAACTTGCAGAACCTGAAAGCAACTGGTGCAAGACCAGCTATCGGCAATATTTTGTTTAGTGGGCAAACTAGCATTACTGACAGCTTTAGTGTCCTAGATGCCAACTCCACAGATATAAGCGTCGGCATCAAGAATACAGTCACCTTCCTTAATGACCTCCATAACAACATTAGGGGTTTAGATGCTTCAGATGATGTGGTTAATGGTCAGGGCGGTAATGATAAAATCAATGGCTTGAGTGGCAATGACCTTTTGAGAGGTGGTGTGGGCAAAGACACGCTCGTTGGTGGTGTAGGAAATGACACGCTCGTTGGTGGTGTAGGGAATGACTCCCTGGTTGACGGTACTGGGGATGATAATTTGAATGTTAACTATTCACAAAGCAATAATCTACTGTGTGGTAGCGATGGAAATGATTATCTCTTTGCCTATGGTGACTACATCGAGTCCCCTGATCAGGGCAAACGCATCTTATTTACTAATAAAAACTAAGAAAGATTTCAAAATGACATAAATAATTGTAGAAATTAAGTAAATAATAAACAAAGTAAATCAATTATTTTCGCAATCTGTGAATTAGCT
>NZ_JAIVFX010000125.1 GCF_020829625.1 Nostoc sp. XA010 | reverse complement strand
CAGAACTATCGAGCGATCGCTTCAACAATTTCTGGCTCGACTGAACCTAAAATCAATGGTTTCAACCTGATTTCTTTACAAAACTTTACAACGTGTCCCATTTTGCACGTATCCCGGCTGTACCCCCTATAGGTGTGGAAGTATGTTACGGAGGAATCAATAGACTAAACGATGCCAAAGCCACTCGATCCTAAATGTCAGTTATGTTCCAAACTACCAACAACGAAAGCCAAAGTTTTACATGGAACAGCAGGGGACGGGTGTTGGAATCCAAAAGTTTGCCACAATCGCCGCTCATTCTATCGCCACCGCTCCCAGAATAATTCAGCAGAAATTGATTCAGTAACAGTCGAACCACCAGCAACATATTTTGCAGTGCTGTATTTGTATAAAGAACCAGGGGATAAACCATTGCACGCTATGTCGGCAGAACTCTGGCTGGGACAACAGCCTATTTGTCGCTTAGAACCAATTCATTGCTTTGGGTTAACGGCTGGCAAGATCCGCGCCTATACAGATCAGGTGTTACAGGCTTTTGCAAAACAATATAGTGTTTCACTATATCAATATAAGGATATGTTTGAGATTACCTCAAGTTACTGCCCAGTGCGGCCTTGCCCCTTGCATCCACAATCTTAGAGATGACCACATATCGTCAATTAACCATCTGGGATGTATTAGATGAGTTGTCAGAATCTCCAGCTACATCAACACTAGCACCGATGTGGGAATGTTTAGATGCGGAGTTAGAAAAATTACCCTTGGAGGCACAGTTATCAACCGCAGGTATTGCTTTCAGTCAAATTGCGGATATTCTTAAATCTCGTGCCGAAGTGCTGTTGCAGGATACCCGTGATCGCAATAGCCTTTTGGGGCCAATTGTTAGCACCGATCTCTTTGCTGGTCTAGTGCGGACAACAATGCACCTAGATTTAGATGATTTGATTGAACCGCAAACACCACAAACCTTTAGACCGCATGGGCCACACCAATTTTCACATTCTACTGAAGAGGGTGATTCTGTAGTAGCACCCGTTGAGAAAGCGAATGTTTTGGCAATGCTCGATGAGGTGACAACTTTAGAAGATGTCCGCAATTTGGCATCAGATGAGGATGTCCAAAAATGGCAAAGTGCAATCGCTAACTACCTAATAAATGTCAAAGATGAGATTTCTTTAGTTAAACTGCAACGTGCGTTGAAAATGCCGATGGTAGAAATATGGTTGGGATTATTGCTGGGTGGGTTTACATTAGAACAGCGTGGTGATTTTTATTACAATCAAAATGTCTGGGTGAAAAGCTCTCCAATTATGACCAGCAACATCCTTGAGAGATGACGGTCAAAGAATCCAAAAAAGCACCTCAAAGCTGTTTTATCTATTGGATTTTTAATGCTGATTTAGTCAACTACATTGAATAAATCATTGATATGCGATCGCGGACTCTTCCCCAGTCCCTAGTTTGACCCCGGCTTACCTGCCAAAATTGCCAGTCAATAGACCTCTTGCAAAAGTCCCTAACACCCCACCCCCAACCCCTCCCCGCTCTTCGGGAGGGGAGCGTTTGCGTTAGCAAATACGGGGTGGGGTTCTTTATTTTTGATTTATGCAAGAGGTCTAATCTCTTCTTTGGGGGCTGCAACATTATTTAATCTAGATTATTCAGTTCCTCTAAAGGTTTTTCTTCCCCATTCTGTTGTGGCTCACAGACATTTCCCTGCCAATATGCGGGAATAATAACGGCAGACAAAAAAGACTTATCTGTGTGCGTATAATGGGCTAACCCTTGAACTAGGCTAATTTAGCTTTCTTGCATGAGGCTGGCGACACTAATGTGTTAACACCGACAAATAATTTTTTATTTGAATTGAACCCATATTTACATCAGGGCAAACGCATCTAAAGTATAAGAATCCTTTAATAGCAAGGGTTTCGGCGTTTTTAAATTTAGCCTATTTTTTCGTCAATATCCTTACCCAGTAAGGGTTTCAGAAATACCGTGCGTTCGCCCTGATATTTACATGGGATGGGACATTTACCCGATTGTTGTCAATCAACAGGATTATTTTGATGAAAAAATTGAAGATTCAAGTATTTTTCGGCTTGACAGGTGCATTTTTGGCAGTAGGATACTCCAGTTTGCTAGCTACAGAAATTTCCATACAGAGTAGGTCAAACCTCAGAAAGGATTTATTCACACAATCAGAAATAAACCCCAATGTCAATGAGTATCTGGATAAAAATAAACCGGAAAGTTATAACGCTTTGAAAAGGCAATTAGATGCAGCGATTGAGGATGCAAAAAGACCGAGTGAAGAGAAAGTGGTAAAAAATCTTTGGTCATTGTCAAAAAGTAATGAGCAAATAAAATGGAGAGAGAATAACGGCAAAATTGAATATCTTATGGCGAATTGGAAATATGTAAAAAACCCAAGTCAGGATTGGAAAGTAGGTACAAAAAAAAGTGTAGAAGCACGGACTTGGTTAACAGCCGTTCCTCAAGTTAAAGAATTTTGTCAGAATTGTAAGGGGAGCGGCATAAATATTCCCGGTAATATCATGCTTTCTCTGAGGTTACAGCAGTATTTAGGTTTAATTTTAAATAGAAGCTCAAATAAAACGCATTTTGTAGAAATGTGGTTGAAAGCTGAAGATTTAAGTAGACCATGCGTTGATCCAGAAATTAATGATTCTAGTTGTAATGTTTTACCTATACCGATTACTGCCAATACTGCTCGGTTAAGGAGAAATAGAGGGTAAAACAAAGAAAATAGTGTTCGCGAATTGTTTACGCGAACAAGATGATTGGACTTACTTTTTCTCTTTGAGGCTATCGTACAAGTCCACCCAAT
>NZ_JAIVFX010000124.1 GCF_020829625.1 Nostoc sp. XA010 | reverse complement strand
TTTGACCGATGTTTTTTCAATCATTTACAACAATTCGTCCTATTTTGAATGAAAAATTGATATTTAGATAGAGTTTAAAACTTCTTGTCTGTATCAAGAGCTACAAAATTAGATGCGCTTACCCTGCCACCACTGCCTGTCCAACGTGATATTCAAGGGCATCGTGACTCGCCCGCTCATTGCTAACATTGTTAGGATTATCTGGTTCAATTGCCGCATCGTCGTAGCGTTTATCTGCGGTAGCAAGCATCTTCCGCAGTGATAAGATATCGGACATGGGCTGATTGTGGTTTTTGAGTTGTCGTTGTGAGAGACAATAACTCTACTACATCAGCCCTCTCTTCTCATCCTTTTATTTTGGCTAAGGTATTGTTATAAAAAGGTTATTTCTCAATCTCTCATTTGTAGGCTTAAAGGTTTCTTCAATCAATACTAGATTATATTTATATTCTGCTAAAATCTTAAAGTTCTGCTAAGGCGATCACCACTCAAAATGGAAGATTCGCAGACTCAAATTTGAGCCAGGATTCAAATTACTCGTTGACCTAAGCTAACCAACAGGATTCCACAACGGCTGATGCACAATGCAAATGTCATACCATTTGCCATGTCATTTCCTGCCCCGCCCCCAAAGGTACAAGCCCAGATTCCATAAATGGAACTTCATCAGGAACGCGCCAAGTCGTTTTGGACAAAGTAATTCGCTCGGTATTACGCGGCAGTTGATAAAAATCTGGGCCATAGAAGCTAGCAAACGCCTCCAGTTTATCCAGGGCTTTCACCTTTTCAAATGCTTCGGCATACAACTCAAGGGCGTGCAGAGCCGAAAAGCATCCCGCGCAGCCACAGGAACTTTCTTTGCTAGTGCGGGTATGGGGAGCGCTATCGGTACCTAAAAAAAACTTCGGATTCCCCGATGTTGCCGCTTGCAATAAAGCCTGACGATGCTCCTCCCGTTTCAAAATGGGCAGGCAATAAAAATGGGGGCGAAGGCCGCCTTTGAACAGGGCATTACGGTTAAATAACAAATGTTGTGGCGTAATTGTTGCCGCGATGGTGTTGGCAGACAGGACATACTGCACCGCATCGGAGGTGGTGATATGTTCAAGCACCACCCGCAGGTTGGGAAATCGCTGCTTGAGGGGGATTAAATGTCGCTCGATAAACACCTTCTCGCGATCGAACGTATCAACATCGTTATCGGTCACTTCCCCGTGCAGTAATAACGGCATGTCCACCTGCTGCATCGCTTCAAAGACGCGATCACCCTTCCGAATATCCGTCACACCGGAGTCTGAGTTGGTCGTTGCACCGGCTGGGTAGTACTTGACCGCTTTGATAAACTGGGATTCTTTCGCCCGGAGGATGTCGTAGGGGCTGGTGTTGTCGGTGAGGTAGAGCGTCATCAATGGCTCAAACTGTTGTCCCTCTGGAATGGCGGCGAGGATGCGATCGCGATAGGCTACCGCATCTGCCACCGAGCGGATAGGGGGCTTCAAGTTTGGCATGATGATCGCGCGGGCAAACTGACGCACCGTGTAGGGCAGCACCGCTTTCAGTGCTGCACCGTCGCGCAGATGCAGATGCCAATCGTCAGGTCGGGTGATGGTAAGCTTTTGCATCCTTTCATTATAAAACGGCAACAAGGGCCTCATGAAAATAGGGGCGATCATCCAGATCTGGTATGGGGCGATCGCTATCTATTATACTGCACTGAATAGCACTAAGTTAAGCTGAAGAGTATGCAGCGTAAGGATTGCAGAGGACCAGGGGGGCAGGGGCGCAGAGGGGAATTTCTAAATATCCGAGCGCAATTGCCTAAAACTTCTTCTTTCTCCCCTGCTCCTCCGCTCCTTTGCACCCCTGCTGCCTCAACGATTTTCCCTTTTCTTAGCGCCATTCGATACTGCACTCAAGTTTGCTCCTAATGACCTCAAAACTCTTAAGCGCAAGGGTTTCGCTCTCGAAAAGCTGTCCGAGCTACAGTTATCTCAACAGCAATATACAGAGGCTATTAAGGCTTTAAAGCAAGCGATCACCTATGATAGTGCCTTTTCTCGATACCACAGTGATGCAATTGATATCAGTTATCACGGAATGATTATTGAAAGATTAGCCGAACTATACTTAACCAACAAGCAGTATACAGAAGCATTCGTAGCGTCTGTGGCAGTAAAAGTAGAAAAGCACACTGTAGCGCAATTAGTAGAGCGTCCAATCGAAGTAGTGGAGTATCAAGGCTATACCTGTGTATGTGAGTGTTGTGACAATTTACAAACAGCCTCCTGTCCACAAGACAATCTGCGACAAATTTTAACTGGAGTGCTGGTTTTAGCTTCAAGGCTAGTTTCGTTTGTCTTGAACTCCACACTCCAGTTTTAGAAGCGATCACTATTCTCTGGGCATTCTCGAAAGCTATTTGATTAGGGCATTCCACTTCACCTTGTTTCACTTCCGGGGCATCAATTCCACAAAGCTCAACTGACATTTGGCTGCCATCGGTTTGGCCGAGTGTAATGCTGTCCCCATCTGCCACTTGAGTAGCTATCCATTCTTCAGTAAGGGCGATGGATGGCTGCTTAGTTCTTTTGAAAATCAAGATAGTGGTGATGATAGCTCCAGCGATCGCAGTTAAGATTATGGAAGTTCTCCACAATGGCTTCATGTTGCTACATCTATTATTGCAATATTAAGAAACCACAATTTTAACCGCAGTGAACATTTATTAGCGGTTATTTTCTCAAGTTATCTAAACAGAGTTAAATACTTGTTCTTTTTAAGCTTAGAGCGATGTGATTGCTGTTATTAAGCGAGTATATATAGTTAATCATCCCAAATATTGCCATATCCTGGCAATTATAATATTGGGTATTTAGAATCAATACCTCTGCCAAATTACGAGGGTTCAACGCCCGTAGAAACGGGATGAATGCGTCCTAAAGAAGTAAGCTTGGCAAAAATCTGGTTTAATAAAATAGGCTCAGGGATTTCTGGAAGC
>NZ_JAIVFX010000123.1 GCF_020829625.1 Nostoc sp. XA010 | reverse complement strand
TTGCAGTTGAGAAACTTCATTTTCATCCAAGTCAACAATGTACTTTTTCGCCATGTTAAACCCCGTTTTTGGTTATTTTACTAATTAGAGGTTTTACTTAGCAAAGTTACCTTGGCAGACTACTAGTCCGCCGTTGGGTGTGAATTTGACGGCATTGGTCAGCAAGTTCCAGACAACCTGCTGCAAACGAGCGGCATCTCCAGAAACCGGAGCAATCCCTGGAGCAAAATCCAGCACGATGCCAATATTTTTTGCCTCTGCTGCCAATCGCACAGTTTCTATAGCAGCAGAAATTACAAAGGTCAAACTGACAGGAGCTACAGTTAAAGATAGTTTACCTCGCATAATGCGGGAGATGTCGAGCAAATCTGAGATCAATTGCGTCTGGAGTTTGGCATTACGTTCAATGGTTGCTAAAGCTTCTCGTTGACGGGCAGCATCGAGTTTGCCGTTCTGTAATAATCGTGTCCATCCTAAAATTGGATTGAGGGGCGAACGCAACTCATGTGACAGCACTGCCAGAAATTCATCTTTGATCCGATTGGCTTTCTCGGCGGCTTCTCGTGCGGTTTGTTCTCGTTGTAAGAGTTGTTCTCGTTGGGTCTGGGCGCGTCTGAACTCTTCAATGTCTGTGCTAGTGCCAAACCACTGCACAATTTGTCCTTGTTCATCACGAATGGGGATCGCTTGGGAGAGAAACCAACGATAGGTATTATCAGAGGAGTGTTTCAAGCGAAATTCAGCTTGATAGGGTATCCCTGTGACCAGCGCAGTACTCCACAGTTGACTTGCTATCTCAAAGTCATCGGGGTGAATGACTCCAGTCGCATAATGAATATCTTGAGTCTGCTCCAATGTCAACCCAGTGCAGGGCAAACGCATCTAAAGTATAAGAATCCTTTAATAGCAAGGGTTTCAGCGTTTTTAAATTTAGCCTATTTTTTCGTCAAGATCCTTATCCAGCAGGGGTTTTAGAAATGCCGTGCGTTCGCCCTGCAACCCAGTGTAAGTTGTCCATTGCTGATTCACGTATTGCGTCTTGCCTTGAGTATCGGTAATCCAAACCTGTTGCGGCATCGCGTCCGCCAGTTGGCGAAATTGCGCTTCTCGTTGCAAAATTGTCGCTTCTGCCTGCTTGCGATCGTGGATATCGACTGATGCGCCGAACCAACGAACAATCTCGCCCGTTTGTGGATCTCGGTAAGGCTCGGCGCGGACAAGAAACCAGCGATAGGCTCCCTGTGCCGAGCGAATCCGGTGTTCGACTGCGAAAATGCTGCCAGTACGTCGCGCTTCGTTAAACGCTGCCATTGTGCGCTCGCCATCTTCCGGGTGAACGAAGTTAGCCGCCACCTGAGCAGCCGTTGTCGGTTCGTAAGTGACTCCGGTGTAGTTGCTCCATTGCTTGTTGAAGAACTCAACCCTCCCCTGGGCATCTGTAATCCAAACAATTTGCGGTACAGCATCTGCCATTAGTCGGAAGCGTTGTTCACTCTCGCGCAAGGCGACTTCGGCTAGTTTGCGCTCCGTAATGTCGTAAGATACTGCCAGGACAGCTTCTACCCCACCCTGAGCATCAAACAAAGGAACGCCATGAGAGGCATAGTCGTGCTCGTGGCTGTGATGCTCTAAGCTATAAGGTTCGCCATTGAGGGCTTGCCGGAAGTAGGATTCGTAACTGGTTGCTAGTTCAGGGTCCAGGGCTTCCCAAATGGTTTTGTCAACCAAGTCTTCGGGAGTCATGCCTGCCTGCTCAAGTGCTTTGCCTGCTGCCAACTGATAGCGCAACTCGCGATCCACAATAAAAACCGCTCCATTGGGCAAATTAGCCGCAACTGCTCTCAGGCGAGCTTCGCTCCTTTGCAAGGCGAGTTGGGCTAGTTTGCGATCGCTAATGTCAGCAGCTATGCCCGACATCCGTACAGCACGGCGCGGTTGGATCTCAAAGAACGTCTGCCCGGTAATTGCCAACCATCGCACTGAGCCATCCGGATGCACTACACAAATTTCCTGACGAAGTGCGCCGTCACCAGCAGGGTCAATGGCGCGGGCGAGCGCTTCGGCGTAACCTGTGCCATCGTCCGGGTGAACAAAGTTAGCGAGTGCTTCCCTGAGCGTGAGTGTGCTGTCGGTAGGTAGCCCAAAAAGCACCAGCATCCGGGCATCTAATTCAGCGCGCTCGTCTTGGATGTGCCACACAAATGTCCCCATCTGTGCTGCATCTAGAGCCAGCTGCAACCGCGCCTCGCTCTGCCGCAGGTTCTCCTCAACTCGTTGGCGTTGTTGCCGTTCGATTGGTAACTGTTCATTCTCACGGCTCACCACTTCGTATGCCACAGCAAGGCTCTTGTGTTCTTCCTTCAACTGCCCCAGTTCGGCTATTTCTAACAATACCCGTTGGTTCAAAGCATTGTCCTCAACTTCTGGATCGTTGAGCAAATAATTGGCAAGCACTTCATGGGTTGCCAGCAAGTGATTGATGTCTTCCTCGAAGCGCAACTCTCGGTGGATCTGCGCCCAGTGATGAGCCATGCGGACAAACGCAAGGAACACGTTGAGAATCTCCAGCCTCGTACCAAATACCTGTTGTAGGGCAACGATCGCTCTAGATGCGTCGGAGGTCTGCAAAAATACATGGGTGGCGCAGGCTATTATTGCCGATTCTTCTGGAGCGTCGGGATTTGGACATTCAAAGCCCGATGAATCGTAAGCAGCACACAAGGCGATCGCCCTTTCGAGTTCTTCACCGCGTGGTAGCGAACGTTGTAGCAGTGGTAGTACTTGTTCAACCGTTTGGGGTAGACAATGGCGATCGCCCGCCGGGTATCCCAACCCAACCAAAAACCCAATGTGTCGGGCGATGCAGTAGCGTACCTCACAAAAGCGTGAAAGATAGACAAACAACCGCTCCTTAAATAAACAGGACTTACGCAACTGGCACAAATAGCGGGCGGGGCGTAGCCCTGCTACAAGACAATTTGAATCAAATTAGCGATCGCATTGTGCCAGTTGCGTAAGTCCTGATAAAGAGGGCAGCGGACTATCGAGGTAGGCAAACTTGGCAAATCCCCAGAGATTCATCGTGATTTCTGGAGTGTTGCTGGCAAGCCAGAAGAAGTTTGGCACAACCCCTAAGCGTTGCTCAATCTCTTTATGTGAAGGCATCTCTACCATGACGATAAGTAGAACAAGGTGAAAAAACCAAACTATGTAAAGATAAGTAAATACGTATAATATATCCAGCAAGGTAACAGGGATATGGGTAGCCGTTTAAGGGTATTTCTGACCAGAGAACAAGATAAAACT
>NZ_JAIVFX010000122.1 GCF_020829625.1 Nostoc sp. XA010 | reverse complement strand
CGATCCCTTTGCAGCTTGGAAATCGCCTTCATTTTGGAAGGAGCAGGGTATTTCCCTAATTCCGATGATGACAGGCTTGGCGGTAACAGGAGGGTTGGGAATTCATGGCTGGGTATCGATTCCAGTTTATATGATTGCGGCGGATGCAACCCGTGGTGTAATTGGTTATCTTGGCTCTCAAGTTCCGACATCAGAAACAAACGAAGGTAATCATACGAGTTCTGCGATAAAAAGCGATATATCCGAATCTACTATCCAACAAGAAAATAGCAAGGTGGTAGCACCTGCAAAGATTGACTACAGCGTAGCTCATCAAATTCCCGGACGTATTCGGTTAAATTTGCCAAAAATTGCCCAAGATCGAGCCTATGGGCGGCGACTTGAGAGAATAGTGAAAACCGATGCTGAAGTTACAAGCGTGCGTGTGAATTTTGATGCAGCATCGATCGCGATCGCTTATCAATCTCGTGAGATTCCATTATCTTATTGGGTGAGTCTGATGGAATCAGCGTTGCAGGTAAACCCACCAACAGTAGGGATAACAACGGCGAAACAAACCCTAGAAGAAGTTAGCCAGACTCCTAAAATTACAAATGTAACAACGACAAATCATACTAATCCTGTTACTCAGATAACTGAAGTTACAGACGCAACAACGCTAAATCATACTAATCAGGTTACTCAGACTGCTGAAGTTATCAACTCAAGAACAGCAAACCAAACAACTCCAGAGTTATCTAGTCTGTGGACTAACCTAAAATCGCCTGCGATGTCTTTGTCATTAGGTATTATGGCGAACTTACCCTTGGGAACTTAATATACAGTTTCAAATTGCGGAATACTGGAGGGCAATTATGACTGGTTTAAATTTAGAAACGGCAGCAAATTTAGACAAAAAACAAGAGCAAACAGTCACAGACGAGACTAATTGCCCAGCAACGCCGCCTTCAAGGGTAGCATATAGCATTATTTGTGCATTTCCCGGACAAGTGGCGTTTTGCATACCCCAGATTAGCGAAGATGAAAAATATGTGCAACGTCTTCTCGCCTTGCTTGCTAATGAGCCTTTGGTAATCAATCAGCAAGTCAACACTACGATGGTAGGGTCAATTGCGATTACCTATAAATCTGATGTAAAGTCAGATGTTGATATGCGATCGCATTTGGCTAATTTGATTCAGTTGGCTGGTAATGAAGAAGTGCTATCAGCATCTGCAAACCAATTCCAAACATGCTCAACTACGGTGACGACAGAAGACAGGCAGGATAAGAAGCCAAAAATCCCAGCCCAGAAGCAGAAATCAGCAACATTCTCCTTATCTTCTACGGATGCATCAGTCTCTAAGACTAAAAGCAATTTGGTATCCTCGAATTCTGTAATTCAACAAGCAAAAAAACCTGCAAAAGTAGCTTATAGCATTGCTCATGCAATTCCCGGAAGAGTAAGGTTTCGTGTGCCTCAAATTGCCTGCGATCCAAAATATGTCCAACGGTTGGAGACATTACTCAAATCAGATTCTACAGTTACAAGTGAGCGAGTCAATAGCGCTGCGAGATCAGTTGTCATTACCTATAAAACTGGGATGATGCAGAATTCTCAGAAGCGAGTGCAAAGCTTTTTATCACCACCAATATCTCATCTAGCCAATCTAATTGAATCTGCCAATGATCCCGCCACAGCGATAAGTTAGCCAACTAATCCAGCAAATCACAAATAACCAAAATGTTGATAGCTAATCAATCTTGCAGGATTGGTGGCTAATTTGCTCTCTTTACCCCAGCAAAGAGCCTGATTTTCATCGAAGTGTAACAATTATTGGATTAAAGAAAAGTAATGGCAAAAGTAGCACTGGAACTACCATCTCCCCCAAAATCTCAATTCACTGTGTTGGAAGGGAATGGAAAAGTTTCTTTAATTGACACTAATGGACACTCTCAAGAACAGCTTCCCAACGTTACCTACAGCGTTGTCCATACAACTCCGGGAAGACTGCGGTTTCGCGTACCTCGCTTACGCTGTGATGCAGATTATGCGAAGCGTCTGGAAGTATTGTTAACAGCAGATGCGCTGGTGAAGAATGTCCGTGTCAAGCCTGCGGCAATGTCAGTTGCAGTTACTTATAAATCTGATAAAGTTTCCGATGCGAAGGTGCGATCGCACCTTCACGATTTGATTCAGGCTGCAAGTGTTGTAGTCGTTCTGAAAAACTCTACATCTTTATCGGAAACTGAAAAAGAGCCATCTTGGCCAGGTTTACAACTCTCTGCCGTTGCCACTACTTTAGCAGTACTGGGGGGGCCGTTAGGTTTACCGATCCCACCTTTGATAGTGGTGCTTCCCATCGCCATTGCCACACTACCGGTTGTCCAACGAGCGTGGGAAGGTATTAGAGTAGAGCGAAAATTGAATATTGACTTTTTGGATTTGATGGCGATCGCTATTACTACCTTCCAAGGGCAGTTTCTCACACCATCGCTGATGTTGGGTTTAATTGAAGTAGGTGAAAATATCCGCGATCGCACGGCTCGTTCTTCTGCTCAACAAACTCTAGATTTACTTAGTTCTCTAGGGCAATTTGTTTGGGTGGAACGCAATGGTGACAAGCAACAAATTCCCATTCAAGATGTGCAGCGTGGCGATACAGTAATTGTTTACCCTGGCGAACAAGTGCCGGTTGATGGTAGCATTTTGCGAGGTAAAGCCCTGCTAGATGAGCAGAAATTAACTGGCGAGTCGATGCCGGTACTGAAGAAAAAGGGACAACCAGTTTTCGCTTCAACGCTGGTACGAGAAGGACGAATTTATATTCTTGCAGAATGGATAGGCAATGATACCCGCGCCGGACAGAGCATTAAGTTAATGCAAGAAGCACCTGTCCACGATACCCGGATGGAGAATTATGCCACAAAATTTGCTCAAAAAGCTGTTGTGCCAACTTTGCTACTTGGTGGAGCAGTATTTGCCGCAACCCGCAACCCTTCACGGGCAGCCAGCGTTTTAACTCTAGACTTTGCTACAGGTATTCGAGTCTCCGTCCCCACAACAGTTTTAGCAGCATTAACTTATGCTGCACGACGGGGGATTCTTATCCGTAGCGGACGGGCGTTAGAACAACTAGCAGAAGTTGATACCATAGTTTTTGATAAAACAGGGACGCTGACTAAGGGAGAAGTCGATGTTGTCAGTGTAGAAAGTCTCAATCCAGCAACCTCAAGATTGCGGGTGTTGGAATTGGCAGCCGCCGCCGAACAACGTTTAACTCATCCAGTAGCAGAAGCAATTGTTCGCTATGCCCAAGCAGAGCAAGTGGAAATTTTGCCGCGTAGTAAGTGGGATTATCAACTAGGTTTGGGCGT
>NZ_JAIVFX010000121.1 GCF_020829625.1 Nostoc sp. XA010 | reverse complement strand
AAGCTGAGAACATCGGAAGCTGGGTGCGGTGAAAGTCGCACGCCCAGATTTAACTGAGAGGTGCGGGAGATAATACCCCCCATCGACTCAACCAAGCCAGTATCCGCCGAATTTTACAGACGCGTCTTGAGATGATTGGCTACAGTGTAGTTACAGCTAGTGATGGTGAAGAAGCTTTGTCAGCTTTTCGCCTTTTGACCCCTGATTTGATAGTTCTGGATGTAATGATGCCAAAACTAGATGGTTATGGTGTCTGCCAAGAATTACGGAAACAATCAGACGTACCAATCATTATGCTTACAGCTTTGGGAGATGTAGCAGATCGGATCACTGGACTGGAGCTAGGTGCTGATGACTATATGGCGAAACCTTTCTCTCCCAAGGAATTAGAGTCAAGAATTCGCTCGTTGCTGCGACGAAGAAACGATAGAACAACAACTACTGCTATTTCTAATTTGGGAGTAATGGTTGTAGACAATCTCAAAATTGATACCAATAAGCGACAAGTCTACAAAGCAGGTGAGCGGATTCCATTAACGGGTGTAGAGTATAGCTTACTAGAGTTATTGATGAGATATCCGGGCAAATCTTTTACCCGTGGAGAAATATTGCAGCAAGTGTGGGATTATAACGCAGAACAACACGCAGATACTCGTGTGGTGGATGTGCATATCTCACGTTTGCGCTTGAAGTTAGAAGATGACCCGGAAAATCCAGAATATATTTTGACACAAAGAGGAACTGGTTATCTTTTTCAAGGAATTAGTAAACTAAAACATCAATCATGAAACCGGCAAATGTCACTTGTTTGAAGTTGATGAAGTTATCTGTATTAAAAGCAGCACCCTGATAGTTTTTTACATACCTGGTCAATGCTGGCAGTTCCGTATCATCAGCCGCACGGGTGGCATATTCGGAGAGAAAAAATATACTACAGTTCTTCTGTGGCGTTGCAAACTGGGTTGAGTTGTTGAGTTGGGGCACATCTATGAATTGGGGGAGTACAAGCGTTTCGATAAGCCTCAACAGCATTGCTTTAGTGAAACGCTGCACTAAATCGTGTAATGGCTCTTGATTGCGCTAGAAATTGGTGTAGCACAGGCGAGGTGTTCGCACTTCGCCAAACAATTGCCAACTTGAGGTAGAGCGTTTGGTCTTGGAGCGGTTTGTAGACGACCCCTGCTCGTTGCAAATTTTGGAGTGAAGCTGGGACGAGCGCAACCCCTAATTCCGCTGCCACTAAACTGACAATGGTCTGCATCTGAGTCGCTTCCTGAGTGACCTGGGGAATAAATCCTGCTTGTTGACACAACCGGATAATCTGATCGTAAAAGCCACTTCCTAGATGACGTGGAGATAAAATGAAGGACTCTTCGGCGAGTGATGCTAATGACAGTTGTGTCTGAGTTGCAAGCGGGTGTGCTTCTGGCAATACAGCGACAAAGGATTCTTGTAAAACCGTTTCCACGCTGAGTTCGTCATCGCTTATCGGCGGACGAATAAAGCCAAGCTGAATGCGATTGTCATGCAGTGCTTCAATTTGCTCGGTCGTCGTCATTTCATGCAGTATCAAGCGGACATCAGGAAACTGATGGCGAAATGACCGCACGGCAGCAGGCAGCAGGCTATACGTGGCAGATCCAACAAATGCAATCGTTAAACAACCCACTTCACCTCGACTTGCACGTTGGGCGACCTCAATCGCTTGCTCAGATTGTACTAGAATTTGCCGTGCCTGTTGTAAGAAGGCAAATCCTGCTTCAGTCAGTCGGACGGTTCGCTTTGTCCGATACAGCAACTCGACACCGAGTTCTTGTTCGAGTTGCCGGATTTGTTGGCTCAGTGGCGGTTGAGCGATTTGTAGTCGTTGCGCGGCGCGACCAAAATGAAGTTCCTCAGCTACAGTCACGAAGTAACGCAAGTGTCGAAGTTCCATTGTCAATTAATACGTTTTAAGTCTTAGTCTAAGACAAAAATTATATTGGACGTATTTATTCAAACTGCTTAATGTGGAAAGTAAGTTACAGATTTGCAGTTCGACTGCATTGGAGAAAACACAATTTTTTGAAACCAATTTGGTTAGGCAACTATAGAACGTTCACTAAGCCATGAGGCACAACATTATGCACACTTTCAAAGCTCTAGCGCTCTTTTGGCTCATCGCCCTCCCTGGCATTGTTAATGCCCAGGATGGCTATGTTTGCCCAAGCAATGGCAGCGAACTTCAGCAACTAAGAATCTATGAGATCAATCGTAGCAACAAAGATACTTTTCATAAGCGCTTCCAGGATCATGCTCTACGGATCATGAAGCGACATGGTTTTAAGATCCTTGACATCTGGGAAAGTGATTCTGGTGAGAAGGTTGAATTTATCTATCTTCTGGCTTGGCCGGACAAAAGCACAATGGATTTACGCTGGAGAAAGTTCTTCTCAGACAAAGAATGGATTGACATAAAGAAGCGGACAGCAGCTGAAAGTGGAGAACTAGTCCGAGAAGCTAATGGCCAACCACTAACTCGCGTGTCTTACAGTCCGGCATGCGCCAAGAGATGAGTGGTACGCCGCCTAACAATTTATTCAAGCTGAAACCGATTCGCGGCTCGGCTTAATTCGAGTCTGGTAGCTCCCACTCGCTCGCTAGTTATTAGACGCTGCATAAACCCACTAAGAGGCAGAATTTAAATCAGGAGAAAGTTAAGTGATTCGACTCGATAATCATGTAGCAATTGTCACTGGAAGCGGGCGAGGTTTGGGGGCAGCCTATGCCCGCCTGCTTGCGGAAAGAGGAGCGCATGTCGTTGTGCATGACGCAGGCGTTAACAAAGATGGAACCGGATTCGATCCGAACGTGGCGGCTGATGCTGCAAGCAGGATTCGAGAAGCGGGTGGAGTTGCATTTCCGAGCAACGTAATCCTTGATAGTAGAGATAACTGCCAAAGTCTAGTGGAAACTACGCTCTTGAAGTTTGGTCGCCTTGACATCTTGGTTCACAACGCTGGATGGGTCGCATACCACGTGCAAGAACTGACACCTGATTTTCTACAGCGCGCCATCAGCATTAATTTAGAGGCACCAACATGGCTGGCTCAAGCTGCCTTTCCAATTATGAAACAGCAAAACTACGGACGGATTGTGCTGACGACTTCGGATAGAGCTATTTATCAACAATATGCACTCAGTGGTCTTGCTCCTTACGCGATGGGAAAAATGGCACAGATCGGTCTAATGACAATACTGCTCGGTTAAGGGAAAATAGATAACGGAATAAATCATAATTTGTTCGCGTGTAATCTACGAGAACAAAAACAACTAAAAAGGTTGCTTGTACCTGAAGGCACTCTCGAAAAATTTAATT
>NZ_JAIVFX010000120.1 GCF_020829625.1 Nostoc sp. XA010 | reverse complement strand
AATCGAATCATCATTGAATTTACTACAAATTGGGGTGGGATAGGCTGCCGTTGGCAGCCTATCCCACCCCCCTAACAATGATTATCATTCTTAGTAACTGTATATTTTATTTTCTGGAAGTCCCTAATCTGGATCAACCGCAATCATATAGATTTCTCCCATACTACTCTCTGAATGGAGTTTCACGGCTACAAAGCCCACAGTTGAATTAGAGTCGATGGCAACCCACACTTTTATGTCTGCCATAGTACAGACGGACTCAACAGCATTAAGCTGGCTTACACGCCAGCCATCAGGGTAGAATGAATGGTAAACCTCAATATCCATCGCTTTTTGAATCGAATCAAAGACCGGACTCCATGCGCGGAGTGAAAGACTTTTGATGGTATCAAGTTGGCTATCTTCGTATGGTTCAATTCGCATAAAGGTATTATGTGGTTTTAGTATATTACATAAATACTACCAGCTAATCTTTTGTTTTTCTGGTATGGGCAGTACACCGTTAGAATTGACCACTTGAAACCACTGAATTACCTGGAGTCGGAATGTCAGCAGATGCAGCTAATCAGCGATCGCATTCGTAGGCTACGGGACGATGGCAAGCTAGAAGCACCAGCAGAGGCAATTTTGAAGTGCTTAGAAGAGTTGAAGCGACCGTATTTGACTACGTTTGAAGAAAAGCTGATGGGTTTGATTGAAATTGAATCTCGAGTCGTGAATTAACTGATTTAGCTACCATGACATTGAATTGGGTTCTGTCTGGAAGTATGAGAAGTAACGTTAGATGAATTAGCAGTGAGGACTATTTGTCCTTTGGCGTTTAGCACTGCACCTGTGGCTTCAACAATGCGTTGAGGAGTGGAGGTCGTTGGTTTAGTTGTTGGTTTATTAGTAACAAGTGGTAGGGAACGGTTGTTATTGTGGGGTTTAAAAGGCACCCAACCTATTTGGGTTGCATCTGGAGTGAGAATGTCTTTGGGATTGGGTGGTAAACCGCCGCGTCCAGTGATCACAAATCGGTTTTGAGCGTAACCAGGACTATAGCAACCTTGGGCTAGTTGGGTATCAACTGGTACTGTTGGCAGGTTGACTAAGCCACTGTTGGGGTTGATACCAGGTGTATTCAGTTCGACAGTGCCTTGTGTACCAAATTCTGAACTAGCAGTAATGTCGCTCAAGGGAGTTTGACTTTCACGAAACCCAATACCATAAATGCCAAAGGCTTTAATATCAACTCTTCCACCTTTGCCTGTAAAAGCATTGCCACTGATATCGCTGTTTTCGCCAGGCACGGCAACGATGAAGCCAGACGGTGCGTTGATAGCGATGTTACCGCCGTCTCCACCAGTTAGGGCTGTGCCTGCGGTGGTGGTAATTTGAGCGCCACGACGCAGAAGCAGTAAATCAGTTTGTAGGCTGATGTCACCGCCGTTACCTGATGCAGATTCGGCGTCTAGTCTGCCACTGTTGTCTAAAGTAACTCTAGGTGAGGTGACGATAATATCTCCAGCAGTACCCGTCGGACTTTGGGAGTTAACGAACAAGCCACTGCTGATGTTCAAATTAGAACTCTTGCCAGAAATGGTAAAAAAATCAGCAGTATTAACTTTAATTATGCCTGCATTTCCTTGTCCAAGAGTTTCGGCAGTAAGTTGAGCGCCATCACGTAACGAGAAGGAATCAGAATTGATGGTAATGTTACCTCCATTGCCAACTGTCCCAGTTTCCACTAAGCTGCTAATCCCACTGGGTAAACCATTTTTTTCGCCAGTAATATCAACAACGCCAGTAACATTAACATTGACATTCCCCGCATTCCCTTGTCCAAGGGTTGAGGCAGTAAGTACAGCGCGATCGCGTAGCGAGAAGGAACCAGAATCGATAGTAATGTTACCCCCATTGCCAACTGTCCCCGCGGACACACTGCTGCGAATCCCACTGTTAAAACCATTTTTCTCCCCAGCAATATTAACACTACCAGTAACATTAATATTGACATTCCCCGCATCTCCCCGTCCTGCTGGCGCTGTTGCAGATGCTTCACGAGTAATGGTTTCCAGTCTAGCGCCATCAATTAGTGATAGTGTTGCAGCATTGATGTCGATATTGCCACCTTTACCTACACCCCCTGGTTCCACCGTGCTGAAGATGGCAGCATTATCTGCATGAGAAACAGCACCTCGTGCCCGTACTGTCACATTCCCCGCATTCCCTTGTCCAAATGTTGAGGCAACAAGTTCAGCGCGATCGCGTAATGAGAATGAGCCAGAATCGATAGTAATGTTACCCCCATTGCCAACAGTCCCCGTATTCACGAAACTGCGAATCCCACTAACAGAACCGTTTTTTTCCCCGGCAATATCAACAATGCCAGTAACATTAACATTGATATTCCCCGCATCGCCCTGTCCTGCTGGCTGGGTAGCAAATGCTTCACGAGTTAGGGTTTGCAGTTGACTGCCATCAATTATTGACAGTGTTGCAGCATTGATGTCAATATTACCTCCCTTACCAACATTTCCTGGTTGTATCGTGCTGAGGATGGAAGCATTATCTGCTAGAGTTACAGCATCTCGTGCCCGCACTGTTACATTCCCTGCATTCCCTTGTCTAAATGTTGAGGCTTCAATTTTAGCTCCATCTTGCAATGTGAAAGAACCAGAATCGATAGTAATGTTACCCCAATTGCCAACTGTCCCAGTTTCCACCAAGCTGCTAATCCCACTAAAAGAACCAGCAATATTAACAATACCTGTAACATTAACATTGACATTCCCCGCATCCCTCCGCCCTGCTAGCTGGTTAGCAAATGCTTCACGAGTAATGGTTAGCAATTGAGCGCCATCAATTAGCGACAGGCTTGCAGCATTAATGTCGATATTGCCACCTTTACCTACACCCCCTGCTGACACCGCGGTGGAAATGTCAGCATCTGCTAGAGTTACAGCATCTCGTGCCCGTACTGTCACATTCCCCGCATTTCCTTGTCCATAAGTTGAAGTTCGAAGTTGAGCGCCATCTTGTAACGAGAAAGAACCAGAATCGATAGTAATGTTGCTTCCATTACCAAGTGGCCCCAAAACAAGATTAGTAGGAATAAAAACAATATTATAAACACCACTCCCATCAGAAACCTTGATTGATCCGGTAGCATTAAGCGTAATATCTCCTGCAACAACAGTTTCCGGTGTCCCCGAATCTCGCCCAATACCAGCACTACCAGCACTACCAGCACTTAGGACACCTCCTCCCAATATCTCTAGATTCCTGGCATTGACTGCTATATTACCGCCACCAACCCCATTTACATATATACCTGCTTGATTAGTAAGGGATCAGGGCAAACGCATCTAAATATAGTACATAAATACTAATAAAGGATAAAGGCAGCGATCGCGTGTGGTATGAAGGATAAACAATGAGGCATTGATGGCAATACTGCTCGGTTAAGGAGAAATAGAGG
>NZ_JAIVFX010000011.1 GCF_020829625.1 Nostoc sp. XA010 | reverse complement strand
TTGCAGTTGAGAAACTTCATTTTCATCCAAGTCAACAATGTACTTTTTCGCCATGTTAAACCCCGTTTTTGGTTATTTTACTAATTAGAGGTTTTACTTAGCAAAGTTACCTTGGCAGACTACTAGTGATATGTTGTGGCGATCGCACCACAATAACTTTACATGACTTTGGCAAAGGCGATCGCTTCCTTCTCCACCTCTACACTTTATGTTGATTTTGTCAATCATGTTGCCATTGTTCACTGCTGTCACTCCCTCTGAGTCTGCCTTACACCCATGTTAAGAAAGATGTGACTAATGATAGTTGCTCAAAAGAAAGGTTAGGGGTGAGGTTTTGTACTTAATTAAATCCGCGTTCCTTAAGTTTTCTCATTTCAAGTCATATTAACTCTTTGAGTACGGTAAACCGTATTTGCTCGTTAGTTCCCAAAGATTAATTTAATTGTTAAGTTTAGTTACATAAATAAAAAATTCTGCAACCATTGCTAGAGGAGAGAAATTATGAGAAGCGGTAGTATTGTTAACGATAAAAACAAATTGAACAAGCCTGTACATTACATCACACAGGTTAAGCTCTCTCAGAAATAAGGCTTATTTAACATTCCTATGAAAGCTACAGATCAATTGGTGCATTTTTTAAAAGAAGAGTTGGGTATTCCTGGTGGAGCAATTTCTCTTGCTTTGCGACATTGTGAGCAGACCCCCAACTTTCTGGCTATGACCCTCTGGCAGTATGGACTGGTAACACTGGATCAGTTAGCCCAAATTTTTGATTGGTTGGAAACAGTATAAGCTGCTGCTTCAACTATTTGAATGGTAAATAACGGACTTTCTGTGAAAGTCACATTTTCAACGGGTTTCATTTTAAGGATTAGTAACATCAATGCCAATTAAAGAACAGCCTAAGTCACCTCGGTTTCGGATCATTGCTAATATATTACTGGCAGTATCAGGGCTATTTTTGCTCTTAAATTTATTCTTGCCTGGTTTATTTGCCTCTGGCCCGACTGGTGTTCCCTATAGCTTGTTTATTCATCAAGTACAAGAAGGGGAAGTTAGCCGCGTTTCGGTTGGTCAAAACCAGATTATCTACCAACTAAAAACAGAAAATGCCGAGCCGCCCCAGGTGTTTGCAACTACACCAATCTTTGATTTAGAGTTACCCAAACTGCTAGAACAAAAGGGAGTTGAATTCGCTGCTACACCTCCACCGAAAAATACTTGGTTTACAACCCTCTTAAGTTGGGTGATTCCACCACTGATTTTTATTGGTATTTGGCAGTTCTTTCTCGCCCGTGGTGCTGGCGGTGGCCCCCAAGGTGCGCTTTCTATTGGTAAGAGCAAAGCTAAAGTTTACGTTGAAGGCGAATCAGCTAAAATCACCTTTGCAGACGTAGCTGGGGTAGAAGAAGCAAAAACTGAGTTAGTGGAAATTGTCGATTTCCTCAAGACTCCGGCACGATTTACGCAAATTGGCGCTAGGATTCCCAAAGGTGTGTTGTTAGTTGGGCCTCCGGGTACTGGTAAGACACTTTTAGCGAAAGCCGTAGCAGGAGAAGCAGGAGTTCCATTCTTCAGTATCTCTGGTTCGGAGTTTGTAGAATTGTTTGTCGGTGTAGGTTCTTCCAGAGTGCGGGATTTGTTTGAGCAAGCAAAGAAACAGGCTCCTTGTATTGTATTCATTGATGAATTGGATGCGATCGGTAAGTCTCGTAGCAGTAACGGCTTCTACGGTGGTAACGATGAGCGAGAACAGACCCTCAACCAGTTACTAACTGAGATGGATGGGTTTGCGGCTGGGGATGCAACAGTGATTGTACTAGCAGCTACCAACCGCCCGGAAAGCCTTGACTCTGCATTGCTGCGTCCAGGCCGCTTTGACCGCCAGGTGTTGGTAGACCGTCCCGATTTATCTGGTCGGGAAGCAATTCTCAAGATTCACGCTCAAAAGGTAAAATTAGGAGATGATGTAGATTTAAGAGCGATCGCTACTCGTACCCCTGGTTTTGCTGGTGCAGATTTGGCAAACTTGGTAAATGAAGCGGCATTATTAGCAGCCCGTAATATGCGGGAAAGGGTTGCTCAAGAAGACTTTGCTGAAGCAATTGAGCGGGTAGTCGCCGGTTTAGAGAAAAAGAGCCGAGTGATGAACGAGACTGAGAAAAAGATTGTTGCATACCATGAAGTCGGTCACGCAATGGTCGGGGCGCTAACAACAGGAAACGGTCGCGTAGAAAAGATTTCAATTATTCCTCGTGGAATGGCAGCTTTGGGTTACACTCTGCAATTACCAACTGAAGACCGCTTTTTGATGAATGAAGAGGAACTGCGGGGTCAGATTGCAACTCTATTAGGTGGACGTTCCGCCGAAGAGGTTGTGTTTAACAGTATTACAACCGGTGCTTCCAACGATTTGCAACGAGCAACTGATTTGGCAGAACGGATGGTAACAGCTTATGGTATGAGCAAAGTCTTAGGGCCACTGGCTTACCAACAAGGACAACAATCGATGTTTTTGGGTAATGGTGGGGGTAATCCTCGGCGGGCGGTGAGTGAAGACACATCAAAAGCCATTGATAACGAAGTCAAGGAAATCGTGGAAACAGCCCATGAGCAAGCCCTAGAGATTCTTAGACAGAATCGAGATTTGCTAGAAGCGATCGCTACTCAACTCTTAGAAACAGAGGTCATTGAAGGCGAAAAACTGCACAGTCTGCTAGGTCAAATTAAACCCCTAGCTAAGACAACTGCTGATTCTGTTGCATCTTAGAACGCCATAATTATAAACGCAAAGGAACGCAAAGTTATTCTCTGCGTTCCTTCTCTGCGAGACGCTGCGCGAACGCTAATGCGATTGCGTACCTAAAGCGTTTCAAAAATGCCACTCAAAAGAAAGCGGTGCGTTTTTAATACTCTGGAACAGAAGGATCAATTTCTCGACTCCAAGCAGTAATTCCGCCTTTGACATTCGTCCCAACAATCCCGGCTTCTTTGAGAATACCGAGGGCTTTTGCCGATCGCCCGCCCATCTTACAATGAGCAATTAAGCGGTGACCGTTTAATATTTCCTTCACCTTGGCAACGCCATTGCCATTTTCAATGTCTGGTAAAGGCACTAACACTGAACCAGGAATTTTAGCAATGTCATACTCATTGGGGTTGCGGACATCTAGCAGTACAAAATCCTTCGCACCACTATCAAGTAACTCCTTCAAATCCTTAACGGTCATTTCTTGCATTTCCATCTGCTGTTTAGCCTCCTCTGCCTTAGCTTGTGGAATTCCGCAGAATTGTTCGTAGTCTATCAGTTTTTCAATTACAGGGCGAATTGGGTTAGGACGCAGCTTCAATTCCCGGAATTTCATATCTAAGGCGTTGTATAGCAGCAATCGTCCACTTAAGGTATTACCTTGTCCCAGAATGATTTTGACAGTTTCCGTTGCTTGAATTAAACCAATAATTCCTGGTAAAATTCCCAAGACCCCACCTTCTGCACAAGAGGGAACCATCCCTGGTGGTGGTGGTTCTGGGAAAAGGTCACGATAATTTGGCCCACCTTGGTAGTTAAATACAGTAGCTTGCCCTTCAAAGCGTAAAATTGAACCGTAGACGTTAGGCTTATTCAGCAATACGCAAGCGTCGTTAACTAGATATCTAGTGGGGAAGTTATCAGTACCATCCACGACGATATCGTAAGGTTCAAGGATTTCTAGGGCGTTTTCAGAAGTTAGGCGAGTTTCGTATAAATCAACCTGACAATAGGGGTTAATCTCGTGAATGCGGTTTTTTGCCGATTCAATCTTAGGTTTACCTACCCAGGATGTACCGTGGATGACTTGGCGTTGTAAGTTGGAAGTATCGACAACATCGAAATCGACAATCCCGATACGTCCAATACCCGCCGCCGCCAGATATAAAAGTAGTGGTGCACCTAGTCCACCTGTACCGATACACTGGACGCTGGCAGCTTTCAGGCGCTTTTGTCCTTCTAGTCCTACTTCCGGCAAAATCAGGTGCCGGGAGAAGCGTTCGTAATCGTCTTTGGTCAACTGGATTTCATCCAGATTGGGATTGAGCGACATACCATGTACCAATAGTTTCAACGTTTAATCTAGTAATTTTAGTATTAAAATACTAATTTAGTCTTTGAGCTGTTTTTTTATCTTACTGTGGGAAAAGCTACTTCTGTACCTCTTCAGTTTTGGGATTAGCGATGCCTTCGGCAACGTCTTCTCCTGACGGAGACGCTCCGCGAACGACGAACGCACTTCATTGTCTACAACCCTAGAAAAGCGATCGCCTTTGTAAGCTGTCGCGATATTCTATCCCCAAAACGTTATCCCGCTTTTTTCCACGGAAGTTTGACTGTAAAACGACTACCTTTACCTAACTGGCTTTCAGCATGGACAGTACCACCATGCAACTCGACAATTCTTTGCACCATTACTAATCCTAAACCAGTACCTCTAGCATCACGGTTAGCGGAATTTTCAACTTGCACAAAAGGTTTAAATAATTGGAAAAGGTCATCGGAAAGCATACCAATACCCGTATCTACCACGCTGAAAAAGATATATTCATTTGTGGAATTTGGCTGGACTTCAATCCAAACTTTGCCTCCTTCTTTAGTAAACTTGATAGCGTTAGTCAACAGGTTGATAAATACTTGCCGGATGCGGCTTTCATCGACTTCGATGGGTTCGAGTTCTTCAGGTATTTGTACACTCAGATAGATATTTTTCTCGAACGCTAAATGTTTAACAAAACTCAAGCTAGAGTCACATAATCCTTGAATCGAAGTAGCAGCTAGTTGCAGTTCTATCTTGCTGGATTCGATATCGGTAAGCTCAAGGATCTGGTTAATCAATTCTAGTAAATTCTTACCGTTGGATTCGAGAGTATTTAAAGACTGGCGCTGTTCTTCATTCACGGGGCCGTACACTTTATTTTGGAGTGCTTCTGTGATTCCTAGAATGGAGGTTAAGGGAGTCCTCAGTTGATGGCTGATGTTTCCTAAAAAGGTGCTTTTGGCACGATTTGCGATTTCGCCAGCTTTTTTAGCCTCACGTAGAGCGGATTCTGCCCGTTTGCGCTCGCATACTTCTAAAGTCAGGGTAACAAATTCTGCTATTGAGCTAACAAAGTTTTGCTCACTCAGTTCCCATATCCGGGGAATATCAACCTGCTCATACAATATTGTTCCCACTACTTCGCCCCCAACCCAAATGGAAGTATTAATTAGGGATACAATATTATTTGTTTCTAGCAATTCATCGCATAATTCTTGTATCCGTAAATCGTTGCGAGTGTCGCTGACGGCAATAATCCGCGCAGATGTCAGGGATTTAAAGTAGATGGGATAATCTGCAAAGTTGCGTTCTAAACCTGCCGAATGTCTCTGATTGCTACGTTCATAGAGACTTATACATTGTAGTTTGGTGCGGTCGCCATTGAATAACCACACACTGACTCGTTCTATTTCTAAAGCATTTGCTGCTTTCTCGGTAATAACTTTGAATGCCGTTTCCAGCTTTCCTTCTGAAATCGCTCTGTGATTTGCCAGTTCTGCCAACACCTGATGATGCTTTTCCAGTTTTTGCTCACTGTTAATCCGTACTTGAATCTCTTGCTGTAATTCTTGAGTTCGCTGCTTAACTTGCAATTCTAACTCTTCATTTTTGGTTATCTGTGCAGTAAAGGTTTTCCGTAACTGCTGCATCATCTCGTTAAAAGATGCACCCAGCACCTCTAGTTCTTTAATACCCTGTACTATTACCATTGAGTCTTTGCCATTAGTCAAATCTGCTAAATCTTTTGTCGCCATGCTGAAGTCCAAAATTGGCTGAGTTATCCAACGGGCGGTGATAATTCCCAGTAAAGTAGCTAATCCTAATGCTCCCAGACAGAGAAAAATTGTGGTTTGAGTGTTGCGCTCAATTTGTCCCATAAAGTCTGCTTCTGGAACAGCCACTACTATTAACCAATTGACATTTAGTTCATCCTCTAAAGGTCTAATTTCTAAAAATTGTCGTTTGCCGTCAAAGGAAAAATCTAGTTGCTGTAAACTTTGAATCTGGTCAAAATTACTAAATTTAGTTGCTAAATATTTAGTGCTTGCTTGAGTCAAAGAATTCCCGCTCTGGGAAGCTGGCAACCTAATGGGTTTACCATTTTGTAAGCGGAATGGTTCTTTGGTTGTGGAACTTGCGACTAATAGCCCCGATCGCTCGATAATAAAAACTTGTCCAGACTTGCCAACTTTAATATTTTGCAGCAAATCTCCAATTTCTGATATATGAGTTAGAGCGCTGTTGACACCGAGTAACTGACCTTGGGAATTATATATAGGTTGAGATGCGCTAATGAGAAGTGTTGGTTCGGTGAGGGGTGTAAAAATCTGACTAAAGCTGAATTTTTTGGCGGTAACTGCTGCTTGATAATCAGGACGCGATCGCGCATCATAGTTTTTGATCACCTCTGGAAGTTGGGTACGTTGACCAAGAGAGTCAATCTTGTAAGTGTAGAGGTCGTACCCAGTTGACTTGTCGGCTTTTCTGAGTAAAAATTGGCGATCGTTGAGCTTTTCCACCGCTAAGTGTTCTTGCTGTTCATTGCTTGCCGTCAAAGCGATGGCATCAGGAAAAATCTCTAACTGCTTTATTAAGTATGACTCCCAGGTTGCCAAATTTTCCATCTTCAGCAACCCGATGTCAATGATATTTTGATTACCGCGCAGTTCTTGACGCAAAGTTGAGAAATAAGTCTGTAACTTCTGCTCTACTCCATTAGCGACTTCATAACGCAATTCGCTAGCTACCTCATTGACTGCCTTTTGCCCATTGTGAATCGATAAATATCCAGTTAATCCTACAGTTAGCAAGATTTGCAGCAGAAACAAGGCTACCAAAATGCGACGTAAGGGTATGCCTTTAAACAAAGAAAAAACACCACTTTGCCCAGTATTTTTGTTCATCTGCCCACTCCCCTTGCCTGTCCTGTAGTACTAAGTACAACACCTCGACTTTGCTGTTCTGTGGGCTTATACATAGTTTGTACTCGGTCGGGGTCAAGAGCCAATATAGCACTTCTGGTAAAACAACAAAACGTTAGTTAACTGCACTGGTAGATTTTACCAGCCAAATATTACAATCTTCAAAAGAACTAGTACAGCACGCCATAAATAAACCTACTATTTCATTACAGGCAGAAAGCCCAAAATTAAAGCTTTTTGACTTCCCCGAACGCGAATTTATGTTGAGCGGAATCTAAACACAGCGTCTCCAAGAGTTGGGGCTGACTTTTGCAAAAGACTCCATGAGTTGCACTCACAAGGAGCAATGAAAATTTCTTGTTCCTACTCCCTACTCCCTATTTTCAAGACAGGTCTAATCAAACTAAAGGCAATAAGATTTCAAATTTTGTACCTATACCAGCCTGTGAATGAAAACTTAATTTACCACCATGTCTGACTGTTATAATTCGATAACTTACTGCTAAACTAGTATTTTTACTATTCTTTGTTTCAAGAGAAAAGGATTCTATAATTTGCTGTTGCAATTCTTGAGACATTCCAGGGCCATTGTCAGAAATGCGAATTAATATCCAGCGAGAATCTGGTGCATTTGGGCTGCTTGCTTCCTGAGAAATTACTTCTGTAGTAATCTCAATTCGGGGTTTTTGAACAGCTTTTATATCTTCTCGATTTAACTGCTGTCGCACTGCTTCATTGAGTAAAGTATCCACAACTTCGCTAAAAATATTCATCAAAACCTGGTTTAATTGCCCCATAAAGCAATACACTGGGGGTAATTGCCCGTAATATTTTACAATTTCAATTTCTCCTTGAAGACGGCTATTAATTAATAAAATAATACTATCTATACAAGCGTGTAAATCCACTGGCTTGGGATAAAGTTCATCGATATGACAGAAGTTTTGTAAACTGGTGACAAGTTTTTTTAATCTTTCCGCTCCATTGCGGATACTAGCAAGCGAACGCGACAAATCTTGTTCTAAAAAATCAAATTCAATCTCTTCTTTAATATCATTAATTGCTTGAGAAACTGATGGTAACTCTTTTTCATAAGCAGCTATCAGCTTGAGCAAATCTTGGCTGTAGCTTGAAACGTAAGTTATATTACCCCAAATAAAACCTACTGGGTCTAAAATTTCGTGCGCTACACCGTCTACCAAACGTCCCAAATTTGCCATTTTATCATTTTGAATCATTTGGGCTTGGCTGCGTTCATATCGTACCAGATTGTCAATTCCTCGAATTTGCCAAGAAATAATATTCAATTCTTGGACATCTAACAATCTATAAGCACCAGATTCTGTTTCTACTACAATTGGTTCTGCTAATAATTCTGGCGATCGCTTTAAGCTAAGTTGCATCGCAGTTAAAATCGATGCTGTATCAGCAAGCAGCAACATCGGTATCCGCGCATAGCTGTAGAGAACGGCTAATGGTTGCTGAACAAATAACTCTTGTCCGAATGGGCGAATCAAAAATTCCAGCAGTCGCCGCCGCGAAATCATCCCAAAAAACTTTCCCTGTTCTACCAAAATTACTCCTGGTAGCTGCGGGTATTTTTCCAAAAAACTAGCTACTTCCATACCAGTGTGATTGATTTCCACTGGGAAGTTGTACATTGGTAGTTCTTGAAGGGTTGAATTTAAATCGAGATCGCGATCGCTACCAAGAGACACAAATGGCGTTGAGATTTGGCAACTGAATTCTTCTGGCACTATACACCCTGATTTTTAGAAATATTAGGTAAACGATAAGTTAATATTTTACATTTTGTCACCCTCTAAATCCGATTTCGGTTTGGGTATCTACCGCAAGGCGGAAGTCCATCTTAAGCCAGTGCGCCTTTGCGACTCATCGCAAGCTACAGTAAAAACAACCTTTACAAAAAGTGCAAAAGTAGCATTATGACCTCTGCAACCAATCCATCCACCGCCCTCACTCCTTTCCCTGACCATACCCAGCTTCCAGAGTCTGATGGTACCTTCGTGGGATTTACAAGGTAATTTGTTGTTGAGTGGCGATGAAAGGGCTGAACAAGAACTTCAAAGAGCCGATAGCCTAGCTAGCTGCCCAATTGCGTAGACGCAAAGCAGCTTGTCGTTAGACATCGCTCGGCGTTGAACCAGAACCCTAATATTTTGCTCCGAATTACGAATTACGAATTACGAATTACGAATTAAAAAGGGGTGGTGTAAAAGAGTCATCTGTGGCTTAATTTGTTTAGACACAAATTTTACTCCTACCAGGGTAATCACGATGACAAATAGACCTCCTTCTGAACCGGAGTCATCCCAAAAAACTGCTCTTGGCTTTGATGAATTTATAGCCATACTGGTTGCCTTCGCCACTATTGGAGCGATTCTTTTTTGGTCATTGTCCCGCAGGGATTCTAGTTGGAATTTAAACGGGTTACTGTCGCCTTCGTCTACTCCCTCTAGAAGTGTTCAACCAAATCAAGTATTGCCCTTCCCTACTCCCAAGGTAGAACCAAATGTAGCCCCAAACAACGTTTTGCCGTCATCTCCACCAGAGGCTGTTGTTGAACCCAAGACACCTGCATTCCCAACTAACAGTGCAACTTCTTCTCGCGCAGTGTTACCATCTGCTCAGGTAATTCCAACTCAATCCCCACAACCACAGACACCTGTATCCTCTTCAACAGGGCTTGAGTCATCAATTACATTATCAGCTTTGCCTTTAGTAACTCCGGCAAAACAAAAATCTATTATTCCGCCACCAATTGCATTTAATGATGTGCCCAATAACTTTTGGGGTCGGCGTTTTATAGATGTTCTTTCTTCCCGTGGTATTCTCAAGGGGTTTCCTGATTATTCTTTTAGACCAAATCAGCCTGTAAACCGCGCTGAATTTGCTGCTATCCTGCAAAAAGCCTTTGAGCAAGAACCCTCTAAGACTGCGATCGCATTTCAAGATATACCAGCAAAATTTTGGGCTACTTCAGCAATTGACCAAGCCATCACTGCCGGATTTCTCAAAGGCTACCCGAAAAAAACCTTCAAACCACAACAAAATATTACGCGAGTGCAAGTTTTAGTTGCCCTTGTTAGTGGATTGAATTTGAAAGCACCCACTTCGCAAAATCAGATTTTAAGTGTCTATAAAGATGCTAAAAATATTCCAACCTATGCTAATAGCAAAATAGCTGCTGCTACAGCCAATGGTCTGGTAGTTAACTATCCAAATCCACAAATTCTTGCTCCCAATAAAGTAGCTACTAGGGCTGAAGTGGCGGCGATGATTCATCAAGCTTTGGTAAAACGGGGCAAATTGAAGGGAATTTCATCTCAAAACATAGTGCGTAGGCGTAGCCCGTCGCAGGCATCGGGTAGCGTGTCTCCAAAATTCTCGCCCACTCCAAGACAGAACCTAAAAAGTTCAAGTCAGAGATAGGTTCATCGAACTTACGTTAAACCGAAGGTCAGAGGAAGCGATCTCTAGAACTGGAGTTTAGACTAAAAGCAGGCGATCGTTAACAAAGGAGTTTAACAAGCAAGACTGATCAAAGAGATCGGGATGGTGCATGGCGAGAATTGGAGCGATCGCTTAAACGTCTCAATACAGATTATCTCGATTTGTGGCAGATGCATCATGTCTCTTTTTCTGAAGAACTCGACACCATCTTTAGTCCATCAGGCGCAATTAAAGCTTTAGAAGAAGCCATACAACAAAAACTGGTGCGCTTTGCAGGTATTACCGGACATCACGACCCTCAAGTGATTGCCGAAGGCTTGCGTCGCTATCCTTTCCACACTACACTGATTCCTATGAATGCCGCCGACAAACACCACCCGCGTCCATTTATCCCAGTGGTTCTACCAGTTGCTCAAGAAAAAAATGTCGGTGTGATTGCGATGAAAGTCCCAGCTTATGGTCGGCTATTTAAACCAGGCGGGTTGACAGGTATGGAGCAAGCTTTAGGTTATACAATGTCTCACCCTGGAGTTCATTGTTGTGTAATTGCCGCAGAGACCATTGCATAATTAGAGAAAAATGTCAAGATAGCGCAAGCTTTTGTACCTCTTAAAAAGGAAGAATTAACAGCGATCGCACAACGGGCTGCTAATATCTGGGAAGATAGTAGATTCTTCCGTGCTTGGACATAGTACACCTTTGCCTAAGTTCCTAGCAAATGGACTCAAACAAACTTTGCGCTCCTCTGCGCTATACTTTGCGCGACGGCAGTCGCTACAACGGGGAGCCACTGCGCTGGACGGGTTCCCCGGCATAAAGCAAGTGGCGTGGGAACCCCCACAACGCGCTGGCTCCCCTCTGCGTTTAAATTCCAACCCTCAATTCGCTACGATTTCACCTAAAGCCCTACTTAGCCCAACCTTGCACATATTACAGAGTGTATTCTTGCTAGTCACGCTGATAATATTGTGCCGCTTGCGACATATTAAATTGCAATAGCTTCTCTTCTCCCAACTTGTATTGCAAACTCGGCTTAAAAGGCGAAATATTCAAATTGCGAATAATTTCTGCCGCCACAGCCTTTGCTAGTAACGGTGGTACAGAGTTACCAACTTGTCGAAACCCGTGCCATTTAGTTACATGAAATCTAAACCAATCAGGGTAAGAATGCAATCTCGCCGCTTCTCTAACGGTGATACAGCGCGGCGTAATTGGATGAATCGGTCTAGGAGATGTAAAAGAACCCCTATACTTGTCTGTTCCGGCTCTTAAAGTATTACAGACACCAGCAGGATGCAGCTTATAGAAACGACTAATTTTTTCTCTCTCACCTTGTTGAGTATCCTGAAAACGTTGAATAGTTTCCGCAGAATGTTTTGTTCTTAAACTTGAAGAAAGTATTCGCAAATCATATTCTCGCTTATAAGAATAATCATCGTCTAGGCATTTGATACCGCGAAGTACATGAGCATAGTTACTAGGCTTTTGGTATTCTGCCACAACCCAATCTCTTGTTACTAACTCTGGATATTTTTCTATTTCTGGTAAATCTCCAATTGCATCCAATACTGTAGGACTCAATGGAATATCAGATATTATTTTATAATTTAAATTATTTGGTAATGCTTGTTTAGTAGTCGGCTGAGGATATTTCGGTAACTCTACATCCTCTCTTGCACCTATAAGAAATAATCTCTCACGGGATTGTGGTACTCCGTAATGTGCAGCGTTGAGAACTTGGTAATTTTCTTCTACTTTGTAGCCGTGAATTCTAAACTCGCTAATTAAGGATTGGAGGATTTGTTTATGTTCGCCAACTGTAATCCCCCGAACATTTTCCATTACAAAAAACTTTGGTTTTAGCTCAAAAACCAGCCGATGAAAGTGAAACACTAAAGAGTTTCGGGGATCATCAATAGCCCGTTTCCCAATTAGAGAAAACCCTTGACATGGTGAGCCACAAATTACCACATCAATTTCGCGATCGCCAATCTCAGACCGATTCCTAATTTCTTCCCCGGTTGTATCCACAACACTTTTACATAACACTGAGCAAAAAGGGAAGTTAAACTCATGTGTTGCACAATGAATCGGGTCAATCTCCACAGACGCTAGCACATCAAAGCCAGCTTGCTCAAAGCCAAGAGTCATACCCCCCGCGCCAGCGAATAAGTCAACTGCGATCGCTCTTTGTTTTTTCATCTCATAAGCCATGACACCTCTAAAGAGATTGGGATTGGGTATCACGTATCAAATATACAAAATTTTCCCTACTCCCCACTCCCTACTCCCCATTCCCCGCCACCATTTGCAAAATTTCTTGAGCAACGCGATCGCAAACCCCAACTTCTCCTAAACTTTGCCGCATTTCTTCATAATCCGCCAAAGTTTGCTCTCTGCGACTGGGATTGAGTAGCAGTTCCATCGCCGTTTGGATAATATTCTCTGGTGTGGCTTGCTCTTGTAAAAATTCTGGCACAATCGGCTTCATCACTACTAAATTAGGTGGTGATGCGAAGGTTATAGAACCTTTGAGGATTTTACGAGCTATCCAAGCAGTTAGGGAACTTAAGCGGTAAACTACAACTTGCGGCACATTTAACAGAGCAAGTTCTAGGTTGACAGTACCAGATTTACTAATGGCTAAATCAGCAGCAGCAAAAACTTCCATTTGTTGACCTGATATAATTGTCGCCCGTAAACCGTAACGCTCAATAGCCTGCTCAATTGGCTGTCTATAGACTTCCAGCGACAGGGGAATCCAGAAATGAACTTCAGGTAATTTAGCTTGAATCGTTTGGGCGGCTTGAAAAATAATTGGTAAAAGATATTTTAGTTCTTGGCGGCGAGAGGCGGGGAGAAGTGCGATCGCAATTTGTTCTGGTGCAATTCCCAGTGTTGCACGGGCTGCTTGGCGACTAGGAGCGTCTTGCATTCGGTCAACCAAAGGATGCCCTACCCAAGTAACTTTTGCCCCTTTTTCACGAAAGTAACGGGCTTCTTGTGGGAAAATTGCCAACAGCTTATGTGTAAAACCAACAATCCGGCTAGTTCTACGGAAACTTATTGACCAAGCCCACTCTTGGGGAGCAATGTAATACACTACAGGTACATCTGGTAATTGCTGTTTCATATAAGTCCCAATTTCCAGATTGGGAGTCATATAATCGATCAGCACCACTAAATCCGGTGGATTTCGTTTTAAGAAAGCGATCGCCTGACGTTGCACCTGGAGAGTCGGTAAAAGATAAGGCAACCCTTCTAAAATACCCATTGAGCCAATACTACTGGTATTTCCCAACAGAATTGCCCCAGCCTCCACCATTTTTTCGCCACCTAGTGCCACAATCTCTAATTCCAACCCAATCGCCACAGCTTGACGCTTCAGCGCTGTAATGAGCAGCGACCCTTGTAAATCGCCTGATACTTCGCCAGTGCTGATAAATATCCGCATTTGATAATTAAAGTTAGGAGTTAGGAAATAAATAGTTAGGAGTGAGGAGTTAAAAATTTGAGTCATCAACTTATAACTCATAACTTAAATAGTTAGGAGTGAGAAGTTAAAAATTTGAGTCATCAACTCATAACTCCTAACTCCTAACTCCTAACTTATAATTCACGATTCATCACTCACGCCTTTTCTCCCCCTACCGGGAATCAAACCACGCCTTCCTGGCATCTGAGAAAGTAGCAGAAAACGTCGCAAATGCTGCAAATGTTCGCTATTTTCTAACAGTTCCAACTCTTCTAAAGCATCCTTAAAGGGCAAATCAGAGCGGTAGAGAATGCGGAAGGCTTTTTTGAGCATTTGTAAATCCGTAGAGTCCATACCAGACCGTTTAAGTCCGACAAGGTTGAGGGTTCGTACCCGCGCCGGATTTCCCTCCACTAGCATATATGGGGCCACATCCCGGTCAATCCGTGCCATGCCTCCCACCATTGCCTGTCTACCAATATGCACAAATTGATGGACACCTAAAACCCCACTCAGCCTAGCGCGTGACTCTATATGGACATGACCTGCCAACGCCACAGAGTTAGCAATCACTACCTGGTCTTCAATCACGCAGTTATGAGCCACATGAACATAAGCCATCAGTAAGTTACCATCGCCAATCACCGTTGCTTCACCAGCACCAGTAGCGCGGTTAATGGTAACGTACTCACGAATCAAGTTGTTATCACCAATTTTGACCCAGGTCGGTTCTCCCACAAACTTGAGATCCTGGGGTTCCATGCCGATGGCTGCACCTGTAAAAATCTGATTTTGCGCCCCAATTTCACAAGGCCCCTCTAACACGGCATGAGCGCCGATTATTGTTTCAGGGCCCACTTTGACATGCGCTCCAATCACAGCATAGGCACCGACTTGCACTGTATGGTGGAGTTCCGATTTCGGATGAATTACAGCAGTTGGATGAATTAGCGTTTTCAAGGGTGAATCTCCAGAACTGTCTTGATAAGCCAGCGCCGGGTGGGGTTTTTAAAGCAGTGCGTTACCCTGGTTAAGAGAGTTATACTGACTGCCATCCCATTTGAGGCGACTGGCATTGTTGAGCGTTAAGTATTTCAGTGAACGAAAGTGTCGGGCAAAGCAAGTTAAGTGTGTTCGTGAGTGCGTCTCGTAAAGAGGGCGTCGAAAATCAATAAATTATTCAGATGCTGTTGTGGATTTTTTTAACTGCGATCCTTTTTCAGGATTCAGTAAGGGCATTTCACGGCTATGCCAATACCACGAAAGCAAACTTTTAATTAACTAGAGAAAACATTAATTCCCCTTCACAAGCAAGTTGACCGTCAACTTCGGCACGACCTTGCATCTTACCGAAACGACGTTGTTTTACCCATAACAGTTCCACCGTCATTACTAGTTGATCCCCCGGTACAACCTGGCGGCGAAAACGGACTTTATCGATACCAGCGAAGACGAACAGTGCGCCTTCTACCGAAGACATTTGAGTTAAAACAATGCCCCCAACTTGTGCCATTGCTTCGACAATTAGCACCCCTGGCATCAGTGGACGTCCTGGGAAATGTCCTGGAAAATGGGGTTCGTTGATAGTGACATTTTTAACACCAACAGCTTTTTTACCTGGAACGTAGTCAATTATTTTGTCTACAAGTAAAAATGGGTAACGGTGGGGTAGCAATTTCTGAATTTCTTCAGATGTAAAGGTTGTTTTAATCTCAGATATGATTGTAGTCTCATTTATAGCTTCTGATTCGGTAGATGTAGGTGTAATGATATTCACTTCAGTGAGGATTGACATTGGCCGTGTGGTTAATTTTTTATCTGAAAATTGAGTAGGCAGGCGTATATCGAAAGCCTTAATAATCTTGGATTGTAAACTTTAAATCAAATCTAAAATTTAAAATCCAAAATCTAAAATTTTCTGAGCCAGTTGAATGTGTAAATTGTGGCTGGCTTTATACGCTAAGAAATGAGCAATAGGAAAAGTTCCTAGTAAACTTAAATCTCCTACTAAATCCAGGATTTTATGACGGACTGGCTCATTTGCAAATCTTAATGGTGGATTTAGCCACCCTTCTGGCCCACAAACGAGTGCATTATCCAAACTGCCACCTTTAATTAACCCTGTTTTTTGTAAGTGTTCAATTTGATGGAGTAACCCAAAAGTCCGAGCGGGAGCAATTTCCGCAGCAAAGCTAGCAGAAGCTTTTTCTAGTTCAGTGGTTAGTGACCAACTGTGCCATTGATTACCAATGGCGGATAGGTCAAAATCGATACCGTAACTAAAGCGGGTTTCTGGTGCTGGGAGGGCACATACAAAGGCATCGCCTTGATAGACCCATATTGGTTCTGTAATAGCCTTGGGAACTTGGTTGTTAACGGGTTGTGATACTAAGCCAACTTGGGCAATGTTGGCTGTCCATACACTTGCTGAACCATCTAAAAGTGGAACTTCTGGACCATCAATTTCAATCCGGGCATTATCCACGCCCATACCCGAAAGCGCAGCCAACAAATGTTCTACCGTGCGAACGGATACCTCATCCTTGCCCAACTGAGTTGAGAGAACAGTGTGACTAACTGCCGCAACTTGGGCTGGAATGATCGGCAAATCCAGTAAATCTACCCGTACAAAGTAGCGTCCACTTCCCGCCTCAGCTGGTAGTATCCGCACCTGGGTACTAACACCGCTATGCAATCCCACCCCTATTTGGGTGATTTCCCCAGCTAGAGTGTGCTGTTGCATAGCCTAAAAGACAGTATATTTCCTTTAGTATTGTTCATCGTCTGTTTTGGTAAAATCCCTGATATTCCCCTAAAAATGTAATTAATTCCTTTATCGGAACAGTATTCAGGTAAATGTCAAATTTAGCAAGCTAATTAGGAAAAGAGAGTTGTCATTAGTCCTTTGTTATTTACCAATGACCAATGACTAATGACTAATGACAAATTAAAACCTTTCGCCAATACCGAAATTAATTCGGTTATCACCGTCATCGTTGATACCGAAGTCAATCCGAATTGGCCCCAGTGGAGACTGGACGCGAACGCCAAGACCATAGCCGAAGCCACTACCATTTTTATTCAAAACTTCAGCCGCCCTAGTACTAGTTCCCAGATCGCTGCCAAGATCAAAAAATAGTGCGCCACTGACTACTGAAAAAACTGGAAACCGATATTCTACTGATGCTTGCACATAAGAGCGTCCGCTGCTTAATGCTCCTTCTTCATAACCCCGGACGGAGTTGCTACCTCCAAGGGTAAAAGCTTCGTAAGGAGGCAAGTCACCAAGGATGGTTCCTGCTTGCAGATTAAATGCTAAGGTTTGTGCGCCTTTGGAGAGGCTAATCAGCTTGATGGGCAAATATTGGCTATAGCTTCCCCGAAATCTGGTGAGTAAGATGTTGCCTAGCCCGATGGGAACCGACTGATCAACTCCGAAGCGGAGATAAGAACCGCTAGTGGGTTGCAATGGGTTATTGCGGAGATCACGCTGTGCTCCCAATTGCAACAGTAGTAAATCGTCTTGACCGGCGCTAGATAAGGTTAGTGGAATTTCCTCGCTGATGCGGTTGCCGTTATCATCATCAAATACAGCTCCTGTTTTTCTGAGATTGCCATCAGCATCGCGTGCAGAAACTCGTTGATACTGTAAACCTGCTGAGGCAGTCCATACAGAAGCTTTGTAAGGATTGGCAGAAAGGGGACGGGTAAAGGTAACACCACCACCTACACGGAGAATCCGGGGGCGATCTTGATCATCTGTATTAGTAGGATTACCTGGGTCAAACGTCCTAATATCTTCATCTTTGCCATCAAAGATCAACGAAATGGAATTGCGGCGAAAAATATTGGTTGTGTAGGAAGTGCGGTAGGGATCTCCGGCAATCCAGGGGTCTGTGAACCGCAGGTCAAACAGCAGTTCCCGTTCTCCCACCTGTACTTCTGCTCCCAGTTTTTGGTTCCTACCGTTCAGGTTTTGCTGTTGATAGCTAACTGTTCCAAAAAGTCCGCTAGCAGAACTAATGCCTGCCCCAGCCGCAATAGAACCACTGCTGCGTTCAGCTACATTTACTACTACATCCACCTTGCTAGGATCAGTACCAGGGTCAAGGGAGACATTGACATCTTCAAACAGTCCTAGTCCATACACGCGCTGTAGGTCTTTTTGTACTGTGTTGCGATTGAATACTTGTCCTGGCTTCAACTCCAATTCTCGCGTAATGATGTAATCCTGCGTCCGTCCCCGAATTGGTTGTCCTTTCTCATTTGTCTCCTGACCATCTTTATTGCGAAACCGGACTCTAATATTCTCTACTACACCTTCTGCTACTTGCAAGGTCACAACTCCGTTTTCAGAGACTTGTGGCGCTCCAATCACGTTAGCTAGTACGTAACCTTGGTCTTGATATCGCTTGTTTAACTGCTTGATGCCTTCCTGCAAGTCACGCAAGTTAAGGATTTTGCCATACTGCTCCTTAAATACTTCATCCACAGTATTAGCTGGGAGTACTGAGGCAACACCAGTACCTGGATTGGCTTGCACTTCTACTTTGCTTAGGACGGGGTTAGGCTGTACAACAAAGCTCACCCGCACTCCCAAGGGGGTATCTTCTGGGGCTGCTTGCACGTTAGAGAAGAAACCAGTACCAAAGATGGCGTTAATATCTTCTTGCAGTTGGCTGCGGGTTGTCGTTCGCCCTGGTTGGGTACGAATTACTCTATAAACTTGGTCTTCCAGTCCTGCTGGTAGTTGCCCAGTCTGTGCTCTAACTACTACTTCCGACACCAATACGCGGGGGTCGTTGGCTTCTGGGGCTGTAGTATTGGGTTGAGCATTTTCTGGAGTTGTCGGCGGGTTAACATTCTGCGGACTGGGAGCAGTGCCTGGGCTTGGGGCAGGTGTATTGGGTTGAGTATTTCCCGGAGTTGTCGGCGGGTTAACATTCTGCGGACTGGGAGTCGCACCTGGGCTTGGGGCAGGTGTTCTTTGTTGACTACCTGGGAACGGAAGATCAGGAGTGGCAGATGGTTCTGGAGTTGTGGGTAATAAAGGCTGTGTTGTCGGTGGGTTGACATTTTCTGGGACTGGAATAGTCTCAGGAGTTGGAGAAGACGTTGGTTGTTGAATTTCTGGCGGTGGAATGTCTGGAGCGGGAGACGGCTGTTGAGTAGGGTTAGGATCTATTGGAGGGGTTTGTGCAGTTTTTGGCGTTGTGGAGGTTGGCACGATTACCTTTGGGGTTGCGTAGGCGTAGCCCGCCGCAGGCATCGCTTTTAGATTGACAGGGTAAACTGCGACAATGTGGGATTTATCCGCCTCCATCACCCTTGTGGGGTTAGGTCGAGATTCTAAACTTTTACTATCAACCTGATCTGTATTCTTTTCTGGCTGCTGATTTGTTTCTAGTGTCAAAACTTCTGTTGTCTGTTTTGAACTGTTGGCGGTTTCTGCATTTGCACTCAATGAACCGCCCAAAGGCACTGTAATTGCTACTGCTGCCAGCAACATGGGAGATAAACGCATTTTACTTATAATTCCTCTTCACGACCACACACACCATCACAAATAGTCATTAGTCATTAGTCATTAGCCGTTGGTGAATAACAAAGGACAACTGACAATTGGACTTTGGACAATCCACACGAGTTTAATTGATTTTTATCCACTTAATTATTACTCTCTACTGCTTTTAGCACTCTTTGTAAAACCTCCTGGTAGGCATCCTCTACATTTCCTAAGTCGCGGCGAAAGCGGTCTTTGTCCATTACCCGGCGGTTTGAGTCCTGTTCTGCGGTATCCCATAAACGGCAGGTGTCGGGGCTAATTTCATCTGCCAAGAGCAACTGCTGCTGTGAGTCCAAACCAAACTCTAGTTTGAAGTCTACTAGGGTAATGCCGCATCGTTGCCAAAAATTCTTGAGAAATTCATTGATTTGCAATGCTAGATGTGTAATTGCGTCTACTTGTTCCGCAGTCGCTAGTTCTAGCAGGTACAGGCGATCGCGTGTCAGCAAAGGATCTCCTAACTGATCGTTTTTGTAATAAAACTCTACCATTGGCTGTTTTAGAATTGTACCCACTGGTAAGCCTGTTTGCTGACACAAACTGCCAGCAGCAATATTTCTGATAACTACTTCTAAGGGTAAAATCTTTACTGCCTTCACCCGCATCTGATTCGGGGTAGGGCTGTCGATAAAGTGAGTCTTTATACCATTTGCCTCCAACTGTTTAAAAAGCTGGCTGGAAATGCTACAATTAATTTTTCCCTTCTCTTGGATACTGCCACGTTTTTGGGCGTTAAACGCCGTGGCGTCGTCTTTGAAATCGGCCAACAAGACTTCCGGATCGTCTGTTGTGTAGAGAATTTTGGCTTTGCCTTCGTATAACTTGGAATTAACAGACATGGTGGCAGGTAAAGTTCTAGGCGATGGACAAAAGTTGTCCTTTGAGGCTTCACCATTTTATCTTTAGTTATTAACTATTAGCCATTGGTGATTATTTAGGAGGGCGCAAGGACACGATTAATTGTGCAGAGGTCTATGGCAGGAACCCGTAACGCGGGAAGAAGGCAGATGGGCACAGAGAAAAATCTTCTTGCTCTGCTCTGCTTCTCCTTTGGCTGTTTTAGTCACGGCCCAGTAGAAAGTTGCTAAAGATTCACAACTGAATCTCTAACTTTTAACAGACGACAATTTGCTTTAACGATAGTATAATTGCCTAAGTACTTTTACCAACAAAAATCTGTAATTAATATAAATTAAAAGTATTTTTATTTACCTGCGACTCAGGGTTTAAACTGAAGTTAATTACAGTCAGAAATTCATAAATTAAGATGAGATAAATTGACGACTGGGAGGTAAGTAAAATATTCTCTTTAGTCACTTTAGCAGAAACTTTTTTTGTAAATTTTACTGTAAAAGTGTTTCAAGCTTTATTTTCTAGTCTCAAAATCCAAATCAACCAATTCCCGCATCATTAATTGGAAAAGGAGTTCGATGGTTGGAGTTACCGCAGTCTGACGATAGTTAAGATAGTGGTAGCTAATGATTCAGCTTTAAAGATTCAAACACAAGGGGAGTTGAATAAATTGGAGAACAAAATAGTGAACAAGGATGATTTTCTTTACCCTCGCGGCCGCTACTACGGTCAGGTAAAGCCAGAAAACTTGGTTTTTAATGCAAATCTACAAGAATTTGCCCAACGAGTAAGTTACATTTGCAACTTAGAAACAGGTGGAAAACTGCCTCCAGGTCAAGCTTACGAACAAATCAAGGATTTATGGAAACAATTGAAACGCTCAAAAAAAGAGCTAAGAATTGGCGAAGATCCGTTTCAGGATGACCAAGGAGAGGTTGAAGGTTGAAGGGGATGAGGGGGATGAGGGAGATGAGGGAGCAGGGGGAGCAGGGGAGGCAGGAGAAGAATAACTATTGCCCAATAATGCCCCATGACTACTTGGTAAGCATTGTCCAAACACCATCCCAGGATTCTGAGGGCGGCGCTTGTTGATAATTACGGGCACGTTCTAGATGGATATCAACAGCTTGGTCTTGGGGTTGGATGCATTTGGCGGCTTCAAAACAGGCGATCGCGTGGGAGAAGTTGCGCGATAAATAAGCCGCTCGTCCAGTATGATATTGGAATAAAAACTCTTGAGTGTTGGCATTTAGAGGGGTGCTGCGATCGCCAATTAACTCGTAGATATTAACTGCCTGGTGTTTCCCTTTGACTCGGATTTTATCTAACTGGCGCACCCAAATGCGATCGCTGCAAAGCTGATAAGTAAATTCGCTCAAAAGTATATCACAACCATAATCCTTAGTTACAGCTTCCAAACGCGAACTCAAATTTACGCCATCTCCAATTACGGTGTAATCCATCCGTTTGCGGGAACCAATATTACCCGAAACCACATCCCCAGAACTAATCCCAATGCCAATATGGATTTGTGGCTGCGCCTGGATAATTCGCCGTCGGTTAAATTCCTCTAACCGTTGTCGCATATCTAATGCTGACTGCACAGCCCTCCAAGCATGATTTTCTGTCAATGGTAACGGCGCACCAAATACTGCCATTAAGGCATCACCAATAAATTTATCGAGAGTGCCTTCGTGGTTAAAAACCGCCTCTACCATAGTTTCAAAATACTGATTGAGCAGCAACACCACTTCGGCTGCACCGAGATTTTCTGTAAGTGTGGTGTAGCCTCGGATATCAGAAAACAATATGGTTACTTCCTTGCGCTCACCCACCATTAAAGCATCTTCCCCCAAAGCCATAACTTGCTCGGCTACATGGGGCGTTAAGTAGCGGGACATGGTAGTTTTCATCCGTTTTTCCTGGCTGATGTCTTCCAACACCACCAAACCACCCCGCACACCGCCTTCTGGGTTAGTTAAGGGATTAACAGTTAGATTCGTGCTGCGTTCTAATTTTTGCACCTCATCAGCAGTAAGAAACTCAGATTGGGAAGTCAGGGGTAAATTCCAGGGAATGAAAACATCGGGGTTAGTGCGATCGCGGACTGCTAAAATTGAATCCAAACTGCTGGATTTTGATTCTTGAGTCTCACTTTTAACTTCTAACTCCTCACTCTTAACTTGAAAAATTCCTACTATCAAACTTTGCTCTGGCACATAATGTTTAGCTCCAGTTTTTAAACTATCTTCTAGCCGCATTTGGAGATTTTCAATTGGCACAACTTCCCAAACTAGGCGACCAATCAAATTTTGTTCCCACAAAAGCTTGTTGTTCTTACTATTAGCATTTTTTATAGGACAGCCTAGCAACTCTAGCGCCGCATCATTTATCGTAACGATGCGTCCTGCCATATCCGTAGAAATCACTGCATCTGATAGACTTTGTAAAATATCTTTTTGATACTGTTTTTCTAACAGCACATTTTCAAATAGGCGAGCATTTTCTAAAGCAACTCCTGCCTGAATATTAAAAGCCCGCATAAACTCTTCATCAGAAGCGGTAAAACTGCTTTGTTGCTTATTAATTAATTGTGTAACACCAATTAATTCATTTGCCGAATTAAATACTGGCAAACACAGAATATTGCGAGTTACATAGCCAGTTTTTCTATCTGTAGTCGGGTCAAATCGGGGATCTTTATAGGCATCGGAAATATTTAAGGCTTCACCAGTAGAAGCCACATAGCCAGCAATGCCACGGTTAGCAGGAATGCGGATTTCTATCAACTTTGTGCCATCCGCCGCCGCAGCAACTTTCGTCCAGAGTTCGCTCATCTCTTTACGATACAAAAACAGTGTGCTGCGGTCTGCTTGCATTAAAATTCGAGCTTGCTCCATGACTATCTGCAAAGTTGCTTCTAAATCCAGACTTTGCCCCAGTGTCTGAGTTGCCCGCAATAAAGCCGTTGCGCCTCTTTGATTACGAGCGGCTACATAAAAAGATTGGCAGCTTTCCAGAATAATACCAATAGAAGCGGCGAAGTCTCGAAACCGTTCTTCATCATCAGAATTAAACGGAACATTCCCGGTTTTATTAGCCAGTTGCACTACTGCTACAACCTGGTTTTTGCTACTGGTAACAGGCATACATAAAATATTATGGATTTTGTAGCCCATTTGTTTTTCAAGTTCTGGGCTAAATAAAGGATGAGTATAAGTTTCAGATATATTTAGATATTCACCTGTACTGGCAACATGACCGGGGATACCCACTGTGATGGGAGTCCGAATTTCTAAGAATTTTTGGGTATTATCTTGAGGAACTTTTGACCAGAGTTGACCTTTGTCATAGTCAACTAAAAAAATAGCTGTGTGTTCTGCTTGCAGGATTTGACCAATTTTGAGTGTGATAGCTTCTAGCACTTTCTCCAACATAGTTTCTAGAGCTTCATTATTGATCAGTTCAATAGCTCTAAGAAATTGCTGGAACTCAGCAGTTATGAAGTCGAGTAAGCAAACAAATTCATTAACAGATAAGTCTTTAACACGACGCAGTAGGGCGTGAGTACGATTAACTTGAGTCAGTTCAGTTAATGTAGCTAAGACGCTGCCAGAGTTGGGGAGTGTCACGTCGCTTCGCTCCGAATTCAAAATTCAAAATTCAAAATTAATAATCCCCATAAATAAATGGGCTTGTATCATGAGTCTGTTTCGGTCATGGGAATTTTAGATTTTAGATTTTAGATTTTGGGCATTGGTTATTAATTCTTCTCCCCTTGCTCCCCCTGCTCCCTCATCTCTCTACTCCCTACTCCCTGATTTTGCCAACTTTTCAGAAAATATTACCTTTTGATAGTAATCTAATAGCTGTCTGGTAGCAGATGGCCAACCCCAACTTTCTGCTTCCTGGCGAGCATTTTGACGGATGATGTCTCGTTGTTGTTTTTGTTCTAAGAGGCGAACAGTAGCAGCGATGGCTCCTTGAACATCTGCTGTTGGCTCAAAAAGATATCCATTTACTCCATCTGTGACAATATCGGGAATTCCCCCGGAACGGGCTGCTACTACTGGACAGCCAGCTGCCATTGCTTCTAGTAATACTAAACCTAGTGTTTCTGTACGGGAAGGAAAGATAAAAGCATCAGCACTCGCAAAGGCAGAACCTAACTCTTGCCCCATAAGATACCCAACAAAATAAGTGTTTGTGCCAGCAAAGTGTTTTTGCAATGCTTCACGGTGCGGGCCATCCCCAACCAATGCTAACCGCGCTTCGGGAATTGCTTCTAAAATTGGTTTGATGCGCTCAATTTCTTTTTCAGCAGAAAGTCGCCCCACGTAAAGTAGCAATGGACTTTCTGGATGATTTTTTGATAAGCGCGATCGCATCTCTACACTAGCTAAATCGGGGTGAAATAGTTCCGTATCCACCCCGCGTTGCCATAAATCTACACGTTCAATACCATGTGCTTTCAGTTCCTCCACCATTACTGTGGAGGTACACAGATTTAAAGCTGCTTGATTATGAGCGCCTTTGAGCAGTTCCCAAAGAAAACCCTCCAGCATTCCCAAGCCGTAATGCTGGAGATATTGGGGTAAATGCGTGTGATAAGACGCTACTAAGGGAATTTTGAGGATTTTGCTATAAAATATGCCAGATAAACCTAAAACTGCTGGGTTCACGACATGAATAATATCTGGCTTAAACTCTTCTAAAGCGTACCCAATGGCTGGGCGGGGAAGTGCCATTTTCAATTCTGGATACAATGGCAGAGGAAAGCCAGTAACGCCGTAAACTTTAGCGCCTTTGTGTTCTGTGATGCCTCCATCAGGGGCAATCACTAGCACTTGATTACCACTGCGCTGTAAATGGTCAACAGTATGGCGCAGGCGCGTTACAATGCCGTCAACCTTGGGTAAAAAGGTTTCGGTAAATAGGGCAATTCTCATAAAAACTATTCAGTCCAGGCAGATAATCTGAGCTTAGAATGCATTTTGCTATTAAACCAGAGTAAACTGTCTCGCGTGTTGTAATCAATTCTGCACAGTCAAAATAACTGTGGTAAACGCAAATTTAGCTCTTTGCGTCGTAAGCCGCGCACCATAATCCTCATAGGATTTGGTGTCGGGATATAAGACGATTAATTACGAAACCCCTCAATTACCAATATTAGCCGTAGAGTAATTCGGTAATTGGGGCAGTTGAGCAATTAATAATCTTGTTATTTTATTTTGGCTTGTCTTGGGATTCAACATATTTTTTGAGAGCTTCAACTGTGACACCTCCACAAGAGGCTATGAAGTAAGAACCATTCCATAGGACATCTTTGTAATAAAATTGATTAACTCTGTCAGGAAATTCTTTTCGTAAATAGCGACTTGTGACTGTTTTTATATTGTTAATAAATTTTGACAGGTCTGTTTGAGGTGTGTATTGAAACAATAGATGCACATGGTCAGATTCTCCATTAAAATCTACTACATTGCTATCCCACTTTAAAAGCAAGTCTTTCAGGATTTCACCTAATCTATCAATCATCTGTCCCGTCAATACCCGCTTACGGTATTTTGTTGTTAACACCAAATGAGCCTTGAGGTCTGAAACTCCTCTAGCGCGGGAGATATAATTACTGTTCATGGTTGACTCTAACTTCTAAATACCTTAAATTAATAGATGCCAACACTAAATACAAGCAAGTAAGTGATTCCCTTATGCTGCTTAGTTATCAGTATCGCGCTTATCCAGACACTAAGCAAAAAATACAGTTAAACGAGTGGTTAAGGATTGGACGATATTGGTACAATTATCAGCTAAGAGATAGATTTAATTGGTGGGAGCAAAACCGTGATTATGCCGTGTTTCCGCAAGGAGAGTTCTGTCAAATATCATGTTCTTTACCTCCATTGACCCTTCGAGATAATCCAAATTACTATAGCCAAAAAAAACTACTCCCATCATTAAAAAAAGACTTTGTAAAGGTCGGGTATTCAGGCGAATTGCTTGATTATACAAAGTTGCCATCTCAGACAATGCAAGATATTTCTCGGCGGGTAGGTATTGCCTTTGATAGGTTTTTGTCTGGTGATTCTAATAGTAACAGAAGTGGCAAACCTCGTTTTAAGAACACTGCTTCGTTTCGCACATTAAAGATAGAAGGACAAGCTATAACTATTGAGAGGACAGAGAATGACTGGCTATTCATCTCAGCTTCTAAACTTTCTGGTTGGTTAAAAATTCGCTTGCACAGACCGTTGCCACAAGGTTTTCAGTTAAAAAATATTCTTTTGACGCGTAAAGCCGATGGCTGGTATGCGACAATAGCACTTTTTGATCCAACCGTACCAACATTTAACCTTGACGACGTTATTCCAACTTGGGATAACTCGTTAGGGATGGATGCAGTACTATTTGAAGAAGACTATCTCGCTACTTCCCAAAATACCAAGTTGCCTTCTGTCAAATCGTTCCGTAAAAATCAGACGCGATTAGCTTCTGTTTCAAAGCGGAAGGCTACCAAGAAAAAAGGTTCTAAATCTAGAAGAAAGCTGGCATTACGTCAGAGCAGACAGCATCAACGTATTGCCCGTTCACGTAAAGACCATGCTTACAAAACTGCTCATGCAATAGTCAGGACTGGGAAAAAAGTTTTTTATCACGAAAATTTGAATTTGCGAGGATTAACCAAACGAAACAAAGTTAAAAAAGATGACGATGGAAAGTTTCTTCCCAATGGACAATCAGCTAAATCAGGACTAAATAAATCCTGGAATGATGCTGCATTTGGTCAATTCTTCGCTACGCTGGACTACATAGCCTCAAAAGCTGGAGCAGTAGTAGTTCATGTTAATCCTGCTTACACATCAATGTTATTGAGCTATCGAGATGAGTTTGTGTTTACTGATTGCTCAATCAGGAATTATTTTGACCCTCAAGAATCGCTTAATGTTGACCGGGATATTAATTCTGCGATGAACATTAAGCGCGTCGGGCTGGGACTATTCCCGACGATAAAACGCCGTAAAGGGAATCCTGTAGTGGGTGAATCTACTACTAATAGTACCTCGAAGGAAGTTCTGGCAGCATTCCGAGATGTACCAGAAGCCTATACCGTATTTGGTAATCCAAATCGGTGTAGGTAGTTCACTAATAGCTGGACGATACGCCTGATAAATAATAAATAATTGGTCGTCATATTGTGCTAAAACATGACGACCAGTGTTAAACCCATGATCTATTGGGGTTTATCCTAATTTCTGTGCCAAGAGACTTTGGGCAGAATTTGTTTGTGATCGACTCGCGTCTGATACTTGATGGCAAAGTTTAACAGAGAATCGAGTAAAGAATCAGAAAGCAAGTGAGGCTGTAAACCTAAATCGAGCAATTTAGTGTTTTTAGCGTTGAAGTAATGTTCTTCTTTCTCGACTCTGGGATTATCTAAGTGATTGATTTCTACATTCAATCCCATAGCGTTACCAGCTTTTTTCACCATCAATGCCAAGTCGCCGACGCTGAATTGTTCGGTAAATTGGTTAAATACGCGGAATTCACCAGCCTCGGCAGGGTTAGCGATCGCTAATTCTACACATCGGACTGTATCCCGAATATCCAAAAATCCGCGAGTTTGTCCACCTTTACCGTAGACAGTTAACGGATGTCCAATCGCTGCTTGAATACAAAAGCGGTTTAGTGCAGTACCAAACACACCATCGTAATCCAGCCGATTAATCAATAGTTCGTCCATCCCCGTTTCTTCGGTTAAGACGCCATAAACTACACCCTGATTTAAATCAGTTGCCCGCAATCCCCAAATCCGGCAAGCAAAGTGGATGTTATGACTATCATGAACTTTGCTTAAGTGGTACATCGAACCGGGCTGCTTGGGATAAGGTAGGGTATCCTTGCGTCCATTGTGTTCAATGGTGATATACCCTTCTTCGATGTCGATGTTGGGTGTACCGTATTCCCCCATCGTCCCCAGCTTCACCAAATGACAGTCGGGGAAATCTTCCCGCATGGCGTACAGCAAGTTCAACGTACCAACTACATTATTGACCTGGGTAACAACTGCATGTTCTCGGTCAATCATGGAAAATGGGGCCGAACGCTGTTCACCAAAATGCACCAGAGCATTTGGCTGAAATTGCTGTAATGTTTTATGGAGAAATTCGTAATTTGTAATATCGCCGATGAACAAATCGATAGATTTACCCGTCAAATCTTGCCAGCGCTGGAGACGTTGTTGAATTAGTGCGATCGGAGTGAGAGTTTCAACACCAAGTTCATTATCCCAGTGCCGCCGCACCAAACTATCTAAAATTCCAACTTCATAACCTCGATTGGAAAGGTAAAGAGCAGTTGCCCAACCGCAATATCCATCACCACCAATAACCAGGACTTTCATCTTCACCAGTTTTTACTCGCTGATAGCTAAATTTATCAGGTTTGTGTACCCTCTCAATCATCATTCTGGGAGAGATATGGATATTGGGAGCAGAGCCAGGGGAAAATGGGGGCAAATGAAAGGAATTCTCCTAACTCCTCACTCCTAACTCAGGACTTCGGAATGCGATACTGCTGGGCAATGTAATAAAAGAAACGATAGTAATCTTGAAATTCTTGGCTCTTGCTTCGTCCCTGCCAATAGTATTTTACTTGACTTTGAGTTAGTGTCAGTGTCATTGAACCTACTTGTTGATCAACTTCTACAACCAGCACCCCAGACACTCCTTGGGCGGTTTGAAAGTTGGGTTTTATCTTTTTCACAGATTCTTGATCTGTAACAATCGAATTTGGTAACTGCTGACTTGCCCACCCCCGAATTTCCACTGAGTTATCCTGTGGTGAAAGAAACGCAATTCCATCATCATTTGCTGGTGCTCCTAAAGAAGTCCAGTTACTCGGATATGGAAATTCAAAGCCATAACGGGAGTTGCTATAAGTTTTCCAGGCGATCGCTCCAGCGTTAAAATTATTTGCAGTACAACCCCACAAAATTATTAACAGGGCAATAACTCCGCTAACGCTGGCGGCAAACCGATAAATTCTTCGCCCCAAACTACAGATTTTATTAGCAGTAGCCATTTATATTACACATTTTGCCAAAGTTACTGATTTTATAGAAGTGCCAGAAACTCAGATCAATACCTTCGCCAATTTACTAGCTATTCTCGAATCCGTAAACTGCTGAAGAAATTGCATCACAAGAGCGCTCATTAAAAATTCAATAATATTCAGGATATTTACCATTCTCAGCAGCACTCTGCATCTGCCACAACAAATCCTCCGCCAAACTCCGCGCCCACAAAAATTACAGCGCCTACCATCGGCAAAGAAGAGGAACAAGTAATCCTTGCCAGTAAGCTCATTGGCTTAGGACTAATCCTCGCAGGCGTTACATTTTTAAGTACAAGTATTTATGTGAGCGTCTACTTACGCAGCACACCTGGAATTTTGCTGTGTATCGCAGGTGTAGTAGCTCTAAATTGGGCTGGGCGCGATAATCGGATATTGGGATGGGTGTTGATTGGCATAGGAATTGCTCTATTCCTTGCCAGTGGTGTTGTGATTGGCTCTGTGTCTCTTTTTTCTATGCTGGTGTCATTCGCTGGCATCTCTTGTGGATATCAGTTGTTTACAACCGGAAAGGTGTTCAACTTTAATCCGCTTACGCTGCAAATAGTTAAAAAATCAGCCAACTCAGGCAATCATTAAATTAGCGATCGCTAATTTCCATTGAGGTTTCAGGTTTTAAGTGCCTAAGTCCTGATTAATTCTGAGCGGTTTGTAGTCAGCTATTTATCACTCAATAAACAGTATTTCAACCTCAAGTGTAAACAAATGTAACAATATTGGCGTCAAAACGTTTTACTGTCTTGACAACCAATAGAAGAACCGATAATTTAATATACATACCCGGGTAAGACCGTTAAAGAGTTATATGCAAACGCAAACTAAGCAAAAGGTCACTTTGTATTTATCGCCAGAGTTGCACAAAAAATTGAAGATTCGTTCAGCAGTCGATTCAGAACCAATGTCAGAACTTGCCGAACGTGCCCTCGTTTTTTACTTATCTAATTCAGAATTGGTTGACGAGGTAGAAGATTCTTCTTATGGGCGGACTCATAGAGTTTATTCATGCCCAACTTGTGATAGCTCACTAGTATTACGTGATGGGGAACTGGTTGCTTTAGGCAATCAACCAGGAGTAGTTGGTCAAGGACATCTTTCCATTAATGAAATGGATGAGGATGAAACCTATCCCAAGGGTGAGGAAGAGTTAGTTCCTTGCTAGATAGATATTAATGATTCGGTTGTCTTTACCAGAAGCAATGTCTCTACTGTCTCTATAAGGTCTCAAGTAGGTCGAAGTATGAACCAAGAGCTCAAAATCCTAATTCAAGCTCAATACCCTTTAATCTACCTTGTGACCTCCGAGGAAGAGCGGGCCGAGCAAGCAATTTCCGCAATCGCCCAGTCCGAGTTAAAGCCCCAGCGTCGAGTATTTGTTTGGACAGTAACACACGGGATTGTAGAGTATGGTCAGCCCCGGAATGTTACCCAACACAATACCGTGTCTCCAGAGGCGGCGATTGAGTGGATAATTCGCCAGAAAGAACCTAGTATATTTATTCTTAAAGATTTACATCCTTTTATTGATGCGCCTGCAACAAACAGATCGTTACGTGATGCGATCGCTAGCTTTAAAGGTACGCAAAAGAACATCATTTTGATGTCACCGATGCAACAAGTACCTATAGAGTTAGAAAAAGAAGTTGTTGTTATCGATTTTACACTGCCAGATATGGCAGAGTTGAATAAAGTACTGACTCAGCACGTAGACCAAAATCGTGGTCGGCGGTTGACAACAGAAGCCAGAGAGAAGCTTCTTAGAGCAGCTTTAGGTCTAACTAAGGATGAAGCTGAGAAAGTCTACCGAAAGGCACAGGTAACAACGGGGCGTTTGACGGAAGATGAAGTAGATATCGTTTTATCTGAGAAAAAGCAACTAATTCGGCGCAATGGAATCTTAGAATACATTGAAGAAGATGAAACCATTGATGCTGTAGGTGGCTTAGAAGAGTTAAAAAGATGGCTCAAGCAACGCTCTAACGCTTTTACAGAAAGAGCGAGAGAGTATGGTTTGCCTCAACCAAAGGGAATGTTAATTTTAGGGGTTCCCGGTTGCGGTAAGTCATTAATTGCCAAAACTACTTCCCGACTGTGGGGTTTACCACTGTTGCGGTTGGATATGGGGCGAGTCTACGACGGCTCAATGGTGGGACGAAGTGAAGCAAACTTGCGAAACGCCCTGAAAACAGCAGAATCTATTTCCCCAGCGATTTTGTTTATAGATGAATTGGATAAATCCTTTGCTGGTAGTGGAGGTTCTTCCGATTCCGATGGGGGGACTTCAAGTAGAATATTCGGCTCCTTCCTCACATGGATGCAAGATAAGAAATCACCAGTGTTTGTGATGGCAACTGCCAACAGAGTAGAACGCTTACCTGGCGAGTTTCTGAGGAAAGGACGCTTTGATGAAATTTTCTTTGTGGATCTGCCAACGCCAGAAGAACGGCAGGATATTTTCAATATCCACCTGACCAAGCGCCGTGAAGACATCTCTCGATTCGATCTTGAGCAACTAGGCAAGATGTCTGATGGCTTTTCTGGAGCAGAAATTGAGCAAGCGATCGTTGCGGCAATGTATGAAGCTTTTGCCCAAGATCGGGAGTTCACCCAACTAGATATTATTGCTGCACTGAAGGCAACATTGCCGCTGTCTCGAACGATGCAAGAACAAGTAACGGCTCTGAGAGATTGGGCCAGACAGCGCGCACGCCCCGCAGCATCCTCCGTAGCTGAATATCAGCGAATGGAGTTCTAAAAGCTTTCCTCTGCCATCCCAGGGGGAAAGGCTAGCTCCCAATGCTAGCAGTTTAAAAAAAGCCGCATCCTGCTAACGCGGCTTCGCCCAAAACAAACCGTTGTCGTTTTTCTCAATCTTCTCATTGGAGGAAACCCAAATGTCTCACTTTAGCACCCTGCGTACCAAAATCACCGATGCCGAAATCCTCAAGGCTTCCTTGCGCGACCTCGGTATCAGCGTAAAGACTGAAGCTGATGTCCGTGGTTATAACGGTCAGCGTGTCCGTTCTGACATCGTTGCTATGTTGGATGGCGAATATGACCTCGGCTGGTCTCGCAACAGCGATGGTTCTTTTGACCTAATCGCTGACCTGTGGGGCGTTGCTAAGAAGCACAACCAAACCGAGTTGATCAACTCCATCAACCAAAAGTATGCCGTTAACAAAACTTTGGCTGAAGTAAAACAACGCGGTTTGCAAAACGCCAATGTGAAGTTGGTATTGCAATAACAATTTCTCTGCGCGTTCCCAAAGCTGCACGGGTTAACCATATCAATAGCGGTTAGCCCGCTTTTTTATCGGGACTGAGATGTATTTCTCAGTCCTGATTTTTATTTATTTTTTGGGACACATAACTTGAAGCCAGTTGAACTAGATATTCCCTAATTTCTTGAATCGTTTCGTCAAGGAACTTTTCCCATAGTATATTAGGATATCCAAACCACCAAAACGGAGAAAAAGCGGGTCATTAGTGATGAGCCAACCCTCTTTCTCTAAAGCGCGTTTTACTGCATCGTGGAATATGTCTTTCGCCGCCATAGATTCTTAAAATTTTGATTTCGCTACTATAAAACTAGCTTACTCCCTACCAAACTTGACTTAAATCCAAAACAAAACCAGGTAGTAAAGATTCACCATAAAGTGTCTTAGGATTATCTAATACCTCAACCGCAATATTAGGACAATAAATAAAAACTCGGCGCTGTTTTCTATCAATTAACCAACCAAGTTGTGTCCCATTATCAATATACTCTTGCATCTTGTCTTGCAAAATTCGTAAGTTATCGCTCTCTGAACGCAATTCAATCACAAACTCAGGACAAATCGGTGCAAATTTTTTTCGCAGTTCTGGTGGTATGGCTTCCCAGCGATCGCGTTTTATCCACGCTGCATCTGGCGAACGCACCGCACCATTCGCCAAAGTAAACCCACCACTGGAACCAAACCCAACGCCTGTACCATCTTGCTTTGTCCACACCCACAACTGCCCAACTAAGTTAAAGTTGCGTTCATCAGTTTCGGAACCAGTAGGGGGCATAATGACTAATTCTCCAGCAGCATTGCGTTCGATGCGAAAATCACCGTTTAGCTGACAAAATTCGTAAAACTGATCTTCGGTTAGTGCGATCGCTGGTTGCAATTGCAAGACCATTGGTATAATTTCTGTGGCTATAGGTAAGTTAATGGTCATAATTCATATTTTGGGGCTTTACCTGTCTTTAGGATATATCTTGGCAAAATTTTAGGGGTAGTTTCGTAACCACCCCTTCATTCCCCTCATATTTAGAATTTAGTTACAGCACCCTTAATGGGAAGTTAATTCACTCAGAAATATTAATTAAACTTTCAACTTGAGAATTAGCCAATGTTGGTGCAGAGAAAATCCGCGAGTACAGACTTGACGGTTGTTGATGAGCAACAACTGGTAGAACTTCACGAGCATGGGCAGCTAATTCCACTGCCTTCACATCATAAGTCTGCGTTGCCAATTTGGGATAAAACCCGATACCGATGATTGGCAGCAACAAACAAGCGGTAATAAATATTTCGCGGGGTTTGACATCAGATATTACAGCATCCAAGTGCAACTCCTGACTTTGCTCACCGTAGAACACTTGACGCAACATCGACAGTAAATAAATCGGTGTCAAAATCACGCCAACGGCTGACAGCAACACAACTACAACTTTAAAGCTGGAACTGTAAACATCACTGGTGGCGATACCGAGAAATACCATCAACTCACCCACAAAACCACTCATTCCGGGTAAGGCGAGAGAAGCCATTGAACCGATGGTAAACATAGCAAAGGTTTTGGGCATTAACTTCGCCATACCGCCCATTTTATCCATCATCAAGGTGTGGGTGCGATCGTAAGTCACGCCAGATAAGAAGAACAAGCTAGCAGCAATCAAGCCGTGGGAAACCATTTGTAGCACTGCACCGCTAATACCTAGTTCTGTGTAAGAGGAAATCCCAATCAGCACAAACCCCATGTGGGCTATTGAAGAGTAAGCCAAGCGGCGTTTGAGATTGGTTTGAGCGAAGGCACAGCAAGCACCGTAGACAATGTTAACCACACCTAAAATCGCTAACACTGGTGCAAAAGTCACATGGGCATTGGGCAACATTTCCACATTGAAGCGGATTAGAGCATAACCACCCATTTTTAACAAAACACCAGCCAAAATCATTGAACCGGGTGCTGATGCTTCACCGTGGGCATCAGGTAGCCAAGTATGTAAAGGGAAAATCGGTAACTTTACACCGAAGGCAATTAAGAAACCTGCATAAACTAACAATTCCAAGGTTTTGGGGTATTCTTTCATTCCCAGAGTCGCCATGTCGAAGGTGACGGTATCTCCAGAGAATGCCATTGCAAAACCGGCGATCAAGATAAATATTGATGCGGCGGCGGTGTAAAGAATGAATTTGGTAGCCGCATAACGGCGGTTTTGTCCTCCCCAGATGGAAATCAGCAGGTAAACCGGCACTAACTCGATTTCCCACATCAGGAAGAACAACAGCAAATCTTGGGCGACAAATACGCCAAGTTGGGCGCTGTACATCGCTAACATCAAACCATAAAATAATCGCGGCTTGATGGTAACTTTCCAAGCCGCGAAGATTGCGAGGGTATTTATTAAGCCTGTTAGAAGCAGCAAGGGCATCGATAAACCATCAACCCCCACAGCCCAATGCAAACCTAACTGCGGTATCCAAGGATAGTTTTCTACAAATTGAAGCTTTGAACTTTGGAAGTCGTACTTGTACCAAAAGGCATAAATCATCAGTGCAAAGTCAGCAAAAGCAACTCCCAGACCATACCACCGCACAGTTCTACCTTCTTTGTCTGGGATTAAGGGGATGGCTAAGGCAGCCACCAAGGGTAAGAGGATTGTGGCTGTTAGCCAGGGAAATTCAATAGCATTCATCACTTCTGACAATCAATTTGGCTTCTCGCTTTTAATTTGATTATATTAAGGAATCTATACTTTTGTAAATATTCTTTAACTCTAGAATATTAAATTTTTGGCATAGACAGGAATATATACTCATCGAATTTTAAATTATCAGGATAAATAAGAATAAATACTTATCTGATTTTGCCGATTCCATTCTAAATGTAAAGTTTTGCAACGTCAACAAAAAACGGCAGCTAAAGCCACCGTTACAAAACCGTCATATTTTCTAGCCCAATTGTCAGAGCTATTTACTGTCGGTTCGCTCATTTTCAACGGGTGAGAAGGAATTAAGTCTTGCACTGCCGACCATGTAGGAGATAAAGAGACTCGGGCAATTTCATCACTGAAAGGATGTGTCGCTGGAGAGGCGAAAGAGGAGAAGGTGGGTCGAGTACCCATTGTTTTAGTAACTGAGGGTGCTGTCCGCTCATGGGTACAGGGAAACAATAAATACCTCCTTTTGACGCAATCTGACCACGGGTTGCGATCGCTGCTGCCTTACAATCGGCTAAAAAGACAAACGAATTGTGTCCAATTACTTTTACCATTTGCTGCCAAGTAGGCCAATACAACGGATCATCGGCTCCATTACCTGGGAGAGTGGCACTAACTAATGGTATGCCCGCAGGGTCAAGGGTTCCTAGCAACTGACGGTACTGCAACAAGTCGGGACGCTTGTCTTTGGAATGCCCATAGCGTAATAGACTAGAGTGTTCTGATTTCTGTTGCTGGTGATTAACTGAAAAACTACTTGTGTCTGCTCGTGCAACTTCCCTGGGTAATTCATAAGCACGAATTAAATGCTGCCCCAATTTCACTTCTATCCGCCCGATTGCATCTTCCTGCTTGCCTAATTCTTCCACCACTCTTGCCAATCGGTCATCGCTGGTATCTTTTTCTCCAATCAACCACCCTGTACTCAACTCCAAAATCTGTTGATGTGCCTTCACCCAGGCTTCTACTGCACACAACCGATGATCCGCCTGCGTGATGATGTATGTTAATAGCAACACGCTTAATTGCCCATAGCTCAACCCCTGATGGTTTCCATGCAGTCGGCTCAAGTTTTTGTCCAGGAGTTTAGCTATCTCCATTTGCTTGAGCCATTCCACTATCACTGGAATATCATCAATCCGCTCCGAACTGATTTCTAAGAGTTCACTGGTCATCCGCACACCCATCTCAAGAAGATGTCCTCTAGACTACCGGGAAATGGTGCTAATAATGTTTGAGGATTTGTACAATTGCCCTATTCCTTTCTCCTCAAGGCATTAATTCTTCTTGTCATTCTCAAATGAGCGAACCGACAGTATTTAGTCTACGCTTCTAAGTTGAGTCATAGACCTAACCCCCAGCCCCTTCCCTATAAGAGAAGGGGAGTAAGATTCAAAGCCTCTCTCCTCTTAGAGAGAGGAATGGAAGTGAGGTCAAAAGTACTTGGGGCTGACCATTAAACAATCCGATTGACAATTGTCCACACTTCCCCATCAGAGCGGACATAAGGGACGGAGATTGTCTTGAACCCAGTAATGAAAGGCTTGTAATAAATCTGCCAATACATTGGACTGAGTTGATTGGCACAAGCTTTAAGAAAACGAACTTCTGCGGCCAGTTCTGCCGCCAGTTGATTAATGCGTTGAGCATGAACCTGTGCTACTTCTTTGGCTTCTTCTAGCTCCTGCTGTTGGATAAGTTCTTTTGATGCAACTTGCGATCGCACTAACTTACCTTGTTTTTGTTTTATCTGTCCTTCCAAGGCTGCGATCGCTGCATCTATGCCTTGGAGTTCAACTGATAATTGGGCATTTTCCCTGGCTTGACGGCGATACGCTTCCACCATTGCCTGGGGTGAATCATTCTCGGCAGAGATTACATTATTAATAGTCAGTGCAGCGCGTTCTTCTAGGAGAATCTGAATTTGAGATTTAAGCGCCGCCATTTCATCCTGAATTTGCTCCATAAATCGAGTTTTAAGTGCTGAGTAAAATAGTTATCGGATTTTTTAAAAGCTTTTTGCGCCTTGGGTATCGAGGGAAAGCGATCGCACCTCGGCTGTAATTCCTTCTTCTTGCCAAGCAGCTAACATCGCCGCCTCCACAGCCTCTGAGTGTAATTTATCTGTCAAAGCTAACAGTGTCGGCCCCGCACCACTAATCACCATACCATAAGCACCAGCACTAACGGCTGCGATGTTAAGAACATCATAACCAGGAATCAAAGCTTTACGATAGGGCTGATGCAATCTATCTTGTAAAGCTGTCTTTAACCATTGTCCGTTACCAGTTTCCAAGCCGCGCAATAATAACCCCAAATGTGCTGTATTGAAAATCGCATCGGCGCGACTCACTTCAGTTGGAAGAACGCCCCGCGCCTTTGAAGTGGAAAGTTCAAAATTAGGAATAGCTACAACTGGTACAATATCTTGATGCCAGGGAACATCACAAATTTCCCAAGCTGCACCACTAGTAGCAGCCAGACGACATCCTCCCAACAAAGCTGGAACTACATTATCAGGATGTCCTTCCATTGCGATCGCTAACTCCATCACCTGTGACTGAGAAAGAGTTGCACCCTCAAGTTGATTAGCAGCAACTAAGCCACCAACAATTGCTGTCGCCGAACTACCCAAACCCCTCGCCAACGGCACACCTAACTTGATCTCTATTTTCACAGTTGGCGGTGTCTGCTCTATATGTTGATAGAACTTGACGAACGCTTGGTAGAGGAGATTGCTCTCATCAGTTTGAACTCGTTCAGCTTCCGTACCAGTGACATGAATAGTTAACCCAGCCTCTTCTTGGCGAGTGAACTTGAACTCGTTGTACAGCTTTAATGCTGCACCGATGCAATCAAAACCAGGCCCCAAATTCGCAGTTGTGGCGGGAACGGTAACAGTGATGGCAGAAACAACAGACATTGGTAAAACTCACTAATCATCAACTAGCATCCCATGTAAACGGTTGATTTGCGAATGAATTCTGATAGTTTTTTGTATGTAAGTTGCTAAATTGAGGTTAAAGAATACTGATTGAATGCAGTGTATCAGCCTAAAGCTGTTCTAAACCCATCTGGAGTCATTTGAAATTTGAGTTTTGTAACACTATCAGACTGTTCGATACAAGCTTGTAGAAAATCTCGTAATGTTTCTGTAGGTATTGCACAACCATAACCTAAAATGTCTGTACGTCCTTCTGCTTCTGCTGGAAGTTGGCAAACTATACCCACGACTTTACCATATTGATTAATAACTGGACCTCCACTGTTACCGCCTTTTACTCTGGCACTGATTAGAAAGTAGTTTTGCTGATCCAAATAAGCTTTTTCCTTACCTATAATTTGTCCTGTTGTTGATTTGAGATGTCCAGCAATTTGTGCAGTTTCCGCAATCAATACAGATTCAAAACCAGGAATCGGCGGGTAGCCCATAGTTAAAATATTGTCTAATATATTGGCATTGCTAATATGAAAACTAGGTACTTTTGGAAAAGCATCTCCTCCAAATTCAATAACAGCTAAATCTGCTCTTTTGTCACTAAGTTTCCAGATATTTAAAATAGGTATATTGGCACAGTTCCATTCAGGAATACTTACTTCTTGCATATTCTCAATGCAATGCTTGGCAGTTACAAATAATGAATTTTCAAATGATGGATAATTAACTAAAAATCCAGAACCTATATCATCCGAGCCATCTATTTTCTTGACCACTACAGGCTTAACTGTAGTGACAAAATGATTACGAATATAAGGAAAACCAAAAACTAAAAACTCATAAGTGCCATAATCTCGTTCTACAGGTTCAACCTCTGAATACGAGTAGTATGTATCATGAAATAGCACAAGAGTACTTGGACTAAATCCAGCAGGAATCAGCTATCCTTCTTGAGTTAATCTCCTAATAATTTTTTTTACTTCACTACAGTTTTCAAATTGATCAGTCTCTTGGAGAAAAGACTCTACTGATTTTGGAGTTGAAGTAGTGTTTGCATATACAGAGAAAAAGTCGATTATATCTGCTGCTAAACCCAACTTAAAGTATCCTCACTGATAGTTTAAAATGTATTTAACACGGTTAAAAAATCATCTGAAGAGTAAATAAAGCTATTCGCATTTTGGCAGTCATAAATAATTTTTAATCACAAAGACATTGCACATTGATAATAGTTTCAATTACTATAATTTATAAAATTCAGCCAACATATATTTTAATATTAAATATTATGGCTTTTTACGTATTAATTTTAAAACAAAAGGAGGATGATATCGGCGTTACTTACCGCTTTGGGCCACATGGAGATCGTCTCGGCTCTTTGTGGATAGATAAATTTAGTGGGGAAGTTAAAGAACTTCAAGAAACACCAGAGCAAAACTCGCAGGCATTTTTTCAACGAGCAGCAGTAAAGGTTTGGCAAGATTGGAAAAAAGGATCTTTTCCAGAAAAAACATGTTGGGCATCCTGATAATGATTGGGGATTGACAGCCTATCTAGAGTGATAGGCTATCAATACTCTGTTATTCCTCAGAAAGATACCTAGCGATCGCTCTTTTCGACAAGTCTATTGGTCAAAAAGCTTACTTCAAAGTTCCTAAAACGGGCGCTGCCTCAACCTCGGAAATTTGTGGAACCAAGAATCCCTTAGCATAAATCTGGGGGTTTGTTTGCGAAACTATCGCATAGGACTGGCGAAGATTAGCATTGACTGCGACAGTCTTCACGTCATACATCTGCATCGCCATTTTGGGATAGAAACCAATACCAATAATCATTAGCAGAAAACAGGCAGCGATAAACACCTCACGGGGTCTAGCATCCTCGTATACTGCATCTTCTGGCACGAGACAGTCTGTACCAAAACAAACTGTTCCGTCATCTTCTTGATTTTCCAAGCCTGCATTATTAATGTCGCATAGCAGTGCTGCATCTTTACCATAAAATACCTCTCGCAGCATGGAAAGTAGATAGATAGGTGTGAGGATGACTCCAACTGCGGCGAGAAAAACTGTCACGGTGCAGAAAGTTGAACTGTAAACGTCACTGCTTGTCATACCAACAAATACCGATAGTTCGCCAGCAAAGCCGCTCATACCGGGAAGTGCTAGAGATGCCATTGCTGCGATTGTAAACAGGGCAAAGACTTTGGGCATGGCTTGACCAATACCGCCCATATCTTTCATTACCATTGTGTGGGTGCGATCGTAAGTAACGCCGGCTAAGAAGAACAACACCGATGCAATCAAACCATGCGAAATCATCTGCAACATCGCGCCGTTGATTCCCAAATCAGTGAACGACGCAATCCCAAGTAGCACAAACCCCATGTGAGAAATCGACGAATAAGCCAAACGCCGCTTCATATTCGTCTGAGCAAAGGAGTTCAATGCACCATAGATAATGTTGACAACACCGAGAATGGCTAGAACCGGCGCAAAGTAAATGTGTGCATCGGGAAGCAACTCAACATTCAGGCGAATCAGTCCGTATCCGCCCATCTTCAGCAATACACCAGCTAATATCATCGATACAGGAGATGATGCTTCGCCGTGAGCATCAGGCAACCAGGTATGCATTGGGAAAACAGCAAGTTTGACACCAAATGCAACCAATAACCCTGCATAAAGTAGCAGTTGTAATCCAAGAGGATATTCCTTCTTAGCCAAGGCAGTTATATCAAATGTCATATCACCGCCGCCGTATAGCCCCATTGCCAAGGCTGCCACCAAAATAAATATAGAGGCTGCTGCGGTATACAACAAAAATTTTGTAGCCGCATAACGTCGCCTTTGTCCACCCCAAATACAGACTAGTAGGTAGACGGGAATCAGCTCTACTTCCCACATAATGAAAAATAGCAGCAAGTCTTTGGCAACGAACACCCCTACCTGTGCCGAATACAGCACCAGCATTAAAAAATAGAAAAGGCGGGGACGGTGATCAACTTGCCAGGCCGAAAAAATCGAGAGTGTGGTGACAAATCCTGCTAGCAGCACAAGTGGCGCTGAAAGTCCATCGACTGATACTGCCCAGTTAAGACCCAACTGAGGCATCCACGCATAACTTTCCACCATTTGAAAACTAGCATTGCTGGCATCGTAATGCTTCCAAAAGGCGTAGCACATCAAGGCAAAGTCTGCGATACCTATACCCAATGCATACCACCGCACGCGCTTGCCATCTTTATCAGGCAGCACAGGGATAAGCAGGGAAGCAACGAGTGGCAGCAAGACAATTGCGGTAAGCCAAGGAAATTGATCCGCTATCATGTATATGAGAAAAAATACTTATTTGGGATGATGTCATTGTACTCAACTTTGTAACAATTTCTTCATAAGTATTTGTCCCAGTTAACCATAAATAATTTGTCCCAGTTAACCGCTTTGACTTAAAGACAATTGACTTGAAAATGGCGACTGGAAACTGGGGAAGAAAGATTTTTAGTTGCTCACGGTACTAATCCAGCCCGCAAGGCACGGACGGCAGCCTGTGTCCGGTCAGCAACACAGAGTTTATTGAGAATACCTCGAACATGAGTTTTTACAGTACCGACTGTTAAATAGAGCCTTTTAGCAATTTCTGCATTGTCACACCCGGCGACAATCAACTCTAAAACATCCATCTCCCTATGAGTTAAAGGATAGGTGACTATACTTTTCTCAACATCTGGGTCAATACCTTCAATTAAGACTCTTTTTCCAGATGCACCTCTGCTACCATCGGGGAAATCTTGACGTATTTGTTGTAGTACAAGGTCTGCGATCGCTGGATCGATCCATGAGCTACCTGCATGGGTCGTTCGCACAGCCTCAACTAGTCTTTCAGTTTCGATATCCTTCATGCAATAAGAATCTGCACCTGCTGCAAATGCTGCTAAAACTGCCTGTTCGCTGTTCTGCATGGTTAGAATTAGCAGTTTTGTAGTATAATCTCCATTCTCTGCTTGATATTGCCTAAATGTGCGTGTTAGCTCAATACCATCCATGTCAGGCAAACCGATGTCAATAGTAGCAACATCCGGCTTGAGACTTTTCAGAAGCTTAATACCTTCGGCTGCATTGGCTGCTTCACCAATAATTTTAAACTCTGGCTGGGTTTGTAAGGCAGCCCGTAAGCCGATTCTCGTAAGGTTGTGATCTTCAATCACGAGGATATTGATTTCATTCATAGTTACTTAACTTTACTGTTATCTATCTAAAGTACAGATTAAAATAATCTCGTTCTTCTATCTGGGATCTTATACAAAAAGCAATGTAGTTGGTATTGTTCCCTTAACTTCATCTACCATTAGACATAAATAACCTTATCTCGGAAGTTTTTCTAAAGCAAGAGTTTCGATATGACAATATTAAGTTAATTAAAAAACATTTTATACATTAATCTCAGGATAGGTATTTCATGGTAAACAATTTTTCATTGAAAATCCGGTAGCAAGCAAGAGTGGGTGACTATTAAATAGTTGTCCTTGCAGTGGCTACGATGATTTAAATAAAAGAGACTAACCTACCTCACTTTAAGATTCAGACACAGATATTGTTTGGATAACCAGACGGCTAAGATATTTGTTAAGACAATAGGATGCTAATACATATATTAAATAAAACGTCAGTGTAATCACTTAAAAAAGCTAGATTTTAATTTAGGAAACTTTAAACGAAAATATGAATCCTTAATAATCTTAGTGCTGGTGAAGTAAGCTATTACTAGATTTGCGAGGGATAGCCAAGCACTTCTTTTTTTATTTAGCCATGTCTTTAACTAAAACTGTCAAAAAAGATAAAATTCTCGTTGTCGATGATATTTTTGACAATTTACTAGTCTTAGAAGCTGTCCTAGAAGATGAGGGCTATGAAATTAGCTTAGTCGAAGATAGCAAAATTGCTCTGGCTATGGCTGAGGAGTCCCCACCAGACTTAATTCTGTTAGATGTAATGATGCCGGAGATAGATGGCTATGAATTTACTCGACGCATCCGGCAAAATCCGGCGTTGCCATTTATCCCCATTTTGCTGCTCACGGCTCACTATGCGTCTAGCGTTGTGGAAGGACTCGATGCTGGTGCAGATGACTTTATTCGTAAACCATTCGATCCTGATGAACTTCATGCACGAGTGCGATCGCTCCTGCGCCTCAAGCATAGTATCGACGAACGAGATCAGATGGCTAACCTCCGGGCAGATTTTGTCTCGCGTTTTACTCACGATTTACGCATACCACTAGTAGCCTCCAACCGGGTATTAAAATTATTGTTGGAAGGCAGATTTTGCGATGTTTCGCCACAATTACAAGAAATAATTGATACCATGATTGGCAGTAATCAAGACCTGCTGGAAATGGTAAATACCTTGCTAGAAGTTTATCGTCATGAAGCGGGCTGTAAAACCTTAAAAATTTCTCCCTACAATATTCAAGAATTAGTTAGTGAAGTTACTCAAGAATTAACTCCCTTAGCTGAAGAAAAAGGATTAACTGTAAATATTGATCTAGGTGAAACGCCAAGCACTGTCATGGGCGATCGCGTTGAACTGCGGCGAGTTTTAACAAATATTATTGGCAATGCCATCAAATTTACAGACAAAGGTTCTGTAGATATTCGCTGCTATCTTACTCCGGTAGCTGTGACTATTGATATCCAAGATACAGGGCCAGGAATTTCAAAACAAGACCAAGCAATATTATTCGAGCGATTTCGCCAAGGGAAACACCAGCGTTCTGGCAGTGGTTTAGGACTATATCTATCTCGCTGCATTATTGAAGCACATCAAGGCACAATTGATGTGACATCTGAACCAGGGAAGGGTAGTACATTCACTATCCGTCTACCTGTAGCAGGCGAAAACTAAAAGTAGGAATTCATCAGAAAACCCAATCTGGGCTAAAATTCTCCCTTGTTAAACTAAATTTAGCGCCATCTGTGTATGTTTAATATTATTTTTTGAAGTTAATCTTAATGCACATTTATGTGCCCTTAGTATAAAAAATAGGTGTTTTGCAATCAAAAATAGTGTTCACAGGCAAAATCCGTGAACACTAAGAGAGAAAACTAAGATATGAGAATCGTATTTGATTTTTGAAATTATCTACGTGCGCGGGGAGTGGGGAGTAGGGAATAAGGAATTAGGCTTTTCGCTCTGTACCGAGCTTTTTCAGAAATCAAACATTAGTTTTATATGGGAGGAAGCAGACAAAAATAAATATTTTTACTGATCAATTTCTGGAACAATATCGGGAAGGTATTGGCAGCCTGAAGCCCAAGGTAAAACATAGATTTGAAAAAGGGAGAAGGCTCAGTAAATAATTATTTTACTTACACCTTCTTCCTAAATAAAGTTCAGTTTAGTCTAAAGTCTTTTTAACTTCATCTTTGATATTCTCAGCAGTGTGGCGGACTTGAGCTTCAGCTTGTTTAGCTTTACCTTCAGCCTTATCTTTAGGATCGCCCGTTACTTCACCAACCGCCTCTTGGACTTTACCTTCGACATTTTTAGCAAAAGCTTTTGCTCTATCTTCGATACTCATATTCTTTTTTCCTAAGTATGTTAATTGTTGATTATTTTTTGTTGCTCGCTTGAAAAGCGTTGCAATGTTTATATATTACTTTTAGAAAAGTTTTAATTCTTCTATCTGACGATGTTTTTATGAAGGATATTTGTATCCGTTGTACATAACTATTTAAAGGTTAAATTCATCTTGAGAATTCAACTAATATCCAAAAGAGAGAAAGGTACCATTATATTGTTCAGTCTTAAGACAAGATAATTTATAACTTCAGGTAGATAGTGATGCTGATAAACCGCAACTTGGCTTATCACAACTGGATATGGTAAATATGTCAACAGTGTGCGGAGGCTTTCAGCTTGGTGGTGATAGTGCAATCTTAGTGAGCCTGTGTATTCAATTCCGGGTAAATGAGATGAGATGCTTTAAAATTATTTCGTCTTTAATCACTAAATGAGGTTAGTTAAATGTCTGAACTTACGGATGAACTTCAATATATTTTGAATTGGTTAAAATCTACCAATCATGATTTCTTTGATTGTTACAATCCAGGTTTAACTCGCCAGCAGATTGACGAAATTACAAAGGATTTACCATTCAGGTTATCCGAAGAAGTATACCAGGGCAAACGCATCTAAAGTATAAGAATCCTTTAATAGCAAGGGTTTCGGCGTTTTTAAATTTAGCCTATTTTTTCGTCAATATCCTTACCCAGTAAGGGTTTCAGAAATACCGTGCGTTCGCCCTGAGAAGTATACGAACTTTATCAATGGCGCAATGGAACTGCCGATCTTGGTTATAACAATGGCTATCTACCACTCTATTTTTTGTTTCCTGAACAATTAAGAGCCGATGTCATTTGTTCTTTTTGTTCCTTGCAAGATTCAGTTTATATTTACAAAACTATAGGAAAGGCTACTAACTATGATGATGCATATTGGAACCAAAAATGGTTTCCCATTGCTGCGTATGAGAATAAAAGAATGCTTTATGTAATTGGCGACCTCGATTCATCTCCGGTTTATCTTTGGGATGTTGGTTGCCTTGAGGATTCAGTAAGAATATATAAAAATCTGATCAGTATGATATCTGTAATTGCAGAGTGTTGTGAGTTTGGTTTATATCAACTCATCCCAGATGAAGATGGAGAGGAAGATGACATGATAATCCGAATAGATGAAGAAAAGCTAGAACTTGAAAAAGAGATATATCGAAAATATAACTCATAATTTAAAAAAATATGAAGCTGTATAAAAACAAATTGCTTCCTGAAAAAAACTGTGATATTTAAATATTAATAAAAAAAGAGTTTGAATAAAAAGAATAATGAAGTATTTATTTATAATTTGGCTGCTTATACTCTCTTTAATCGCTCCTAGTGCAGCGATCGCTGACGACAACCCGCTTTACGTCTACGCTCAAGCAAGACAGCCCTATAGTTTAATATCTGGAGTTGGGACAATCCACCATCCAGTTTCCACTTCTAATCCCCAAGCGCAAGAGTTTTTCGATCAGGGATTAAATTTGATTTACGCTTTCAATCATGATGAGGCAGTACGTTCTTTTCAATACGCTGCCAAACTCGATCCACATTTGGCGATCGCATATTGGGGTATCGCTCTAGCTCTAGGCCCTAATATTAACTTAGCAATTGACCCCAACCGAGAATTAGCTGCTTACCAAGCGGTACAGCAAGCTTTAGCACTTTCCACCCAAGCATCTGCCCAAGAGCGAGACTACATTACCGTCTTAGCAAAACGTTACTCCCAAGAGCCTAATGCAGATTTGTTTAAACTAGCGGTAGACTACGCAAAAGCAATGGCAATCCTAGTCAAGCGTTATCCCGATGATTTGGATGCGGCAACGCTTTACGCTGAAAGCTTGATGGATCTGCATCCTTGGCAGCACTGGACTAAAGATGGCAAGCCACAGCCAGATACAGAAAAAATTGTGGCTATTTTAGAATCAGTCCTCAAACGTAATCCGAATCATACCGGAGCTAATCATTACTATATCCATGCACTGGAAGCCTCACTTTCCCCAGAACGGGCCCTTGTGAGTGCCAAAAGACTCCCAAGCCTAGCACCAACAGCCGGACACTTGGTACACATGCCAAGTCATATTTATTTTCGTGTAGGAGATTATGAAGGGGCAATGCAGGCAAATGAGCAGGCGATCGCTCAAGATGATATTTACATCAAAAAATATCAAGTCCAGGGCACTTACGCCATGATGTACTACAACCACAACATACATTTTCTCATGGTGGCCAGTAGCATGGCAGGAAAATATAAAGATGCTCTCCAAGCCGCAGAGACGTTAGTCGCAAATGCTACTGCAATTGACCCGTATGCACCAATGCTTGAGGGTTTTCTGGGCAGCAAAATGCTGATTCAGACACGCTTCAGTGATTGGGATGCCATCTTAAAAACTCCGGCCCCCGATGCTAAATTGCCTACTACCACAGCACTTTGGCATTTTGCTCGCGGTATGGCAAGCGCAGCCACAGGCCAACTTGAAGATGCAGCAAATGAAAGTCGGGCATTACTTGCCGCCAAACGGGGAATTTCCACCGAAGCAACCATTGGCTTCAGTCCTGCCAGTCGCATTTTAGACATTGCCTCAAAAGTTTTAAACGCCAAAATTGCTAGAGAAAAGCATGATTATGAATCTGCCATTTTATTGTTAGAAAAAGCAGTGGCACTAGAAGATACCCTTGATTACGTGGAACCACCAGACTGGTATTTGCCGACGCGGGAATCTTTAGGCAGTGTGCTTTTGGCTAAAGGCGACTATGCACAGGCTGAAAAAGTCTTTCGTGCCGATCTAGAAAAGTATCCTCATAATGGGCGTTCTCTATTTGGCTTGCAGGCAAGTTTACAGGCACTGGGCAAAGATAACGCTCAAGTTGTCAAAGCCGAATTGGAAACAGCTTGGAAAGGTGATGATAAGCAACTTGCTATAGCGAACATGTATTGAGGGAACGCCAAAAAATCAATTATCCAATTTTTGGAATCAAAACCACTTTTTCTCCCCCTGCTCCCTGCTCCCTGCTCCCTGCTCCCTGCTCCCCTGCCCTAAAAGCGATGCACCAGAAAGCGGTTAGATAATTTTTATAACTCAAATTAGGATTGCTATACCCTTTATTTGTTGCCTGACTTTGCCTTTCATATTAAAATTTGGGAGTAATACTTTTGGTTAATACAGTCAAACGTTCAATTCGGATATTAAAGATGCGCCCCTGCATGTCAGATTTCCTTGATCACCCTACAGGATTTATCTTCTTCCATTTCCAACCCTTTTTTGCGGTGGGCTGTACTTATGGTAGGCGGGGGCAGGCGATCGCGTTGGTGCGATCGCATCACTAGTTAATTATCTGTTAACGATCTACTGGATGCAGAGAGTTGGCTCGTATGTCATCCTAGATTAGGAGAGTTAATTTGGTGATGTCTTTGATTTTAGTATTGAAAGGCTTTTTCCTTTTAGTATTTACAGACTACTCAGAGAAATTAAAATCTCTACACAGTGATGATTTTGGAGAGAATCGATGTCAATTTATGTAGGTAACCTCTCTTATGACGTTACACAAGAAGATTTAAGTGGTATTTTTGCAGAATATGGTACTGTAAAACGGGTTCAAGTACCTACTGACCGTGAAACAGGTCGTCCACGCGGCTTTGCTTTTGTGGAAATGGGAACTGAAGCTGAAGAAACAGCTGCCATTGAAGCTCTAGATGGTGCTGAGTGGATGGGTCGTGACCTGAAAGTGAATAAGGCTAAACCCAAAGAAGATAGAGGCGACAGAGGTTCCTTCGGTGGTGGTAGAGGAGGATACGGCGGTGGTGGCGGCGGTGGACGCAACCGCTACTAACGTTGGAAACAAAAAAACTTACCTAGAGTCTTAAGGTCAGACAAGGAGTCTGTCTTTTTTTTGTAATGTTAGTGCTTCCATAGCCATTGATGAAGTCAACTTAGTTAGGAGAGATAATGACCCAAGTAATTGTAGGTGACAATGAACACATTGAATCAGCCTTACGGCGATTCAAGCGAGAAGTTTCCAAGGCTGGAATTTTCCCAGACATGAGAAAGCATCGCCATTTTGAAACGCCCCTAGAAAAACGCAAGCGCAAAGAAGTTGCCAAGCACAGACAAAGTAAGAGAAGCTTTCGTAACTAAGGGCTGACATACAGCAGAATTCAGAATTCAGGAGTCAGAATGGGCTACGCCCCGCTACGCTAACAGAAGTAAAACAGGCTTTATACCTTGCTTTGAGACTTAGCTTGTGTAGTTCACCTCCCTTGAAATATGCTGTAAATATAAACGAATACCCTCATAAAATCTATGAGGGTTTTCCTTTTGGCTATTTTAAAATCAGGAAACCTAAAGAAACGCTAAAATCAACTCAGCCTTTGTATTGTAGCGGTTGTGTCTCACATCACTCAGAGGGCGGTTCACTGTATAAATCCTGATTGTCAACGTCCTTATCCTCAGCCTTGGGGAAACAAATTTTGCAACAGTTGTGGCGCACCGCTAGAACTGTTAGACCGCTATGTTCCACTTCAGGCTTTGGGGTCGGGAGGATTTGCTCAAATTTACACGGTTTGGGATGAAAAAACTCAAACAGAGAAAGTGCTAAAGGTGTTGGTAGAAGATTCACCAAAGGCACTGGAGTTATTTACCCAAGAAGCGGCGGTTTTATCTAGTTTGAACCATCCAGGTGTTCCCAGAGTCGATGCCGAAGGCTATTTTCAGGTACAACTGTTTAACCCCAAATCGCACCAATTGCCTTGTCTGGTAATGGAAAAAATTAATGGGCGGACTTTAGAGGAGATATTAAAAAAGTTTCCCCAAGGGTGTCCAGAAGATTTGGTTTTAAACTGGTTTTCCCAAGCTGTCGAGATTTTACAAGAATTACACAAACGTCAGATTCTTCACCGGGATATCAAACCTTCTAATTTAATGCTGGGAACTTCTTCGCCATCTTTAACCCCGTCGCAAGGGCAAACAGGGGGCGATCGCTTAGTACTAATTGATTTTGGCGGGGTAAAACAATTTAGCCCCTCTAAGCTGCGTTCTCAGTCTAGTTCCACCCGATTATTTTCTTCAGGCTACAGTCCACCAGAACAAGTGACAGGGGGGATTGTCGGGCCAAGTGCCGATTTTTATGCCCTTGGTCGAACCATGATTGAACTACTAACAGGCAAGTACCCACTAGAGTTGGAAGATCAGCAAACGGGGAAATTGCGCTGGCGAAGTACGGTAAATGTCAACCCCCAATTGGCAGATTTGGTGGATGAGATGGTGCAGGAAGATGTGCGATCGCGTCCAGCAAATGCAGCTATAATTCAAAAACGTTTGGCGAAGATTTCTCAACCATTACCGCCGCCAGGATTATTTGCCCAATTGCGAGACAACGTTAAACAAGTCTCAACGCAAGTTTCCCAAAGATTTACACAGCTAATACAAGCTATTGAACAAGTTTTAGCTAACTTTAGCCAAGGTGTAACTAAAACCGTTATTTTTATCGCTCAGACAATCATCAAAGTTTTCCAAGCTTGTTTGGCGACGATTTGGGCGATGATTCTGGCTTATGTTGGCGCTTGTTTTGGTGCGATCGCAGGTTTTATTTTGGCATATCACACAAGCTTGGGTCGTCAGATTGTGGAATTTATTTGGAATCAGCAAAACCAATTAGTGCCAAATACTCAACCCGTCTTCGGGGCAGATATTTTGGTATTCGTCGCCGCCGGCTGGGGAACTGCTTGGGGACTGACAGTATCCGGCTGTTTTGGTCAACATCGGCGCTTTTTAGTAGCATCATTGATGGGCATGATTAGCTATGGCTTCGGTTGGTTGATTTTGCAATTAATCACACCCAAAGATAGCGGTGAGGGCTTAGTGGCAGTAATTTTAGTGGGAGTTTGCCTACTTACCTTAAGTTTAGGACTTCGCAGCCATCACATAGTGTACGCTGTGTTCGCTGCCTTTGGTAGTGCGATCGCCTATGCAGTTTTGATTCTTTTGAGGTTAGCACCTCCGATTTTCCAATTCTCTAGTCAACCAGGCTGGTCAGAGTTACAGTTACCTCTGATTTTTTTTGGTTCTGTAGGCGTCTTTATTAGCTTCTGGTTAGGAGTGAGTTACTACCTAATTGTCCCTGGATTGCGGTTTTTAGGGTGGCGTTAAATCAGTGAACAGTGAACAGTTATTAATTTTTAGGGACTTCCAAGAAATAAATATATCCAAATAAACGAACGAACCACAGAGACACAGAGAACACAGAGAGAGAAGGAATAGAAAGAGTTTTTGCGTCAGTTTTGGAACATTTTTTTATTTGGAAGTCCCTTAACTGATATGACTTGAGCTTTCATTCTGTTTTTGAGAAATATTCAGGACTTACGCAAAATATCTCTCAAACTCTTATTACTCCGTGTTCTCTGTGCCTCTGTGGTTCGATTTTCCGTTATTTGTGCATAAGTCCTAAAATTGGTCAAAGGCATAAAAAAACTCGGAGGCGATCGCTATGGTATCAGTCAGCGATGCACAAACAATTATTTTAAATTTAGTACAACCGTTGGATCATCAGCGTGATACAGAAGTTGTCAATTTATTAGTAGCAGATAGTCGGATTTTGGCAGTACCTGTCACCAGTCCGCTAGATTTTCCCCATTGGGATAATTCGGCAATGGATGGCTACGCAGTTCGCTATGAAGATGTACAGCATAGCAGCAAAAACCCAGCCGTTTTAGAAATTGTTGAAGATATTCCGGCTGGGTATCAGTCCAAGTCTACAATTCAAGCAGGACAAGCCGCGCGGATTTTCACAGGTGCAGTGATCCCAGCAGGTGCGGATACTGTAGTCATGCAAGAAAAGACACGCCGCGAGGAAAACCGTGTATTTATTCTGGATGCGCCAAAACCGCAAGAATTTGTCAGACACAAAGCATCTTTTTATCAATCTGGAACACAATTACTACCAGCAGGAATTAAGTTAAATGCTCCAGAAATTGCCGTATTGGCAGCAGCACAATGTTCACAATTAAGTGTTTACCGCCGTCCGCGTGTGGCAATTTTTTCCACTGGTGATGAGTTGATGACAGTTGATCAACCGTTGCAACCAGGGCAAATTGTGGATTCTAATCAGTATGCGCTAGCAGCTTTGGTGAGACAAAGTGGCGCAGAACCAATACTTTTAGGCATAGTCAAAGATGATCCAATTGCTCTGGAGAAAGTTATTGCCCATGCCATTGCGATCGCTGATATAGTTCTCTCTTCTGGTGGTGTCTCAGTAGGAGATTATGACTATGTTGATAAAATTCTAGAGTCACTAAAAGCAAAAATCCATATTCGGGCTGTAGAAATGAGGCCAGGTAAACCCCTCACCGTCGCCACACTCCCCAGTAGAGACGCGATTAATCGCGTCTCTACCCACTCCCCACTCTACTTTGGTTTACCAGGAAACCCTGCTGCTGTATTGGTGACATTTTGGCGGTTTGTGCTACCAGCAATTAAGAAACTTTCGGGAATTATTGAAGGTTGGGAACCAGTGTTTTTGAAAGTGCGATCGCATCATGAGTTGCGATCAAATGGCAAACGCGAAACTTACCTTTGGGGTAAATTGCATTTAATTGATGGAGTTTACGAATTTTATCAAGCTGATGGTAGTCAAAGTTCCGGCAATTTAATTAATTTAGCTCAAACCAACGCTTTAGCTGTTCTTCCGGTGGGTAAAACATTAGTTTACCCACAAGAAGAGGTGCAAGTTTTGCAGCTTAATAACGGTTAAAATACCTGCTCAAAAGCCTCAATCAAACTGTTAACTTCTTCAAGGGTGTTGTAATGCACCATACTCACCCTGACTATTCCACCTTGCGACGCTAAACCCAGGTATTCAATCAGCCGTTTAGCATAAAAGTCACCGTAGCGAATCGCAATATAATGTTGGTCAATTTTTGCCGGAATGGTTGAGCTATTCATTCCATCTACTACAAAAGATATAGTTGGCACACGGGATTTACGATCAGCTTTTGATTGACCAATCACTCGCACATTAGACTTACTGTTGAGGTAATTTAAGAGGCGATCGCTAATATGTTCTTCATGTATGCTAATTAAATCAAACGCTTGCACCATTTGATTTCTCAAATCAGGTGCAGTTTGATCGCCGTAGTGCAGTTTTGCTAATTCACTTAGATAATCGCATAAACCCAACATTCCATAACTTAATTCAAAATTGACATTCCCTAACTGAAATTTATAAGGTATATCTGTCTGGTCAATAAAATAATGATTAAGACCAGGTAATCTTAATAAATGTTCTTCTTTGCCATAAAGTAAAGCATGATGTGGCCCGTAAACTTTATAACAACTCAAAGCATAGAAATCAACATCCAAATCTTGGACATCAACTAACCTGTGGGGTGCATAAGCTACACCATCCACACAAATCATCGCATTGCGATCGTGTACAAATGCAGCAATTTCTTTGATAGGATTGATGGTTCCCAGAACATTAGAAGCATGAGTCAAAGCTACTAGTTTTGTACGCTGACTCATCAATAATTCTAAATCTGCTAAATGAAGTTCCAAGCTATCTGGGCGAATTTGCCACACTTTAACCTTCATTCCTTGTTTTTCCAGAGCCACCCAAGCACCAATATTGGCCTCATGGTCACAATTAGTAACAATAATTTCATCGCCAGGTGTAAAGGTTTGACCAAGACAAATAGAAAGAACTTTCAACATCATTGTAGTAGATGGGCCCATAACCACTTCTTTATAAGAATTGGCGTTAATGAAAGTAGCCATTCCCCTAGTTGCTAAAGCCAATCGTTCTCCTGCAAGTTGAGAAACTGCATAAGAAGCTCCCAACTGAACATCAGAACTCAGGAGAAATTCGCTAATTCTATCTACTACTTTTTTCAGGGTTTGTGAGCCGCCAGCATTATCAAAAAAAGTCCATTCACCAGCTAGGGCGGGAAAATATTGCCGAACTTTATCAAGATTCAAAAGCATAGTATAAGTTTTTTGGAGAATGTTATTTACCCTAGCCTACCTTTTAGCGAGTCGCCTAGAGAGCATCTACACCCTCTCTTGGTGTTTACAGCTTGGTATGCCAACCTTCTTATTCTGCAAGAATCTCTCTAGAGAGGGGGTAAACTTAGTAACTCAAAGAGTATCTTAATAATATCTCTTACTTACAGCAAAAATTAATGTCTTGATTCTTCACAACTCTCGCCAGTTTTATTTGATAAGTTTAAGGTAGAGTCAAAGCAACTATACGACTACTATTCGATTTTTAAAAAGATAGGTAGGATATGTAGCTGCAAAAGTACGACATCAAATCCTTACGAATCGTGCATTACGGATTCCATCTTAACGCACCCTACAGTACCTAATTTTTTAAAAAATCAAATAGTAATCCTATATTGTTGTTATTTTTAATTCCTTGATTGAAAACAAAGGAACGAGCTATGAATACTAGGGTTAAATACGACATCGAGCTTATCAAGCAAGAAGCACTGCAACTTGTTAAAAAGAGACTTGTTAACCGTCAGCAGTCAATTTATACCCTCTGTAAATATATTCCTCGTTGTGACTGGGTTAATTTTGAACTTGAGTTAGAAAAAAACGAATTTTTACTCAGAGATAGAATTATCGATCTCCTGAACCACGAATCTTGGGAAGACGATTGAGGCTGCATTTAAAAGCTGAACCTTATTAGCAGCATCTCAATAAAATTAAAATTAGAAATTCATTTTTTATAAAAAACTCTCGAATTAAGTTGAGGGTTATAAACAAGAGATTATTAGAGGTTATTTATAAAGTAATACGCTTGGGCTAGCGCCAAAAATCTTAAACTGCGTAGGCTGGAGAGCTACTGCGCCCTTGCGGTTTCCTGACTTGTAAACTCTCTTTTAAGCAAGCTACGGTGGCATACACAAGTCTTCTAGAGTTGCCCCACTGGCTTTTGATTCCCCCAACCCCCCGATAAATTGTTGTGTCAGGTAATACCTCATGGGAGATCCACAGCCTGGCATTTTATGACGATTGATTGGTGGAATCAAGAAAAAATTATACTAAAGCAATTCCAGTTACTTAGGATTAGGCAGACAATTCTTCTACCCCTATCCATTCTGTGATAGATTGCCATTGGCTAGCGTAAACAGTAGTATTTCTACGTTTTTCTTGTTGAGCCTTTGTAGGTATTTTTGCCGTGACAGCCTCGGTAAATGAACTGGATTGGTTCAGATTATAAACAGGCATTTCTTGCCAGCAGTGGCGACAAAACCAGTAACTTTCTCCAGCGCGTACATGTTCTAAAAGTAGGCTTGAGCAGCAAGGGCAGTAATTCATATTTTCTCAAATCCTGTTAATAAAAGTTTTATCGCAAATCGGGGTAGCCACTTGACAAGCCCGTAGGTATTTAAAACGATGTGTTTATATTTTGACTATAGTCTTTAAATATGAGGAACTTGTGAGGGAATTTGAAACATTTAATAATCTCGTATGATTTATACATATTTCTTAAGTAATAGCATCAAAGCTATAGGACTCCTCTTTGATTTTTGAAAAAACTCGCCCTCAACTCGAAAGGGCTGATTCCCTACTCCCGTTTGGCTACGCTCACGGCAAGCCTACTACCCGCCTATCGCGCTTGCGCTGCGCTTCTCTGCGAGACGCTTCTCCTAATGGAGAGGCTTCTGTTTCAGAGACGCTAACGCGAACGCGCACCACGTAAATAAGCTCAAAAATAAAATCGGATTGTTATTTAGCCATAGTAGCCCTGAATCATTCGTAAAAATTTATATCTCTGACTTCTCTAAGAAGCCCGGAATTTGGACACCGCGAATTTTCACTAATCAATTGAAATTGTTATGTCTCTTCAGAAGCTCCTTAAATTATCTTTATATAAATATATAAATTTGTATAACTAGAAATGGGGGATTTGAGAGCAGCCTTACTTGTGGTTGCCACCTGCTAAATAGAATAAACTAAGTCAAATCCTCTTTACTTCTCACCGATGCCCTTTCCCTAATAAAGACGCGCAAGGGATGGGTGATACTCGTAGACACCATCGTTTTGACCCTTTGATGATACCATTTCACGAAAAATTTGATGCAGATGTAAACCCTGAAAGCCTTGCTGCATCTAAGTTTTTTAATTGCGAATTGCGTTAGCGTTCGCGCAGCGTCTCGTAGAGAGGAACGAGCGTCATTGCGAATTGTGAATTGGTATGATTTGCTTCTCCAGCAAGAACTGCCTCCTTCAACAAAACAACCGAAAGTACAACCTTTCTGGCGACGTTAGGAAACAAGGGTTTAATATTTAAACTCATCAATTAATTTCAAAGATTTCACACTAACAAAACTATCAAGATCATCAATTAAGTTAATCTCTTGAGAAAGATGATTTACTATCTTTAATTTGACAATAAAATAAGTTTGGCAACTCTGTAATTATATCTACTTCCTGCTGTAGTTAGTAACTTGTGTTATACCCCTTGTATTAGGTCTTCTAATTTTTGCAAGGTATATCAATCAAGATAGTTGATTGATACTTGAGTGGCAGTTGATAGTACCAAAAATCATCGCTGATTTTCAACAGTTTGCTTCCTCTGCCTTTTGCTAGCTTTTGCTAATTCGTTTTGATATCAGAAAGATCATAAAAACTGACAAATTAACCATGCGATTCAACGATCGACTGATTAACATACCAAGCTTAAATAATGTCATTAATCGTTCTCCCTTAACGATTAAGCCAGATAGTTTTGTAGTCGAAGCTATCTTCTTGATGAACCAGGAAAAATGTAGTAATTATGCACCTACAAACTTAAATTTTTCATTGGATTTAAACCCCGTCAATCAACCATTAACAGGTTGTGTCTTGGTTGTGGAGGGAGTAAATTTATTAGGCATTTTTACTGAAAAAGATGTAGTTAGACTTATAGCTTCTGGAATGGACTTATCCACGGTGACGATCGCACAAGTGATGACGCAGCCAGTGGTTACACTTAGACAATCAGATTCTCAGGATATTTTCATTGCCTTATCGTTATTGCGTCAGCATCAGACTCATTATTTGCCCGTTTTGGATGATCGCGGACAATTGCAAGGAATCATTACTGAGACTAGCTTATTACAAGCCTTTGACCTGGTAAAAATGGTTGGGGTTGTTGAAGGCTTGCAGCAATATTTACAAAAACCCAAAGATGAATCCAGACAGGTTAATCAGCACACAGAGATAGAACAAGTCAGCCACCAAACTCAAAATAACTTAAAAGTATGGGTTGAGGCACAATCGGCTGAAATCATGCAAGTTAATCAAGAACTTCAGCTAGCCCTCGAAGAACTCCAAGTAGTAGAAGAAGAACTGCGCGAACAAAATCAAGAGTTGACCATTGCCCGTGAGCTAGTAGAATTGGAGCGCCAGCGTTACCAAGATTTATTTGAGTTCGCTCCAGATGCTTACTTGGTCACTGATACAGCAGGTATTATCCAAGAGGCTAACCGAGCAGCAGCAACATTGCTGGCTGTCCGCCAAAAATATTTAGTAAACAAACCATTAATTTTATTTATTGCTCACCAAGACCGCCAGACTTTTACTATTCGACTAAATAATCCGCAGCAGCAACAAAAGTGGGAAGTTTACCTAAAACCACGGCAAGGTAAAGCTTTTCCAGGTAGCATTAGAGGGGCTGCCATGTACGATTCACAGGGTAAGCAAGTTGGTTGGCGATGGTTACTCTGCGATATTAGCGAACGCCAACAGGCAAAGGAATCACTGTGCCAAGGAAACCATGAGTTAGAACAACGAGTGGCAAAAGGCAGAGATATTACCGAACAGCAAGCGGCGCTACATGAACGCCAACTTGCAGAAGCAGCACTGCGCCAAAGCGAGAAGAAATTTCGGACTTTTTCCGAAAACACCCACGCAATGATCTGGATTGGTAGCCCAGATTCATTTGACCCCTTGTACATTAGTCCTGCTTATGAGAACATTTGGGGTCGATCTATCCAGGATCTGTTTGAGCAGCCAAAATCTTGGGTAGACATGGTTCATCCAGACGATCGCGATCAGGCCACGCAATCAATCGAGCAACTACTTAGTGGTAGTCAATCTATTTCAGTAGAATATCGGATTTTGCGACCTGATGGATCGGTGCGCTGGATTTGGAATCAAGGCTTTGCTGTCTATGATGAGCAAGGAAAACTTAACTATTATGCTGGCATTGTCGAAGATATCACCGAGCGCAAACTGGCAGAAGATTCACTGCGCCAGACTGAGGAGAAATTTCGCACTATTGCCGAAAATATCCACGCAGTCATTTGGATTGCTAGTGCAGATTCATTCCGAACCTTGTATGTTAGTCCGGCTTATGAAAAAATTTGGGGTCGCTCTTGCCAATATCTATTGGAGCATCCTGAGTCCTGGATAGACACCATTCATCCAGACGATCGCGAGCGAACAACCAGTGCAGCAAAACAACAGCTTAATGGTGAGTCAGCTTCAATAGAATATCGAATTTTGCGACCTGATGGATCGATGCGCTGGATCTGGGATCGGAGCTTTACTGTCTATGATGACCAAGGAAAAGTTCAGTACTATGGCGGTATAGGCGAAGATATCACCGAACGAAAACTAGCCGAAGAGTCACTGCAAGAAAGTGAAGCGCGATTGAGTTTAGCTTTGGAAGCTGGTCAAATGGGTATATGGGATCGCGACCTGATCGCCAATACTAGTGTTTGGTCTGCCAATATGGGGCCCCTTTATGGTCTACCGAGCGCTACCTTGTGTCCCACCATAGAAGATTATCTTAATTTAATCCATCCAGAAGACCGCGAAACTGTGGCTGCGGGTATACCTCGCATGATTGAGGAAGGAAGGGCAACTACAGATTATCGAGTCGTCTGGCCCGACGGCAGCCTACACTGGTTAAACTGCAAAGGTCAGGTCTACTATAACGAAGTCGGTCAGCCAATCAGGATAATCGGTACAAACAAGGATGTCACTGAGCGCAAGCTGGCGGAACAAAAAATCTTTGAACAAGCTGCTCTACTTGATATCGCCACCGACGCCATATTAGTTCGAGATTTCCAGTCTCATATCTTATTTTGGAATAAAGGTGCAGAGCGGATGTATGGTTGGCTTTCTCCAGAGGTTATAGGAAAAGACCTCCGGGAGATTTTTTACCTAGCAGCAACTCAGCAGCAACTAGAAGTACCGCTAAAAAGCGTAATTGAAAATGGCTCGTGGCAAGGTGAGCTATATAAAGTTACGAAATCCGGTAAGGAAATTGTTGTAGAAAGCCGTTGGACATTGATGCGTGATTCTAAGGGAGAACCCAAATCTATCCTTAGTGTTGACACTGACATCACCGAAAAGAAACAACTCGAAGAGCAGTTTCTTCGCACCCAGCGATTGGAAAGTCTTGGTACTCTTGCAGGTGGTATTGCCCACGACTTGAACAATATATTGACACCAATTTTGGCCGCGGCTCAATTCCTACAAGAAAAATTTTTCCAAGACGACGAGGAGCGTTCTGGGCAACTGCTGGCACTTGTAGGAACCAACGCCAAACGCGGAACAGCTTTAGTAAAGCAAATCTTGTCCTTTGCGCGAGGATATAAAGGAGAGCCGACAATTATTCAAGTCGAGTACCTGATTTCAGAAATTGTCCAAATTGCTAAACAGACATTTCCCAAATCTATTGAATTTTCCACGGTTATCCCAGAAGACATTTGGGCTGTCACTGGGCACACCACACAACTGCATCAAGTGCTGATGAATCTGGTAGTAAATGCCCGCGATGCTTTACCAAATGGTGGCAATATCAAGATTTCTGCGGAAAATAAGTTTATTGATGAAGCTTATACCAGAATGAATCTCGATGCTAAAGTTGGGCATTATATTGTGATTACCGTTGCCGATAACGGGATTGGGATACCGCCAGATATATTAGATAAAATTTTTGAGCCGTTTTTCACCACAAAAGATGTCAACACAGGTACGGGACTCGGACTTTCAACAGTGCTTGGCATTATTAGAAGCCATGATGGTTTTATCAAAGTGTCTAGCAGTGTTGGTAGAGGCAGCAAATTTGACCTGTTTTTTCCAGCAGTGCAAGCAACTCAAGCGTTCAGTATAGAAGAGATCGATCTGCTCTCAGGAGAGGGAGAATTGATTTTAGTTGTAGATGATGAAGCCCAAATTCGGGAGATTGCGACAATCATCTTAGAAAAGCACAACTACAAAATACTAGTTGCCAATAATGGTATAGAGGCGATCGCACTCTATGCCAAATACAAGCATCAAATCAATGCCGTATTGATGAATATAGTGATGCCGGAGATGGACGGAATCACCGCTATTCGCACCTTACAAAAAATGAACAAGCAGGTTCAAATTATTGTCTGTAGCGGTCTGAATTCAATGGAAGTCTTTGCTCAAGTGGCTGATAATGTGCAAGCAGTTTTATCAAAACCGTATACGACCAAAGAATTATTGCAAACTTTACACCACCTATTTAGAGGCTAGTACCGCAAGGCGGAAGCCAAAAGTCAAAAGTCAAAAGTTACGCTACGCAAAGAATTTATTTATCGGGTTCTCTCCCCTGCCCCCTGCCCCCTGCCCCCTTTCCTCTTTTATACTCCCTCATCCCATAAATTTGAAGCCCTCGCAGTGTCTCATCCCAGAGTTAGACGCGGGTAGTTTCCATATTTATGTAGCATTGAATGGGGAATGTGCCTCACAAAACCGGAGACTAGAGATAAAAATGAGGTCGTGACCTAGCTAAAGTTCTGGGATTCGTCATCATGTATGAACTAGTTCAAGCTGTCTTCAACGGTGATGAAAAAACTGCTCTGCATCAGTTGATTTATACGTTGAGTGCTTCAGGTAAGCGTTACTTCCTGAGAAATGAAATTTTACAAGCTTTTGCCGATTACTGTCATCAATCCCAAAAGCCAGCCTATTTTTACTATTCTTCTTCTGTGGGTAAACTGATACAGTACACCCACGAAATAATTCTTGAAGAAGAAAGTACCTGGTTCGTGGTTCGTCCCAGAATTGCTAGTCAGGAAGTTTGGAAACTGACAGCCGATTTTAATAGTTTCGAGCAGATGACGCCTCAAATGCTGCTAGATGTAAGAGATCGCCTAGTCAACCGCTACCAACCTCACATCCTGGAAATCGACCTCCACCCGTTTTACGAAAGTTCCCCAAGAATTGACGACCCTAGAAATATTGGTCAAGGTTTAGCCTTCCTCAACCGTTATCTGTGCAATCAATTGTTGACTGACCCCCAATATTGGGTGGAAATGTTATTTCAAGCATTACAGGGGCTGCAACACGATGGAATTCGGCTGTTGTTGAGCGATCGCATTCCTTCAGGTATTCATTTAGCCAAACAAATAAAGCTAGCGCTGAAATTACTGAATGAGCTTGAGCCTGATGAACCTTATGAAAAATTCCGCTTCGATCTCCAAGAACTCGGATTTGAGCCGGGTTGGGGTAATACTGCGGCGCGAGTCTCTGAAACACTTGAACTCTTAGACCGACTCATTTACTCCCCAGAACCTGGCATTTTAGAAACATTTGTGGCCCGCGTCCCCGCGATTTTTCGCGTCGTCCTCATTTCCATCCACGGCTGGGTGGGACAGGAAGATGTTTTGGGAAGAGATGAAACACTCGGTCAAGTTATCTACGTCCTTGAACAAGCCCGCAGCTTAGAAAACGAACTGCGTGAACAAATCAGACTTGCTGGCCTCGACGTGCTGGGTATGAAGCCACATGTGATTATTCTCACCCGGCTAATCCCTAACTGCGAAGGAACATTTTGCAACCTACGCTTAGAAAAAGTCCAAGATACTGAAAATGCTTGGATATTGCGCGTTCCTTTTGGTAAATTCAATCCCGAAATTACTAACAATTGGATTTCTAAATTTGAGATTTGGCCTTATTTAGAAAACTTTGCTCTAGATGCAGAAAAAGAATTGCTAGCTCAATTCCAAGGTAAACCTAATCTTCTTATCGGTAACTACAGCGACGGTAACTTAGTGGCTTTTCTTTTATCGCGCCGGATGAAAGTTACCCAGTGCAACATTGCTCATTCATTGGAAAAACCTAAACATCTATTTAGTAATTTATATTGGCAAGATTTAGAAGACCAATATCACTTCTCGGTACAATTTACCGCCGATTTGATTAGCATGAATGCAGCCGAGTTTATCATCACATCATCCTATCAAGAAATTGTCGGCACACCTGACACCATAGGTCAATACGAATCGTACAAATGCTTTACAATGCCGCATCTGTATCATGTGGTTGATGGCATTGATTTATTTAGTCCTAAATTCAACTTAGTGCCGCCGGGAGTAGATGAAAAGATTTTCTTTCCCTATAGCCAAAAAGAAGACCGAGATATCAAGCTTGGCAGACAAATTCACGACCTCCTCTTTACCCGCGAAGACCCCCAAATCTTTGGTCATTTAGATAACCTTAACAAGCAGCCAATCTTTGCCGTTGCTCCCATCACTTCAATCAAAAATCTCACTGGTTTAGCTGAATGTTTTGGTCAAAGTCAGAACTTACAAGAGCACTGTAACCTAATCCTTTTAAGTAGTAAACTGCATCCAGATGAAGCTACAAACCTAGAAGAAGCAGAAGAAATCCAAAAACTCCACGACATTATTGAGCAATATCATCTCAATGGCAAAATTCGCTGGGTGGGGATGCGTATCCCTAGCAAAAACATCGGTGAAGCCTACCGAGTAGTTGCAGATTCTCAGGGAATTTATGTCCACTTTGCCCGGTTTGAATCCTTCGGTAGGTCTATTTTGGAAGCGATGATTTCTGGCTTGCCAACTTTTGCTACTCAATTTGGCGGCTCTTTAGAAATTATCGAAAGCCAAGAGAATGAATTTAATGTTAATCCTACAGACTTAGAAGGTACAGCAAAGAAAATTTTGGGCTTTGTTGAACAATGCAATACTCAGGATGATTATTGGCAGGAAGTCTCAGAATGGATGAGTCAGCGAATTCATAATAGATACAATTGGCATTTACATAGTAATCAATTACTACAGCTTGCTAAAGTATTTAGTTTTTGGAACTTTGTTGCACCAGAAAATAATGAAGCCAGAGATCGTTATATGGAAGCCCTATTTCATCTCATTTATAAACCTAGAGCCGAAAAGATTTTGGAGAAACATAAGGGGGGATGAGGGAGTGGGGAGTGGGGAGTGGGGGAGCAGGGGAGCAGGGGAGCAGGGGGCAGGGGGCAGGGGGAGTTAGAAGTTAAAGCATTGGCTTAAAGGCTCATTCATCTCCCTCAAAGACTCATTCATCTCCCTCAAAGACTCATTCACCCACCTTAGAACTCCGTTCATCCACCTTAGAACTCCGTTCATCCACCTTAGAACTCCGTTCATCCACCTTAGAACTCCGTTCATCCACCTTAGAACTCCGTTCATCCACCTTAGAACTCCGTTCATCCACCTCAAAACTCCGTTCATCCACCTCAAAACTCCGTTCATCCACTTCAGAACTCCGTTCATCCACTTCAGAACTCCGTTCATCCACCTCAAAGACTCATTCATCCCCACTCCCTACTACTCCCCACTTATGGACAAAAAAGGTCATTCTCGCAATTTTATCTACACAGACTGGATTTTAATCGAAACCCAGTTTGACCCCGATCAATTGCACTCTAAAGAAACCGTCTTTACAATCGGCAATGGATACCTGGGAACAAAAGGCAGTTTTGAGGAAGGTTATCCTCATGCATTGCCAGCTACTTTCATCAACGGTGTCTACGACGATGTGCCGGTGGTGTACACTGAACTGGCAAATTGCCCTGACTGGCTACCTTTGGTAGTGATTGTAAATGGCGAATCTCCTACGGAGACGCTACGCGAACGCTTCCGTCTCGATCAAGGTAAAATATTGCGCTATGATCGTCAGCTTGATTTACGCTACGGACTTCTTAGCCGTTACTTACGTTGGCGCTCTCCCAGTGGAAAGACTATAGATATTCACTTTGAACGCTTTGCTAGTTTTGCAGATCAGCATGTGTTAGCGCAACGCTGCCATTTAACACCAGTAGATTTTGATGGGGTAATCGAAGTTCAGGGAAGTATCAACGGCTATCCAGAAAATCAGGGTTTTAATCACTGGGAAGGACTAGATCAAGGCAAGACTGACCAAGGAATCTGGTTGCAACGCCGCACCCGTCACTCCCGAATTGAACTCGGTATGGGCGCAACTATGAGAATATCAGGCGCTGAAGCATCTTTGCAAGTCAGTACTGCGCCTGGTTATCCAACCTTGAGCATGACCTACCTGGCTAAATCACAACAGACCGTAACGGTAGAAAAAATCGTGACAGTTTTTACTTCGCGGGAGACTGAAACACCAGTTTCAGCAGCTACAGAAAAACTGGCGCACCTGCCAGATTACGCAACACTACTAAAAGCCAATCAGCAGGCATGGGATGAGGCGTGGCAGCAAAGTGACATCCTCATTGAAGGGGATAGCACAGCTGCTTTTGCTGTTCGCTACAATCTCTTCCAACTGCTGATTGCAGGGTCACGCCATGATGACAAGGTGAGCATTCCTGCTAAAACTCTTTCTGGGTTTGGCTATCGCGGTCATATCTTTTGGGATACAGAAATTTTTATGCTGCCCTTTTTTCTGTTCACCCAACCAGCGATCGCTCGAAATTTACTCAGTTACCGTTGGCACACCTTACCAGGAGCTAGACGCAAGGCTGCCCATTACGACTATAAAGGGGCAATGTTTGCCTGGGAAAGTGCTGATACCGGAGATGAAGTAACACCACGTTGGGGACTCAATAGTGATTTTTATGGTGAAGACGTGCGGATTTGGTGCCGCGATCGCGAAATTCATATTAATGCAGATATTCCCTACGCCGCTTGGAACTACTGGCAAGTCACTGCTGATGATGAGTGGATGCAACAGCGCGGCGCAGAGATTATTCTGGATGCCGCTATGTTCTGGGGTAGCCGAGTCGAATTCAATTCTGAGCGCCAACAATATGAAATTCGGGGAGTGATCGGAGTGGATGAATATCATGAATTCGTCCACAATAACGCCTTTACAAATCGGATGGCGCAATGGCATTTAGAGAAAGCGATCGCAGTTTATGATTGGTTGGCTCAAAAGTTCCCCGAACGAGCTACTGAACTAGAACACAAACTCAAACTCACCCCACAAGAGCGAACGCACTGGCAAGATATCATCGCCAAAATGTTGTTTCTCCATGACTCATCAACAGAACTAATCGAGCAGTTCGAGGGATTTTTCCAATTGGAAGATATCAACTTAGCAGATTACCAAGGGCGCGATCGCTCCATGCAAGCCATCTTGAGTATTGAGAAAACCAATAAATGTCAAGTAATCAAGCAGCCAGATATCTTGATGCTCCTTTATTTAATGCGGGAATCAGCAGATTTTCCCTACAACGAAAAAGCATTGCAGACCAACTGGAACTACTACGCACCCCGCACAGACATTACTTATGGTTCGTCCCTTGGCCCAGCAGTTCACGCCATTTTAGCTTCCGATTTGGGCAAATCAACGGAAGCTTACGAAGTGTTTATGCAGGCGTTAATGGTGGATCTTGAAGATAACCGAGGTAACACCAGCGATGGAATTCACGGTGCTACTGCTGGTGGCGTTTGGCAAGCTGTAATTTTTGGATTCGGCGGCATTCAACTCACCGAAAATGGCCCCGTAGCCAACTGCCATCTGCCTGATGCCTGGACACGTCTAAAATTTAAACTGCACTGGCGCGGAAAATGGCACGACTTCGATCTACGCAAAGAACAAGTCGCCCAAGATATAACTCCTCAACTAGAATATCTCCAACTTTCCCTCTCCCCAAATCCCCCAAATTTTCCATCAAAAGCTTCTGAACACCAAACTTCCCGCCCTCCCTCCCCTGCTCCCTCATCTTCCCCAGTCCCTAGTCCCCAGTTCCCAGTCCCCAGTCCCCATTCTCTCAACATCCAAGGATTCATCTTCGACCTAGATGGAGTGCTAACAGATACAGCAGAACTTCATTACTTAGCTTGGCAAAAGCTAGCAGATGAAGAGGGTATACCCTTTAATCATCAAGCTAATGAAGCCCTGCGGGGCGTATCCCGTCGTGCTTCTCTGATGCATATTATTGGAGATAGACCATATTCAGAAGCACAAATCGAGGAGATGATGGAGCGTAAGAATCGCTACTATGTAGAATCGATCCAAAACATGACACCCAAGGATTTGCTACCAGGTGCGATCGCTCTCTTGGATGAACTGCGACAAGCTGGGATTAAAATCGGTATTGGTTCAGCTAGTAAAAATGCCCGCACAGTGATCGAGCGATTGGGCATTGCCGATAAAGTAGATGCGATCGCTGACGGTTATAGTGTACAGCAACCTAAGCCAGCACCCGATCTATTTCTGTACGCAGCCAAGCAGCTAGGACTCGAACCAACGCAATCTGTAGTTGTAGAAGATGCCGTAGCAGGCATTGAGGCAGCTCTAGTCGGTGGTATGTGGGCAGTAGGACTCGGCCCTGCTGAACGAGTTGGAGCTGCTCATATTGTTTTGCCCAGCTTAGAAGGGGTCAAATGGGCAGAGTTAAGAGCTAAATTAAGCAATATTGCCAGATAAAAGGCTTGCTCTTTCTGATCTTTACTAACTGATAACTGTTAACCTCCAAAAGCTAAGATCGTCTGAGAATAGAATCTAAAAGAAAAGGCAAGTTTTAGATATCCAAATTAGGAGTCAGAGAGTGAATTTGGACGGATTAGCTTTACAGATAGAGAAGATGCGTAAGCGCATCGCCCTTTTGCAACGCCAGAGTGAACAGCAAAATGTACAGGAAGATATTGAACTCGTTACCGCAGTATTAAAAGAAGTCCACCTAGCTTTAGAAGAAGTGCAAATAGCTACCATCACCTCCCATGAGTTTCGCACCCCTTTGGCATTGGGAATGTCCATCGTCAAGCAGGCTGTAGATTTACATGGCGGCGAAATTTGTGTCGAAAGTGCGATCGGTGCGGGAACTACCTTTACCGTAACTCTGCCATTTTCGAGAAATTTGAATATATAGCGGCTTGCACAGCTTTTAAATCAATTTACACTTTAGAAAACTTTATAAATAATCAATCACTTTTATTTATTGAATTCAGAATAAAATATAATTGCTTCTATGGTAAAAGGTCTTTAAAGTGGGGTTAGCCGGTCAACAATAGGTTGATTGTAAAGTTTTTCTTAAGAGTAACTTAGGGAAAGCAATTCAAATACTTTGTATATTTAAGTGTGAGTTTAAAATATTACGCCTGTGGTAATCTCTAACAAATCAGAATACGCACTTTTAGCCCTGTTAGAGTTGGCAACCTGCTACCCTAACGGTGAAGCCCTGCAAATTCGAGAGATAGCGGCATTACAAGACATCCCAAACCGCTATTTAGAACAACTCCTAGCCACATTAAGGCGTGGAGGTTTAATTAAGAGTATACGCGGAGCCAAAGGTGGCTACGTTTTAGCACGAGATCCCGGAAAGATTACAGTGTTAGATGCTTTTAGCTGCATGGAAGGATCAGATATCGTGGCCTCTAATCCTGAACCAACTCCCAACACGGTAGAAGGTGAGCTAATTCAGGAAGTCTGGCAGGAAGCACGTCAGGCTGCTAACTCAGTTTTGGAAAAATATACACTCCAAGACCTTTGCGACCGAAGATCAATGCGAAAGCAAAAGGAACTCATGTATTACATTTAGAAAGGATGAAGTAGGAAAATTTTCATTTTTAGTATAAAACTAATAACCTGTGAGGCTGTTATATGCCTGAAGCCAATTCTCAACAGCCTATAAATAGTGTCGCTACTCTTATAGAGAGTTATGCAGCAGGAAAGCGGGACTTTAGTAAAGTAGAACTTGGTAGTGCTGATTTGCAAGGCATTAACTTGAAAGGTTCTGACTTTAGTTATGCTGATTTGAGTGAAGTTAACCTGAGTGGTGCAAATTTGAGGGGAACTGATTTGAGTTTTGCCGATCTAGGTCAAGCTAATCTCAAGGATGCCGATTTGAGGGGAGCATTATTGATGTCAGCGAATCTCCGCCAAGCTGATCTCAAAGGAACGAAGCTGGAAAAAGCAGACTACGATCGCAGCACCCATTTTCCTCAAGATTTCGACCCAGTGAAAGCGGGTATGCAGATTAAATCAGAAAATTGATTGAAGTTCAATGATGCTACTTGCCTCAAGATAGAAGATATTTGTCCTCAAAAAGTTGTACTTTGGTGAAAAAGCCTATCGATGAGGTTGACAATGGAGGCTAAAAGTGAAACCCTCAACCGACGCGCACCAATAATCACTGCTGGAATTTTTCTTGGTGTAGGTATTGGAGGGTTTATTGATGGAATTTTACTGCATCAGATCCTCCAGTGGCATCACATGCTTAGTAATATTCGACCTCTGACAAACATGGCGAATATAGATTTGAATATGGTATGGGATGGGTTATTTCATACATTTAATTGGGTATTCACCGTGATAGGAGTTGTCTTGCTATGGCGTGCGGGAGGACGTGAAGATGTTCCTTGGTCATCACAGACCTTTATTGGCTCAATATTGATTGGTACTGGGTTGTTTGACTTCTTTGAAGGTTTAATTGACCATCAAATTCTCGGTATCCATCATGTAAAATCAGGGCCAAATGAGTTAGCTTGGGATTTAGGATTTCTTGCATTGGGTGCGCTACTTATTGTCATCGGCTGGATAATGATAAAAAAGACAAGAGTCATTAGTCAATAGTCATTGGGCATGGGGCATTACCGCAAGGCGGAAGTCAAAAGTCAAAAGTCAAAAGTTTTGTATATCAAAGCTTTTGCATGGTATTGGGCATGGGTTAATAATCATAGTTCTTATCCCCTTGCCCTCTGCCCCCTACCTCCCCACTCCCCCCTATGACAGATACTTTTGAAAAAACTAGCTGGAGTTGGCAGCTTTCTCAATTTCAACAACAAGCGGGAGAATGGTGGGAATACCAGTTTTACCGCTTTGAACGCGCTTTGCCCGAATTGCCTACTGGATGGTCAATTAGTCCAAGGCTTGGTGAGTTGCTGAAATTCCTGTTTTGGCTAGTACTAGGTTTATTTATAGTTTGGGTGGGTTGGCGATTATGGCAAGAATTCAGTCCTTATGTATATTCTTGGCTGAATAGAAGTGGCAATCTCACTGATTTTCGTGTAAAAAGTCGCTCTAGTGAGTCATCCATAGCCCTTTTGTTGGAGCGATCGCAACAATTTTACCGTCAAGGTAACTACCGTGAGGCTTGCCGTTGTATTTATTTAGCAATGTTGCAGCAGTTGGATAAAAATGCGATCGCACCCCACAAACTCAGCCGCACTGATGGAGAATATCTGCAATTGCTGCGATCGTCTGTGACTCCTATACAGCCTTATGAAACTTTAATTACCACTCATGAGCAATTATGTTTTGGTAATGCCGAGATTTTGTCAGACAATTATGAGCAGTGTCGGCAAGCTTATCGGGAAATTTCCCCAGAGTGAAGAGAACGTGGGGTTAGGGATACTAAAATCATAGAATAGCTAAAAAAACAATAATTTTAAGGAAAATTAATAAAAAAGTAAGGAAAAGCGAGAGACAGGCATAAAGACTTATCCTCGCTTTATGATTACCTAAGCTGTGAGAGTTGCAATCGCCTTATCTACAGCTTCCAAGGCAGTGTTTACTTCCGCTTCTGTGACAATTAGCGGTGGCACAAATCGGACTACTTTTGGGCCGGCAGGTACCAGTAATACACCCTCGTTGATGGCAGCATTGACGACATCTGCTGCGGTTAGTTCAATATTGGCTCGCAACTCCAAACCGTTGATTAAACCCCAACCGCGAACTTCGCCAACCTGCTGAGGATATTTAGCTGCGATCGCCTGCAATCCAGATCGCAATTGTTCACCTCTATCTTGCACATTCTGTAAAATATTTTCCCGTTCCAACGTCTGGCAAACACTAAGTGCTACACCACAGACAAAAGGATTTCCACCAAAGGTGCTGGCGTGTTCCCCTGGTTGAAAAACATCACAGAATTTCTTACTCATCATTGCACCGATGGGGATACCGCCACCTAAGCCTTTGGCACTGGTGAAAATATCCGGTTCAACGCCGAGATGTTCGTAAGCCCATAATTTGCCACTGCGTCCCATACCAACTTGCACTTCATCGAAAATCAATAAAATGCCAGTTTCATCGCAAATCTGCCGGAGCTTTTTAAAATAGGCAACATCTCCTGGACGCACACCGCCTTCTCCCTGCAATGGCTCAATCAGAATTGCCGCTACCCGATAATCGCCTTCATCCAACTCACTAATCGCCACTTCCACAGCGTTAATATCGTTGTAATTTACGTAGTGGAAACCAGGAACCAAGGGATCAAAATATTTTTGATACTTCGGTTGTGCTGTAGCGGTAATCGTTGCCAAAGTCCGTCCGTGGAAACTGGCATTGGCGGTTAAAATAATCGGTTTTTCAATGTCTAATACTGTATGGGCATATTTCCGCGCCAGTTTAATTGCAGCTTCATTAGCTTCAGCTCCAGAGTTGCAGAAAAACACGCGATCGGCACAAGAATGTTCAACAAGCCATTTTGCCAATTCACCTTGCTCAGGAATGTAGTACAAATTAGAGACATGGTGCAGTTTCTGGATTTGGCGTGTCACCGCTTCTACCATAACTGGGTGGGCGTGTCCTAAAGTACAAGTGGCAATTCCAGCCACAAAGTCCAGATATTCTCGCCCCTGTGTATCCCAAACCCGGCATCCAGCACCCCGTTCTAGGGCTAAGGGAAACCGGCCATAGGTAGACATGACAGCTTCATTGAAGCTATCTGCATCAAAGGGACTGGATGCTACAGACCCTGAATCTGGGGGGATGGTGGCTTGTTCAACGAGAGTTTGTAGGCTCACTACCGCTCCTCCTGAGAGTTTTTCATCATATAGTTATTTACTAGTTTCCTAGAAATCCCTAAAAAATACTTTTTACTTAGCACAACTCGTACTTCTTCTTAGGCTAACGCTTATATAACCTCAAAGACATAGCGGTGGTGAAAAAAAACTTTGTACTCAACACTTGAGCAAAAATATCAACGTATCCAAAAAGAGTTAATGACTGGGGCGATCGCTCTTGGCGGTGTTTTCCTGATTGGCACTTTGTGGTACTCGTTAGTGGAGGGCTGGGCATGGGAAGATGCAGCTTACATGACAGTCATCACTTTAGCGACTGTGGGATATGGAGAGACGCATCCACTGGGTAGCCGAGGACGGTTGTTTACAATTGCCTTGATTTTGTTGGGTGTAGTCAATATCGGTTACATTGTCAACAGATTTACAGAAGCGATCATTGAAGGCTACTTTCACGAAGCAATTCGGCTACAGCAGCAGAGGCGGTTAATGGAATCCCTAACAGAACACTACATCATTTGTGGATTTAGCCGGACTGGTCGTCAAATTGCCAAGGAATTTCGGGCAGAAGACGTACCTTTTGTAGTGATTGATTCGGAAATGGAATCTGTGCAAAGGGCGCAGGCGGAAGGTTACACGGCATATCAAGGTGATGCTACCCTAGATGACACACTTCTGAAAGTTGGTATTGAACGGGCGATGTGTATTGTTGCGGCCCTTCCTTCAGATGCCGAAAATTTATACATTGTTTTATCTGCCAAAACACTGAATTCGGCAATTCGGGTGATTGCACGGGCAAGTACAGAAGAGGCTTTGCAGAAGTTACGACGCGGTGGTGCAGATGAAGTCATATCGCCCTATATTACTGGTGGAAAGCGCATGGCTGCTGCGGCTCTCAGACCCCAAGTATTGGACTTTGTAGACGGGATTTTGACAGGTGCAGACCGTCAATTGTATATGGAAGAATTTTTACTCGATCCGGCTTTTTGTCCCTTTGTCGGTCAAACTTTGCAAAAAGCGAGATTGCGATCGCAATCTGGGGCATTAGTTCTGGCAATTCGCCGCGTTGATGGCACTTTAATCGGTGGCCCCACTGGCGATACGGTGTTAATGCCAGGCGATCGGTTAATTGGTATGGGTACAGCAGAACAGTTGCGTAGCCTTAACCAAATTCTTGGCCCAATTGGTTCTCAGCAATTGCGGCGACCGAAAAATAGCTAATGGGGAGCACTGGGAGTGAAGTTAACAGTTATCACCGAAGAGGCGGAGGGGCAGTTCTCGCTCTTAGCAGGGGGAGCAATGCCTGTCCCGTTCGCGCAGCGTCTCTTAGAGTTGCCGTGAAGCGGAGCGGAACATGGGTATTAAGCCCCGCCCTAAAGAAGGCGTTCTCGATTGGTCGGCAGGGCGAACGCACGGTATTTCTGAAACCCTTACTGGGTAAGGATATTGACGAAAAAATAGGCTAAATTTAAAAACGCCGAAACCCTTGTTATTAAAGGATTCTTATACTTTAGATGCGTTTGCCCTGGATTGGTCGGAGCACAAGATCCGTTACTACCTCCCCCCTGCTCCCCGCTCCCTGCTCCCCTGCCTCTTTTGACCATGATGCAAGGTAGCTGTAAAACAAATGCAACTGATAGCGAAAGCTTTCTGGACAAATAGGTTTTGACTAGCCATGTTGATGTGAGTTTGGATCATGCATGCTGCAATTTCTCTTGATTAGTAACTCAGAACCTGGAACTTCGAGTTTAGAACTCGGAGTTTTTAGAATTTTAAAACACCAAGTGAAGATTTGGGTTAAACGAATATGAAGTTCAACCTAAATTTCACTTGAAAGAAAAGAAGGCTAAATACTACCAGACTGCATTAGTTGTCAAGGCTTTTAACCAACATCCTAAAGAATATCTCAAGATTTGATGATTTTAGAGGGAGACAACTATCACATTCGACTTTTAATACCTCTAATATCTCAATTCTTTTCTAGCCACTCCAAAATACTGGCTTTGCTTTCCACCAAACCTTTATAAACCAGTGATTCCGGTGTCATTGACTGAATCGCAGCATACAGCTTAGACCGTAACATTGGGTCTTTTTTCACTACACTACAATCTCGAAAATAAGTACGAATGGTAAAAAGTGCCGCTTCATACTCTGGTAGCCCCCAAATTACTTGGCGCTCAATTCGCAGATAAAGTCTGGGATGCTGTGAATCAAAGCTTCTACCTTCCCATTGGTTAACAGACACACCAGGCGGTGGTTCGGGATGGTGGTTAAGGCGGGTGTCGGTACTCAAACCCCAAGCAAAGCGCACCATCGGTTTGTGGGTAATCATTGTATGAGCGATCGCATCCCCTCGCCGATTAATTTTTTCCATACCAGCCACAGGTGCATGGATTGCGGCAAAATCTTTACCAATTTTCTCCTGGGCTGACCAGTGATTGGGATAGCAGAGATGAACTGCACTCAGCCAGTTGCTACCATCAGCAGACCGACAGATAATTGTCAGGTCTTCTTGTACCTGTGCTGCTAAAGCATCAAGGGTAGAGGCGTAAGCTGGAACAACTGAACTACCCTCAACTTGCTGTAACTGTAATTCTGCATCTAAATAGATGGTTTCTTTGGTAAGTTCGCTGTGAAATGCCACAGTGTTGTCTATTGACTTTTGGTATTGAAAATGCTGTGGGTGTTCTTGGGCGAGGCGATTAATTATCAGACGAGCGAGCGCACCTGCCACAGCTTTAGAATAATTGCTGGTTTGGTAGTACTTGCTCAACCGTTCTCCACGAGCTAAAAGTTTAGCCTGACGGTAGTGGGCAAAATTATCATCAATTTGAAATACCTGCTGATCAGCCTGAGTATTACCAAAACAGGAACCAAAAGCCATCATCCCCGGCTTGACTTCGTAGCGTCCACTCATCAGAGGGAAGTAGTAAGCTGCACTATTAGAGGCTTCGACTGTCTTAGCTTCCTGGAAGAAGTTGTTGTCTAAAGACACAGATTCTATGATGCTTGTTTTTTATTCTCCTCATTTCCAATATATATGAAGCGATAAGGAAGAAATAACCAATGACCAATGACAAATGACCAATAACTAATAATCAATTTCTTTCCACCCATGCATGGCTGCTAAACTTTTTGTAACCCATTCGATCACAACTGGGGGAGCTTCTGATATCAAAATACTAGGATAAACTGCTGCACCCCAATCAGGATGCACTAGCACACGGCATTGATTTTTAATCACTGGATAGTTAAGCAAAGCTTTGACAACTGCTGTGTCATCGTGGGGAATTGCTCCGGGATGAGACAGTAAAGGATAGCCTGTACGAGGGTCGATCAGGTCTGTTAAATAGCCGCGATCGCGCAGATTAAATGCCAAATCGCAGCCAAATCTCATAAACTTTTCTCGCAAGCGTTCTTTCTCTGTCTCTACTTCTGCTGTCTTTTCGACTAGTTGATAACGCGATTGCTGTAAGACAATCACTACTCGTAAAAATGGCTGCTGTTTCCAATCTGGTAATATCCGTTCGCAGTTGGCACAGATATATTGACTGGGAGCATGAATTGAAATTTGAACCGCTTGTCCCATTTCGCCAACTAAATTAATAGGACAGCTCTGCTCCGAAGTGTAAACCTTGGGATAGTTCACTAAATTGATTCGGTTTTGGCAAGTTTTTTAATTTAATCTCCGGTATAGATGATAGCTCTTAAAAGTTCATAAAAATCATCAGTTTTCTATAATATGTTACTTTTTTTGGCAGTATTTGCTAATAATTAGATAATTTTAATCCGATTTTTATCCTTTATTAACCTGTTCTCATGGGATTTGTTGTGATCGCTATCAACATTGGCATAGGTGCAGCGTGTGTTATACAAGCAATGCCTATGGCGGGCTACGCCTATGCTCCTGAAATCTGTTTCATTAAAATCCCAAAAAATGAACTCGATTTCACCCAATTAATTGAGTTTTAAAGAATTCACCGGCACATCATCCCAAGAATCCACTGTCCGCAATCGCGCTACCCAACCAGCTTCCTTTTGCGTCTTGGTCAAATTATTCTGAAATGAATCATGACAATCTTTGGCTTGAGATTCGTTACAAGTAGCAATACAGGCATGAATCATCCCAGACGGATCAATTTGCTCATTTACCCAAATAGTCATAGAATATTTCCTCAAAAACTGTAGCGAAAAAAGTTATTCGTCATTTTAGAATACTATTAGAGCCATTGAACCTCACACCACTAGAAGTGGCGTGATTCCTGCTTCAACGATCTCTGCCGGAATTGCTCCAGGACTTACAAGTTCTCCACAGGCGTATATAGCATCCGGCGCACCGACGGCTGCTGTCAAAATTCTCAACCCTTCACTCAGAATATTTAGACTTGCGTTTACGTCTCTCAGGTTGTAATTACCACAACTAGGGCAAGACCATTCACGCAGCTTTAAGTCTTTAACCAATGGGTTGATTGATTTGCAAGAATTACAAGTCTGAGATGAGGGATAAAATGTACCAACTTTTTGTACAATTCTGTCATGCCAAAAAGCTTTGTATTCCAGCATGGTCACGAACTTAGTCCAACTAGCGTCTGAAATGCTTAAAGCTAATTTGCGATTCTTTACCATATTGGCAACCCGTAAATCCTCGATACAGATAATACTGCTTTCTTTGATTAAACGGGTTGAGAGTTTGTGCAGAAAGTCATCTCTTAAATTCGTAATCCTATCATTTGTACGAGCCAGCTTGATTTTCGCTTTGACTCGGTTGCTACTACCTTTGACACTGCGGGATAGTTTTTTGTGTGCCTTCTGTAACTTCCTATGCAGAGTTCTATAATACTTGGGGTTCTCTACTGTCTCGCCATTACTAGTAGTCAGGTAAGATTTCAGCCCTAAGTCCAATCCAATATTCTGTGTGACTTGAGGATACTTTTCTATCTCTATTTCGCACAAAATGCTAGCAATATATTTACCTCTCGGAGTACGAGTTACGGTAACGTTTACAAGCTTCCCGGTAATGTCTTGAGACTGGTGAAACTTAATCCATCCTAACTTGGGAAGCTTTAAACGATTCTCTATTACCTGAATGTTGCCGTTAGTAAGGTTAGTTTTGTAAGACTGTTTACACCCATGCTTCTTTTTAAATTTAGGAAAACCTACACCCTTCTTACCTTTGATCTTCTTGAAGTCAGCAAAAAAGTTTTTGTATGCTGTCTCTAAATTCTTGAGTGAATTTTGTAAGGCAAACTTATCTACTTCCTTCAACCATTCAATTTCTTTCTTGAGTATAGTTAGCTGTTGACTACAAGCGTTGTAGTTTAAGGTTTTTCCCTCACTTGCATATAACTCTTTCTTCAGTGCCAAAAAGCGGTTGTACACATATCTGGCACAACCAATTATCTTATTGATTAAGACTTCTTGGTTGTGTGTGGGTATGAGAGTAACTTTAAATGCTTTTTGGATGGATGACAATTTATTGAATTTGCTGAATACCTCTCAATTTTAACACAAAGTCATACTTAATATAGAGCGCCTAACTCATGACTGGAAGTCACGAGTGTGCGTCTTGAAGACATCAATTTTGGATTTTGGATTGCCGATTTTGGGGTTTTGCATGAGTGCGGCTCGACTGAGCGATCGCCGAATGTCTCAGTCGAACTATTTTGGATTCATTTTGAATTTTAAATTCTGATCTCCTCTTTCATAGCGACGGCGGTAGAGTAATTCTAACTGTCCACCATATTCTTGAATCCAGGCAATCTGGCGCTGGTAGAGTCCCCGGAAGGTGTTGGCAAATAAAAGTGTAAAGATTGCCACTACCAACCCTGATGCAGTGGATACTAAAGCTTCACTAATTCCAGATGTTACACCTGTTGTTTTAGTACCTCCCACATCTCCGATATTTAGAGAGGCAAAGGAGTTAATTAATCCTAATACAGTGCCGAGAAGCCCTAACAGGGGCGCAAGACCAATAATTGTCTCAAAAATATTTTGCGAGCGCTTGAGTAAGGGGATTTCGGCTTGGGCTTCACTTTCTAATGCCAAACGAAAGTCTTCTGGTGTCGCCTCCTCCAGTTCTAAAGCTGCTAAAAAAATCCGAGCAATGGGTAAATCAGTATTTTTCTGCAATTTATCTAAAGCACCAACTACATTATCAAGGCGATAAAGTTGTAGCACCTCTCGCACTACCTTGTTTTGCCGATTATTTATCTTTACCCAAAAGATGATCCGTTCGATTATCAGCGCCACTCCTAACAAAGAGAACGCAAGCAGAGGCCACATGACTATGCCACCTGCTGTAAACAGATTATTAATTTCCATCTATTATTTTTAACTCACCAACAACGCTAGATTAACAGATCGTTGAGATGAAGCAGTTTAATGCTGCATTGTAGTTACAGCAACTTTTCAGCTATCCTCAGTTTGGCCGATCGCGATCGCAAGTTATTGAGAATTTCTTTTTAGCAGTAACTTTAACCAATCTTAAGGAGTTCAGATTATTCCTACACCAGAACAAAAAACACAGTGCTATATATTGTGCTGCTTGTTTACTAAGCTTTATTTGCCTATTAATATCGTTCGTATGGATGAACGGACAAAAAATCTATTCTTGTTGGCAGGTGAGGAAAATATTATAGAGATATACCCTAACGGTAAATGGAGATACATAGGATGAGCAAGCCTAATTTTCATGCAATGAGTCAGAAAGAGTTACATGATTACGTTCTTGCTCATCGGGAAAATCAGGAAGCCTTCTACGCTTATGTAGATAAGCTGCATGTCGAAGGTAATTGGATTGAAATGCCACCGTTACAGTCAGAACAAGATTTAGAAAATTATCCTAAATTCATTGAGCGTATTCGCAGCATTTCTGAGCCACAAGATGGAGCAGTTTAAGGCTTACAGCAACTTTTCAGCTATCCTCAGTTTGGCCGATCGCGATCGCGGATTCTGACTAATTTCCTCTTCTTGTGCAATAATTGGTTTTTTTGTCAAGACCTTTAATAAAGGTGAATTTCTTAAACCATGTTTCACCGGGCGGTCTTCCAGGCTGTGAAAACTGATAATCGCAATTCTGCCACCAGGGACAAGGGCATTTGGGGCTTTATCCAAAAAGGTTTCTAGGGATTTTAACTCATCGTTGACGACAATTCGCAGAGCTTGAAAAACACGGGTAGCGGGGTGAATTCTCCCATAACGGTATTTCGGGGGAACTGAAGAAGCGATCGCATCAGCCAATTCTGTAGTCGTGTGCAAGGGTCGCCGTTCTACAATGCGACGAGCAATGCGCCGCGATAATCTTTCCTCACCGTATTTAAAGAAAATATCAGCTAATTCTGTTTCATCCCAATTATTAATCACATCAGCAGCAGTTAGCGATCGCCCTCTATCCATTCGCATATCCAAATTTGCAGCTTGGCGAAAGCTGAAACCTCGTTCTGCTTGGTCTAAATGGTAAGAACTTACCCCCAAATCGGCTAAAATACCATCGAAAGTATTAGGGGGAAACTCGTAGTCAGCAAAATTGCTATAAATAAATTGTATGCGAGCCTCCTTCGGAGGAGCTTCGCTAACGCTAAACTCTGCTAATTCTTTCCTTGCTGCTGCTAAAGCATCCTCATCTTGGTCAACTGCCGTTACCCGTACATCGGCAGCAGCTTCTAAAATCAAGCGACTGTGACCACCACCGCCTACCGTCACATCTAAATAATGTCCACCTGGGCGCACCGCCAAACCCTCAATTACCTCCCGTCCCAAAACGGAAATATGAGAAAAAGCCAGTTCTTCTAAATCTAGCGGTGTTTGTAAATCTGATTTCATTTTTAAATTTTAATTTTATTTTTGTTTCTATTTGGTAAAACTTACACCAAAAACCTCTTAAACTTCTATTCCTCCGTGTCCTCTGCATCGCGCCAGTTGCTTCAAGTCGGGGAGCCCGCCCAACACACTGGCTTCTCTGTGGTTCGATTTAAGTCCTGTTTAGCACTTATTTCCAATTCCCAACATCAGGATTTTAAATGCAAAAAGAGATTAGATGAAAAAAAACCTGTGCCTCAATCCCTTGCATATCAAGCTTCCCTATAATAATTGAAGAGGTGCAACGAAATGAAACATCAATTACAACACCTTCGCTGCTATCCTCTCTCCAACATAACCCTGTAGAGTCAAATTTATATAGATTAGATTGCCCCTACAAACCTCATTTTGGCAGACTAGATAAATCGGCTGTGGTTGGCATCTAGGCGGTTCAATTCAAAATTTTCACGAACGGAGAACACGAAATCTATGACCAGACTAGAAACCCGCACTGAACCAATGGTGCTAAACATGGGGCCACACCACCCCTCAATGCACGGCGTTCTGCGGCTAATCATGACTCTGGATGGCGAGGATGTCGTTGACTGTGAACCAGTTATCGGCTATTTGCACCGGGGAATGGAAAAAATCGCCGAGAACCGCACTAATGTAATGTACGTTCCCTACGTCAGTCGCTGGGATTACGCGGCGGGAATGTTTAACGAAGCCGTCACTGTCAACGCCCCAGAAAAGCTTGCAGGTGTTGCTGTCCCCAAACGTGCTAGCTACATCCGCGTCATCATGCTGGAGTTGAACCGCATCGCTAACCACTTGCTATGGTTTGGCCCCTTCCTTGCTGACGTAGGCGCACAAACTCCCTTCTTCTACCAGTTCCGCGAACGGGAGATGATTTATGATTTGTGGGAAGCTGCTACAGGTTATCGGATGGTGAATAACAACTACTTCCGTATTGGTGGGGTAGCAGCCGATTTGCCTTATGGTTGGGTAGATAAGTGTCTGGAATTTTGCGACTACCTATTACCCAAAATTGATGAGTACGAACGTTTAGTAACTGATAACCCCATCTTCCGGCGACGTGTTGAGGGACTTGGTACTATCACCCGTGAAGAAGCAATTAACTGGGGGCTTTCTGGCCCAATGTTACGCGCATCTGGCGTGCAATGGGATTTGCGGAAAGTTGACCATTACGAATGCTACGACGATTTCGACTGGGATGTGCAGTGGGAAACCGCCGGTGATTGCTTTGCCCGTTACGTAGTGCGGATGCGGGAAATGCGCGAATCTGTGAAGATTATTCGCCAAGCAATTAAAGGACTTCCTGGCGGCCCTTACGAAAATCTGGAAGCCAAGCGTTTAGCCGCAGGTAAAAAATCCGAGTGGGACGCATTTGATTACCAATTCATCGGCAAAAAAGTTTCCCCCACTTTTAAGATGCCCAAGGGTGAAATCTACGCCCGTGTAGAAAGTGGCAAAGGTGAATTGGGAATTTATTTGGTTGGCGATGATAACGTCTTCCCCGCACGTTGGAAGATTCGCCCAGCAGACTTCAACAACCTCCAGATTGTCCCACATTTACTGCGGGGCATGAAGGTTGCAGATATTGTGGTGATTCTCGGTAGTGTTGACGTAATTATGGGATCTGTAGATAGGTAGAAAATATCTATCTAACATTTTTTAGAGCAGTTGTGTTACGCAACTGCTCTTTTTTTATAATTTTTAAAGACGCGATAAATCGCCGTCTGTACAACAATCAGTCTTTTGTAGAGGCGGCGATTTATAGGGTCGCTAATCTAGCTATAAAAAATTTTTACTCATATAACAGATGTACGAAATATTTATAGAGGTTTAAAAAAATCCTCGTATTTTTGACAACATAGATTTGCAACTGCTACCGATTTTACGAGAAACTCTCAAAATCTCTTATCGAGCAGATTTTTGTGTTGGCTACTTCAACCTCAGAGGTGGGCGAAGATATTACAAGAAGATTGCTTTTTAGAAACACTAATTATTTGCCCAAAAAACTTACTTGGTTTCAATGGTGAAATTGCCAATAAGTTTCAAATTTATCCAGATTTGATAATTGAAATTTTATCACCTGACCAATTTCCTAACCGGGTGATTGATAAAATTATTTTCTGCATTAATCATGGTACAAAATTAGGTTGGTTTATTGACTCTAACGACAAATCGGTGATAGTATTTCAACCTAATAAATTGCCAGAAGTAAAATATAATAATGAGAAATTGACTGTTCTTGATGTATTAGCAGATTGGCAAATTACGCCAGCAGATATACTTAGTTGGTTAAAGGTTAAATAGTTAAAATGGCAACTGCTCTATTTTTTTTACACTTCAGTTAAGCATTTCTTTCTTCTCCCTGTTCCCTCTGCGTCTCTGCGGTAGCTGCGGCAAGCTCTGCACTCCTTTGTCGCTACCGCTAGCTCAAGACGCTCGTTCGCCCTTAGAAGACTCGCTAACGACGAGAAGCGCTTGGCGCAGCCTCTCGTAGAGAAGACTGCGACCTCCTCACCGCTTTGCCTCTACGTTAAAAAAATTAATTGACTTTGACAAAGACACGACTTAAATAAAAATCGCCAAAAAGCTTAATTTATCGAACCGCCAAGTCGCCAAGAACGCAATGTTGGGTTCCCCTACGGGAAGTTCCTTCTCTTCTCCCTTTTATATTTTATACTTGACAATATTCGTAGTTGTCACGGAAACCGTTGAGTACTTGTGAACACTATACGGGATCTTTTTTCTGTGCATCAGTCAGGCTATTTTTAAATACTCTATCCACGTAACAAACGTATATTTAAGTATGCAATCGATAAACCAAAGAAATCAGTTTCTTGATTACACCAAGGGAATATTAATTTTCTTAGTAGTATATGGTCACATAATTCAATATGTAGCATACAACGGCAATGGATTTTTTCAAGACCCAGTTTTCAAAGCTATATACATATTCCACATGCCATTATTTATGGCTATTAGTGGGTTTATATCTTTTTCTTCTATTGAAAAAAGTACATTTTTTAACATTACTAAAAAACGATTTTTCAATCTTATTGTTCCAATATTATCTTGGTCTATTTTGTATAGCATAACATTTTGTTTAATTGAGAAAGAGTGTACTATGCATAGTTTTATCCGCTATTTAACTAACAATATAACTAGCAATTTTTGGTTTTTATGGGCATTATTTATGTCTATTATCACAATAGCTTTTCTTAAACGCTTTAATTATGACAAATTATACGGGATAGTTTTAAGCTTCTGTGTAGTTCTTCTTATTCCAGACAAAGGGAATATACCTCTATTTAAATATACTTTCCCATTCTTTTGTATTGGATATTTGCTTGCACAGCAAAAAGAGCATTTAGAATTAGAGGTAGCAAATAAAAGTAAGCTATTGCTTACTGGCGCTCTTTTCTTAACCATTTCTAGCTACCTACTTTGGAATACAAAAACTTATATTTACGTTTCTGGAATGACTAATTTTTGGTCAGTTACACTTCGTTACTTTACTGGATTTGTAGCATCAATTCTCGTAATGCAACTCGTTTGGAAATTTTACAAATTTAGTTCTAAATCTTTCCGTTGGTTTATATGTGAAATTGGCAAAGGAAGTCTTTATATATACATCCTCCAAACATATTTTTTTACCTTTGCCTCTAAGTTTCAATATCCACTCCACCATAACTTTTTATTTTTACTTTCTATTTATCCTATGTCAGCTTTCTTATTGAGCTTTTGCTTACTCCAAATTGGTAATTTTTCTGAGCGCAATGCTTTAGTCTCCAAATTATTATTTGGTCGGGTTTCAAGCGGCAATCAATCTATTAAGCAATTTAATAGTAATTCTTAATGACATTACACTTAGTAAAGTGGGACGTTATGAACTCCCAGTCACAGAAAAAGTATAACTACAACGGCATCTCGGCAACCTACGAAGGCGGCGGTATTTATAACGGTGGCATAATGAATGCTAAAAACACCATTATCCTTACAAATACCACATCTTCTAACCAGTATTAAGCCGAGTAATTTTCTGCAATATAGTGTAAAAACCCCTATCTTGTCTGGGTTTGAAAGTTTGCAGCGCTTTTTTTACGTAACGGGACTTAAAGATTCAAAAAGATAAGGGAGTTATTGAAACTCAAATTTTAGAAAAACCAAACATATTATTTGTAAATTTACAAAATTCTTAATTTTAAATTTATAATTTTGAATTTTCTCTGGTGCGAATTAGAAAATTGAGTTTCTTAATAATTTCTTTTAAATTCACCGAAGAGGTTGAATAGTATTATGTTTCGTTAAAATTGAATTGCTGCTACAAATACAAGAACGTATTTAAATAAGGTCTAATAAATTACTATAAAAATCCGGTAGCATTTACTTAGCCGTAATTTTAGAACCGTGCAAATTCATCCTCAGTCCGAATTTCATCATAGGCGCGATCGCCCTGAACAGGGTTTGCAAAATTTGCTCGATCGCCTTGTTAAAACAATGCAGCGCGATGAGTTAGTTCGGCAAACAACCAATCAACTCAGAGAATCGCTTCAGGTTGACCGAGTGGTGTTGTATTATTTTTACAGTCAGTGGCAAGGACAAGTAACTTTTGAATCCTTGAGTTCTAAAGAATTCTCAATACTTGGTTCCACTGGCCCCGATGATTGTTTTAACAGCGAGTATGCTGCTTTATACTTAGCAGGACGCGTAAGAGCGATCGCTGATATTGAATTAGAGCCAATCGAGCCTTGTCACCGAGATTTTTTGTGCAATTTGCAGGTTCGCGCCAACTTGGTTGTACCAATTCTCACACCTAAAGGATTATGGGGATTGCTAGTAGCACATCACTGTCAAGGGCCTCATTATTGGTCGCCATCAGATATAGAAATGATGCAAACAGGGGCACAAACTCTAGCAACAGATCGTAATATTTTGGAGAGTTAAGTCACTGTGTATTCACATAGCATACAGTTAAGTAGCAGAAATCCTCACCAGCGCTGATTTTTCTAGATAAGGAGAAAAAACTGTGAAATTTGCTTACACGGTTATTTGGGTAGACGATGTAGTTAAGACCGTTGAGTTTTACGAAAAAGCCTTTGGTCTAGTTCGTCGCACTCTCGTGGATAAGGGACAATCTATCTGGGCGGAAATCGAAACCGGAAACACCACACTAGCCTTCTCCTCTAGTAGCGAAGCACAAAAGTTATTTCCTGGTGGCTGCCATCACAATGATGCTACACAACCACCGACATTAATCCAAATATCATTTATTACTCCTGATGTTGGTAGCGCTTACATGAGAGCGATCGGAGCAGGCGCAAAAACCCTAGATGCCCCTAAAAGCCAGCCTGGGGGACAAATGATTGCTCGTGTCCGCGATCCCAATGGTGTGCTGGTGTCGTTGGTGAGCGCCTAAGTAGCAAATTGCCTTGAACGCGATTAATTGGGCTGAGGATTGCGATCGCATGGAACTGCAAACTTCCCAAGTTTTGTCTGTCAATAAATGCCAGCGCTTATGCCACAGTGGTCGATATTATAGGGTTTGTAGACCGTTAGGGAAATTAGGAATTATGAATTTTGGTTTGTATCATTCATAATTCATTTGTTTTCTCAACACTTTAATCTCAAATCTCAAATTTTATGGATTCAAATCCAGCATTGTGTGCAGCGATCGCTAATCACATTACCACCAATCCTCAACAACGAATTACTTTTGCCCAATTCATGGACATGGCATTATACCACCCTGAATACGGCTACTATTCCAGCGATGCAGTCAAAATAGGTTTTAAAGATAGTGATTTTTTCACCTCTCCCAACCTCTGTGCTGACTTTGGCGAGTTGCTAGCAGAACAATTTTTACAAATGTGGGAGATTTTAGGAAAACCTGTACCCTTTTCTTTGGTAGAAATGGGAGCAGGTCAAGGATTGCTAGCTTTGCATATCCTTAAATATCATCAACTGCACTACCCAGATTTTTTTACCGCCCTGGAGTACATCATTGTTGAAAAATCCCCAACTTTAAGACAACAACAGCAGCAACGCTTGCAAGATTTCCCGGTGCGTTGGTGCAATCTAGAGGATATACCACCAAATGCGATCGCAGGCTGCTTTTTTTCTAACGAGTTAGTAGATGCGTTCCCCGTGCATCAATTCATCCTAGAAACGGGAGAACTCCGAGAAATTTATGTAACCACAGATCAGAATAATCAAGAAACTAATCCTCCATGTCCATCATTTGTAGAAGTCACAGGAGAACCATCAACGCCCCAACTAGCTGAATATTTGGATTTACTGGAAATCGACTTAACTCAAAGTGCATATCCAGATGGCTACCGTAGTGAAATTAATTTAGCTGCTCTAGACTGGTTGAGTATAGTAGCAGACCGCTTGCAGCGCGGTTATGTGTTAACAATTGATTATGGCTACCCCGCCAGTCGTTACTATAATCCCAGGCGATCGCAAGGAACGCTACAGTGTTATTACCAGCATCGTTTCCATGACAACCCCTATATTAATATTGGGCGACAAGATATCACTGCCCATGTTGACTTTACGGCTTTGGAACGCTGGGGTGAGCGGTGTAGTTTAGAAAAAGTTGGTTTTATCCAGCAGGGATTATTTTTGATGGCGTTGGGGTTAGGCGATCGGATTGCAGCCCTTTCTTCTCAACAGCAATCTCTCTCACAGTTACTACAGCGCCGGGACTCACTACACCAGCTTATAGATCCTACAGGACTCGGCGGCTTTGGAGTCTTAATTCAGAGCAAAGGTCTGGACAATACAGAAATTTCTCAACCACTACTCGGATTGACTTTGCCAAAGTAAACGTAAAGAAAGAAAAGTTAAAACTCTATTTAAGAATGCAGTATCAGTCGGATTTAGACTAGCATAACAGTGATTACTGTAAAGCTAAACACAATACCAAAGTAATAATTATGTCCACCCATGATCTGTTAATGCTAGTAACTTTGCTTACTCCAGGGATTTTACTTTCAGTGATAATTATGGTGACTTTTGCGGCTGGTGGCTAATTGCCAGAGACGTTAGTCATTAGTCAGTGAATAGCTATCAGTATTTAAAGATAACTGTTCACTGATAACTGATATTAAAATCAAACAATGGAAACGCGATGTCTACAACAGGCTACGCCTACGCTGTACCAAAGGAACTTGAAAAATGAAGGTGGCATTTCTGGGAACTGGACTGATGGGACTACCAATGGCTCAAAGGTTATTAGCCGCAGATATACAGCTAGTTGCCTACAATCGCACCCCAGAAAAATTAGCACCACTACAAGCATCTGGGGCTGAAATTGTTACACATCCTCGCCACGCCATTCGTGCTGCTGAGTGCGTAATCCTCATGCTTACTAATGCCCCAGCCATTTATAATGTGTTGCTTTCAGACACTGCTTGGCAAACTCTGGAAGGGCGCACAATCATCCAAATGGGAACAATTACTCCTACAGAAAGCCAGGAAATTAGAGATGCAGTTGTTGCGGGTGGTGGTGAGTATTTAGAAGCACCTGTATTAGGGAGTATCCCAGAAGCAAAAGCTGGCAAGTTGAGTGTTATGGTAGGGGCCGAGCCAGAACAATATGAACGCCACTTAAAGTTACTCCAAAATTTTGGGACAGAACCTTTACTTATTGGGCCAGTGGGATCTGCGGCGGCGCTCAAATTGGCGCTAAATCAACTAATAGCTTCCTTGACAACTAGCTTTGCTCTGAGTTTGGCTTTTATCCAGCGTCAAGGTGTTGATGTGGATGTGTTTATGCAAATATTGCGCGACAGTCCACTCTACGCACCTACCTTTGACAAAAAGCTACAACGGATGTTGGATGGCAATTATGCTGATCCGAATTTTCCCACAAAACACTTGCTCAAAGATACAGAATTATTTATCTCGGAAGCGAAATCTCGGAGTTTGGATCTCAGCAGTATTAAAGGTGTTCGGCAAATCTTGCAAACAGCCGTAAAAATGTCATTTGCTGATGATGATTACTCATCACTATTTTCTGTAATTAAAGAATGGGGAGAGTGATCGAGGAATAAGCTTTCGTAAGGTAGCACAGCTAACTGTGCTACCCTACTTGAAAAATATTTTTGAGACACATTGAGGAAATCTCCCTACACCCCGGCATCCCTGATATGCTTTTTGAAAATGCTGAATCAAAAGGTTTTAACTGAATTGTTAATAAGGATATTACTGCCCATTAGTAGTTGATTGAGGAAATGGTAGAGATTCGGGCTGAGGCTGAGGCTGGGGTTCTGGTTGAGGATTGAGAAATTCCTGCCAAGCCCTAATTTGCTCTTGCGCCGCACTATAAGCAGCACTACCTCGTGGAATCGATTTGGCAATATCAATCCCTCTGCCAATATCAGACTGACCTTGAGAGCGTGCTATTTCTAACAATTGCTGACTCCACTGGTCAATAGCCTGATTCGCATCCATACGTAAGATGCTATTATTTGAAACCCGATCTGCCAGCCGAATTGCCTCAATTAATGCTTCTGGCGTGCCAGCTGCGCCCACTTGCTGCGCTTTTTTCCAGTTTTCTCTGGTGCGGATTTCCCCTTCCCAGCCATTTATAGCAGTTTGTGCTTCTTGTGAAAGCGCCCTTCCCGACGAGGCAATTTGTTGAGCTACGCTAATGGCGGCGGTGAGATCTCCACTTTGAGCCAGTTCTTGTGCCTGATCTAAGTAAGGTTGGTCTTGAATTCGCTGAATTTTTCCTACCCAAGTGCGAATTTTTTTCCGTGCTTCTGGATATAATGCACGACCTCTACGAATTTCGCTAGCCTGGGCGATCGCAGCTTGCAAAGAGTTGATATCATCAAATATTGCTATCTGTTCGGCGCGTTCTAAATAAGGTTGGTCTTCAATTGTCTCCACTTGGGCACGCCAGCGACCCATTTCTTGCCTAGCTTCTTTAGCGCGGGGATTATTCGCAGGGATCAATTGCACTTGAGCGATCGCTGCTGTTAAATTAGGGACTGTTCCCTGGCTAGCTAATATTCTCGCTTTTTCTAAATTGGCAACATCTTCAATTTCTAACTGCCAACGAGCAATCAACTGCTGTGCTTCGTTATACACTGGTCTGGAAGGATCAATTTGTTGTGCTTGAGCGATCGCTGCCTCTAAACCAGAAACATTACCTATCCAAGCACTTCTTTTCGCGTCAGCTATGGCGATAAAGTCATCTGTTTCACCCTGTAGTTTCGCAATCTCTGGAATTTGTCTAGCAATATCTAGTGCTGCATCCGCATCCTGCTTGTCTAGTTTTGCCTTTGCCAATTCCAGCATTTTGCGTCCAAATACCGGAATCGCTTCCTGAGCTTTTTGGTAAATGTAACTTTCTTGCCCAATAGACTGAGCTAACTTGATAGCTTCTAATAAATTATCGACAACTTTGCTGTTTGCTAAATTTTCAGCTTTTCCTAACTTATCGCCATCTTCCCGTGCTGAGGCAATTAGACGATTCAATTGGTCGTATTTAGTACCCGCCCAGTATTGATTGTCTACGCGCAGCATTTTGGCGGATAACATAAATGCCGATTGCCATCGCCGTTCCTTAACTTCAGCGATCGCACCGTTGTATGTGGCTTCTGCCTTTGACCAAATTGACTGCCACTTGTCAACTTGTTCATCGACTAATTTATAAGCTGCCACATCTTCAGGTATCTTACGAGCAGTAGCGATCGCTTCCTCTAAATTACCTGTTTGGAAACTTTCATCAGCTAGCTTCAAAATATCCCGCGACCATTCTTCGATGAAACGATCAATTTCTCCATGTAACGGGTGATTTTGTGGTAGTTGCTTCACCAGAGCGATCGCTTGCAATAAATCGTTCACTGTCTGTTTAGAAGCCGCCAACTGAGCGCAGTGTAGCCGCACCGAAGCACTAGCTAGCGGCCAGAAAATCGAGGGGCAATTAGGGGCAGAGGGCAACTTTAGCAGCATTGCCATTGCCAAAAATCCTACACTGCCGGGAACCAACATTAGTAGTACCAGCCACAATGTCCAGCTTTTCATCCAGCGTGGCCATTTCCCAGGACTTTTACTGAGTTGAGCAGTTTCTTTTGAATTACTATTTATATGTAATCCTTTCGTATGGTTTTTTTTTCGCCGCTTCACTGACTTGGAGTTAGAACCAGTAGCTGGGGAATCAAATGGCTGAGTTTCACCGAATTGTTCTGTTCGGGATAATCTTTTGTTTTGATCTGGCTCTCTTCCACTGGCTGAAGACCAACTGTCTGGAATATCCCGCTCTGTCATCTCTCACACCAAAATAATTGAATAGCGCTCTGTTTTAGGTAGATAATTCCATTGTTGACATAGTAACTTTCTCATCATTAAAAAGCTACTTTTTTGATTATCTCTCTCCACAGAGTACCATTAGCAAGATAAAAATCAGTGATATTTTATACGTTATCCTAAAACAGTAGATTCAGCTTGCAAATCGGCAATTAGTTGAGCTAACTGATCGCTACTTGCCTGATAAACGTTGCCGCAAAATTCGCAAGTTGCTTCAGCACCATCATCTTTAACAATCATATCTTGCAGTTCCGCTTCTCCCAAAATCTTCAGTGCCCCCAAAACGCGATCAAAAGAACAACCACAGTGGAAGCGCAGCATTTGCCGTTCGGGAAAGATTACCAGCCCCATGTCTCCCAACAGGTCGTTAAAGATTTCCGTTAAAGTCTTCCCAGCTTGCAACAATGGCGTAAATCCTGCTAGACCAGCAACCCGTGATTCTAACGTTTCTACTAAAGCTTCGTCTCTAGCAGCTTTGGGCAATACTTGTATCAGTAATCCTCCAGCCGCAGTTACTCCACCTGCTCCCACAAACACACCTAAAACTAAAGCTGAAGGTGTTTGTTCGGAATTCACCAGATAATGAGCCACATCATCGCCAATTTCCCCAGAAACTAGTTCCACAGTACTAGAGTAAGGATAACCGTAACCAATATCCCGGACAACGTAGAGATAGCCACCACCCACTGCACCACCAACATCTAGCTTACCTTTGGCATTGGGAGGCAATTCCACCGATGGATTCCCGACATACCCTCGTACCGTACCATCTAAGCCTGCATCTACCAATATGCCACCCAAAGGCCCATCGCCCTTTACCCGGACATTCACCCTTGACCCAGGTCGCTTCATACTAGAAGCCATTAACAAGCCCGCCGCCATAGTCCGACCCAGTGCTGCCGTTGCCACATAGGAAAGCTTGTGACGTCCCCGTGCTTCTTCTGTTAAACGTGTGGTGATCACACCTACGGCACGAATTCCACCTTCGGCTGCTGTTGCACGAATTAACTGATCCGCCATGAATAACCTTACATTTCTTAACAAGTTCGCTCTTTCTATTCTAAGTTCTCTGCTGGTAGAAATGTGACCCTGCAATAATCAGTGATTGTATTTGCAATATTAGAAGTAGCAATGTCTCACCTTTAGGTAATCCTATAAAAATGCTGGGTAATTTTCAACAAAGCCAACTGCGGATCGAAATTGAAGCATCAACAGATGCAATTCGTGATAGTCTACTGCATCCGGTGCAACTAGAAAAATGGCTCTTAGGGCAACGCTTTGCGCCAGGAATGCCAGAAGAACTGCTTCCCGGATTCCAGTTTACAACCTGGACTGGGCCAGTTGCGATTCATCATCAAGTAGATGTTGTCAAATCAAACTGTCTCCGCTTGGTACTTAGCGGAGGCATTGACGGATTCCACGAATGGTACTGGGGAGAAGGTTGGGTACAGTCCCGCTTAGAAGGAGTTTCACTTTTGCCTTTAAATTTGGGTCAAACTTTGAGTTTGTTGAGCTTACGTCAGTTTTTGGCAACTCAAAAACGTTGATTTAATTGACATAAAGAGATTGGAGATTGAGAATTGGGCATTGGTTATTCTTTGCGTCCCCAGTCAATACGGTTCGGATAAGATCCCCCCGCCTGTGGCGACCCCCTTAAAAAGGGGGATAAATGAGGAAATTAGCCCCCCTTTTTTAAGGGGGGTTGGGGGGATCTTCGCAGGGTAAACAAGCTAACCGAACCGTATTGCATCCGCAGTCCCCAGTTTATGAACTAGAAATAATACCTACAATAATTTTTATCAGCATAAATAAATCTTCTGGAACTTGATAACGTTTCTGGTCTTGAATCACCTGACGATTTGCACGATGGTAAACTCCAAAACGCCAGTCTTCACCAGTCGTAACTGCTCCATATAGAAGTTCAGATGTAGATTTAGTCCATTGATCAAGTGCTATTAATTCAACAGCAAGTTGAGTAAATCCTCGCACTAAATCAGATTGTTTGGCTTCGATAACTAATAAATTTTGAGGGGCTGCAATATAGTAGTCGAGAGTCCCTTTTAGATAATTGTTGACAGCAATAGAATATTCTATATTGAGTCTCTGATTAGTTAAAGCACATACTTCAAACAAAATTGGCCCAATTAAAGCTTCGCGTCTAGTAGTTTCATTAACTAAATCAATATGAGATAAATTACGGCGAAGTTGCTGTTGTAAAAATTGGATATCTAAAATTTCTGATGATTCAGGTAATGTTATATTTTTCCTTTCAATAGTGCAATTTAATTCGGCTAGAATATCATCAATTGTGAAAGGCAATTCAAAATATCGGCTGAAAGTATAAGATTCACCAACTTGGAGAATGCGGCGGGAACTCATAATAAAACCTAAGCCAAATTTATCCTCCTATTTTATATAAACTTCGTCAACTCACGTCTTGCGCCAGAGTAGCTGGCCGATCGCCACATTAGCATCGCTGGGATTCAGCCCCGCCTTAGCCTTTTCTAGTCTCGCAACAGCAGCTTTAAAAGCTTGTCCTGTTTCCTTAATTTGCAGAATAGCGATCGCACCTGTATTCCCATCTGCTGATATTGGTTCATAGATGTGATCGCCTTTTGCATTGCATTGGACTAAGTAGCCATTCTAATTTTTAGGGCTTTGAGTTGTGCGTCGATTTGCGATCGTTGTAACTGATTCTGCTGGGTATTGCCGTCTTTTTTTTAATTGAGCTTTTTTGCAAAACTGCCATAATTTGACGTTTTCGCCCTGGAGGGTGAAAACGATCGCTTTTGCTTTTATTACAGATAAGTGCCTTGACTATATATATTGAGTAGTAAATATCAAGTTTATATACAGCTAGGTTTGATATAGCAATTAGCGCATTTTAGTACAATATCAAATCTTTATAATTTTATCTGAAATTTTATTTTGTCTTTATTTACTTTTAAAAAATTTGTATTAACAGAATAAAGCTTTTTCAAACCAATTAATAATTAAGCAAACTTAGGAGTTTTTCTATCAAGATAAATTATATACATTAAGTTTAATGCTGTATAAAATAATTTAAATAACCACATTTTTATATAAAAATACTTATTCAAAAATCAAAATCGCAGTTTGGAGTTTTATAAAGTTATAATAAGCACGACTTGTATAAAAAGGTTGTTTGGTTTGCTTGATTATATCTTTAATTATGGGTATTTTGGTTAATTTATCAGTATTAATACTTAATAAGCTTCATCTATACATTTTTTGGCAAAATTCAGTTTTTAGAGCGCCATACTTATATCAATATATATTGACACCTACGATTTTTTGGTAAATTCAAACTTATTTTTAATTTACTTTGTATAAATTCCCACTATGTAATATCTGTTCTGAAGATGTGTAATACACATTTCTTAAACAACTAGTTGCTTGACCTATTTAGCAAGAGTAGTAAGATACTTACATGGGCACGAAAAAGTTACCAGATATACAGTTTACGCTTATATCTATTACTTTGGGCTGACCTGACTTTAATCCCAACAATCAAATGAGAACTAAGATTATGGAAAGCACATTGTTTACCGCATTAAGCACCAACGAAGAAGCTAACCTATCGGGCGGATGGGGTTCTTATACCTATAGCCCTACTGTTATTCAGGGCGCAGGCGGTCCTGCTTCTAGCGGTGGTTCCATTAATAATGGAAGTGGAAGTTCTGGATCTGTTAATCTTGGCGGTCCTGGTACCGTTTTTGTTTTTGCTTCTAGATAATAAATGTAAAGACGCGATTAATCACGTCTCTACAGAGATCAAGTGGTAATTCTAAAAGTATTTAACCTGTTTCTTCTGTAGGTTAAGTTACTTTTGAACCAGTCTTAAACAGCTAATTGGCAGGTTCTACGCTAGCCATTAGCTGTTTCTTTATTTTTGCTAGATTAACATACGTTTATTGCCGCCCACACGCTTTATTCAACAAACTTAACAAAGTGCCTGGGCGATATAATTTTTTTCAATTAATAAATATTTCAGCGAGTTAAACGTTTTTATATTAAAAAAAGAAGTTATATCCATTCAAACTTGGGTTGTATACAATAACTACAAAAAAACCGTTTTTACATAAAAATATTTATTCAAAAATGCAGAATCCCAGTTTTGAGTTTTAGATATTTATTTAAGTGGAACTTGTATAAAAATGTTGTTTGGTTTGCTTGACTATATCTTTACTACTGAGACTTTTCATTAATTTACCAGTATTAATATCAGTATTTATATTTAATATAATAAACTTAAATTATACATTTTTTGACAAAATTAAACTACTTGCTTGCAAACTGCTGTATGTTTTTATTTCTTAAAAGAATAATTGCTTGACCTATCTAGCAAGAGCCGTATAATAACTCTGGCGGCACAAAACTGCTATCTTCAGAAATCGACCATATTCATCACAATCTAAAGTTTAATGAACTTAATGAACGACAGCAAAACGCTTTTTACAGAACTGACTTCCAACGAAGAAGCAAGTATGTCTGGAGGTAAAAAAGCTGACAAGAATGAAAAGCCTAATAAGCAGCCGAAAACTGTAAATTATGTCTTTTTCTTTGGAGATATTAATGGCGCAGGCGGTGGTGCAGCTACTGGTGGTGCCATTGGCGGCGACTCTGGATCTGCGGTTGGCGGTACAGGTAACGCATTTATATTCGGTTGATAATTAAAATTTCCAAATCATGCCTGATTAGGAATTAGCAATATTTCTTATTTCATCAGGGTTTTCAAACTTAACAAATTCCGATTGACTGTTTTTTCATAGCTACAGTCAATGGGAATTGGTATAGCTTTTTTCGGAAAATACTGCTTATCTTTTAGTAGTCGATTAGAAAATAAGCGCTATTGTGTACACGGATAAAACCCTGATATTTTTTTGGTTTTTCTCACAATGTTATTGCATATTTGGGTGTAAAATTAAATACCAAGTTTTTACATAACATAGCAAAGAAGATTGTGGAGTAAATTATTTTTAATTTTCAGCCGTCAACACTTGCTCTACTGTTAATTCTAACTCTGGAAAAATTTTAGATTGAATGCATTGAGTACCAACAAACTCGACTGGTTCATATAATTCTTCAATCAATGTGAAAACAGTCACTTTGTTTGTTAATGGATCAACAATCCAATACTCTGGAATATTTAAAACGTTATATTCAACTCGCTTGGCTCGATAGTCTACGGTCTTTGTTGATTCGCTAACCACTTCTACCACCAACAAAGGGGGTGATTCGTTGAGTTCAATAACTGCTTCTCGGTTTCTCAACTCTCGCCACTGAGGTAATGGAATCACAACTACATCTGGAATCCTCGATGTATCCCATCTGCCAGCACGGGGGGAACGAACACCGATAACCATTTGTTTAGAAGTCCAATCTAACTTTAACCGGAGAATTTCTGCTCGGAAACAAACATTGATAAATTCTGTTACTGCACCATGTTGCCCACTTCCTAGACTCATGGGAATTAGTTCTCCATTGACCAATTCATAGCGGGTATCAGTGCCATCATCATATTTCAGGTATTCCTCAAAAGTGAGCTTTGGGGTGGTTATAGTCATTACTTCCCGTTGCAAATTTTTAGCTTGCTTTGACAACTAACACCGAACAATTAGCCTCTTCCACAACTTGACTGCTAACAGAACCCTGAACAATTCGCTTCATCCCCATCAATCCCCGGCTGCCAATTATAATCAAGTCAGTTTTGTAAATATTGGCAAGGCGAATAATCTCTTCGGCAGGATCACCAGTTACCAGTTCTAACTCACTGCTGACTGATAACTTTTGCTGATAGGCTTGCAGTTGTTTTTCAATCTGAAAATAAGAAAATGTTGGTGACTCTGGCTGAGGACGATCGGCAGGTAGTTCCATCTCTGATTCTGGTGTGGGAAACACATGACAAAAAATAACCTTCGCATCTTTTGAGAACGCCAAATCATCTAAAGCCTGAATTACTCGATCTGAAATTTCCGAACCGTCCAGAGCTACCAAAACACTATTTAGCACCGCTCTCGTCTCCTAAAGAGTAGACACCTTACATAAGTATCTAGCAAAATTCGTCGGCAGCGACACTAAAGCAATTTTTTATTTACTTATTAGTTTATATATTTGAGACGGGGCATAGGTCGCTTTCACACCACTTTCATGCTAGCAAATTATAGCAACTGGTCTAGAAAAGCTTTTTTTTCACAAGCTTCTGGGAGAGGAAAACCCTCTTCCAGAAACTACCGTCGGCAATGCCCGACTTGTGGACGCTTAAAGGACATCTGAAGGCAGAATAGTAATGGCGTGCCGCTATCCAAACTTTATAGTTATAAGAAAAAATTAACCATTCCAAATCACTCTTCTTGCTGAACTCGGCGTCGGACTGAATCAGCATGAGAAGGTAAACCTTCTGCTGTCGCTAACACATCAATGGCACTAGCCACATTTTGTAGCGCAGTTTGGGAGTATTGAATAATACTAGAGTGTTTGAGGAAAGTTTCCACCCCTAATGCCGAAGCATAGCGGGCAGCGCCAGAAGTTGGCAGGGTATGGTTAGGACCTGCCAAATAGTCTCCTACAGCTTCTGGTGTCGAGTAACCCAAAAAGATTGCCCCAGCGTGGCGAATCTGTGGTAATAATGCCCAAGGGTCTTTGATTTCTAATTCCAGGTGTTCAGGGGCAAATTCATTTGAGAGTTCTGCTGCTGCTTCGAGCGATTCCACAAGGACAATCAAGCCGTAGTGAGCGATCGCTTTTTCGGTGTCTATTCGCCGTGGATGATCAACTAGCTGTCTTTCCAAGGCTAATTGCACGTTTTTCGCCAAAGCCGCATCTGTTGTCAGCAAAATTGCTGCCGCCATTGGATCGTGTTCGGCTTGGGCTAGCAAGTCAGCAGCTACATGCACCGGATTTGCGGTTTCATCGGCAATCACCAGCACTTCGCTGGGGCCTGCCAAAGAATCAATGCCAACGGTGCCATAGACAAGTTTTTTCGCTAGGGTGACATAAATGTTACCAGGCCCAGTAATCACATCCACTTTCGGAATTGTTTCTGTGCCATAGGCTAAAGCAGCGATCGCTTGTGCGCCCCCAATGCGATAAATTTCTTGCACTCCTGCTTCTTGGGCAGCTACCAAGACTGCTGGGTTAATTGCACCCCCTGGCCCTGGTGGTGTCACCATCACAACGTGAGGTACAGCAGCCACCTTTGCCGGAATTGCATTCATCAGCACTGTACTGGGATAGGAGGCACGGCCACCAGGCACATACAACCCCGCCCGATCTACGGGGGTGTACCGTTTGCCCAACACTACTTCATCGTCGCCAAAGTGTACCCAGCTTTTTGGGACTCGCTGACGATGAAACGCTTCAATTTGGCGGCAAGCTAGGCGAAGTGCGCCCAACAACTCTTTTGACACCTGTTGATAGGCTGCATCTAGTTCCGAGCCTGTGACTCGGAGTTCTTCTGCTTTGAGGGTTTGTTTGTCAAATTCGGCTGTGTAATGCAATACAGCTTTGTCGCCTTGGCGCTTCACTGCTTGCAAAACTTCCCGCACCGTTGCTTCTTTGTGAAGCACCTGTTCGTCATGGGTGCGATCGCAGATCCGTTGTAGTTCTGCTCTAACGTCTGCCTGCTGAGTAATGATTCGCAGCATGGAGTAAGGACAATGCCAAAATTATAATAATATTCACACCTGAGATTTAGTATTGCTCTTGACCCACTGGGGTGTGCAAGCTGACTCTAATTCTCTTCTCTAGCTTAACCTGAATTTTTTTGATACTCTCAAGTCTGCCAGCATCTAGTTTGCTTGACAAGGCCACTTAATTGCTCAGTCAAACCAGCCAGAGGCAGGAAGCAGGCGTGCCATTTCCTGCTACTCTTACGCCCTTATCCTCACTCCTTACGGGGTGCGGGTGGTGTATTTACACATCCAATCCCCCAGATTTACAGGGGGTAGGGTCTGAGTATAATTTTTCTTTTCCTAACTTTTAGTAGTTAACATCTGTACAGAGACGATAATATAGTATCGATTCTATACTTTTAAACCCCTGAAGTTTAGCTATTTACAGTTCCTTGCCTTTGACAATACACCTGTTTTCAGAACAGATTGATTATATTGGCAATCACATTGCTTAATCAGGTGATGAGTTAGCGTTGACTATTTTACATGTACCTTATTTTAACGCATTTCCTTAATTGACGACACACCAAATTAAGGACTGGGGATTCGGGAGCAAAGACTAAAGACTATCTTCCCCAATCTCCAGTACCAAATTTCCAATGATAGATTTTTTTTTAGGAAATTATAACATTGGCAATTTGGATGCTATATTAGTAAGTCTAGTAGTGTGTGTACATATTAATAGTATTTTTGGAATTGACTGTGGCGAATACAAAGTCTGCTCTCAAGCGTGCCCAAATCGCAGAACGTAACCGACTGCGTAACAAAGCTTACAAATCAGCAGTCAAGACGCTGATGAAGAAATACATTAATGCTGTAGCTGTCTATACAGCTAATCCTACCCCAGAATTAAAACAAGAAGCACAAGCTCGCTTATCCGAGGCTTACGCCAAAATCGATAAAGCGACTAAGCGGGGTGTCCTTCACCCAAATAATGGGGCAAGGAAAAAGTCAAGATTGGCTCACAGGCTAAAACCCGTGACACAAACAGCTGAGTAGCCATTGGTCATTTGTCCTTAGTCATTTAGTGATTGGTAACAAAACAAACGACAAATGACGAAGGACAAACAACAAAGGACAAATGATGCAACTGATAGACACGCACGTTCATCTCAACTTTGATAGTTTCCAGCCGGATTTAGCAACAGTGCGATCGCGGTGGCAAGAAGCAGGAGTAGTACGTTTAGTACATTCCTGTGTTCACCCCGAGGAGTTTTCTAGAATTCAATCCATAGCGCACGAGTTTCCTGAAATCAGCTTTGCCGTAGGATTACATCCTTTAGATGCTGAGAAATGGGATCGCGAGACAGCCGAGAAAATCAAAACTTTAGCGAGTTCTGACTCTGGTGTGGTAGCAATTGGGGAAATGGGGCTGGATTTTTACAAAGCTGATAACTATGAGCATCAGCTAATGGTGTTTGAGTCGCAGTTAGCGATCGCATCTGAACTCAACTTACCAGTGATTATCCACTGCCGCGACGCTGCGGTGGCAACCAGAGAAGTGTTGGAAAAATGGCGGGAACTTAAAGGAGAAAGAGTGCGGGGCGTCATGCATTGCTGGGGAGGAACGCCAGAAGAAACTCAATGGTTTCTCGATTTGGGGTTCTACATCAGCTTTAGCGGAACGGTAACGTTCAAAAACGCCAAAGCGATCCAATCCTCGGCGGCGATGGTAAGTAGGGATCGCCTACTGATTGAAACAGACTGCCCATTTCTCGCCCCAGTTCCTAAACGGGGTGAGAGGCGCAACGAGCCTGCCTACGTGCAATATGTAGCCGAGCAAGTAGCTAAACTGCGTCAGGAGACGGTAGAGGCGATCGCCCATCAAACCACCCAGAATGCCTGTGAATTATTTGGTCTGTCAATATAAAGCGTGCAATAATTCTCTTTTATTCCGTTGTGCTAAAAAAAATAAAACTCTAGAGAGGGAAAATATGGTAATATTATTCCCTCAAAAACATTTTGCTTGCGCCATAATGATAAAGGAAGGAACCTAAAATTTCTGAGCCTAATTTTCCATACTCTTATCGGCTTGGCCATCCTCCAAATCTCTACAAGCGGATGCTCTCCACACATGACTAACTGTGCCAACCTAAGTTGAGCAAGATTGCACAATATCGGCTTGGTATGTATCGAACCTATTCAAAATCGTTAAACGAAATTGCCTTGTGAGTACAATCCAGCAAAATGAAGTGATTCTGATTCAAAGCCGACAAGGTGCGGATCATTCCCTCAGTCTTAGGATATCTAGGATATCACTGGGAGTATAAATAGCCGGGTGGATATAAGACACACCGTCTAGAGCTGCGTCAGCAAATTAACGCGCTTTTTGGAGGGGAAATGAAGAAAGTAGATAAAACTCAGGAATATCTCAACTGTATATTCTTCTTAAATCAAGACTATAGTGGGTTTTTGGCGTCTGAGTCCCTGATTTTGGCCGATTACCCCCTTGTCCAAATTGCTCATTCCAGCTTTAATGGCTGCGTTTGCCCACACCTGTAAATAGCAAGTGTGTAAGAAGGAGTTCCCAAACAGCTAAGGACACTAGCTAGCAGTGGGAAGCGTAAAACAGCAGTGTCCAAGGGAAAATTTTACCAGGTTGACAAAGGAAGAGGCATGACTAAAGAAACATACATGGAACCCGCCTTTCTGTTGCCCGACTTGATTGAAATCCAGCGTTCGAGCTTTCGCTGGTTTTTGGAAGAAGGGCTGATAGAAGAACTTAACTCCTTTAGTCCTATTACAGATTATACGGGCAAATTAGAACTGCACTTTTTGGGTCATAACTACAAACTCAAGGAGCCAAAGTACAGCGTCGAAGAAGCCAAGCGGCGGGATAGTACTTATGCCGTCCAAATGTATGTTCCCACACGGTTGATTAATAAGGAAACCGGGGAAATCAAAGAGCAAGAGGTATTCATTGGTGATTTGCCTTTGATGACCGATCGCGGCACGTTTATTATTAACGGAGCCGAGCGGGTAATTGTCAATCAAATCGTGCGATCGCCAGGCGTTTATTACAAATCAGAAATCGACAAAAACGGGCGACGTACTTATTCAGCTAGCTTAATTCCTAACCGGGGAGCATGGCTGAAATTTGAAACAGACCGTAACGATTTGGTGTGGGTACGCATTGACAAAACCCGCAAACTGTCAGCGCAGGTACTTCTAAAAGCTTTAGGGTTATCAGACAACGAAATCTTTGACGCTTTACGCCACCCCGAATATTTCCAAAAAACCATCGAAAAAGAAGGGCAATTCTCTGAAGAAGAAGCCTTGATGGAGTTATATCGGAAACTACGTCCTGGTGAACCACCCACAGTATTAGGTGGACAACAACTCCTAGATTCTCGTTTCTTTGACCCGAAACGTTATGACCTTGGTCGCGTCGGACGCTACAAACTCAACAAGAAATTGCGCCTTTCTGTTCCAGACACAATGCGCGTGCTGACTGCTGGCGATATCTTGGCAGCTGTAGATTACCTGATCAACCTAGAATATGACATTGGTAATATCGATGACATTGATCATTTAGGCAACCGTCGGGTAAGAAGCGTCGGTGAATTGCTGCAAAACCAAGTGCGGGTGGGCTTAAACCGCTTAGAGAGAATTATTCGGGAACGGATGACCGTATCCGATGCTGAAGTGCTAACTCCTGCTTCCTTGGTGAACCCCAAACCATTGGTAGCAGCAATTAAAGAATTCTTTGGTTCCAGCCAGTTAAGTCAGTTCATGGATCAAACAAATCCTTTAGCAGAACTGACTCACAAACGCCGTCTGAGTGCCCTTGGCCCTGGTGGTTTAACCCGCGAACGCGCTGGGTTTGCCGTGCGGGATATTCATCCTAGTCACTATGGACGCATTTGCCCCATTGAGACACCAGAAGGCCCCAACGCCGGATTGATTGGCTCCTTAGCAACCCATGCGCGGGTTAACCTGTACGGCTTCCTCGAAACACCATTTAGACCTGTAGAAAATGGGCGTGTCAGATTTGATGTGCCTCCAGCCTACATGACAGCCGATGAAGAAGACGATCTACGGGTTGCTCCGGGAGATATTCCTGTAGATGAAACCGGGCACATTATTGGGCCACTAGTGCCAGTCCGTTATCGCCAAGAATTTTCCACCACAACACCAGAACAGGTGGACTACGTAGCAGTATCTCCCGTACAGATTGTATCGGTAGCAACCAGCATGATTCCCTTCTTGGAGCATGATGACGCTAACCGAGCGCTGATGGGATCGAACATGCAACGGCAAGCAGTACCTCTGCTTAAGCCAGAACGTCCTCTGGTGGGTACTGGTTTGGAAGCCCAAGGAGCAAGGGACTCCGGGATGGTGGTTGTATCGCGTACTGATGGCGATGTCACTTATGTGGATGCTACAGAAATTCGCGTCCGTCCTAAACCTAATACCCAAGAGATTAAGTACACCCTTTCCAAGTACCAACGTTCCAACCAAGACACCTGTTTAAATCAGAAACCTCTCGTCCGCATTGGTGAACGGGTTGTTGCTGGTCAGGTATTGGCTGATGGCTCCTCCACCGAAGGCGGTGAATTGGCGCTAGGACAAAATATCGTCGTTGCCTATATGCCTTGGGAAGGCTACAACTACGAGGACGCGATTTTAATCTCTGAAAGACTGGTGCAGGATGATGTCTACACCTCAATTCACATTGAAAAATATGAAATTGAAGCTAGACAAACCAAACTCGGGCCAGAAGAAATTACCAGAGAAATTCCCAACGTCGGGGAAGATGCCTTGCGTCAGTTGGATGAACAGGGAATCATTCGCATTGGGGCGTGGGTAGAAGCTGGTGATATCTTGGTAGGAAAAGTTACACCCAAGGGTGAATCTGACCAACCGCCAGAAGAAAAACTGTTGCGTGCAATTTTCGGTGAAAAAGCGCGAGATGTACGGGACAATTCCTTGCGAGTACCAAACGGTGAAAAAGGCCGCGTAGTTGATGTGCGCTTGTTTACTCGTGAACAAGGCGATGAACTGCCCCCAGGAGCCAATATGGTAGTCCGGGTGTATGTTGCTCAAAAACGCAAAATCCAAGTTGGGGACAAAATGGCAGGACGCCACGGTAATAAAGGGATTATTTCTCGGATATTACCGGCGGAAGATATGCCTTATTTGCCCGATGGTTCACCAGTAGACATTGTACTCAACCCCTTGGGCGTACCGAGTCGGATGAACGTCGGACAAGTATTTGAGTGCCTCTTGGGTTGGGCTGGTCAAACCTTGGGAGTGCGATTTAAAATTACTCCCTTTGACGAAATGTACGGGGAAGAGTCATCTCGCCGAATCGTGCATGGGAAATTGCAAGAAGCACGAGACGAAACAGGGAAAGACTGGGTATATAACCCAGATAACCCAGGCAAAATCATGGTGTATGACGGTCGTACAGGCGAACCCTTTGACCGAGCAATTACCATCGGTGTGGCTTACATGCTGAAACTGGTGCATTTGGTGGATGATAAGATTCACGCGCGTTCCACAGGCCCATACTCACTGGTGACTCAGCAACCCTTGGGTGGTAAAGCACAACAAGGTGGTCAGAGATTTGGAGAAATGGAAGTGTGGGCATTGGAAGCCTTTGGTGCAGCTTACACCTTACAGGAATTGCTCACAGTTAAATCTGACGATATGCAAGGACGGAATGAAGCGTTAAATGCGATCGTTAAAGGTAAGGCAATTCCTCGACCTGGAACTCCAGAGTCCTTTAAGGTGCTAATGCGCGAGTTGCAATCATTGGGGTTAGACATTGCCGTACACAAGGTAGAAACCCAAACAGACGGCAGTTCTCTGGATGTAGAAGTCGATTTGATGGCAGACCAATCAGCCCGTCGCACGCCTCCTCGACCCACCTATGAATCTCTTTCGCGCGAATCGTTGGAAGACGACGAATAATCAATAGTCCTTAGTCCTTTGTCATTAGCAAAGGACTAAGGACTAATGACCAATGACCAATGACTAATGACTAAATATGAGACCTGCCCAAACTAATCAGTTTGACTACGTAAAAATCGGCTTGGCTTCCCCTGAACGGATTCGGCAGTGGGGCGAGAGAACATTGCCCAATGGCCAAGTAGTAGGTGAAGTAACCAAGCCAGAAACGATTAATTACCGAACTCTCAAGCCAGAGATGGATGGCTTGTTTTGTGAGCGCATCTTTGGCCCAGCGAAAGATTGGGAATGCCATTGTGGTAAGTATAAAAGAGTTCGTCATAGAGGTATTGTCTGTGAACGCTGTGGGGTAGAAGTCACTGAGTCACGGGTGCGTCGCCACCGCATGGGCTATATTAAACTCGCTGCACCAGTAGCTCACGTCTGGTATCTCAAAGGCATTCCTAGCTATATTTCCATCCTGTTGGATATGCCCTTGCGGGATGTCGAGCAGATTGTTTATTTCAACTCTTATGTTGTCCTGAGTCCAGGTAATGCCGAAACTTTAACTTACAAACAGCTGCTGAGTGAAGACCAGTGGTTGGAAATAGAAGACCAAATTTATAGCGAAGATTCTGTGCTGCAAGGCGTAGAGGTAGGTATTGGGGCTGAAGCGCTGTTGCGTTTGCTTGCCGATATCAATTTGGAACAAGAAGCTGAAAGCCTACGCGAAGAAATTGGCAACGCCAAAGGACAAAAGAGAGCCAAGCTAATTAAGCGACTACGGGTGATTGACAACTTCATCGCTACTGGTTCTAAACCAGAGTGGATGGTAATGGCAGTTATTCCCGTGATTCCCCCCGACTTGCGCCCAATGGTGCAACTAGATGGCGGACGGTTTGCCACCAGCGATTTAAATGATTTGTATCGGCGGGTAATTAACCGCAACAATCGTTTGGCACGCTTGCAAGAAATTTTGGCACCAGAGATTATTGTGCGGAACGAAAAGCGGATGCTGCAAGAAGCAGTAGATGCTTTGATTGACAATGGTCGTCGGGGACGCACTGTGGTAGGGGCAAATAACCGACCCCTGAAATCTTTGTCTGACATTATTGAGGGTAAGCAAGGACGTTTCCGACAAAACTTGTTAGGTAAACGGGTTGACTACTCTGGACGTTCTGTAATTGTGGTCGGACCAAAGCTGAAAATTCACCAGTGCGGTTTGCCTAGAGAAATGGCAATTGAGCTATTTCAACCATTTGTGATTAACCGCCTGATTCGTAGCGGCATGGTAAATAACATCAAAGCTGCGAAAAAGCTGATATCCCGCAATGATCCCAGTGTTTGGGATGTGTTGGAAGAGGTGATTGAAGGACACCCTGTAATGCTAAACCGGGCACCAACATTGCACCGCTTGGGTATTCAGTCTTTTGAACCAATTTTAGTAGAAGGTAGAGCGATTCAACTGCATCCTCTGGTGTGTCCAGCGTTTAACGCCGACTTTGACGGCGACCAAATGGCGGTACACGTCCCTCTGTCATTAGAAAGTCAGGCTGAAGCACGGTTGTTAATGTTGGCTTCTAACAATATTTTGTCACCAGCCACAGGTAAACCTATCATCACGCCTAGCCAAGATATGGTGTTGGGAGCCTATTACTTAACAGCAGAAAATCCCGATGCGACAAAAGGAGCAGGAAATTACTTTTCTTCGCTAGAGGATGTAATTATGGCTTTCCAGCAAGATCAAATTGACTTGCACGCCTATATCTATGTGCGGTTTGACGGGGAAATAGAATCAGACCAACCGGATACAGAACCCGTGAAAGTGACGGAAAACGAGGATGGTACCCGCACATTACTCTATAAGTTCCGTCGAGTCAGACAAGACGCTAAAGGCAATGTACTTTCGCAGTATATATACACAACTCCTGGCCGCGTTATTTACAACAATGCCATTCAGGAAGCACTAGCAAGTTAATTCGTAATTTCTAATTCGTAATTCGTAATTGAAGAATTAATTACGAATTACGAACTACGTAGCTTGCTTCTCGCCAAAGGCGAGTATTACGAATTATTAATTATTGATGACTCAGGACTAATGATTAATGACTAACGAAAAAATGATTTTTCGCAATCGGGTGGTTGACAAAGGTCAACTGAGAAATTTAATTTCTTGGGCCTTTACAAATTATGGTACGGCGCGAACCGCAGTGATGGCGGACAAATTGAAAGATTTGGGATTTCGCTATGCTACCAAAGCAGGGGTTTCCATCAGTGTAGATGACTTGATGATACCACCAACTAAGCGATTGCTCTTAGAAGCAGCCGAGGAAGAAATTCGTGCTACTGAAACCCGTTATCAACGGGGAGAAATCACTGAAGTAGAACGCTTCCAAAAGGTAATCGATACTTGGAATGGTACTAGTGAAGCCTTGAAAGATGAGGTAGTCGTCCACTTCAAGAAGACTAATCCCCTGAACTCCGTATACATGATGGCATTCTCCGGGGCACGGGGTAACATCTCTCAAGTCCGGCAGTTGGTGGGGATGCGGGGACTGATGGCAGATCCTCAAGGGGAAATTATCGATTTGCCCATCAAAACCAACTTCCGTGAAGGACTCACTGTGACGGAATATATTATTTCGTCTTACGGTGCCAGAAAAGGATTGGTGGATACTGCCTTGCGGACGGCTGACTCTGGTTATCTTACCCGGCGTTTGGTCGACGTATCCCAGGATGTGATTATTCGGGAATTTGACTGTGGTACCACCAGAGGAATTCCCATTCGACCAATGACAGAAGGTGCCAAAACCTTGATACCTCTAGGAACCCGCTTGATGGGACGGGTAATTGGCGAAGATGTGCTGCATCCGGTGACAAAAGAAGTAATTGCACCACGCAATACCCCAGTTTCTGAGGACTTGGCGAAGAAAATCGAAAAATCTGGGGTGGCAGAAGTTGTGCTCCGATCGCCCCTAACTTGTGAAGCGGCACGTTCTGTCTGTCAACACTGCTACGGCTGGAGTTTGGCCCACGCTAAGATGGTGGACTTGGGCGAAGCTGTGGGGATTATTGCCGCTCAAAGTATCGGTGAACCTGGTACTCAGCTAACAATGCGGACATTCCACACAGGTGGTGTGTTTACCGGGGAAGTGGCGCAACAAGTACGTTCCAAAATCGATGGAACTGTCAAGCTTCCCCGCAAACTGAAGACCAGAACATATCGTACCCGTCACGGGGAAGATGCCCTCTATGTTGAGGCTAATGGCATCATGCTTTTGGAGCCAACAAAAGTAGGTGATGTTACCCCAGAGAACCAAGAGGTTCATCTTACCCAAGGTTCAACACTATATGTATTTGATGGAAATAAGGTAAAACAAGGTCAGTTGTTGGCAGAGGTTGCCCTTGGTGGACGCACAACTCGGACTAATACAGAAAAAGCAGTTAAAGATGTAGCCTCTGACTTAGCAGGGGAAGTGCAATTTGCCGAAGTTGTTCCAGAACAGAAAACTGACCGTCAAGGTAATACCACAACCACAGCCGCACGCGGTGGTTTGATTTGGATTTTGTCTGGGGAAGTTTATAACTTGCCGCCTGGTGCAGAATTGGTGGTAAAAAATGGTGATGCGATCGCCTCTAATGGAGTTTTAGCAGAAACCAAGTTAGCCAGTTTGCACGGCGGTGTGGTGCGCTTGCCAGAAGCTAACCCAGGTAAGAGTACCAGGGAAATTGAGATTATCACCGCTTCTGTGGTACTAGACCAAGCAACGGTGACAGTCCAAAGTTCCCAAGGGCGTAATAATTACTTAGTCTCCACTGGTAACAACCAAGTATTTAACCTCCGAGCTACACCAGGCACAAAGGTGCAAAATGGTCAAGTAGTAGCTGAGTTAATTGATGACCGCTATCGGACAACTACTGGTGGTTTCCTAAAATTCGCGGGTGTAGAAGTCCAGAAAAAAGGCAAAGCCAAACTGGGTTATGAAGTCGTGCAAGGCGGTACTCTTTTGTGGATTCCCGAAGAAAGCCACGAAGTTAATAAAGATATCTCCTTGCTGTTGGTAGAAGACGGTCAGTTTGTGGAAGCTGGCACCGAGGTAGTAAAAGATATCTTCTGCCAAAACAGTGGTGTGATAGAAGTTACCCAGAAAAACGATATCCTGCGGGAAGTTGTGGTTAAACCTGGGGAACTGCTGATGGTGGACGATCCAGAATCGGTCATTGGGCGAGATAATACCTTCATCCAACCAGGTGAGGAATTCCAAGGCAATGTCGCCACGGAATTGCGTTATATCCAGTATGTAGAGACACCAGAAGGGCCTGCCCTGTTGAGTCGTCCAGTAGTTGAGTTTGCCGTACCCGATAATCCAGATGTGCCATCAACTACATCTGTGAGCCAACAAACCGGGCGATCGATTCAGTTGCGGGCCGTGCAGCGACTACCTTACAAAGATTCCGAACGCGTCAAATCTGTTGAAGGCGTGGAACTACTGCGAACCCAGCTAGTGCTGGAAATTGAGCAAGAAGGTGAACAAGACCATAATGCTTCACCCCTTGCAGCAGATATTGAATTAGTAGAGGATACTGAAGACCCAGAAGTTCAACGTTTACAACTGGTAATTTTGGAATCCTTGGTAATTCGTCGAGACATTACCGCCGATGCCACTCAAGGTAGCACCCAAACCACACTTGAGGTACACGATGGGCTAACCATCGCCCCTGGATCTGTGGTCGCACGTACCCAAATCTTGTGTAAAGAAGGCGGGGAAGTGCGGGGCGTGCGACAAGGAAGCGAAAACGTGCGTCGCTGCTTAGTGTTGCGTGACGCTGACAGGCTGACCATTAATACCAGTACTCAGCCAAAGGTAAAAGTGGGTGACTTGCTAGTAGAAGGTACAGAAGTTGCTCCTGGAGTTTTTGCCCCAGAATCAGGACAAGTAGTGGATATCAAAAGTGCCACTGCTGCATCTGGTGAAGAATCAGCCCTGAGTACTAAAAACTACGTTGTTACTACCCGTATTGGTCGCCCTTATCGAGTCAGCCCTGGTGCTGTGTTGCAGATAGAAGACGGCGATTTGGTACAACGGGGTGATAACTTGGTGTTGCTGGTGTTTGAACGCGCCAAAACCGGAGATATTATTCAAGGTTTGCCCCGGATTGAGGAACTACTTGAAGCTCGTAAACCCAAAGAAGCGTGCATTTTATGTCGCCGGGGGGGTGAAGTTAAGGTAGTTTACGCTGAAAGTGGTGATGAAGCGATCGCTATCAAGGTCGTAGAATCAAATGGCGTGGTAACAGATTATCCTCTAGGCCCAGGACAAAATTTGATTGTGCCAGATGGATCGTTTGTGTTAGCGGGACAACCATTAAGTGATGGCCCATCCAATCCCCACGAAATTTTGGAAATCTTCTTTAGCCTGGGTTCCGAAGATGGAATCTATGCTTGTGCTAGTCATGCTTTGCAGAAGGTACAGTCATTCTTGGTGAATGAAGTGCAAATGGTGTATCAATCTCAAGGGATTGATATTTCCGATAAGCACATTGAAGTCATTGTTCGCCAGATGACCAACAAAGTCAGGATTGATGATGGTGGTGACACCACAATGCTTCCTGGTGAATTGGTGGAACTGCGCCAAGTTGAGCAGGTGAACGAAGCTATGGCAATTACAGGCGGTGCTAGGGCACAGTATACCCCAGTATTGTTAGGTATCACCAAAGCATCCTTGAATACCGACAGCTTTATCTCCGCCGCATCCTTCCAAGAGACAACACGGGTACTTACCGAAGCAGCTATCGAAGGCAAATCCGACTGGTTGCGCGGCTTGAAGGAAAACGTGATTATCGGGCGATTGATTCCGGCTGGTACTGGCTACAATACCTATGATGAACCCGGTGCGATTGAAGATTATGCTGCTGAAATTAGCAGTAGTGTCTTAGATGAAGTCGATGACCCCCTGGATATGGTCTTAGATGACCGCACAGCTCGCACCTATAATTTAGATTCTCCTACTCTTGGGGAATCTGGTTTTGGTAGCAGACGTGCAGAAAGGTCAGTTCTCGATGACGAAGATGAATTAATCGCCGATGAAGTAGCAGACGACGACGATTTCGAGGAAGAAGAGGAAGACGACGAAGATGATTTCGACGATGAATAGAGACTTGAAATTTAACGTCTCTATATAAAAGGTAAAAATTAATAAAGGCAAAAGAAAATCTTCTTTTGCCTTTTTATTTTGCTCTATAAAAACACATTTTTAAATCCTCAATATTCTGGTTTCTACCTTTCGAACTAGTAGTCAGTCAATTATGGGGATTCAAAAGTAACGTCCTCATATAAATCTGCAACAGCACACCGAAAATCTACACTTGCCAAATGAATGATATCTTGTTGTCCATAGGGATAAAGTACCCATTGTCTCTCCGAGTTGCAGCGAAAACACTCAACATTTAACCGAGTTTGACTCACAAGTACATATTCCTGAAGTGACTCCATTTGTCGGTAGTTAGCAAATTTGTCACCTCGGTCAAAGGCTTCTGTTGTCGGAGATAGCACTTCTACAATTAACGGAGGGTAACGCAAAAAGTTGTTAAAAGCTTTATCTCGTTGGTCACAACTTACCATTACATTGGGGTAGTAATAGATATTAATCGACTCAATATGTGCTTTGGTGTCTGAGATATAAGCCTGACAACCACTCCCACGCAAATGATTTCTTAGCATAGCAAACAGATTGCCGCTAATAATTACATGCGTATTACTTGCCCCTGCCATTGCATAAACATGTCCCTGTCTATATTCATGCTTGATAGGGCTAGTTTCTTCTCCTTTGAGATAGTCTTCTGGAGAAATATAGCTAGAATTTGGAGTTGCAACCATCTGTAATGACCTTGTGTGATGCCTTGTATCTAGTTTAAAAGAAGCTTTACGGATTAAATCCGCATAAATCTAGCAATAGCTAGATGCTGTAATTCTCTCAAGAGCTATAATCTACATCTGTTGCACCGAGAGATTAAGTTGTGGATGTCATATTAGAACGATCGCACCAATTAAAACAAGCCTTAGTTGATTTTGTCCTTGATGCTGAAGGCGAACTAGCACAAGCACTGGAAACTTATGCAGCCGCACAGTTGCGCCGTGGAAGTGGGGATAGTACACAGCAGGACTTAACTATCGATAGCTTTCTGACAGCCGGGAAAGTCGGTGATAAATCTCCATTGGAGTTGTTTATCGAAAGCAATCCAGATTTAGAAGAAAGCGATCGCAACCTGATCAACAGTTGGCATCATAGTTTTATTGGCTTATTTGCCATAACGAATATTCTACCTGATGGCTTTGAATTGACGAACTGGTTGACAGATAAACACTACATCGTCAAGCCAAATAATACTCAAACATTACAGGCCATATCTCGGTTGAAAGTAGGAGAAATTTTACTAACTCGCATTTCTCCTGTTACCGATAGCTACTGGATGTTTTCTGGCCCCTACACAATAATGGGTAAATTAGGTAAACCAAAGCTTGCTGTAGCAATTGGTAATTTCAAAGAAAACTATAAAAGTAATCTTTACAGCGATGCTCCAGACTTGCTAGAAGAAGCTTGGCAGTCAGTAGGACAATATCATCAGCAGTTTGTGGACTTTTTCGGTACTGATGAAATCACACTATCTGGATACCAGCTTAATAAAAAAATAGCTGAATTTCAAGAATTAATCACTGAAAAACGCTTTGCAGAAGCAGGAATTGATACTTCTAAATCCTTGGCTGAAGTGGCAGAAGCAGCTGGCATTGGAGACGATGAAATAAAAGCAGCAGCAGAAGAATTTGGTGCTGATTCCAACGTAGTCTCTCAGATGTTTAACAGCAAAAGCAGTAATAGCAAAATGGTTATGCCAAAGGTTGATTTACCTGCGGAACTCAAGAAAGCAGAACAAGTAACAGCTCTTTCTCATCCTCGTTGGGGACAAATGTTTTTACCAACATATAGTAAGGTACAAGCAATTTTATCGGCAGAGGACTGGCAGAGTGTTCAAGGGGCGGAAAAACTTGTTCGTTACTACCTCGAAGATAAAAGTATTAATGCTTTTATTTGGCATCGATTAGCGCAACAGTATCCAAGTAAATTAGAAAATGTGTTGCAAACAGTTCTGCAACGTCCAGAGTTCCGTCTTGAAAGCGACTTAGACGCACTTTTGCAAGAATTCAATAAACCTATTGAGCCAGAGTTACCAGAAATTGCTAGTGTCCCCATACATCTACACAACTTGTTTCAGGAAGCTTTAGGAGAAGTTAACAAATCCAAGCCTAAGAGCAAGGGGCAAAAAAAGCCAACAAAAGGTTTTCAATAAAGTTAACAAATATATCCAATATCTCACCCTAGCCACTTAGGGTTTAGTTTCCAAGTTAAAGTCATTTATAGGAGCGTACAGCTAGCTGTACCTCCCAGCACCTATGGAACTACAAGTATTAAAAGCGACAGAAAGACTAAATATTTATATTTAAATTTCGTTAGATAGCAGGTGAACAATCTCACCTACGATTTCATCTGGACTTTCAAGCTTGACTAAAAATCGATTAAAGCCAGCATTCAAAGCCTTATGACTTGAGACTTCCCGTGTATAAGAAGTGATAGCGATCGCGGGTAACTGTCTTAAGGAGAGGCAAGAATGCACTCGAATTTGCTTAATTAACCAATTTCCATCATGATCGGGCAATTTCACATTGCACAGCAGAATATCGGGATGAAGCGATTCTATCAAGGCAAGGGCTGCTTCTGCATCGCCTAAAGCGATCACCTCTGCACCATCTGCTTCCAAAACGAAGGTGAGCAAATCTGCAATATCTGGCTCATCCTCTACCAGTAAAATCAGGGTTCCAATAAGGTGCTGGAGCGAATTTGACTCAGTTTCTTGATTGATTTTTTGATCGATTGTCATGCCATCCCTTTATTGCCTGCTATAGTCTGCTATGTCTATTGCAACGCATGGGGCTGAATAAATATTCCGCCTAAATACATAAACTTGGGGTGAAAAGTTTTATCAATATGAAGAAGTTAATTCACGGATCACATTCACCGCCCTGTTAGGTAAGCGATCGCCCCGAATAAATTATCTATGACCGATGTGCCTTTGATGAGCCGCGCTAAGTTGGTAAACAGTAAAGCTTTATGAATCAGCTGACTAATATTTTTTGGTAATAGCTAATTGGAGAAAAGCTATTACCCATTACCCATCACTCATTACCGAGGTTCAGCTTGAGTTGAAACTGTTAAAACTTGCGGAGGTGTAGCATCCGGTGGATAGAGGAAGTCAACTTCTACCAAAGAGCGATCGCCTGCTTTCATCTTTAATAAAACTAAGGGTTCCCCTGGTTGACCTCTCTTTTGCACTAAATGCACAAACTGAGTTTGTGGTTGATTTTGGTCATTTCTGTAACGTACCCGCACTGTCCCTCGGAAGAATACTTGACGGGCTGGTGTACTAAAAAAGCGTAACCCTGGTTTGACTAACTGATCCTCCTTGAGTGGTGTTTGTATGGATACACTCACAGTTTGAGGACTTTGAGTATTGTTGTATAGCGGCAACTTGAGATTATATTGAATTCCATAGTTGCCATGAGCGCGATATGCGGTGTCAGGATAGCGCACCAGCATAGTAGCACTTTGAATTTGACCAGTTCCTAATGTGCCACCATGCAGGCTACTTAGAGCGTAAGAAAACGCTTGACCAGCCTGGGGAATAGTTAGATACCTGGCTTTAGGATTATCTACTAATAAAGCTCTCCATCGTGAACCAGCAGCCACTCCAGCAACACGCCCATAAATTCTTGGTTTGCCAGTTTCCTCTAAAGGAGTGGGGGTTTTATCGCGTGGCCCGGACACATCACTATTATTGAGTAAATTTTGCCACTCTTCTAAAGTAGGCGATCGCTCACTGCCATCGGGATTTACACGCGCAAACATGGCTAGGCTAGCTGCATAGACAGTGCCATTACTTTGCAGTCGCATGAACGTAGATCGACCATTGAGAGGTGGTGTTAATCCCTGCACCGGAATTGGTAAATTTAGTAACATCTGACTTTGCCCTGCTGGAATCTCAATTTGGGCAGGGAAAATCTCTTGTCGCCGTCCCCTCAGCACATCAGACATGACGCGATCGCCTGGCCCGGCAAAAACTTTACCTAAAAGATTTTGACTCAAGGATGGTAGCTGAATAAATGGTGCATCCGGTTGACTCAAATAACTCGCCGCCTGCCAAATATTAACCTTCACTGCTTCAGAACTAGGGTTATGCAAAATTATCCCTAGATAGAGCGAGCGCAAATTCTCTGCTGGTTCAGCCCTAGCAATATGGTGGGCAAAAATATCAAATCGTCCTCGAAAGGGAAAATTCAGATGCGCCGTTGGCACTTTTTTGCCCTCTGGTGGAAAGGTAGAGAGTAAAATTCCTTCTTTCAAAACCAATTCTGGACTATTGCTGTTAAACGTTGGCACTGTATCCAATTGGCCTGATAAAGGACGCACTTCTTGTGGTTGTACGACTTCTTCAGGTGGTGGCGTGGCAGGAGTTAATTGGGCAATTGGGAAAATTAGTAACAATGGCAACATACACTTAGATATTTCTTTCACCATACAGACATTAACAACTTGATGAAAGTGCCAGTTTGTTAATAATTAATACGGAATCTGCAAGAATCCCCATCAAATTTTCTTGATTGAGAACCGGAACGTGGGCAAAAATACAACCTACCATGAGTTGCTTTTAGCTTAAGTACTCTTTGCGAGACACTACACCAAGACAAATAAATTTCCCGCAGTCGTGACTAATCTCAATCCCTGCTGCTCCCGTGACTAATTCTTTTAAATCAACTGCTGTTTGCAAAACAATTTCCTTACAGCTAAGTAAAGCGGTGTAAATAATTAAAAGTTTGTAGTGAGGACTTTAGTCCTCAAATGAGGGCTGAAACTCTGACTACAAAATAATCTCAAGAGTTTTTACATTACTTAATCTAATTTGATTTATTCTTGCCTAGTTACTTAGCAACTGCTTCCATACTTAATTATGTACGCCTTACAGCCATGCCACAACAGATGATGTAATCAGGTTGAATTGCATTGATTTTTTCCATTACCTGAGTACTGGCAAGTTGCACATCTACGGGTAACTAGGGTAAAAAACTTAAATCATCTGGTATCAGATCAAGTTTGGTAACTTCAAGTAATTAATCATCAGAAGAATTCGACTGTTGATATTTTAGGCAAATGTCAAAAGAAGTTAATAGAATTCTTCTCTTCATAACAAATATTATTTAGAATAGAAAAACCCTCCATAATAAATTTACAAGGAGCAGGTGAATGCCAGTAATTGCGGTCGTAGATTACGAGATGGGAAATTTGCACTCAGTCTGCAAAGGCTTGGAAAAAGCTGGAGCAACTCCTAATGTTACTTATTCTCCAAAGGAATTAGAGCAGGCAGATGCAATAGTTCTGCCGGGAGTGGGAGCATTTGATCCAGCAGTCCAACACCTGCGATCGCGTGGTTTGGAACAACCAATTAAAGAAGCGATCGCATCTGGTAAACCATTTTTGGGAATTTGTTTAGGATTGCAAATTCTCTTTGAATCAAGTGCAGAAGGTACTCAACCAGGACTAGGAATTATCAAAGGAAAAGTGCGGCGGTTTCGCTCAGAACCTGACATCACTATTCCTCACATGGGTTGGAATCAACTGGAAGTGACTCAACCAAAAAGTATTTTGTGGGAGCATTTACCGTCCGATCCTTGGGTATATTTTGTTCATTCTTACTATGTTGACCCAATAGACCCGCTAATCCGTGCAGCAACTGTCACCCACGGTACTCAAACCGTCACAGCTGCGATCGCCCACGAAAACCTGATGGCAGTCCAATTTCACCCCGAAAAATCCTCTAATATCGGATTGCAAATTTTATCTAATTTTGTTGCTCAAGTCCGCGAAAAAATTCCTGCCTAATACTATTTTTGTTATTTGTTGTTTGTCGTTTGTCTAAAACTTGTGACTAATGACCAATGACTAATGACCAATGACTAATAACCAATGAGCCTGAGAATTTACGGGAATCGCCAGCTAAAAACTTTACCCGGAAAAGAAACTAGACCCACTAGTGCGCGGGTAAGAGAAGCAGTGTTTAATATTTGGCAGGGAGAAATTGCAGGTTGTCGCTGGCTAGATTTGTGCGCCGGTACTGGTTCAATGGGCGCAGAGGCTTTGTGTAGAGGAGCTAGCCTAGTAGTGGGAATTGAGCAATCGAGCCGAGCCTGTGCCACCATCCAACAAAATTGGCAGCAGGTAGCGAATGCCGAGCAAGAACTTCGGGTATTGCGGGGAGATATTTTCCAACAGTTAAAGACTTTATCAGGCAAGCAATTCGATAGAATTTACTTTGATCCACCTTATGCCAGTGGATTGTACCAGCCAGTATTAGAAGCGATCGCTCACTATCAACTTTTAGATCCTAGCGGTGAAATCGCAGTTGAACACACCTCACAAGGTTGGACACCGCCAGAGATTCCCGATTGGGAAATTTGCCGCGAGAAAGTTTACGGCAACACATCACTCACTTTCTATAGAATTGTGCAATAAGAAAAGAGGGGGCAGACAAAGGAGCAGGAGGAGAAAATTTTATTTTGTCTCCCTCATCCCCCTCATTTTCCCACTCAAAACTCAGCACAGGCTAAACCATAGCTATCCGCTAACAAAACTCAGCACTGCTTATCCCCCCAACTGATTGGGGCGCTTATATTGCTTATAGGCAGCGTAAAACAGTCCGGCGAGGGTGACGAAAACTAGACCAAGGACAATACCTGATAGTAGGGGTTCAACCACTGTAAATCTCCTCTTTGAAATTATTAAATATTCGTTGCCTGTTTTTGATTTTACCAAATTTCGTATGAATCCTGCGCCCTACAGCCTTTTTGGAGAGTGACTGCCCACAAGAAAATAGTCTTCTGTGCTTGCAGACACAATCAAGAACTTTTAAGCTATGTGTAGGAAATGAAAACTTTTTAGCACACCTAGATTTTCACAGCAAACCTTTTGGATAACCAGATTACCAAACCTGAAATTTTGATTCAGAGGATCGTTTTATTGACCCTGGCTATACTGCTAGCAGTCTCTTTGGGCTTTTTTGGTGTTCAGTTGGTTCAAGCCTCCGATCCATACGTCAAGAGCGTTTTATCCTTAACAGGAAACCCAGTTCAAGGACACGCGATCTTTCAAATTAATTGTGCTGGTTGTCATGGCTTGGAAGCAGACGGGCGAGTAGGCCCCAGTTTGCAAGCTGTTTCAAAACACAAGTCTCGATATGGACTAATTCGCCAGGTGATCAGTGGTGAAACCCCGCCAATGCCAAAATTCCAAGCTAGTCCCCAAGAAATGGCGGATCTTTTGAATTATTTAGAGTCATTGTAAACGTTAGAATTTTTGGTTGTGGGATGATACATAATAAAACTTTGGGATAGAGGTATAGTGAGCGTAGGCGCAGCCCTTCGTAGACATCGCTCTACCAAAAATATAATTGGAAAAGTCAGATCCAAATGAGACTCGCTATAAAGTGAGTATTTCTGGTTAACTAAAAAACTTTTGTTAGGAGAAGGTGATCTCAAAGCACCCTAGCTCATGATAACTTCGTCTTCTAACTTGCAGTGGCGAGAAGTGTCATTAGTTACTTGAGCGGGAGCATCCCAAATGTGTAAAAACATAATTTGTCATTGCGTACTCCTTTGGAGAACCCGCAGGGTACGTAACGCAGTGAAGCAAAGCAATCGCAATTAACTTGTAACTATTTTGGTAAAATTGCAAAATTGGGAGGCTCCCATTTGACCTTTGTCCTTTTTTTTCACATCTGGTCGTATTTACGTAGAATCTTTGATAAAAGCTCATATAAACTGTATATTTTAAAGTATGTTAAAGCCACTATTTAATTATTACGAAAGTGAAGTTAGCGTACCTAACTCGGTAAGATTAAGACAAAAGCTCCCAGTGAGTGGGCTACGGTTTAGCTTCTTTGACAGACCAGATATTCTTAAGATGCCCGAAAGCTAATGACTGAAGCGATCCAAATCGGTAATCGTACAATCACAGCTAGTGAACTGATTTCCTTACTGGCAAGTTACCAAATGCTGCCACATTTGCAGCGCGAATTGATTATTGATGAGGCAATAGACGAAAATTCACGCTCCGCCAACGTAGCAATATGTACACCTGAGGAAGTAGCCCAAGCTAAACAGCAGTTTTACGCTGAAAAACAGTTCAAAAATGAAGAAGACATCCAGGCTTGGATGGCACATCAAGGACTGACTCCCGAACAACTAGAAGTTATTATCACTCGTAAGCTTAAAATTGAAAAATTCAAGCAGGCTACTTGGGGTAATAAACTGGAATCCTACTTTTTTCAGTCCAAGACAAAACTAGATAAAGTAATTTATTCTCTACTGCGAACCCAGGATGTGGGAATAGCCCAAGAACTTTACTTCCGCATTCAGGCGAAAGAAAACTCTTTTGCTGACTTGGCGCGTGAATATTCACTGGGGCCAGAAGCCCAAACTGGAGGCTTAGTAGGCCCGATTGAACTGAATGCACTACATCCGGTAATGGTGCAAATGCTATCTAGCAGTCAACCAGGTCAGATATTGCCCCCTACCCGCATCGCCGACTGGTTCGTGATTTTGCGGTTGGAAAAATTTATCCCCGCACAACTAGATGAATTTATGAAAGTGCGACTGCTGAATGAACTCTTTGAAACCTGGCTGCAAGAACAGCAAAAGCAAATCATGTCTGCACCACGACCAGAGGCGGGGATGCTACCACACGGAGAGGGCGATCAACCTTTAGCCTAAGTATGGGAGCTGACTGCCATACTTAGGCTTCAAAACCGAAGGTAGCGATCGCTCTTTTAGTTTTCCAGACTGGACGAGCGATCGCTTTTGATGTTGTTCATATAGTAGGTGGAATCCCACCTCATTAATTTTTAAAAAGTGGAATCTCGCTTTTGTCAAAATAAAATAGGGGTAGTTAGACTAAAGATTAGGGAACTTGCAGCAGAAAGAAGTTGCACAATCAAAGAGGTGGCTGAACGTGCCATTATAAGCCCCATGAGTAAAAATAATGAGCCAAGAAATAAAATAATCATCTCAAAAATACCGTTACCCATTTTTTACTATCCTTTTACTAAATAAATGTCAAAAATTTGAGGCTTACCTGTAAAATTTTTAACCATGATTGCGTGCCATTTGTAATTTTGTAAGTTAAAAATTAAATATTAATTTAGGTGAGCGGGTGACAAGTAATAATATTGAGATTGTTTTCAGTTTTGATACAACTGGGAGTATGTACCCTTGCCTTACTCAAGTACGGCGAAAAATCAAAAATACCGTTACCAGACTGATAGACGAAATTCCCTTAATTCGGATTGGGATTATTGCTCATGGTGACTATTGCGATGCAGGTTCAACTTATGTCACCAAAATATTTAACATATCCGGTGATGTTGATGCTATTTGTGATTTTGTGCAAAATGTCGAACCTACTGGTGGCGGAGATGCACCAGAATGTTATGAATTGGTGTTACATGAATCCCAATCTTTATCTTGGTCAAAGTCAGCAACAAAATCATTGGTCTTGATTGGCGATGATATTCCCCATCCTCCAGCACACAATCCTAAAAAACTGAATTGGCGCAAAGAGTTAGATAAATTAGCTGAGGCAGAAATTACAGTTTACGGAGTTCAGGCACTCAATCGTCCTCATGCCACTCCTTTTTATCAAGAACTTGCAGAAAAGTCTGGCGGTTTTCATATTAACTTAGACCAGTTTTCGTATATTAGTGATTTGTTTTTAGCAGTCTGCTACCAACAATCTTCTAATGAACAGCTACAAGCTTATGAACAAGAAGTAATTGACGAGGGACGCATGAGCCGTGGGTTAAATAAAATATTTAACACCATGATGAACCGGGAAGCAACATCCTATTACAAATCGGCTGATTTACGGGCAGTTTCTCCAGGGCGTTTCCAGATTTTAGAGGTTGAACAAGATATTTCAATTAAAGCCTTTGTATTAGAAAATGGTTTAAGTTTTAAAGTTGGGCGGGGTTTCTACGAATTTACAAAAACAGAAACTATCCAGGCTCAAAAAGAAATTATCTTAATGGATCGGGCAACAGGTGATTTATTTGAAGGAGGTGCAGCACGAGAAATGTTAGGTCTACCGATGGATGCAACGATTCGGATTAAACCGAGTAACCTAGAAAAGTATGTTGTGTTTGTCCAAAGTACCTCTGCTAATCGTAAACTGATTGGCAAAACTCGATTTTTATATGAAGTCGAAGACTGGGATCGTTAAATCCCAACGACTACAAGTCACGGCTACCCAAACAAAGCCTGCTCATGCAGGCTATTCTGTTCGCTAGGTATTTTGTAATAAGTCTAATGACCCAGATTAAGCCGGAAGTAAAACGTACAGAAGAACTGCGCCAGTTATTACAACAAGCAAGCTTCGCTTATTACGTTTTAGATGCTCCAATTATGGAGGATGCAGTCTATGACCAGCTATATCGAGAATTGCAACAACTGGAAATTCAATATCCAGAATTGGCAACTCCCGATAGTCCGACTGTGCGCGTGGGTGAAAGGCCAGCAACGCAGTTTACCTCGGTGCGGCATAATATCCCCCTCTACAGCCTGGAGAATGCATTTAATATCGATGAGTTGCAAGCCTGGGATCAGCGTTGGCGGCGACAAGTACCGAAAATAGACTCGGTGGAATATGTCTGTGAACTTAAAATTGATGGTTCTGCTTTGGCTCTTACCTATCAAAATGGCATTCTAGTAAGGGGTGCAACTAGGGGCGATGGGGTGACTGGTGAAGATATCACCCAAAATGTGCGGACAATTCGCTCAATTCCCTTGCGTTTGAATTTTGAAGGGTCAGAAATTCTAGAAAGGGTGGAAGTACGCGGCGAGGCGTTTTTACCGTTGGAAGTATTTAAACAAATTAACGAGGAAAGACAAAAAGCAGGTGAGCAATTATTTGCCAATCCCCGTAATGCCGCAGCTGGTACACTCAGGCAACTAGACTCGCGCATTGTCGCTAAACGGCGATTAGATTTCTTTGGCTACACTCTGCACATTCCTGGTAGAGATGACGCCAGTATTGCCAATACCCAATGGGAAGCATTGGAGTTATTAGAAAAGATGGGTTTTCGAGTCAACCCCAACCATAAATTGTGTGCCTCGATCGCAGAAGTGGCAAAATATTATGAATACTGGGATACGGAGCGGCTGAATTTACCCTACATGACTGATGGGGTAGTAGTAAAGCTGAATTCTTTTAAACTTCAAGAACAGCTAGGGTTTACGCAGAAATTCCCTCGCTGGGCGATCGCTCTAAAGTACCCAGCCGAAGAAGCACCCACTCGTGTAGAAAATATTGCTGTAAATGTCGGACGAACGGGAGCGTTAACGCCGTTAGCCGAGATGCGCCCGGTGCAACTGGCGGGGACAACAGTTTCTCGCGCGACGTTACATAATAGCGATCGCATTACTCAATTGGACATTCGCATTGGCGATACTGTGATTGTCCGCAAAGCTGGAGAAATCATCCCAGAAGTGCTGAGGGTATTAAAAGAACTCCGTCCCTCTGACACTGAACCTTTCGTTATGCCCACCCATTGCCCAGTCTGTGGTCAACCAGTGGTGCGCGAATCAGGTGAGGCGGTGACTCGGTGCGTCAATGCTTCCTGTGCAGCGATTCTCAAAGGTTCCATTGAACATTGGGTAAGTCGTGATGCCTTAGATATTAAAGGCTTGGGGGAAAAGCTGGCGCATCAACTCGTTGATAAAGGTTTGGTGCATTCCGTTGCCGATTTGTATGAGTTGACACAAAGCAAATTGTGTGCATTAGAAAGAATGGGTCAAAAGTCGGCAGAGAAATTGGTAGATGCGATCGCTCAATCAAAAAACCAACCTTGGTCAAGGGTATTGTATGGTTTAGGCATCCGTCACGTTGGCAGCGTGAATGCCCAATTGTTGACTCAGAAATATTTCACTGTAGAACAGTTAGCGACAGCAAAGCAATCAGATATTGAAGGAATTTACGGTATCGGTGCTGAAATTGCCCAATCTGTGTACCAGTGGTTTCGGATTGATGCCAATAAAAAGTTGATAGAACGCTTACAAGCAGAAGGATTGCAATTAGCTGCCACAGAAGAAACAAAAATAGTTGGGGATGTTAATCAAAAGTTCGCAGGTAAAACTTTTGTAATTACGGGAATATTACCAACCTTAAAGCGAGATGAAGCGAAGGCTTTGATTCAAAAAGCTGGTGGTAAAGTGACTGAATCAGTGAGTAAAAAAACAGATTATTTGGTAGTAGGAGAAGATGCAGGTTCTAAATTAGAAAAAGCGCTTTCCTTGGGAATTACGCAATTAAGCGAGCCGCAGTTGTTAAAGATGCTTGAGGATTGATGCATATCTGGCAAACCCGTCACACTCATTAATTGTTAACGTTTATTAAGCTTGGCTTCAGCCTTGATCCTCCCTAACCCTCTTTTTTTAGGAGGGAATTAGAGCAAGTATAAAAATGTCCTAGTTTTATACTACTGTAAATTGCTCGATTTATCGTATAATGCTTTTCAGATGCGATCGCTTCCTTTGGTATGTAGTCATTAAGTGCAAGCAACATACCAAAAGAAACGGACGAGTGCGAAGACTGCGCTATAGATCAAACTATGGAGAATTCAGATGAGCAACAAACACATTGAAGTCAAGCAGGTAGCCGGTTTCATCGGTGCGGAAATCAGTGGCGTAGACCTTTCGCGTCCCTTGCACGATGATGCAGTCAAAGAAATTCGTCAAGCACTATTGAAGTGGAAAGTCGTGTTCTTTCGCGGTCAGAACATCGATCATGCTGCACAGGTTGCGTTCACCGCTCGTTTTGGCGAAGTTACCTACGCGCATCCCCACGAAGATGAGCCAATTGAAGGCTTCTCAGAAATACTGCCGATTGACCGTAGCCGTTACGAACGGCGCAACGGTCTGCGGCGTTCCAGCTACGAGAGCCGTTGGCATACCGATGTGACAGCAGTTGTCAACCCTCCTGCGGCATCGATTTTGCGTGCGGTTAACGTTCCCAGCTTCGGTGGTGACACACAGTGGACTAACTTGGTCGCAGCCTACGAGGGTCTATCAGCACCCCTGCGATCGCTAGCAGATGGATTGAAAGCCGAACATCGCTTCAATGCGCGTTTGAATCTGCCCAGCAATAGCAAAATCGCCCAGCGCATTGCAGCCAATCCCCTGGTTTCAATACACCCAGTCGTCAGGGTTCATCCTGAGACAGGCGAACGAGCATTATACGTGAATCCTAACTTCACCTCGCACATTCTTGATGTGTCACGGCAAGAGAGCGATCTGCTGCTTGAGTTATTCTTCAACCAAATCACCAAGCCTGCCTACACCACCCGCTTCCGATGGAACAACGGTGACATTGCCTTCTGGGACAATCGCGCCACCTCACATTTAGCCCCGCAGGATCTGGATCATCTGGAAGTTGAGCGCGTCCTCTATCGCACCACCATCACGGGAGATGTTCCAGTCGGGCCCGATGGTTTCCGATCGCAAGTGGTTGAAAGTGAAGCGTTCAACAGCCAATTACCAACCGTCTTGAAGAACCAATCTGAGAAGCTGGAAGCACAACCAGTACTTTCGTAAGCTAGAGAGTGGTAAGCAGCACTGCGGAATATGTCCGTAGCCCCTTTACTCAGAATTTGCACCAATCCCAACAACCGCCTCAGAATGGATTCTGCGGCTACTAACTTGCATTATTCTAAAGAAGACTAAATCAGGATTGGATTCCACTTAAGTGGACTTGCGCTATTAGCCAGAGAATTTATTCTCTGGCAAAAAAGTGGGCAGGTGCAAGAATATAAATTTGGATTGCACTGTTATATTTCTCACGAATTTTACCAATACCTTGATAATATTGATAGCGATACCTGCGCTGGGCAAAACCAACGGGTTCAACTCTGGAACCCTAGTACTGCAAGGCGGAAGTCAAAAGTTACGCCTGCTTTAATTTTGCGCTTTTTGCCTGTAACGAAATAGTAGGTTTATTTCCGCCGACCTGTAATAGTAGATCATTTACCCTAAAAATTGTTAAAAGAAAATTTGGAGTTTTATTAAATAAAATCAATGTCTGAACAAAAGCCCATAAGCCCCTGGAACTATAAACCTTGGTGGTGTCAACCGTGGTCTATAGTTCTCACAGGTGTAACCCTGATTGGTGGTAGCTGGTTACTATTTAAAACTATCTGGCTAACAGTTCTCATCTCCATCCCTGTCGTGACATGGATGGGGTTTTTTGTCTTGTTTTGGCCACAACTAATGATTCGCAGTGGGATTTTGGAGTCGTATAAGGACTAATTTGATTATAAACGTCCGAATATTCCCATGTTTATCACCTAGTTGTTTGGAACGCGGTGCGACTACACCGCGCCCTTGCTTGTGACAGTAGCAGATCACTGCAATCCATAAAGAGCTAGATCGAGAGTACCTGCTGAAGTTGGAGAATAAGCAATATCTAGAGAAACACTAGCTTCTATCGTCAGAGGCCCACCAATTAAAGGACTTGTAGCACCTGTTGCAAAAGCTTTATCTGCTACTAGATTAAACTCCAAAGGAGATGGGCTAGGATTCCTAGCTGAGTTAATATCAATGTCAATAATCTTTCCGGGGGTTAACTGCAAGGTACTAAAAACTGCATTAGCCTGAGCTTGGGCGTCTTTAGCCGCTTCGCTAAGAACCTGGAGACGTGCCTGCTGTAATGCTTCGTCTGAGGCAGTGAAGCTTATATCCTGTATTAGATTCGCACCTGCTTGGATAGCTTTGTCAATCGCTGCCCCAGCTTGATTGGTTGGTAACTCAAACTGAAGTGTGTTGAGTCCTCTAAAGCCAGTTAGGGTTTGATTATCATCTTTATCATATTTATAGACGGAATTTAGTTGAATAGATGTAGTTTGAAGTTCTTGCGCCCCAAGCTTTTGCAGCACATCAACTACTGCTGTTGAACGTTGAGCAACTTCTTCTTGAACTTCGGTTGCGGTTTTTCCTTCTACTTGAATCCCCAATTGCACCTCAGTTAAAGTAGTGGGAACGCTGACCTTTCCTTGACCAGTAACTTCCAATATCTGAGCAGTGTTTGAATTAGTGCTACCAGTCAGGGGATCGATAATCCCAAGAGCCTGCTTAATCGCACCTGTGAGATTATCATCAGTAGCCGAAGCGAGAGTCCCTGCTGAATTTGGAGAATAACCGATATCTAGAGAAACACTAGCTTTTATCGACTGAGGACTACCAATTATAGGAGTTGTACTACGTGCTGCAAAAGAATTTACTGCTTCAAACAGCAAAGGAGATGGGCTAGGATTGTCATCTGAGTTAATATCAATGTCAAGAATCTTTCCGGGGGTTAACTGCAAGGTACTAAAAACAGTCTCAGCCTGAGTTTGGGCGTCTTTAACCGCTTCGCTAAGAACCTGTAAGCGTGCCTGCTGCAATGCTTCGTTTGAGGCAGTGAAGCTTATATCCTGTATTAGATTCGCACCTGCTTGGATAGCTGTGTCAATTGCTGCCCCAGCACTATCCGTTGGTAACTCAAACTGAAGTGTGTTAAGTCCTTTAAACCCGATTAGGGTTTGATTATTATCTTTATCATATTTATAGACGGGATTTAGTTGAATAGATGTAGTTTGAAGTTCTTGCGCCCCAAGCTTTTGCAGCGCATCAACTACCGCTGCTGAACGTTGAGCAGTTTCTTGTTGAACTTCGGTTGAGGTTTTTCCCTCTACTTGAATGCCCAATTGCACCTCAGTTAAAGTAGTGGGAACCGTTACCTCTCCTTGACCAGTGACTTCCAATATCTGAGCAGGAGCAGTGTTTGGATTAGTGCTATCAGTCAGAGGAGCGATGATCACAAGAGTTTGATTATCTGTGTTAGCCATCTTATTCTCGTTGCTTAAATAATGATGTTTGAAATCTGTTAATGTTTTAATCTTAGAGGATGTCTGAAAACTCAGAAACCCCACTTAACGCTATCCTCTCAGTAGATAAAAATACTTAAGTATAACAGCGTTACGAGAGCCATTGAGCCATCATACCCAAGTCACTTGACTTAATAGTAGTGGGAATTGTTAATGGGGACTAATTCCAGCAGTTAAAAAAGGCGGTAGAAAACACAGTGTTGACATGTCAGAAGTACTGAATGCAATCTTTTAAGGTCATCTGTGACTTAATATTTCATAACAAATTCGTCGAACTTAAGAGGGTCACAATTGTAGCAATTAAGTCCCTATTGCCATCTGCTACGCCCAAACCAAGTGAGTTATTTTAGATAGATAATCTATTTAGGGACATCCAAGAATTAAATTACTCAATTCCTACATCCAACGTCACTATCCAATTTTTTCTCCCCCTGCCTCAAGAGCTTCCCCTGCTCCCCCTGCCTTCCAAAACGATTGATCATTTTTTAGTTGGAAGTCCCTTATCAGGCAGTGGGTGAGTCTTCTTCAGGCAAGATTTCATCTATGCTGAGTACCCACGGGATACCTTTGTTAGCTGGAGGGGTAACAGTAATTCGACCTCTGTTAGTAAATCTTTTTAACATATCGGTGAATTGGGGAACAGTTCTCATGATGTTCTGATAAGTTTCTATATCTGGGCAAATCATGATTAACATCAGAATCCCACTATTAATTTTGAAATACCAATGGCAACTTGACAATAAAATGCGTGTGATGCGATTGCTCGCGAAGAAAAAGTTTTTCTTCATTGCTTATTCAAGTTGTCTGAACAGTATTTCACTCAATTGAATTGTCAGATTGGAAGGCAAATTATCTGGAGATAGGTAGGGCTGATTCATAAAATTTTTGTACGTTTTAATAAATTAACAAGCTGAAAATTTTGCATAACTAATACTACGCAAAAATCCAGTTTTCATAATTCTTTATTTTGCGTAACAATCCACTGCAAATCTAACCATAATTGAGGATAAACCTTCTTAATCTGCGATTTGGGGTCGTTTAACAGATTTGTAGCATTCACGCAAACAACTTCAACTAGACCCAGATATTCTGCCACTTCTATCAGTAAGTTTTTTTCTGCCACTATAGCAGCGATCAGTCTGTCAGGACAGTAAATCCTTATATATTTGGCATGAGGAATATACGCTCCTTTTGATTTAGAATTTAGCACTTTTAGATAGCACTGGCTTAGTAATTTCCATGCTCTTGGGTGAGCTTGCTCAATAATAAGGGTAAATTGTTGAGCTAAGTCTTCTTCGGTAATCATTACTCTCTCCACTATTATTTCGCTAAAAACTGTAATTTCATCTCATTTATGCACAATAAAGGTAACGCAGCACTGCTAATGCTGTCTGCATTTTTATCTGAGTAAAATTAACAATTTTTAGTTGGGGTAAAATTTACCCATGCGGCAGAATTTGTTGGTAAGTTTTCTACGGTTTTTGTTACTTTCCTATCAAGCATCAAAGCTGAAACCGATTACTAAAACTGTATCAATCGCTGCTTTAAACCAAATTAATTGGTATAAAGCGAAGTTACTGAAAAAAGAATTAAGCAGCCAGAATAAGGGGCTTCCAATTAAAAAAATAATCAATCGCTGTGTAGGCAGGGGAGCAGGGGGCAGGGAGCAGGGCGAAAAGAACGCTCGGATTTTGGGAAGAGGGGCTGATGGTGCAGTCTAGTAATCCGATGGGAATCAGAACAGTTGCCGACTTAGTGCAAGCGGGAGGGACTATTGTCAACCGTGAACCAGGTTCCGGTAGTCGTTTACTTTTGGAACAAACACTTCAACAGGAGCAATTGCCATTCCATGCTGTCCAAGGCTTTGACTGTATTGTTCAAAGCCATCAAGATGTTGCCCAAGCAGTAGCATTGGGGGCTGCCGATGCAGGTATCAGTACGGCATCTGTAGCTACTACCTTTGGGCTAGGATTTATTCCTCTGCATCAGTCACGATATGATTTAGTGATTCTCAAAGAATATCTGCAAGAAGCGCCAGTACAGCAGTTGCTCAGTACTTTAGGACATCGGCTGGTTCACTCGCAATTTGAAGTTCTCGGCGGCTATGACACAAGTAGAATTGGGGAAGTTGTAGCGACCATTTAGAGTGGATTGCAATTTTGGTTGGTTTGGTTATCGGGAAAAACTCTGCATAAATTTGAATTCCTGCTGTAACCACTCTTGAGGCTTGAGCAACCATTTGGGATTTTGTGACAACAGCTGATAATGCTTAGGTCAAAGTTTTCCATGCTTTGATCCCTATATCGAATCATCTCTGCACACAAGCGCAGAGATGATCCAGACTGTGGTGCAAAGTTAAGCGATCGCTTCCACTACATGCGATCGCTCAAGCAGACGCCCAAGGCGAAGCACTAGAAGCACTTGCAAAAGGAAACGTCGAAATCGTTGCTGGTAGCGAGAAAAAGTAAGCCCAGTTCTGTACCCCCACTTTTAAAGCTATTTTCAGGTAAATAGACCACGCACGCCCTACGGGCACAGCATTGCTCTGCCCCTATATAAGCTGTTACGTATACAACTTGCACTATCAGGGCGGGCAAGATGCCCACCCCACAATCATATTGAAAAAAATATTAGTGCAAATTAAAGGCACAACAGCTTACATGTGGTTGAATTAGAGTGATCTAAAACTTTTTATACCGACAAAAGGAATTTTCAAACAACCTCTTAGCGATTTGCTACCAATTTTTGAGCAATTTTTTGCTTAAATAGACGATAAAAAAACAATGGATTACCTATGATATAACGATCCCAGAGACGAGTAGGTTCAGTAACTAAGCGTGTTAACCACTCAAAGCCATTATTTGTCAGCCACTCGGGGCCACGATATGTAGAGTTAGTATAAAAATCTAGACACGCGCCTAAAGGTAAAAATACACGAGCTTCAATTTTATTGAAGTTATCTAAAATCCACCGTTCCTGTAATGGCATACCAAAACCAATATATAAAATATCTGGTCTAAAATTATTGATTTTTTCTATTATTAAATCATTCTCTTTTCCTGATTTATCAAAGTAACCATGATGTCCATCTATCCGAAGCTTTGGTGCAATTGATACCAACTTTGTAATTGCCTCATCCACTACGCCGGGTTTTCCAGCTAATAAAAATAATGAGATATTTTCTTTTTCACATTTCAATGCTAAATCTTCTATATAATCTGGTGCTGTCATGCGATGTACAGAATCCAGCGAATAACCGCTTAAGTTAGCCGCTAACAATACACCAAATCCATCGCAAAATACTAAATCTGCATTATTTAAAAAATCTCGATACCAAGACTTTTCATAAGCAAAATTCATAGCTCTAATATTCACATTTTCGACAATTGTCTTTTTTGGTTTTTTGACTGATTCTACTAAATAATCGATTAATTCTTGTACTTTAACTTTATGGAATCTTGTATCAAATAACTTGATTTCAGGAAAAGTTTTCGTATCCATTGTTTCCATTGTTATTTCCTCTTTGTCTACTTTACACAAGCTTATGGTTAATCAATGATCATCAGAATATGGCTCTTAACCTACGACTGATGCATAAATGTATTTTAAGGATGTAAGATAATTGTTGATATCCAAGTGTTTAACACTTATCCGTGCATTATTTCCTAGAGATATTCTCAAATTCTTATCTGCAATTAAAGATTGCATTGCCTCTGACAACTGTTGAATGTCACCCGGATTAAGTAATAAACCATTCTGGTTTTGAGTAACTACTTCAGGTATCCCTCCTACTTTAGTAGTTATGACAGCTAAACCCCAACTCATTGCTTCTAGTAGTGCCATCGGCAATCCTTCGTTGTAAGAGGGTAAAACAAATACATCAGCTTTAGCTAAAAGCTCGTCGCGTTTTTCTTTGTCTACCCAGTCAAGGATAGTTATGTGGTCAACAAGACTTAGAGTTTGAATCAAACTACGAGCTTTTTCTACATCTCCATCCCCTGCCATAGTCAACTTTGCTTTACTTTTCTCTTGGGCAGGTAGAGAAGCAAATGCGTTAATTAAATCAAATGCACCTTTGCGCTCACCAATACGCCCTAGAAATAAGAAAAATACCTGGTTGGAATCTACATGCTGGGGAATTTGGGCAGGAATTCTTACCGCGTTAGGAAGAACAATAACTTGCTCTGGCTTCAAACCAAGATTTTCAATATAAAATTTTTTCCAGCTATCTGATAAAACAATAAAACGTGTAGATTTCCTAAAAGACCAACTGAGCCATTGCTTAAGCAATTGAGGAAGCTCAGAGTAAAACAAATGAAAGTCAGCACTATGAGCATGAATAATTAGCGGTTTTTTAAATAGCCAACTAATAACACTAGTGATTGAGTGACGAAAAGCGCTACCTCTCTCTGAAACATGAACGTGAATTAGGTCGGCTTTTTTATTTAATAAATTCCAAAATAACTGCCCTATTGCCTGCACAAACACCAATACTTTCTGGGGAGCAGAGCCATTCGGTAAAGTAGTAATATGTGTAAATTTAATATCGGAAGTAGCTTCAGTCGCTTCTTCAAGGATGAGCTTTTGCACGGAAACTATTCCACCTTGCCGCTCCAAGCTTTCGCCTAACATAGTAATCTTTATAGGACTCATAACAAAAGAGCTTATTTAGGGTAGATAAGTTCATTAAATATTTATGTACAGCACATTGTACTTAAACTATAATTAAGTATATGTATTTGTCAATGATAGTCATTAACAGTTTTAATGTAATAAAGATTACCATGTCGCAAAGGCCGGGCTAAACGTTGTTTACCCGTGGCGTGTACTTTATTCTTAAAACTGATTGAATTATCCGTTGACAGACCGGAAAAACTAATGAACTTATTTGAGCTTTTAGCGGGGGAAGACAATCATCTAGCCCTAGTTACGCCTGAGGAGCGATCGCTAACCTATAAGCAATTGCGTGAGAATATTGTTGGACTGGTATCGCAACTCAACAGCTTTGGATTGAAACGGGGCGATCGCATAGCCATTGCCATGACTAACGGTTCACCAATGGCTATTACCTTTTTGGCTGCCGCCCTGTGTGGCACTGCTGCACCCTTAAATCCCAAATACAAACAAGAAGAATTTGCCTTCTACTACGAAGATATCCAAGCAAAAGCACTGATTACGTTGTCTGAGTCGCCAAAAGCAGCCATAGCCGCCGTCACACCCGACATGATGCTGATTAATGCCAAGGTAAATACTGACGGTACACTGAGTTTTGAATTAGTCAAAGAGAAACTTCCCCCTTGCTCGCAGCTAAGAGATCCCTTGCCTCAGCCTGATGATCTGGCGATGATTCTCCACACTAGCGGCACCACCAGCCGTCCTAAGCGTGTGCCGATTCGTCATCGCAACTTAATCGCCTCAGCTGGCAACATCATTGGTGCTTACTCACTCACAGCAGAAGACACTACACTTTGCCTAATGCCCCTGTTCCATATTCACGGATTGGTGGGCTGTTTACTAGCAACTGTAGGATCGGGCGGCACATTAATTTGTCCTAATGGTTTTAATGCCTTGGAGTTTTGGAAACTGGTAGATACCTACAAACCTACTTGGTACTCCGCAGCGCCAACCATGCACCAGACAATTTTGGCCCGCGCTAGCCGCAACACAGAAATTGTCAAAGCTAACCGCTTTCGTTTCATTCGCTCTAGTAGCGCTCCCTTACCCCCAATTATTATTGAACAACTAGAGGCAACTCTGAATGCTCCCGTCGTGGAATCTTACAGCATGACTGAAGCATCTCACTTAATGACTACCAACCCCCTACCGCCAAAAGTGCGGAAACCGGGTACTGTCGGTTATGGCTTCGGTGTGGAAGTCGGCATTATGGACTCCGAGGGCAACTTATTATCTCAAGGAAGCTTGGACGAGGTGGTGGTAAAAGCACCCAATGTTATAGATGGCTACGAAAACAACCCGGAAGCTAACACCACAGCTTTTGTAAACGGTTGGTTCCGCACAGGAGATCAGGGTACGCTGGATGCAGACGGCTACCTCCGCTTGACTGGACGCATTAAAGAATTGATTAACCGGGGTGGGGAAAAAATTTCTCCTTTAGAAGTGGATGATGTTTTGCTGCGCCATCCCACCGTCGCCGAAGCCTTAGCCTTTGCCGTCCCCCACAAATCTTTAGGAGAAGATATCCATGCTGCTGTTGTCCTGAAAGAACAAGTCAGCGAGAAAGAACTTTTAGCTTACTGTTCAACCATGCTGGCAGACTTCAAAGTACCCAAGCAAATTCACATTTTGGATCAACTACCTCGTGGTGCTACCGGGAAACTGCAAAGGTTGGCTATGGCGAAATTGCTTAACATAGGCTGAATCAGCGATACACTAAGGGAAATTCCTTGAGGAAGCTTTGATGGCACGAGCAAACGGGGTTACAAGTGAAATGTCTGCACAGGAATTGCCTACAATATCAAATGAAGATACAGTGACAATTGAAGATTTACCGGAAGCTGTGGAGGATGTCCAGGATATTGACGACATCTTGAACTCACTCAAAACCTTACTGAGTAGCTTAGAAAAACTCCAAAAAGTCCGGCAGGAAGTGGGCGACATCAAACCGTTAATCGGGCGGATGCTTGATGGAGAACTGGTTGCTGGTGAAGAACTTGAGCAACTTAAGACAGGTGTGAGTAGTCTTTCTCGCCTTGTTCGTGCTTATAATGACCATCAAATAGCGTTGGCTAAAGCACAATCTGCTAGAAACTTGCTAGATCAAGTCCTTAAAGAGCGTAAAGCTAATTGAAACAAGAAGCGATCGCATTTTTAAGAGGCGATCGCTCCCATTCTTGTGCGACAACTTGCCCCAAATCATTGAATTGCCTAGATGACCTTACTATGTACTAGATAGTGATAATTTCTTGAGCTTGATATATAAATCAGATTTGATTTTTGAAAAAACTACCTACTTTAAAGCTTATGCATAAAAAAATTGCTATTCCTATTTTCGGTCTGATGTTTGCAATGCTCATGCCTAATGTGGTAGGTGCTGAGACTGTGATGCAAAAGGTAAAAAGAACAGGGGTATTAACAGCTGGTACTAGTAGAGATGCGCTACCCTTTGCCTATGTGGATAGTAAAGGAAAGTTAAATGGCTATTCTGTAGATATGCTGACTCTAATTAAAGAGCAATTAGAAAAAGACTTAGGAAAAAAAATTAAATTGCAATTAGTTGGTCTTAGTCCTTCTGAGCGGATTCCTAAAATAGTTAATCAACAAGTTGATATTGTGTGTGATGCAAGTAGTTTTACATGGAAGCGAGATAAAAAAGTAGATTTCTCTGTCAGCTATGGTGTGACTGGAACGCAATTATTAGTTAAGAAAGGAAGCAATCTAGGTTCCCCTGCATCCCTTATTGGTAAGCGAATTGGCGTGCTGGCGGGAACCACAAATGAGCAGGCGATCGCTCGTGTACAAACCCAAGCTAAACTGGTGTATTTTAAAACGAGGGCAGAGGGATACACAGCTTTGCAACAAGATACTATTGATGCTTTCTCATCCGATAGCATTCTTTTAGAGGCATGGCTGCAACAGCAAAAAAATCCAGATGCTTTTGCAATCGTACCCGATCGCCCCTATTCACGAGAAGGTATCGCTTGCATGGTGCCAGAAAATAACTCAAAACTTTTGGATACAGTCAACTATTCTCTGGTCAAGTTCATGCAAGGATTCGTCAATGGGAATCAGCGATATGTCGCTATTTTTGACCGATGGTTTGGGCCTCAAGGCACTGTAGCGCTGAATCGAGATTTACGTGGTTTGGTAGTGGAAACTATGGAATTGCTCATAGAATTTCGTGAGGAAGTTCCTAAAAGTGATCTATGAGATAATGGGTTTTCCTCATAACATTGTTTAGCTAACTATTCAAAATAGGTTTTTGCACAACTAAGTTTGAAAATAAATGCCAAAATTCTAAAAGGTTTCAAAGGTATTTATACAAGTTCTTTCTTGAAAAATACAGAGTAAGGAACTATAGCTAGATTTTAAACATTAAGTAGACAAAGTAAAAATAAGTTTCTCGGCTCAAAAACTCTATCTGACTGGGAAAACTACGATAGCGGGTAGTAGGTGTGGGAGACGAATGTGCATCCATTCCTAAGCCTCGTGCCATCAATACGGCTCGCTTCATGTGCAATGGATCGCTAACAATAAGAAACTTGGTTAACTGGTGAGCATTTGCTACTTCCAAAGCATTTTTCAGGTTCTGGTGAGTTGTGTGAGATTGAGTTTCAATGAAAATATCAGCAGCTTTTACCTGTTGCGCGATTGCATAATTTTTTCCGACTATAGCTTCAGCTGGTTCATTACTCTCGCCAACTCCGCCAGTAAAAATGATTGTCTTAACAGATCCATTTTTATATAAGTTAATCGCGTGGTTGATTCGCTCCCTGAAAACAGGAGATGGTTCTTCTCCCCAAACTGCCGCTCCTAAAACAATTGCTGCATCTGCCTTAATATTATTAGTACTGCTACCATATAAATAAATACTTAAGGACGTAGATGCGATCGCCAGCAACAAGGCAGATATCAAAGCTACTGTCACCAAAATTAACCATTTTTTGGGAATTTTGTAATTGAGCATAGAGTGTTGTGGTATTTTTCATGCTTATTTTCAATATCTAAGCTAAATGCGTAAGTCCTATGATTGCCCATACCCTCAATAGACACAGGTAAATTATCCAACTTTCCACTCACCTACCGACTAGCGTAGGCGTAGCCCGCCGTAGGCATCGCATATTTTTTCTATTACACTTGTTGTCTAATTTGTCAATGCATAAGTCCTGATTTAGTATAAGCATCGCTATGCCAATTATCCAATTCGGCTATGCGAACAAAGTTATTTTCAAAATCGTATCTATATATAGGACTGATATTTGATTTATGAAAAAGCTCGGTACAGATCGAAAAGCCTAATTCCTTATTCCCTACTCCCCACTCCCCGCCCACATAGATAATTTCAAAAATCAAATACGATTCCTATAAATGCTGCTATACCATAAGTAAATGCTGCAAATTACTCAAGTTGCATTCAGGCGTAGGCTAATCGGCGCGATCGCTCTGCCAATTATCCTGTTATTGTCCTTGTCAGGAGTTTCAATCTGGCAAATTAACCGCCTGCTCAAGGCTATGCAATGGGTTGATCACACTAACCAAGTCATTGCCAGAGCAAATGGCTTACAAAAACTATTACTGGATCTGGAAACAGGAGTACGTGGATACCAGATCACAAGTAAGCCAGAATTTCTTGAACCTTATCAGCAAGCTAACTCTACCATTAATACTACTTTTGATCAGTTGGGTGATTTAGTTTCAGATAATCCCCAACAAACTCAACGCTTAAGGCAAATCAAGGCAGAGCAAACAGGCTGGAAGAAATCTATTTCCCAAGCGATCGCCCGCAAACAAAAAGGTGAAGCTGAACCCCTATCAGCAATTGAGGTTCGCAAACAAAGCATGGACGTGATGCGAAATCAAATTACTGATTTTATTGCTACTGAAGAGCAGCTACGGTATCAGCGCAACCAAGCAGTTCAACAGACTACTGGGCGAGTCATCTTTACCAGTATAATCTTGTCGCTTGCTGCTGGTGGCGTCCTTGCCTTTTATATTCGACGCCAAATTGCACATGTATCTGACAATTACGAGAATGCTCTCAAAACTGCCCAAGTACAAACTGAAAATGTTCAGCTTTCTGCCCAAAGGCTTGCCGCTTTACATAATATTGACCGCGCAATTCTAGCAGCTGAGTCGATCAAATCTCTAGTCCGAAGTGCGCTGACACAAATGCATCAGTTAGTGCCCTATGAGCAAGCATTTGTTGCCCTGTTTGATTTTGAGGCAGGCACATCTGAGATTGTCGCAGGCAACAGCACTAAAGAATTACAACCGCTTGAAGACGCAAAGATGGCAGCATTAGACTTTGCGCCTGAGCAAATACAACAAGACCTTAGTTATGTTAAAGACTTGACAAATGTTGAGCTTTACCCACCTGTTTTAGCACAGTTGCATTCGGCAGGAATGCGTTGTTGTTTGCGGATTCCGATGTTAGTTGAAGAAACGCTGCTAGGGGAACTCAACTTAGCGGCGACTCAGACAGCCGTTTTTGATGCTCAAGCACAAGATGTTGTGGTTGAGGTGGCGGCTCAGTTAGCGATCGCCATCCAACAATCTCTCCTACGCCAACAACTTCAAAATTACGCTTTGGAACTAGAACAGCGTGTTGTCGAGCGTACTGCACAGTTGCAAGAAACAAATCAAGAACTAGAAGCCTTTACTTACACGATATCGCACGATTTACGCGCACCATTACGTACTATGCAAGGCTTTGCTCAAGCATTGCAAGAAGACTACACAGACAAACTAGACTCCGTTGGGCAAGAATACATTCAATATATTACAGAGGGTGCAGTCCAAATGGACACCCTAATTGCCGAACTCTTGGCATACAGCCGCCTCAGCCGTGCCCAAATTCAAATGCAAAAAGTTGATTTAACTAGTGTTGTCGAAGAAGCTTTAAAACAACTCAGCACACAACTTCAGGAACAGCTTGCAGAAGTCACCGTGGCAAAACCCTTGCCGCTAGTGATGGCTCATCGCTCTACGCTTGTCCAGATAGTAACCAATTTACTCAGCAATGCAATGAAATTTGTGCAGCCTGGAATACAGCCAAAAGTTAAAATCTATGCAGAGGAGCAGCAAGATTCGATACAATTATCGATTGTGGACAACGGCATCGGCATTGCGCCAGAACATCAAGAGCGCATTTTTCGGGTTTTTGAACGACTGCATGGCGTTGAAATCTATCCAGGTACTGGTATTGGTTTAGCAATTGTCCGCAAAGGGTTAGAGCGAATGAATGGTCGAGCCGGAGTAGAATCGCAATTAGGTACTGGTAGTCGCTTTTGGATTGCCCTGCCAAAAGCCGAGCCTCACAGTAATGATACGAATGACTCAAGTACTCCGCATTCTGATAATTGATGATAATCGAGGCGATCGCGCTTTAGTAATCCGAGAACTGAGACGAGAATTTCCGCAATTTCAACCTCAAGAAATTCGCGAAGCCTCTGGCTTGGCTATTGCAGTAGCAGCAGGTGAATTCGATTTGGTTATTACTGACTATCAACTGGGCTGGAGTACTGGACTAGAAGTTTTACATACCATTAAGCAGAAATATCCAAACTGCCCAGTGATTATGTTTACTAACACAGGTAGTGAAGAAATTGCGGTAGAGGCAATGAAGTCTGGACTAGATGATTATGTCCTGAAATTACCCAACCGCTACATTCGCATATCAGCTGCTGTGCGAGTTGCACTAGAACGAGCAGAAATCAAAAGACGAACCACCTTACTTGAAATCCGTCTCCAAGGTTTGCTCAACCAATTAAAAGTAGGTATATTTCGTACTTATCCAGATGGAAATTTTATTGAGTGTAACCCAGCGTTCCTGCAATTGTTGGGGCTGGATTCATTATCACAAGCCTCAGCAATGAATCTATTGAACATCCATGAATACTACTCAATACTACAAAAACTGCCGCCACCTCAACAGCAAGAGCAAGAAATTCAATTACAACGAGCAGATGGAAGACTGATCTGGGTAGGATTAAGCATAGCTCTAAATATCCTTGAGGGACAACAGGTAATAGATGCCTTAATTGAAGATATTACATCTCGTAAACAGGCTGAAATTGAAATTCAGCAACTCAACCAGACCTTAGAGGAACGAGTCAGGGAGCGTACTGCTGAATTAGAAGTAGTAAATCGAGATTTAGCGGAGACAAATCAGGAATTAGCACTGGTTAATCAAGATTTAGAAGCATTTACTTATTCAATCTCCCACGATTTGCGAGAACCATTACGCGCTATCCAAGCGTTTGGTTCAATCCTCCTAGAGAACCAGGATAGACAATCTAACCTAGAGAACCAAAAAAACTATTTGCAGCGCATTATTGCAAGTACACAGCAAGCAGACAAGCTTGTTCAGGATCTGCTTGAATACAGTCGCCTCAGCCGGACTGAAATGCCATTACAACCTATTAACTTATCTTTATTGATGATACAAATACTGAAACAGCTAGAACTAGAAATAACGCAGCAACAAGCGAGAGTGCAAGTTGAAGAACCTTTAGGTGAAGTTACGGGAAACCCTACTATTGTGATTCAAGTAGTTACCAATTTGCTAACCAATGCGATTAAATTTGTTGCACCGGGAATTCAACCTCAGTTACGGATATGGACTGAGAAACGTAATAAATTGGTTCGCTTATGGATGCAAGACAACGGCATTGGTATTGAGGAAAAATACCAAAAACGCATTTTCAATGTTTTTGAGCGCCTACACAGCTATGAAGTTTATCCTGGTAGTGGTATCGGTTTAGCAATTGTCCGCAAAGGAGTCGAACGTATGGGTGGGGAAGTTGGTGTAGAATCCCAACCTGGACAGGGAAGCCGATTTTGGATAGATTTACCTATAGTTATAGATGTAAATCCCTAAAATCTTTCAATTGCTTTGATTACGGGCAAACATAAAGTTCTTTCTAGGCTCATATTTGGTGTAAGATCCTTACCCTATGTCATGCCCTAAGGTACACGGTAAGGGATGAAAAACTTTCTTTTCCCCTGCCTCCTACCTCCTGCCTTAAAGACGGAAATTTCATGAGTAAAGAGCAAGACACTATTTTACTTGTAGAGGATAATCACAAAGATGTGCTTCTGCTCCAACGAGCGCTCCGCAAGGCTAACATTGTCAATCCAGTTCAGGTGGTAAATGATGGCGATGCAGCAGTGTTATATCTCTCTGGGCAGGAACCTTATGGCGATCGCACTCGTTATCCCTTGCCTGTACTAATCTTGCTCGATCTAAAACTACCCCGCAGATCCGGGGCTGAGGTTTTGATGTGGTTACGGAAGCAACCAGAACTCAAGCGTTTACCGGTCGTAGTTCTCACCTCATCGAGAGAGTATGCCGACATCAATAATATCTATGACATAGGTGTAAATGCTTATATAGTTAAGCCAGTTATTTTTAATGAATTAGTAGAAATTGTTATAACCCTTAATCTCCACTGGATTATTTTTAACGAAAGACCGCAATTTTGAACTGTTTGAACATTTTTTGGGCATTCTTGTCACTGTTCCCCTTACGTAAACGTAATGTAGTTAGATGTTACGCATTCTTCTAATTGATGATAATTTGAATGATCGCCTACTGGCGATTCATGTACTAGAGCAAGAGTTTTTTGACCTCCAGTTTCACGAAATTGTTCAAGCAAAAGACTTGGAGCAAGCATTGGAGAAAGGACAGTTTGATTTAGTAATAACTGACTATCAATTACGCTGGAGTGATGGCTTAACCGCGATCCGAGCAATTAAAAATCGTTATCCTGATTGCCCAGTAATAATGTTTACCAGTAGTGGAACCCAAGAAGTTGCTGTTGAGGCAATGAAATCGGGATTGGAAGATTACATCATTAAATCTCCTAAGCACTATGTTCGATTACCCGCAGCAGTCCGCCGAGCAATAGAGCGGGCTGAAGCTCAACGTAAAGCAGTCAGGCTAGAATCACGCCTTCAAACTTTGCTGAATAATTTAAATGTGGGAATTTATCGCTTAACGGCAGATGGCACCTTACTTGAAGGCAATCCCGCGTTTCTGCGGCTGTTGGGTTTAAATTCTCTAACTGAAATTCCAGCAAGTCAAACCCTTGAGCCTTATTTCCAACCATTGGACTATGCCCAAGTTCTCAAGCAATTAAAGCAAAATAGCGAAATCCGCGATCGCGAGATGCAATTGCGACGAGCGAATGGTAGTTTCATTTGGGTGCGAATTAGTACAACTTTTACCCAAGTAGATGGTGCAACCGTTATTGACGGCTTAATAGAGGATATTAGCGATCGCAAACAAGCTGAAAAAGCTCTACACCAAAGTGAGGAACGCGCCCGGCTTGCCGTTAATATCAGTCGCCTTGGGACTTGGCATTATGACCCCAGTACGAACCTCGTCGAGTTTGACAAGCGAATGCTTGAGATTTGGGGCGAACCGGATGACACCGGGCTTATCTCTCTGCCGATGGTGATAAAACGCATCCACTTAGATGACCGGGAGCGTGTAGTCAACGCCATCAGCAATGCGCTCGACCCGATATCATCGGGTACTTATGAAATTGACTATCGGATCGTCTGGAACGATGGAACTGAGCGGTGGATATTCGCTAATGGGCAAGTGCAATTTGAGGGAGAGGGGGTATCCAAGCAAGCGGTTAGGTTCCTCGGAACCGCACTCGACATCACCGAACGCAAACGAGCAGAGGAACGGCTGCATCTGCTGTATGAAACGACCAGCGATTTACTGGCCACGGAACATCCCATGCAGTTGATGAATAACTTATTTAACAAGCTCTCAGCCCAGCTAGAGTTACATTATTACTACAACTACATGGTTGAGGAAAAAGACAACCAGCAAATGCTGCATCTGAGCAACTATGGGGGGATCTCTAAGGCAACGGCTCAGTCGCTCGAATGGATTGAAATTGGTCAATATCTTTGCGGACTGGTTGCACAAGAACAGCAGCAAATTGTCTTGGATCGAGCGCAAATCTCCACCCATCTCAACGCGCAGCTTCTCAGCTCAATCGACATCACGGCTTATGCTGGACAACCGTTGATTGTGCAGGGACGGTTATTGGGGACGCTCTCCTTTGCCAGTCGTACCCGCACCTGCTTTACTTCCGAAGAAATCGATTTGCTGCAATCCACCTGCGAGCAGATGGCGATCGCTATTGAGCGGGCAAATTTACTGGCTTCAATCCAGCAACAAGCTCAACAATTGCAACAAGCTAACCGCATTAAAGATGAGTTTCTAGCAGTGTTATCCCATGAGTTGCGATCGCCCCTTAATCCAATTCTGGGTTGGTCTAAGCTGCTCCAAACCTGTAAGCTTGACGAAGCCAAGACCGCTCAAGCCCTGAGCGCGATCGAACGCAATGCCAAGTTACAGTCTGAACTGATTGAAGACTTGCTGGATGTCTCCCGAATTCTGCAAGGCAAACTTAGCCTGAATGTTTACCCAGTCAATTTAGTCTCGATCATTCAAGCTGCAATGGAAACTGTGCAGCTGGCTGCTGAAAGCAAGTCGATTCAAATTCAGATGAGGCTTGAACCAAATGTAGGGCAAGTTTTGGGCGATCCCAACCGATTACAGCAAGTGATTTGGAATCTCCTCTCGAACGCGATTAAGTTCACTGACATCAGGGGACGAGTGGATATCCATTTCAAGCAAGTTAGCTCTTTTGCCGAAGTCACTGTTATCGACACAGGTCAAGGGATTGACCCTGACTTTCTCCCCTATGTGTTTGAATACTTCCGCCAAGCAGATGGTGCTACAACCAGAAAGTTTGGTGGACTGGGGTTAGGGTTGGCGATCGCTCGTCACTTGGTCGAATTGCATGGCGGAACTGTTCAGGTAGAAAGTCCAGGTAAAGGTCAGGGGGCAACCTTTACTGTAAGACTTCCGCTTATGCCAGCTCCACCCCAGAAGAGCGCGGACAGTAAACCGTCTGAGCCATCTTTAAATTTACATGACATCAAAGTTTTGGTGGTAGATGATAATGAAGATACACGGGAGTTTATTGCTTTCATGCTAGAGATGTATGGAGCGAATGTAACAACTGTCACCTCAGCCGTCGAAGCTCTTGCCACTTTTAACCAGTATAGAGTAGACGTGCTACTCAGCGATATTGGGATGCCAGAAATGGATGGCTATATGCTGGTGCGCCAACTGAGAGCCTTGCCGTGCCAACAGGGTGGGAAGATTCCAGCGATCGCCTTAACAGCTTATGCTGGAGAAATTAACTATCAAAAGGCTATAGAGGCAGGTTTTCAAGCCCATCTTCCGAAGCCAATCGATCCAGCAAAGCTGGTTGAGACGATTGCCGACTTGGTTAAAAACAGCCAGTAGTGATTTGGATTCTGCCATTTGACGAATTCGCTTTATATTCTTCCAGCACCTGTAGACTAAATTATTTCCGCAACCGAGTTAAAACCCTCAGAAATCCTCAGAATCTATAAAGAACAGCAATCAACAGAAAGAGGATTTAGATTTATCAAAGACCCGTTATTTTTTGCCGATAGTCTGTTTGTGAAGAATCCAAAAAGAGTAGAGACAATGATGATGTTAATGCCATTATGTCTGTTAGTTTACAATTTAGGATAAAGACAATTAAGAATAGTGTTAAAAACCCAAAAAGCTACAGTTAAAAATCAACTGAAGCAAGACACATAATCCCCTACTTTACGTTGGATATTTCAATGCTTTCAAGGGATTCACCTGATGATTGAACAAGGGTGGTAGAGGATTTTGAACGTAACGGAGTCACGTTATCGAATCCTGCAATTCCTACCCTTAACTTGTCAAAAGTATTATTTATTACCTTAGTTATTAGCTCTCTAATTTAGTATTATTCAGTCTTGATTTTCTATAACTGATTGAACAATTCAAATTAATATTCTTGTCTAATAAGCTTTTTTTACACAATAAAAAAGCTGGAATTTTGATGTGGATACTTTATTTATTTTCTGGTTACTTGATTATTGAAATTCTAATTTTGCATTGTCTGTTCATGTAGTATACTTATGTTACTTGTTGAAGTGCGGTATGTGGGCTACAAATAAGCCCCGCAAAGAGCAATCAAAATCTGCTTAGGGTTGTAGATTTTTATGTCTTAAGCCTAGTTTGTTTTCAACTCAACTTTGCTGGGTCGTTTCTTGTTGCTTAGTCTAAACTCCAGCTAGAAGTCTGATCGCCGACTTCTGGCGATCAGACTCAGTGATTTGCAATTAGAGCTTACCTCTACACAGGAGCAAGGTACGGATAGCGTCTCATAGAGGAGTGATAATTGGCGTTGCTAATTCCATGTATGAAAATGATTTTGCATAATACCAAAATCCTTGTAGAGACGTAGTACTCCTACGTCTCTACATCCAAATTCATACTTTAATTCAGCAACGCCCGATAATCACTATTAAGCTTCTGGAAGTTGACCAACCACTTGTGATTTTAGAGTGCTGATTTCTGTAGTTAACTCTTTCCTGGTTGAGGCTTTGAGTAAATAGCGGTAAACAAACCAAGCAGAGTAACCAATACCGATCAACTCAAAAGTAGGTGCTACCAAGGGGATATCATTCAAAGCATCTAATATTGCCAAGAGTACTTTAACCCCAACAATTGATCCTACAATTAAACCAACAGTGATCAGGGGTTGCTTATATTGATTAAAGAAGCTTCCCAGATATTCTGGTAATGTTGCTAAAAAGCTAGAAATTTGCTCACCATATTTTTGCCATTCATCTTGAGACTGTGCGGGAGGCTGGAGTTTGGTGATGGTTCCTGTTTGGCTGTTGATCTCTGCCACTGTAGTCTCTTTGGATGCGGTTTCGGTAAATTCTTGTTCTGGCATTTTCACTCCTATATATTTGACAGTTGAGTTTTTTAATCTGGATAATTACAACCAAAAGGCTGTTGATTAGGTAATGCACAAGTGCATTAGTACAATTGCGTAAAGGGCACAAAAGGGTTTTAGTGTCCTATAACTATAATTGTCCCGTAATATCTACTGCATCAACTACAAGGTAGACACTCAGGATGAGGATAGAACCAAGAAGGGAGCAGGATGTATTCTGATCAGCTTTCTGAGTTCTTTTGTTGAATAAAGTAAAATCCTCAGGTTATGATTATCCCATTCCGTGTCATTTGCTCATAATCGTACTAAATTTAAGTACAAATCTGGCAAAAATCAGCCCACCTCTCATTTATATAAGCCTAAAACCCGATTTTAGCCGATATTAAAGCTATCTTAAGCCGCATTGGTAAATTAACGCATTCGTATTGATATTAATACGTAATAAAATTTTTTTTGTGTTCACACAGACTAGACTTTTAAGCTATTTTATGATATTCCTGCCTTGGAGATGTGGGAGCAGGGGAGATAAGAGGACAAGGTGACAAAAGGTGAGAATTTGCAACAAGTCTTTCCCTTCTCCTTGTCCCCAAGTCCTCTTCCTAATTCGCAATGCCCCATGCTCAACGAATGTCAAAGCTTTTGTTTTTTTCCTGATTGTATTAATTTTATAAGGAAGCAGTTAAGGTAGAGTAGTGGCATACCTGATGATAATAACTCATTGTTATTAACCGCATATTGAGGAAAGCGTTGTGGTAAGGAGAAGACAGTTTCAGATAGGTCTTGAGTGCAGGGAATTATTTGTTGCTGCTGAAAAAAGTGAATTCTATTCACTCTCAGCAAATATGCTTAGCAATATTGCTATAAAAAGTACATATACCATATAAGTATATGTGAATTATATAGTAAGTAATGATTTGCTATTGCTATAAAAGAAGGTAATGTAAATGTTAATCACCAATTAAAGTGTTTGCACAAGCTAAACTAACTTGGTGATTTTTGCGGGAAGGCAAGGAGGTTTGAGAAATGCCTTCTTCAAAAGCCAACCCCTATCGACAGCAGTTCAGAAAGCAAAAAAGTGTCAGCCGAAGAGCCATCGACAGACGAACTCCCAACTATAGAATTTCCCTCACGAGGGAAACTCAAAGCCAGTTCCTGGCGCATCCATCAAAAAATTGGCTATGGGTACTTTGTAGCTATCGGAATTGGCTTTTTTGGCTCACTGACTGGGCTAGTGATCGCCAATTACTACCGGGGAAAGGAAGTTAGGCAATTCAATCAAGCATACGAACAAGGGCAACTACTGAGTAATTATAAAGATGCAGTAGTCGGAGCGCAATTACATAGCTCTAACCTAGTTGCTGTATTGGAAAATTCACAACAGCTACAAACCAAAAAAGCCGATTTTCTGAAGAATGTTGAAAAAGCCAAGCAACTAGAGTCAAAAATTAGCGGATTTATCGACAGTAAACCTAAAAGACTAGCCGCAACAAGTTCTACTTTACAGACCTTATTGCAGGATTACAAGAAAAATTTAAAAGCTTACGTTGACCAAATCGAGGTTGTTTTACAGAAAATTGACTCTCAAAAAGTGCAGTCTGGGCAGATTTCTTCTGCCCGATCGCAGTTATTGGCAATTATGCGTGGTGATACAGCGATCCAGCTAGAGCAGCTTTCTCAAAGCTTGACTAACATCCTGCAAACTGCCCAAGAACAAGAGCAAGAAAGGCAGAAAGCCGTTGAGCAGGCAAAAATAGTTGAGCGATTGATCGTGATTGTGAGTATGCTGGTTTCGGTGGCGATCGCAGCCATTGTAGCTTGGCGTACCAGTCGAGCGATCGCTGAACCAGTTATCACTGTCACCCAAGTAGCGGAGCAAGTTGCAAGAAAATCTAATTTTGATTTGCGAGCGCCTGTCACTACTGAAGATGAAATTGGCCTACTCGCCAAATCTCTAAATCGTCTGATTGAGCGAGTATCTGAGCGAACAAAAGAACTACAACAAGCTAAAGAATTAGCCGAAGCTGCTAGCAAGGCAAAAAGCGTATTTTTGGCCAATGTCAGCCACGAATTACGCACACCATTAAATGCTGTCATTGGCTTAAGCCAACTTTTACAAGACGACGCTACGGATCTTGGTTTATCGGCAGACTTTATTACAGACTTAGAAACAATTAACTCTGCTGGTAAGCATCTACTGCACTTGATTAACGAAATCCTCGACTTGTCAAAAATTGAAGCGGGGAAAATGACTCTTTATCCAGAGACATTCGAGATTGCGACGCTGATTCATAACGTTGTCCTCACAGTCAAACCAGCTATAGAAAAAAATGCCAATGTTTTAGAAGTGCATTTTGATGAGCAACTTGGCATCATGTACGCCGATCAAACTAGGATGCGGCAGGTATTGTTAAACTTACTAAGCAACGCCAGTAAGTTTACTACAAACGGCAAGGTGACGCTGACAGTCAACAGAGAAAAGGATGAATTCCGACCGGAGGCTCCTTTGGGGATGATTACTTTCACTGTTACTGACACAGGCATAGGTATGTCTCAAGGTCAACAGCAGCAGTTATTTAAACCTTTTACACAAGGAGATACCTCGACTACGAAAAAGTATGGAGGTACGGGGTTGGGGTTAGCAATTAGCCGTCACTTTTGCCAGATGATGGGTGGTGAGATTATTGTCAAAAGTCAGCCGGGAGTCGGTTCTACTTTCACTATTCGTCTGCCAATGACTCTACAGGATTGAATGGGCAAAACAGTGCTGAGTTAGGAGTTAGGAGTTAGGAGTTAGGAGTTAGGAGTTAGGAGTTATTCTCCCCCCTACCCCCTCATCTCCCAAATTAAGCAATAATACTTACCTGGCCTGTATCCAAATCGTAACGACCTCCGACAATTTTTAATTTGCCCGATCGCACTTGCTCAGTTAAAAGCTGCGATCGCTTCAAGCGTTCAATTTGATATTGCACATTTGCCACCACAGCATTCTCAACCGCGTCACCCGGCTGACTCTTGACCTTTTCCACTGCTGGCTTAATTGCCTTCACAAAAGTACTAATATCACCGAGTAACGATTCGTTTTGGACAGCTGCGGTTACAGCCCCGCAACGCTCATGACCCATCACCATCAATAGCGGAGAGGCTAACAAGACAACCGCATATTCAATACTACCGATCGCTTCAGGCGTAGCGATATTTCCGGCAATCCGAACATCAAAGATGTCTCCAATGCCCTGATCAAAAACAATTTCTGCGGGGACTCGTGAATCCGCACAACTAAGAATAGTTGCAAATGGATGTTGAGTTTGAGCAACTTCCTGCAACCGCAGCGCAGATTGATCGGGGTATTGGGGTTGATGAGCAACAAATCGCTGATTTCCCTCCATCAGCTTTTGCAATGCTGCATCGGGACTGAGGGATTCTGGGGAAGTTGAGGGTATTTCGGCAGCTTTAGCCTGTTCCACCCGCCAAAGTAAATCGCTGGCAGATAGGATCATCCCAAACGCCCCGGTCATTCCTAACTTCAAAAAGTCACGACGTTCCATGAAATGTTTCATTCAATTTATAACTCTCTTACATCGACGCAACACATCTGACAGAGCGAATTTCCATCACATCGGAAACGTAGCAAGTACCTCCGAACTTATTAAGGAGTGGTTTGATATTTTCGACAACACGCTTGAGTTGTTCTGGCATACAAAACGCGATGATGTAAACATTATCAAGCATGGTCATGTCTAAATCTTCTGTCGTTCCTTGTAATCCTTTACCAGCAACATTTCGGATTACGGCATGGTTATGTACACCCGATTTGTCTAAATTATCTAAAATTTTGGCAAGCTCAAAGGAGTTGGCGATAATTTCTATCTTTTTAACTAGGTGCATATTATTACCTCCAAAATAGGTTAATTCCGTAGAGATATAACGGAATTCCCACAATAATATTGAACGGAAATGTGACAGCTAGGGCAGTAGAAACATACAGGCTGGGATTTGCTTCGGGGACAGTCATCCGCATAGCCGCAGGGACAGCGATGTAAGAAGCACTGGCACACAATACAGCGAATAACAGCGAATCTCCGCGAGGCATACCGATCAATTTGGCAATCACCAACCCAATGCCTGCATTGAGTATTGGAATTAGTATGGCAAATAAAATTAGGAAAACTCCGGTTTTTTGCAAGTCTTTAATTCTTCTTGCAGCGACTAGTCCCATGTCCAGTAAAAAGAAGGTGAGAACGCCATAAAACAACCCTTGAGTAAAAGGTTCTAATACGTGCCAACCGCGTTCTCCTGTCAAGACACCGATCAAGAGACTACCGACTAATAGAAAAACTGAACTATTAAGAAATGCTTCTTGCAAAACTTCCGGCCACGATAAGTCCCGCTTTCCATCGTTAGTGAATATATTCACCAAAATTAGACCAACTATAATCGCTGGGGATTCCATGAGCGCAAGGGCTGCCACCATGTAACCATCAAAAGGGATGCCAAGCTCAGTTAAAAAAGCGCTAGCCGTGATGAAAGTGACGGCGCTGATAGAACCGTAGGTTGCTGCGATCGCAGCCGCATCGTAAGTATCCAATTTCCACTTCAAGATAAAAAAGGTGTAAATTGGAACAACACAAGCCATCATCATTGCTGCTGCGAGTGTTAGAACTACTTCCTGAGTTACACCGCTTTTGATTAGTTCTACTCCTCCTTTAAAACCAATGGCAAACAGCAGATACAACGAAAAGAGTTTGGGCATCGGTGCAGGAATTTCTAGATCGGACTTGACAAAAACAGCAGTCATGCCTAAAAAGAAAAACAGGATTGGCGGATTCAAAATGTTGGATACAATTAAGCTCAGATCCATATCCACCCATCCTTGTATTGGTTAAACCTGAAATTAAAGAAATTTTTCATCTTTAAAAACTTAATGGTTGAATCGTGATGTATTGTGTATCGCTACCCCATGTCAATTGCTTACTCAAGGAGTGAATTGTCCTATTCGTGACAATACTTATTGATTAAGTGTTAAACGGTGCTGAAAACAGAAAAAGTGAGAGCTTGCCCAACATTTTTTGATGTTGGATTCCCCGTCGCTGATCTTACGACAGAAAGTGTAGGGAGAACTTGTGATCAACCTATTTAGCGTAGAAAAAATTAATGTATTATAGGGGCAATTCATGAATTGCTCCTACACAAACCTTGCTTAAATATCCTGCTTGCTCAAAATGACGGTCAGATGTAAAGGCTTGAGTAATCCAGGCAGATGTGAAGACAAAAACTTTCATCAAAGTTATAATTCTCCCTTTGGTATCGCATAGAGATAATGGTCATGCTGCTGTGCCAAATCGCTAATATCTGTATCAACTGCACAGTTTTGAATCAACTGCCTCAGCTTATTCCAATCTGAGTCTTTTGGCGTTGCTGGCTCAGGTGTGCGGTTTTCTTCGACAAACACAATTATCACTGACTGCCCCTCATGCCCTTAAATTAGTTCATTACGATGAACCACACCGTTTTGCAATGTGCCTTTGACTGACAGCATAGGTTTTTCTTGCTTCTACATAAATCATGATAGAGTACCATTCTGGTTAAGAATATTCCCACACAATCTTTATTGACCAAGTTTCGTTAAGATGTTGTAACCTGGGCAATAGCAACTCTCTATTGATGTGACGCCAGGCAATCGCTTTTTCACATCCATGACAACAACCATCGACTTTCTCAGTCACCTTAACCCTAGCCAACGTCAAGCTGTCGAACATTACTGCGGCCCGTTGCTAGTTGTTGCTGGCGCAGGTTCGGGTAAAACACGAGCGCTGACTTATCGCATTGCGAATCTAATTCTGAACCACAACGTTGATCCAGAACATATCCTGGCGGTTACTTTTACCAACAAAGCCGCACGGGAAATGAAAGAACGGATTCAACGGCTGTTTGCTGAACAACTGGCGATGAAACAACACGGTAAGCAGTTGGATTTGTTGACAGAATATCAACAAATGGAATTGCAATCAAAAGTTTATAAAAGTACGATAAAATTCTTGTGGTGTAACACTTTCCACAGCTTATGTTCTCGTATTCTGCGCTCTGAGCTTGGAAAATATCAAGATGAAAAAGGGCGGCGTTGGACTAACAATTTCTCCATTTTTGACGAATCTGATGTTCAAAGCCTGATAAAAGAAATTGTTACTAAAGACTTAAACTTAGACGATAAAAAACTTGATGCCCGTTCTGTTCGCTACGCTATTAGTAACGCTAAAAACCAAGGTTTATCACCCCAAGACTTTGAGCAAGATCAACCCAATTATCGCGGAAGGGTAATTGCTGATGTCTATAATCGTTATCAAGATAAATTAGCACAAAATAATGCTCTCGATTTTGATGATTTGATTCTAGTTCCTACAAGATTATTTCAGCAAAATGAACAAGTTTTAGATTACTGGCATCGCCAATTTCGCCATATACTTGTAGATGAATATCAGGATACTAATCGCACTCAATATCAACTTATTCATTTATTAGTGACTAATGGTGAAACCAGAAAGAGCGAATGGAAATGGGAAAATCGCTCAGTTTTCGTTGTTGGCGATGCAGATCAATCTATTTATAGCTTTCGGATGGCAGATTTCACAATTTTGATGGGATTTCAGGAAGACTTTGGTGATAGTTTGCTAGATGAGGACACCCGAACGATGGTTAAGTTGGAAGAAAACTATCGTTCTTGTGAAAACATTCTGCAAGCGGCGAATGAACTAATTGAAAATAACACCCAACGGATTGATAAAATTCTGAAAGCGACACGGGGCCCGGGTGAGCAGATTACTTGTCACAAAGCCGATGAAGAACTTGCAGAAGCAGCATTTGTGATTAATCAAATTATCACTTTAGAAAACCAAAATCCAGAGTTAAGCTGGGGTAGTTTTGCCATACTTTATCGGACAAATGCTCAATCTCGACCCTTTGAACAATTGTTAGTAGAAAAACAAATTCCTTACACAGTTGTGGGAGGAATGAGATTTTACGATCGCAAAGAAATTAAAGATGTGATTGCGTATTTAAGAGCGATCGCTAACCCATCTGATACAGTCAGTTTATTACGAGTTATCAATACTCCCCGGCGGGGAATTGGCAAAACCACCATTGATGCTTTAGTGAACGCCTCCCAACAATTAGGGACAACCTTGTGGGAAATACTCAGCGACGAAACATCAGTTAATACATTAGCTGGACGCGCTACAAAAGCTGTAAATAGCTTTGCCGAAATGATTAGCCGTTGGCAAGGACAAATCGGCACGCTTCCCGTCACTGAGGTTTTGCAAGGAATACTAGAAGATTCTGGTTACGTTCAAGACTTGATGAGTCAAGGCACAGACGAAGCCACAGATCGGGTACAAAACGTCCAGGAACTTTACAACGCCGCGCTGCAATTTCAAGAAGAAAACGAAGAGGTTTCCCTGCGAGATTTTCTGAGTAGTGCTGCCCTTAGTTCCGATTTGGATAATTTAAAAGAAGGACAGACAGCCGTTTCTTTGATGACTTTGCACGCTTCCAAAGGTTTGGAATTTCCCGTAGTGTTTCTGGTGGGATTAGAACAAGGGCTATTTCCTGGCTACCGTTCGCTGGGTGATCCTGCATCTTTGGAAGAGGAACGCCGCTTGTGTTATGTGGGAATTACTCGCGCCCAAGAAAGGTTGTATATATCACACGCGCGGGAACGGCGTTTGTATGGTTCTCGTGAACCTGCGATGCGATCGCAATTTCTCGACGAATTACCAGAAGAATTATTAACTACTCAACGCCTGAGTCGTCAAAGTTATACCAAAACTGCCTCTACTTCTAATGGAAAGCAAGACACGAAGCAGAATTGGCAAGTAGGCGATAGAGTATTACATAAAACTTTTGGAATTGGTGAAATTACCCATGTTTTCGGAACGGGTAGTAAGATGTCTGTGGCAATTAAATTTGATAGCTTGGGACAAAAAATTGTTGATCCAAGAGTAGCGCAGTTGCAACGAGTAGAGTGATACAATCGCAGATCCCCGACTTCTTAAAGAAGTCGGGGATCTTGTCTTTTATATTTCAATTTCTTCAAAGTGTTCAACAGTGGGAAATGGCTCATAAAAATGATGCAGAAGTTCTTTCCACTCTTGATACTCAGCAGAACTTCTAAATCCTACAGTATGAGATTCTAAAGTTTCCCATCTGACAAGTAATAAGTATTTACCTTGGACTTCTATACATCTATGCAATTCATGGGATAAATATCCGTCCATTGAGGAAATAATTTTAGAAGCTTTTTTAAAAGCAGCTTCAAAATCAGATTCTAGTCCAGGTTTAACAGGAAGTATAACTGCTTCAAGAACCATCTAAGCTGTTACGCATTTAATTGTACATTTACCTGATGCCTGATGACTGTCAAAAGTTAACGCATCAAGAGTGTTTATTATATACTTTAGACGTTAGGTTTTCAAAGGGAAAATTTTGGAAGGAGCTTTAACCCCTCCCAAAATTGGAAATGTTTTTCCAGTCCCTACCATGTGCCGAACTATTTTGCGGATCGGACTACTACGACGGCTCTGCCGCATAATGGTTACATCAGCCGCAGTTAGCGTAGTTTCCCTGAAGACTAACCATCATGCTTCCTACGTTCACACAGTAGTATGTATTCTATTTGGCTGTAGGCTCCCTCATTACGTCCGTAGGAGGAATCTTAGTACCTGAACGCCATTGACATCCTTACTAATCAAGACGCACGAAAGAATAGTACCTGACCGCCATTGACATCCGTGCTACTCAAGGAACACGAAATGTTCAGCGTGCCATCAAAATCATCAAAAGTAGCGTCACAACTCTCAAATTGACCAGTGAAATTTTTATCTTTCAACCCGCCTCGTAAGTCAACGCGAATTCTGGCTCTACCCCTTTCAATGGTATTGGTAGTAGGAACACTAACTGAAGCACCACCAATTATGCTGGCTGCTTCTTCAGGAGTTAATTCGGTGAATATTTGTTCTTGACCAACAACACAATAGTTAGAAATAGACGTTTTATTGTCGATATTTAACATTGTTTTTCTCCTTGATTAAAATTGAATTAAATTTCTGGAAAGAGTTTTTCCAGATAAAGTTTTTACTTTGAAGGTCAAAATCAAAGTTGCGCTTTCTTCAAAAGTTAATTCGCTTAACAGTTGTTCGTCATCAAGAGAATTTGACTTTATTTATTGGTTTGTTATTCAACATTGTTTTTACTCAAATTAAATTTGAGTAGATATCATCTGCAAATTGCAGAATTTATAGTGGTTATGAATGAAGTTTCAAGGCTTGGCTTGGAGCAGAATTTTGGAGGAGTACCACCCCAAGTATCCTGCCCCATCCAATTGAACCTTATGAACTCGCAAACCAGAACGCAACTTTTGCATCCGCTCTGGGAACTGTTGCTGTAGCCTCAATAGACTTGTCGGGAAATTAGGTTTTGACCCTTGCTACACAAGGTTTTGATACTCATTTGTGGATAAGTCTAATAGAGACGCCGATTCTGTCATATCCCTTTGCGTACTAAAGCAATAAGTAATTCCTCGAACGCTTCGTAGTATCGATTGACTAACTTAAATGCTTTAAATCCTTGTACTCAACAGATAACAAAACAGCTTAACCTTTTTCTCTTCCCTTGGGCTTAGATTTGTATCGTACTTTGGACAGATTTATTCCTGTATTTTGAGCCTGTCTTCCTACTGTGCTGCTAGCTAATTTACACTTTTTCTTTCCCTCTATTCACGCTTTCTACTGAGTCAGGGACTACTCAACTAGAACATAGTCTCTGAAAACGTGCCTAGCAAAATACTATTAATGTACTAGCAATATCCAGAACCATAGAAACAAGACAATGAGCAAAAAAGTAAATTGGCTACTCTAAAGCTGTATTTCTGAACGCGAAGAGGAAGTTATAGAAGAATTGAATACACAAGGATACATTTACAAATAGGTAAAATATCTCAACTTTCGCCTCAAAGAGACAAATAAGAAAAAACAACTAATCAAAAGCAGACTTGACATAAGAAACTGCAAAAGGTGTAATTTTTTCGACAAGATTATTAATTACCTCTCGTTCATATTCAGTCCAAATTCTGGGATGACCAAAAATGCAGGGTTGTAAAATTCCCCACAGTTGACCATTCTGGCGAATATGAGCATGAATAAGGGCGCGATGTCCAAAATTCTTCTGTTCAAATTCCCGATTCAACACTTGAGGTTCAGCAGTTTCCACATCTTCGACAAAGATTGAAGGTTCAGCACGTAGCGCAGCCGCAAACATCGGATCTTCATCTGTTACAAATGGGGGTTGCGGTGCCCAATCTTCATTATAAACAGTAGGTACATCTGGAGTGCGAATCCAACAAAAGGCAACTCTACCAAGGTTATTTTGTGGATTATGCAAGTATAGAAAACATCTATCAGACTGTAAAAAATCTCCTACAGCTGGTAACAGTGCAGAAAATAGAGCGTCTGGTGTTTGAGATGATTCTATAATATTGTTGAGTGCAGAAGGAAGTTCTTGCTGAGTCATATTAAGCTGATTTTAATTGAATAATACCTTTATCAAAAACACGATTATCAGTAGCGATCGCACTTACTTCTATTCTATCTTTATACACCTCATAAGAGGCAAAACTTAAATCACTAGTAGAATACTTTGTCCACTCAGAACGCCCTACAGGACGATTGCCAGCACCCGCACCACAAATTAAATAAGTTGTACCATCAATAGCACGAGTGCGTTCATAATTATGTTCGTGACCATTGATGTAAAGTTGAACGCCGTATTTTTGAAATAGAGGAGTGAAAGTTTTTATAAAATCTGGATTACTCCCATACTGACCCGATGAATAAATTGGATGATGACCAAATACAACTTTCCAAGGAGCTTTACTAAGACTTAATTCTTTTTCTAACCAAGGTAGCTGGTTTTTCCAATCAGCATTACTGTTAGTATCTAAAGCAAAAAATTGTACTTGATTACGTTTAAATGTATAGTAACGTCCCTTCATATTAAAGCCAGCATACTTGACTTGTGGATCGCCATTTTCAGTACGAATATCATGATTACCTAAACAAGCCTGAAATTTCACACCTTGCTTGAGTAAACCTTGATAAGGACGCTCGAAAACTGCACCAATTTTCTCAATTTCGCCGTTGTTGTAAATGTTATCTCCAGCTAGAACAACTAAATCGTAAGGATTTTTTTTATAATATGCGTTCATCGCTCCAGCCACAGCATACTGTCCTTTAGCGCCAGTGCCTGTATCAGCCACAGACACAAAACGTAATAACAAGTCTTTTTTGGCTGGGTTGGCGGCTATAGCGGTTGTTAAATCGGTAATATCAGCAGTTTGATGATTTTTATCAGCTAACATCCAGGCTAAAAATCCTGTACCAATGGCGCTGAAGCTACTTAGAAATAAAAATTGACGGCGTTTGAGGTTCATAACTCACCAAATTTAATAAATAGTCAGTTTAGCTGAAGCAATGTGCAATTGAAGTGATACATTAAGGCAAAAGAAGGCAGCACCAGTAATAATGTACGTTGTTTGTCTTTGATTCGCTGCTTTTGGTGAAAGTTCCATGTCACAAGACAATCAGTCAAAACCGACGAATAAGCAAGTAACTCAACCTCCCCAAAAACCTTACCAGAGAGTTCAGCCATTTTGGAAGGCTAAAATTATCCAACTTCTCCAAGGGACGATTGGCGTTTTAGAAGTAACGGTGGAGAAACTGGAGACAGTACCCCCACCTGGTACTGAGGAGAAACCTGGCTTTTTCCAGCAGTTTCAGTTGTGGTGGGGTGGACTGTTAAGGACAATCCGCTTGTTTTTACCATCAAATTTGTCAACAAAGTTATCAGATACCGCTTTGACGGGAATTGTTACTGGAATTGCTGTAATTATCCTTTGGACAACTGCGAGTCTCTTTTCTGGTAAACCTACTGAAATCGCAACAGTTCCACCCGTTGAAGAAGTTCCTGCACCAACACCGACACCAACAATAACTACTCCACCGGAGTCAGTTACACCAGAACCACAGCCGTCACTGCCACCAAAGGAAATTACGCCGCCAGAAGTAGAAACTCCGCCACCACCAACGCCGGAAGCGAAAGCGGAACCCGAACCAATTCCCACGCCAACGCCAGCGCCAGCGATAGAATTGACACCAGAACAAGCCTTGATTGCGGCTATTGAAAATCAGGTAGCCGAAATTAGCGATCGCATTGCCTCTGGTCTGATAAAGTCAATTCAAGCCAACTTCCGCACCAGCAATCTTACGGTCAAAATTAGCGACGATTGGTACACTCTCAAAGAATCTCAGCAGGACAAACTAGCTGCGGAGATATTACAACGCTCTCAAGAACTGGATTTTACCCATTTAGAAATTATCGACTCCCAAAATAGGTTGATAGCGCGTAACCCAGTTGTTGGTACTGAGGTAGTAATTTTTAAACGGCAAACAACAAGTTAAAATAATTCCTAAATAGTAATTTGGACATTTCAATTTAAGTATTTATGTTAGATAATGTTTCGCTATTGCTTCAAGCGTGTAAAAATTTAAATATCAGTTATGAAATTTTTCAACCTGCTGAAAACTTAATAAAAATTCAACTCAATAACAAACAGCATTATTTTTGTAACTATAGCACTCCATTAATTAATCAAGCAGTAGCAAAAATTGTAAAAGACAAAGAATACACTTACCATATTTTAAATAAAAAGGTCAAACTTCCTCGGACAGTAGGTTTTCTTTCCCCTTTTTGTGACATTCAATATAAAATTTATTTAAAATTTCCAAGTATTCAAGATATCGTATTAGAGATTAAAGAGAAATTTGAAACACCAGTGATTGTGAAAAGAAATTCTGGGTCTGGTGGACATAACGTTTTTTTATGCCAGAATACAGATGAAATTGAAACTGCTTTAAAAGAGATTTTTAATATTAATCAAAAGTATGATTACGTTGCTCTCGCTCAAGAATTTATTCACATTAAATCTGAATATAGAGCAATTTTCTTAAATAAAGAATTAGTTTTGCTCTATGAAAAAGATATAAGTGATGCAGAGTTTGCAGGGAACCTCAGCCCTCTGCACTGGAATGGTGCAAAAGCAAAGTATATTAATGCTCCACAGATATTGTCAGAGGTTGCTAATTTTGCTAAACCAATTTTTGAAGAGTTAGACCTTGATTATGGTGGTTTAGATATAGTTTTAGATCGAGATAACCAATATTGGTTGATTGAAATCAATTCTCATCCAAATTATAGTATTTTTACTAGAGACAATGGAGAGAAGCCTGTGTTGAAAATTTTTGAAAAAATGCTTATTAGCCTAGCTTCAAAATAAAAAACTCAGTGCTTTGGTTAGCTAGAGTCCAATACAGCCCTAACCCCCAACCCCTTCCCTGCAAGGGAAGGGGAGTAAGACTCCTAACTCCTAACTCCTAACTCCTAACTCCTAACTCACCGCTCTCATTGACTGAGTTGGTATCCATACAGTAAAAATTGAGCCAATACTTACACTTGATTCTACTTCAATTCGTCCCCGATGGAGTTCCACTAATTGTTTAGTTAAAGCTAGCCCAAGTCCAGTACCTTCGTAGCGGCGGCGATAGGGTGTATCGAGTTGCTGAAATTTCTCAAACAATAATGGTAATTGTTCATCGGGAATGCCTATTCCAGTATCTTCCACTTGAAAAATAGCAGTATCATCTTCCACCCAAAGACGTAAGGTAACGCTGCCACTTTCAGGGGTAAATTTAATCGCATTAGTTAACAGATTCAAGAGAATTTGTTCTACTCGTTCTCCATCGGCGGTAAAGCGATCGCGCCTCGGATCGATTTGCAAATCAAGGCTGAGATTAATTTTTTCACTGATTGCTCTTTTTCGCAGTGACTCAACAGCATTTTGGGCAACATTTACCAAAGAAAATTCTGAAATATTTAAAGCTGTCTTACCAGCCTCGATTTGCGATAAATCGAGGATGTCATTAATCATTTCTAATAAATGTTCTCCACTGTCGTGGATTGTTTGCAGATAACCCCGTTGTCGTTGACTCAATTCACCCAAAGGCCAACGTAATAATGTAGATGACATCCCAATCACATAAGTTAAAGGCGTGAGCAATTCGTGACTGATAGTAGCGAGAAACTCACTTCTGAGACGGTTAGCAGCTTCGGCGGCGAGGAGAGCATCACGTAATCCTATTGTGCGTTCAATAACTCGTTGTTCGAGCGTTTGTTTCTCTTGGGTAAGGGTTTGCATTAACTCAGCTTGGTGAATTGCGATCGCTAATTGCTCTGCGATCGCAACTAGCAAGTTTTTTTCACTCTCAGTCCACTGGTGTGGATTATCGCACTGATGAGCAATCAGCAATCCCCACAATTTGTCCTCAAATATAATCGGTGCTGCTAACTTAGCCCTAACTTGGCTTTCCCTCAAAAAATTTAACAAACACTCTTCTAGAGCATAAGTTTTTTCGACATCATCCACAGCTAAGGTAAAGCCTTGGCGATACTTTTCCCAACATTGAGAGGTTCGGATAAAGCAATTTCTTTCCGTGTAATTCAACACCGATGTAATAGCATCTGTAGCACGGGCTTCATAGACAATATAACCTCCATAGTTTTGCCAATCTTCTAGTAATGGTTGATTATTCGCTGACACCGAAGGCGAGGGTTTATCCTTGTTCTCTGGTATAGAAAAATAGATTTCGGAAGATTTCCCAACCGACTGTTCCATACCTGTTAGCAGTGCGTTTCCACTGAGGGGAATAGTGCCAGACTGGTATTGTTGAGTATTGACTTTGGAACCTTCAAATTTATAGATTACTAATCTGTCTAATTCCAGAAACTCACGCACTTGTGTAATTGCTGTTGCCATAATCACCGGCAAATCCAGGCTTTTGCGGATCTGCGTTGTTACCTGATTTAACAACCGCTCTTGGGAAATCTGTTTTTTTAAAGCATCTTCCACCGGCTGACAGATATAAATTGTCGGCGCAGTTGAGCTTGGAGGTGCTATTATTTCTTGGTTTGGCTGATTTAGAAGATATTCTAATAACAACAGTGAGAATTGACTTTGGAGCGTAGCATCATTAGGGCGAATAATTTGGCGATAACCTTCGAGATTTTGGTAAGTGGAGGAATCACACTCAAACAAGTCTTTTAATTCGTAGACAAATGTTGCGATCGCCTCTAAATTAAATGTCAAACTAGCATTGAGTGCCGAGTCAATTCCCTGCTCCCCTTCCTCCCCCTGCGCTAAGTTTCCTACCAGAAGCGCACTAAACTGCTCAGAAACCACCAACGTAAACCTTTGCCTTTGCCATTCCACAGGTATGCAAATCCGCATCAACACAGCTTCTGTCAGTATCAGAGCGGCACTTCCCACCGTTTGAGCCATCTGTTCTAACAATTCCCCAAGCTGATTAAATACAACAATAGGCAAGGTTCGAGAAAAGCTCAAATCAGGAGAACTAAGCATTTTAAATCATTACTGGTAAGAGGGGGCTGAATGCAGGGAAAAACTTTGTATTTGATTGTGCAATAACCAATAGTTTAAGACGGTAATACAGCATTATGCATCGTACAAGTAACATATCGGGTGGATGGAATCAGTCAGAGGGCTTAATTTTTTTAGAACAAACTCCAGCGCCTTTCGTGTTGATTACGGCTGCTGATACCGACATTCAAACTTTGGCAGTTGCAGTGACAAAATTACCTACAAGCTTTCCTGCATTAAGAGTCGCCAATCTCTTGCAGTTACAGCAACAGTTAAGCATAGATACTTATGGGGAGCAAGTTTTAGAACTTGCCCAAGTAATTATTTTGCGCCTTATAGGAGGACGTTCCTACTGGAGTTATGGTTTAGAAGTAGTGCAAGAAATTGTACAACGTAATGGTAGAACCCTCATTGTAATGCCAGGGGACGACGCTTTTGATCCCGACTTAATTTCTCAGTCTACCGTGCCTCTGAGTATTGTTAATCAGGTATGGCAGTATTTCAGCGAAGGCGGCGTAGAAAATTTCGTTAATGCTTTGCAATTTATCTCTGATACTTGTCTGTTAACTGCATATAATCCGCCGTTACCCCGGCCGATTCCGCGTGTCGGATTGTATGAATGGGCAGGGGGAGCATGGGAGACAGGGGAGCAGGGGAGCAGGGGAGAGTTAGAACTCCATTCATCCAGCTTGGAACTGGATTCATCCACCTCAGAACTCCGTTCATCCAGCTTGGAACTGGATTCATCCACCTTGGAACTCCGTTCATCCACCTCAGAACTCCGTTCATCCACCTCAGAACTCCGTCCATCCACCTCAGAACTCCGTTCATCCACCTTGGAACTCCGTTCATCCACCTCAGAACTCCGTTCATCCACCTCGGAACTGGATTCATCCACCTCAGAACTCCGTCCATCCACCTCGGAACTGGATTCATCCACCTCAGAACTCCGTTCATCCACCTCAGAACCACAAATCTCCCAATCCCCACTCCCCAAAATCGGCATCCTTTTCTACCGCGCTCATTATTTAGCTGGAAACACAAAGGTAATTGACGCTTTATGCGAAGCTTTGGTGCAGAAAAATTTACAACCTGTGCCAGTGTTTGTTTCTTCATTGCGTGAACCTGATGTGCAAGTTGAGTTGAGTGAATTTTTTCAACCCAAAGAAGGCGAATCAATAGCTGTACTGCTGAATACCACCAGTTTTTCTCTAGCACGCTTGGAAAGCGAAACACCCCAAACTGAACTGTGGGAAAAACTAGATGTGCCTGTGTTGCAAGTAATCCTCAGTGGCGGATCAATTGAGCAGTGGGAGTCACAGTTTCAAGGGCTTTCTCCCCGCGATATTGGGATGAATGTGGCGCTACCAGAAGTAGATGGGCGAATTATTACTCGTGCTGTGTCTTTTAAAGCCGTACAAACTCGTAATCCCCATCTAGAGACAGATGTAGTAATTTATGAACCAGTAAGCGATCGCATCGAGTTCGTTGCTAAACTAGCAGCAAATTGGGCGCGTCTACGTTCCAAACCACCCCAAGAACGCCGAATTGCCCTAATTCTGGCAAACTATCCCAACCGCAATGGCCGCCTCGCCAATGGTGTAGGACTCGATACCCCAGCTAGTTGTGTAGAAATCCTGCAAGCTTTACATCAGGCTGGTTATGAAGTCGAAAATCCACCTGCTCAAGGAGACGAGTTGATTCAACAGCTGACAGATGGCGTAACCAATGATCCAGAAGGTAGAGAATGGCTTCCCGTACACCAAAGTGTTTCTTGGGAAGAATATCAAGAATATTTCGCTTCATTACCGCCAGCAGTTCAGCAAGGTATTAGGGAAAGGTGGGGACTAGGGGAAGAAGCAAGGGAGCAGGGAGCAGGGAGCAGAGGAGAAAAGTTTTCACCCCCGCCCCCTGCACCCCGCCCCTCTGCCTCTATCCCCGTTCCCGGAATTCAACTCGGCAACGTTTTTGTGGGAATTCAGCCAGCAAGGGGTTATGATAATGACCCCAGTTTGAATTATCATGCGCCGGATTTAGAACCAACTCATGCTTATTTAGCTTTCTACTATTGGGTAAGAGAAACTTTTGGTGCTGATGCTGTAGTTCATGTAGGGAAACACGGAAATCTAGAATGGCTACCGGGTAAAAGTGTGGCTTTATCGAGTAATTGTTATCCAGAAGTGGCTTTTGGCGCACTTCCCCACCTGTACCCGTTTATTGTGAATGATCCTGGTGAAGGTTCCCAAGCTAAACGTCGCGCTCAAGCGGTGATTATAGATCATCTAACGCCGCCAATGACTCGTGCGGAACTCTACGGTTCTTTGCAGCAGTTGGAAAATTTAATTGATGAGTATTATGAAGCAGACAGTTTAGATCCCTCGCGTTTGCCAGTAATTCGCGATCGCATCCACGAACTGGTGATCAAAGAAAATCTCCATTTAGATTTAGGAATCCAAAATGAAACAGAAATTTTTAAGTCTGAATCCTTAATTTTGAATTCCATCGGTGGCTATCTGTGTGAATTAAAAGAAGCCCAAATCCGCGATGGGTTACATATTTTTGGGCAATGTCCCCAAGGAAGGCAGCTACGAGACTTAATAGTAGCGATCGCTCGCATACCCAATCGCCATTCTTCAGGTATTACCCGTGCGATCGCTCAAGATTGGGGGCTAGATTTCGACCCCCTCACAGCTGATTTGTCAATGCCTAGTGGTGAATACTCAATAGTCAATAGCACAGAATGCCGTACCCTCGGTGATATCGTCGAAGTCCTAGAAGAACACGCCGCCCTTTTAGTCGAACAACTAATAAATCAAAACTCTTGTACAGACGCGATTCATCGCGTCTCCCCCCCCAGCACAGACGCGATGAATCGCGTCTCTAACTGGATACGCGATCGCCTCCTTCCCGCCTTACAAAAAACCCACCAAGAAATCACCCACTTGTTACACGGACTTGATGGCGGTTACGTCCCCAGCGCTCCATCTGGCGCACCCACACGCGGCCGCCCAGAAGTTCTACCAACAGGGAGAAACTTTTATTCTGTCGATATTCGTGCCATTCCCACAGAAACAGCTTGGGATATCGGTAGAAAAGCTGCTGAAACCCTAGTTGAATATTACACTCAAGAGCATGGTGAGTATCCCAAAACACTAGGCTTATCATTGTGGGGAACAGCCACTATGAGAACAGGCGGTGATGATATAGCCGAAGCCTTAGCTTTACTCGGAGTCCAACCTGTCTGGGATGGTGCAGCACGGCGAGTAGTGGATTTTGAAATTTTGCCCTTGGCGATTTTGGGGCGTCCTCGTGTAGATGTCACCTTGCGAATTTCGGGATTCTTCCGCGATGCTTTTCCCAACTTAATTGATTTATTCGCTCAAGCAGTGTCAGCAGTGGCAGACTTGGATGAACCGCCAGAACAAAACCCTCTCGCGGATGCAGTTCGCCAAGAAACTGATTTGTGGACAAGCCAAGGATTAACTGTAGAAGAAGCAGTGGTGCGATCGCGCTATCGCATCTTTGGTTCTCGCCCAGGTGCTTACGGCGCCGGACTCCAAGGTTTAATCGAATCGCAAAACTGGACAGATGACGAAGATTTAGCCCGCGCCTACATCAACTGGAGTTCTTACGCCTACTCTTCGGGAACAGAAGCAGGGGGAGCAGGGGAGAATAAAATCTCCAGCCCTCAATCTCCACTCCCCACTCCTAACTCCTCACTCCTAACTCCTAACTCCTCACTCCCCACTCCCCACTCCCCACTCCCCTCCCCCGAAGCCTTCAAGCAACGCTTGGCGCAAATGCAAGTTGTCCTACATAATCAAGATAATCGTGAACACGATCTACTAGATTCTGATGATTATTACCAATTTCAGGGTGGCTTAACTGCGGCGGTGCGTTCTCTACAGGGGAAAAATCCCGAAACTTATTTTGGTGATAATTCTATACCCGCTAAACCACGAGTCCGCCAACTGAAAGAAGAAATTGCCCGGGTGTATCGTTCTCGCGTAGTCAATCCCAAGTGGATTGCAGGAGTTATGCGCCACGGATACAAAGGAGCCTTTGAAATGGCAGCGACGGTAGATTTTTTATTCGCCTACGATGCAACAGCTCAATGTGTCGAAGATTACATGTATCAAGGTATAGTAGAAGCTTACTTGCTCGATCCAGTAGTCTCGGAATTTATTCAGGAAAAGAACCCTTATGCACTGCGTGATATAGCTGAAAAATTATTAGAAGCACACAAGCGCAATTTGTGGGAGGATGTAAATATAGGAACATTAGAAGCTTTGAGAAACCTAGTACATCAAGCTGAAGCAGTGATCGAAGAAAAATCAATGGTGTAGGAAACAAATATGGAAAATCTTGCGTATTTGCACCTAGCTTTCGCCTACGAAGACAGCACACCCAGTGAATTGGTCTCCCTTAGTTCCTTGTTTAAGGACGCAGCTGCACCAGACTGGAAACGGCTTTCAGGTAGGGCTTGGAAGTATATGTTGCCCCTTGCTCTGTCCTTGTCTATTCTTGGCGCCCTTAACAGCGTCATGGCACTGGAACAAGGCGATCGAGGCCCTTCTGTCAGAAATCTACAACAAAAGTTGAAAACAGCAGGTTTTTACCAATCTTCTGTTACCCAAGTATATGACGTATCCACACAAGAAGCTGTGCGGCGCTTTCAAAAGGCCGCTGGTTTACCAGTGGACGGCATTGTTGGAGCAAACACCCTGCAAAAATTAGAAAGTTGGCAAGGGAAAAAAACTACTGCTGTAAGAAGCGCACAAGCCAAAAAGCGCAGTACTACTAGTTCAGTAAGTTCAGCAACTAGCCAACGCCGTAATTCCAGCTACCTTGCTAAAGGGGCTGAAGGTGAAGATGTCAGAGCTTTGCAAGAACGCTTAAGAGTCGCAGGCTTTTATTACGGAAATGCCACAGGAATATTTGGCCCAATTACCGAAGAAGCTGTGAAGCGATTCCAAGATTCTTACAAATTAAGCGTTGACGGTATTGTTGGCCCAGCAACATTAGCTAAATTGCCGGGAACTGGCATTGGTGATGGAGAAGAGGCTCCCACAAAGGTAGTCAATCGAAATAAACTTCGTGTAGGCGATCGCGGTGAGCCAGTTAGAGTACTTCAAGAACAGTTAATCCAAGCAGGATACTTAGAGGGAGAGCCAAATGGCTACTATGGCCCTTACACTGCCGATGCTGTACGGAGATTCCAAGCAGCTAATTACTTGTCAGCAAGTGGTGTTGCTGGCCCAACTACGCGAGCTAAGTTATATAGCTCAGTTAATACTACTAGCAAAAGCGAATTTAATACCTTAGAAATCCAAACGCGACTACGGGAACGGGGTTTTTATAAAGGCAAGCTGAACGGTGTGATGGCCGCTGACACCAAAAAAGCAATTAAACAAGCCCAAGAATTCTACGGCATCAGTCTCAAGGATCTTAAGAGCGGACGCTTTTAACATCCGCTTTGGCGTTGTTAGTATCAGTCCCCAACTGGTTGCTTGCCTCCAGTAACAGCAAATTACGAACTGCTCAAAATTCCATTTATTTGGTTAATTTGAGTAGTTTTGTTTTTTATCTACCCAAGTGCTAAAGCGGCATTAGTGCCCGTTGGCACTTGGGACACACCGCATGGATGGTCATTTGACAGTCCAGCAGGTGAAAACCTTCTTTTTGAGCGGTTTTCGACCCAATTTTTAAAATTGAGTCATTTTTAAACTCAATAGTTGAGTTGCATCTAACACAAATTAAGTGATGGTGGTGATGGGGATAGGGCTGGTTGATTTCATAATGCTTATGTCCCTCACCCAGTTCTAGTTCCCGTAAAATTCCCATTCTTGCCATCAACTTTAAAGTCCGATAAATAGTTGACAGACTGATCCCTTCACCATCAGTTTCTAGCCGATGATAAAGATCCTCTGCGCTTAGATGTTCACCTTGCGGAAGTTCTTGAAAAATGTGTAAAATTGTTTCGCGCTGGGGAGTTAATCGCCAGCCTCGTTCATTCAGTTCTGCCTTGAGTGAAGTAGTTGTGTAAACAGTCATACTAATATTTCTCAACAAAGCTCGTTAATTGAGAATATAACAAATCTTGGGAGCAATTTGCAACAATCATTGCCTATTGAGAATATATGCTAAATATTTAAGAACAATTCATCAAATCTTGAGCAAAAATCAAGTAATAAGCTGTAGTGCATTTAATTTGCATACAGCTAATAGTTAGGATACTTGTAACGATTGCATCCCTTGACTTTGAATTTTGTATAAGTTAATTTTGAATTGTTCAGTTGATCCCCACCTTTAAGATATTTGAGCAAAGGTCTGGGGAAACTCTTGTACAACTAAATGCAAATAATTTGCTACAAGCCTTTAAAAGGCTTTTTACAAGGGGATCAAATCAGTCTTTTGTCCGTAGTCATTTGCCAAGTATAGTTTTATAATGACAAATGACTAATGACAAATGACTAAGTTAAAGATTCCAAATAGTCGCGGATGAGGTTGCGACGCTTGGGTTGACGTAACTTTTGCAAAGCCTTGGATTCTATTTGTCTGACTCGTTCCCGTGATAAATCGAGAGCGCGACCAATTTCTGCTAATGAGTAAGGATGACCATCTGCCAAACCAAAGCGCATCAAAATTACATCGCGTTCCCGGCTAGTCAAATCTGACAGAAGATGATGCAAATCTCTTTGTAAAGATTCTCGCATTAACATCTCTTCTGGGGTTACACAGTCAGTTTCGAGTAATTCGCCTAACTCAGTGTCTTTATCTTTACCTACTTTGGTTTCCAAAGAAACGGAGCGAGGAACCCGCAACAAAACTTCTCGTACTTGGGCCGGTGTCATCTCTAACTCAGTTGCTAAATCTTCTAGAGTAGGGGTGCGACCTTTCTCTTGAGCAATTTTGCGTTGAGCCTTTTTGATTTTGTTTAACTTTTCGGTAATATGGACAGGGAGGCGAATGGTGCGACTAGAAGTAGCGATCGCCCGTGTAATTCCCTGACGAATCCACCAGTAAGCATAGGTACTGAAGCGATAACCCTTAGTTGGGTCAAATTTTTCTACAGCCCGCTCCAAACCAAGTGTGCCTTCTTGGACTAAATCCAACAATTCCAAACCGCGATTTTGATACTTTTTAGCAACAGACACAACTAAGCGAAGATTCGCCTTAATCATGTGTTCTTTTGCTTGGAGTCCTTGGTACTGAACTTGCTCCAACTCTTCTACAGTCAACTTGGCGATTTCAGCCCAGCGACGTTTGCCATCTGCCAAAGTCGGCCTAAGATCGGATAAAACTATATCAGCAGTAGCAGCCCATCTTTCCAAAGACGGCCGATGTCCCAGTTCTGAGGTAAGTCGTTCTTGAACCTCAATTAACCGAAGATAGGGGGTAATCACTTCATCCCCTTCCTTGGCGGCCTTAGCAAGTACTATCCGCATCCGCAAGTAGCGTTGGACTTTTTGAGCTTCTGAAACCTCTTCATCGCGCCCCAACAAGCGAACCCGACCAATTTCTTGAAGATATAGACGTACTAGGTCTGTACTCCGACGGTTAGTGTTAGCAGCAAAGTTAGCATTGTCAGCAGAAGCAATCTCTAGCTCCTGTAGGTCATCTACCGATAACTCACTTTCGTCAACCGTGAGATCCGAGTCCAAAGCCTGGCGGGACTTTTTGGTATTGTAGGGGGCATCTGCATAAAAAGATGTTGCTGGCATAAGATCGTCTCAATGGCTCCAGGTAACAATAGATTTCGGTCAGCTTAGATTACGGTCAGCTATTCAACTGTTGCTATTGTTCCCGTGATTTACGATGAACTAACATGGTTGAACGTTCCATTACAGTTTTTTTTGAAATTAACTGTAATGGTTTTATTGGATACAGCATTACTGAACTTAATCGGCTGCTAAACTTTTGATTAAACCAATAGCTATTCAAATCGGCAGCTAGGTTTTCAATATTTCAACTACTTAGTTAACACTTCAACCTTGATGGTTTTTGATAGTAACTTTTATAACACGGTATAAACATCCTTAAGTGAATGTCATCTTTATATTTGGCATAGTCACATTTACATGCCTACAAAAGTAATATCCTGACGATTTAGCAATTTTTTCTCAGGATTATTCAGGTATAAGTAGAGCTAATAGATATTGAAGAAGTGATTAGTATTAACGGCAAGAATTCTATCGACACTGAGATAGAAGAGGTTGCAATAGGGTTTGGTCTACTGAAGTTATCTGTTGAGGTGAGCAGGGGAAGAAGAAGAGCAGGGGGAGAAAAAATATAATTTAATACGCTTGTGTTAAGGAACGAACCACAAAGATGCATTCGCACAGTGTCTCGTTGGTGCAGCCTCTCGTAGAGAAGAAAAGAAGAGAAATTGAAGAATTTATCTACTCGTCAAAGTTGAATTCACAGACTATTAGTAGTTGCAATACGGTTCGGATAAGCAGGGGAGGAAAGAGGCTTATTGTTCAGTAATTCTCTCTCCCCCTGCCTCCCCTGCCTGCCTCAACCAAAAAATTCCTTAACCAAAGGGTATTGCTAATAGTTGTACTCTGGCTTGATATCTCGCAGCATCAGTTCATCAAGGGCTTGTCGAGGTGTGACTTCACCCTGAAGTAAACGATAAACTTGCTCAGTAATTGGAACAGGAATATTTTCATGCTTGGCTCGTTGCATCAAAACCCGGCAAGTGTTCACTCCTTCAGCAGTTCCTTGTAAATTTGCAAGAGTTTCTGTAAGTGACTTACCACCAGCTAGCTGATAGCCGACTTGGTAATTGCGACTTAAGGGACTATTGCAGGTTGCTAACAAATCTCCTAGACCTGATAAACCATAGAATGTTTCTGTCTTCGCACCCCAGTTGTTGCCGATGCGAACCATTTCTGTAAGTCCACGAGTGACTAAAGCAGCTTTGGCATTGGTTCCTAGTTGTAAACCATCGCACACACCGGCTGCGATCGCAATCACATTTTTCAGTGTTCCCCCCAATTCCACCCCCAAAGGATCGGGATTGGTATATACCCGAAAACGCCCAGAAGAAAATACTAACTGCACTACTTCCGCAGCCGTGGGAATATTACTAGCTACCACCGTTGCTGCTGGTAATTCTAGTTGAATTTCTTTAGATAAATTAGGCCCAGACAGGACAACCACTGCATGGTTAGGGAATACTGTTTGCCAAATTTGCGACGGCGTGCAGGTGGTTTGGGGGTCTAAGCCTTTCGTCGCTGTGACAAAAATTGTCTCTGGAGAAAGGGGGAAAGACTGGACTTGGGAAGCGACATCCCTCACACCAATCATCGAGATAGCGGATAGGACGATTTGGACATCTTTTAAAACTGCTTGGATAGTTTGCGAACCTTGACGCGACCACACGCGCACCTGATGACCATTTGCTGCGGCGAGATTTGCCAGAGATGCACCCCAAGCACCCGCACCAAGAATTGCTACAGTTTTTGGATTAGTCATTAATCAAAAGTCTCCCCATCACCGAATTTTAGATTTTAAATTTTGGATTTTGGAATTGAATAATTCAAAATCCAAAATTTAAAAAGGTCTGAATGCGAACAGCATCTCTAAGAGTTGTGCCCGAATTTAAACGCAAGAACAAATCTAAAATCTAAAATTGGCTGCGGGGATAACGTTGCATTAATTCCCTGACTTGTTCTGCATGATATGAGCTTCTTGTCAATGGTGAAGAAACAACTTGTAAAAATCCTATTTCTTCGCCGAATGCCTTCCAAGCAGCAAATTGTTCTGGATTGATAAATTCATTTACTTGCAAATGTTTTTGACTGGGTTGGAGGTATTGCCCAATTGTCAAAATGTCGCAATCTACAGTTCGCAAGTCTTGCATGACCTGGCGAATTTCGGCATCAGTTTCACCAAGTCCAACCATAATACCGGATTTAGTATATGTGCTAGGAGAAACTTGGCGAGAGCGGTGCAATAATTCTAATGTGCGATCGTAGTTTCCTTGGGGACGCACCCGGCGATACAGGCGTGGAACAGTTTCTGTATTGTGGTTTAATACCTCTGGTGCAGCTTGTAGAATCAACTCTAGAGCATTCCAATTACCGCACAAGTCAGGAATTAGTACCTCAATTGTGGTGTTAGGTGAAACAGTACGAACCGCATTAATACAGGCTATAAACTGAGACGCACCACCATCTGGCAAGTCATCTCGGTTTACAGAAGTGATCACAACATGATTAAGTTTCATGCGGCGAACAGCTTCTGCTAGTCGTGCAGGTTCCGTGGGGTCTAGTGGTTTGGGTTTTTTCTCAAAATCAATATCGCAGTAGGGACAAGCGCGTGTACAAGCCGGGCCCATAATTAAAAATGTGGCAGTCCCAGCATTGAAGCATTCACCAATATTTGGACAGGACGCTTCCTCACAAACTGTATTGAGGGCTAAATCCCGCAAAATATCTTTAACGTTACCAATACGCTCACGCCCAGGTGCTTTTACCCGCAACCAGTCTGGTTTTACAGTCACAATCCGCTTTTACCACTAGAGTTATACAAATTTAATCGTAGCAAGCAAAGCCTTGGGTAAAGTGATCATATATATATAGATGTAATTCTGTCATTTTGCACGGGTTATGATATTGTTAATTTATCATGGCATTTTTATGCCGGGATGTGGCGCAGCTTGGTAGCGCACTTCGTTCGGGACGAAGGGGCCGCTGGTTCGAATCCAGTCATCCCGATTTTTGTTGTAGAGTGTACATTCGCAAATTAAATGTCGCTATTCGCAAATTAATGTCGCGTTGGCGAATAACTAATTATGTTGCTCCAATAACTCTAGGCAAGGTGCTGCCTTGTCTACGCTTCTCTCTAACTCGAAGCACTGGTATAAAACCTCAATGCAAATCGCCAAAACCAAGTGGAAGCGAAAAACAACGCTACTGCTAATATTGCCGCACCTATTAACCAGCTAATGTCACTTCGGCCCAGTAGCGCTTGGGCTGGTACTGTAGTTAAAAACGCTACTGGCATTACAAAGGTGAAGAAAAAGCGGTAAGCAGTAGGATATGCTGCGATGGGATATCGTCCAGCTTCTAACAAACCACGTAATACTTCGGTAACGTTGTATATTTTGACGAACCAGATACTCATCGCTCCGAGCATAAACCACAGGCTGTACAGAATCACAAAGCTGAACAATAACGGCAGCACACCAAGTAGATAGTCGGCTATCCCTACACCAAGGCGTTTACCTGCGTAGCCAATAATAATACTACCAAAAATTATATCTGGTAGTCCCCAAGGTGAAAGGGTATGGGTGGAAAGCCAAAACTGACTGCGGATAGGTTTTAATAATATAAAGTCTAAAGTGCCTTCTTGAACATGCCGGACAATGCGATTCAAGTTCGACGCCAGAAAAGTAGCAGAAAATCCTTGTAATAAAGTAAAAATTCCTAGAACTACTAAGGCTGCTTCCCATGACCAGCCACTAAAAGTATAACCAGTCCGGTAAAACAAGAATAATCCAAAGAGGCTACCTGCAAGATTTCCCAAGCTGCTGAGGGTAGCTATGAAAAAGTTAATCCGATACTCTAACTCAGCTGCGATCGCAGCACTCCAAAATAGTCTTAGTACTTTCAAATATCTTTGCATCTTGCACATATACCCTAAAATGTACCATCTGTCACTATAGTTTTAAATATTACACAATAACTTTACGTAAATTTAATATTACTTTTTATTCACGAAAATTGCTAAACGTTAAGATGTTGTGGATCTATTATTGAAAGCTAAAAAATTTTATGCATCTGGATTTACCACAACTGATAAAATCAATCGGTTATTTTGGAGTCTGGGCGATTGTCTTTGCTGAATCTGGCTTATTAATTGGTTTTTTCCTACCTGGAGATAGTTTATTGTTCACTGCTGGATTTGTCGCATCTCAGAATTTACTGAACATTTGGGTTCTGATTTTTGGTGCTTTTGCTTGTGCAGTCTTAGGTGACAATGTTGGTTATTTTACTGGACATAAATTTGGCAGAAGACTATTTCAGAAGGAAGATTCATGGTTGTTTCATAAAAAACATCTTGTTAAAACCCAAAACTTTTATGAACAGTACGGTAAAAAAACGATTGTTTTAGCACGTTTTTTACCTATTGTACGGACTTTCGCGCCAATTGTGGCTGGGATTGGTGCGATGAATTATCGCACATTTATGTCTTACAACTTAATCGGTGGCTTTGTTTGGACATTCGGCATCACTATATTAGGGTTTTTCTTAGGAAAATCTTTGCCACCTGAACAGGTAGATAAGTATTTATTACCGATTATTGGATTAATTATAGTTGTTTCTTTAGTGCCATCGATTATTCATCTAATACAAGAGAATAGAGCAAACAAAAGTTGAAAGAGTTTTTGTGTTTTGTGTAAATATATAGTTTTTTAGATGCTATGTAACCTCTGTATTCCTCTGACCTGATTAACTTGGTATTGCTAGGGTAAATTCAGTAATCGAGATTTGAGGTGGAATCTCGGACTAAGACTATTTACTCCCTTAAAAATTATTGGCGCTGATCTAGTAAAACATCAAAATGTTTAACCTTGGTTTCTGGTTCAATCAGATACTGGTTATCTTTAGGCAGAGGGTGTACTTGTTCTATGTCATTGCCAGCAAAGGCACGAATAGCATCGCGTGACTCCCAATAAGAGATAACAGTAAACTCTGTAATTGTGCCATTAGTTCGACGAAATACTTGCGCTCCTCGATTTCCAGGAATCGATTGGATTTTCTTAATTCCAGCTTCAGTTAAATATTTATAATATTTTTCTGCTTTATTCGTCAGTGTTTGACCATGCCAAATACGTGCAACTACTGTTTTGGATTGGGTCGTACTGCCATTAATTTTAGATGGAACTGCGCCAGGCTCAGTCTGTGCAACTGTTACACAAGGTAAAGAAGCAAGTAATAGCGCAGATGCAAGAAATATGCCGAAAGTTTTTTCTCTTCTCATTGTGAATCTTTTGCTAAAGTTAGAAGATTTGAGCGATGATATTTTTTTCATAACATTATCAAGTTTAAAAAATAGATTACAAGATATTGGTAAGCAACAGCAAAGTGGATTTGGTGGAGTAGGAGTATCTTCTTTGCCACGCCCGAATCAACTCTCAACGATTGGAATTATAAAGCAGATGACCTCATGCTAGCTAGTGATAACGGAGGATGTCGGATGTAGTGCTGCTGTTGACCTAAAGCCATCGGGGAGCATGGATTGTAGGGGGTAGAGTAGTTAGGGAGGAGCGTTTACATTAAAATCCCGTACTGCAAAATCTGAAGATAAGTGATTTCGAGGTAGAAGTGTGTGCAAATCCAAATAAATTATTAAGGCAATACCCAGGTAAGATGGGTAAAAATTGGGTAGTTCTGCGCTATCTTTCAGCAAATGATTGAGCGATGATTATGTGTATAGAAAGCGCTGGCAAAGATTTTTAGCTGGCATTTAATAAACCGGATATAAAACAAAGCCCTGGATTTTTACCAGGGCTTTTTAAATTGAAAACTCAATTTTCAGAGTCCGCGCTCGTGACTAGAAACCGAGAGCTTGTCAAGATTCCTCGAATAGGCGGTCGCCTTTATGTAACCGATAAGCGATTTGATAGGTTTGTGCTTGCGATCGCATTGTGGGAGAATGGGCTGCTAAATACCGAGCAGCAGCAACTAATACATGAATACCAGCAGGAGTGTCACCTAATAAAGATCTGCAATACTTTTATCATTAGCCGTGATTTTTGCTAACAAATCCTCCTGAGATAAGGCTTTGGTATTGCGGCTTTTCTGAGGAGATTGAGCGATCGGTAAACAACTTCCGCCTGTTTCGTACTCACATCCTGCTGCTGCTTTTACGTTCTCCTTCAGTTCAGCTACATCATAGTGCAGAATAATTTTGCAACTAGCGAGTAATTGTTGAAACGATTTTTGAATTTTTAATTAGACCGTAGCTACGCTCAACCCACTTCAATTAAGCTTCGTTCAGGTAGGGTGACTCGGTGAAGTAAACAGTGGTGCAAATCGACCCCAGTCAGGTCTACTTCCGTAAAATCAACGTAACTTAGATCAGTTTTGTACAAAATAGCTTTGGTAAGACTAGCATGGCTCAGGTCTGTATTGCTCAACTTTGCGCCAGTCAGGTTTGCACCATTGAGATTTGCCCTAGCCAAAAAAGCACCGCTTAAGTTAGCATAACGCAAATCTGCCCCAGCTAAGTTTGCATTACTCAGGTCAGCATCATGCAAGTCTGCTAAACGTAGGTCTGCTCTCATTAGAGAAGCCTTATGTAAGTCTACCTTCCTAAGAGTTGCCCGTATCAGATTAGCAGCCTTGAGGTTTGCCAAAATCATATTTGCTCCACTGAAGTCGGTTCTCCAGAGAACCGCCGCAGTTAAATTTGCTTCGATCAGGTTTGCTTGGCGCAGGTTGGACTGTGATAAAGTCGTATTAGCCAAGTTAGCTCGATTCAAATTGATTCCAGCTAAACACACCTCGCTGAGGTTAACTAAGTGCAGGCTTACTTGAGGGAAATTTCTCTCTCCTACACAATAGCGTTTGAGAAGTTCATCAGCATCCATACACCCCGCCTCCCAAATCTCCATTTATCACCTGAAAATTACAGTATCTAATCGATAATTGCTGGAAATAGCTCTCATTCGGAGGCTTTTAATAACTCCGCACCAACCTTAAAACTATTTAACAATCTTTTACAATATTGCCAATCGAATCGGTTGTTTTCAACAGCGATCGCACAACGAAAATACCAAATAAGCCCTTATTAAGTTTCTTTAGTTTAAGCATACAGAGGTAGCAATGTTTAGGACGGGCTATGACGCTCGTTCGCCTTTGGCGTCTCCCCTTCTCCCAAAGGGAGAGGCTAGCGCCAAGGGAGAAGACTCGCTACCGCAACTCTTAGAGACGCACTCGCGTTCGCTATCGATGTCGCTCCTTCAAGTTTTTCGTAGGGGCACGGCACTGCCGTGCCCTTAAAAGAGTGGTTTATTTACGTACTAGGTTAAGCAGTTCTTTCGGAGAAGCGAGCAAGTCAATGGCTACAAAAAAGATTTTGCCTTGGGGATCTATCAAAAACCGCCATGCAATATTCATCCCCACGCTGGCGCCGAACCAAGGGGTTTGGACTTTCCCTGTGACTTTAATCTGGGTATAGCCATCTTCCACTGGCTCAGATATACCACGCTCTGGGATCATCTTTAATCCCTGGCATTCTTCACGCATATAAGCGCGGATTGCCTCTTGACCAACAATCGGTCTTTCAAAGGGGGGTTGCAACGCACCTTCAGAGCGAAACAGAGCAACCGCAGCATCAAAGTCATTGGCATTCATGTTGTTGATATAGCCCAACACTGTAGCGTTGTTGATACCCTCAATGGTGACTTTAGTCCGAAATGCTGGTGCAATGGGTGGAGATACTGGCTCTGAGACTTTTTTGTAACTACCAGGAGCGTTCGGGTCAAATCCCATGCTCACTACGGTATTGCGTAAAATTGTGATTTGTTGACCTGAATCAGCATTGCGGATGGCTTCTAACACATCAGCAGCTTTAGGAGAAAGCTTGTAGCCCTCTGGGATAGGAGCAACGATTCCCTGAGCCATCCATTCTCCTAACTGATACCAAAAGCCCAATTTGATGTTCACGGTGAAGGATGCATAGGAACGGCACAGGGGAGTGTCAGCACGGTTAGCCAGATCGTACATGACTTGCGTTTGAGCCTCAAAAGGCATCTGCTTAATTTGTTCGAGTAAGCCTTGTGCGAGGATCATGTTAGCTGCTCCTGGAGCGGCAACCGTAATACTTCTACCCATCTCGGTATAGGCAAACCAGAGTAATGCTAGTTGATCTTCAGCATTGAGCTGAGAGAATGATTCGACAACAGTTGGAACAATGTCAGCAACTAGGGTGCCGGGAAAAATACTTTGAGCCGACTGGATGGTAAAAGACATAGCAGATGTTCCCAAAAAAAAATTACAGTTGTATCGAATGTGAAAATCAAATGTGCAAAGACGGAAAGTAAATGCGTCTAGCTGTTAACAAAGGCACTCAGGAGTCTTGGCGTAGACATCGCTTTACCAAAGGCATAGCGATTCTCTTGCCGTTGATGGATACTCGGCAAAGTACATTGCAGGCTCAACTGCATAGTTATCTAGAAAACCTTGATCAACAGTGGTTTAACGCATTCAGGTTGCTTTTATATCTTTATGTAAAGAAACATAACAATTTCGTTACAAATAAGCAATACTTCCTCAGTTATTAATTTATAAGTTCTGTCTATAGTAAATATAAGCTTTACTTAAAACAGCTTATGCATAATTGGTGGCTTTGTGCGTATTAACTTCTAACAGCGACGTCAAATAGCCCGTCGTAGACATCGCACGTCTCTACAGGCATCAAATTTTGATAAATAATTCTTAACTGAAGCGATCGCGTCTTTTGGAGAAGCTAAAGCGAGTCTTATTGTGCGATGGTCTAGATTCTCATACAGCAAATCGAACTGTTACCGAAAAATTGGGTTTAGAGCTACGTCGTTCTACGACGGCTTTCTTTCAATTAATTAGTGTATCAATATACTATACTAATGATAGTGGAAAGGTAATCAACCACTTAAAAAACCTAGCAGTCGAAAGACAAAGCACTGAACCTTGATAATTGAATCTATGCGGTTCTACTGCATTGTTCTAGTTTCCTCCTAGCAGTAGGCAAAAGATTCATAGGGGCTAGACGACTCAGAATTTTGGAACTATTTGTTTCAAACTAAACAGGACTTGCACGGCAGTTGCTTCAAGTCGGCATAGCCGCCCAACGCACTGCCTCAGCAATGCAACTAGGGTAGGGCATACCCAAAGTTAACGCTTGGGGAGAGTCCCACCTCTGGGCTAGGTAACGCAAAGAACCACGTTTTAAGTGGTCTCATTGAACCAAGAATCCCCGTCGATTTATCGCGGGGAGTGTCAATGTACTTATATCAAGCCCGATTTTACAATTAACCAACAAAAATCAGTGTGCAATTAATTGCCGAAAGTAACTATACAAACAAGGGGCAAAATCCCATTGTTAAAGGTAGGCAAATCGCCCCAGTCTAGTAGTAAGTAAGTCTGCACAAAAGCAAACTGTGTGAATAAAAATAAACAAGATTAAAACCCTCTTTCCCCCTGCTCCCTGCCCCCTGCCCCCTGCCTTTTTTAATCCTGCTGCCGTCGTTCTTCCATTCCTTGAGTAGAAATCATACTGGTGACATTCTCTACATCTGCCATCATCAAAACTGCTCCCTGCATTTCAATGCCAAGCAATGGAGTGATCGCCAGGTAACATTTTATTTGCCTACCCCGACGATTGGTAGCATCGAGAATCATTTCTTGAAACTGTCTTTTTCTCGATAGGGAGTCGCGGATGGGCGATCGCAACTGCTCGACGGGTAGCCCAATATCTAGGCTGAAGATAGACTGTCCTAAAACTTCATCAGTTCGCAAACCCCATAAATCTTCTACCATATAATTCCAAATTGATATATTAAAGTTGCTATCAATTACTACTATTCCAGTTTGGAGGCTTCTGAGAATAGAGATCAGGAAAATATTAGTACGATTCAATTCTGCGGTGCGCTCGCTCAACTCGCTATTAATTGTCTGTAATTCTTCATTAGTAGATTGTAATTCTTCATTCATCGTCTCCAATTCTTCGTTAGTGGATTGGAGTTCTTCGTTGGTAGTTTCTAATTCTTCATTGGTGGATTGGAGTTCTTCGTTAGTAGTTTCTAATTCTTCGTTAGTGGATTGGAGTTCTTCGTTAGTAGTTTCTAATTCCTGTCGAGAGCGTTGCAACGCTTCTTGGAGTTGAATGTAACGGGTGACATCATGAAAAGCGATGCTTACACCTAAGAAATTGGTGTCGGTGTCTTGCAAAGGCGTAATCCGCACATCTAGATATTGGGTTTCTGTGTTGGATAAGTAGCGCTCTACATTTGTCAAGGTGATGGGGCGGCGTTCATTATAAGCCCGTTCAATTAGCGATCGCAACTCAATTGGTCGATAGGAAAGTTCCAGATCCTGGAAGGGACGAGCTAAATCTTTGGAGGAAAGGGCGAATAAATTCCGCGCTTGCTCGTTCACCAGCACCAGAGTTCCATTGTTATCAATGACTACTTGGGCAATTGGTGCTGTGTCGAAACCCATATCTCGCAACCTGATATTTCGAGATAAACGGCTGCTAGATTCGTCATCTACGGAACTTGGCATAATTAGGAGGCGATTACGGATATTTACCGAGGATACCTTCGTAAATATCCGGTTTTTTAAGTCTAGTGGCGTAAACAGACTAGAATGCATCAATAGCATCTCTGCTTTCCCCAAAAACAGATAGCCTGCATCATTTAATGCAAAATGAAACCGAGCCAGAATTCGCCCTTGAGTCTCAGAATTAAAATACATCATGGTATTGCGGCTAACCAGCAAATCTAAGCGCGAAATGGGTGCATCCTGAAGCAGATCGTGGCGACCAAAAATCACTGAGCGGCGCAAGTCTTGGCGGAAGATATAGCGGTTCCCGACAACCTCAAAGTATTTCTGCCGCAGTTGATCTGGCACAGCCTGGATTTCTTTTGCTGAATACGCAGCAAGACGTGCCTGGTTGAGAGCCTCTTCATCTACATCTGTGCCATAGATTTTCACTCGTTGGCGAAATTCGTCTGCTCCTAATATTTCAGCCATCAAGATTGCCAGGGTATAAGCTTCTTCCCCAGAAGCACAACCAGCACTCCAGATACGGATTTGGTCAGAACTTTTTTTATTTTTAATCAGATTAGGCAACACTTGCTCTGCTAGATATTCCCAAGCTGATGAATCTCGAAAAAAAGCGGTGACGTTAATTAGGATAGTGTTGAAAAGATAATTGAATTCTTCTGGATCAACTTCTAGGTAGTCTAGATAATCTCCAAAGTTCTCTACGCTCAATGACTGCATTCGCTTGCATACGCGACGCATCAAGGTTGAGCGCTTATAGCCTGTAAAATCGAATCCCCGGCTTTGTCTAAGATAAACTAGTAGATTTTCAAATTCGGGGTCTTTTTCTGCGGAAGTCATAGGGCTGGGGGCAAATGAGTGGAGTTCTGAAGTGTGTCTGCGAGTATCAAAGCCTCATTAAAGGAGTTTTAAGCCTCATTAATGACGTTAACCCAGAACTTGCACCAGTCCCAACAACCGCCTCAGAATGAATTCTGAGGCTTATATATAGCTAAAGTCTTCTTTAGAAGACTGAATAAGGAAGGATTGGAGTCCACGCTTAGTAGACTTAACGCTATTAGCCAGAGAATTTATTCTCTGGCAGGAAAGTGGGCAGGTGCAAGATATAACTTAAACTATGTTGACACCAAGTTGCATTTTAAAATATATTTCTTCAGCCCCTCAGCTTAGTAAGATTCTCCCATGACTAAAGTTACTAGGACGCTGAAGATTTCATCGAGGGGAAGAATAAAATCTACATTGCCAGTTTGAATTGCGGCGGAAGGCATCCCGGAAAATTCGGCGGTTTTTGCGTCTTGAACAATGATGATACCACCCATTTTTTTGATTGGTTCTACTCCCATCGCGCCGTCGCTACCCGTTCCAGTTAGCACAACACCGATCGCGGCGGTAAATTCTGGAGGTATCGATAGCACTTTAATTAAAGCAGTTAGACCGCCTGCTGAGGCTGCGATCGCCACAATATCAAAGGCAGCATTCTTAAAGTGAGGTAGATAATTTTTGGCATTTTCTGCCATCTGAGCCATGATTTTTTGCCTGTCACTATTAGACAAACTTATTTAGTTATAAAAATCATTAATAAATTTAAAACTTTTCATTTTTAACCCTATACTATACAGCATATTTATGTTATTTTAACCCTTTCTTTATTAAAAGAATAACTCAATCTTCCTGTTCTAAAATGCGTTTTGCCTGCAAAAGTTGCTGTTTATGTTCCTCACTAACTTTTGGGTATTGCAAATTTAGTTCTTGTAATTTTGTACAGATGATATTGGCAACAGTCAGCCGTGTAAACCATTTGCGATCGGCAGGAATAATATACCACGGGGCCCATTCTGTACTAGTGTTATTAAAAACTTCTTCGTAAGCATTCATATAATCATCCCAAAAAGCTCGTTCTCGGGCATCGCTATCTGAAAACTTCCAATTTTTCTCAGGAAAATCAATCCGTTCTAAGAAGCGTTTTTTCTGCTCTGTTTTTGAGACATTCAGAAAAAACTTCAGGACAATCACACCATTATTTACCAAATATTTTTCAAAATTATTAATTTCTTCAAAACGCTGCTTCCATATCTTATTCCCTTCAGGTAAGTGGGGAATTTGTTGCTTTTTCAGCATTTCTGGATGGACACGAACCACTAATACTTCTTCATAGTATGAACGGTTGAATATTCCAATTCGACCTCTTTCTGGTAAAGCCTTAGTTGTTCGCCACAAGTAGTCATGGTCTAATTCTTCCGCACTGGGCCCCTTGAAACTAAACACCTGAAATCCTTGCGGGTTCACACCAGAGGTCACATGTTTAATTGTGCTATCTTTACCAGCAGCATCCATTGCCTGAAAAATAATCAACAAGGAATATGTGTTTTGAGCGTAGAGAATATTTTGGTAATTTGCTAGTCGTTCAATATCTGCCTGTAATTTAGTTGCAGCATCAGCTTTTTCATGAAACTCAGTTTTATAGGCTGGGTCATAGTTTTTTTTCAGAGAAATCTTGGAACCTGGTGGAACAATGAAAGCATCGTGATTCATAACTTTTAACCAATTCTGAGAGTTTAAGTCCCTTTTCAATCATCGGCAAGCTTTGTGGTTCTTTCTAAATTTCTGTTATAAAACTTAATGACGTAGGCGTACCTCTACTCTTAAGCAAAGTAGGTGCAGTGTCTGTCTGCAACCCGCTACGCGAAACCGTAAGGTGTTACGAATTACACTTGCTATTTTGATTTCCGTCGCCTTGGCATAGGACGCATCGCTTCACGTCCCAACATAAACATCCCTGCAACACCCAAGCTTACAAACCAAATATATTGATACCAGTATTGCCGAATTTGCTCACCTGCACTGAGTTCTGGACGCAACGTGTTTAAGTACAGCAGCAGTACTAATATCATCAGCGCCCCAAAACCAACAAAGCTTAAGCCAACACCAATTCGTGCATGTCGCAGTTCAAAATCACTAATAGTGTCTAGGTCAATTTCTGCCAATTCCTTAAAAGAATCATCTGCCAAAGATGACGTTGCTTGGAATTTATTGCTCAGTTTTGGTGGCAAAATCGACGACAGTGTTGCTACGGTTGGGCGGCGTAGCAAAGCCTCAGTATCTCGCAGCAATTCTAATGGCTTACGGCTAGTAGTTGGTTGAGCAAACTCTATGTTGTCTGTAGGAGTTGGGGCATTAGCTTTGCTTTCAAAATCCATAGTACACTTCAGAAGAACCAGGATATACATAGCCTAGCGAATCAGGAGACAAATACGCCAAAATAATTATGAATTACGTTAGCGCAACGTTCGGGTTCCCGCAGCATCTCGTAGAGAGGAACGAGCGTCATTGCGAATTATCAATTATCCTCGTCCATCTCTTTTAATGTAGCTAATGCCGACGGAGATAAGCGACTCAGATAACGGAATATCCAGTATTTAAAGATAGTGTTTAAAATCACCGGAAATGTAGCAATAAAGAAAAATACTATGGTTTTATTGCCTGGTAGCCCTAAATGTTCTGCCAACCCTTCAAGAATAACCTCCCATCCTTCTGGGGAGTGAAATCCTACAAATATATCTGTAAAGAGAATAATTAAAAAAGCCTTAGCACTATCGCTTAGTCCATAAGCAATATTATCTATAAAAGATTTTATAATCACAATTTCTTTTTTGCTTATAATGACAACTATACCAAAAGAAATTAGTGAGATTAAATCAGCGAATACATTACTAATAGCACTATTATGTTTTATGTGAAATTCCTCAGCTATCTCAATAGCTTTGTCTTTTATCTTTTCTTTTATTACTTCTGAGGAAATTTGTGGTGCTTGATTTAGGAAATATTCAAACCTCAGGCTTTGTTGATAGTTATGCAATTCATGGAGAGCTTCTTTTTCCATATCAGAATTGATAAAAATTTGGTTTATATTGTTTTCTCTATTTCTTTCTAATATGGGATATACTAAAAAGTTTTTAGATAATTGCTGGGTTAAAAAGGGTACAATAATTAACGTTAGTATAAATCTAATAGAAATTTTTGTCCTATTTTTAGAAATTCGGTGATTTCTGACAAACTCTTCTTCCGTCTGCGGTACAAGATCTACTTTGATTCTATTCAGTCTTTGACCCATAGACATCGATAGTAATCTAGCTTGTTGAGATGGAGGTTGAGGTCGGACCTGATTAAGATTAGATGATAACTGTTTGTTGATTTTGCTCTGGTTAACTTGTAGTGTTTGAGAAGTTGAGATTGACGCATTGTTACTAATTAATTCATCTTTTAGAGCGTACCTCTCTACAACTTCCTCAATAACTTTCAGATTTTCTAACAATACAGAGTTAGAGATATTTAAAATTTTTCGACTAAGGCGAAACTCTATAAGTCTTATTTTGATAGTAGTTAAATTCTTCTCGAGGTATCCTTGCCAATAAGACATCACATTTTCAGTATAATTTACTGATTGTGAAGATATTTTCTTGCCGTCAAAATGTTCTATCTCAATGTTTTTAATTCTCTGAGCTGCTTGTTGAGCTTCCAAGAGTGCCCTTTCTGGTGTATCTAAAAACCAAACGTTAAGCGATCGCAAATAATCTTTAAGATTTTGGCGAAATAAATTTGCTGTTCTGGCGAAGGCGTTTTTCATTATATATGATTCTCTATATAATGCGTATAATAGTTATATAAACATTAAAAATGGGTAATATCTATAGGACTCATATTTGATTTTTGAACAAAACTCAGTACACCTTTATTCCTTCTTCCCAGTCCCCAGTCCCTTACCTCTACGAGTGATTCAGAAATCAAATCGGATTGCTATAGTTTAAAATATTATTAATCATTACCCATATATATATTAGATAATTTTATTATTTTGAGTGTAGACGTATTAGAGGATTAGGTAAGGAGAAGGGGCGATTTTCTATAATTTTAAATCGACTCGAATCGCCATTGTCGGTAAAGACTAGTGTGACATGAATATAAAATTACACTTTACAGCTTAATATAGCAAGCTTTGTAGACACTTAGCCTGTTAAGATTTTTTAGCCTTATTTAGAAATTTTGTCAAAAAACCAAAATAGATATATCTTGAGTTAGTTTCAGTCAGCTTGTCTAACAAGTAAAACTTGAGGATTCTTGATTAAGTAGTCATTGGTCATTGGTGCATACCCTATCTCTTGCGATGCTATGAGCAAGTTTTTGGGATAAGGCAGTTCTAGTCGATAGGGGCAGAGTAACTCTTGACAAATGACAAATGACTGTCCTTTGTTAAAAACTCGCCTTATGATGGTCTGATGCTATATCGGCACAAAATAAAAGTTGGTTACTACAAGCAAAAAATTTGAACCAGAATTTATTGGCAATATGAAACTCAGTCTGTGCATGATTGTGAAAAATGAAGCAGCAACACTGCCTAAATGTCTGAGCAGTGTCCGAAAAGTGGTGGATGAAATGGTAGTCTTGGATACAGGCTCAATTGATCGCACTCCTAATATTGCCCAACAACTCGGTGCAAAAGTCTATCATTTTAAATGGTGTAATGACTTCAGTGCTGCCCGCAATGCAGCTCTAAAATATGTCACTGGTGATTGGATTCTGGTATTAGATGCTGATGAAACTCTCACACCAGCAATTGTACCGCAGTTGCGAGAGGCGATCGCAAGAGATGAATACCTGCTCATCAACCTCGTCCGCCACGAAATTGGTGCAGAACAATCTCCCTATTCTCTGGTTTCCAGGCTGTTCCGCAATCATCCAGATATTCGCTTTGACCGTCCTTATCATGCCTTAGTCGATGATAGTGTGTCAGCAATTATAGCCAAAGAACCTCATTGGCAAGTAGGTTATTTACCAGGAGTGGCACTTTTACACGTAGGATATCAAAAAAGTGCGATCGCTCAAAATAACAAATATGCCAAAGCAGCTACAGCAATGGAAGGATTTCTCGCTACTCATCCTGATGATCCCTATGTTTGCAGTAAATTAGGGGCATTGTATGTGGAAACTGGAAAAATTACCAAAGGTATGGAGTTGCTTAGACGAGGAATTACTACTGCTGAAGAAAACTACGATATTTTATATGAACTCCACTATCATTTAGGCATTGCTTACAGTCGGTTGCAAAAATCCCCACAGGCTATTTCTCATTATCAAGCTGCTATCAAATTGCCAATTTACCCCATGCTCAAATTAGGAGCATACATTAACTTGGGTAACTTACTCAAAGCAGCAGGAGATTTAAACGGTGCAAAAACTGCTTACGCCACAACTTTGAAGATTGACCCTAATTTTGTTTTTGGACATTATAATTTGGCGATGATATTTAAAGCTTTGGGTTTATTTACAGATGCGATCGTATATTATCAACATGCAATCACCTTAAATCCCAACTATGCCGAAGCCTATCAAAATTTAGGAGTAGTGTTGCTGAAAGTTGGCAATCATCAAGATAGTTTAACAGCTTTTAAAAAAGCGATCGCCCTTCATGAAAGGTATAATCCCGAAGAAGCGAAGAGACTACGCCAGGGGTTGCGAGAGATGGAGTTGATGTAGATGTGCTGTGGCATTGGGCATGGAGGAGAATGAGAAATGACAAATAACATTAGGATATTAGTATCAATATTTTAGAGGTTCCTATGAGCCAAACCATTGATGAACGGATACGTTGGACAATCACAGACTTAGAGTTATTGCCAGATAATGGTAATCGCTACGAAATTATCGATGGGGAATTATTTGTGACTAGGGCACCGCATTGGGGGCATCAAAAAGCTACTGGTAATATTTATGCAGAATTAAGAACTTGGTCACTCTCAACAGGTCTTGGTGAGGCTGTCCCAACACCAGGAATTATTTTTACTGATGCAGATAATGTTATTCCCGATGTGGTTTGGGTAAGTAAAGAACGCCTCGCCCTTTTACTTGACAATGAAGGACATTTAACAGGAGCGCCAGAACTGGTTGTAGAAGTACTTTCCCCTGGAGTACAAAACGAACGACGCGATAGGGAAGTTAAGTTAAAATTATATGCTTCTAGAGGAGTTCAAGAATATTGGATTTTGAACTGGCAATTACAACAAGTTGAAGTGTATCGCCGAGAAAAAGCAGTTCTGAAATTAGTGGCAACATTATTTGCAACAGATGACTTATTTTCACCTTTGTTACCAAATTTTGTTTGTATTGTAGCGCAGTTGTTTGTGTGAATGTGCGGAACTTCAAGAAAACATAAGGCTGAGAACCCTGAACATCAGGTTAAAAGACTTGCAATTAAAAAAATGTTTAGTAGTGTAATGAACTATTTTACATATTTTGATGCTTAGAGGTTGTTTGAAAAGTCTAATTTATTACTCACCGGGCAACTGGAAATCGCGGCTACACAGTCAAAACCCACCTCCGTGCGTTAAAATTATTGATTTTCTCTTAGTCCACGGAGGTGGACTAAGTTTGTGTAGTAGCGAATTCTATTCGCCTAAAACTTTTCAAACAACCGCTTAGAGATAAATTGCCGTAAAGTTCCTTAGTAAGCCTGTAGTATTTTCTATAATCACTCAACAATAACATTTATTGTTTATGTTATTTATAAGACAATTATTGTTTTCTCAATTGTCGATAGGGGTTGCAAAAACCTTAGCCATAGCAACCTTGACTACATTTACCACTACTGCCAGCATTAATCAGCCCAGTTATCCTAGCGACATAAATTTCTTGGTAATTCGTCTAACTGATGCTGCCAAAGTTGCAACACTCACAGCTGAAGATTTCTTTAATCAGGGTTTGGATAAGCAAAAGAAAGGAGATTTGCAAGGAGCGATCGCAACTTATACTGAAGCAATTCGCCTCAATCCTAACTTTGCCAAAGCTTACAGCCACCGGGGTATTGTCCGCGATGATTTGGGAGATAACAAGGGGGCAATCGAAGATTACAACCAAGCTTTGCGGATTAATCCCAACTTACCTGAAGTCTACTACAACCGGGGTATTACCCGCGCCCAATTGGGAGATCAAAAGGGGGCAATCGAAGATTACAACCAAGCTTTGCGGATTAATCCCAACGATGCCGAAGCTTACGGTAGCCGGGGTATTGCCCGCGCCGAATTGGGAGATAAAAAGGGGGCAATCGAAGATTTCAACCAAGTTTTGCGGATTAATCCCAACTATGCACAAGCTTACGGTAATCGGGGTATTGTCCGCATCCAATTGGGAGATAACAAGGGGGCAATTACTGACTTCCAGCAAGCCGCAGATATCTTTAAACAACAAGGAAAAATAGAGGATTACCAAAAAACACTGGAAATCATCAACCAACTTCACAAGTAGATACTTGAGACGTTGCATCTGTGTGGGATGATTTTGATGGTTTTCTTGCACCAAGCGAGTGGAAGTCGCACGCCAGTTGCTTCTCGCCTTGGGAGACGCTGCGCGAACAAATCTCTTAACCCGACGCCAGTCGCTCATGGGGGAAACCCCCAGACGCTCAACGGTGACGTTCAGTCATGGTAAAATCCGCAGTTATGATATTGAAATTATTTTTATTCGTTTTATTGGAACGCATCAAGAATACGATAACGTAACTTCAAGCTTGGAACTCGAAACTTCAAGCTTGGAACTCGAAACTTTAGCCTTGGAACTCGAAACTTTAGCCTTGGAACTCGAAACTTCAGCCTTGGTACTCGAAACTTCCGGTTTAAAAATGAACTCCACCCGTTCTAAGTCGAAAAGGTGGAGTTAAAAGTTGGAGAGTCGCTAAATTCTCCTCACAAATGACAAATGACAAATGACAAACAACTAAATACGCGACTTGACAAATTTCTCTAATCTATCCATTCCCTTTTCAATCGTCGCCATATCTGTGGCGTAGGAAAGGCGAATGTTGTCATCAGCGCCAAAAGCAATTCCGGGAATGACTGCAACTTGATGTTTTTCCAGCAAGGCGTCACAAAATTCTAAGGATTTTAGACCGGTTTTGCTGATATCAGGAAACAGATAAAAAGCGCCATCTGGTTTTGCGGTACTCAATCCGGGAATGGCGTTGAGTCTGTCTAGCATCACCTGTCGGCGTTTAGCGAAGGCTTGGCGCATCTCTTCGACACAATCTTGAGAACTTTGTAGCGCTGCGATCGCACCATATTGGGCAAAGGTACACACGTTAGATGTACTATGCCCTTGGATGGTACTCGCGGCTTTAATGATTTCCACAGGCCCCGCTAAATAGCCGAGACGCCACCCAGTCATGGAATAAGCCTTCGCAAACCCATTACTAATCAAAGTGCGGTTAAAAATTTCCTTCCCAAGAGAACCGATGGTGATATGTTCTGCACCGTCGTAGAGAATCTTTTCGTAAATCTCATCGGAGACGACAAAGATATCTGCATCAACTACTACTTTTGCCAGTGCTTTGATTTCATCTGGCGTGTAAACCATCCCTGTGGGATTAGATGGAGAGTTGAGGATAAATAACTTTGTCTTCGGCGTGATTGCTTTACGGAGTTGTTCGGGAGTAATTTTATAACCCGTCGTTGCATCTGTAGGGACAATTACCGGGACTCCACCAACCAAAGTCACCATTTCGGGATAACTTAACCAGTAGGGTGCAGGAATAATTACCTCATCACCTGGATCGATCAGCGCCACGATTAAGTTGTACAGAGAATGCTTACCGCCATTGGTGACGATGACATTCTCAGACTTGTAATCAAGACCGTTATCAATTTTAAGCTTATGGGCGATCGCTTCCCTTAACTTTGGTTCTCCGGCTACTGCACCATATTTGGTTTTGCCTTCTTCCAAAGCTTTTACTGCTGCGGCTTTAATATGCGCTGGGGTATCAAAATCTGGTTCTCCAGCGCTAAAACTACAAACATCTATTCCTTCTGCCTTCAGTGCCTTAGCCTTGGCTGCGATCGCTAAGGTTAATGAAGGTGTTACCTGACTTACTCTTGCTGCCAGCTTCATTCTTACTATTTTTGGCAAATCTTTCACTTATATAAGGATATCCCAGAATCCCTACCGATCTTTGCCTTTTTATAATTCCTTAGTCGGTTCGGCTTTGAGGCTAGCTGTAGCTATCATCAGCCCCCAAAATACACCAAAACGAACTTTAGTTGCCTGAGAAACTGTAAAGTTGGCAGAGGTAAGTAAGTGGTGAAATTCTTTTTGGGTGTAACACTGCTGATGCGCTGAGTCAAAAATCTTCAGTGTTATGTCGAGAATCTTGCAAAATAAATAATCTTTACACCAATCCAGAATCACAACTTTGCCATCAGGCTTCAGAACACGCCTCATCTCTATTAACGCTGCTAATGGATCGTCAAAGAAATGAAATGAACTGGCAGATACAATGACATCAAAACTGTTGCTAGGGAAAGGTAACGCTGACGCGCTAGCGATATGAAATGAGACTTGAGGAAAAGCGCTACATTTCTGTTGAGCAATTGCCAGCATTTTATCTGAAATATCTACACCTACAATGCTTTGCGTTGAATTTTCAGTCAGCAGCAGCTTTTCAAATTCACCTGTTCCGCAAGCAACATCGAGTACAGTGTCTATTGGTGAGATTTGTGCCCAAGTTTTCAGAAAAGAGAGCGTATCGGCAATGTACCTTTTCCAGCGTCGATCATACACAGATGCTAGATGGCCGTACTGTTTGCGAACTGCGCTTTCGATCATGGTGGTTCTGGTAATTATCAAAATTGGGCATAGGGAATAGGGGATGAATGAGTCTTTGAACTCCATTAAAGAGTCTTTGAACTCCATTAATGAGTCTTTGAACTCCATTAATGAGTCTTTGAACTCCATTAATGAGTCTTTGAACTCCATTAATGAGTCTTTGAACTCCATTAAAGAGTCTTTGAACTCCATTAATGAGTCTTTGAACTCCATTAATGAGTCTTTGAACTCCATTAAAGAGTCTTTAATACTCGCCGACGAGTATTTGAACTCCACTCCTCTGCTACCCTAAGCTATGGTGTACACACAAGTTGGAAATAGTAGTCTGTCAAGGAATAATTGACGAGTACATTCTCTGTAGAAACGGCGATTTATCGCGTCTCTTTAACGTACCAGTTATTTAAACGCGATAAATCGCGTCTCTACGTGAGGGCTTTCTGGCTGATCCCAAGCGGATTTGGGTAAAACTGGATCTGACTTGTGTGTACACCGTAGGCTCCCCTAAGCTATAGTCACATCTGGCGACAAATAAACATCTTGAATGGCGTGAAACAGTTTTACACCTTCCTCAAAGGGGCGTTGGAAGGTCTTTCGCCCAGAAATTAATCCTGAACCACCAGCCCGTTTATTAATTACAGCCGTGCGTACTGCTTCTGCGAAGTCATTTTTACCAGTTGCGCCACCAGAATTAATCAGTCCCACGCGCCCAGAATAGCAATTCAGCACCTGGTAACGAGTTAAATCAATTGGGTGATCAGTTGTTAATTCTGTGTAAACCCGCTCATCGGTTTTGCCGTAACTCTTACCAGTGGCTTTGGCAATTGCACCGTAACCATTGTTATTTTCGGGTAACTTTTGTTTGATAATGTCGGCTTCAATCGTCACACCCAAATGATTTGCCTGTCCGGTGAGGTCAGCCGCAACGTGGTAATCTTTATCTTGTTTAAAAGCATTGTTCCGCAGATAACACCAGAGAATTGTCACCATCCCCAGTTCATGGGCGCGTTTAAAAGCTTTGCTGATTTCCTGAATTTGTCTGGTAGAATGCTCTGAACCAAAGTAAATTGTCGCACCTACGGCGGCCGCCCCTAAATTCCAAGCTTGTTCTACATCAGCAAACAATACCTGGTCAAATTGATTGGGGAAAGTCAGCAATTCGTTGTGATTGATTTTGGCAATGAAGGGGATTTTGTGGGCATACTTGCGCGAAACAATACCTAATGTCCCCAAAGTGGTAGCAACCGCATTGCAACCTGCGGCGATCGCTAGCCTGACAATATTTTCTGGGTCAAAGTAAATCGGATTGGGCGCAAAAGACGCACCTGCTGAGTGTTCAATCCCTTGGTCTACCGGGAGAATAGACAGATACCCAGTATATGCAAGACGACCAGTAGAATAAAGTAACTGAAGATTACGTATTACTTGTGGGTTGCGATCGCTGTTGAGCCAGATGCGATCTACAAAGTCTGGCCCCGGCAAATGTAGTAAATCAGTAGGAACTTTTGCTTTGTAGGTAAGCAGGTCTTCAGCCTCTTTACCTAGTAATGACTCGATAGAATTAGCCTCTATAAGCGTTGTAGTCATAGCGTTTTCCCCAAAAATTGAGCAAATGACCTTTGCCTTTAAGATAGCATTTTTAATATTGCCAACCTGGTTATGGAGGTATTAACTATATGTAAAATCCTTCTGATTAGCAATCTGAAATTATTTGTAAAAACTTGTTTTAATGATTCAACGTGAGATTTAATTGTTAGAATTTGCGTTTTCTCCCAAATAAATACCTTCTTAAGAAAGATGCAAAGTGATAGGATAACGCTAAAGACCAGAATTTGTCTTCAAGTTTGCAAGTTAATGGTCTTTAACAGACTTGCTGCAACCATAAGTTTTGCCTGGTAAATATTACACCTGAGAATTAGAGAAAAGATTGCAGCAATGACATAACCAGCGATCGCTAAAGAACCTAACGATTGGATGATTGCTGTCCCTAATGAGTAATTAAAAAGATTCATCCTTGATATTGTTCTTTTTATTCTTTGCTTGCTCAATTTCTTTTGCCAAAAAGAAATTCAGAATTGTTCGTAGGCCAATGATGGCAGCTAGTTTACCAATTTCATCCCAAGTTGGAGCGATCGTGCTACGTAAAATGTCAGCGGCCAATGCAAACTCAAGGCAAAGAGCCAGCCACATACCCAACTCTAGCCGAATTTCCTCTTTAGCCTGGTTCAGCTTTTTACGGCGACTGAAGAAAAAAACCAGGATCTTGACTACGGCTTCCAAAACAGCGATCGCAATGATAATGCCAGTGAAAATATCAACTACTGTAGCAAGTACAGTCGTCAAATTCGTGACGAAAGCTTCCATATAGTTTATTTCATAGGTTCAAGCAGGCAAACGCCCAGGCGCAAAGCATTGGTGATATTTGTCAGTGTTGGGTTAACAGATCCAATAGAACCTGCCATCTACTAGCTGCTCGATCATGCTATCTTTGTATGCTATCTAGAATTGACAGGAAAGTAAAATCTATCTTCCCCCTATAGTAGTAATAATCGTTAAAAGAACAAACACAATTCTATGAGTAAGTTTCAAATCGATATCGACTTTAGCAATATAGATTTAGCTTCCCTTGAGACAGAAGAAGATTTTCAAAGAGAGGCAAGAACATTACTACCAAAGGTACTGGCCAAACTAGGCGAAAGTGTGGGTGAAAAGACTTGGGAAGAATTACAGCAAAAGCTGCAAGGCACTGGAGGTATCAAATCTTCTCCAAGCGAGAAACGCAAGTTTATGCAAGAAACAGCAAGAACTTATCAACGAAATGCCAGTAAGAGAGAAAGGCAAGAACTGGAAGACTATATAGTAGAGCAATTACGCCAGCACAAGCGGTAAAGATCCACCTAAGCCTGATGTACGTGTATTTTAACTTCTATTTTTAGGAGGATGCGTTAGCCTTTGCCGTAACGCACCACTGTACTAACTTCTAATATTTAGAACCATTGTAGGGGCACAATATTATATTGTACTTAACGAGTCATTGAACTCCGTAAACGAGCCTTTGATACTCGTGAATGAGCCTTTGATACTCGTGAATGAGCCTTTGATACTCGTGAATGAGCCTTTGATACTCGTGAACGAGTCTTTGAACTCCGTGAATGAGTCTTTGATATTATGTCTGGCTCAATACTTGTCATTACGAGCGCAGCCTCTCGTAGAGAAGAGAAGCAATCTCAACCCTTGCGATTGCTACCCTTCTTTTGACAGAGACGCTACGCGAGCAGGGAAGGCTTCGCCTACATTCCGCTTCTCTACGAGACGCTACCGCGAACGCTCCATTCACAATGACACTGTGTAACTAATTCTATTTAGAAACAAACCATCGGCGAATCAACTCTACTTGGAAGCCATAGCCGTCGTTAACTTCCTCAATTAACTCACGTTGTAACAGCAAGTTGAAAGTAATATCAGCATCAGGGAACTGTTGCAACAGAGTTTGGCGGCTAACTATAACCCCTTCCCCTTGAGCAGCGATAAAACATAAAATATCTTTTCCAGTCGCGTCTACTTGGTTGTTTTGAATGTCAGCAAAGAAAAAGCCCCCACTTTGCAAAGCTTCTGGTATCGCGGCTTCCACATCTGCTAAAGTTGCCAATCGCCGGATAGAGGGGTCTTGTTCGTTCTTAAGGACAATCATTTCTGCACAGAGTAGTTGTACTAAGAATGGGTGACAACGGGTGAGTTGCAGCACTCGCTCAACGGCATTAGGTTCATAGCGGAGAGTAAAATCTTTGACGGGACGTTCAATTAATTGTCGTGCTTCCGCTTCTTTAAGGTACGAAATATGCACTACTTGGACATTAATTAGATAACTAGCCCAGCGCTGATATTCTTCGATAGTATGAGAGCCAGCCAGTAAAACCTTGAACCGGGGACGATGTTGGATGAGGTGACGCAGCATCCCCAAAACATCCTGTTCATTAAAGCGACCTTTGGCTATGGCGTTGTCTAGCACCTCGAATTCATCTAGCGCTAGTAAGGCGGTATTTTGTTCTAGAGCCTGTTCTACTTTATCTAGCCACTCATCGAAATAGGTGAAGGGGTCAGATTCTAACACTTCGCGGGCTAGGGACGGTAGAGTTACACCTTGCTTTTTCGCTGACTTCTCCATCTCTCTAGCCAGATTGTAGAGAAAACCTGCATGGTCACTCGCTGATGAAGGTGCGCCTTGTAAGTCTACAAATATGGGAATGATGTTATTAGGTAGTAACTTTCCGATGTTGTTGAGGAGAGAAGTTTTACCCATACGTCGCTGACCGTATAGTAGCAGAGGTGGGCGACGGTGGTCTAAGAGTAACTGCTCAATGCGTAAGCCGATATCATCGCGCCCCGTGAAAATTTCTTGCTCTAGTGTAATGGGATTCCCAGTAATATAAGGCGAGTCAATTTGTTGGCGGAGTTCAGTAATCTTAGCCAGTTCATCTATATAATTAGTTACTATCTCACGCCAACTTTTGATAATGGGATAGAAACGGGCTGTATATTTGTCGCTGCTACGAGCGAAGTTCTGCAACTGTAGATTTAATTTATCTGCAACATCTCTGAGGAGTAAGCGCTGGTTATAAGTGCTAGCTTGATTGAGTGCAGCATCAACATCCTCACTGATACGGCTAAAAATTTGTAGTAGATGGCTAACTTCACTCTCTAGTTCGCCAGTTACCAAACTACGATGAGCTTTACCGATAGCTTTTACATCAGTACAGCCTTGTAAACTGCGTGCATCCAATTCAATTTGTGCAGCTTGTGCTGCCCAGCGCTGGGGGCTGGTATTGAGATATTCTAAAGCAGCTTCGCCTTCAACTGGGTTATTTTCGATTATAAAAAGGAGATGTTTATCCAAACCAGGCAGATGTAAATGCTGCCACTCATCCCAAAAGGCGGAGTGAAAGCGCAATAAACAAGAGCTTCTACCATTACGCCCTTTGTCTAATCTATAGAGCAGAGAATTCCAAAGAATGAGAAATGGAAAGGATAAAACAGGCCGCCATGAATTGATAGTAACTCCCACGCCTACCGCCACGCCTACCGCCACGCCTACCGCCACGCCTACCGCCACGCCTACCGCCACGCCTACCGCCACGCGAAAAGCTATATTTGCGATTGGTTCACCCAATGTCCACAGCACCAAGCCCAATAATAAGTTAACCAGGATAGGTAAGATAAAGTATCCCTGGATGAACAGCCGCCACAGAGCAAGGTTCCGCCATCGCCCTTGTCTCAATAAGATAATTGGAGAAGAGTCAGAGTCTAAAGCAGGGTCAATACGCTCAAGGTGGTTACGCCATGCTGAAGGGCGAAAGACAAGCCAGAAAAGTAGTTGCAAGCTACCGAGGATTAAGTTGGGGTGCTGTTGGGGTGCATCGGTGTAGGCGTTGGGGGGTAGTTGTGGTGAAGTCAACGTTTTTGCACTCCTATTTAATACTCGGCTTTGCTGAATCAGGATATTAAAGAGCTTCGCGCAAAGACGCAAAGAAAAATTCATAGCTTAATTCAGCAACGCAAACTTTATCTTTCACTTTTTGAGAGTTTGCACCCCAGGATATGCCAGAATTTTGGCGTCAACAGTTAGTAAAGGAGAGTTGTAAATTCTGGCAGTGGCTACAATAATTTGGTCAGATGGATCTCGGTGAAAATCTGTGAGTTTGGTTGATTCAACAATAATTGGAATTGTTAGTTCGAGTAGCTGCACTCCTGGATAAGCTAAAGCTGCTGCTAACCAATCCTCAACTGAAATTGAAAAAGCAAGTTTGCGATTCTCAACCAGTTTGGCGACTTCCCAACAAGAAATAATGCTGACTCCTAGTCCTTGAGATTGATATTCTTCAATGCAATCTCTATATTTCTGGTTTAGTCGTTCATTATTATCTACCCACCAAATCCAAATATGGGTATCTAAAATTATCATTGCAAGACTTCCCAATCCCCAATAGGTACAGCAGGCTCAAAAGGATCATCATAGTGAATAACTGTTCCCCGTAAAGGATAAGGATTAGATTCTGAAGGTTGGGGAAAACGTTCTAAAACAATGATTTCTACTGCTTCGCCTGCTTGAAACGGTAAATCCTCAAGAATCAAGGTTCCGTTTTTAGTTAACTTTGTTTCAATTCGGTGTGCTTTCATAGTTACTCCGCTAGTTCTGAATCTAATAAATGAGTAAATGATTTAATTTGTCGTAAACCTTCCTCACGCCAATTATCATTATTCTCTCCTTCTTCTAAGTTAAATAATCTTTCTCTACACAGAATTTGTAACAACAGTGGCCAGCAGCAACTTTGTGTCAAAATCCACTCTACATCTTCGTCAGTGAAGGGAATGGGCGAACTCGCAATCAATCCTCGCGCTTCTATCTCAGTCAATACTCCCGGATATGCGGTGTAGCCGAAAATATTGAAAAAGGGTGAACTGTGTCCTGTGTTTCGCGCCATTTCAATCGGTGATTCGGGGGTAGCCAAGACAAATGCTAGATTCCCCCCTGTATGGTTAGTCGCCAAAGACCGCAAACTTTCCCAAAAGCCATCATCTAATTCTGGACAGCGTTGCAATCCAACGCCAATCTCATCCAATAAGATAACTGTGGGAGAATGCAAATTATCGCTGACTACATTCATGAAACGATCTAAATCGCAAGGTGTCGGCACTTGCATCTTCAGTGATTCTAGGATGTACTTTAGCAGTCCTTCTCGGCTTTGCATTCGTGCGTCTTGCAAGTCTACAAAAATCCAACAGTAATTTTCTGCATGCGCTAGCCAGTCAGTTTTTTGAGCAGGACGCAACTGTTCTACTGGGGTGGTGGTGATATTTTTTAAGTAGTGCAGCAGGGATGTTTTACCGCTACGCTTTTTGCCGATAATGGCGGAGTTTTGCAGGGGATGGCGTTTGAGTAAGTTGAAGAGGCGTTTTAATTCTTTCTCGCGTCCAAAAAAATAACGAGGTTGGGTGATGGGTGCGCCAGTGATGAAGGGTGATGCTTCCCCGTTAGTTGGCTGAGGTTTCGGTGGTTGAGTTTCTGGTTCTTTGTATGCAATGTCTTGCCACTCTAACCCCAGTTTTTTGCTAAGTTCTAGAAAATTTAGATAATCAACAGGTTTACCAGTGAGAAAGCTTTTGACTGTCGAGAGAGAAAATCCTATATCAGTAGCCAAGGACTGCTGGCTGCGATAGCCGTTAAGCTGAGGTGCTGACTTTACTTTTTCAATATACTCTGGGGCTACTCGGAGCGATCGCGCCATCATTCCTCATCGAGAAACTGCTGTGAGTATACCAGGTTTTTCTACTAGCTAAACAGCTTTGCTATTTAGCGATAACGTCTTGCACCCTAGAATTTATAGTCATCCTGAACTTAACCAATAATCAACTAAAACTTGTCTAATCGGTAACTATTTCTCAACTCCGTTCTCAACCAGCACCAAGTTGTAATGGGAATGTAAGAAATTAAAGGCTTTAAAAATGAAACGAGAACTGGGAATTCTGGAAATTATCTTATCACTTTGCGGAGTAATGATGTTTGGTACAGTAACCTACGCTGCTATTAATATGGTGAATGGTCAATACCAAGTTGAAATATCGCTTAATACTAAGGGACTTATTATTAAGTCAGATATTGACAAAAGGCAATGCAAAGCAGTAGAGGACATTGCCCAAAAGCAAGAAAGCACAAATTTAGTCCAGAAGACAATTAATTATGAGTAAAAATCAGTAATGAGCTAGAAGTTATTAATTCTAACTCATTGTGAATGAACCTCTGAGCTTCGGCGATGAACCTCTGAGCTTCGGCGATGAACCTCTGAGCTTTGTCGATGAACCTCTGAGCTTTGTCGATGAACCTCTGAGCTTTGTCGATGAACCTTTGAGCTTTGTCGATGAACCTCTGAGCTTTGTCGATGAACCTCTGAGCTTTGTCGATGAACCTCTGAGCTTTGTCGATGAACCTCTGAGCTTGGTGAATGAGTCTTTGATACTCGTGAATGAACCTTTGAGCTTCGTGGTTTTTTTTTACGAACCGCATTCGCGCAGCGTCTCGTTAGAGAAGGACGCAAAGAAAGAGGAGAAACATATCTATAAATGAAGTGAAGTAAAGCGGTGCGTTAGTCCTTGGTGTAACGCACCCTACCAAAACACTAAAGGAGTAGAAATTAATAAGGAGTTAGGAATAAATAACTCCTAACTCCTAACTCCTAACTCTTGTACAGACGCAATTAATCGCGTCTCTGCTTTTTACAACGCACAACTCAACCCGTCGGCTTTTTGGCTAAAGCGGTGATTTTCCCGATAATCTACGGGACAATCTATCACGGCGGGTACATCTTGAGCGAGGGCTTCTTTGAGTACTGGAATCAAATCTAAAGCCGATTCAACTCGGTAGCCTTTCAAACCCATACTTTCGGCATATTTGACAAAATCAGGATTACTGAAATGTACAAAAGATGAGTTTCCTTTGCCAAAGTGATTTTCTTGCTTCCACTCAATTAAGCCATAGCCACCATCATTGAAAATTATGGTGACAAAGGGTGTACCAACACGCAAGGCTGTTTCTAATTCTTGAGAATTCATCATAAAGCCGCCATCGCCTGTTACAGCCACGACTTTGCGGTTGGGATAAACGAGTTTTGCTGCTAAAGCGCCAGGAATGGCAATACCCATAGCCGCGAAGCCATTAGAAATAATGCAAGTATTGGGGCTATGGCAATGATAATGACGCGCCATCCACATCTTATGTGCGCCAACATCTGAGATAACGATATCATCTGGGCCCATCACTTGCCGTAAGTCATAAATTAACTTTTGTGGCTTAATCGGAAATCCATCATCATGGGCGTACTGTTCGTAATCAGCCCGAATCTCTGATCTTAAGCTAATGGCAAAAGGATCGGGTTTACCTTGTCGGTCTGCTAATTTTAAAATTTCATAAAGGGAATCTGAAATATCTCCCACGACTTCGGCGTTAGGAATATAACTACTATCAATTTCCGCCGGACTTACCCCAATATGCACAATGGGAATTTCACCGTTACGATTCCATTTCTTGGGGGAAAACTCAATCAAATCATAGCCGATCGCAATTACTAAATCTGTGTTATCAAAGCCACAAGTAATATAATCTCTTTGCTGTAATCCCACTGACCACAAAGCTAATTGATGTGTATAAGGAATAACGCCCTTACCCATAAAGGTATTGGCAACAGGTATATTCAGCAAGGTTGCAAATTGCGTTACTGAATCACTTGCCTGAGCGCGAATTGCCCCATTTCCTACTAAAATTAATGGGTTAACTGCTTGGGAAATTGCGGCGGCGGCTGCCCGAATGCTAGCAAAAGATGCGTATGTCTTTTCGCTATTATCCTTACGCAAAGGTTTGCCTTCGACGGGCATAGCAGCAATATTTTCTGGCAAATCTATGTGAACTGCACCGGGTTTTTCAGATTGCGATCGCTTAAAGGCTTTCCGCACTACTTCTGGTGTAATACTCGGTCGCACAATCTGCTTATTCCACTTGGTAACAGGCGCAAACATTGCCACCAAATCTAAATATTGATGGGATTCAATATGCATTCTATCTGTTCCCACTTGACCGGTAATCGCCACTAAGGGCGCACCATCGAGGTTAGCATCTGCTACCCCAGTCATCAAATTGGTTGCCCCAGGCCCAAGAGTAGAAAGACACACTCCGGCTTTTCCTGTCAGGCGCCCGTAGACATCGGCCATGAATGCTGCACCCTGTTCATGACGAGTCGTAATAAATTTAATCGAAGAATGTTTTAACGCTTCTAAAACGTGCAGGTTTTCTTCGCCGGGGAGTCCAAAAATATATTGCACTCCTTCATTTTCTAGGCACTGCACCAATAATTCTGCTGTATTCATTTTATTTCCTAACTATTTATTTTGTCATTTGTCCTACCCTGCGGGAAGCCGCAGAAGCGTCTACGTCATTAGTCATTTGTCATTTTTTTGGCTAATGACCAATGACCAATGACTAATGACTAATCATTTAACCCACACGGTTTTAAGATTGACAAACTCATGTATACCCTGAATACTCAATTCTCTGCCATATCCAGAACGCTTGATGCCACCAAAGGGCAACCTGGGATCAGATTTGACCATACTGTTGATAAATACGGCACCTGCTTCGATTTCCTCAACCAGGCGATCGCTCTCTTGGTTGTTGGTTGTCCAAGCACTTGCACCTAAGCCAAAGGGGCTATCATTAGCGAGTTTAATGGCAGCATCGATATCTGGAACCCTGAATAACAAAGCTACCGGGCCAAAGAATTCTTCTTTGGCAATTGATGCTTCAGGCGGGATACCTATGATAATCGTTGGTGGATAAAAGTTTCCAGGACGATCTGATAAAGGATGTCCACCGGTGAGGACTTTACCACCACTGCTAATGGCATTTTGCACTTGTTGATCTAAATCCTGGAGAATACCAGGAGTAGCCAGTGGGCCTAAATCGGTATCTGGTTGCATGGGATCGCCAACTTTGAGCGCCTCAAATTTTTCTAAAAGTAATTTTTCAAATTTGTCTGCGATCGCTTCTGCAACAATAAAACGTTTCGCTGCAATACATGATTGCCCGTTATTCAACATCCGCGCTGTAGTAGCTGTGACAACTGCTGTCTCTAAGTCAGCACTTTCTAACACAATAAACGGGTCACTTCCTCCTAATTCCAAAACTGTTTTTTTGATTTGTTTCCCGGCGGCGACGGCGAGGGATGCACCTGCTGGTTCGCTTCCTGTCAATGTGGCAGCTTTTACGCGGTCATCAGCCATTAAATCGGCAACTTTCGCAGCGCCTATTAATAGAGTTTGAAACGCACCTTCAGGAAAACCTGCTCGTTGGATAATATCTTCAATTGCCAAGGCGCACTGCGGCACATTGGAAGCATGTTTGAGTAAGCCGACATTTCCCGCCATTAGCGCTGGTGCAGCAAAGCGGAACACTTGCCAGAAGGGGAAGTTCCACGGCATCACCGCGAGAATTGCACCCATTGGATGATAGCGAACAAAACTATGGCTGGCATCCGTTTTTACCGAAACATCAGCCAAAAAACCAGGGGCATGTTCGGCATAGTAGCGACAAACGACGGCACATTTTTCTACTTCTGCGATCGCAGCTTTAAATGGCTTACCCATTTCTAGAGTCATCAACTTCGCAAATTCTGCTTTGTCTTGCTCTAAAATATCAGCAGCCTTTTGCAGCCAATGCGATCGCTCAGAAAAACTAGTCTGACGATACTTTTCAAAAGTCTGATTAGCCAAATCGAGTTTAGCGGCAATTTCTGCATCATTGAGTGGCTCAAAGGTTTTGAGCGTCTCCCCAGTGGCGGGATTAATGGTGGCGATCGCCATTACCTGACCTCCCGTTAAAAAATAGCTTGAAGTTGGCTTCCTAATGTTATACATATAAATTGAGGAAGCTACTATCCAAATTCTAGTCTTTTAGCTAAGAATTAGCTGGACAATATTACAATTTTGCAATTTTTTTGAATTAAAGTATACCAATCAACAAGTATTAATGTTGATGAATTAAAGACAATTAAAGTTGTTATAATTTGCAAAATTGAGGAATCAAGCTATGACTCAAGTCTTACGCAAAGTAGTTACATTCGATGAATTCGTTGCTAAATATCCAGATAACACTCTTAAACGTTACGAACTATATGATGGAGTAGTAGTAGAAATGCCCCAACCCATAGGCGACCATGAAGAAGTGATTGGATTTTTAGCTACACAAATTACTTTAGAATATAGTCGCTTAAATCTTCGTTATTTCATCCCCAAAACAGTATTCGTCAAACCAGTTGAAAACGAATCTGCTTATTCCCCAGATGTCCTGATACTAAATCAGCCTAATTTAGTTAATGAACCTCGGTGGAAAAAAGAATCAACTGTTACTCAAGCAGCATCAATTCCTTTAGTAATTGAGGTGGTAAGTACAAACTGGCGTGATGATTATCTGAAAAAATACGCTGATTATGAAGAAATGGGAATTCCTGAATATTGGATTGTAGATTATGGTGCATTGGGTGGTAGAGAATTTATTGGCAAACCCAAACAACCTACTATTTTGGTTTGTTCTTTAGAAGAAGAAGAGTATCGCGTTAGTAAATTTCGAGGAGATGACCGGATCGAGTCATCAATTTTTCCAGAGTTGAATTTGACAGCAGAGCAAATTTTTAGTGCTGGCACAGTCAGGTAATTCGTAATTCGTTCCTCAAACTAAAGATTAATAAATGGAGTAATAATTGTTGGCATTGGCTGCAATTTTGTCTGATAAACCTTAACTAATCGCTCAATACCTTTGAAACGATAATCTCCCATTTCCTCAAAGTCTGAAGGCAGTGCAAGCATTTTATGAGTGGCTTCACTAATCACGCATTCACTAGGGGGACAAACTGCTTCCATACGAGCAGCAAGATTGATCGTCGCGCCTAATGCGGTATAATCCACCCTTTGAGAACTACCAACATCTCCCACAACAGCCTTACCGCTATTAATCGCAATACGTAATTGAAGCGGTTCGTGCCAAAAACCGTTGGCATTAAGATGTTCGAGACGAGTGAGCATTCCCTTGGCAGCATTAACAGCGCGATTGGCGTGATCTGATTGCGGTTCTGGAGCGCCAAAAAATGCCATAATACAATCGCCAATATACTTATCTAAAGTGCCACCCCAAGTAAACACTTCTTTTAGCATTTCTTCAAATAAATTATTTAATAATTGAGCGATCGCAGTTGGTGTTAACTGTTCAGAAATTGCCGTAAAGCCAACCAAATCTGCAAACAAAATACTGATTTCGCTCTCGGTGGGAGCTAAACGACCACCCGGTAATGCACCTAAAGATATCAACTGCTGTACGACTGCGGGAGAATGATAGCGTTCTAGTCGGTGACGAATCATTTCTTCAGTTTTGAGTTTCTCTACGAGTAGCCAACGCTGGACGCTAGAAGCCACAAGGTTTGCTAAAGCTGAAAAAAAGCTGAGTTCTTCTTCGCCTTCATTTGCCCAATGGTAAGAAGAAAGATTGGCATCGGCATACAATACGCCTACAACTTTATTCTCATCCCATAAAGGCACTGCCATCGCGCTGCGAATGCCTTTGACCAAAATACTCTGTTCACTAGCAAACCGTTCATCCTGCTGGGTATCGGCTGTTTGAATAACAACTTTTTCGTCAAATACCTTTTGACAGATACTACGACTAATCCAACTTCCATCAGAGGGGAGATGTTTTTGTTGGGAAATATTTCTAGTAGCAGCATTGACTAATTCTAATTGACCGCAACCATTAACATCAATTAATAATGCCAAACGCTCGATACTATCAAGGTAACGAAAAACCACTTGCTGCACCTGAGAAAAAATCTCTTCTATCGACGCTGCTGCACAGAGATTTTTGGCTATGTCCACTAAGTCTTTGAGACGGGCAATAGTTTTGTCTTTATTATTGATGTTGCCATCTTTGCTATCAGCTGCGATCCATTGCTGTTGTAATTGTTCAACACTGTGAAGAATTGTTCTTTGCTCATTAATGTCCGAAATTCCAGGATACCCAGGTGTCGGTTGGGAAACAGGGCTTGTGAGCAGCACTACCAGGCTAACATTGCCCAGCCAAATGATATCGCCGTGATGTAGCTCTTGGGGAAAGTTAACAAGATATTTATTTACTTGCGTCCCGTTTTTGCTGCCCAGATCCTCAATAGTCCACACACCGTCAGCTGTTTTCGCCAAGCGGGCATGGTTGCGAGATACTCCAGCAAAAGGTAAGTACAGGCTACATTCCGGCAAACGGCCAATTGTGAATATATCTTGATCAACTGCGATCGTTGTCTCGGTATCTCCCTCTTGTAGGCGTAGCGTGAGTTCAGTCATGAGTGTGATCCATCAAAGCTAGAGGTGCAAGCAACTCTAAGGTAAGTTATACACTACAGGTTAACCTTCACCTTTTCTTTATGACACTGTTAACTGATTCCGACAAATGCATGTGACAGATGTTACATTGAAGGAGGTAACTTTGCTGGAGATTCAGTTTAGAGTGGGTTTGAATCTCGTTGTGAAGGGAAACCAGCAAATTTTCAATTTTTTGGGCTAGTACGGTAAGTTCAAACTGCGGCTGTTTACCCTGCGAAGATCCCCCCCCAACCCCCGATAAATTACGAGGCTAATTTCCTCCTTTACTCCCTTTTTAAAGAAGTCGCCACAGGCGGGGGGATCTTCTTATCCAAACCGCACCGCCTCACCTGCTGCCTTTCTTAATAAAACCCTCAATCGGAGCGTATATCTGCCATTAGTGTCAACTTAAGCCCAAACCCAACTATATGTAGTTTTCATAATATCTTGATGATTTTTTCATAATTTTTTGATCATAATTATCTACTAGTAAATAATATTAAAGCAGCGTTGAGATCGCCTGTAATTCAAAAGTAGCTTTAAGCATGTATTATTGGTAATTAATAATTCATCCTTAGCACGGAAAAGTAAGAAAGTACCTGAGTTACTTACTCTCAAAAATCATTGATGTATTGAAACTAACTTTATTGTTAGTCGTAATAATAACATAAATTTTTATGAATCAACGCCCGAGTTTTTCTCAAGTATTTAATTTAGTGATTGTGATTGGCAGCATTTTATTAGTACTATTAGCTACACTTTATCCATTTAATTTTTTCATCCCAGACAGTTTTTCCCTGCCAGAGTTTTTTGCCAATTTTAACAATGCTAGTAATTTTCAAGACCAGGTAAATAATTTTTTGCTATTTATGCCTTTAGGGTTTGGCTTCACTAGACTCTTGCAGAAAAGAAGAATAAAAACAGGAGTGCAAGTTTTCATAGTTACTTTGGTGAGTGCTGGCTTATCGTTTACAGTTGAAGTATTGCAAATATTTCTACCTTCAAGAATGCCTACTCCATCGGATATTATTAACAATAGTATTGGTGGATTTATTGGTTTAATTTGCTTTTATCTATGGAATAGTCAAAGCTTTAAAAATACTGTTGCACAAATAGAAAACAGTAGAGCTAGCCGCTCAATTAAACAGATAGTAGTATTTTTTATTGGATATATACTTTTGACATTCTTGATTTCGCTGTTGTGGCAAAATACGATAAATTTGAGTAATTGGGATGCAAATTATCCCCTACTGATTGGTAACGAACAGACGAGGGATAGACCTTGGCAAGGATATATGTCTGAAATTTATATTGCTGATCGAGCCATCTCAAGAAATGAGGTAGCACAAGGATTAGCTGATTCCAGTTACTTTAATAATCTTGGTAATTCACTAATAGCTAATTATCAATTTAAAGGAAAATGTTGCTATAAAGAACAGACTGGACAATTGCCAGAACTATTGTGGCAAGGACAGCCTTTAGATGCACAGGAAGGTAAAGGTGTTTTTTTGAGTTCTAGTCATTGGCTACAAACAGCTACTCCTGTCACAACTCTCAGCAAAAGAATTAGTAAAACATCTGAATTTACACTCAGCACTACCCTGGCTACTACTAACTTAGAGCAGTTTGGCCCTGCCCGCGTTATTTCGATTTCCGGCACTTCCCTACGTCGCAATTTGACACTAGGACAGCAGGGAAATGGCTTAGATTTTCGATTACGAACGCCGATAACTGGAGAAAATGGAGCAGATTTAAGACTGAATATACCTAATATTTTTACAGACACTAAACCTCACCATATAATCATCACTTATTCCAGAGCAACTATTCAAGTATATGTAGATAACTTACAGAATTTTTACTCTTTGAATTTATTGGAATTAATACCTAAAAATCAGAGAATTTTTTACTATGCACTAAGTTTTATTCCTCTAGGGTTTGGCTTAACGATATTAACTCTACTAGCAAAAAGAAGATTGATCCTTTCTAATTTATTGATTTATGGGGGAATATTAATACCTTCTCTAATATTGGAAGGTATTTTAGTAAGTGAGAGCGGGAAAAGCCTTAGCCTAAAAACCCTGTTACTCGGTATGTTATTTACAGGAGGAACTATGTTAATTTTGAGAGTGCGGGCTGCTCAATTAAAAATCAGAAGTTAGAAGTTTTTCCTTTTCTGTCACTCTTATTTAATTAGGCGGTAATTCTAAACTCATTTCACCTAACGAACCTTTGCGAAAATCTGTTAAAAGTTGCCTTGCAGCTCGCTCTATATCACCTTTGTAACGATGCTCCGCCAAGGCGTGCAAATAGGTGTCTCCGGTGTCTGATGTCGAATCGAGTTGGTAACGGGACTGTAATGGTTTCTTTGGTAATAAATCTGCGGCTACAGCTTCTAAATAGTTGAGTAAATCCACTAGAGCCGCTGCTACTAGCTGGTTATCATAAGATGCTTCACCGATATCATCACAAATGGCTAATTTCAATGCTGCATCTTGGTCTTCTAATCTTAAAGGGATGACACCAGGAGCATCTAGCAATTCCAAATGTTCGGAAATTCGCACCCAGCGCAGTTGGCGCGTCACCCCAGGACGGGCTGCACTTTCTACAACTCGCCGTCCTAACAGGCGGTTAATCAAAGCTGATTTACCGACATTGGGAAAACCAATCACCACAGCCCGCACTGGACGGGGTAACATTCCGCGATCGCTTCTTCTTTTATTAAGTTCTACTCCAGCAGCTTGTGCTGCCCGCGCCACTTCTGCTATACCTTTACCATGTTGAGCATTGGTAAAATAAGGGACTTCTCCTTGACGTTTAAACCAATCTATCCACAGCGATCGCATTTGCGGCGTAATCATATCTACTCGGTTAAGTATCAACACCCGTGTCTTACCCTCCACCCACTCACCTATTTGCGGATGATGAGTTGCTAAGGGAATCCGCGCGTCTCGTACCTCAAACACCACATCTACGCGCTTCAGCTGTTCTTTGAGCTTCCTTTCAGCTTTCGCAATGTGACCTGGATACCATTGAATCAGGTTTAATCTATAGTTTTGAGTTATAGCCATAATCAATTACCAAATAAATTATTATCACTTATTAATTATCATTCACTGGGGCTTGATGTAAAATTATCCGATTACCATCAGGATCATAGGCATAAATTTCTCTGCCGTGAGAAGCAATGGAAATGTCTCCTGGTGGGGGATAGCCCAAAGTTGTTAGGTGAGCGATCGCATCTTCTAAGTTACTCACCTCTAAGCACAGACTTATCTTACTTTTGGCAATCGCTTCAAATTCTGATTCGTTTGTGTTCTTTGGTTTAAAAATACCTAAACGCATACCAACCAAATTAAACTCAGCATAGACATTCGTAATCAAAATAACTGGCTTTTGCTCCAAAATTTTAGTATAAAAAATAACTAGAGTCTCGCAATTAACCGATGCTATGGTGACAAATGCGTTAGTATATCGTAAAACCATATTTGCATATCGCCCCTTGAACTTTTGTCCAACTTACAGAAATTTTATTTTACAGATATTTTCAGGTAGATAAAACACAGGTTTAATAAAGCAATATTAGTGTATATATTGTTATTTTAACAGTTATTAAAAATATCTTTTAGCTCTTGCTATAACAAGATCAACTCAGGAAAACAGTATGGATTACCCCTTTGAGAATCTAGAACCAGAAAGCTTTCAACAATTTTGCCAAGCCCTACTTACGAAAGAGTTTCCTAATGTCCAATGTTTTCCAGTTGCACAACCTGATGGTGGCAGAGATGCACTAAGTCCTCTTAATGAGGATGATGAGCACGGTTTCATAATGTACCAAGTTAAGTTCGTAAGGCAACCTTTAGCAGAAGCCGACCCTCACAAATGGTTGGTAGATACTCTCAAGGGCGAAGCGGCAAAACTTAAAAAGCAAATCCCAAAGGGAGCAAAACAATATATTTTACTTACGAATATTAAAGGAACTGCACATCCTGATTCTGGCTCAATTGATAAAGCTAATCAATTACTAAATAGCCAACTTGGTGTTTCATCAAAATGTTGGTGGCGTGATGATTTAAGCCGACGTTTAGATAATGCCTGGGATCTCAAGTGGGTATATCCTGCACTGATGACAGGTCAAGATTTAATTAGGTCTGTAATTGAGTCTGGACTATCAGAAAATAAGGAAAGAAGAGCTTCTGCAATTCGAGCTTATGTTACACATCAATTTGATATAGATCAAAAAGTCAAATTTAAGCAGGTTGAGCTTGATAACAGGCTTCTTGATTTATTTATAGATATACCAATTGTACCACCGAATAGCGCACTTACGAGAAAACGACTCTACCTTTATAATTTTACGCATCGGTCTATTGCTCGTGATATTTTTCATCGTCGTCGAGCTAGTCAAAAAGGTTTTTCTTCCGAAGATTTATCCTCCACATTTGACACACTTCTTGAGGTTAATGGGGGTAGAGATGAGCAATTGGGAGCAGCAGCGATGCTGCTTCACCCACTGATGCAAAAACATATTTCTTGTGTAGTACTGGAAGGTGCCCCGGGACAGGGAAAATCAACTATAACCCAGTACGTTTGTCAAGTGCATAGGATGCAAATTCTTGGTAAAGAGAAGATAGAACAACTGATTCCAGATCAGTACAGAGAATATGAAGCTTTTGAAAAATTACCAGGGGAGCATAAGTTTTCATCTGTCCGTTTACCATTTAGAGTTGATCTTCGAGATTTAGCTTCTTGGCTAGCAAAACAAAATCCCTTCTCTGCCGATAAATATAATGAACCACACCCCAAATGGAATAAATCTTTAGAGTCTTTTCTTGCTGCTCAGATAGAAAATGATTCTGGTGGTTTTGAGTTTGATGTGGCGGATTTACACGCTGTAGCAAAGCTAAGTTCCATTCTTCTTGTTTTTGATGGACTCGATGAAGTTGCTGATATAGAGACAAGAAGGGAAGTTGTCAAAGAGATTATTACCGGGGTTAAGCGTATTGGAGGAAATGCAGCATCTCTACAAGTTATAGTAACCAGTCGTCCAGCTGCATTTGCGGATTCACCGGGTTTCCCAGAGGATATGTTTCCTTACTACCATTTAGGCTCAGTTACTCGTCCACTAATTGATGACTATGCAAAAAAGTGGATGAAGGCTAGAAAGCTAGATCAACAACAAATCAAGGATGTCAAAAAAGTTATTCAGGAAAAGTTAGACCTGCCTCACCTGCGGGATCTTGCTAGAAATGCAATGCAGTTAACTATATTATTTAGCCTAATACTTAGAAAAACTGCATCTTTGCCTGATAAACGTACTGCTCTTTACGACAGTTACATAGAGCTTTATTTCGATAGGGAGGCAGAAAAAAACTCGGTAGTCAGAAATAATCGAGAATTATTAATTGATATCAATAGGTACTTAGCATGGATACTTCACGTAGAAGCTGAAGAAAAAAATGGTAGTGGTCGTATCACGCAGGAACGGCTTCATAATTTATTAGCTGATTATCTTACCAATGAAGGATATCCAGAGTCCTTGGTGGAAGATTTATTGGTTTGCATGGTTGAGCGTGTAGGTGCTTTAGTATCTCGTGTTGAAGGTACTTATGAGTTTGAGGTTCAACCTCTTCGGGAATATTTTGCAGCAAAACATCTGTACGTTACAGCTCCACCATCACCACCAGGAAACGAAAAACCTGGGACAAAACCTGATCGATTTGATGCAATCGCACGTGATTTTTACTGGCTAAATGTTACAAGGTTCTATGCTGGATGCTATAGCAAAGGAGAACTTGCAGATTTAATTGATCGTATCGAAGAACTTATTACAGAGGATGGATATTCGCTTATTAGCTATCCAAGGCTATTGGCTGCTATGTTACTGTCTGACTGGGTTTTTAATCAACACCCTAAGTCTGTCCGTAAAGTTATAGAACTTATTTTAGACGGTATTGGGTTACGGTACTTATTAACCTCTAACAGTCGCAGGCTTGGTTCAGGTAATCCACTGGTACTTCCAAAAGATTGTGGTCAAGATGAACTTATTACCCGTTGCCTTGCAATTTTAGGGAATGCTCCTCCTAAAGACTATGCCTTGGATGTAATTGATTTAATTAAAGCAAATGCATCTTCTGAGGATGTTGATAAATTATGGCTTGGAGCTGTTCTTGCTCAAAAAAATGGTGATCGCACGCGCTGGCTTGAATATGGATTGTACTTTGGTAGTATATCACGGCTATCCGTAAGCGAACTAAGTACAATACTCTCGGATGAGATTAGCAACCCACTACGCATTGAAATTCTTTTTAAGGCGCGGCGATATGATTATTTTGGAATCACAGAAGAGCATTTCAACGTTGCCTTTAAATCGATTCTCAGCGGAGATTTTAACACTGATGTTCAACCGCGTCCAAAATATATTTTAGAACTTCTGAGTTATGCTCTGGATGCAAAGCGATATGCCATAGCTTTCACTGTTTACTATTATCCATTATCATTGTCGCATATATGGCAAGAGGAGAGGATGATTTATTCTAATACTAGAATAGTACGTATTCCTTCTCTCGATAGACAAACAATTAAAGATCCAACAAATTTTCCTGTATTGGATAAGTTCTATGATTTTTTAAATACTGTAGAAAATGAATCACAAAATACTGTAGCTGAATGGGCAACTGAAATAACGCATTGGGATAATTTAGTTGAAAAGGCTCGTTCATTATTTGGTGAACAGTGGGTATTTTTGCATATTGCTAATATTGCTAGTGGGATTAAGTCTAAAAGTGAAACTTGTAAAGGCTTTACTGACCTTTTTGACCACTCTGTCTCGTTGTGTAGAAGGGCACGTTATGCAAGATTGAGAGCTGGTACAATATCCTATTGGCAAAAGCTATTTGAACAAACAGATAATGTAATTGACAAAATGTTTGCTGTTTTACTTTTAATAACTTGGGGTAGTCAGAAAACATTAGAACAACTTGCTATAACAATTGACGTTTTGGTTGAAAACTTATCTATCGATAATTGGCAACGTTTATATAAATCCGTAGAAGAATCTGTATCAGTAACACAGCAATCGAGTGCCCGTTTAATTATATTTAATGTTAAGTCGTTGCCAGATAATTTAAAGGCAAGAACCTTAACTATTCTAAGTATTCGCTCAAATAATCCCAAAGATTTATATTCAAAATATCTAAATGAATACAATGGAACTGACCTTCAAGTGCTGCAATATTGGCAAAGTGTAGCGATTCAATTACTTGGAAACGAACAAATTAGCTGGCAATCCGCTCTGAACATCATATCAAAAAGTTATTTGAAAGGCGTTGTGTCTGAACGTTATGCTTATCAAAAATTTATTCGCATAGTATCAACCGATTCTCTACCTGATGATATTGCACAGAAAATCGCCAGAGAACCAGAGCATTATCCAGGATTTTTAGTTGCTGCTGCTGAGGCTAAGTGTAGAAATATTGTTGCATCAAAAGTAGTTAAAGTAGGAGAAATTGCACGCAAGGATAATTGGTTTTAGTAGAATTAGCTCGTTGAATAGCTTTAGCTGCTATATAGCAGAGTGACTATAACCACACCCTGATTTTTATTATATTAAAGGGAGCTTGATTTTAGCTCTAATATTAAACACTGATTAGCCCTCTTCTGTCACTCTCGGAAAACAATAATTTAAGCCAGGCTATGGAACTTTGATTTAACAAAGGTTCGAGGCTTTATTTTCTAATATAAATTAAAACCTACAGCCAAAAAGTAAAGCTGCTAAAGGCTTTCACTGATTGGATTTTCCCACTTTCACAAAAGCGCCCTAGGAAAGCGATCACATTCCCAATGGATATAAAGAAACATTTCTGTTTATTAGAAGAGGGTTAGTTATCCTCTAAAAAAAGAGTTCTGCGATAATGTTAGATATGGCAGGCAGGATGTCGTAGTGACACACAATTTATCAACACGGACATCAATACTTCAATGCAGACAAATAATTTGGCAATCGACAGGTAACGAGCGCGGAGGGATTTGAACCCCCGACCCACAGAACCGGAATCTGTTGCTCTATCCACTGAGCTACGCGCCCTTAGTCTTACACATTATAGCACGTCTGTGATAAAATTTGCAGCCTAAAGAAACTTGGTTTTTTGGGTTCAAAGATAATTAGCTGGGTCTACCGGTGTACCATTGCGGCGGACTTCAAAGTGGAGGTGGGGGCCAGTTGAGAAACCTGTGGAACCGACAGCAGCGATCGCTTGTCCGCGTTCGACTGCTTGTCCTTCGGAAACATACAACTCGCTGGTATGTCCGTAGAGTGTAGTCATACCATTGCCGTGGTTGATAATTGCTGCTCTGCCATAACCACCATACCACCCAGCAAAAATTACTCTGCCCGAATCGGCTGCCCGAATTTTACTACCATAGCTAGCGGCAAAATCCAACCCGGCATGAAAGCGACGATAGCCAAGGATTGGGTGCATTCGCCAGCCGAAGGGACTGCTAGTAGAAGCATCGCTAGGATATGCCATTACACCAGTTCCCCGAATAATCACACTGGTGCGACTGTTGGTTTTTGCTTGCGCTTCCTCTGTTGCTCTAGCTTCTGCTACCTTTTGTTGAATTAAGACTTCCAGATTTTTGGATTCCCTCTCTAGCTGGTTTTGCGCCGCTTCCAATGCTAGGCGATCGCTATTAAGACGTTGAATCAATTCCGATTGTGACTCCGCCTGGTTTTGATAATCGGATTTTTGTGCTAACAATTGCTCACGAATCAAGGCAATTTCGTTTTTTTGCTGTTCTACGTCCGTTTTTTGTTTATTTATCAGGAGTGCTTGTTGGTTGAGTTTTACCAAAATTTGTTCGTCTGCCTGATAGACTAACTTCAACTGATGACGACGGCTGAAAAAGTCGCTGATATTTTCACTTTCGAGCAAAACTGCCCATCCAACAGATGCAGGCGATCGCTGGAGATAACGCAATCGTGCTACTGTTGCTATTTGCCGCTCCTCATAAGAACGTTGCGCTACTGCTAAATCAGTTTCCAACTGCTGGAGGCGTTGGGTAGCGAGTTGTAATCGTGATTCGCTCTCTTGAATGTAGTTATCTGTAGTTTGTAGATTTTGTTTTAAACCAGTGAGGTGTTTTTGGGCCTCTTGTTGGAGATTTGTTAAGCGATCGCGATCGTTAACCACACTCTGACGCTGCTGGTTCATTTGTTGCTGCTGTTGTCGCAAATTATCAATAGAACCTGTGGAGGTTGCGTGGACTGGAATTAATGCCAAACAAATCCACATAATGCAGCAAAATGCAATAGATAAATAGCCAAAAATCTGCTTTTTTCTTATAAATCGCGCTCTCATAGCGTGAAGCCCAACCAAAACGATGCTTTCAAACACTATGAGGATTATTCCCAAAATCTGATTCACCCACTCCAACGCATGATTAAATTGTCTGCCAAGTTGTAACACAAAGATTCCCGCGATGTCAGCATTAAGCAGGTAGTTCATTTGTATGAAATCTGCTAAAGTTTCAGTTACCCCAAAACTGATAACTCAGCACTGGCTTCAGGCCCAGCTACCGCTAACAGGACTTAAAACTGATGCAGAATAGGCAAGAAGAAATTTCGCAAGTGGTAGTGACTGCTGTGCAGATGCGCGATATTGAAGATCGGATCTTTGCAGCAGGAATGCCTGTAGTAGCTTTAATGGAAAAGGTGGCGGGATTAATTGCCCGTCGCATTCAAGAGATCCCCCCAACCCCCCTTAAAAAGCAGGGCTACATCCTTTCAAACTCGCCGCAGGCGGGGGGATCTCGTGTTGGAATTCTTGTCGGCCCGGGTCATAATGGCGGGGATGCTTTAGTAGTAGCCCGTGAATTACACTTTCGCGGGTATGAGGTTTGGATTTATTCTCCTTTCTCTAAGCTCAAAGAATTAACTTCGCAGCACTTACAGTATGCTCAGAGTTTGGGCATTCCAATTTATCAAACAATTGAGCAACTGCCAAATTCTGATTTGTTAATTGATGGCTTGTTTGGATTTGGTTTAGAAAGAAACCTTACTGATCCCATCGCCTCTGCAATTAATCAGTTAAATCAATTGCCTGCGCCGATTTATAGTATTGATATACCTTCAGGCTTACACACTGATACAGGCGAAGTATTAGGAACTGCCATTCGCGCCACTCACACTTTTTGCTTGGGTTTATGGAAACTAGCTTTCTTCCAAGATCAGGCATTAGAATATCTCGGCAAAGCTGAGTTAATCGATTTCGATATTCCTTTAGCTGATGTGGAAGCTGTTCTAAAAGATGCACCCAGAATTAAACGTATTACACCAGCAACGGTACTTGCTAATTTACCCCTACCTCGTCCACCAGTCACCCACAAATATAAGGAAGGACATTTATTGTTGATTTGTGGTTCGCGGCGCTATGCAGGTGGAGCAATTTTAACTGGTTTGGGTGCTAGGGCTAGTGGTGTGGGGATGCTTTCGATCGCTGTACCCGAATCGCTGAAATCTCTTTTGGTGTCACATTTGCCAGAAGCGCTAATTGTCGGTTGTCCAGAGACGGAAACTGGAGCGATTGCTCAATTACAATTACCAGAAAAAACCGATCTGAGTTCTTTTAATGCCATCGCTTGTGGCCCCGGTTTAACACGAGATGCTACTCCCATTGTGCAAGAAGTCATAGAAAGCGAACGCCCTCTAATTCTCGATGCCGATGGTTTAAATATCTTGGCACAAATGGGAGCGATCGCCACATTAAAAAAACGTCTTGCTGTAACCGTACTCACACCCCACACTGGCGAATTCCAACGATTGTTTCCTGATGTCCCCGATGCCAAACATGACAGGGTACAAGCAGTACGGGAAGCAGCAGCCCAAAGTGAGGCGATAGTATTGTTGAAAGGGGCGAGAACTGCGATCGCAAACCCTCAAGGTGCTGTTTGGATCATTCCTGAAAGCACACCCGCCTTAGCGCGTGGCGGTAGCGGTGACGTGTTAACTGGGCTACTGGGTGGATTGTTGGCGCAAGCAGCAACGAAGCAGATTGCCGTAGAAGATATTGTGGCAACTGCTGCATGGTGGCATTCGCAAGCGGGTATAATAGCCGCCCAAGAGCGTACTGAATTGGGTGTAGATGCGTTTACATTGACACAATATTTGATAAAAGTTCTAAGTAATTAAACAGCTTTTAACTATGACTCTAGAAATCGACACCGAAAAAGAAAAATTACAGCCAAGTACTAATTTAAAGACAAATCAAGAAACAGAAAACGAAAAAGTTTTATGTCCTCATTGTCAGCGCACCGCTACGAACGGTATTAAATGTAAAGGCATTTGTGTGGCTGACAATGACTATTAAAGTGTGAATTTTCTCGCTCCTGAATATTCCAATTTCCATTGAAGATAAAGTTTTTCATTGCCCAAAGTATGAAAATTGAAGGCACGGAAATTTCTTGGTTGAGGCAGGCTGGCGTTGCAGGGGGAGAGAAGAACTACTGAACAATAACTCTTTTTCCTCCTCTGCCTCCCCTGCTTATCCGAACCGTATTGGGTGAGCGCGACACTTTGACTGTTACAAAAATGTGGTTAACGACAAAGCCTTTAAAATGCCATTCCCAGTCTCCGACGAGGAACGAAGAATTTGTATCAGCCATTGGCTAAATACCAACGCTGTAGCGCCAACCGTTGAATTTCGCGCCAGGGAATATTATGTTTTCGGGCTAAGTCTGCACAATCTTCATATTCTGGCTGCACATTTGCAATAACTTTTTCTGGTGATTGCCCTTTCCATGCTACCTTGACGCGCACTTGACCATATTCAATTTCCACTTGTTGAATTTCCCGTTGTAAAATGGCGCGTTGCTGAGTTGTTCGTCGAATACCCAAAGTAGTGGTTTCGCGGAATATAACCGTTTCACAACTGAGTAAATTTTCTGGATGACAAATCACAGTCAGCAAAATCCCTGGACGGGACTTTTTCATACCGATCGCTTGGGTAAAAACATCCACTGCACCAGCCGCAAACAACGCCTCAAACACATAGCTGATCGCTTGTGGATTTAAATCATCAATTTGAGTTTCTAGTACTGATATCGTTTCTAAATTTGAGCTAGTATCTTCAAAATCGCTGAAATTTGACTGTAAACTTGCACTTTCACCCACCCAAAGACGTAAAATATTAGGAATGGGTAAATTTATGGTTCCTGCTCCCAATCCTATCTGCTTGATAGCGATCGCAGGTGGTGAACCAAAATCTCTTGCCAAAGTAGTAGCGATCGCAGCTCCTGTTGGTGTCACCAGTTCTCTATCAATCCCATTACTATAAACTGGACAACCCCGCATTTCCCACAGCTTTAATACTGCTGGTACTGGTACTGTCATCTGACCATGTGCAGCCCGAACAGTGCCGCCACCAGTCGGGAACGCCGAGCAGTAAAGTAGGGGCCATCCTTCCTCATTGCTCTCAATCCCCAACCAATCTAACCCCAGACAAGTACCCACAATATCTACGATCGCATCTACAGCACCCACCTCATGAAAATGAACTTTTTCAGGAGAAATGCCATGCACCGCCCCTTCTGCGACTGCTAGCTGTCGGAATACCGCCAAACTCCAAGCTTCTGGCCGTAATGGCAACCCCGCTTTGATAATCATCTGCTCTATTTCTGGCAAGTGCCGTGTGTGATCATGACTGTGTTCGCGATCGTGGTCGTGGTCGTGGTGGTGGTGGCGATCGTGTACTAAATCCACATGGACTTTAGTCGCCTGCTGACCATTCCGTTGGACAAATTCCGCCCTTAAGTGATATTCCTGTTCAATACCCAACCCATTGAGTTTTTCAATTAAATACTCCACAGGAACACCCAAACTTACCAAAGTACCCAGGCACATATCACCAGAAATTCCTGTCGGACATTGAAGATAAGCAATTTTATTCATAATAAATTAGTCATTAGTCATTAGTAATTAGTCATTGGGCATTGGTTATTAATTTTTCTCCTCTGCTCCCCCTGCCCCTGCCCCCACTCCCCACTCCCCCTGTTATGGCAAAAATTTTCCCAGTTCATCCGGATAATCCTCAAGTTCGCCGAATAGAGGAAATAAAGTCGGCGCTTTCTAGTGGCGCAGTCATGCTTTACCCTACTGATACAGTCTATGCGATCGGTTGTGATTTGAATGCCAAGTCGGCGGTAGAACGAGTGCGGCAAATTAAACAGCTAGCAAATGATAAACCACTGACATTTTTATGTCCCTCGCTTTCAAATGTGGCTACTTATGCCTTCGTAAGTGACACAGCCTATCGAATTATGAAACGCCTGATTCCAGGGCCATACACGTTTTTGCTCCCAGCAACTAAATTAGTACCGCGATTGGTGCAAAGCCCCAAGCGGAAAACTACTGGAATTAGAGTACCAAACCATACTGTGTGTTTGGAGTTGCTGGCAGCCTTGGGCAATCCGATTATTTCAACTTCAGCACATCTGCCACCAGATGAAGCAGATAATGGCATGATTCGGATAGATCCAGAAACTGTTCAGTCGCGGGTAGAGCTATTTGACCGTTTGGATAAATTGGTAGACATAATTGTAGACACTGGTGAAGAACCTACTTATGAAGTATCTACTATTTTGGATATGACTGGAGACGAAGCAGCAATTATACGGAGGGGTTTAGGTTGGGAAGCAGCAGCAGCATGGGTATAAGAATTCCGGGACTGGGGATTGGGTATTGGCTACTGGGGAAAAAATTCTTTTAAGATTTGGTTGGGGTATGAATCCACATACTCATCTTCCCAATCCCCAGTCCCTAGTCCCCAGCCCCTACTTCACAGGCGCACCTCTCCGTTTCGGAAATTGTGATAAAAGCGACTCCAGTTTTTAAATTGTCATATTTTAAGGCTATGTCTACAACGGGCACAGATGCAATAACAGGATGGTAGCAACAGTTGGTACAGCAAGGGATTTGACAACTTTGAGAAAATGGCGGGTACTTGTGTCCCAGCGTCAATGTGGTAGCTTGTGAAAAAACCGACACATTTCCATAACTGTAACTCTCTCGTATTTCCTACAGTTTTATATATGAGCTTTAGATGTGAGCATTACATGCGGCAAGCCTTGATGGATAAATGCCTAAAGATTCGTAAGCCAAGACCGGCCTTGATTGCTGTCTCTGCGTTGTAATTACGGTGCAATACTACTGGAAAAGTCATGAAATCTAACGTCGTTAATCTACCAAACTCTACACCCATTTTTGATAATCACCTTTCGACTGAAGAATTTTCAGACAGCAGCAGCGAAACCTTGATTGAATTGCTGTGTCAGGAAATGCAAGCGCAAGTGAAAGCAGCACCGAGGTGCGTAGAAGCTTTAGCAAACCGCATAGCCGTAGAAGTAGAACGCATTTGCGATAAAAGCTCCCGTATCCAAACATCTGGGGAAATCAAATCCTGGCAGATTACCTTGGGAAGGCATCGGATGCACAAATGCTTACGTTACTACCAACTAGGTTCAAAACAAGGGCGCGTGGAATTACATAGCAATTTGGGTGCTATGGTTTACCGTCATGTAACTATATCCGGCTCTGAGTTGGGTTTTGAGGCTCGTTACAGCCTGATTGAAGATTTTTTACAAGCATTTTATATCGAAGCTATCAAAGCTTTCCGTAGAGAAAACGAACTACCTAACGATCACACGCCGCGTACTCAGCTGCAATTAGCTGAATATATGGCCTTTACAGAGCAGTATGCCAAACGTCGGATCAATTTACCTGGTGGTGCAAATCAGCAATTGATTATCTTGCGGGCCCAAGGCTTTGCTCGTCGTCAGCCGCAAGAAACTACCGTGGATATTGAAATGGCGGTAGAGTCTGCTAAGGGTGAAGAAGCGGAATCTTACCAGCGTAACTCGGCGGTGCAGCAGTTGCGATCGCAAATGATTGCCCAAACTAATTTTGATCCATCCGAAGAATCAGAACGCGATCGCGTCATCACTGAATTGATGAAATACCTGGATTCTCAAGGTCAATCTGACTGTATGAACTACCTCAGTTTGAAACTTCAAGACCTCTCAGCCCCAGAAATTGACCAAATTCTCGGTTTAACTAGCCGTCAGCGCGATTATCTCCAACAACGGTTTAAATATCACGTAGAAAAGTTTGCCAAACAACACCATTGGCAATTGGTACATCAATGGTTAGGTGCGGGTTTAGAGCAAAAATTGGGTTTATCTTCCCAGCAGTGGGAAATCTTTGTGAATCAACTAACAGAACAGCAACAGCAAATATTAAAGTTAAAAACTGCACGGGAAAATGACGTTGCGATCGCTAAAACCATCAAATGCACCCCCAAACAGTTACAAAAGCGCTGGACTCAACTTTTAGAACTAGCATGGTCTATTCGCAACGGTCATACTGAAGCACAGACAGGTTGAAGTCAAAACGAAATAACTAAAATTCATCCAAGCTAAATTCCAGTTATTAGAAATGTTGTTATAGATATAGCGGTTTCAGGGTGTAATAATGAAGGTGAATAAAATCACAGAAAACCATGAACCCAGTATTTCCCGAACTCTCTAGTCTTTCGAGAGCGGAAAAAGTTCAACTGGTAGAAGATTTATAAGATGAGATTGCCGCTACACCAGCAGCACTCCCAGTTTTAGATTGGCAGAAACAAGAGCTAGCCCGTCGCAAAGCCCAATATCAACAAAACCCAGCCATTGGTAGCAGTTGGGAAGATGTAAAAGCCAGAATCTCTCAACGGCATGGCTAGAAACTTAACTATCCTTATAGCCGCAGAACTAGACATTATTGAAGCTTATGACTGGTACGAGGGGCGCTAATTTTGGTTAGGCGCTGAGTTCCTACGCTGTATTGATGCCTGCCTGAATTTAATTCAGCGTCACCCCAGCACATACCAGATTGTTCATGAAACTTATCGCCGCGCTACAATTAGGCGTTTCCCCTACTAGGACTTACGTACCGTACAAATTAACCATAATATGCAATACGATATTTGGTCGTTTTAGGATTCTTCGCTATCTAATTTTTGCTATATTATACTGTATTTGATTGACAAAACATCGGCAAACAAGAACCATATATATGAAAGTTGTAGTAACAGGTTCGTTAGGGAACATTAGCAAACCACTAACAGAAGAGTTAGTGCAAAAAGGTCATTCGGTTATGGTTATCAGCAGCAAAGCCGAAAGACAAAAAGACATTGAGTCCATTGGTGCAAAAGCCGCTATCGGCACAATTGAAGACGCTGATTTTCTATCAGAGACTTTCAAAGGTGCAGATGTAGTTTATGTTATGGAAACGCTTGCGTCTGACAGTTTCTTTGACCAAAATGTTGATGTCGTAGCTGGTATTACCAAGATTGGCAATAATTACAAACAAGCCATTCAACAGTCTGGCGTAAAGCGTGTAGTTCATCTCAGCAGTATTGGCGCTCATAGTGATAAAGGCACTGGTCTTATTGCTATGCATTACAATGTAGAAAACATTTTGAAACAATTGCCAAACGATGTTTCCATTAAATTTATGCGCCCTGTTGGTTTTTACACCACCATGTTTCCCTTTATACAAACCATAAAAACAAAAAACGTAATCGTTTCCAACTATGGTGGTGATGAAAAAGAACCTTGGGTTTCACCTTTAGACATTGCGGCTACTATTGCTGAAGAAATTGAAAAACCTTTTGACGGCAGAGAAATTCATTACATAGCAAGCGATGAAGTTTCGCCAAATGAAGTGGCAAAAATTCTGGGTGAAGCAATCGGAAAACCTGATTTGAAATGGTTGGTAATTCCTGACGAACAATTCCTAGATGGTTTATTAGCAGCAGGAATGAACCCGCAAACTGCCAAAGGTTTTGTGGAAATAAATGTAAGCAAATTTAGCGGTGTAATGTACGAAGATTATTACCGCAATAGACCAAAGCTTATGGGAAAAGTAAAGCTGACAGATTTCGCAAAAGAATTTGCTACTGCTTTTTCAAAAGGTTGATTGTCTTTGTATAAAAAAACGTAACTGCTCACCGCAAGAAAGTAAGCTTGTTGACAATGAGGCAAGTGGTGGCATCATAGTATAAGCTGCTAATTATGAAAAAAGTGCCACCGCTTGAATTATCTAAAGAAATAGCTAGGACTTACGCATTGACAAAGACAGTCAGATATGCACGAAGACTTCTGGGCGAAATTTAAGATGCGATCGCCTACGGCGGGCGCAAGCGCCATAGCGAATCAGTAGGGGCAATAAAATGGTAGATAATACCTAATGTTGGGTAGATTTAGGGTTTGGACTATATTTATCTCTTCAAGTGGCTCGTGATTTCATTTTGAAACATCTACAACAGAAGCTGGGCTTGAATACACATAGTGACTTTTATGTCAATGCTAAGTCCTACCTACGTCGTTTTTTACGAGTTTAATGAACAGGAGATTATTATCTACGCTGTTTTGCACTGTTCCCAAGACCCAGAAAAATGGCGTAGTCGCTTGCAATAGTTGGTCTTTAAGGCTAAAGAAAAATCCATTATTTTAACTATTATCTGAATTACTAACTCCTTCCTCATCCAAATTATTAATACATTTGTATTTATTTAGTACAAAAGTACCAAACTTTCGGATTTTTTTACCTATTAATCCAACCTTGTTTAGTCAAAATAAAAAATTCATATTAAGCAACTAACCCTTTTTTACTGCTTCTGTGAAATCCTATAATAAGCAGGACTTTTGGCAGAGGGATTAAAGATGGCTCTGACTCAAGGTGGACGGGCAAATAAGTCTGGGAATATTTTAGAAGGAAATGTAGAAGCAATTTTGACTGGACATAATTATTTCCAAGTCGGGAACTATGTCCCAAAAGAATTTGTATTAAATGCTGCTTTATTGCCAAAACGTTATGGAAAAGAAGTTTATATTGGAACTGGAATTTATCATACCCTTCTGAAAGTAGATTTTTATGTTGTTGGCTCACCTGCAATGCCATCTGGCTTAATTTTTGAGTGCAAATGGCAAGAAAGCCCCGGTTCCGTTGATGAAAAGTTTCCTTACTTGAACATGAACATCCAGAACTATTACCCTGCACCAACTATCGTCATACTAGGCGGTGAAGGTATGCGAGAAGGCGCAAGCAAATGGCTAAAAGCTAGAGTTAATGATAACCATAATTTATTAGCAGTTTATAGTTTAGACAGATTCATTGCTTGGGCAAATAAAAATCTTTAAAAGATGTAATTAGTAATTCGTAAATCATCCCTCTATTTTTAATGTTTGAATTAATTGATCGGGCTGCTTTAATTTTGTAGGTTTCAAAATTAACATCAGTATAAATTTTGTTAATAAATTCGCTATCAGAATTACACACCATAACTTTGACACCACGACTTGCTAACTCTGCACAAGTATCTCTCAAAAGCTCTTGGTCTTTTTTACTAAAACAATTCTGGCTATAAGCAGTAAAATAGCTAGTGTTGCTGATAGGATGGTAGGGCGGGTCAAAAAATACAAAGTCATCACTGCTAGTTGCATGATTTAAGACTTCTGTAAAATTTGCTTGTTTAATTTCTGCATGAGAAAGCGCTTCTGAGGCTGCTTTTAATAAAACCTCAGAACAAATATTGGGATTTTCATATCTGCCTAAAGGCACATTGAATTTACCCTGAGAGTTGACACGATAAAGACCATTAAAACAAGTCTTATTAAGATAAATTATCCGAGCAGCTTTTTCTATATCAGTACCACCACAGTGATTTCGGATACTATAGTAATAATCTTTATCATGCCGGATTTTATGCTCTTTCAATAGAGAAATTAATTCCTCAACATGATCTCTTACACAACAATAAGTGTTAATTAATTCGGCATTAATATCAGTCAAAATTGCTGTACTTGGTTGGAGATAGAAAAAAACAGCACCACCACCCAAGAATGGCTCATAGTAATTTTTATAACTTTTGGGAAAATAAGGAATATATTGCTGTATCAACCTACTTTTACCCCCTGCCCACTTCAAAAATGGACGCGGGCTAGTTTCCTTGGGGATTTGAATTACCATTTACTTGTGATTTAACTGAAAATAATCGTGACTAAATAAAGCCAATATAACCGACGAAGTATATTTTATATTAACTGCTAATTTTCCAGCCGCATAGATTACAATTGAGTAGATAAACCATATCAAAACAAACGTAAGTATATAACAAGGCAGTTGACATTCAAATGTTTGACGGATTTTGGGATAACGTCTTTCGCTACCCCCGGTACTTAATTACTATCGTCTTAGGACTGTTTATTAACACCTTTGCGCCGTTAGTGCCATTGTTGAAGCGCCCAGTCACCTTAATCGCTATCTTGGGTTTGTTTGTGAGCAGCCTAGTCTTCCTTACTCTCACCCTACGGGCAATGCTGGGCTTGAGTACAATCTAGACTAGCGCTATATCAGGGCTGTGCCCCACAGACGGTTGCTCTTGGCGTTGCTTGCGCTAAGTACTGTCTACTTAACTTAGATGTATTTTTGTTGTACAACCTCTGTGATGAGGCGAAATTTTTATGGCTACAAATCGTCGGGTTTCCCGCGTTGCTGAATTGATCAAACGGGAAGTTAGCCAAATGCTGCTCAACGGCATCAAGGATGACCGTGTGGGTACAGGAATGGTAAGTGTTACTGATGTTGATGTTTCCGGCGATCTCCAACACGCCAAAATCTACGTCAGTATCTATGGTACAGATGAAGCTAAAGCAGAAACAATGGCAGGCTTAAAGTCGGCCACAGGTTACGTCCGCAGTGAACTTGGGGCGCGGGTACGGCTACGTCGTACACCAGAGGTGCTGTTTCTCGAAGATCGTTCCATAGAACGCGGTAATAAAGTACTGGCACTACTAAACCAACTTAACCATCAGCGTCCCCCAGAAAATCTGGTAGCAGTAGAAGATAGCACCGATCAAGATGATGAATCATTTGATGAATGAGTAACTGAAATAACAATGTAACTTCAGAACAATTAATCTCAGCAAATCCGCCAAACAATTTACAGACGTGACCAAATCGCGTCTGTTTTAATATGACCATAATCTATTTCAGGGATCAGTAGTTGCATATATACGTTTTTTACTTGCCTCGTTCGGTTCAGGAATTTCTTAGTTGAGGCAGGTTCTTGAAGCAAGGGGAGCAGGGAGAGCTGAGGAGAAAGTCCCCCCTCATCTCCCTCATCCCCCCTGCCTTCCCTGCCTCCTGCAATTGGAAATCCTTTACTCGACCCTTCTACAGATGTTTATCCAAAGAAAACTGTGTGGCGTTAGTGCTGAAATTAACCAAGTAATTACGCCTCTATTTAAGAAATTGTTAACAGATGCTGGGGTGAAAGCCTTCGTAGGTTACTTTAGCCGTTATGTTTTGCAACACTTTATACCCTAGTATCTGACAAATATTCTTGTGTTGTTTACCCTTAGATAAATACCAGCAGTTCTAGATCAGGCTTTAAAGTGATTATTTGATATGTAAGCGATTGCGCCCTGAACTCTTCCCAACCACCAAATCTTGCCTAAATACAGTAATAGCAAGACTTTCAGACTTGTTGCATAAAAACTATACAGCCGCTATAGCAGGTTAAGTTAACTACTCGGAATTTTTTTTGTAAAGCGGATTTTCGACAAATGTCAGAATTCGTTGACTTTCTTAACATATCTTGAGATAATTTCAGGAGATGTAGCGTCAAAATAAAAATAGTTCCGTATAGCAAACTACAAAATCCTAGCCACAAGTCTAATTTCTGTAATGTTTGTTCCTAATTATTAAGGGGAACACTATCGTAAGTGTTAATTTGTGAGTAAAAAACATGAGTGTGAATACGGTGCCTTCTATCAATTACTACTCTCTCGATCTGATTCAAGACGAAGCACGCCGACTGGTGCAAAAGGGAATCATTAGCCGACAACAGCCAATATATACCCTCTGCCAATACATTCCAGCGAGAGAGTGGGTTTGCGTTGAATGTGAATTAGAGAAATGTGACTTTTTGTTACGCGATCGCATTGGCGACCTAATTGGTCGTGAACAGTGGGACAACGACTAATTAATGTTTGATTTAAAATTTGGGATTGGGGGTTCATTTTCGATGTGTGGATGTCACCATCAACGATCCGACGCCCAATCTAGGGGATAATCTCTGGTTTTTGATGAGCATTGTCCCATATAGAATCTTGCTAGAATCTTGCGTTTTTCATTAATCTAGTACCGCCAGGCGGAAGTCAGCCCCTTCTCTACGAGACGCTACGCGAATGGGGAAGTCAAAAGTCAAAAGGCTTTAATTTCGGGCTTTCTGGCTGTAATGAAATAGTAGGTTTATTTCCGCCGACCTGTACTAGAACCATTGGAGTCTGAATTTATACAAATATTCAAGTTAAAGAAGGCATCAAAACCATTTGTTGTCTACATTTGGTGCTATAGCTTGAGTCTACTAAGTAGATTCTGTGACGTTACTATATTTATCTAATAGGTAAATGTAGGAACTTCACTTTGGACTCGTAATTCATTGCATCGCTTCCCTAAATTAAGGGATAGTCTGCTTGCTGTTCAAAGCCATCCGTCTTGAAAAGTTGGCTAAGTCCGGCTAACCCTCACCATTTGCGACAATAGAGAGAAACTCCGCAAGCAACTGGCTCAATTTTCGCAAAATCCAAAATTTGTATAGTATTTTTTTATAATCTCGAAAAGCACAGAAAAATCACATGAACTATTATCCTACTTGCTCTAAGTAATTATTAATGTCTTCAATGATGCGAGTAAGTTCAGCTTCAGTAGTCAAGCGGATGTTGACGTTGCGGACAGTCAGCAAAACTTTTGCTGCGAAGGGTGTTGGCCAGATATTAGGATTACAGAAAATTTCTAAAAATACATCACCCGTATAACGATATTCCAGGGGGGGCTGGGGAGTTACTTTACCACCGCCGGGAGTGGGTTTAGTGGCGACAGCTTTCAGACGCTCCATCAATTGATCTGTTGCTGCTTTTAACTCTCGTGCTGCTTGGGGTGAAAAACTGAAGGAGACAGAACCTTCAATTAGGTTCAAGGTTAGAGGAATTGAAGACATTTTTTATTAAAACTTCTTTATAAGTACTAATATTACCGGAAAAAGAGACGAAGCCGCCGTTCCTCTTGGTGGCTTCGTCTTTTTTTCGAGGATGCGCCCGAATCTTGGCGCTGGCATCGTCGTCAGACAAATTTACATAATCGGACTTTTCTTGGTTTTGCTTTGGTTGCCGAATCAGGCTGCGAAGCCGCCATGAATTTTCAGGTTCGTACCGGTGAAATATCCCCCATCCCTGCGGGACGCTACGCGTAGCAAGATCCCCAAAAGGTACGCTTTTAGGGCAGGGGAGCAGGGAGCAGGGGATATAGAAAAGAATTAGGATTCGATACTTTTTCGCTGTTGGTTAAAGGTAGTAAATTAAACTCATTAGACTCATCAATTTCCCTGAGTAAGTACAGCTTACTGATGGTCATGATCATCTCTTTGAATGCAATTCGGTCTGACCTAACTGGATGTATGAATAACAAATTTAATTAAAATATTTTTATAATTAATGCTAAAAATCTGCTGTTATCTGTAGAGGTATTATTAATACATATAAAGCTTGTAGCTGTTGTTAGTTATAAAGAATCTCAACAAAATAGTATAAAACATAGAGCCTATAGAGAGACTTAATTTTTACTGCGTAAGACTTTGATACATTTTATTAGTGTCTATTTATGTTTTAAGTTTTACATTAGAAGTCATAGAACTTGATGTGATAAATTATCTATGATTTACGATAACCGCGCCGAAGTGCGAAAGGTTTTAATTATTACCCTACTACTCAACCTGTTTGTAATGGGATTGAAAGCACTTGTGGGCTACTGGACTGGTTCTTTGAGTTTGCTAGCTGATGCCTTGCATAGTGTGACAGATAGCGCGAATAACGTTTTGGGATTAATTGCAAGTAAATTTTCTTCTCCACAACCCGATCGCGAGCATCCGTATGGACACAGCAAGTTTGAAGCTGTGGGCGCTTTAGGAATTGCCTCATTTTTAGGAATAGCCTGTTTTGAAATTCTGCAAGGAGTAATCGAGCGAATTCTCAAAGGTGGTGGTGAACCTGTGAAAATATCGCCGCCTGAGTTGTGGTTATTACTAATTGTGTTGGGCGTGAATATTTTTGTGGCGTTTTACGAACGTGCTGTGGGTAGGCGTGTAGGTAGCTCAATTCTCATAGCTGACGCGACACATACGATGAGCGATATTTGGGTAACAATCTCTGTAATTACCGGTTTGATCGGAGTTTGGCTAGGTTATCAATGGATGGATTTGGTGTTATCTTTTCCTGTCGCTTTGTTGGTATTTTGGAGTGGTTGGTCAGTTTTAAAAGAGAATTTGCCTTGGCTAGTGGATCAAATGGCGATCGCACCAGAAGCAATTCATGCGATCGCTACTTCTGTTCCAGGTGTAATTAACTGTCATGATATTGCTTCTCGCGGTGTTCTTGGTCGTCAAGTCTTTATCGAAATGCATTTAATAGTAGATGCACCAGACGTAGAAACCGCTCACCACATCACCGAAGAAGTAGAAAGCCGATTAGAAGAACGGTTCCGTCCAGTCAGGATTTTAATTCACGTTGAGCCACCAGCCTATAAGTCTGAGCAAATTAGCTTTGAAACTGGAGCGAAGTAATTTAAGCAATTCCAAATCACGCCCTATTCATTTAATGACCTACAAATGACTGCATCTTTGCGTTAACTCTTATAAGAAGCAAGCAAATCAGCGACGATCGCAACTAGTTCTCCTGGATCAACCGGTTTCGCCACATGAGCCTGAAAGCCCGCTTCCAGGGCACGGCTACGATACTCGCTATCGCCATAGGCAGTTAAAGCTATAGCCGGGAGTTTTTCCCAAATATCAGACTTCAGCGCCCGGATCTTGCGGATAAGAGTGTAGCCATCTTCACCAGGCATAGCAATATCACAAATTAAAACTTCTGGTTGCAACTCAGGTAATACTTTCAATGCTACCTCTGCCGATGCAACTGCTATGACGGTGGCTCCATCAGCTTCCAACACGGTAGTAATGTAAAATCGGCTATCGTCATCATCATCAACTACGAGGATGTTTAAGCCAGCAAGGGGCAGAGCAGGTTCCATAACATCTCCATTAATGTTGATCACATGAAAGTTATTTCTAATGAGCTGCTTGTTTTTCTCAGTGGCCATACCATTGGTAATTTTACTGCGATCGCGTCTATTTTCCTAGAAAATAACTCAATTCGTCTAGCTACCATCAAGTAGATGGTTAATTATTGGCTGGAATTTATAATTATTGACGGGATAAAACTATGTTGGTGTTTAATTCCTTAATTAACTTTTACCATTGAATAAAATTACGTCCTGTAGGGTGCATTAAAATGAAATCCGTAACGCACCATTTATAATAATTTGGTGTCGTACTCTCGCAGCTACACACCCTATTAGCATGTCAAGGCTAAATTTGTGCAATAAATTTTACAGGTTGGGTTGAGCAATGCTCAACCCAACCCAACCTACACTTAATGCATCATTTTAGCGTTGACACCCTACTACGTATCTTTTGAAATATCAAATAGTAGTCCCATAACAGGTTGGGATTTTAGTAGAAGTAAACCACGAATAAATTCGCTTGCTCTTGGTGCAGACGCCGCGTGAACAGACTTTTTTAAATTTGGAATTTTGAATCTTTCAATTCCATTATTCAAAATTTAAATCAAATTCGGTGATGAGCTTCTGCGCTAAGTCAACTCAAAACTTGGTTACTCCCATTCAATGGTTCCAGGCGGCTTAGAGGTGATGTCATAAACCACCCGATTCACCCCCTTTACCTCATTCACAATCCGAGTGGAAATCACTTCCAGTACATCGTAAGGGACTCTTGCCCAATCAGCAGTCATGCCATCTTCACTGGTAACAATCCGCAAAACAATCGGGTAAGCATAAGTGCGTTGATCCCCCATAACACCAACACTACGAATTGGCAGCAATACAGCAAACGCTTGCCAGAAATCATGATACATACCGCGTTGGTTAATTTCTTGCCGGACAATCAAATCTGCATCGCGCAAAATATTTAACCGCTCAGATGTGACTTCCCCCAAAATGCGAATTGCCAAACCAGGCCCAGGAAAAGGTTGCCGTTGGACAATTTCTTCTGGTAAACCAATGGAACGCCCAACTTTGCGGACTTCATCTTTAAATAGTTTCCGCAGTGGTTCCACCAATTTAAATCTTAAGTCTTTGGGTAAACCGCCAACATTGTGATGACTTTTAATTTTCACCGCTACCCGCTCACCAGTTTGGGGATCAACGTTGGTGTCAGCAGATTCGATCACATCTGGATAAAGAGTCCCTTGAGCCAGATAATCAAAGTGGCCAAGGCGTTTGGATGTTTCCTCAAATACAGCAATAAATTCGTGTCCGATGCGGCGGCGTTTTTCTTCAGGATCAGTGATATCAGCAACTTTAGCTAAAAAGCGATCGCGAGCATTTACATACTCTACAGGAATGTGAAACTGCTCTTGGAAGAGTTTTACCAATCGTTCTGGCTCATACTTTCGCATAAAACCTTGATCGATAAATACGCAAGTCAGTTGCTCACCAATGGCTTTATACAGCAAGAAGGCTAGGGTAGAAGAATCCACTCCCCCAGACAGCGCCAACAGCACTCGCTTTTCACCAACTCTGGCGCGAATTTCCCGAATTGCCTCTTCGACAAAAGCGGCTGTTGTCCAAGTAGGTTCGCAATCGCAGATGTGATAGACAAAATTACGGATTAATGCTAAACCGCCAATAGAATGCACTACCTCTGGATGGAACTGAACGCCGTAAAGTTTCTTTTCGTGATCGGCGATCGCAGCACAGGGAGTGTTTTCTGTATGTGCCAGCAATTCAAACCCTGATGGCATTTTGGTAACTGAGTCTCCATGACTCATCCACATCGTAGTGCCATCTTCGACGTTAGTGAGCAAATCTGTGGGGTCATCAATATATAATGAGGCTTTGCCGTACTCACCTCGGTCAGCCTTTGCCACTTCGCCGCCGAGTTGGTTTACCATTAGCTGCATCCCATAGCAAACACCCAAGACGGGTATTCCCAAATTCCAGATTTCTGGGTCACAATGGGGAGCGTTATCACCATAAACCGAACTTGGCCCACCTGAGAGGATGATTCCCTTAGGATTAAGTTGGCGCAAATGTTCAGAAGTAGTGCGATAGGATAAAACTTCCGAGTATACTTGAGTCTCGCGGATGCGACGGGCAATCAACTCAGAATATTGAGAGCCGAAGTCCAGAATTACAATCAATTGGCGATCAAGTCTCCCCAAATTTTCCAATGTTTGGGGCGCTTGTTCTGTTGGTATCACCGCTGTGTTCATGACGGGAGTCTTATGTCTGTTAAGGGTAGATGCTTTGTGGTCTATGATGATGCTATTATTCAGCCTGGGTAGGCTGATAATGGTATAGAGAGCCGTTACAAACGCAAGATTATGTGCGTTTGTCGATATACTGACTGAGAGAGGGTATTAAAACGATTAACTTACCCTAGAGTGGTTACTTAGAAGATTATTTATTTGAATTGTTTACGATTATTCATAATAAATTAACATAATTTTCCCATCAACAGACCAGCAGTTTTACTCTTCACGATAATTTTGCGATCGCGATCAAAGAGGATAGAGCCACAGATTGTACTTCCTGTGCTGCTTTCCCTATGGTTTTGGATGTATTCTTGAGAACGAACATCGATAGTTTCGGCGATCGCACTGTAAACTTGATTTACCCAATCACTACCAGTTGATGCATCTAGGGATTTTAGGTATGTTAGGGCGGCTTCGGCGGTTGCACTGTTAAACACAGCTTGGATATCTGGTGATTTTAAACCTGCGATCGCACAGTGCGCTGCTAAAATTTCTCGCCGTCCATCAGCCAAGTAGTGATGGGTATGAAAAATCCCTCCAGCCAGCTTCATCAGCTTACCGTGATAGCCAAATAATAAGATTTCTTTCACGCCTAGCACATCAGCTTCTACTAACATTGGGCCAAGCCAGTTAGCAGTTTTGACCAATTGTTCAGGATTAATCCCTAGTTTACGCGCCAAATCTAGGCCATTTTCCCCGATACAGAATACTAAACTTTCAAAACGACTGGCTTTATTTTGTAACTCAGCCCGAAAAACTCCAAGCTGATCTGGTGTACTCAAGGGTTGAGAAATGCCAGTTGTGCCTAAAAGGGAAAGTCCTTCAACCACACCAAAAGCAGAATTTGAAGTGCGAACAGCAAGCGATCGCCCTTCGGGTAAAATAATCGTCACCGTGATTTTTTCCCCCGGTGCTAGCATTCGTTGCAAGTTTTCTTGCAACAGCCTTTGAGCATAAGCATAAATAGCAGGCTTGTCATCAGCATTTACCTGTCTGCCAATTCCTTCCCCACCTTTAATAATTACAGTATCATCACCCTGTTCTCGCCACTCTATCAATGCCCAAATTGGTGTATCTTTAGTCAAATCGAGATTATCACCAGGATCGCTGCGGGCGATCGCTAAAGCTGTATTCTCAGATAATCCTGCTACTTGTTCAATGGGGATTTCTGCGATTTTAGCGGGTTCAATCAAATCTATAGATGCTAAAGTTAGAGGTTGGCGATCGCGTAACCAATGTAAAGCTGCAACAGCAGCAGCACAGGCAAAGACAGGAAGTGTGTATCCAGAACGGGACATTTTGTAAATTTAAAAGTCAAAATAATTATTTAAAAATAAAGACAGTTTTAGGCTGCAATTTAGACATCAACTGTAGCTTACTTCCTTTAGGGTAACGTTCTCTCTCTACCTCCCTCAATAGGGTCGGCGTGCAACGGGCAATTTAGATCGTGTTTACTTTGCTGAGTTCGACGCGACCGCCTTCAAATACTTGCACCATTAGCTGATAACCCTCCATTAGGGACATCCCGACGAGTGGTTCTGAATCAGCCTCATCAATTGGGATTGTCAGAATATCTCCATCCCAAACTAAAACTGCTTCATAGACATTGAAAACGCATTCACTCCCATCTCCAAGAATGGCTCGTCCTCGCCTCTTCCATCTCAGATTCAACTGAGTGATCAAATCTGGAGTGAGTGAAAGCCAACCGTTAAAGCCTGTGTCCACAATCGCATCTTGTGTGTAAATTTTGCCATCGGAACCACAAACTGAAAGTGAAATAATCGGTTCAAAATCCGCGTTAACGATTCCGGTGATCATACGGCTTTTTTCATGCGTCCGCCGAATCGACGAACATGGCGAGAACCAATGCGGACAATCCAGATTTGAGCGTCTGGATGACTGGCTTCGAGGCGATCGCAGGCAGCGATTTCACTAGCATCGACTTCAAAAGCTCCGGTTTCGATGTCGATCGCCACAATCTTGCCATGATTATCTGCTTCAACCTGTGAGCGCACGTGAGATTCATAAATCTCATCGCCACGTCGAGCGAATTCTTCTTTGCCGTAGCGGGGTTGGCGAACTGTCATAGAAATAGCCTCGTGCTCACGCCTCTAATTTTTCTATTTTAGGCTAGCTTTTCCCTTCGCTCAGAGCCTACGGTTAGATAGAGCCAAGCTACCCAATAAACGGATCAGGACTGGAATTTTCCTACTTCATTCCACATCGCTAAAATCATAACCATATTCAGAGAGATAGACTTCCATTCCTAAATCATCCAGAATGCGAATCATCTCTGCCGAAATTACAGCACCGCCACCTCTAGCATTCTTACGTACCTTAAATCCAATATCTGCTACATACTTTCCTTTAGGGATCACTTTATGATTTGTTTTGAGCCATTCTTCTAGTTCGCCAATCTGTGTAGGTAGCTCCCACTCGGCGGGACTACACTCACCTATTGTCCCTATGTCATCACCTTCATCGTTATAAATATGAACAGGCATAATTTTAAGATGCTTATTATAAGTAGGCTTCTACTTCCGGTTGATGATTGAAGTAGAAGGCAATCGTAGCGATCACTACCCGAAAGCAGCAAAAGCTAGACACGCTTTGATATCTTCAGAAGTTAATTCAGAAAAATCCTCTAGGATTTCCGCTTCAGTCATTCCACTAGCAAGATACTCCAAAATATCATAAACAGTGATTCGCATTCCCCGGATACAGGGTTTACCACTGCGTTTTCCAGGTTCAATTGTAATAATGTCGTGGTAATTCATAATTAGTCAAGATATTGGTTGAATCAATGCGAACAGGAAGTAATAGTAGAATTGCAAAATCGCATCTTACATAATTCATTCCTACAAAATATGAAGTATTCAAAAATTGCTAAATGCTTACATGAACAGCTTTATTGCTTGCAAAATATCTTTCCCAATTTCAAGCAGTTGATAATAAGTGGCCGGATAGCCATCAGCCAGAATCAATTGATGAAGCTCAATCACATAAGGATCAAATCTATTTTCAGTTGCATCTGAGTTATCAGCTCCATGAGGGTGGCTTGCACCTAAAATATTAGCCACTCGCTTGATCAAAATTTCTCTCGAAATAGTAAGTTTCGGATGTTTTTCATTTTCTGATGGAACATCATATATACCTGAAGCAAGCCATTGGCTAAAAGTTAATTTTGCTTTTTGAACTTCTGGTAGTCCCGCCTCATAAAGCTTCTTGATTTCGTCAGGATTCAGAGCTCGGTTGACGATTCTAACCCCTCTCACTTCTACACCTGGACTTGATACTCCGCTCCCTAAGGGAAGATAAATATACTTACTACCCTTAAGAATCTTTTGAGCTTCCTTTTTACGAACTACGTTATTCAACTCAAGTTCTATACCTTGGCTTTGAGCAAGGGTATCGATTAGAGACTTCATATCAACCCACACTCGAAGCGTATGAGAAAAATCCAGAAAGCTTATAGAATCCTTAGTTAATGCTCCCTGGTAATGGCGATCTAATCTCTGATACTGTAATCTTACTTGTTCAATATCCATCTCAATTCCATTCACCAACAATAGTAATATATATGGACAATTTACTGAGCTAACATTGGGCTTGAAATGCTGTTAAAATTGTATTATAAATTGTAGTATAGCTTAGAAAATATCAACAATTGAAATATAGCAGTTCTCGATTATATGAGAACACCAAAGTCCTTACTGTGAAATCATTTCAGAATTTTTTTGTATCTTACTCAACGGCACATGAATAATATACTTTCCTCAAAAACTCCAGGTTTCAGAATGGACAGGGTTTAACTGCCCAATCCGGCATAATATCCCGAATAATAATGCTCCCATTGCGTCACCGATAGCGCAGCGTTAGCGAGTCGTCGAGCGTCATACCCCGTCGTAGAAATCGCTCCATCAACAATCTCAAAGTTAGCCTTGCTGTAAAATTACGAATTAGTAATTAGTCAAACACCTACTTCTAATAATAGAGTTTCCATAGCTTCCCAAGAAATTCCTTGTTCAATATAACGGGGTGCTTCAGGATTATAAGGACTGGCTACTCGGTCAATGTTGAGGATATTTGCCCCATCTGGTAGAACTGGTACATCTGCATCAAATGCCGTTGGACGCATCAAAGAACTAGAAAAGCCTTTGAAAATAGCAATTGTATCTTGCTCATCAGCAATTTCTACTGTTACAAGTAGAACTTCTTGGGGACGTTTAGCGGTGTATTGTTCCAGTCGCTTGCCAATGGAATCCATTTTTTTAAGAGTAGGAGTATGGTGTTGCAACAACGCTTACTGTGGTGTGGCCGAGCGTCCCTGCTTGCCCAGCTTAATCAGAACAAAATAGCTTAAGTAAAGCACATAAATTACTAAACTAGTTATGCCGAGAAAACCTAAAAATTCAGCCTTGCTATTAGCATGAAAATATTCTTTGAATAGCAACGGAGCCTCAAACCAAACGCGACAATAGGGAGTCTTCAGCGCACTACCAGAAAAAGCACAACCTAAAAAAGGGATAAAGGCTAGTGTACCCAAAATACAATAAACAGTTGTCGCCCAGCGCCAAGAAGTAAAAATCAATTTCAAAGCGCCACTGGTTTGATACTCAATTTCATCGTTGATATCCACCCAGAACCACAGCGAAATCGGGATCAATATCTGAGCTATCAACCCAGAAATAAAGCTAACTGGATACTGGGCAATCATTAAGTAAATTGTGATTGCTACCAGGCTAGATACTCGCCAGTATATACCCAATAAGCGTTGTATGGCTTCCGTTTTTTGCACAAATGCCCAAATCAGAAGAATTAGCGGAATAATTACCAGGAATAATACTGCCAGTCGGTAATCCATCCAGACGAAAGGGCGAAACCAAACGTTATAGTCCATAGTTTTTCTGAAACGATAAATAAAACATTTTTAACCAAGAACAAAATCCATAACTGACAAACTGTAAGCTATTACCTAGCTATTAGTCTATCTATAATTACATAACAGTTTAATCAAAGCACAAAGTCTAGCCTCAAGACTGCGCTCTAACTTCTTTGTGCAAGTAAGTGGCTACCCAACTTATACTATTTCAGGGAATTTATACTGTAAATACGTTTGTAGGGGCATACAGATGTACGCCCCTACAGTCAATTCATTTGTTGCAAAGATTTTTGGAAAAGGTATTAAATAGTAAATTGTTTAATTCACTTTCCTCAATCTCTCTATTTAGTAAAAAACAAGCAACTCAAAGACCCTAGACTCAGATTTTGCACCTATTTGCAAGTAGCGTCAGGAAGAGTTCTAAAACCCACCCACCGACTATATACTCGACACTCTCGGACAAAACCCCAATTTTTTGGGTGTAAAAGTTTCCTTTTAAGATAAAAAAAACCTCAAACTTTAACCCTTATACATCCGTAACTCCAAATATTTCACCCATTATTTACCTGTTGGGGCAAATGATGAAAGAGGGGAAGTAAGATTTTAGGCGGGAGTGAGGTGAGAGTGCAAGATTTGAGTAAGTAAATTTTGGTTGCTTGTTTACCAAACGAACAAAAAATTTACTTGTCTAAATTTTTAGTCGTCGTAAACTCGGCATTCAATTGCATCTGGGTTGTCATCACAATACTGTTCAAGAGAGTTTTTTGGCTTGCTTTGGCGCTTGTGGGAAGCTTCAGCTTGCAATTCTTCAACTGCATCCCAAGCAGCAGCACACTCTGGTGAACCACTACCGCTGATATCACAGACAGTACGCGCTTGCTCTACTTCTTCTTGGATTTTCTCTTGAATATCGCTCTTTGCTGTTTCTTGGATGTTGGTCATTGCTTTAGTCTCGTTGTGTGTTGTTAATACTAGTATAGAAAAACTTCAGAAATGGCAGATTTTAGCTTGATTACTAACCATTCTAACCATTCAGGTCATAAGTTAGGACTTTAGCCTATTGATTTATAACCAATACAGTAAACTGCCGCATCTATAATGCATTCATCTTTATTTTTTAAGATTTTCTGGAATTAGTACCATAGATAAACAATCATACAATATATTTAGATGCATCTATTAAGGAATGACAACCCCAGCTTCTTGGGATGGAGGAGACAAAAGGCTGGCACTAATTTTTGTCGGATGCAATTCTTCCCAAAATCAAAAATCAAAACCTACTAGCCCCAAAAGAAAAAGAAGCTCAAAACTCATGGCAGACCAAATGCAGTGGGCAAACGCCCTATCAACCCGTCATTCTTTGGAAGCAGCTGTTACAGATGTGGTGGAACGAGCTGTCTCATCGTTAACAGCACCTGCGGATCTAGGACTGGTATTCATTTCGTCTGCTTTTACGAGTGAGTATTCCCGACTGTTACCCTTGTTAGCTGAGAAACTTTCTGTGCCAGTGCTAATTGGCTGTAGTGGTGGAGGTGTGATTGGGACGACAGTTAACGGAGAAATCCAAGAATTGGAAGCTGAACCAGCTATTAGCTTGACTTTAGCGCACCTTCCAGGGGTGAAGGTTCAAGTCTTTCATGTTGTTGCTGAAGAATTACCTGACTTAGACAGTTCACCAGATACTTGGGTTGATTTGATCGGTGTGCCAACATCACCGACACCCCAGTTCATCTTGCTGTCTAGTTCTTTCGCTTCTGGAATCAACGATTTATTGCAGGGGTTGGATTTTGCTTATCCAGGATCGGTGATAGTGGGGGGACAGGCTAGCGGTGGGGGTATGGGTGGTCGTGTTGCCCTTTTTTGTAATGATACTGAGGGTGAGGAACACCAAAGCCTGTATCGTGAGGGTACTATCGGCATAGCTTTGACTGGCAATATTGTTTTGGAAACGATTGTAGCCCAAGGATGCCGACCGATTGGCAAACCATTGCAAGTTACAAAAGCCGATCGCAACATCATCTTAGAGTTAGATGAGAAAGTGCCGCTAGTGGTGTTGCGAGATTTGATTGCCAGCCTCAGCGAACACGAACGGACTTTAGCACAACACTCTCTGTTTGTTGGTGTAGCGATGGATGAATTTAAGCTGGCTTTGCAACAGGGAGACTTTTTAATTCGTGGTATTCTTGGGGTCGATCCAACAGCTGGGGCGATCGCAATTGGCGATCGTGTTCGTCCAGGACAAAGGCTGCAATTCCATATACGCGATGCCCAAGCCTCTGCTGAAGACCTAGAATTACTCCTCCAAAGTTATCAAACCCAACGAGAATCTGAACCCTCTGCCGTAGCTGCCTTAATGTTTGCCTGTCTGGGGCGAGGTGAAGGACTTTATGGTAAACCCAATTTCGATTCTGAACTATTTCGGCGCTACGTCAGCGATATTCCTGTAGGCGGCTTTTTCTGTGGTGGTGAAATCGGCCCTGTAGGCGGCAGAACTTTTTTACACGCCTACACCTCCGCATTTGGAATTTGTCGCCAAAATCAGTCATGAGTGATGAATTAGAGTCCTGACTCTGCCAATTTTGGATTTTGGATTTTGGATTTTAGATTAACCTCATACCTTCATGTAAAGGCTTGACCCGGATTTCTCCTAAGTGAGAAGTCCGGGTTTAGTTTATAGGCTATTGGCAAAAGTGGGATGCTCCCGTTTGGGCGCAAAATAGCTGTTTGTTGAGCATTTAGCTGTCCTTCTATATTTGCAGACATATATCGATATAAACGCTTTGAATACTTGTATATATAAACAAATATATTCTTTGTAGAGGCTAGTTTAAATATTAATTTATACCTTGTATTCTCTAACAAAAAGCTCGATGATTGATTGAGAAAGCAGATAGTTATAAATAAGTAAATAATGATATCGAAATATTTAATTATTTGCTTTAAATTATAGCAAAGAATATCTCCTGGCTATCTCAACTTTATTCATGTCAGAGTTCGATTAATCCAATGTTAGAAGGATGGATTCAAATTGTATTAACGTTACTAATTGTAGTAGCGATTACTCCATTTTTTTGGCGCTATATGGCGCGTATCTACCTTGAGCAAAGCACTTTTTTTGACCCAATTTTGAATCCGGTTGAGCGAGTGCTTTATGCCTTGGTTGGTGTTAAAAACAAAGAAAATATGACGGGTTGGCAATATGGGCGGGCAATCCTGTATAGCAACGTAGTAATGGGGTTACTGATTTTCTTTATCATCATGAATCAGGGATGGTTGCCCCTGAACCCTACGGGGATAAATGCCCCAACTTGGGATACAGCGCTACATACTACTATTTCTTTTATTACTAATACTAACCAGCAGCACTATTCTGGTGAAACCTACATGAGCTATGGCAGCCAAATGTGGGGGCTTGGTTATCACATGTTCACCTCTGCTGCGACTGGTTTTGCGGTAGGTATTGCTTTTATTCGGGGATTGACAGGTAGATCGTTAGGCAACTTTTATGTAGACCTAATTCGCTCGATTACCCGAATTTTGCTGCCTATTTGTATTGTGGACGGCATTGTCTTGATGGCAACTGGGGTTCCAGAAACTCTGGGGGGTGCAGTTGTATTCCCTACTTTGGAAAATCCGAATATTAGTCAGGCGATCGCTCGTGGCCCTGTTGCCCATTTTGAAATTATCAAGCAATTAGGGGAAAACGGCGGCGGCTTTTTCGCCATCAACTCGGCACATCCCTTTGAAAATCCCAACGGATTTTCTAATTTGATTCAAATCGTGGCGATGCTTTCGATTCCTACTTCCCTGATCTACACTTATGGATTGTTTGCGAATAACACTAAGCAAGCTTAGTTAGTCTATGGCATGGTTGGTGTTATCTATTTAGTATTTATCATCGTTACTGCCATTGGTGAATACAACGGCAATCCGGCTGTGAATTCACTGCTGGGTAGTCAGCAACCGAATTTAGAGGGTAAAGAAGTCCGGTTTGGTTGGGCACAATCTGCACTATTTGCGGTAAGTACAACCGGCACGATGTGCGGCGCAGTCAATAGTTTACGAGTCGTGATGCGGGTCATATTCAATTAATAAATGAATATGGTCTGGTGCGATTTCTAGTGCTTTAATGAACCATTTATTGTCATTAGCAACAGATTGAAATATTTGAATACATCGGAGTTTAAGAGGCTCAT
>NZ_JAIVFX010000119.1 GCF_020829625.1 Nostoc sp. XA010 | reverse complement strand
CCTTTGGTGACAGTAATCTGCTGTCGGGCTAGATTAGTTATTTACGGACTTAATACCGTGATTCACTAATCAACGAATCGCACCGTCATCTACTACTAAGATTGTGCCTTTTTCACCTGATAAGTTTCTCAACGCTGTTCCTAATAAGCGAGAACTCTCAACCATCGATCAAGAAGCGATCGCTTAATACTTGCATCTGTGCTCCTATTATGCTGGGACATCTAACCGAAAACAGATTTGTACACAATTAATAATTTCTTCAGCAAGGGACTCGTATTTTCCATAGTTTTGCAGTAGAGTGTTTATTCCGTGCAATTATTAATACCTAATTTCTCCCAAGTTTACCCATCCAAATTTTAAGCCAATGCCTTCAAGGGAACAGCCAATGAAAACTTCTAATGATACAGATACCAAAAAGATCATCAAAAAATCCGACAAGCTTACCCTGAGACAGATGAAGCTAATCGAGGAGGCTGAAGACCAACTTCTTCTTGAAGCTAATACTGTCAATTCTCCAGCCCCTGTAGTTGAGGTTGAAGAGAAACCAGTAGCAATTTCAGAGCCTAGAGTTCCTGACTATATTCCATTCCTTGACAATCCTCCAGTACAATCTGTAGGCAATTCCGGCTGGCAGGTTTCTGATGTCTGGCGAGATATTCGGGTAGATGATTTTTGTAATTAAAGCAGACAATTTGTATTCCCAGACAGTTCTGCATCAAGGCGGTTGCAGTTATCCACGATCCGAATCTTAGAAATTGAGGAATAGGAACCGCTTCAAAGAGAAAAGTTTTCCCGAATGCATTCTTGTTGTGCAGCAATATCTCTGTATCTTCGTTAAACCAATATTATGGCAACCGCCTGAGCCATTTTTGTAAACTATCTTTGCACTCAGTCAAGGCTATAGTTGAATTGTGCCTATAATAAGTTACGGCTAACTATAACTATAAGTTAGCACCATATAAGTGTGTATCGCTTGAATTACGCATCAAAAGCGATACCAAAGACAAACAAAATTTGTCGGCAGCGCAATAGTTTCTATTCCGTTGCCAACATGCACCCTCCGCGATTGCATGTTGGTGAAAGTGTAGTGTCTGGGGGTTCGTGTGTTTTAATCGTAGATTATATCGGATAAAAGATAAGGGTATCTTATTTTGTGTTCACACTTTTGTATTACAAAATGTATCCCAAATGTAGTATAAAAATATCGGCTTGACATTTACCAAAGCGATCGCTTTGGTAAATGTCAAGCCTGCGAGCGAGTTGTAATTAATCGTTTGGTTCTAAAAGCTTGCCCAGAGCTTCAACGGACTGCCGCCAGCCGCTTTCCATGCCGCTGGCAACCATGCCGTCACGGTCTGACTGGCTCATTGCTGTGCTATGGGTACGAATCTCAGTTGTATGTTCGTCAATTGCGACAAACTCAGCTTTTTCCAGCATGACATGCCCACGTTCCGGCATCCCCAAGAATTCAAATGTCTGCACGATTCGTTTATCTAGAGCGACTTCATGAAAACAGCCAGTAAACTCATACTCGTTACCATCTTCTGATTGTTCAGCAATGTGCCAACTGCCGCCGTCTTGACAATCGAAGTGATACACTTTCATTTCTTTACCGCGACACCACCAAGTAGCAAACAGTTCCTCTTTGGTATATGCTTCAAATACCTTTTCTAACGAAGCCTTGATTGTGACAGTACCGAAGATATTTTGTGAATTTTCTGGAACTGTTACTGTAAGATGTGCCATACTACCCTCCTGCTACTTTCTTATCGATCTTCTAGTAGTTTTTCCAGAGCATCAAAGCGGGCACTCCAGATTTTTTCATACTCGCTCAGATACGCTGCGGCTACTTTGAGAGTTTTCGGCTGAATCTGAATAACTTTCTCCTTACCACTTCGGCGCTTGGTAATGAGTCCGGCTTTCTCCAACACACTGATGTGCTTTGCGATCGCTGCAAAAGACATCGCATAGGGTTGTGCTAATTCGCCGATAGTATGTTCTGCTGTTGATACCCGCTTAAGAATGTCTCGCCGCGTCATATCAGCCAGAGCAGCAAAAATTTTATCAAGGGCTACATCTGATTCAACCATATAGTTGAATGATATCTAAAAATACAGATCGTGTCAAGTGACGAGGCGGACAACTTTTACCTTCTGTCTTGGGCAAATTCTACTTGAAGTCACATACAATTTTGGGTGTCATCTTCCACTGTGCTTGCAGGCGATCGCCGCGATAGGCATCGCTGCCTACTATCGTGCGATTGGTGAAGAGGAAACAGAGTAGACTATGCCCAAGCCGTTAGATCCTAAATGTCAGCTATGCGCCAAACTACCCGCAGCTAAGGCTAAGGCGCTGCATGGGCCAGAAGGTGATGGCTGCTGGAATCCAAAAGTCTGCCACAATCGCCGCTCATTCTATCGCCACCGCTCCCAGAATAATTCAGCAGAAATTGATGCGATGGGCTACGCCCGACCGGAGGTCATCGCAGTCGAACCACGAGCAACATATTTTGCAGTGCTGTATTTGTATAAAGAACCAGGGGATAAACCATTGCACGCTATGTCGGCAGAACTCTGGCTGGGGCAAAAACCTGTTTGCCGCTTAGAACCAATTCACTGCTTTGGGTTAACGGCTGGCAAGATCCGCGCCTATACAGATCAGGTGTTGCAGGCTTTTGCAAAACAATACAGTGTTTCACTATATCAATATAAGGATATGTTTGAGATTACCTCAAGCTACTGCCCAGTGCGTCCTTGCCCCTTGCATCCAGAATCGTAGAGATGACCACATATCGTCAATTAACCATCTGGGATCTGCTTGATGAGTTGTCCGAATCTCCAGCGACATCAACACTAGCACCGATGTGGGAATGTTTAGATGCCAAGCTAGAAAATTTACCCTTGGAGGCACAGTTATCAACCGCAGGTATTGCTTTCAATCAAATTGCGGATATTCTGAAGTTTATGATTAATTGGGTATCAAGTTCTCTCAAAGAGCCTAATGCAATATGTAAAAACTGTATGTATTCTGGTTTTGAGCGCCTTCCATAGCCTTCTGCTATATTAGATGCTACAGATACAGAAGAACGTCGAATTTGGCTGGTTAAACCATACAATTCGGACTGAGGAAATAGGCGGGTAAATTTATAACAATTAATAGCAAGTTTAACCGCCCTTTGCCAGATAAACTGATTTCTATAACTCATATCATCAAGTGTAAATTGCCAAAATTTTCTCCTCAAATAGCTAACAAAAATCGTCGTTCCAGTAAGTCTATCTTGGCCCGACCATACATCTGCCGCTTTAACATTTTCAGTCGATTAATATGCCCTTCAACTGGGCCATTACTAACTGACATAGTTACACCTGCTTTCACAGCATTGTAGTCAGACTCTAAACTAACAGCAAAGGAGCGCAACAAAGAAACCGAGCTGTTTTTAGCTTTGTTTAACCAAGCATCGAGCTGCTCAGGCAGGCGTTGACGCACAAGGAATGCAAACTGTTGCGCTAGTTCAATAGCTGACTTCAAATCCGAATGGGCTGCAATACTGCTCGGTTAAGGAAAATGAAGGGTAAAACAAAGAAAAATTTGTTCGCGTATGTTTTACGATAACAAATGAGATAATTCGACTTACTTTTTCTCTTTGAGGCTATCGTACAAGTCCACCCC
>NZ_JAIVFX010000118.1 GCF_020829625.1 Nostoc sp. XA010 | reverse complement strand
AAAATCGAATCATCATTGAATTTACTACAAATTGGGGTGGGATAGGCTGCCGTTGGCAGCCTATCCCACCCCCCTAACAATGATTATCATTCTTAGTAACTGTATATTTTATTTTCTGGAAGTCCCTTAGCGTTGGCGAGGCTGCTATTTCTGCTCCATAAGACGATACCAACTTAACATCAATCAATATTGACATATTTTTTGTTGTTCATCTGTCCGGTTCCGCACATTGAGCGTATAAGCGCAATGCTTTTATCAAAGCCCAATATATCTAGTTGCAAGCTAAAACATTGGGTTCGTTCGCGGAGCATCTCGTAAAGCCTGCGGCATAGCTTCTCTACGAGACGCTACCGCGAATGCTTAGGGCGCAGCCTCTCGTAGAGAAGAGCGGATGTTTCTCGTACCTTCCTTTTGTTGAGTGATTTGTTTTACTTCATCAATCGCTTCAATCAATTCTCCCAAAACATGAAAAGCACCTCCAATGTAGAGATAATTCTAGGACTAGCCCTTTTAGCCCTGTCAAGGTGACAAATAGCCGGATAATAATGCCATGCCATCGCAAAGGAAAAAGTAGCGGAGGATATGGTGAATGCTGGGTGCAATATTTGAGCGTTTTGTCAAAGAGAGTCCAATAAGTGTAATGGTTCGAGGGCTTATGGAAAGAGTATTCGCGCCAGAAACAATCAATCAAATATTTGAGGAAAACGCTTCATCCCAGTACACCCGAGAACTACTTTTTTCTAGGATTGTGGAACTAATGAGTTTAGTAGTATGCGGGATTGATCCATCGAGTACGCTAGCCTATGGCGTAAAAGCCGAAGAAATGAGTGTTAGCCGCACGGCTGTTTACGACAAATTAAATGGAGTCGAAACTACAGTTAGTTCGGCGAACTTAAGAGAAACAGCCATCCCACTGTCAAGTTTGATAGAGTTTGTTGGTGGTAAATCACCACAAATATTAAGTGGGTACAAAATCAGAATCCTTGATGGGAACTGTCTGGAAAAAACCGACTATCGTCTCTAAATACTGCGAACAATCGCCGCCGGAGCGCTACCAGGAAAGTCATTGGTAGTTCTTGAGCCGGGTTTTGGCGACTCCAAAAAAGTCACCTTGACAGGGCTAGGGTGAATACTAAACCCAATAGCACCCCTGACTTTTGACTCTCAGTAGTAAAACTCTTACAAAAGAGAAACTGGTGTTAGAGTTTTTCGCCAGCGTTTCACTGCTGTTTGTAATTCCCCCGACAACCAGCTGTCAAATTGTGGATAAAGTGGCGATCGCGCCACCAATTCCCACCCAGCAGGTTGTAAAATTTCTCTTAATGCTTGTTCTTGAACATGAGGATAATCGGGATTCACTTCATCTTTTGGGCCAATTCCACCTAAATCTCGCGCACCAGCTTCGATACAAGCGAGTAACCAGCAGTTATCTTTAACTAAATTGGGCGGAATTTGAATAGTAATATCTGGCGGTAAAATCTCCCGCGCTTTTGCAATTACTTCTGGTAATTCATGGGGATCAAAAGGTGGTGCATCAAAAGTTTGTTGATGTCCAGGACTATGAGGTTGCAGAATGACTTCTTGAATGTGATGGTAACGTTGATGCAAGTTAGAAATAGCTTCCAAAGTTTCCCACCAATCATTTACAGTTTCTCCAATTCCCAACAGTAACCCAGTTGTAAAGGGAATCTGCAACTCTCCCGCCCATTGTAATTGTTGTAAACGAACTTCTGGTAATTTACTTGGTGCGTGCCGATGTACAGTATTTAACAATGTTGGTGTTAACTGTTCCAACATCAGCCCCATTGAAACATTCACACGTTTCAGCTTTTGCATTTCCTCAAAACTCAGGGGCCCTGCATTGCTATGCGGTAAAAACCCCATTGAAAGTGCTAATTCACACAAATCATAAATCCGCCCAAACCACGCCTGACGCCTTGGCGAATGAGGATGCACTTCACCGCTAAGGATAAGGATTTCACAGACTTTTTCGCTTTGAAGCGATTTTAAAATACTTTCTGCATCTGAAATACTTATCCAGGGACTTTTACCCGGTTCACTACGAAAGTTACAGTAACTACAGCGATTAAAGCACTCGTAAGTAGGAACGATTGTATAAGCAGGGCTGTAGGTAACAAGACGAGAATTATTAATTGGCATAAGCAGGATAATCTATTAGTTAAAATAATGTCTTGTTCAAACTATATAGATTACAGGGTAACTCTTGCTGCCATTAGATTTAGATAAACAATAACTATTTTGCTTTGTAAATTTCTGGTAACTCCCACCAACAAACATTGGGATATTCGTGATGTTCTTCGTGGTAGCCGAAATGATAGCATGTGATAAATGACCACCAAATAGGACGGCTAATTGTTTGGGCACAATGAGGCTGTACATAACCTCCCATTGGTTCTTTATGGGGTAAAAAAGTCCCGAAATAGAATAGTTGTAATGAACTTAAAAGCGAGGGTAGCACCCAAAAATAAGTTAGATTATCAGTTGGTATATGGAGTATGTATTTAGCAAAGTTATAAATAATAATCAACGCAATTATTTGTCCCCAACTCCAGTAACCTTTCATAAAATGAAAATACCAAGCAAAGAAATTTTGGTGTTTACCATTATGAAAATCCGGGTCTATTTTACTTGCGGGATTGTGGTGGTGCAACCAATGTTTTTTCAGGAGTTTTTGATATGGTAAAAGACCATAAAAAGATAAAGTCAATGTTCCAATCAAATGATTAATTTTGGGATTCTGGGGAAATACTACGCCATGCATGGCATCATGAGATGTAATAAATAACCCCGTATATAAAAATGTCTGCCATAGTATAACAGGCAATAACATCCAAAATTTCAGCTTGGAGATATCAAGTGAAAGTAATATACTCAGGCTAATAACCCACGCGCTAACAATGACAATAGCAATGAAAAGCCCTTTAAACTGAGATTTACTTTTCACTACTGGAGTCCGTTTTGTTTGATGACTGGGTGGTTGTTCTAACTGGATCACGCTTTTACTCCGCCTAGCATTCAGGTGAAAATTTCAAAAATAAAATATAGTCATGAGAAAAACAACTAACTGGGAAATTCTGTTAGTGGTCAATTTTTTACACTGGACAATGCTAATGCTCAAAAATATGTATAAATATTAAGATACTTTAACTAGTATTACACAAGCAACTGGTATTCTAAAAACTGTTTTCGGTTAGAGGGTTGGGTAATATAAGCAATGACACTGAAAGATTTAGTATTTAGTATAACCAGTGCCTTGATTTTGATAGTTTTTGAGGAGTTATCCCAAGATCACCAGCATTACGGTCTTTGCCATTATATGCAGTTTCAGTTTTATCACTAGGATAAAGTGCCATTGTTAAATTACCTTAAGAAGCTAAGTACTTTGTTCATATTACTTAACTTACCCATTTGGTGCTATCTGTCTCTAGTTTTAAAGCGGAAGCAACTCTAAAGAATGAGATTTTAAGGAGGTTTATCAAATAATTATCTAACAAAAGTTCAATAATAGCTTTTACTAGGCTATAGAGCAGAGGTATTTTTACCAAATAACCGTTATTCATTTTAGGTTGATTTGCTTGTAGTAAGCCGCTCTAGCCCTGCTTTTATGTAGCTTAAAGGCTCATTAGCTTATCACTAAAAAAATATTGGATATGATAAAAAATCCTTGCGGGGGGACAAAATGGTTTAGAATGCTTATATTGCAAAGAGTGTAGCAATTTGTGGTAAAAGAAAAAGAGCATTCATTCGCAACAAGCTCTATTTAATGATAATGTTACCAGAATTCTA
>NZ_JAIVFX010000117.1 GCF_020829625.1 Nostoc sp. XA010 | reverse complement strand
TTTCTTCTTGACAAGCAGCCAGAGTTTGTTGATTCTCAACAAAGAGCTTATAAGTTTGCTTACCTTCGCTAGATTTTACCCATTGTAAAATCTTCAGATCGTTGTTTGACAACATGACTGATTGGTTCTGACCCAAGTTAGTCATCACGTTCCAAGTTGTAAATGAAGCAAGCATCGCACCGGCTGCTGTCACTCCTCCTACCAGAGCGCAGATAGACCAAAAACGCATCTGAGAATTTCCTGTAGATAATCGCATCTCTTTTGGTGGCGATGATGTTGAGGATGCAGATGATGTTGATGCTTGTATCAGCTTCGGTATTTGTTCAGTTAAGACATCACGCACAGCATTACTGACTAGAGTGTTGTTCATTGATTGGGCTGTTTTAGAAGTATTCGCCACCTTTTGATCGATTGTTAGTACCCAAGCTTCAATCATTGCCTCCATTCGTGCTTGCAATGAAATCATTGTCTCTTCATATCTGCCAAGTGTTGCCATGACTTGAAACATCGGGTCATCTTCTGCTAACCCCACTTGCTGCGCTGTTTCAACAATCCTCTGTTGTTCCGCTTCAGAATACCCCTGCAATATTTCTGATGTTCTCACCTGCTGATACTCCTAAGTAAATACTTGCGACTTGATTATTTTTTACAGTCTCAAAGAAATGTTTTAGCCAGTGATAAATATATGAGCGATACAACACATATAGGGATTGCTCATGAAAACATTGTGAGTAAGGTTTGGCTAAATCCTCCATTGCTTGATAATGATCTCTGTGCAAGGCTGTTAATATAATTTCTGTGCCCCCAACCAATGGCAATTTTTGCTGTATTAATTGCTTATACTCTTTAAACCTCGTATCAAAATGTTGATTTTTTACTATGACATAATTAGCATTGTCCGTTGCAAAATCTAATAGCTGCAAGAAATATTCCATGCAATCACTTCTATGGGAAATTGGCTGTAAGAATGTTAGTTTCCAGTTGAGTTCAGCCAAAACAGTAAAAAAATCAGCCTCATATATGTAGTTACAGGTTTCTTGGATATACTGTCCCGGCATATCTACAAAAATCACATCTAATGAGTCATTGAGTAAATCGTCTAATACCAAATCTGGATTGTCAGTGAAAAAGTTTAAGCTTTCGATTGGCACTATTCCTGCATAAGCTTTGAACTTGTTACGGTTGTCATGGTTATAAATCTTAACAGCTTGATGTTGGCTAAGGAATAGTTCAATCAATAACTTGATGACTGTAGACTTTCCCACACGCGAGTCACCTACAGTCATAACTACACGTCTACAAACGGGGGACATTTTCTAATCCCAAAATGCTTTTCGCCAACCCAACTTGTTCCTTGAATTTGCTAATCCAAGTACTTACCCTTCCTTTCACTGATGGCTTTTCTTTTTGCTCTATTCCTTGATTAAATGTCAAGCTATTTTTGTCTAAATAATCATAAGCGTGTTCTATTAAATCTGGCATCGTTATTTCTAAAAACGGAATATTACTTTCTATTAATATATCCTTCATCGCTGTTATGTCTGAGGATTCTTTATATCTGACAAAGTTTTCTGGCGAACCGAAGAACAAATTCTTCACTACGACATAATCTACTTGGTCTTGACAAAAATCATATAAAGTTATTAACTGCTTTACCGAATCCATTACTCGACTAATTACAACTACAATTGTTACTCGCATATCATATAATTCATCAACTGTAGACAAAAATTTCATTTGTTGTACAACATCTTTTAAGATTCTCATGGACTGTGGTGGTAATTCCAATAAGAATAAAGACTTTCCGGGGATAACTGCCCCTTCTGTGTCTAGACTATCCTCTATTAACTCTTTCAAATCATCTAGAAAAATGTCTACATTCCCTTCTGTAAAAAAATCTAATTCTCTCACTAAACATTTATCTCCATAAAATCTGCTTAAATGAGAATTAGATATGTCCGCATCAAAAGCCAAAAATTCTTTTTTCATATCCAAATATGTTTGCGCTAATCCTCTGGCGAAAGTACTTTTTCCTACTCCCCCTTTATCTCCTGTCACTATCACTAATCTCCGACTCCACTGTTTTTTATTGGTGATTGCTGTTTTTGTTTGTGGCAGGACTGTATTTCCTGCTTCTGTTTTTTCACCTGTAGTTACTGCTTCTAGCATCTGCTGTATATCTTCTGTACTTTCTGCTTCTGTTGTTTCATCTGTTACTAAGAGTAATTCTTCTACTCCATTAAGGATCTCCGCCTCATCGTTTAAAATATCTGTCATCTGATTTTCTCCTCTATTTCATGTTTAATCAGTTTCGGGGTTTAGTCCAGTGCTAGCATTTCTGCTGAAAAGTAGTCTAATAGGTTTAAATACATTGGTTTTAAATCCTTGAAATTCTCAATTGATTTATTAACCATTGTTCCCAGAGCTTGTAATATTAATCCTTGTTCTAGTACCTGATTTAAATTCGACTCATTTAATTTATTTAAATGGTAATAAACTAATAAATCTAATGATTGGGCTATCAACAAATTTGCCGATCTTATCACCAAATCTTCATAAACATATTCATAACTGCTGACTGACCTTAGTACTGTCTTCAATACTTGAAAATATCTACTTCTGAAGTCAATCCCATTTAAATCAATAGTCTGAGGACAGCTAGCTGGCAATGGAAGCTTTTTTAAAATAAACTTTAAATATAAATCAATACTATTTGATGACCAAGAATCACTATTTTGAAAATACAAATACTTTATCAAAGAATCTTTCTGAGAGTAATCTATTTGTTGAAATAAGTATTTTGGTTGCTCGATTGCAATCATCGTGACATCATTTTTAAACACTGGCATCACATTTGTTCTTACCCATTGCATAAATTGTTTGACTACATTGTGTTCTACTACACTTGTTCGTGATATTAATGAGTGGATCGATAGAGCGCTGAGTGTTGATACCAAACTCACTTGATTATTCTCCATCATCACTAATCGTTGATGAACTTCAATTGACCTCACGAAATCATCATTTAAAATTGGAGCTACTATTTGCAATACATCCACTGCAAATAACTCTAGCCCTGATGGTGTTACTATCACTCTTACTACAGAACTTGATGGATGCTCAAATTCCCAATATCGCCAAACTTCTACCATTTCTCCACTAACTTTTTTGTTCTCCCTCCTCTTACTGCAAAAGCTAGCTTTTTACCATAAGAAGATACGTTAGATACTTGAAGAAGAATCAGCTATTTTGAATGAGTGTAGCCCAATGACTATTGCCCATGCTGAATTCTTACTTAGACACTATGGCATATTCCCCCACTTCAAAGGAATCGCTCGAAGTCTAAAAAAATATCGTACTTCTGGCTATTGCTTTTTGTTGACATCCTGTTATAGAATTAGCCCTTTTGCCTGATTCAAAATAGATTCATTGCAAAAGTTCAAGTTTTTTAATAGTTAATTGCTGGTTTTAGCTTGCTATTTGAAATCAAATTATTATATATTATTTAGAATGAAATTTAGCTCTCATTGATTTCATAAATACATCAAATTAGTTTTCCAAATCGAACTAAATTTAGCTTTTTTACTATCCAGTTTTTCCGAGAATAAATAGTTAGCTATTAAGCGAGAATAGTATGCTTTTCAAAACTTCACAAATCGCCATCACTTTAGCTTTGCTCGTCGGTGGTGGTATCATCTCTTGCCAGAGTAAAACGCCTGAACAGATTGCCAAAGAAACAGAACTTGAGTTGATTGCAGCAAAGCAAAAAGCAGAAGCAGATGAAGTTAAAAAATTTGTTGATACTACTCCCGATCTGTATAGAGTTAATTGGAAAGTTTGTAGTGACGGTTTTCCAGGGCGAA
>NZ_JAIVFX010000116.1 GCF_020829625.1 Nostoc sp. XA010 | reverse complement strand
TTTTATCTTGTTCTCTGGTCAGAAATACCCTTAAACGGCTACCCATATCCCTGTTACCTTGCTGGATATATTATACGTATTTACTTATCTTTACATAGTTTGGTTTTTTCACCTTGTTCTACTTAATTAAAAGCCTTCTAGTCTTTAACTGGAGAGTTTATTGTTTAAGACGTATTATCGTTTAGCAGCAAACCAGCTAATCAACTTAATAATTAAAAAAATAAGTCCGAGAGAAAAGAAATTAAAAGGAGAAAGATTTGAAGTTGCAACAGAAATACATGAAGCTGTTAAAAATACAATATTAGATATGAGAACAAATCCCGATCTGACAGTTGAATTTAAATCTTCGATAGCTCTAATTAAATCCTTATTATCATCAGGCATAAAAACACCTTTTAATTGTTAGAAAAGTACTTTACAACGAATAGAACCTTTAAACAGCAAGTATTAGGCTACTTTCTACACCGACCACTACCCCTGGACAAAGAGCCGCTAGCAGGTTTATAAGGTTCTACATGCCAAATAAAAAGACTCTAGAAGATTTAGGACAAATGTGGAAACCCTACCGTTCTATTGCTGTTGGTATCTGTGGCAAGGTTTAGAGATAAAAGATAACTAAGCAATAGCAACAATAATCCACTGTTCCACAGATTTCCTCGCTCAACGTCCCTACTAAGCATAAAATTAAATTGTCAAGGGTTAAGAATTATGGGGTTGTACTCGCGAGTTATCTTTCCACGTCTTCTCGACTGGAGTTTGTCACTTCCAAACTTAGCTAAATATCGTCAGGAATTGTTAGCTGATGTAACAGGAGAAGTTCTGGAAATTGGTTTTGGAACTGGATTAAATTTGGCTTACTATCCTTATAGTATTCACAAAATCACTACAGTTGACGTGAATCCTGGAATGAATGCTTTGGCAAACAAGCGGATTAGTGACTCTGGTATCATAAGACCTCTTGCATAAATCAAAAATAAAGAACCCCACCCCGTATTTGCTAACGCAAACGCTCCCCTCCCGAAGAGCGGGGAGGGGTTGGGGGTGGGGTGTTAGGGACTTTTGCAAGAGGTCTATAGTTGAACAACTCCTGCTATCAAGTGAAAATCTCCCGATGCCAGACAATACATTTGATAGTGTGGTCAGCACTTGGACTTTGTGCAGTATTGCAAATGTACAGCAAGCACTCCAAGAAGTTTATCGAGTACTAAAACCGGGTGGTAGGTTCTTTTTCGTGGAACATGGGTTGAGTGATAAGCCTAGCGTACAGGTTTGGCAGCATCGCCTCACACCAATTCAAAAAGTCGTAGCCGATGGATGTCACCTGAATCGAGATATTCAAAAATTAGTAGAACAGCATTTTGACCATGTAGGGCTAAAGCAGTTCACACCTGAAAATTTTTCAGATTTGATAGCTCATCTCTACTTTGGATGTGCAACTAAGAAAGCATTGTAAATTTTTAACAGTTAGGCAATATCTAATAATTAGTTATGAAAGCCATTAATGCAATCCTATTATTTCTGTGACTTCGCGTCAGATTTCCCACCAACACGCCACTCATCACTCCAATAGCTCACATCAGCAAGACTTTCGCAAATAAGAGAGAAAATCGATTGGGGAGACGATTGGTGGACTAAGCCCCCTAAGAGCGATGTCTACGACGGGCTGCGCCTACGCTACTTCCTCCATCGTCAGCAACCATATCCTGTAACCCGTCAAGCCATTTGCTCAAAGTCGCGGATGCCCTACTCAAAAATAACGAGCCGGGCAGTCTACTATGGCCACTAGTTTTCTGGATGCCCGCCAATTGAGCAATGATGGCTTAAGGAATACATTGCCTAGCAATCTACTGAGGTACTATCAAGCTATCACAGTATTTGATGCCAGTTCTGCCGAAATGAGATAATGTAGTAATGTAGATTATTTTTGTAATACATAAGGGAGGAAGAATGATGACTCAATTACTAGCTGTCCGGGTTCCCTTCAAAAACTCAACCAACTCAAGGCGCAGAGATTTTCGTTAAATCCTCCATTTGCAGGAATGATACTCGAATTTACAGACACTAAAAAATTCATCTACAAAAGTGTCTGCCTCTGTGCGCCTTGTCTATTAGAAAAGCAGCACACATCGAGGAAACATCAATGAATTTGGATTTTTTAGGCTGGAGTGACTTTTTTACTCACAGTTTTGCACCTTATAGCCAACAAGGTTTTAGCGTTGCTAGGGTTGCTATTGAATACAGAAATACTTACATCGTTTATAGCCAGCAGGGGGAACTTACAGCAGAAGTTACAGGGAAACTGCGACATCAAGCAATTTTTGGGCAAGACTTTCCTGCTGTTGGGGATTGGGTTATCATTCAGCCGCGAGAAAAAGGACACGCTAGCATTCACGGAATTTTGCCCAGAAAAAGCAAGTTTTCACGAAAAATCGCTGGTAGTAAAACCGAAGAACAAATTGTTGCAGCTAACATTGACACCGTGTTCTTGGTTTGTGGACTTGATGGCGACTTTAATCTCAGAAGAATTGAACGCTATCTGATTTTGGCAAACAATAGTGGTGCAAATCCAGTCATCGTTTTAAATAAAGCCGACCTGTGCAATTCTTTAGAAGATAATCTCTCAAAAGTTGAAGCTGTTGCCCAAGGAGTACCAATTTTAGTATTGAGTGCCACCACTAATCAAGGGCTGGATGTCTTGAAATCATACCTCCAGCCAGGACAAACAGTTGCTTTGTTAGGGTCTTCTGGTGTGGGTAAATCTACTATGACTAACCAACTAAAAGGTGCATCAGTACAAGCTGTGCAACCAGTGCGTCGAGGTGATGACCAAGGTCGTCACACGACTACAAATCGAGAATTGATATTACTGCCGACAGGCGGCTTAATTATCGATACCCCAGGAATGCGAGAAATTCAAATTTGGGCAGGTGGTGAAAGCTTGCAAGAAACTTTTGCAGATATTGAAACTTTAGCCGCAGAATGCCGTTTTCGTAATTGTCAACACAATAACGAACCTGGTTGTACAGTGCAACAAGCATTACTTGAAGGAGAACTTGATTTTTTTAGATTTCTCAGCTACCAAAAATTGCAAAAAGAACTTAACTATCTTGTTCGCAAACAAGACCAACGGGCGCAATTAGATGAGAAAGAACGCTCCAAGAAAATCCATAAAGCTATGCGAAATTATTACAAGCGTTGATGACATTGAGATAATTAACTGATTTTGTTACGGGACGGGGATATTACCCGTCCTTTTAATCAATCCCCACCTCTAACTTCAAGTTCATAAATCTTACAAGCCTTGGTATCTGTTCAAAATCACAGTTGCCGTCTGTAATACGCTGGTTAATGCTACCTCTAACCTTTGTAATGCCAACTTCAAGATTATTCGTTTTTTGCGTAAAGTAGGCAACTTGAGGTGAAGAGTATCATATAACGGTATTTACTATGGATAAACCGGGGACAACACTAAAAGTCTCCTATATAATTTACTTCTATCAAAAACTGCTCTGGATTAACTCCAGAGCAGTTTTATGTTGAGTCGATAAGCCCTAGTTTAGTAATCGCTATGATATTAGATAGGGTTTGATGATTCATCAGGTGTCAATAATCAACACAAGCAATGCCAACTCTGCCAAAGAGAAATGGAATCTTTGACTGTCCATCACTTAGTTCCCCGACAAAATACCAAACGCAAAAAACAAGACCCAGGCCCAACAGCAAATATTTGTTCTGCCTGCCATTGCCAGATTCACGCTTTATTTGATAACAAGCTGCTAGCCCTTGAACTCAACACTTTAGACAAGCTCAAAAATGAACCACAAATGCAGAAATTTTTGGTTTGGGTAAGAAAGCTTTTCCCCAGGTAATACCAATTTGAAAAAAGAATGCGACAAATGGTAAATGTATAGAAGCAGCATTTGGGGTGTGTGATGGCAGGGATAACCCGGATAGAGATCAAAGAGAGTGCAGAGGAACTAGAGGCACTGCTA
>NZ_JAIVFX010000115.1 GCF_020829625.1 Nostoc sp. XA010 | reverse complement strand
TGTCACCACAGGCATAAGCATCAACAACTTTCTGACGCAAGTCGAGAGAGTAGGCTTTCATAGCGACCAGTTATCAGTAGAATTGCTCTCTCCTAAGTGTACTGGACTGGACTGATAACCGCTATATATCCTTTTCAGTTATCGTTTTCTATTGAATTGTCTAGACATAGTTCGCGTTCATCTGCCCAAAGTTATGTATTACTCATGTAATATCTCTTAACCCGGTTTTCTGCGCGAATGCTACTCATACCCCCTAATACTGGATCTGTTTTCTAATCAAATGTCCAACCAAGGGCGGAGATGAGCGCGTCTAACCCTCGCCCCTGGCTTTTGCTTAGTACCGATGCGGATATCGTTTGATTGTCCGCACTCCCAGATGTAAACTAGTTCGCCGTTGTAATCAGCTAATGAATCTGCGCCGAGTCGCCACACGCTATTAGCTGCGTCTTTAATATGTTGCAGTTGTTCTTCTTTAAATCCTGCAACAGCTTGGCGTAGTTCCTCAACTTTTAGTGACAGTACAAGCTCACCAAGTGACGACAAATCATCCCAGTTATTAATCATCTGTTGGGCGACAGATGGAGTAGTGACGACCTTATCGGGCTGTGAAGTCGTCACGGTGACGACCTCGTGACGACCTGAAACACTTAGGAGTGAATGATTTGATGAAAGTGACGACGTATCCTCCTCATTCTGCTCTATAGGAGGTTGCATCAAGTAGCATTGGTTGTTGCTACTTTCTTCTGTTTTTTTGATAAAAAGGTCGTCACTTTGTAAAAGTCCGTCACTATCAAGGGTTTGAGTCGTCACCAAGGTCGTCACTAGGTCGTCACTCTTTTTATTGAGGTCGTCACTAGTAGAAATTAAAAGAGGGAAATCATGTCCCGGCTTGCGGATTGCAACGCAGGTAATAAACCGTCCCCTGTTGGTTTTGCGCTTTTCTGCGTCAATTAAGAGTTGAGCTTTCAGCAAGTTCAGCAACGTGCTAGAAAAACGTTGCTTGTTCATTGTTCCTTGTCCGTTGTTGTTGGCCCATTGGGCGTAATTGGCATAGAGAAATTCATCGGCGCTTTGGCTGATGTCTCCAATACCCGTTACTGCATTGGGGTCATAGTACAAACATTCGTCAGCCCAGTTAGCCAGTGGATTAGTCTCCATGAGGATTTCTTTGCTGAATGCAGCCAGTGACGATACTTTGTTGTTTGTATCGACAAAATAATCCTTAATTTCTGCTTCTGGCATGGACAACACCCAGGACAGGAAACCAGGAAGATAGGGCGCGAACTCTTCCATCAAGTCACGGCGCTGATGGGGAGGAATAACACGATTAAAGGGCATGGACAGACGACGGCGGGCGGTGGCGTTCGTGTAATCAGTGCTTTGCATCGCTTCATTTGCTGCTACCATCACCACACCATCAAATTTAAAACTGCCTGTTTGCTGTACCCCTTTTTTCTCGTGTCGCAGGTCGTCATAGCCTGTGATAGCTTTAAATACGCTGACATCTCCTGTGTAGCGTTCAGAATCAGTGATACAAATTAGCTTCTTGCCGTAGAACGAGGCAGTCTCAAAGCGATTCTGTTCTAGTTGCTTAAGTGTTGTGATTGCGTAGTTATCTTTACCTACTAGGTCTTGCACAAGTCTCAGTAATGTACCTTTGCCAGTGCCGCCAGCGCCGATTAACTCTAGATATCTTTGCATCTTGCCGCCCCGCTCGGTAATGGTAGCGTTGATTGCAGCGCGAATTACTTGCACCCAGCTTTCTTGTCCTTCGCAAATTTCTAGTAGCCATTGCTGAATCGGGTCACAGCCGATACTACGGTCAGACCATTTAAAGGGCAACTGAGTCAGCATTCTATAACCTGGAGCGTGGGGGTATTCTTGAAGGGTATTAACATCTAGTACACAATCTTGTAAACAGATGTAGCCGGGACAGACCTCCCAGTGATTAATCCTTAAATCACCCTTGAGGAGATTCAGCGTATTAGCGACAAAACGATAGCTAAAATGTGGTTTTAGCGATCGCAACTCTGTAACTACGATGTCTTGCGCTTCCTCATGGGGAATTTCACCCCAAACACCGAGCTTATTTTGTGCCTCATACCAGTACCATGCTTTATTAGCTACGTGCCAAGCCAGTCTCGCGCGGTAATTGTCTGCTATTTGTGCCGCAAAAGCCGACTCTGACAAGGTTTTGCTGTCGTTATCGTCTTCTTGAAACTGACGTTCCCAAGTTTCTAAGTTAACAGCCTTAGCTAGCACTTTGTCCCTAAAAGCGTCGCTACCGTTGGCCTGAATATAATCGTCCATCCCTTTCCCCTCTGCTGCACTCCATAAGCCCGTGGCAATGTACACAGGCACTTTAAACTTAGCTAATTGACAAGCCAGTTTTCTCTGTGCTGCAATCACATTTTTATTAGCTTTGGTGGATTCGTCGGCATCAAATGCAATAATCCATCCAAACTTAGCACTGGCTAACAATTCTAAGGTATCGACTAGGTAACGTTTGCTTTGTGGGTCATTTTTGGCGGATGTTAATCCCTGTTCAACACCAGCGAGGGCAACTGTGGGGAATCCGTTAGAACAGCCGGCTAGAGCCTTAAACAGCCCCTCAGTCAGAAGTAAGCAAGGATGACCGTTTATGTTATAACAAAGTGCTTTGAGCGCCTCTAAGTCCTCCCAGTAGCGCTGATTATGCGGATGATGGGGTAAAATCGCGTCATATTCTTCCCTGGTTGCTGTCCGATACTTGGGCGCTTTCTTCTCGTCTAAGCTTTTCCAGGGCTTGTTAGGGCGGTACTGCCCAAAACCGTTGATTCCTTCTAGCCAGATGCCTGCTGACAAAGCTTTATATCCTAAACGCTCGGTCGCTTCTTTAATTTCCATTGAGCGACAGTTAACAGCTATCCACTCAGGACACAAGCCTCGATTTTTTACGCACTCTTTATAATGTCTGTCTGTAAGTCTATTAGCGGTCTCTTTTGCAGTTGTCTGTATTGTATTCACTTTTATTACTCCGAATTTTTCAAAATCCGGGTAACTCCTTATTGCAACACGACCGCAGAACTGGTTAATATAGAGTTGCGATCGCGGTTCCGAAAAGTCTGCCAGGACATTTTCAGTTCGGAGTTATTACCCGCGTTATGACAAGACAATTAATGAAAATCCAGTCTCCACTGGTACACATCCCCTCTAGTTGCCACTAGTGGGGATTTGTGTATGAGAGACGCTAAATTTGTTGATTGTTTGCGCTCTTCTGCCTCATGCCGTTTTGAATTGTGGGGATAAGGTCTAATTCATCACTCAATTGTTTTAAGCGCTTGTCTATGTCGTCTAGTCGTGCTGTGATGTCCGGTTGGTAAGCGTTAGTCATATTACTTGTTGCTCACTTTGTTTTCATGCTCTGTTACTGCTTGCTGGGTGATCAGTTCAACTAAATTTGATAGCGTTCGGCTTTCGCTGTCCGCCCATTCTTGTAGTTTTTCTTTTAACTCAGGACTGCATGTAAAAGTTACTTTTGCCTTTGACGTTGCCATTATATTAGAAAAGTTCTGATATATTCCGACATTTTCAGTTAACATCAAAACTCGTCAAAAGGCAGCTGGTTCTAAAAAGTTCGGAATATATTTGACAAGTTCAGAACTCGTCTACTAGTATATTAGTGTCAAGGTTATCGATACGTCAATAACTTAAGGCAGACGCAAGTAAGACCTAAGCGCAAAACGCACTTGGCGATTTCCTTTTGAGGGTTGCAGGGCTTGCAAGCTCTGTTTTGACAGCATTTAATTATTCACAGCAATATCTTCTGTATTGCGTCCGCTCTTCTATATATGCGGTCGCGGTAATTGTGCGTGTCTGCATCACGAGAGAGGATTCATGTCAATACTGCTCGGTTAAGGAGAAATAGAGGGTAAAACAAAGAAAATAGTGTTCGCGAATTGTTTACGCGAACAAGATGATTGGACTTACTTTTTCTCTTTGAGGCTATCGTACAAGTCCACCCA
>NZ_JAIVFX010000114.1 GCF_020829625.1 Nostoc sp. XA010 | reverse complement strand
CCCGAAGCCATACCCGTTTATTTACTTTTATCAAATAGAGTGAACTCTCTTAGACTAATTCCCCTAGTTTCTTCACTCATTGACATCTATTGGCTTTTAGTCTGCGATCGCCCCGTGATCGATTACACTGAATATTCAATGACTCATAGGCATGGTTCCTGGACTCCCCACCCATCGGCAGCGATATCTTCACAGGCATAACTTTCCGAAAGTCCCCCGGTAGAGTCTTTTTAATGTTTTTGAGGAAGACTAATCCCACACGTTTTGCAATTGTTCGAGAAGCTTTTGTGTCAGCGTGTTGTGTGTATCCGCAGTTAGTACAGAGAAATTTTTCTCCACTGCGATTACTCTTGTCAGTATGTCTGCACTGTGGACATTCCTGACTGCTATGCTTGGGATTAACTAGGATAACTCGTTTACCAGATTTAGCAGCTAACCAAGCAATTTTTGCGAATAAATCACCCCAAGCACAATCAAGGATAGCCTTGTTTAAACCACTCTTGCGACTAGCACCATTTCTCTTATATCCACCTTTGCCATCACGTTTCGGTTTGGCACGCTTAACCATGTTCTTGATGTTCAGGTCTTCACGCCCAACAGCATCAGCAGTTTTGACAATCTTACTGGCTGCTTGCCAATTGTAGCTCTCTCGATGTTGTGCTAGTTTATGTTGCGTTTTGGCAATTCTAGCGTATGCCTTGTTTTTGTTTTGAGAACCCTGACGCTTGCGGCTTATGGCACGTTGACGCATAGTTAAACGTCTAGATGTTTTGATGTTAGTTGTAACTCTAATATTTTCGACAAAACTACCATCTGACAAAGCTACAAGCTTATTCACACCAACATCAATCCCGACTACTGATTTGATTTGAGATATTGACTTTTCTTTTGGTAGTTCTTGGGGTATTTGAACTAACATCGATAAGAACCAGTAACCACCTGCTCTTTTAACAGTACAAGTCCTCACGGATTGAATACTGGTTAAATCCCGACTATTGTGCATTTTGATATTGCCAATTCCTGGAAGATAGACAGTGGCATAATTATCTTTAATTGTCTTGAGTTTAACCTGTCCTGGTGAGTAATTGAAACTATTTAAAGTTCGTAAATAATGTGGGAATCCTTTACCATGCCGCCAAAAATTTGTAAATGCAGTGTCTAATTTTAGGATGTTACCCTGCAAAACAACAGTACTAATCTCACTAAAATGTTTGAGTTTATGTCTTAATCTCGTTGTTACTTTTATCTGGATATTAGAAGCGCTATCCCACTTGATAACAGATGACGATGTTTTCAGGGCAATATTTAGATCAGTTGGAATAACACCATGTTTTAGCACAGGACAAGTTAGTGGACAATACCCACCATATTCGACTCTGGTTTTCAGATCGCAGTAACTACCCCAAGCATAATTAACTGGTTCATCAGCATTCTGATTATTAGTATTGTATCCAATCTGTCGTTCTCTAAGTGCATAGTTTCTATGCTTTCTGAGAGTGATTAACCACTGCGACATTTTTGCTTGTTGAAGCTGACAGGGCTTTAACTTAAAGTTCCATCGGACTAGCATTTTTATCACCTCGCTTTCGGCGTAAAAGTGTAGAAATTGATTTTTTCATGTTCTTGAAACTATGACTGTGACAAAACCCGTGTTTGTTATAGCTGCTTGTACTCATCCCAATTCCTAGGATTATGACTTGATGACATTGATTCTTCAAATTCCCAGTTCTGAGAATTAGTATCGAAAAACTCAATGGCTGCATCAAAACCACATTGTAAAAATCTGGTGTATGATTCTTCCGAGCAAAGAATCGATTCGACAATTGCAGTCAAGAGTTTGAGGTTGGTTTCAGTAGCAGCACCATCTTTGTGAAGCCAATCAATTGCTTCTATTAACTGTTGTTTAGCAGAAGCCGCAGTAGATTGAGGTAACGCTGCGATAGGAATAAAGCCTGTCAATTGTTTCATAAATCCTCCATAACACCCTCATCAGTTGTCACCTTCTTTTGAGATTTGGCTTTACTGATTTGGAATTCGTTCGCTTTAATCACAGGCATTGCAGCCTCTTTGACTGCTGCTTTCGCCTGATGATAGAGAAATTGAACTACACCGTCGGCATCTTCTTCATCCTCGACTTGCGCCCAAAGCGAACAGCCCAATTCGATTGATTCGTAGTTGCCCAAGTTAAATTTTCTGGAATAACTAACTGAGACCAATACCTTTGCCAAAATAAGAGCCTACTAAAATTTTGGCAAAAAGACTAATACAAGGTCTTTAGTTTACAAGGTAGCTTGGAGACTCAAACCCTTTCCCCTACAAGTGATCCGAAAAAAAAGCTTGCGGGAAACCTTGAAGTAATTTTTAGGACTTATTGTTTTTGCCGAACCCAACAGACAAGGGAGTTAATATATGAACTTACCCTCGTAAATTGGCGAAGGTATTGGAGATAGTACCGATTTTCATTGACTTGTTTGAACCGCTAATTTATGTAGTGGCGACTCAAAGGTGAATCGCCCTTTTCGTGTTTAATTACCGCTTGTTACCTTGCGGCATTGCTGTCTGATTCTGTCCTTGCAGAGATACAGGGCGAACGCACGGTATTTCTGAAACCCTTACTGGGTAAGGATATTGACGAAAAAATAGGCTAAATTTAAAAACGCCGAAACCCTTGCTATTAAAGGATTCTTATACTTTAGATGCGTTTGCCCTGTGCAGAGATAGCCGTGCCTCAGTCTCCGAAACTGGGGCTAATGCTGATGCAGTGACAGCATTACTAGCCCAGCGCTCGTAAGTATCATTCGTTACCCAGTGAACTGTTGCCCCAGATTCCGCACCACTACGAATCATTTCGGCGGCTTCGAGCGCATCCTTCTCAAAATCAGATTGGGGATTGCGATAGCTCCACTGAATGAACCAGTACGTTCCCAGCGTCCCTTCCACTTTCTGAAACTCGGCGCAGAAAATGTAATTTTTCAGTACGCTAGCGATCGCTTGATAACAGAATTCTTTGGGATCTCCCGGCATCCCTTCCTCGCACCACTGCTGGAAGGCACGATGGGCGAAGTGGTTGTACAATCCAGCAAAATTGTCTTTACTACGGCGGTGGATCAGAAAACTAAGCAGCATCGAAGCTGGTCCCTTGAATTGTTCTTTGAGTCCTCCAGCCACCGGAATCACCCACAACTCGGTAAATGGTTCATTGGTGAAGTTTTCGTTGATGGTCAATGGACGGTCAGGGCGAGAGATTGCGATCGCAAAGTCAGCCTTGTTACCTTTGAGATATCCTCCTGCTTGTGCTTCTAAAATTGTCAGTTTTGGGGGACAATCGAGAAGAAATTGACCGTATTCTTTGGCGCAATTGGCTTGTAGTTTCGGTTGGCTGGGTGGAATGAGAAAGACGCTGTTGTTGATTTTGATGGTTTCCATAATTGCGTTGTTGTTGTTAAAAATTGTGTTGATAATGGATAGTGTTCGACTTAGCTATTTATGACAGTGCCAGGAATTGCTTCTAACTCATAAGTGAGTAGTTCAGCTTGGTGTAAATGTTTTGCTATCTCTGCTTCTAGAAGTGTTTTCAATTCCTGTGGTGTCAGTAGTTCAAGCTCGTTCTCTAAGCGATTTTCTTCGGATTCAGAATTGATGTCAGGCATGACTACATAATGCCAGCCTTCATCGGATTCACGAGCTAAAAAGCTGTCGCTTGGATAATACTTGATGCCGATAATTATTCCTTGTTGTGTACGTTGACCCAATGTAAAATGCGGGTATTTCCAGCCTTGTGGAATGGTGATTGTTGGTTGCATTATTCTGCCTCCTGATTGAACTTGATCTCGACAATTTCTTCTACACAACCCATTGCCTCAGCCAAATAGTGCAGAACATCGCCCAAGTGAGTCGCTGCCCTTACGGGGGGACAAAAAGGGCTAGGATGCAGATAAAATAAGCCTCATAGCCCTTTCTCCTTGTTGATAATGCCTCCGCTTATTAGGATTTAATATCATTAACTCAGCCACCAATTCATAAGAATTT
>NZ_JAIVFX010000113.1 GCF_020829625.1 Nostoc sp. XA010 | reverse complement strand
ATGTCACCACAGGCATAAGCATCAACAACTTTCTGACGCAAGTCGAGAGAGTAGGCTTTCATAGCGACCAGTTATCAGTAGAATTGCTCTCTCCTAAGTGTACTGGACTGGACTGATAACCGCTATATCAGGTGAAATATTGTTGACGAGAGAAAAAAAGGTGGGCGGGAATGGCGTATGCGATCGCTCGTTTAAAAAAAATAAAGCAGAAGGATATAGGGAGTAGCGCGTCTCACACATCTCGTGAAAGGGAAACACCGAACGCTGATTTGTCGGTAGAGAATATTAGGTTTATAGGCAGCAGCGATCCCGAATCAAGGTTAGAAGATTTGGTGATGGCAAAGATAAATGAGGCTCCGCAACACAGGAAGATAAGGACTGACGGTGTTTACTGCGTCGAGATGTTACTGAGTGCATCGCCAAGTTACTTCCGTGCCTCATGTCCAACCCAGGCAGGGTATTATGAGCAAAATAAATTAGATGTTTGGCTAGAAGCGACGCACCAATGGTTGTCTGAGGAATACGGTTCGCGGATAGTCAGGGCAGAATTACATTTAGATGAAGCCACGCCACATATTCATGCTTACTTTGTGCCAGTGGATGACCGGGGTCAGCTACGGTGTAATCACTTTTTCAATGGGCGGCAAAAAATCCAGGCATTTCAGGACTCCTACTATGAAACGATGCGGCTGATTGGCTTGGAGAGGGGGTTGAAGGGTTCCAGAGCCAAACACGAGGATATAAAGGATTTTTACCGGATAGTAGAAACGGGACGGAACCTGGAAGTATCAGAGTTAAATTTGGAGCAAATCAAAGCCAAAGCCGCAGATCGAGACAGGGTAGCCCGTCAACTTCAACAAATGGAAGCAACAGCTAGAGAACTGGCTCAAGCTAATGAACTGCTTCAACAACGCATTGCTCAATTAGAGAAAGAGAAAAAGGAATTAGCTAAACAGACTCAACAATTGCGTGAATTAGCCTTGGAAGATGTGGCTTGGGAGTTAGGTTTAGACTTTGAACCCTGTCAATCTAACTCTTGGGTGGGTCATGGCCACATCATTGATATAAATGGGGATAAATTTCAGTCTGCCTCCCCAGGAGTAGAAAAGGGGGGCGGGGCGATAGATTTGGTGATTCAAGTCAACAATTACAATTTGCGACAGGGTTTGGCGTGGCTCAATGACAGATTTGGGGAATCGGGGGCAGAACGAGCAGCGATCGCCGCAGTCAAAAAACAAACAGCAGATATTCTTCAAACCGAGCCAGCCCCCAAGTTTGTCCCACCAGTTGAGGATAAAAGCAAGTGGCTTGCAATACATGATTACTTGACTCACTTCTGGGGATTGCCATCAAACTTTGTACACGGATTTCACCAATCGGGGTTGATTTACGCTGACAAGGAGCAAAATGCAGTGTTTCTAATGCGAGATTTAAACCATCAAGTTAAAGGGGCTTACCTTGAAGGGAGTGAATTTAAGGGTTTGGCCATTGGAAGCGATCGCACAAACAGTTGGTTCCATTTCCAGTTGGGGGAGCGAGGAACGAGCAAAGTAGAAAAAGTGGTACTCTGCTCCTCAACGATTGATGCTTTCTCATACGCAATGTTGGAATATTCCAAAACTGGGTCAATACCAAAACAGCGAACACTGTACATGGCACTTGCTGACCCCAAAAGTACACCTGTGGAGCGATTAGAGGATATTTCTCAAATCAAAACGGCGTTCAACTCCGATGAATTCGGGGAAGCCTCAGCACTTGCTGTTAAGAAATTACTGCCCCAGGTTAGACGCTCAAGACCCAAAACAGTCTCTTGGAATCAGGATTTGTTGCTTGAAAAGTCCCTACAGCAACAACAACAGCAGCGTAAGTCAGAGGTAGATTTGAGTCTTTAGTAGCGATTGCCGCCTAAGTGCAAATAAAAAAGAATGGCCAAAAGTATGAGAGATTTGGGTACTTCAGGCTGTGAGTAAAAAGTGAGTCAGCCTTTATTATCAGTTTGATGCTCAATAATTTACCCATGAGTTCACAACTGATAGAAAGAATATTTTCTCTTTACGAACAAAACAATCCTTTAATAGCAGTGGAATCTCCATTGCAAGAGAGGATGAGCTTACTTAAAAACCTAACTCAAAAATGCATTAATAGTGGTATCAATTGTTATCTTTGGATGTTAGAGGATGACAAACTATACCAGTTAACAATAAGTGATTGGGGATTGGCATTCTCAGAAATTAAAGAATACAACAGAATCGCTTTCAAAGTTGTACGCGAAGATTCCTTTGAAATTTTGCGCTTTTGGAAGACAACCCAGTTACAAGGGATTTTGATCCTGGAAGGGATATACCCGTGGCTTGGACAAGGAGCGACGGATGCAGATTCCTTCCTGACAGCAGAATGGATTAAGTCAGCACTGATTAATATTAAGCTTTACAACCATAACTCCAGTAAAACAGCTTTGTTGCTGGGGTCAAACGCAAGCCTCAAGTCAGATATAGCTGGTCTAGTACCCATAATTACCCAAGAGTTACCCACAGTTGAGGAAATTAGCAATTATCTGCCACAAATATTACCCGACTCAATTACACTAGCCCAAATCAATGAAATAGCGAATACTTGTGTCGGGATGTATTTGGCAGATATTCAAACAGGGGTAAAAACTGCTCTAGCAATTGACAATAGTGAATTAGTCAAAAAACTTTCTGCTTATAAAATTGAGTTACTCAAACGAGTTTACAATGTGGAATTTCTCCAACCGATGACAATTCCAGTCGGGGGACTGGAATTAATGCAGTCAGCATTTAAGGGATACAAGCGCCTCCTGACACCGTTGGCTAAGTCTTACAACTTGCGGCTACCAAAAGGTGTTTTATTAATTGGCCCACCCGGAACAGGTAAATCTCACTCGGCTAAGGCTTGTTCTCAAATACTGGAATTACCCTTGGTAATCGTGGAGTGGGGCCATTTCCGCAGTTATGGGAATATGGCCCAATACAAACTCAAAAAGTTATTGGCGCTGGTAGACCGAATTAACCGTATAATTTTTTACCTAGATGATTTTGACAAGGGATTTGCCGGAGATGATGATTTATCACGAAGATTAGCAGGGATGTTACTCACTTGGATGCAGGAAAGAACAAGTGATGTATTAATAATTGCTTCTGCCAATAATATCCAATGGCTACCACCAGAGTTAACCAGAAGTGGACGGTTTGATGAGATATTCAAAATCGATTTACCAAACAACGGTGAGAGACATTCTATATTTAAGATTCACCTAGCAAGATTTGACAAGCGCTTTAGTCATGGTGGAGATGCCTTTACCCCAGAAGAATGGCAAAGATTATTGAAGGTAACACATCGCTGTGTCGGTGCAGAAATTCAGGCAATCGTCGAAAGGGCAGCATTCTCAATATTTTGTCAATTGTTTGGTGAAGACATCCCAGCACTTGAGGATTTACCGCCATTAGAAATTACCCTAACTGCACTATTAGAATCAAGAAAAAACGTAAACCCTCTGGCAATACGTGAAGCTGACCGAATAGAAAGTATGCGTAATAAGGCAGATTTGCAAGGACTACCATCTAGTCCGGTGGATTCATCAATATATAGTCTGGGCGATATCGATATTTTTGGTAGTTAATTTTATGCAAATGCTAAAATCTCAGTCAAAAATCGATTGGTATGCTGCTGGCTTTAAGCTGCTAAACATGGCTGGGCCAATTGCTGGGGTGTCAGTAATCTTGTTCACAGCAGTAGTATCTTATATCGAAACTCGTCCCCAAAAATTGCCTCTTCAGTATAAACTTATTCACAATAATCAGACCTTTTATTTAGAAGCGGCAAATAAAACACAAGAACTAGAGAAAGGACTCAAATGGAGAAATCATTTAAACACAGATCGCGGAATGTTATTTAACTTGGGTCGAGAGTATAATCATGTACCGTTTTGGATGTACCAAGTAAAAGTGCCGTTAGACATTATATACCTTAAAAATAATGTGGTGACAACCATAATTCACAATGCACCACCATGCATGAGGAATCCTTGCCCAATCTATTACGGTGTCACTGCTACACAGGTTTTAGAACTTAAAGCGGGTGCTAGTA
>NZ_JAIVFX010000112.1 GCF_020829625.1 Nostoc sp. XA010 | reverse complement strand
TTGGAAAGCTCTATAGCTCAATACATTTAGCTGCTCTTTTTTAACTTCAGCTTAGTTATCTTTATTTTCTTGACGCAAACTACTTGCTGTCTTTTCGCTTTCAAACTATAATATTTTCAAGGTTCGGCGTCCTTCGGTCGTCGCTCTAAACGCGCTCGTCTCTCAGGTGCTTATCCAATATAACGAGTGCAAATATTTTTGTCAACTATTTTTCCAAAATAATTTTGGGAAGTTTGTCAATGCAGATGTAATCCTTAAATTGCAAGGGTTTTACTATATTAAGTAAGCATTTCTGGAAATTTCTGGAGAAAATTCTGATTATAACCAACTTTGGTGTTTTGCTATCCAGGCTGCTTTTAAACTCGCTGTTGCATTGCTGACTACTTCCCATTAACTTCTTGACAAGTATGACTTGGTGAGGCTCATCTTTCTAAAATGCCACGGTCGTATTGAGCAAAACGGCAGTCATGGGAGTACCCTGAGGGTATCGGTATCAGCACCAACTGAAGTTCAGCCAGAAGAAAATTACTCCTCTAGTTTGACTCCAGGTGAAGCATCAAGCGGGAAAAATCCGCAAACGACGAAAAGGTTCTTCACCAAAGCTATGAGACTTGAGATGGTAGCGTTCAACCAGTTCGTGCTGCATTTCTCGCACTTTGGCAGAACGAGGTAGTAATTCTACTGGCTGACCTTTAGGAATTACAATCTGTTCTACGGCAAGTCTAGCTTCTTCAAGCGCATCAATTTGTGAGTTTCTGCCAGTAGAACCAAAGTGGCTAAGTTCGCGTTCAGCAGTTGTGTCAGCTGACTCCATACCCAACACTCGTCGCAAGGCATGGACTACACACAAAGTACAACTTAGAGATTCGGTTCATCAGGATAAATCCTGCTGTTGGAATTTAAACTCCTCTCCCCTTAAAAAATACTGTGACAAATAAATGGCTCAAAAAATTTCCAAACGTGTCTTAGAACCATCACCACTGAGGATTTGCCATAATTAATGCCGCAGTTTGAGAGCTATCTAATGGATGTGAAAAAAAATATCCCTGCCCATATTCACAGTTCAATTTTCTTAACAGTGCTAGTTGCTCTTCTGTCTCCACCCCTTCAGCGGTCACATTCACACCTAATTTGTGAGCCAATGTAATAATTGTCTCAACAATATCTAAATTTCCATCATCAATAATGCTGCCGCTAACAAAGGAGCGGTCTATCTTCAACTGATTAATCGGAAAGTTGTGGAGACGACCTAATGAGGAATAGCCCGTACCGAAGTCGTCAATTGCCAACTTAATTCCTAAATTTCTCAGTTGCCTTAGCCTGATAATGGCTTTATCGTTGTTTTCCATAATTATGCTTTCTGTAATCTCCATCATCAAACTCGATGCGGGGAGTCCAGTGTCTTGTAGTACTTGATTCGTGTGCTGTAGTAACTTTTCTTCACTGAACCTTGTACTACAAAGATTGACATTAATGGTCAAGGGACACTCACTCATCTCCCGACGGACAGAGGAGAATTGCTCTTGCCACTGCTGTACCTGACGACATGCCTCATGCAAGAGCCACCGCTCAATAGGGATAATTAGCCCGGTTTCTTGGGCAGTTGACATGAAATACTCTGGCAAAACAATGCCGTGTTTTGGATGTAGCCAGCGTACAAGCGCTTCAAAACCAGTTATCCTACCGCGACTGAGTGACACTATCGGTTGATAATAAATCCGAAACTCAAGAAGCTCAACGGCTCGGCGTAGATCGTTAACCAACTCCAAGTGTGCCATTGCTTGAATATGCATATCAGTGTTAAAAATTTCATAGCACGCCCTGCCTTGTGCCTTCGCTCGGTACATTGCAATATCGGCATCACGCAAGAAATCTTCTGGTTGTTTACAACCTGTTATGCTTAAGGCAATGCCAATACTGGCTGTAGTGGACACTTCGTGCCCGTCTAGAACCACAGTTCGTGCCAGATTATTTTGTATTCGCTCAACAACTGCTACCACTTCTAATACATTTTTAATTCCCACCAGTAAGATGATAAACTCGTCTCCTCCTAGCCGTGCAGCTATATCTGTAGAGCGCAAGCATTCTTGGAGCCTTTGAGCAACGGTTTGCAGTAATTGATCTCCAAATGTGTGTCCCAGGCTATCATTGATCACCTTGAAGCGATCTAGGTCTAGAAACAAGACAGCAAATAGATAATCTGAATGGCGTTTGGAATAATTGACCGCCTCTTTTAAGCGGTTCATAAATAAAGCGCGGTTTGGAAGCCCCGTCAGCACATCGTGAAACGCAAGGTGCAGCAGTTGTGACTTGGCGAGTTTACGCTCTGTAATTTCACTCAGCAATTGCTGATTTGCTTTTGCCAGTTCCTCTGTGCGTTTTCTCACTCCTTCTTCAGTTTCGCTAAGATTACGCAGCAACCAACGCCAGCCTACCAAATTGTTTTGTGAGTCATAGACTGGAGATGCCATGATACTAGCAGTCAAGGGCTTACTGAGCCGTGGTTTTAGGTCAAGTACCCACTGACTTTGCTGCTGCAAATTATTTATCACGGAGCTAAAGAGTCGGCGGTCAAGTTGAGCAATAAACAGAATTAATGGTTTACCTACCAGATATTTTTGGGGCACAGAGAACATGGTTGCTGCTGCATAATTAGCCTCTAGGATCTTTCCTGCGGTATTAGTTACTAAGTAAGCATCCGGCGTAAAATCGAATAATTCTTGGTAACGCTGGCGCTCTTTCTCTGCTATGGCTCTTGCTAGCTCTAACTCCTCGGAGGAAACCAATAGTTCTTCCACTGCCGTTTGGAGTTCATCAAAAGCAGCTATTGTTAGCTCTTGTTGTGAGTTCGGTTCGGTAGCAGTGCGCTGCCATATTCTCCGTACCCGTGAGCGCAATTGTTCTATTTGTTGGCTAAACTCATCTGCGTTCATGTTGCTTAAGCTGCAAAACTACAAAGTGTAAGTAGTGAAATTATTAAGTTATTAGTATCAATCTATACTAATAAATATGCCATCTGTAGTAGGATATACTTTTAGCACTTACGCACTGGCAATGCTTGCGGCGGGCGGAGCCGAAGCTGACTTTTAAAGACTCAAATCTTCCTCCTGCTGATGCTGTTCCCTTAACTGCTGCCCATAATCGAGTAGCTGCTGATTCCAATCGTCAGCTTTGCATTTGAGCCGCTTGGACTGTGGCAGTAGTTTCTTGACAACTCGTGCAGCAACTTAACTTCTCCTTCTTCCGAAGGCTCAAACGCCACCTGTACAGTAGGAATATTCTGCAATTGGTTCACTGGCAAGCTATTGGGGTTGTCTAGTGGCATATAATATACAGCGATCACGCTTTTGGGATCGCGCCTGTGACCTGATACTATAGCATGGCAATAAAACATGGCATCGATAGGAGAAAAACACAGCACCACTTTATAAACTTAGTTTGTTGGCTGTCCGCCCAAGTGGAAGTAAAACCAGCTCTCATGGCGACGAGTTCCTTTCTCATCTCTCTTGTGGAATTATTTGAATTTATCAAAACCTCACCATTGAAGATTTGCCATAATTAATGCTGACGCATCTGAGGTACCCAATGGAGGCGAGAAAAAATATCCTTGAGCATATTCACAGTTTAACTTTCTAATAAAAGCTAGTTGGTCTTTTGTCTCTACTCCTTCAACGGTCACGTTTATACCCAGTTTGTGTGCTAGCGTGACAATGATCTCAATAATTTCTAAATTTCTGCTATTAGTATCCATCGGATTGAGGAAGGATTTGTCAATCTTCAACACACTAATTGGAAAGCTAGAAAGACGGGCTAATGAAGAGTAGCCTGTACCAAAGTCATCAATTGATATTTCAACGCCCAACTCCCGAATTTGTGAGAGAGTAGCAGTTGTTTCATCGCCATTTTCCATAATTACGCTTTCAGTAATCTCTAGAATTAGAATGTTGGGGTCAAGACCAGTTGAGTGTAAAATATGCTCAATCTGCTTAATCAAATCCGATTGAGAAAACTGCTTAATAGAGAGATTAACAATCAATACTGCTCGGTTAAGGGAAAATAGATAACGGAATAAATCATAATTTGTTCGCGTGTAATCTACGAGAACAAAAACAACTAAAAAGGTTGCTTGTACCTGAAGGCACTCTCGAAAAATTTAATT
>NZ_JAIVFX010000111.1 GCF_020829625.1 Nostoc sp. XA010 | reverse complement strand
CATCACTTCTGTTGCAATTCTCTCATTTATATTTTTTTGATCAATTAATTTTTTTAACTCTGAAGTTTTCCCTTGATTCTATTTTTGTTACCATACTTCCTCTTCTCGCCACATTAAGCTACTTAATAATAATAACTCGCATTAAATTTCTTAATTTTTGACTCTAGCTTAGTTCTTGTGTACTACTATGCCAGCTTTTTATTGATGTGTGACAGTTAGGGTGCGGAATGTAGGCTGAAATCTCCCCTTTACGATTAAGTTTTACTGGCACGCTGAATATTGTTCGTCGGGCTGTTCCTAAATTCCAACGGCTCCAAATTGAAGAATTTCCCTTTTTTTTGCCTGGCTTGTAAGCGAAATTTTGGATGAGCAGATCCCAGAGCCTGAAGGTCGAAGCAATCCTCGTGTTGTCAAAAAAACCAGAGCCAAATTTCCGAACAAAAAGCCCATACATAGAACACAAACAGCTAAATTACAAACACTTACTTTCTCCGTAATTAGCACTGCTTAGAGCTTAACCGAACCGTATTGACAAAACAGGGATTAGGGGAATTGTAATTATAAATTCTGTACCTTTATTAGGAGAGGAAATACATTCTAATGTTCCCTGATGTTTTTGAGTAATTATTTGGTAACTAATAGATAAGCCTAAGCCTGTGCCTTTCCCGACGGGTTTTGTGGTAAAAAAGGGGTCAAACAGTTGCTTTTGAATATTTTCTGGGATACCACAACCATTATCAGCAATAGAAATAACTACTGACTGCTGGTCAGGAATGAAACTAGTACAAATGCAAATTTGGGGAATATTAGTGGTTTTTTCACCGACTATCGATTCTTCTAAAGCATCGATTGCATTTGCAAGAATATTCATAAACACCTGATTGAGTTGTCCAGGGTAACATTCTATCAATGGTAAACTGCTGTATTCCTTGATGAGTTTAATCGCTGGATAATTAGCTGTAGCTTTGAGGCGATGCTCTAGGAGCATCAAGGTACTATCAATACCCTCGTGAATGTTTACCGCCTTCATGTCTGCATGATCTAGGCGGGAAAAGTTACGTAAAGATTGTACAATTTCTGTAATTCTTTCAGCACCAATTCTCATAGAAGTTAATAACTTTGGTAGGTCTTCTATTAAGAAATCAATATCTATGGCTTGTGCTTGGTTTTGGATTTGGGCTACTGGGTTAGGATAGTATTGCTGGTATAGTTGCAGCAGTTCAAGCAAATCTTGGGTGTATTCATTGGCAGGGGTTAAATTACCATAGATAAAATTCACGGGGTTATTGATTTCGTGAGCTACACCTGCCACTAACTGCCCTAGACTAGACATTTTTTCACTCTGCACCAGTTGGGATGCTAGCAGCTTTGCTTCTTGTTGTAATTGTGCTTGTGATTGTCGTAATCTTTCCTCTGCTTGTTTGCGTTTAGTAATGTCGTGGAGAATAACGACATATTCTTGAAAATCTTGATGCGGTCGGTCGGAAATAGAAATTTCCAAAGTTTGGACACCAGCTTTGTGGAACAGAGTGTGTTCACTTCGCTTCGTCCATTGCTGTGGATAGTCAGGAAATCCAAATATCCATTTGCTAAGGTGATTTCCTAGTAACTCAAATGGTTTGATATCAAAAATAGATTCAGTTGCTGGGTTTGCTTGCCTGATACTACCCTGCTCATCCAAAACCAAAATACCATCCTGGGCAACAGTAAACAGGTGTTCGGCAGCTTCTCGTGCCTCTGTAATGGCTACTACTTGGGGTAAGGTTGTCCAACAGGCTATAGCTACTCCTATAAATGCCGCTGTCATCAGCAACACAACAAATAGATTTTCATCTGTAGCCTTTGTCGCCGTGTTAAGGTTAGCACCAAATAACCAGCCCGTTGTGACTGCACTGCATATTAAAATAATTAGGATGCTTACCTGGAGTATGACAGAATCCTTAATAATTACCGAAGAGCGTGTGCGGTAATGTCGCCTCCACCAACTTAAATGAAAAGGCGGGAAGTGAACGTGGCGGATTAGCGCATCAATTCCGATAATCCCAATCGGAAATACTAGACCAATCAAGAGATTTATCCAACCCCAGGCAACGCCCCCTACCAATAAAACCACAATTTCTAACAGCAGAATGCCCAAAGATATTCGAGGAAACAAAACTTCTGGACGATTGCGCCCCAACCAAAGCCCTAAATGCAACAACATAAAGGAGGCAAACCAACCGATATTTCCCACTGCGACAATTTGGGTTACATTTGCCCAAATCAGATAAAGGCAGCAAAGCACTAAAGTTAAGCTCAGAGCAGGCACAAACACGCCCCGACGCGACACAGCAGAAAAGACTGGTGAAATATGGTTATCTAAGGCAAGTTGATACAAAATTCTCGGGCAATTAGAAACTACTGTTGCAGAACCTAACAAAGAAGCAGACACCAATAGAAAGGTGATGTTAATTGGGGCCCAGCTTCCCCAAAAGGGTTTAGAAGCCGCCACAAGATTCAAAAAAGCATTATCACCCAGACCTGGCGCTGTTGCTAACCGCATCATCACCCAAGACCCGCCGATAAAAACAGGTGGCATCATCCAAGCAGCAATATCCAGAAAGCGCAGCGTTTCCTTGGGATGACGGCTATCTGCGACAAAAGAAGAAGCCGTTTCACAACTATAAGTGGCGTAGGAAACGAAAAAGAACCACTTTGCCCAATCCACGAAGCTCAAAGATGACCAACTGTTAGGAAAAAACCCAGGGCTAGCACTAGAGAAAGTTAACCAGCCAAGACCTTGTACACAAAAGGTAATTAGTAGTCCAAAAGCTGGAATTGCAAAAAATAAATGCAAAATACTCAGCGCACGAGTACCACTAAAAGCTACTACAAAGGGCAGTAGCGTAAAGCCAATGTCCAAAAATAATTTAGGACAGGCAATGCCTAGCGATTCTAAATTCACTCTAATTAAATCAGTGAGAACGAGAGTATTAACTGATAAGTAAGAAACCCAGTTAAGAAGGTATCCAATTGCAGCATAGCGAGCTAGCCCAGGGTAGCGTTTGAGCAGGTGGCTGACATAGTTAGGCGTTCCTCCTGCCACATTAATAAAATACATTCCTAAACGCTTGACCTGATAGTTAATCAGCATCCCGACAATTACAGCAGGTATCCAAACAAAAATAGCTTGTGAACCAAGAGCAGCATGAACTGCGGGAACTAATGCTACCCATGAAATATGAGCTGTCAAACCGAAGCCCCAGCTTTCAACAGCACTTAGGCTTCTAGTTAAGCGAGGGTATGAAGATTGACTTACAGATGTATTGTCTTGTTTGAGCATGATAGGCAATGCGAAGCTTTTTGGTTAACCTTATTAGCTTGAGTTTCCACCTCATAATTGTTCTGAAGGCAGACTTTTATTGAAGATGAATTATCCGCGAATCAATAATAAATTCCGGTTTATCTGAAGATTTATTTGATAAATAACTTTTTATATTTAGTGGCTCTCGGCTTTTCCATCCAGATTTTTGGAAGAAAGTCAACTTCGCCAACAGCATCGTATGCTACTTATAGTCCGGCTACTGGCGAATTACTTTAGTCTTTACCTAATTTTTGCCAGATCCAACTTTTCTGTAACAAGTTCCTCAACAAAATAATCCAGAAATTCAATGTAGTGATTTTGCATGATAATTGCGTGTGCATAATCTCCCCTGGCTGCAAGTTGATACTTTTTCACCAGATTATCGGAGGGTTTATTGAAAACAACTGTATTTGAATAAGGGTTGAGAAATGGATTGAAGTCTCTTAACTTCAGTTGTGTATACAAATGCTCTGCTTTGGCTACACAATCAGCTACTTCTAATCCAAAGTTAGAACGCCTTTTAGAGATTTCATGCCATAAACAAAGTGAAGTATGTCCGTTGCGGCTACCTCCAATAGTCATATCCTGAGCACCAATATACTCGATATCAGATGTGAGTGCTTCAACCAAATGTTTTTTAGTAATAACAACGCCACAAGGGAAAGGGCTACCAATAAATTTATGTCCTGAGATTGACAGTGAACTAATGGGTCTGTTGAAATCAATCCAGTTTGAACGCAAGTAGGGAAGAAGCATTCCGCCTAAAGCACCATCAACATGAATATAGAATTGGCTGACCCGTTTCATCTCTAGAACATTGAGAATCTGCTCAATATCGTCTATTGCCCCTGTAAAAGTAGTACCCAGGTTAAGGCAAATAATCGCAGGCAGATTAGGTACAAGTTGCTTATAGAAATGTAATCGATCACGGGGCGATCGCAGACTAAAAGCCAATAGATGTCAATGAGTGAAGAAACTAGGGGAATTAGTCTAAGAGAGTTCACTCTATTTGATAAAAGTAAATAAACGGGTATGGCTTCG
>NZ_JAIVFX010000110.1 GCF_020829625.1 Nostoc sp. XA010 | reverse complement strand
CAAATTCCATATAGGAAGTCGGCAATAGCACCGATAACTGGTAAGGAAGTTGCAGCATAGACCCAACCCATCCCCAGAATTTCGTAAATGCGATGGAAAACTTCAACATTTTTAACTAGCGTTCCGTCTGGCAACACAGCATGAATACGCCCCATTGCAGTTTCATAGTCAACACCGCCATCTGCTTGGGGATTGTAGTCATCAGCTGCAATATCTACAAACGCCGCCAGCCCTCGACCCGCGTCCCGCTTTTTCAAAAAGTTAACCTCACGCAGACACAAGGGACATTGGCCGTCATACAGCAGTTTGATTTTCCACGACGGCAGAGTGGATAAAGGCTGGTCTAGAGAGTTGTTACAACCGTAAGATTGGATTTGTGGTGAGGACATTTTGGGAGCTTAACTAAGTTTATTTCCTTACATCAAGCGTAACGCCTCTGGAATTATAGGGTTTAGCACATTCGAGCGACGCGTAGCTTGCCGCCGTAGGCATCGCTACTAGCGTGAAGGGTAGTAATTCCAAAACCCAAGAGGTAATGACAATTCCAGCCACTAGAGTGCCTGCATTTTCTGCTTGTTACAGTTTAAAGAAAAAGTAGCGCCATAGATGAATGCCTTTACCACTAGCAATTCAATCACTGCAAAGCTGTAATGTTCGCCCTACAGCCCTGCTCAAGAGAGGAGACGCTATTCGCGTTCGGGCATCAAGAAGGCAGGCATTGGCGCAGCCATCGCTGTTCTTCAGATATGTGGGCAATGGGGAAAATGTAAGTGTTGAATTGCAGATGTAAAAAAAAAGCGCGATCGCTGCATTTATTTTGGGCATTCTGAAAAGATAGCGTTTACTGAAGAAAGTCATGTTTAAAGGATTCGGTGACCCAAAGAAAAAATCAGTGCTTGAAAAGAATGAACTGACTACAGGTATCGTGCAGCACCCAATTACGAAACGTTGGCAAACTTGGATATCATTTACTGGTCATGATATACAGTGTGTCACTGCCCATAATCAGCGAGATGATGCTGGTAGAGTCGCTAAACAGATGGCTTCAGCTTAGAGTGAGGGGAAATACAAAACCCAGCAAGAGGTAACAGCTTTTATCCAATCGCTGCCTACTGATGCTGTCATAGACCCATTACCCCAAAATATTGTGATGCATTAAGTCAGCAGGCATTAAGCGCAAGGAAGTAATTAGAGCGATGGCTACACCAACGTCAAGGGCGAACGCTCTAAACAGTATCATCCATCCATCCGCACTCTGGATTTTGACAGTCCCAATGCACCCGTGCCGACCAGTCCCGGTCAAATTCAGCACTACACCGGGGGCATCTACCTGTAAACATCGGATGCCAGTCAATCAGTTCTAGCTGCTGTTCCCGTGTCCAGTGTTGCCGGGGCTGTAAAATCAATTCGCCGTTATAATAAGTTGCGCCTTCTGGTTGCCATAACTCATACAGTTCAATGTTAGGGTCTTCTCGAAAGTCCAAGCAGCTGTCGCCGTCTACCCCATCAAGATGGACAGCACAGACGAGGTAAGGGTTATGGGCGAATGGCACTAAGAAAAGGGAAAATCGTTGAGGCAGCAGGGGTGCAGAGGAGCGCAGGAGCAGGGGAGAAAGAAGAAATTTTAGGCATACGAACAGAAGAAATAGAAATTCCCCTCTGCGCCCCTGCCCCCCTGCCCCCCTGCTCCTCTGCAATCCTTACGCTGCATACTTTTCAGCTTAACTTAGTGCCATTCGGTTATGGGCATACAGGAAACAGCGATGCCTACGGCGGGCTACGCCTACGCACTCTGGAAGTTTCAGCATAGTATCAGTTTACTGTCTGTTCCAAGCGATCGCTTGTTAGTTCAACTGTATGGTTGTTTCGAGCGTCACTGCGAATAGGGAATTGTTGGGTCATGAATCAACTACAGGTAATCCTGCCAGGGCCATTGCCACTTCTTCTGCACTATATTCAGTATTAACAAGCCGTCCAGCTTGATAATCGATATAAGCTTGCATATCAAAATGTCCATGACCGCAAAGATTAAACAGGATAGTTTTAGTAACATCTTCTTCTTTGCAGAGCAGAGCCTCGTCAATTGTTGCTTTGACAGCATGATTAGCTTCTGGTGCTGGTAAAATCCCTTCTGCACGGGCAAAAGTTAATCCAGCAGCAAAGCAAGCGAGTTGGGATTCAGCACGCGATTCAACTAACCCCAAATTCACAATATGGCTAACAAGGGGAGCCATACCGTGATAGCGCAAGCCTCCAGCATGAATTCCTTCAGGAACAAAACTACTACCTAAAGTATGCATTTTGGTAAGTGGGGTTAAGTGGGCAGTATCACCAAAATCGTAAGCATATTTTCCACGAGTCAATGAGGGACAAGCAGCAGGTTCGACAGCTATTACTTGTATATCTTGTTCTCCTCGCAGTTTAGCACCGATAAATGGGAAGGCAATTCCAGCAAAGTTGCTACCGCCACCAGTGCAGCCAATAACAATATCAGGATAATCTCCTGCCATTTCTAATTGAGTCAATGCTTCTTGACCAATCACGGTTTGATGTAGCAGTACATGATTGAGAACACTACCTAAAGTATACTTAGTTTGTTCATCAGCAGCAGCTACTTCTACAGCTTCACTAATAGCAATCCCCAAACTGCCATTACTATTGGGATTTTGTGCAAGAATTTTACGTCCGGCTTGGGTTTGAGTACTTGGGCTAGCAACGACCCTTGCACCGTATGTTTCCATTAAAGCTCGGCGGTAAGGCTTTTGCTGGTAGCTAACCTTTACCATATAAACTAAAACTTCTAAATCGAATAGCGCACCGGCAAAAGCTAGAGATGATCCCCACTGTCCGGCTCCTGTTTCAGTAGTTAGCTTTTTGACTCCAGCTTGTTTATTGTAGTATGCTTGGGCGACCGCAGTATTGGGTTTGTGGCTTCCAGAGGGACTAACACCCTCATATTTGTAGTAAATTTTGGCAGGCGTATCTAAAGCTTGTTCTAGACGACGGGCACGATAAAGAGGAGTTGGTCGCCACTGGCAATAAATAGAGCGGACTGCATCTGGTATTTCAATCCATCTTTGTTGGCTAACTTCTTGCTCAATCAGTGCCAATGGAAACAAAGGTAATAATTCATCTGGTGTAATTGGCTTACCAGTAACAGGATTTAAAACTGGTGGTAAGGCTTGTGGCAAGTCAGCCTGGATGTTGTACCAAGCTTTTGGCATCTGGTCTTCAGTCAGAACGTATTTAATCGTGTCCATATAATAAAGTGATGCAAGAGTTCTATTGTGCTTTTACGATTCTCTAAGAAAAAGGTTAACTCTCACTGTTATAAAGCTTTGCCCCAGTAACAGTAAAATCAAATCATTTGGTTGCAAGTAACTACAAGGCAATCCCAAGCGCATCATACCCTAATACACTTGGGTTAAGCATTTTTTCTGGTGTGCCTTCTGGTGTCGGCTTTTTCTAAGACACAGCGAATGCACCGAAAAGCGCTAGCAGAAGGCAGAAGGCTGGCTGCTGATCTCTAAGCTAGTTGGGGGTAGCGCTGCTGTTGAGAAAAAGACAGGGGAGAGAACAGATTGTTGTGATGGAAGCAGTAGGAGAATTGCTGCTTCTGCAAAGCCAGAGTAATTAAGCCAAAATCTAGTTGTCTAGTTTAATTGCGTAGGCGCAGCCCGCCGTAGGCATCGCTTCCTCAATCGCCTTATATCTTTAACCTCATGCTGTGGCTTTGGTTACTGATGGTTGCTAATGTATATCAAAGTAGTGCCGATACTTTTTTAAGAAACGATAAAAACTTACTTGACCAGAGTACCTATTTTGTGTGAGAGTATTTTATCCTTTCTTGATAATGTCTTAATAATTATTGGTTTTAATGAGCTAGAACTTCATTGTCTAAAATAGACTTTACGTCCTCCCTATTATTTCCAAAAACATATTAGTTTGCTTCATCATCTCTTAAATTAAAAGCCAGTAGTAGCCCCATGTTAAAGAACATATTAAGTGATTGATATTAGAGAATTAGTTGCTAAATCAAACTTTTCTAATATCTATTATGAATAAAAAATGGGCTGCTAAACGGCTTACAATCAATCTTACCTCCAGTGAAGCAGAGAAGCTGGAAAAATACTGTTCAATGACTGGTAGACCAGCAACCGATGTGATCCGGGAATTAATTCGTTCTCTGACTATTGAAGATAAAGAGTAAAAACCTAGAATTAAAGAAAAGTAGACTGGATAATATTTTCTACTTTAAGATATAGAACTAATTTGTGGGTTAACTATAGCGGTTATCAGTCTTCTGAAGTACAGTAGCAGCAGTGAGTAAACCAACCCAGTAAATTCTCTATCGTCACTTCTGCGAATGCCGCATCTAATGCCTTAAGTAAATCAGGATATGTCCTTGCA
>NZ_JAIVFX010000010.1:81781-258836 GCF_020829625.1 Nostoc sp. XA010 | reverse complement strand
GCTGCGCTATCGAGCGTCTTTGATTTCTGAATCACTCGTAGAGGTAAGGGACTGGGGACTGGGGACTGGGGACTGGGGACTGGGAAGAAGGAATAAAGGTGTACTGAGTTTTGTTCAAAAATCAAATATGAGTCCTATAGTTCCTATAAAATCTCTGCCTTATGTTCCCAATAACCACCTTTTTCGCCAATGGGAGGTACGTTCGAGTCAAGAGGCTTGTTGCTCTTGTTGCCGGCGCATTATTATGACTTCGGTTGAATCGCTTAATTCAGGATCGCGATAGGGAATGGCAGCACGGGTTAGCAAGTGTTCTTTTTCAGGTTGTGAGAGCATAGAGAATGCTGTTAGCGGATAGCTATGGTTGAGCCAGTGCTGAGTGCTGTTAGAGTAAGCTGCCACAGTACCAGGCGATCGCCTTCCCACTGGTGGGGTAGAACTGATCGCCAAACCAGCAGACAAAAGTGCTGTGCGTACAGCAGCAGCACAAGAATAGGTGGCTAATAAACCATCTTGATGTAAACACAATGACACTTGTTTAATAAATTCAACAGTCCATAATTGAGGACATTGAGGTGGTGAAAAGGGATCAAGGAAAATTGCATCTGCCCAGAAACCCGACTGACGTAATAGGGTTATCGTAGTTCTAGCATCCCCAATTAATAGCTTTGCTTTTAGACGAGGTATTTGCACTTGATGCTCAAAAGCTAGCTGGGACAAAATTTCAATATAGTTACAGTTCCAATTGTCGAACAAGTGATGAGCGATCGCAGCTTGTGGCACTGCTGGATTCAGTTCTAAACCGATTACTTCAACAGAACAGTTAGGATTCACTGCCCAAATTGTCTGCAAAGCAGCAGCTGTGTTATATCCTAGACCATAACAAATATCCAATAGTCGCAAAACTGGTTTTTGGGCGACTGTAGTCAGTTGAGTAGGTTCCACAAACTTGAAAAAACTCTCCTGCTTCGCACCATAATGGCTGTGAAAAGATTCACCAAACTCTTGAGAGACAAAGGTGAAAGAACCATCTGCTGTTAACTTAGGTGTAAAATTTTCTAAGTCTGACATTTTATAAAAAAACTAAATAATCACCAATCCCGTTCAGGAGTAATGAGTGCTGTTAGCAGTAGCTGGGCGTTGAGCCAGTGCTGAGTGGGAAATCTAACTTATTTACTCAGAACCCCCAAAAGAAGAACTATTTTACCCAATTCCCAATGCCCTATGCCCAACCCTCAATTTGTTGTTTCGCCAGCTTGGCTATTTGAACATCTAGAAGATCCGCAGGTCGTTATTGTGGATTGTCGCTTTTCTCTAGCCGATCCACAACTAGGGCAACAAGAGTACCAAACAAGTCATATAAAGGGAGCATATTATTTAGATTTGAATCAGGATCTTTCCAGTCCAGTGGGTAAACATGGCGGGAGACATCCTTTACCTAACCCCAATGATATCGCTAACAAATTTGCAGCGATTGGGGTAAATTACCAAAAAAGTTTAGTTGTAGCTTATGATAATTCGCGCTTTGCCTTTGCGGCTCGTCTATGGTGGCTTTTTCGCTATCTAGGACATGAACAAGTAGCAGTACTGGATGGAGGCTTTGCTGGATGGCAAAAAGCTGGCTATCCTGTTACAGATGTTGTTCCTCAACCCCGGATGGGTACGTTTGTAGCTCAAGTACAAACAGAAAAGGTGGTAGATATTACAGAGGTGAAAAGCCGGAAAGATAGCCATGAGGTAGTATTGGTAGATTCAAGAGAAAGCGATCGCTACCGAGGTGAACGAGAGCCAATTGATAAAATTGCCGGACATATTCCCGGTGCAGTCAACTATCCTTGGCAAGAAGTTACAGACTCTTCCGGTTACCTACTGCCTCAACCAGAACAACGCCGTCGCTGGGAACAGCTAGAAACAGCCGAAGAAATCTTGGTTTATTGCGGTTCTGGCGTTACTGCTTGCGTAAATTTACTTTCTTTAGAATTAGCTGGCATTAGCAAGGGTAAACTTTATGCTGGTAGCTGGAGCGATTGGATCAGTTATTAGTCATTGGTCATTAGTCATTGGTCATTAGTCTAAATAAAGGACAAATGACAAAGGACAAATTTCAAAACTGACCTAATTGCAAACTGTAATTAATACTAAAGAACCAGCCATCAAAATCAATGTTTTCGGCGGTTGAACTACCTAAACTCACTCCAGCCTGCACATTCATATTGCTGGTATCAGATATTCGGTAATTTAAGTGCCCGAATAGCCGGTGAAATTGGTCTTCTCGATCGCGCTGTGTAAAATCCGAAAAATTCACCTGGTAGTCAATACCAACCTGGAGAGGCTTTTGCAAGTAGTAGTTTAGAGACACCCAAAAGGAATTGATTATCCGATCGCGACTTTGGGGATCAGCAAAATTTACACTCAATTCGTAAAAGCTATTAAGTATTAATTTTGAAGTTAGGGGATCTCGCCGTCCTAAAGAGACTTGCAAAGAATTCTCATTTAAAAAGCGATCGCCTGATTTGAAGCTATCCAGGCGATCGCTGTTGTTGGCATAAAATAACTGTTGATTGCTCCAACTAACTTCTCCATACATTCGCTGCGATAGCTGCTGGTAAATACCGAGATTAAACCTCACCTGGTTGTAATCGTATTGTGACTGATTGATATAACGAATGAGATTGCCATCAATTGAGCCATTTAAAAAAGTTTTAGCTCCCAAAGGGAAATATGCAGAGGCTAACGTCAGTCCAGAAAAAATTAAACCATCTTCTATTAAAATATCCTCTGAGGAAAAAATATTACTCGTTTGGAAGTAGGCGACACGCCCTTGTAGATAGCCTATAGGTTTAAACCTAACTATGGGTTGTTCTATTGGTGGAAAAGTAGGCTGTTCTAGGGGTCGTAACCGCACCCGCAACCCCAATTCGCGATCGCTATCAGATTCGGGTGGCTGTTTTGGCGATCGTAGCAGCTGCATCAATCTCTCTAGCCTTTGGGACTGATTTATCTCAGGTGCATTCAACAGTTCCTCTTTTGAGTCTGGAGGAGATGTAGGCAAATTACTTGGCTGCGATTCTAACTGTGGCGGGTCATTTTGTTTTTGAGTATCTTCAGGTTCTTTGGTTGTGTTTGGGGCTTGAGTCGTTTCGGGTATTTGCTGCACCAGCTTTAACGAAGAGGCAGGGGGACTCGGGTCCCCCACAGAGTGGGGATTGGGGGAGAGGGGGCAGGGGACAGGGGGAAATGACCCCTTCCTCTTGTGGTGGAAATGAAGGGGGGAACATGATTCTGAATCCCTCACTTCTATTAACTGGTTATCGTACCCTACGGGAATCTGGCGCAACAGATGGGGTCGAATCCCCATATTTACTATCTCCCCAACTAAGAGTTCCCTGCTCCCTTGCCTCTTTTTCAACGGCATCTGCGAATTTGAAAGATGCAACTCACTGGACTGCTTGCACAAAAAGTTAATTACCTCTTGCTCCAAATTCTGACATGGCTGATAATTTACCTGTGTTCTTGCTAAATTTTTAGAATGCCAAATATCTGTATTTGCAGATTCTGCCGCATCTACTCTAATGCAACACCAGCTTCCACCACTGGAAGCTAACAAAATACAAAAAAAGAAATTCTTCCAGTTTTTGAGTCGCATCTGTTAGATTGCGTTGATTGCGTTTGGCAAATGTAGACCCACAAGCTGTATCAGAAGTTCCAACTCAGAATATACAATTGAGTGCATCTATCTTAGCTTTGTAAGTATATACTGAAACTACAAACTGAAATTGTTGCTTTTCGGATTTTTCTCCAGATTCTTTTGCAAAACTGAGATAATCGGATACAGTTACAGTTTATGCTCAAATTTGGTGAAGTACAGGCAGTGACTGAATTTACAACAGATCCTTAATAACTTTTTGTCCCTTTAGCTGATCTGATTAAAATGGATTATTTGTAAGATACTCCAGATTTAATTGTTGATATCAAGTGCTAATCTTGAAATCTCCCGCAGGCTTTATCGTATCTAATGCAAGTTTCATAAAAAATTCAATCAATTCAACATATAATTTATTTGTAGTCTATTTTAGATGTTAAATTTAGGCTAAATTAAAGATAATTTTACTAAATAAATCGGATATAAAATTATTAGCTGGTTAAAGCTTTAATTATTTTGGTATTAGTTGAAAATCATAAGTTATCAAATTATGTTTTATAAATCGTTTCCATTGTTAGTGATTGGTTTATGGGGAGTTATAGTACTGCCCTTGCCAAATAAAGTAAATGCCATAACCCCTTTGACGCGAGCAGAGATTCAAGACCTCCAGAACATCGTACAACTGATACCCAAAGATAAACTCAAGAAACGTCCTGCACGCAAGTTAGATGCAATGATTCCTGGGGACGGGCTGTCAACTGGTCGAGCTTCGCTAGCAGATTTGCGTTTCAATGATGGCTCTTTGGCACGAGTGGGAGAACAGGCGTTATTTCAATTTTTGCCGAAGACTCGTGACTTTAAACTTTCAAATGGGACTGTGTTGCTACTCATCCCACCAGGAAGGGGACAAACACGTATACAAACGCCAAGTGCAGCAGCAGCAATTCGTGGTTCAGCATTATTTGTACGCTATGACCAACGAACAGACACCACAATTGTGGGTGCACTCACAACTAGCGGCATTGAAGTTTCTAACAAGGAAGGTTCTGAAACTAAGGTGCTGGAAGCAGGACAGATGATAATTCTAATTAAAGGGGAATTTCAGAGCTTATATGATTTTGATCTGAGAAATTTTTATGAAACGAGCCAATTGGTTCGGGAACTTGATTTGAATAGGCAAAATCCTGTGCCTACACATGATCCAGCAATCACCAGTGTTCAAGCCGAAACTACTGCGGCTTTGAAAGCACAGCCATCGGTAAAAGGTGAGGGAGTAATTGAAATGCAGCTAACTCGTCCTAATAGCCCAACTGAGACAACACCCGTAACCTCAACAGAGAAATCACCCAACACCTCAACTGAGACAACATCTGTAACCTCAACAGAGAAATCACCCAACACCTCAACTCCTCCAACACCCGTAACCCCAACTACTCCAACACCCGTAACTCCAACTACTCCAACACCCGTAACTCCAACTGAGCCAACACCCGTAACTCCAACTACTCCAACACCCGTAACCCCAACTACTCCAACACCCGTAACTCCAACTACTCCAACACCCGTAACTCCAACTACTCCAACACCCGTAACCCCAACTGAGCCAACGCCCGTAACCCCAACTATTCCAACACCCGTAGCCCCAACTGAGCCAACACGCGTAACCCCAACTGAGTCAACACCCGTAGCCCCAACTGAGCCAACACCCGTAACTCCAACTGAGTCAACACCCGTAGCCCCAACTGAGCCAACACCCGTAACTCCAACTACTCCAACACCCGTAACCCCAACTACTCCAACACCCGTAACCCCAACTGAGCTTCCAAGTACATAAAACTACTAATGGGAGTACAAAATGCTCTGCGAATGCCGAACGCAGTTGGTTTTTTCATAATTTTAATTTCGCCTAAGTATTGTGGGACTTAGCTGCTTCAAGGCAGTAGCACAGACTTATGCCCGAAACCAGAGGCAGAACCCATGACAAACAATTTTAGTTACTGCCTCTACAGCAACCAAAGCAAAAAGTGATATTCCCTACGACGAGAGAACATCTGCTAACGCTAGATTAAATCAAGGACAGGACTTACACAGGGTTAACGGGATATCCTTATATAGTTCAATGACGTTTTCTGTGTAAGTTCCTAAGAACTGATTTATTGCTAAAGACGAACATAAATTTATGACTTTTGATTACGACCTGTTTGTAATTGGTGCGGGTTCTGGAGGTTTGGCGGCTTCCAAACGGGCGGCTAGCTATGGGGCAAAAGTGGCGATCGCAGAATATGATTTAGTTGGTGGCACTTGTGTGATTCGCGGTTGCATTCCCAAAAAACTCATGGTCTATGGATCTCACTTTCCTGCCCTGTTCAGTGAAGCTTCAGGCTATGGCTGGAAAGTAGGTAATGCCGAGTTAGACTGGGAACATTTCATTACATCTATAGATAAGGAAGTTCGGCGACTGTCACAACTACATATCAGCTTTTTAGAAAAAGCGGGAGTGGAACTAATTTCTGGTCGCGCCACATTGTTAGACCCCCACACAGTAGAAGTTGATGGACGCAAAGTTACAGCAGATAAAATTTTAATTGCTGTTGGTGGGCGTCCCATCAAACCAGATTTACCAGGGATGGAATATGGCATTACCTCCAACGAAATCTTTCATCTAAAAGAACAACCAAAACACATCGTCATTCTTGGCGCTGGTTATATTGGCACAGAATTTGCCTGTATCATGCGTGGTTTGGGTTCTGAGGTTACACAAATTACCAGAGGTGAAAAGATTTTGAAGGGGTTTGATGAGGACATCCGTACAGAAATTGAAGAGGGGATGACGAACCACGGAATTCGCCTGATTAAGAATAATGTGGTAAAAACAATTGAACGCGTGTCGGAAGGTTTTAAACTGACTTTATCAGGGGAAGACCAAGAACCATTAATCGCCGACGTGTTTTTAGTGGCGACTGGTCGAACTCCCAATGTAGATGGACTAGGTTTAGAAAACGCTGGGGTTGATATTGCTGCTACTTCTATGGAAGGGCCAGGGTATAGTACCACAAATGCGATCGCAGTCAATGAATATAGTCAAACTAATCAACCGAATATCTTTGCCGTTGGCGATGTCACAGACCGAATCAATTTAACTCCTGTCGCCATTGGTGAGGGACGAGCCTTTGCAGATAGTGAATTCGGCAATAACCGCCGCGAATTCAGTCACGAAACTGTTCCCACAGCCATATTTTCTACCCCAGAAGCCGCTACAGTCGGCTGGACAGAAGCCGAAGCACGAGAAAAACTCGGTGATGCCGTCAAAATTTTTCACACTCGCTTTCGCCCCATGTACTATAGTTTGACTGGTAAGCAAGAAAAAACAATGATGAAGTTGGTGGTTGATAGCAACACTGACAAAGTGCTAGGCGCTCACATGGTGGGTGAACATGCTGGTGAGATCATTCAAGGTGTAGCGATCGCTGTGAAGATGGGCGCAACTAAAAAAGACTTTGACGCCACCGTTGGTATCCATCCCTCAGTAGCGGAAGAATTTGTCACAATGCGGTAATAAGATTTAGGAGTTAAGAGTTAGGAGTTAAGAGTTAGGAGTTGAAAAAAGAAACTCATTACTTAAAACTTAAAATTCTTAACTTCTCACTCCCAACTATCTACAGCTTTGCAATATATATATCTTCACGGTTTCGCTTCCAGCCCTAATTCTGCCAAAGCGCGGGATATAGGCGATCGCTTTGCCCAAATTCATACAAAGCTAAAAATTCCCGATCTAAATGCTGGCGATTTTTCGCAGTTAACAATTACTCGTCAGATTACTCAAGTTGCCGCAGAATTCAGTAATAATTCTACCCCAGTAACGCTCATTGGCTCAAGTTTAGGCGGCTTGACCACCGCCCACTTGGGACAACAATATTTACAAGTACAACGTCTTGTGCTGCTAGCACCAGCTTTTGAGTTTTTATCCCATTGGTTACCCAAGCTAGGCGATGAAGAACTACAGCGTTGGCAGCAAGAAAAATATATCAAAATCTACCACTATGGGGAGGAGCGAAAGCTTCCCTTAAGTTACGATTTCGTTACAGATGCTGCCCAATACCAAGAGGAGTTTTTGCAACGTCCTATCCCCACCCTGATTTTGCATGGAAAAAACGATGAAGTCATCCCCATCGAAGCCAGTCGTAACTTTGGGCAATCGCGTCCTTGGGTGGAGTTAGTCGAACTCGACAGCGATCACGCCTTGGGTAATGTTATGGAAGAAATTTGGCAGGCAATTCGCCTCTTTTGCCAATTACCTTGAAGCTGTAAAATATTAGACTCTTACATAAATAATGTCTTTAGTCATTTGTCCTTTCTTTAGTTACTAATGACTAATGACAAATGACCAATGACTAATTACTAAAATTATGCTTCCCTTTATCCGGTCAGATTTAGCCAAATTTACCGCGTACAAACCTCACCCCAGCAGCGATACAGCCGAATCTGTCCCCGTGCAATTTGATCGGCTAGATACAAATGAAAGCCCTTATGATTTACCACCTGAGTTAAAAGAAAAGCTAGCCTGGACATATCAGCAAGTAATTGAAACAAATCGTTATCCTGATGGCGGACATGAGACACTTAAAGATGCGATCGCCCAATACGTCAATGAATCAGCCGCCATCTCGCTATATACTGCTGCCAATATTTCTGTTGGAAATGGTTCCGATGAACTAATCCGTTCTTTATTAATCGCCACCTGTTTAGGAGGAGAAGGTTCCATTCTAGTTGCCAATCCCACTTTCTCAATGTACGGAATTTTGGCACAAACTTTGGGTATTCCTGTAGTCGCGGTAGGTAGAAATGAAACAAATTTTGAAATTGACTTAAAAGCAGCACAGGCTGCGATCGAACAAACTCAAAATCCCGCCATTCGCGTAGTTTTTGTAGTGCATCCCAATTCACCGACAGCCAATAGCTTAACTGCGGCAGAGTTGGCATGGTTAAGAAGTTTAAGTGAGCATATTTTGGTAGTAATTGATGAAGCTTACTTTGAATTCAGCCAAACTACCCTAGTAGGTGAATTAGCACAGCGTCCTAATTGGGTAATATTACGCACTTTTTCTAAAGCCTTCCGCTTGGCAGCTCTCCGTATTGGCTATTGCGTCGCTCATCCCGAAGCGATCGCCATCTTAGAAAAAGTTCGCTTACCTTACAATCTCCCTAGCTTTTCCATAGCAGGAGCATTAGTTGCTTTACAAAATCGCGCACTCTTATTAGAGTCAATTCCCCAAACCCTGAGTGAACGAGCCAAACTCATCGAAATTTTATCCCAGCAACCAGAACTACAAATTACCGCAAGCGCTGCTAACTTTATTTACTTACGTCTTAAACCAAATAGCTTTAATTCACCAGATGCTGCCTTAAAAACTTTCCACCAGAAACTTAGAACACTTGGCACCGTTGTGCGACACATTAGCGGAGGATTTCGAATTACTGTAGGAACAATCGAGGAAAATGCCCGCACCGTTAATCGAGTCCAAGCTGTTTTGGCAAATTTGGAATTTTAGGAATTCACTCAGTAATTAAATCGGCTGTTCACCTCACTGCCCAAACGGCGTACTATTCCCACTGTTTGCGGCAGCACACCTACTAAAAGAGCAAAAGCAACATCCGGCAGAAGAGCCACTATATCTGGTGGAAAGTATTGTTCAAATTGATCGAGAATTTTCTGAACTCGCTGCCCAGGCACCGGGTTTTCTGTAATTTGTTTGATCAATCGAATCCACTGTCGTCTAATTAAGTAAGCCTTCTGGCGTTCTTCATTAGATTCGGGAGTTAATAAAGACAGATTCCCTATGGGCAATGCTCTTTGGCAATCACAATCGTAATCCCCACCTACAGCAGCCCCAGGCCCAGCGAACTCTGCATGATAGCGTTTAAAGAGGATTAATCCATTTCGTCTACGACTATTGACGATGAAAACTTCCCCACTGTGTAAACGTGTAAGGATATCCGAGCCTTGCGATTGCTCAGTTCCATCTGGCATGACAAGAGAGTCAAGGAAACTCGCTTCAGGGTAATAAGTTGATACCATAGAGGTCTGATAGCGTCGATGCTGTTCGCTATCCATGTTTTTTAAACTTTCAACGAATTTGGTAGTAGTATGCACTTCAAAACAAATTAACTGTTATGTCGAATCAGGTTTTTGAATTCTTTATATTATCAAGACTCTTTTGACCAATTTTACTAAGATAGTAATAAATAGGCATTGTTTAGTAATTGAGTGATCATATTTTATGAGATATAACTAGATTTGTCTTCCAATTATGAGAGGCTTTTCTTAAAGTTTTTATAAAGATGAATATCTTAATTAAAAAGTTATTATGAGCTATTGCTAGTTTTCTCAGAGCAATTGTACAGCTATTTTCATTATAATTAATTTATTTATCTATATAAAATATTCTAAAATACTTGTCGTTTAATAGCAAACAAAAAAGTAAAGTTTAATAAGTTAATCATTTAAGATAAGTTTTTAAAGTTATATATTTATTAATATTACGAATAATAAGCTGCATAAAAAATCCAAACAAAATATCCTTAAAAAAATTATTTAAAGCTATGTAGCAAGTACTAAATGATTCGTAAAGTTTTTTACTTATTTTCTTTTCTCCGAGACGCTACACATTGGCAAAAGCCTCTCGTAGAGATAGTGGTTCAATAATTTTTGCAAAAATCTAAGTATATGTAGGGTGCCCTAGAACGCAGCCCGTAACACAGTCTTTGGACAGTGCTATACTCTCGTCTGGCACACCCTGCATATATTTCAAAAATAAAATATCAGTTCTATAACTAATACTAGCTTAGTTTTAATTAAGTTAGTTTGTGCTTTGATTATCTATATTGGTGAGAAATTTCCCAAAAGTAATTACAACATCAAAACTTAATTATTATCTGCCAAAATAAAATTCAAATAGTGGAATCAGTACTCAGATGCTTGTGCAATAACATTTGGCTTGAGCGTCTTAGCAAAAATTTATTCCAATTCGATTCGACTTTATGCACCCGATATCCCAACTTGAAATAAAGTTGCCTTGCTTGATGGTTATTTTCCAAAACGTGGAGATATAAGTCTTGAAATCCCCAGTCACGAGAAACTTTTTCACAGCTAGTCAGTAACCCTGAAGCAACACCGTGTCTACGGTATTGTGGGTGAACTGCTAAATTAGATAAGTAAGGAAAACCCTTGCCAGTCTGGCTCCACGAATCACTGTAACGTACACCCAGTTCTACACTTCCTACTAAGTTATTAGCCGCACCAGTAGTAGCTTCAAAGGCCACTAAACAAATATGACGCGACGGAGGTAATGCCATGCGATGCCTTAAGTCTTCGTAAATACCGAGACGTAGCAATGGGAAAGCCCATCCCCACATACCCTGTTGGGAGTGAAAGCTTTCAGCAATAATTTGAGAAACACTGATCAAATCAGCCGATGTAGCTGTACGAATTTGAAATTGGCAGCAAGCTGGATTGATTGGCTGTTGCTGGTATGGATGAAAAAACCGATATTTCAAGGCTAGTTTAGTATTGATTTTATTCAACGAAAATTTTCTCAAATCTCCTCAAATACCATTTCAACTGAAGAAAAACTTTATATCTGCCCAGGATATTGAACTAACCTAAGATTGCTAATTCGCTTTTCCTTGTAGAGCATACAAAGTTTTCCACTTTAGTTTGGGGCTTTATAGCCTGTATCTTTGGAAAAGTCAAAGTCTTAGAAGTTACAACTTCATCAAGCTACAATCTTAAGTTCAGTAGGTTCAAGTGCATCCCTTGCTTTAGGTAGGGAGGATATAAGTTTGTTTACCACAAAAACATCTGTAAAGTGGAACAGGTTTAGGTGAATGGGTAGATAAATAGCATAACCTGTCCGTAAACATTACCTACAAAATTGTTAAGTAAGTACACTACCGACAAATTCTGCTTGCAAACCACCTTTAGTTACAGTACTGAACTCGCTTAGGCAATTGCCGCTAGACTAACAGGACTTTACTACTAGTACAGGTTGGCGGAAATAAACCTACCATTTCATTACAGCTAAAAAGCTCAAAATTATAGACTTTTCACTTCTGAGAGCCAGTTGCTTCTGTTCTCTTCTCTTCGAGAGGCTACGCCAACGAGACGCTGCGCGTACCTTGCTTCCCCGGAGGGGTACAAGTAGGTAGAGCCGCAAGGGCGTACTGACTGGCTTTTTTTGACTTCCGTCTTTACGGTAATAAGTCATAGTAAGAGTCTGTACAGGTACAGGGGAAGAATCTCCAAGATTCAAGATCCCTAACTTCTTAACTCTACCTTGTCTTAATGATAGTTCTGATTGCTAAATTAGAAGGAGGTATTTGTCTAATAGTATACTTTGACTTTAAATATTCATGTTTTAATATTTTTGACTCTACCATGATTACCATAAATAAAATTTACCTGCAAGTGTTAGTAAAACTGCTGCAAAGGGAAAACTTAATATGCAGCTTCATCTGGATTTGTCAGCTAGCTATGAGCGCTGTATGTATTATCAGACATTGCTCACAGGAGGTGAAGGAAGATTTGGCAAGCAAGCAGCGACTCTGTAACCCTAAAACTGATTATGAAAACAATTACACTGCACCAACGCAAACGGTAATAGGCATAAGCTATTGAGACGAATTACTGTGCGTAAACGCTCCTATACTCAGCAGTCATGTAGCCAAACAGCCTTATTGGTCGAAATGCTCTGCTATTACCTGACTCAGAAAAATTCTTACCTGATCAGATTATTCTTTATCCGACTGCCGTTGCAGCAGGAAAGCGGTGCATGAAATCCCAAGCAAACAGTAAGCCTAAAATTTTGGTTGTCGATGATGAACCAGACAACCTTGACTTGCTTTACCGCACTTTCTATCGCGACTATAAGGTGCTAAGGGCAAACTCTGGCCCTGCGGCACTCGATCTGCTGGTTCAAGAGGGGGAGGTCGCGGTGATCATCTCGGATCAGCGGATGCCGATGATGAGCGGTACAGAATTTTTGAGCCTGACAGCAACTCAATATCCAGATATTATCCGGATTATTTTAACTGGCTATACCGATGTCGAAGACCTGGTGGAAGCAATTAACGCTGGTAAGGTATTTAAATACGTTACGAAACCGTGGGAAGCTGAGGAACTCAAAGCAGTGGTACGCCAAGCTTTGGATACTCACAATGTTCTCAAAGCCCGTACCCGCGAGCTTACTCGCACACTTCGGCAAGAATCGCTGCTGAATACTGTCACAAATACAATTCGCAGTGCTTTAGACTATCGCCAAATTTTGCAGGCAATTGTAGATACAGTAGGTCACATGTTGGAGGTGGATGTTTGCCTATTACGTCCCTTCCAAGATGAGCAGTTAGCGGATAAAGGATTTATTTATCAGAAGCCTCTTTTTGAAGAAGCAGGGGTGCAGGCAAATAATTCTTCTGCTGTGTCCCTGTCAACCTCTACGCCTCTGCCTCTTTTGGCTCAAACGGTCTGGGAAACTCGTGAAGTCCAGGTGATTCACGATGTAACTGATGATGAGCGTATTCACGGTAATACTCCCGAACTGCGCCAACGTGGGGAAGCTTTTACTGCCGCTAACATTTGCTCTAGTTTAGTTGTGCCATTGATCTGCCAACAAGAACTGATGGCAGTGCTGGCACTGCATCAGTGTTCTGTGCCTCGCTTGTGGGAAGAGGATGAGGTGCAGCTAGTGTTGATGGTGGCGGATCAGGCAGCTTTAGCTTTGTCTCAAGCTTATGCTTACGAGCAAGTACGTGCCCTTGCCAAGCGAGAAGCTTTAATTAATACAATTACTAGCGCGATTCGCTCTAGCTTAGACCCCCAAGATATTTTTGCGGCGATTACCCAGCAATTGGGACAAGCTTTACAAGTAGATGGCTGCATCCTGTCTTTGTGGACAGATGAAGATGAGTTTGTTCACTGTGTGGGCTTGTATGACAGTTTTCAACATTCAGAAAATTTGCGTAGGGACAGCTTAAACCAGGCATCGCCAGCCCCAGACAATAATTCAAGTAGCAAGAATAACCTATTGCCTCCGAGATTGCCCTATTCTCAAGCATCTATACAGGAGAATCCAATCCTCCAACAAATGCTACAGACTCATGAACCAGTGGTAATTGGTAATGTGAGCCATTCTCCCTCAGATGTGCAGGGTTTTGATTTGCCGTTAAACATGCCAGCGCGATCGCTAATGTTTGTGCCATTATTGGCTGATGGTAAATGTATCGGTAGTATTACTTTACATGAAGGTAAAAAAGTACGCCGATGGCTGTCATCTGATATTGATTTGGCTAAAGCAGTGGCAGCTCAAGCAGCGATCGCTGTGCAGCAGTCATACCTGTATCAAAAAACTCGCCAACAAGCTGAACGCTTACTGGAATTAGATAAACAAAAAACTGAATTTTTCCAAAATATTTCCCATGAGTTTCGTACACCCATCACCTTGATTCAAGGGCCTTTAGAGTCGGCGGTGGCGGCTGGTGAAGGATTATCTTACTCCCAAAGTGCGATCGCCCTGCGTAACTCCCGCCGTTTGCTGCGACTGGTAAATCAACTCCTGGATTTACAACGTCTGAATGCAGGGAGAATGCAGCCTAGCTTCCATCCCTGCGATTTAGCAGAATTTGTCACCCAAATTGTGGAATCTTTTCGTCCCTACTGCGAGAAAAAGAGATTGCATCTCGTCACCCAGTTAGATGAATGTTCTCCAGTGTACTTGGACATGGAAAAATTTGACAAGGTGGTTTATAACCTCCTGTCAAATGCCATGAAGTTTACTCCCGAAGGTGGGATGATTATTGTCAGACTAAAATCTGAACGCGATCGCTGCATACTACAAGTAGAAGATACTGGAATAGGCATTGTTAAAGAACAAATTCCTCACCTCTTTGAGCGCTTTCGCCAAGCTGAAGGTTCAGCAAACCGATCCTATGAAGGTAGTGGTTTGGGTTTAGCTTTAGTTAAAGAATTGGTCGAATTACATGGTGGTCAAGTCACTGTGGAATCAGTTTACGGCCAAGGCACTACCTTTAGTTTGTGGCTTGTGACTGGAAATGCTCATTTACCCACACAGCAAGTACTAGAAACGCCTACCGAACTGAATACAAGCCGCGCTAGCGTAGAATTGGCTGATTTAGAACTGGTATCAACAACAGACAATATTGAAGATAGTACAATAAACTCCTCCCCTAGTATTGATACTCAAGACTCAACACTTAAGACTCAGCACTCAATTTTAGTTGTAGATGACAACCCGGATTTACGAACCTATGTATCTGAGATTTTCCGCCGCAATGGCTATCATGTACGCACAGCTCGTAACGGTTCTGAAGGGCACAGTCTAGCTAAGGAAATTATACCCAGCTTGATTGTGACTGACTTAATGATGCCCTTGGTGAGCGGACTTGAAATGATTCAGATGATCCGCAAAGAGGAGAAGTTGAAAGGAATACCAATCATTCTGCTGACAGCAAAAGCTGATGAGGAAACCCGCATCGAAGGTACAGAACATGGTGCAGATGCTTATTTAGCAAAACCATTTAACGATCGGGAACTTTTGGCGGAAGTTCGGAATCTTTTGGCATTGAAGGAAAATGAACGGCGAATCATAGAGTTAAATACTTATTTAACAGAATCGGTGCTAAAGCGCTTTTTACCGGCTGTATTGGTACAAAAAGCTGCAACCGGAGATTTGACGTTAGATTTGCGCCCAGAACCACGCTTAATTACAGTTTTGTTTAGTGATATCGTGGGTTTTACACAGCTATCAAATACTCTCAGATCCCGACGAGTCGCAGAGTTACTAAATGAATATTTAGAAGCCATGACCAAAGTTGTATTTGGCAATGGCGGCACTGTAGATAAATTTATGGGAGATGCTATTTTAGCTTTATATGGAGCGCCGGAAGAGCTAACCCCCAATGAACAAGTGCGTCGTGCTATCAATACAGCAAGAGCAATGCACCGCTCACTAGCTGAGTTGAACCAGCGCTGGCGAAACCAAGGTGTATTCGATGGTGACAGACTTACTAGCGTCCAGTTTCGGTGTGGTATCCACCAAGGTACTGCTGTTGTGGGGATGTTTGGTAGTGCTCAACGAGCTGATTATACTGCCATTGGCCCAAGTGTGAATATTGCTGCAAGGTTGCAGGCTGCTGCTGTTCCCGGTACAATCTTAGTTTCTGCTGCCGTGGCAGATTATTTGCAGGAAGAAGAAATTACTAAAGGTAGTCCGCTAGAACTTAAAGGAGTAGATGAAACAGTTTTGACTTTCGCTGTTACACCAGAGGTAATGGTTAATCGCTAAAATTTAGACTGGTATTTTAAAGCATTAGCAATGAGTAAGAGTGCCTAATCATATCCAGTTTATATAATATGCCACTATCAGTTGCAGACAAAACTCCAATTCCAAGCACAGTCTGGAGGCGACACAGCGATCCACCAGCTTTGTGGATTTCTGTCATTATAGGTTCAGTCTCTCTGCACTTGCTAGCGTTCTGGCTGATGCGCTCATCTAATGCATTTAGTTTGTGGTTTCCCCAACAAAGTCAATCTGCTGTTCCCATTGAATTGATAGAAATTGCTCCAAAATCAAAATCAACAGCCAAAACAGTTTCGCCAAAGCCAGCATCCGCAACTAAAAAGTTTTTACCAGCACGTTCATCACAAACAGCCCGAACTACGCCCAGAAATCAAAATTTTGGCACAATAAATCCTGCTGATAATCTCCAGCAGAAGAAGCAAACTTACGCCTCTCAACCTAATAGGCAACCCTTTAGGCAACAAAGAGTTGCTAGGGCGACACTGACGCCGAATTCTAAACCAACACCGACACCGACACCAACACTGACACCGACACCGACACCTACAGTTCCAGTCGGTAATCTACCTTGGAACCGTCGTCAAGAAATCAAACTGGGAAAGGGAACACTACTACCAACAGGTATTCCATCAAATTCACCAGATTCGGAAGCTGAAAATAGAAAAACGCCACCTACCTCCGCTCAGGAAACGCCAGTAACTCCGACTAGAGAAACTCCACGCACCCCCCCCGCTCAGGAAACGCCAGCAACACCGACTAGAGAAACTCCACGCACCCCCCCCGCTCAGGAAACGCCAGCAACACCGACTAGAGAAACTCCACGCGCCCCTACTCAGGAAACTCCCGCAACATCGGCTAAGGAAACTCCACGTACCCCTGCCCAAGGAGCATCAGTAGCAATAGTAGCTCCTTTGCTTAGAGATGAAGTCAGTAGCTTGATACAATCAGGAAGATTACGACAAGATGCTTTACCGGACGTTATTGCTTTATATAGGGGAAGCAACACAAAAGAATTAGACTCAAGTTTTCTCGTTCAGAATTCTGGACTTGAACCAGCACAACTCTTGGCTAGTTTCATAATTGATAACAATGGCAATTTTCAACAGGCTGTAGTTCTAGAAATAGAACCACTAACACTGCAAAGTGAAAAAAGCACATACCAGCAGGTCCTCAGCGAAGTTTTTAAAACAGAAAACTTTATTGCTGCTCACAACAACGATGGCACAAAACCAGAATTAAGCAATCTGTATGTCAGAATCAACATCCAACCTGCTAATTCCAACTAATGCTTGAATTTTTACAAAAGCTGTGTTATATTTATAGGGTTGGAATTGTGCGGGCGTAGTTTAGTGGTAAAACTATAGCCTTCCAAGCTATTAATGCGGGTTCGATTCCCGCCGCCCGCTTAAAAAAGTTTGAAATGCACTAGTGCAGCACGGTAGAAATGCACCTTATTTTTAGAAAATAAAGGGCAAAATACCCTATTGCTCTATGTGTCGCGCTATTTTGGAGTGGGTGTCTGAACCCCGCCCAGTAAAGCTAAGGCTTAATATTAAACAGCTTAATTATTGCTTTTATTGACTAAGAAACAGCCATGATTGAGTAAGCAATGCCTACGGAGAGGTACGCCTACGCTAACCTTGGCAAACAAATTAAAAACTAGAGGAATATCGCCCAGCTTGAATTCTCGGGTATTGCATAAATGCGGGATGAATTGGCGGGTGAAACCATTGGAAATTCGTTATAAATTATGCGAAATCATCCCCTAATTCAGCAACGCAAATTTTCGAGTATCCCTCATTGTTTTAAAATCAACAATCTTTAATATTTATCTACTTATCCAAATCTACCGCTAACGTAATCTCTGGTATCTTGCTGCTGAGGATTGTTGAAAATTAATTCTGTGGCGTCGTACTCTACCATGTAGCCGTTACGACCTCCGCTTTCTGTAGTTTTAACATTAAAAAAGGCTGTTTTATCAGAAACCCGCGCTGCTTGCTGCATATTATGGGTAACGATAACGATGGTATATTGCTCTTTAAGTTGGTGAATTAATTCTTCAACCCGCAACGTGGAAATAGGATCAAGGGCAGAGCAAGGTTCATCCATTAATATAATTTCAGGTTGGACTGCGATCGCACGAGCAATACATAACCTTTGTTGTTGTCCACCAGATAAAGACGAACCACTTTGTCGCAGTTTGTCCTTTACTTCGTCCCACAAAGCTGCTTGTCGCAAACTCCGTTCTACCAATTCATCCATATTGCCTTTGTAGCCGTTGATTTTGGCTCCAAAAGCAATATTGTCATAAATCGATTTTGGAAACGGGTTTGGTCTTTGAAACACCATCCCAATCCGACGACGCACCTCTACAGGATCAATGTCGGATGCATACAAGTTTTTATCGTAAAAAAGTATTTTACCTTCTGCCCGAAATGACTCAATCAGGTCATTGAGGCGGTTATAGCATCGTAACAACGTACTTTTACCACAACCAGAAGGGCCAATAAAGGCTGTAACCTGATTTTTTGGAATATCTAGCCAGATATCTTTCAAGGCTAAAAATTTGCCGTAGTAAACGTTGAGGTTTTCGGTGCGTAAAACGGTTTGAGTATCGTTGACTGTGCTAATGTTGTTAGCCATAAATTAAATGTAGTATTAGTTTTAGCGATACAAATCCGCTATGTAGATGCTATTCGACTAAGCTTTCTTGCGGGTTGCCCAGCGAGCGATGATACTTGTGATTAAAACCATCAATACCAAAATCAAAGATGCTGCCCAAGCTAGTGATTGCCAATTTTTAAACGGAGAAATGGCATATTTGTAAACTAAAACAGCAAGAGAAGCTGTGGGTTCAAATAAGCTACCAGGCCAAAAATTGGAAAACAGGGCGGTAAATAGTAAAGGTGCGGTTTCTCCAGATGCTCTGGCGATCGCTAGGGTTGCCCCAGTTACAATAGCTGGTAGGGCTGCTGGCAACACTACTTGACTAACTGTTTGAAAGTTAGTTGCTCCTAACCCTACAGATGCTTGTCGCAAATCTTGCGATACTAACTGCAAGGCTTCATCAGTGGTTCGGACAATAATTGGCAACATCAAAATTGCCAGTGCAAACCCTCCACCTAGAGCAGAGTATGATCCTAAGTTTAACTTTACCAGTGTCAAAACTACAATGCCATAAGCAAATACTCCAGCAATAATTGACGGGACTCCGCTCAGGACGTTAGCCGCAAAACGTACCCATCTTGCTACATTGGCCGAGCTAAATTCTGTGATGTAAATCGCCGCCAAGACACCAAATGGAATACTAATCAGGGCAGCAATTCCTACCATTAATAGTGTGCCCAAAATTGCATTACCAAAGCCTCCTCCCTGTTGTAAAGCTTTGGGCGGCAGTTCAAAAAAGAGGCTGGGACTCAAACTGCTAAAGCCTTGAATAATGACGTAAGAAAGCACTGCTAGCAAAGGCACAAGTGCCAATACCCCACAGATAAATGCAACTACAGTCATTACTGTATTAAACAGTGTCCTTTGAGACATGGGAGCGCGAGTTAGACTGCGCTCTGGAAAACTAGAAGTCATAATTCAACCCAAAACTAAGCTACAGTCGCTTGACTCTCAGAACGATAAACTCGGCCATGATATTGACTACCAGGGTCAAGAAGAATAGAACTAAAGCAGCGTACATTAAAGCCGAAACTTGCAAACCACTAGCTTCTGAAAATTGATTTGCTAGTAGAGAAGAAATTGTATTGCCTGGTGCTAACAGTGAGATACTAATGTTGTTGGAATTACCAATTAACATTGTTACAGCCATTGTTTCTCCCATTGCCCGACCTAGTGACAACATCACAGCACTAACTATCCCTGAAAAGGCTGCTGGAATCAGAATTTGCAAGATGGTTTCCCATCGGGTTGCTCCTAGTCCTACGGCGGCTTGGCGCAAACTGGAGGGTATAGATATTAAGGCATCGCGCGATAGAGCTGTGATGATGGGCAAAGTCATAATTGCTAATATGACTCCTGCCGGTAACATTCCTGGGCCTGTAGGGGGGGTGCTAAAAAATGGTATCCAGCCAAAGTAACTATTGAGCCATTTTCCCAAGTTAGTTAAGATAGGCACTAAAACAAAAATACCCCACACGCCGTAGACAACGCTGGGAATAGCTGCAAGCAGTTCTACCGCAAAAACTAATACCAACTTCACTTTTGCAGGTAAAAAATCTTCGCTTAGTACAATAGCAGTACCAACTCCAATCGGTACAGCTATCAGTAAACCGATAAAAGAACTCAAGAGAGTTCCATAAATTTGAGGTAGCACCCCGTAGGTATCATTAACTGGGTTCCAAGTGGTGTTAGCTAAAAAGCTAGCACCAAACTTTTGGATGGCAGGCCAAGAAGCAATTGCAACTTGTAAGCCGATCCATAATAAAGCGGCAGCAACCCCAAAGGCGAAAATTTTAGTAAGCCAAATAAAACCCTGATCTAGGGACTTTTCTACATCAGAGCGATTTTTTGTCGCTGATGAAAGGTTTTGAGAATTTGTAGTCATGACTACCGACTTTCACAATTAAATCAGAGGAAGATATGGGAGGCAACCATATCAACAAATTTGTTGCCTCATCGTCTTTTAAAACTGAGACATTGGTAACACAGAGTTCCAAATTACGAATGCCTCTAGTCTAGTAAGCAGCCTAAAAATTATTATCTAGGAATGCCTCATATTTTGACTGTAGCTACTTGCTAGCACTAGTACCACTACCAACAGCAATTTTATACTCTGGACTGATTTGATCGGCAGCAGCAGCCACCTTTGTAATGACGTTTTGGGGTAGAGGAACATACCCTAGTGCCACAGAATTCTTCTGACCCTCAGTTAAAGCGTATTCGATCGCAGCTTCAACAGCCTTAGCTTTTGCCGCATCGGGATATTTCTTGTAAGCCAAAATCCAGGTGTAAGTGACGATGGGATAGGAATCAGCGCCTTCGGGATCGGAAATAAAGACGCGGAGATCAGGCGGGAGAGTTACTGATGCCAGAGTTTTAGAGGCTGACTCCTCAGTAGGTACAATAAACTGACCGCCTTTGTTTTCCAAAGCAGCAAAATTGAGACTATTTTGTTTGGCATAGCCGTACTCGACATAACCAATAGAACCTTGTGTTTGTTGGATTTGGGCGGTAACACCCTCATTCCCTTTAGCACCAACTCCCTTAGGCCAATTCACAGTTTTGCCTTCACCAACTTTAGTCTTCCACTCCGGGCTGATCGCACTGAGGTGTTTTGTAAACACACCTGTTGTTCCGCTACCATCAGAACGATAAACAACTGTGATTGCCTGTTTTGGAAGTTTTATACCAGGGTTAGTCTTGGCAATTTGGGGATCATCCCAAGACGTGATTTTGCCTAGTAGAATATCAGCGTAAACGGCTCGTGGTAGCTTTAGTTCTGCAACATCTGGCAAGTTGTAAGCTAGCACGATACTACCAGCAGTTACAGGCAGTAAAATAACGCCTTTATCGGCTGGCACCTTCTGGATTTCTTCATCCTTCATGGCAACATCGCTGGCACCAAAGTCTACAGTCCCTTTGATAAATTGCTCAACTCCAGCACCGCTACCAACTGAGGCATAGTCAACTTGCAGGTTTGGATATTTTTTGTTTAGATCCGTAAACCATGTATCATACAGTGGTGCTGGGAAAGACGCACCAGCTCCGCTTAATTTTATATTTCCACCCAAATCTAATTTGGTTGTGCTGGAGGCAGTGGTATCTGTAGCAGTGCCAGAATTGGTGGCTGTATTATCTGGGTTTTGCTGTCCGCCACATGCAGCTAGGCTGATTGTCAGTGCTAACACTGAAACTGAAGCTGTGAGGCGATGAATTTTTGTTACACTAAGAGGTGAGGGCATCGCTATCAATGTTTGGGTAACTTTTCAGGTGAGCGCTTCTCAGGATACCCTTAAAAGATGAAGGTTAAGGTAAAGGATAGGTTAACAAAGCAAAAAAATGCTTGTTTTTTTTTGATGAAGAACAAACACTCGTTTCTACTTTTACTTGATAAAATTTATACTGCTATTTTAGTCACACCTGACAAATATTACCACAGGAATTTGGTTATAGATATTTACAAAAATTTTAGTACTAGTGTAAATTTATTGATAAAGCCATAAAAAAATGTATAAAAATATGGCAGGCTATGGTATAATTTAAGGCTTATAAATTTGGGTGTTAAGATGAAATTTGTTTTTGTTTATTCAGTCTAAGCAGACTTTAAGCCATAACTAAATAATTTAACTTTAGTAAGTGAAACTATTGTTGAGAGAAAACAGAAGAAAAACTATAAATTGCCTATTTTATGAGAGGAGGTGGTGCGATCGCTAAAAAATAGTGAATTAAGAAACTATCTTTAACACTTTGTAGCAAAAGTTGGTATTAAATCTAAAACTTTATAAATACTATATTTTATTTACTACTTTTATTAAGTATTAACATGTATTAGGTCAAATACCATAATTAGACTCAGCTTCAGCCAATAAAATTACAGCTATAGACACCTAAGGCATAATTTGCAGAATTGAAAAGTTACATACCAAAAAGGCAAAAAAAATATGCTAATTCTTAGAGGTGTCAGCACAAATCTCATTTTAACACTAATGAATATACTAGTACGGCGGGCGCAAAAATAAACATACCATTTCAAATCCACAAAAGCCTGGAATACAATCCTTTTGACTTTTGAGTTCCGCCTTACGGTACTAGTTGCAGTTGGTTTTCCCTGTTGCCTTTTCCTGGTTGACTGAATAAATGTTTGCTGCTTCCAATCAATTACTATGGTCAATGATTGGCTTACTCCTAACAATGGGTGGCACTTTCCTAGAAGCTTATGGCATCACCTTACCTTGGAATTGGAGTAAGCACGGAATTCAGACAATTTCATTAGGTGTCACTTTTCAAGTTGGCGCAGTATTGTTGGTGGGTTGTTTAGGGGGCAAAAATGCTGGTGCGCTCTCACAAATTGCCTATTTAGTCATGGGGTTGACCTTATTACCTGTATTTGCGGATGGGGGCGGTATTGGTTATATTAAGTTATCTCAATTTGGCTATCTATTAGGCTTTATTCCTGGAGCTTGGATTTGTGGCTTGTTTGCTTTTAAAGCTAGACCTCGACTAGAAACTCTCGCCTTTAGTTGCATTTGTGGCTTGTTAACTATCCACCTATGCGGTATTACTTATTTGATTATTAGTTATATTTTTCAGTGGAAAGGCACAGAAAATGTCCCCTTGATGCAAGCAATCCTTAGATACTCCTGGTTTGCACTACCAGGACAACTAAATGTGGTCTGTGCCGTTACTGTAATAGCATATATATTGCGTCACTTAATGTTTTATTAGTCGTGAAGGGGCTAGAGGCTAGGGGCTAGAAATTTAAAATTCTTCTAATCCTTAGTCCTTAGTCCCTAGTCCCTAATCCTAGCCCCTAGTTTCATGCGTTTAAAAAATCGCCTTTTCTGGATAGCTGCCTTCATAGCTTTTTTCTTAGATCAAATAACAAAATACTGGGTAGTGCAAACCTTTAGCTTGGGGCAAACACTACCACTCTTACCTGGAATATTTCACTTCACCTATGTCACTAATACTGGTGCGGCTTTTAGTCTGTTAAGTGGGAAAGTAGAGTGGTTGCGCTGGTTATCTTTAGGAGTGAGTTTAGTATTGATAGCGTTGGCCTTGTTTGGCCCGACATTAAATTTGTGGGATCAGTTGGGCTATGGCTTGATTTTAGGTGGAGCTATGGGCAACGGTATCGATCGCTTTGTTTTAGGCTATGTTGTTGATTTTCTTGATTTTCGCCTGATTAACTTTGCTGTATTTAATGTGGCAGATTCATTTATTAGTATCGGTATTGTTTGCCTGTTAATTGCTTCCTTCCAAAAAACACCGGCTTCAACTGATAGGTCGCATTAAACTATTAAGCCTGGGATGATTAATCCCAGGCTATTGATTGCTAAAACCTTTGCTCAATCCTATATGCGAAGACTTGATCATGGTTTGAGCGATTTTGAGTTATTATTTTACACCAGTTATTCAAACTGGTGTAAGAGTTCAGATGCACTGATGATTGCTGATGGCATATTATTCAGATTATGCCTCAGCTTTTAATTTAATTGCCTGTTGTTCCAGGAGTTTTTGGTGAACTAGAGCCTGGAGTATTATTAGGAGAACCTGTACTTGGTTCGGGATTGGTGTCAGTAGTACCAGACTCAGGTGTAGTTGGGTTTCCTGGTACGGTAATGCTACCAGCAGGAGCGCCAGACTCAGGTGTAGTCGCGCCTCCTGGTGCTGGAGTTAAGTTGTTAGGAGCGCCAGATTCAGGTGAAGCTGGGCTTCCTGGTGCTGGAGTTAACTTGCTAGGAGCGCTAGGATCAGATGGGGTAACGGCTCCTGGTGCTGGAGTGCTTTCGGGAGTCGCAGATCCGGCTCCAGGTTCAGTTGTGCTACCTGGTGCAGTTGTGCTACCTGGTGCAGTTGTGCTACCTGGTGCAGTTGTGCTATCTGGAGTGGTGGTGCTATCTGGAGTTGTGGTGCCACTAGGCGTGGTTTCTGCGGGTGCCGTAGTGCTACCAGGAGCGCTAGTAGGGGTGAGCGCTGTGCCGCCGGGACAACGTGAGTTGAGCGGAAAATACTCGCATAGAATTTTCATCCCTTGTGGCGACATCTTAATTTCCGTTGGTGCACTAGTTGAGTCGCTACTGGACTGGGCTATGGAGGATTTACTAGATTCGGCTACAGCAATGTTAGCGGTAAATGCTAAAGATAAAGCTGCACCAATCAGAGTCAGAGATTTTCCCATTATTCTGTAATTAACCTCAACGGAACACTCGGCCCATTAAAACAGAGAATAGAATTTAGAAAATCTTCCTAAATGAATATATTTAGGTTTGTTTCAGAATATGTGGATATGTAAAATTGGTAAAAATTAAATCTGTTGTCTATTGATGGCTAGTGCCTAAAAATACATAAATTAAAACTATCTTCGTAGTCATATAACGATTTAACTTTATAGGGTAAGCCTTTAAGGATGGATATTTTTTTATATTTATGAATCAAAGTAACAAAAGCTACAAATAGGGTTTAGTAATAAGCTAATATAAAGTATAAATTAAGTCAAAAAAATCCGTATAGATAATTTATGCTTTGGCTTATGAGTAAAATGATGAAAGACTAACATTTAATATTGATTGTAATTCGCCCGATTCTTCACTCAAAAGTGTGATGTAAATAGCCGATGAGTTCTCCCCAACCGCCTCAAAAGCCACAAACTTTACTTGGTCAACTGACTCAAGCGGTACATACTATCCAAGCTAGGGTCGATTTTTCTAAATTGGCGCTCAAGCCTAATGCCAAAGTACCGGAACTCTGGGTGCAGGATGCGGGGGCGGATAAAGCAGAGGTATATCCACTGTTGGGCGATCGCTATATTCTAGGTCGTAGCTCTAAATCCAGCGATATCGTCATCCGTAACCCTGTTGTCAGCCAAATTCACCTGTCGCTATCGCGGAATTCTAGCCAACGCACGCCAGCTTTTGTCATCAAAGACGAAAACTCTACCAATGGTATTTATCGTGGCAAGCGTCGTGTCAATTCTCTAGAACTGCGTCACGGCGATATTCTTACTCTAGGGCCTCCAGAACTTGCCGCTTCTGTGCGGTTGCAGTACGTCGATCCACCAGCCTGGTATGTGAAAGCTGCAAGTTGGACAGCTTATGGGGTTGGTGGTACTAGTGCTTTGTTAGCGTTAGTAATTGGTGTCGAATGGCTGAAATTTACAGTTAAACCCCTACCTACAGCTACACGCGCCCCAGTAGTTGTGTACGCCCGTGATGGAGCCACTCCCCTGAGAGAGCCTCGGACTACCTCTCATGTAGACATGAAGCGTTTAGAGGAATTTGGCCCTTATTTGCCTGCTGCGGTGGTGGCTTCAGAGGATAGTCGTTATTACTGGCACTTTGGGGTTGATCCTGTGGGGATTTTACGAGCCGTATTGATCAATAGCCGCAGTGGAGATGTGCAGCAAGGAGCCAGTACTGTTACCCAGCAAGTTGCCCGCAGTTTGTTCCGCGAGTATGTAGGCAGACAGGATACCCTTGGACGCAAATTGCGAGAAGCAGTTGTTGCCCTAAAGCTCGAAACCTTTTACAGCAAAGATGATATTTTGCTGATGTATTTAAATCGGGTTTTTTTGGGGGGAGATACCTCTGGCTTTGAGGATGCATCCCGGTATTATTTTGAGAAGCCCGCTAAAGAATTAACTTTGGCAGAAGCAGCAACATTGGTAGGAATTTTACCTGCTCCCAACGCTTTCGATTTTTGTGGAGATAGTCCCAATAAGCTAGAAGCAGCCGAATACCGAAATCGCGTAATTAAGCGGTTGCTGGAGATGGGCAAAATTAAACCTGAAGATGCAAACCGAGCTAGACGCTCCACCGTCCAAGTTAGTCCTAAAGTGTGTGAACAGCAAGCTAAGACGATCGCTCCTTATTTTTACAATTACGTCTTCTCTGAACTTGAATCAATCTTAGGGGAGGGAGCCGCAAGAGAAGGGAATTATATCATTGAAACCAAGCTTGATCCAGTGATACAGAGTCAAGCAGAAGCGGCATTGAATAATTCAGTGAACAACGCCGGTAGAAATTTTAATTTTTCTCAAGGGGCGGTAGTAACTCTTGACTCTAGTACAGGCAGTATCCTGGCAATGGTGGGCGGGACTGATTACAGAAAAAGTCAGTTCAATCGTGCTGTTCAAGCCAAAAGACAACCAGGTTCCACCTTCAAAATCTTTGCTTACACGGCTGCTATTCAACAGGGATTTTCAGAATCAAAAAGTTATTCTTGCGCTCCTTTAACTTGGCAAGGCTTTACTTATAAACCCTGTCGTGCTGGTGCTGGCGCTACTTTAGATATTGCCACGGGGCTTGCTCTTTCAGAAAATCCTATCGCCCTACGAGTTGCCAGAGAAATCGGGCTAAATAAAGTCGTGGCTATGGCACAGAATTTGGGAATCAAGTCAACCCTTGATCCAGTTCCTGGCTTGGTACTAGGTCAAAGTGTAGTCAATGTTTTGGAAATGACTGGTGCTTTTGGCGCTATTGGTAATGGTGGTGTACGGAATCCTCCCCATGCCATTAACCGAATTTTAGACAGTGGTGATTGCCGCGATCGCAATGATATCAAAACCTGTCGTGTAATCTACTCTTTCGACCAAGATCCAGATGCCAACAAACGAGTTCTGTCAAATGGTGTAGCCGATGAAATGACTGGTTTAATGCGTGGCGTAGTCACCAGAGGTACTGGTCGTAGTGCTGCCATTGGACTGGGGGAAGCTGGGAAAACAGGCACAACTGATAAAAACGTTGACTTATGGTTCATCGGCTTTATCCCCAGTCGGCGGCTTGTAACTGGTGTTTGGCTGGGAAACGACAATAATTCCCCGACATCTGGTAGCAGCGCTCAAGCAGCTCAGTTGTGGGGGAATTATATGCGGCGGATTACAAGGTAAATTGGGGACTGGGGACTAGGGACTGGGGACTAGGGACTGGGGACTAGGGACTGGGGACTGGGGACTGGGGACTGGGGACTGGGGACAAGGAAAAGGCAAAAGATTACAGGGTGGGCAGAATTCACGTTTGCTACCTTATCTCTTACCAATTTCCACCAATCCCCAGTTCCCAATTATTATTGATATCCTTGCCAAGGAGCAACTTCCAACGTGCCGCTAGGCCTAAATATTACTTGGAAGTGGGCGAGAGGTTCTTTATTGTTGGGAGCTGCTACATTGGAACCGTAGACCGCGTTGAACATCTTGGGAAGGGGTGTTTCGCGGAAATAGTCAAAGGCTACTTGGTTGAGTGGTTCATAGTCAGCAATTACACCATCTTTGTTAACTGCTACCCGATATTTCAAATCTCGCGTAAAGGTGGGGGTACCACTCCAGCTTTGGCGAACTGTAGTATAAAGCTTTTGGTTTAAACCTTTGACTATATTAGAGTCAGTAATTTTTGCACCTACTACCTCTGGCGTCCTAGCATATCCTCGCCAAGGGCTAACTTCTAGCACACCTTTTGTAGTAAACACTACTCGAAATTGAGCGATTGGTTCATTAGAAATGGGAGGACGGCTAGCTGGATTGTAAAGTACGTTAGGCAGAGGAGTTTGCCCTACTCCTATATTTGCCTCTTTATTCACTGCTTTATAACCGACGATCGCTCCATCCGCAGCTACACCCAGACGATAGATCAAATCCTGTTGTAATTCTGAGCGATTAGTCCAAGCTGGATGAATTTGGTTGTAAACTTGACGATTTAATGAACGCAACTGGGATGGATCGGTAATTTCTGGAACTGTATTTAAAAGTGCTTCTAAATCTTTAACTGGCGGCTTTGTATTAGCTGTGGGTGTTCGTGTAGGCGTTGCAGCAGCTGATGCTGGAGCAGCAATATTGTTTGTTGGAGAGCTAGTTTGCTCATCTGGTTTAGGCTGCGGTGGACGCATTTCGGGAGGTGGAATCAAGTTAAAGGCGATCGCTGCTACTGCTAAACTTGACACACCCACAGCAGCAGGAACAGCCTGTCTGATTACAGCCTGACTAGCACCGCCATAGCGTCTGGTAACTGGTTGTAGTTCTAAAGAAAGTTCAGGTAAAGTTTGGGTATCAGCAAAAAACTGATCCACTGCTTCCACTAAATCAAACAACTGTACTGTATTTAAATCTATTTCGATAGGCGGACGTTTGGAATTGTTAGAGTTATCGAACCCCTCTGGAGCGCCTTCTGAATATATAATTAACCTATGTCGATTGCCGTCAATTTTCCGAAACTCTACTAGCTCCGATTCCTGGTTGTGTGCCTGCGGATTGGGTACACTACTTAAAAATTCTTGGGCATAGCCACTAACAGCCCTCACCAAACTTTCAAAAAATTCCCGCCCTCCCGTTAGGGGTTGGTTATAACCAGATAAATAACATTCTGCATTTACCAATATTGATAATTCCGGGCGCATTTCCTGGAAGTGTGCAGCCCTAGTGATATCACTTAACCCTTCTAAAAGCAGTGTACAATTAGGCAAACTGTACTTACGTTGAATATTCATTCCACTTCACCGTCAAAAAGACTAATCCAGAATCGCTGCATTCCAGCTGTACCAGTACAAAATAGTAATTGTCCTAACAAATTTATAGCTAGCTCATCTAATTTTGCATCAGAAGTTAATGCCAGGACACCAGAACGTCGAGCATTCATCCGGCTCTTAAAATGCGCTCTAAACCTCTCTAGGTAATTAGATAGGCGCAAATTCTGTTCTAATGGAATCTGCTTTTCTTCCATTTGTTGACAGATCATTAGTAACTGGCGAATCACAACAGTTAAACGCCGGGCTATGTGGCAAGCAATGACCACCAGAGCTTTTGCTTCCATGATACTTAAGGGACGGCGCATGTGCGCTCTTCGTAGCGGATTAGAGCTACGCATCCGCCATAAATTCACCCTGTCTTTAACAATTCCTTTTAGATCCAACTCTTGAGCAAAAGTTAGGATTGCTTCCGAACCACCAAGCTCTAAAGCTTCAATTGCCAGTAAAATCAGGTCAATTTGCAACCGGGTTCTGCGAGGACACGTTTTGGAAGCGATCGCAGGATCTGGCAAAGTGTCCAAAACCATAGGCAGTGAATCTTGAGTTGGACTGTTGAACGGCGTTAAACTTGTTGACACATTCATTCTATAAATACCTTATGCGGTTTCAACAGACTAGATAAAACAAATTTAAGATCGGTAGCCAAGACTTGAGCATTAGACTTGTAGCAATAGCATGACCACCTGATATATACATTACTTAACTCTTTCTACTCAAAGTTTTCCCTATATTGAAATCAAAATTTTAAAACATAACTTAATTAACCTCATTTATTTAGTGCAATACCTCTTATAGCTTGATTTAGATTCTAATTATCGTCAATAAAGGGCGAAGCTTCAGCCTCGACCCCCAGCGTATGACATTATAGTGTACGATTTTTCAGGTATCTGAAATTTGGCATTGGGCATTGGGCATTGGGCATTGATTATTAATTCTTCTCCCTCATCTCCCATTCCCACTCCCCACTCCCCACTCCCTACTCCCCATTTTATGGATTTGAAGTCTCTCGTTCGTGACATCCCAGATTTCCCTAAACCCGGAATTTTATTTCGGGATATTACTACCCTGCTGCGCGATCCAGAGGGACTGCGCTACACTATTGACTTTCTAGCACAAAAATGCAACGAAGCTGGGATAACGGTGGATTATGTCATTGGTATAGAGTCGAGGGGATTTATTTTTGGTTCACCCCTGGCTTATAAAGTAGGAGCTGGTTTTATTCCCGTCCGTAAAAAAGGTAAGTTACCAGCAGCCGTTCATTCAATTGAATATGAACTAGAGTATGGTATGGACTGCCTAGAAGTGCATCAAGACGGTTTACACCAAGGTAGCCGAGTTTTAATTGTGGACGATTTGATTGCCACAGGTGGAACTGCTAGTGCAACAGCAAAGTTAGTGCAAAAGATTGGCTGCGAACTAGTAGGATTTGGGTTTATTATCGAGCTACGGGATTTAGAAGGGCGTAAATATCTGCCAGACGTACCGATTATCTCTCTAATTGAATATTAGTTATTTGTCATTGGTCATTAGCAAAGGACAAATGACCAATGACAGATAACAAAGGACAAAGGACAAAGGACAAATGACATCTACGAGAATTTCATTGGAGACAGGTCGGGATTGGCTAATAAGGCTAGTCACGAACGAAACTTTTGTTTATGTGGGAAAGCGGGTATTGCAGGCACTACTTACTTTGTTGTTGGCGTCAGCTTTATCGTTTTTCATTATTCAACTTGCTCCAGGAGATTATGTAGATACGCTGCGGCAAAACCCGAAGATATCGCCAGAAAGAATTGAACAAATCAAGCGGCAGTTTGGTTTGGATAAGTCTTGGCCAGAACAATTTGGGCTGTGGCTATGGCGAATCTTGACAAAAGGGGATTTTGGCACTAGTTTTATTTATCAACGTTCAGTAGCATCGCTGTTGTGGGAACGAGTACCAGCGACTTTGCTATTAGCGATCGCATCTTTAATTGTCACATGGGCGATCGCCATCCCTCTGGGAATCTTTGCTGCTGTTAACCAAAATAAGCTATCAGACCGGGTTTTACAGGTAATTAGCTATGCCGGACAAGGCTTTCCCAGTTTCATCACTGCCTTAGCGCTGCTGGTTTTCGCCCAAATCACCTCGCCCTTCTTCCCAGTGGGTAGCATGACTAGCATTAATCACTCGGAACTGTCGTGGTTTGGCAGAATCTTAGATATCGGCTGGCACATGATTTTACCGACGATCGCCCTATCAATTACTAGTTTTGCTGGTTTACAACGCATTACTCGCGGCGAATTATTAGATGTTCTGCGTCAAGATTACATCCAAACGGCTCGTGCCAAAGGACTGCCAGAAAATCGCGTTATCTACGTTCATGCACTCCGCAATGCGATAAATCCTTTGATTACCTTATTGGGTTTTGAATTGGCTGGTTTATTAAATGGTGCTTTCATTGCCGAATTTTTCTTCAACTGGCCCGGTTTAGGGAGGTTGACTCTACAAGCTTTACAAGCTCAAGATTTATATTTGTTAATGGCAAGCTTAGTAATGGGCGCAGTCTTGCTGATTGCTGGTAATTTAATTGCGGACTTAATGTTAAAAGCCGCCGATCCACGCATTCGCCTAGAAAATCTCAATTAGTCATTTGTCATTTGTCATCTGTCATTTGTTATTGGGCATTGGTTATTAATTCTTCTCCCCCTGCCTCCCCTGCTCCCCCACTCTCCCCATCCTCATATCCATGCTGTCCGAAGTCTATTACTTGGTGCGCTCAAAAACTGACGGTAATTATTTGATAGCTCGTCCCGACACCGAAACATCAGGTTATTTATTGCTGTTTCAGGAAAACTTTGATGCCCTTAGCTATCTCAACACCCATGCAGCAGAAGTGGCAAATCGCTTTTCTGTGGAATCTATTCCACGTACACAGTTAGGAAACTTGCTCAAACGCTGGGGTTTTAGCGGTGTGGGTATTGTGACTGACCCATTATTGCCCAAGGTTGAGTTTTTACAACACACTTAAGCCAATTATGTGAACTTGTATTAAGTAAATAAGATGCAATTGCTCTGCAATTAAAAGTAGTTTTGCCATTTTCAAAAAAGTAACCTACTCAACTAATAAAACCAATTCTCTAGTTGAAGTTCTTGAAAATCGGCATAGTCTGAAACGTTATTTGTTACCAAAATCAGACCATTTACTTTTGCGATCGCTGCAATTTGTCCATCTGGATATGCAGGAGTTTTTCCTATAGTTACCAGTCGCGCTCTTTCTAAAGCAAACCATTCGGCTCCTAGGTTATCATAGGGCAGGGTAGAAATATTTGGTTGGACTATATGCAGGAGATACTGCTCAATTCTCTCTGGCCTTTTAGAAGCGGACAGACGATAGCAACCAAATAGCAATTCATGCCAAGTAACGGAAGCAATACCAAATTCCCGTTGATACTGTTGCAACCTTTGGATAACTGCTGGATTTGGTTGTAGCCTTAATGGCTCAGAGATGACGTTAGTATCCAGTAAAAAGCGGCTCACAAGACGATCTCTCGTGCAGGAGACTTGTCGCGTACATCTTTCCAAACCTCATCGGAATCAATCTCGGTTCCTTCTTCCATGAGTTCTTGACGAAATCGCTCCACAGATTTCCAAAAACCCGGCTTTCTATGCAACAAACGCTGATATTCAGCCGCAGGTAGAATCATAGCAACTTGCTGCCCCTGTTGCGTAATTTGTACCGATTCGCCTTGTTCAATTCGCTGAAAAATTTTATCTAGATTCTTAGGAACTTGCTCAATTGAATACTGCTGAGACATTGCGCTTTCACCTGTGTCCGTCACAATTTATTAAAAATTGCGAGTAGTAAAAAATTACGGCAATTCTGCAAACTTGTGTTAATTAAACAAGGATGCGTAGGCGTAGCCCATCGTAGACATCGCACAATTAAAATCAGGCAATATGGGTGAGTTCAACTCATCACCATTGAACAACGTAGCAACTAACTTTAAACTCGCTTGTTCGTACTCTCTCAGATATTGGCTGGTTCATAAACCATCTTTGTTAGGGGATTTAGCTATTTTAGCCTGAGTGAAAATGGGGCATTGGGAAGAGGCAGTGGAGCAGGGAGCAGAGGGGAAAGAGTTAATTTTTTATTCTCCCTCTCATCTCCCCACTCCCCACTCCCTATACCACTACCTTTTCTAAACTTAATTTAGAACGCTTCACTTGCTCAGGAATCGCCACGGGATAATCTCCAGTAAAGCAGGCAGAGCAGAAACTATTGGTGTCTTCTCGTGTTGCTTCTAGCATCCCTTCCCAACTGAGATAGGCGAGGCTGTCTACTTCCAGTTGCTTGGCAATTTCCGCTACTGACTTGGTAGCAGCAATCAACTGATCTTGAGAATCGGTATCGATACCATAGAAGCAGGGATGAGTTACTGGTGGGGAAGAGATTCGCATGTGTACTTCTAATGCACCAGCTTCACGCAAGGTTTTGACTAATTTACGGCTGGTAGTACCCCGCACAATCGAGTCATCAACAATAATTACTCGTTTACCCGCCAGCACATCTTTGAGGGGGTTGAGTTTCATCCGAATACCTGATTCGCGCATGGTTTGGGTTGGCTGAATAAAGGTTCGTCCAACATAGCGATTTTTAATCAGTCCTTCGCCGTAAGCTACACCAGAAGCTTGGGAAAATCCGATCGCAGCAGGGATACCTGAATCAGGAACACCAAAGACAATATCGGCATCTACAAAGGATTCTTTAGCTAGTTGATGTCCTAAGCGCATCCGATAGCTGTACAAACTCTCGTTGTGCATGACGCTATCAGGGCGAGCAAAGTAAATCATCTCAAAGATACACAGTTTCCTCTGGGGCTTTTGGCTCCAATGATAGGAAGCCAAACCTTCTTCAGTAATCCAAACTAATTCACCTGGTTCTACATCTCGCAGGTATTCGGCTCCAATGATGTCTAAGCCACAAGTCTCTGAAGCCAAAACGTAACGGACTGGATTACCAGCCAAAGTGCCAATTACTAGAGGGCGAATGCCATTAGTGTCCCGAACACCCATAACGCCGTTAGGAGTGCCAATAACTAAACTAAAGGCTCCTTGGCAACGATGAAATGCCTGAATTGAACCTTCTAGCCAATCTGCACCAGCGTTGATCGCTTCTGCGATCGCAAAAGCGATCATTTCTGAGTCTGTTGTCGTGACTAAGTTGCATTTTTTCTCAAGCAACTCTTGACGTAATTGCACTGTATTGACTAAATTGCCATTATGTGCAAGAGCTAATGAACCCAGACGGGTTTCCAGCACTGCGGGTTGGGCATTAACTTTGCGGCTAGAACCTGTGGTGGAATAACGAGTGTGACCAACAGCAAGGCTACCAGGCAACTGATCCAAAATGGATTCATTAAAGACTTGAGACACCAAGCCCATATCTTTGTGGAGGTGGACTTGTGTACCCTCAAAGGTGGCAATACCAGCTGATTCTTGACCCCGATGCTGGAGGGCATACAATCCAAAGTAGGTCAGTTTAGCAACGTTTTCTCCTGGTGCGTAGATGCCAAAAACACCACAAGCTTCTTCTGGCTTGTCAGGCTGATTTTCATGACTATTGATTGGGTTGTTGGTCTGGTCGGGGTATTCATCCGAAGTGACAGAATGAATAGAAATCATGCTAGCTTTGCTCCTGGTGGGGGGGGGTCAAGTCACTGGGATTATGTCTATAGATAGTTGTAGCTTTCTTAATAAATCTTTAACCATCTATTAAAACAGTACCGTAATTATGATCAGAGACGCTACTAAAAGAGTTAGAAGTTAGGAGTGGGGAGTTAGGGATCATGCTGTTTATTCCTAACCCCTCACTTGTTTAACTGGGGTTAGTGGTATGGATGGCAAGACGCCTAGCGATCGCGTGGAAATAGCGATCGTTCATATCTTCGATCCTAACTTTGATTAAGGCTTGGTTATCAGTAGTGAAAACCCCCAAACCCGTCTCATAATTATGAACTGTGCCCAGTTTTTGCCACTCTTGACCCAGATGTTCCTGTAAATATGATTCCCAAATTGCTTGCTGTGCTGATGCTACAGAAACTAAAATTCTGGCACCACCTTCGGCAAACAACACCTCGTCTAAGCGGTTTAACTGTGTTGCTGCTATTTCCAAATAGATTTCCGCACCAAGATTGCCAGAAATGCAACATTCTGCTATTGCGATCGCTAATCCCCCCTCAGCAGAATCGTGGGCTGAACGTACCCAACCATTACGAATTCCTTCACGACAAACTTTCTGGACGCGACGTTCTAAGTCAAAATCTACCCGTGGCGGTTTTCCGGCAACAGTACCGTGGATGGTGGCTAAATACTCCGATGCTCCCAAACTGATTTTGGATGCCAGAGGCAATCCGAGAAGATAAATCACATCGCCGACTGCTTGCCAACCTTGACCACAAATTTTGGTGATATCAGGAATCAAGCCCACCATACCCACTACTGGGGTGGGATAAATGGGTTGGGGAATACCTTGAGAATCAAGGGTTTCATTGTATAAAGAGACATTCCCGCCTGTGACGGGTGTTGCCAATTCTCGACAACCTTCTGCCAAACCACGACAAGCTTCTGCCAATTGCCAGTAACCAATCGGTTTTTCTGGAGAGCCAAAATTTAGGTTATCCGTCACCGCTAGAGGTTCTGCACCCACGCAGCTAAGATTGCGTGCAGCTTCTGCCACCACTGCCTTAGCTCCTTCGTAGGGATCAAGATAAACATAACGAGGATTGCAATCTACTGTTGCCGCCACTCCTGATTTTAGATTTGGGATTTGGGATTTTAGATTGGGGATTTGTTCTAGGGGGCGCAAACGGATAACAGCCGCATCTGCACCACCTGGCAGTATTACTGTATTATTTTGTACTTGATGGTCATACTGACGATATACCCAGTTTTTAGATGCGATCGTGGGTGTATCGAGCAAAGTTAACAGAATATCATTCCAACTTTGCACGCCTCCTTGGAGTTCTATTCCAGCAGTTGTGCAAGCAGGTAAAGAATCAGGTGTCCATTCCCAAGCTTGACGTGCATATTCTGGGGGTTCTGTCAATAACTCTCGGTTATATAGTGGGGTATTCTCCGCCAAAGCCTCGGCGGGAATTTCTGCTGCAACTTCACCTTGAAAGAGAATCCGCACGATGGGTTCAGCGATGACAGTACCTGCGACAACGGCTTGAAGTCCCCAACGGTGAAAAATGTCGATTAATTCCTGCTCACGCCCTTTGTGGGCAACGAAGAGCATTCGTTCTTGAGATTCCGAAAGCAAATATTCATAAGGAACCATCCCCCTTTCTCTTGCGGGAATTTTATCTAAATCTAGTTCAATTCCCACACCGCCTTTTGCTGCCATCTCTGAAGTAGAACAGGTGATACCGGCTGCTCCCATATCCTGGGCGGCGACAACTGCACCTGTCTTAAAAGCTTCCAGACAAGCTTCAATTAACGACTTTTCCAAAAATGGATCGCCCACTTGCACAGCAGGGCGATCGTCTATTGACTGATCGCTCAATTCTGCACTGGCAAAACTTGCGCCTCCCATACCATCGCGCCCAGTAGTAGAACCAACATAAAGCACGGGGTTGCCTAAGCCAGATGCTCCAGATTTGACGATTTCTGATGTTTCCATTAATCCTAGTGCCATAACGTTCACCAGGGGATTACCAGAATAAGCCGGGTCAAAGTACACTTCGCCACCAATGGTGGGTACTCCTACGCAATTACCATAATGTGAAATTCCCGCCACTACCCCTTGGAACAGCCTTTGAGTTTTGGCATCTTCTAAGGAACCGAAGCGCAGCGAATTTAATAGAGCAATGGGACGCGCACCCATTGTAAAAATATCTCTGAGAATACCACCTACTCCCGTTGCTGCACCTTGAAATGGTTCTACAGCTGATGGGTGGTTGTGGGATTCAATCTTAAAAGCTAGTTGGAGTCCGTCGCCTAAGTCTACAACACCAGCATTTTCACCAGGCCCCACGAGGATGCGGGGCCCCTCAGTGGGAAATTGTTTGAGTAGAGGTCGAGAATTTTTGTAACAGCAATGCTCTGACCACATCACGCCAAACATTCCCAGTTCAGCTTTGTTAGGATGACGCCCTAACCGACGGACAATTTCTGCGTATTCTTCTGGTTTAAGACCTTCAGCAGCGATTTCTTGAGGGGAGAAAGCAGGAGATGTGGCGGTCATGGAAATAATGCACCAATTGTACAGAGCATTATTCTATCGATTTACTTGCCCTGTAGGTTCAGTTCTAGGATGGTTCATGGTTAAATGCTAAAGATTAACTAAAATAAATAGATTTAGTTAATAAATATTCGTAATACGTCTAAAGATAAATTGTATTAAATACTAAAATAGTAGTAATTGTACTGAGAATTGTATAGTAATAAAATTTTATTTTGTTGTAACGTACATAAATAATTTCCAGGTTACGGAAATGGCTATAAGTCTGTCAGACGAGCCATTATTCTGAACGCAATGCCTGCGGCGGACTACGCCTACGCACCTAGATCAATGTGGGTATTCAAGCCTAATTCAGAGGATTTTGATTATGCCTAGACTTACCGTTCCACCAAATTTCATTGGCACTAGTGGTTCCGACACTTTAACCGGGGAACAGTTAAATGTATCCGTGGCAATTGGCATTGATATTTTAACTGGAGGTTTCATTTGTACCCGCTCAGGAAAAGACACGATTACTGGCATCGCTACAGGCACAAACGACCTCGAAGGTAGCAGCAACGGCGGTAGTGGGAAAGGCATTTCCAATAGTGGCAAACTGAATGCAGGCGATGGAGAAGACACGATCGGAGGTACTGGTACTGGCAGCAACGGCGGCAAGGGCATTGAACTAGCTCCTGGAGGCGATGGTGGTAGTGCGATCGGCATCACCAATACTGGCAGTCTGAATACAGAGAACCGAAACGACGCGATCGCGGGTACAGGTACTGGCGGCAACGGTGGCATCGGTGGCAACGGCGGCGATGGTGGTAGTGCGATCGGCATCACCAATAGTGGCAGTCTGAATACAGGGAACGGACAAGACACGATTACAGGCACTGGTCAGGGCGGCAACGGTGGCAGGACTAACGAAAGTATGCTAATCCCTGGTGACGGTGGAGCTGGAACTGGCATCACCAATACTGGCACTTTAAATACAGGGGACGGAGAAGACACGATCACTGGCATCGGTACAGGCGGCAATGGCGGTAGTAGCGGAGGTGGAAATCCTGACGACGGGGGCGCCATAATCGGGGTCGGTGGAGCTGGGATAGGCATCATTAACAGTGGCAATTTTAATACAGGGGATAGAAAAGATAGGATCGTCGGTACAGGAAAGGGCGGCAATGGCGGCTATATTTTTGGTAATAGGGGCTACGGCGGAACTGGGATAGGCATCAGCAACAGTGGCAATTTTAATACAGGGGACGGAGAAGACACGATCGCCAGTACTGGTACGGGTGGCAACGGCAGCGATGGCCGCAACGGTGGCGGCCCCGGTGGAGATGGTATCGGCATCAGCAACAGTGGCAAACTGAATACGGCAGACAGAGAAGACACGATCACAGGTACTGGTATCGGCGGCAACGGCGGCACCACTGGCAATGCGGGAGGTGGTGACGGCGGAACTGGGACTGGCATCGCCAACAGTGGTAGTTTGAATACAGGGAATGCAAAAGACACGATCACAGGTACTGGTATCGGCGGCAACGGCGGCAGTAGCGTTGGCAATGGTAGGGGTGGTACTGGCACAGGCATCAGCATCAGCAACAATGGCAGTCTGAATGCAGGAGACGGAGAAGACACGATCACTGGCATCGGTACTGGAGGCAACGACATCAACGGCGGCGTCAGCAACGGCACAGGTAGTGGGATCGGCATCGCTAACAGTGGCATTCTAAATGCAGGAAACGGAGAAGACACAATCATCGGTATCGGTACTACTGGCATCCCCAACTTTATCTACTTCGACGTCATCAGCGTTACTGGCACAGGCATCGCTAACAGTGGCACTCTAAATGTAGGGGACGGAAAAGATAGGATCGCGGGTACAGGAACTGGCAGCAACGGCGACAATGATGGCAACGGTGGAGCTGGGACAGCTGGGACAGGCATCGCTAACAGTGGCAGTTTGAATGCAGGAGACGGAGAAGACACAATCACTGGTATCGGTACTGGCGGTAACGGCGGAATCGCCCGTAAAGACGGCGGAACTGGGATCGGCATCACCAACAGTGGCAAACTGGATACAGGAGACGAAGAAGACACGATTATCGGAACTGGTACTGGTGGCATCGGCAACCTTACTACCGACGGCATCGGCGACGTCGGTGCTGGAACCGGCATCCAGAACACTAAAGACGGCACCATCACTACAGGGTGGGGCAATGACACGATTACGGGTTATGGGAACAGTTCTGGAACAAACGCCACTGCCTATGGCATCGTCAACGATGGAGTGATTGATACCGACAAAAGTTCTGACAAGCTTACCGGACAGGCTACAGCAACAATTGGTGGTAATGCATACGGCATTTATGGACAAGGAATCATCAAGACTGGCGATGGCAATGACTCTGTTATCGCTACCAGTATCCTAGATGGAGTTCAACAAAAAGTCTCTATTGGTGGCGGCATTAGCATTGATTTGGGCACTGGGGATGACTACTTCAAAGGCTTTGGGGAAGCAACTGTTGATGGCGGGGACGGTTTTGATACCCTCGATCTGAGAGCTTTCAATCGCTCCCAATTGCTGGTATCTGGTGTAATTTCTGACAATATCCTTAAAAGTGCCAATATTACTTTCAACAACAATCAAAGCCCCATTAGCTTATCTACCAGTGGCTTTGAGAAATTTGTCTTTGCAGATAGCTCTTTCTACTACAGTACTTTAGCAAACGGGGCATAAATTTGTTAAAGCAGAATTCAGAATTCAGAAGTAAAACACGCTTTATACCTGGGTAACAGACTTAGCTTGTGTACCTCACTAACTTGGAATCTGCTGTAATTCCCCTCTATCTTGTGTTTTAACCTTTAAATGTCTAATTGGTGTTGTTCCATCTAAAGCTGAAAAAGCATTTACCAACGTATATATTCTTAACTCAAAGTTACGGGTATTTATTGATGCCCAGAAATTATTCTGCTATATGCAGTTTACTTGTAACAATCAAGTGACGAGAATCACACATATCTATGATTAGGATCGTCACTTTGCGATCGCTAGCTAGGCATAATTAATGACAACTGAACTCTAGCCGAGTCATTAATAGGGAACACACTTAATAGCCGACAGCCTTTATCAAGGACTGTCGGTTTTTTATGTCCGTATGTCCTGCATCCTCTAAGAAATACCCCATAGTTATACTTAAATAAATTTCCCCACAACTGGTTAGTAACTTGACAGAGATTTAGCCATAGCCACTACCAAATGTGGGGAAGGTATGATCAAATTGGGTATCTTATGCCTATCGAGCGCTTATTGCACTCACTCTAGTAGACCGGAAGTATACTCCTAGACCAGCACACACTTTGTATTAAGACATCGCTTGAATGATGTAATCAAAGTAAGGTGCTGCTTCGGCAGCGTCTTCTGCACTCAGTAAGCCAAGGGAGGCTGTTTTGAGGGAATTGATCGCTTCTACCATTCCAGGCACGGGAACGCCCAATGAGTTGTACATTTCCCGTACACCAATCAAACCAATTTTTTCAATTGGCTCTTTATCGCCGGCAAGCACACCATAGGTAATTAGACGCAAGTACCAGCCAAAATCGCGGATACATAGAGAGCGTTGGCGTTCGCCGTAAGCATTACCTCCGGGGGAGATAAAGTCAGGACGCTTCTGCCAAAGTTGTTTGGTTGCTTCTTGAACTATCTTTTTTTCGTTTTCGGCTAAGGTAGCCGCAATCCGCGTCCGTTGTACGCCGGTTTCCAAAAAGTCTTTGATGTTTTTAAGTTCGCCACTGCTGGGATAACGCAGTTCGTCGTCGGCTTTGAGAATAACTTGGCTAATTACAGTCATGATTATTGAAATCACCTGAAATATTATCTGTTAGTTTAGCGAGTTGGAGGTACACAAGTGAAGGGATAGGAGCTACTTATGTATTGAATTTATCTTTTTAGGGAGTGGGGGAGCAGGGGGAGCAGGGGAGGCAGGGGAAGAAGAATCAATAACTAATGTCCAATGCCCCATGCCCAATAATAAATGACCAATGACTAATGACTAATGACTAAAATAATTTGGCAACAGGGTGAATTAATTGAAGTGACGATCGCTAACCTGAGTGATACAGGTGATGGTGTGGGACGCGCTGATGAGCGTGTAGTGTTTGTCCCAGATACAGTACCAGGCGATCGCGCTATTGTCCGCTTGGTACATGTTAAACCAAAATACGGCCACGGGAAGCTCCACGAGCTATTGGAACCATCTCCCCACCGTATCCGACCCAGTTGTATTGTGGCGGATAAGTGCGGTGGTTGCCAGTGGCAGCACATTAATTATGATTACCAGCTAGTAGCCAAGAAAAATCAAGTTATCCAAGCAATGGAGCGCATTGGCGGTTTTGTCCAACCACCGGTAGATCCGGTACTCGCCGCCGCTTCTGCTTTAGGCTACCGTAATAAATCTACATATCCTTTGGGCATATCGGCAACAGGACAGGTACAAGCTGGTTACTACCAAAAAGGTAGTCACCAATTAATTAATTTAAATCAATGTCCAGTCCAAGACGCGCGATTAAATCCCTTGCTTGCCGAAGTTAAGCAGGATATCCAACAACAAGGTTGGCGAATCTATGACGAACAGCGTCACCAAGGACAAATTCGCCATCTTGGTTTACGCATTGGCCGACACACTGGAGAAATGTTGCTGACTTTGGTGGTAAAGGACTGGAATTTATCAGGAATTGAAACCCAAGCGCAGGAATGGTTAAAGCGTTATCCGCAGTTAGTAGGAGTGTCACTCAACCGCAATAGCGATCGCACAAATGCTATCTTTGGATCAGAAACCCGTTGCATCGCTGGAGTCCCACACCTGCGTGAAAGTTTTGCTGGACTGGAATTTCAAGTGCGCCCAGATACATTTTTCCAAGTTTATACAGAAACAGCAGAGGCACTATTGCAGGTAATTCAATCAGAACTCAATCTTCAAGGGCATGAGTTGCTAGTTGATGCCTACTGTGGTATTGGGACTTTAACTTTACCACTCGCCAAAAAAGTACGGATTGCTACAGGATTAGAAGTACAACCAGCAGCAGTGGAACAAGCTATTTTGAATGCCCACCGCAACGGAATTGATAATGTAACATTCCAAGTCGGGGCAGTAGAGAAATTGCTTCCAAAAATGGGCACAATACCAGAAGTAGTAATACTCGATCCGCCACGTAAGGGGTGCGATCGCGCTGTCATTGACACTTTACGGCAATTGAAACCATCTCGGATCGTTTACGTCAGTTGTAAAGTAGCCACACTCGCCCGCGACCTGAAATTGCTTTGTCAAGATGGGCAATATACTATCACACGGGTACAACCTGCTGATTTTTTTCCTCAAACGGCTCATGTTGAAGCTGCCGCCTTTCTTGTGCTATCAGATTTGCACAAGGATAGTAATTCCTTTACAAAAACTGAAATTTGAAATTTTTAGTCTAGTGCATACTAAAGATGCTAAAATTGAATTAAGGCAAAAATAAAAATTCATTTTGTTTAAATAAATTCAAGCTGCATAGGTTTTTAGAAATATGAATTGGATTGTGTAAATGACGAATCGGCAATTAACTAGAGTATGCCAATACTCTGTCAAATTACTAGCATCTTTTTAAGTTGCTTAATCATTATCAAAAGTATTACAGCCGTTAAATCTCTAAACAATCCCAACTCATACTATAAAGCTAATGCTCCCTAGCATTTTCAAAATTTAGTTTTAAAGACGCAAGTTTGAAGGCAGCATGACCACCTCAATTTTATCAGGGTGCCTGTAATAGCAAACTGATGTCTAGCTAACTGAAAGCTATGGGGTTTCTCTTGTGATTACAATTTCACTCCGTCCAGTTGCACGTTATTGGGGCACTATTAGTTTTGCCTCAACCCTCTACCTTTGTCCAATATTAGATTTACTGTTGGCAGAAATCCCATCAAAGTTACAAGCAGAACTGCGGCTAGGACTTCAAGAAGCCCTAGTAAACGCAGCTAAACATGGCAATAATCTTGATCCAAGTAAGACAGTTGTAGTCCGTTTTTCCTTAATAGATAATCAATATTGGTGGATAATATCAGACCAGGGTAGCGGTTTTACGCCTTCATCTACTAATGAAGAAGAACCAACAGACTATCTCCCACCAGATGAATCAGAAAATGGTCGTGGTTTGTGTCTTCTGCATCAAATCTTTGATCAGGTAGAGTGGAACCGTAAAGGCACAGAATTGAGACTTTGTAAACAAATGGAAACTCGCCGGGGATTATCTCTGCGACGGTAGGGTAGTTAGGAGTTAGGAGTTAGGAGTTGAATAATAATTCATAACTCCTAACTCTTAACTTCTAACTTTTTCCATGAGACGGACAGGGAGGGGCAGAAATAGAGCGATCTAACCAACCAATTGCCTGTTCTAATCTAGCTTGAGCTTCTTGTGGCTCATTCTTTAAAAGATACACAATCGCTGCTGCCACTTGTTCATTAGCGCGAGAATTGCGGTTAGACTTGAGGCGATGCCAATCGTTAGGGGAAATGCTCAGTCTTTCCATGAGGGCTTGAGCTAGTTCCAGAGTACTAAGTTCATTCAGTTGACTGGTTTTCGGCAGCTGGGTAGATTGGGACATAACTATTGGCACATTTGCATTTACTTCTACTTTACTACTTGTAAATGAAGCCGCCAAAACAATCACAGCCGTCAGCAGAAAATTCAGAACCAGATTTTGAACAAGAACTAGAGGAAGTAGAGCGATCGCTCCTATCCTTAAAAGAACGTTACGATCAAGTGCAGCGCGATCGCCAACAACAGGCACAATGGCAACAGCGCCGGGATCAACTAAAGCACAATAAATCTCAGACACCAGAAATCAAAGCAGAGTTACGGCACATTCAACAGCAGTTGGAAAGGCTAGAACTAAACTTAGAAAGCCAGTTATTTTCTTGGCGTAGCCTCAAAAAACCTTTCTGGCAAGTCGTCCGCTTTAGTGGAATGGGCGTTATCATAGGCTGGATATTAAAGTCTTATGCTGGGTAATGCCAATTTTGGATTTTAGATTTTGGATTTTGGATTGGGTTAACTGGTTAATATTCTTTAATATCTCTACTCCTTACGTTGACGAAATATAAGTTATAAAATATGGCAAATCGACGGATTGCAGAAATATTGCGAAGTGGTCAACCTGATGAGTCCCTCCAAGTGCAAGGCTGGGTGCGGACGAAACGCGAGTCGAAAGGGTTTGCTTTTATTGAAGTCAATGACGGCTCATCACTAGCTAATTTGCAAGTCGTCATAAATCAGGATTTGCCAGATTACGAAGCTGTATTGAAAAAACTGAATACAGGTGCTGCTGTTGAGGCTACAGGTGTACTGGTGGCTTCTCTGGGTAAAGGACAGCGAATTGAGTTGAAAGCCGAGTCCGTGAAAGTTTACGGAGAAGCTGATCCCGATACATATCCTCTGCAAAAGAAACGCCATTCCTTTGAGTTTCTGCGAACCATTGGACATTTGCGATCGCGAACTAATTCCTTCGGTGCAGTTTTCCGCGTCAGAAATGCTTGTTCGACAGCAATTCACCAATTTTTCCAACAAAGAGGCTTTTTGTGGGTACATACACCCATCATCACTGCTAGCGATTGCGAAGGCGCTGGTGAACTGTTTAGTGTTACCAGTTTAGATTTAAAGAATATTCCCCGCACAGAAAACCAAGCAGTAGATTACAGTCAAGACTTTTTTGCTAAACCCACATATTTAACAGTTAGCGGCCAGTTGGAAGCGGAAGTTATGGCGATGGCGTTTAGTAATGTCTACACCTTTGGCCCTACCTTCCGTGCAGAAAATTCCAACACCTCCCGCCACCTAGCAGAATTTTGGATGGTTGAGCCAGAAATGGCTTTTTGTGACTTAGAAGGCGATATGGATTTAGCTGAGGCGTTTCTCAAACACATTTTTAAATATGTATTGGAAACTTGCCCAGAAGATATGGAATTTTTCAATGAACGCATTGATAAATCTGTGTTAGCAACAGCCGAAAATATTATTAATAATCAGTTTGAACGCTTAACTTATACAGAAGCGATCGCACTTTTAGAAAAAGCTGATGTTAAATTTGAATATCCTGTAAGTTGGGGTTTAGATTTACAATCAGAACACGAACGGTATCTAGCTGAACAATTATTTAAAAAGCCTGCGATCGTTACAGATTATCCAGCGCAAATTAAAGCTTTTTATATGCGCTCGAACGACGATGAAAAAACCGTCCGCGCAATGGATATTCTCGCACCCAAAATTGGCGAAATTGTCGGCGGTTCCCAGCGCGAAGAACGTTTAGAAGTATTAGAACGCCGCGTGTTAGCGCAAGGATTAAACCCAGAAGATTTGTGGTGGTATCTGGATTTGCGTCGTTACGGTACTGTTCCACATGCTGGTTTTGGGTTGGGTTTTGAACGACTTGTGCAATTTATGACGGGGATGGGAAATATTCGTGATGTGATTCCGTTCCCGCGTACACCACAAAGTGCTGAGTTTTAGTTTAAATTTTAGACCTGGTATCGCGTCTACACAAACCAATTCCGTCTGCGCGGATTAATAAAAACTTTGAAACCCGCGAATGCGGGTTTTGTTTGTATAGCCAACGTATTTTCTAAAACTGTTAATTAAAATTAAGATTTTTGAATCTCCTCTTGTAAAACTTGAACTTGCTCAATAGATAATTCAGTAACTTGAGCAATTTGTTCTAAACTCATTCCAATTCGCAATAAATTTAAAGCCAACTTTCTTGTTGTTTCTGCTTTACCTTTGGCTTCACCTTCTGCTTTACCTTTAGCTTCGCCTTCTTCTAGGATTTGTTGATAAATGACTGATTCGCGCATAATCTCACTCCTTAAAATTTTGCTAATTACATCTTATTACTTGTTCTAATTCATCGGAAGCTTTAGGAATTGGATATGTAGATTCCCAAGGATTAGGGATATTAGCCCTATCATTATTTATATCTACTGTATTTTTTGGTCGTTCTGTTGTAACTTGTTGCTTAGGCGGTAATTGCCGTTGATTTGAGGTTGTTACAGTTGTTTTTAGTTGCTCCTTAGTTTGCAAATAAACTTGTTTAGCTTTTTCAAGGCTAATTTTTGTCTGTTGCTGTTTATCGGCTTGTTGCCTTTTTTGTGTTATTAAAGCCCTTTCCGTTATATCAGCATTTAACTGCTCTCTTCTTTCCCTCATCTCTCTTCTTTCCCTTATCACAGCTTCTAACTGCTCTCTTGCTGTTCTAACAGCAGCTTCTTTTCTAATAGCTGCTTGTCTCTCTTCCTCCGCTTTCAAAGCAGCCTGAAGTTTTTGTTTTTCTATCTCCTCTGTTTGAGTTTTTTGGATTTCTATTTTGTCAGACGTAGGCGAAGTAAGAGGGCTTATTGTGGGTTGAGCGTTTATTGGGGTTTCATAAACTTTGGTAACTGGTGAGCGAACTGGGCTAGGAATAGCTACCGGAACATTTTCTACAGGAGAAACAGAAACCGGATTTTTGGTGTTTGGTTGATTAATAGCCGCAGTAACAACAGCAAAACATCCCAGTCCTAAACCAATGAAAACTTGCCAAAGTTTTTGCCTTTTCTGAGTCTGGCTAGAAGACACATTGACTGATTTAGCTCTACCGACTGATACAGTAGCTACAGAACTAGATGACGCAGTAGATTTAGACCCATTGGTTGATTGAATTGCCGTTTTTTGCCATAGTATTCTAGGCATTTGTAACGCTTTTTCAATTTCGTTCAACTTCTGCAAAATCACTTGCGTATTTTGAGGACGATGATTTGCAGTAGGAGCCATCAAATGGTCGATTAAATCTGCCAAAAGGGGAGAAATATTGAGTGCAGATTTTCGCCAGTGCAACTCGTTAGTCAGAGGGTCATAAATTTCTTTATCCTGGGGTTCCTTACCTGTGAGCAGAAAAATAAAAGTCCGTCCCAATGCAAAAAAGTCTGACTGCTGTACTGAATAACCGTTTTGTTGTTCTGGCGGTGAATAGCCTTGTGAAATAATTCTGGTATGGGAATTTCCCGCCAAAATGGTTGTCGTGACTTGTCGAACTGCACCAAAATCAATTAAGACAAGCTGGCCACTTGGTCGCAGCATGATATTCTGAGGCTTAATATCACGGTGAAAATATTGATGAGCGTGTACTAAAGCAAGAATTTCTACAAGTTGTTTTAGCCAATTGAGAGCTTTAGCTTCAGAAATACGTTGATAATTACGAAATTCCATCCATTGCTCTAAATTTACGCCTTCAATTTTCTCCATTGCTAAACAGTGCAATGGTACAGAGCTATTTTTAGGTAAAACAGTAAAATAACCATCTGGTTCTACCTTGGGAATACCTGCACTGTTTAGCTGACTCAAAACCTTTGCTTCCTGTTGAAACAGTTCAATGGCTTTGGGGTTCTTCTCAGTCAGCACTTTTAAAACTTTAGTTTTCCCACACTCGTCAACTTCAAAAGTGTTACCAAAGCCACCTTGTCCTAGTTGTTTGATTACCCGATAGCGTCCTTGCAACAGTATTTCTGACCCACAGTTACGGCAAATAAGGTTGTTTGCATTCACCGGGTCAACAGGTTTTGGACAATGGGAATTTATGCAATAGGTCATTACACAGAAGTAAATATCCTAAAGAATCGATTTTTATTGATATCTAAACAGAGGGTTAAACCTATAACGTTCTATTAACAGAGTTCCCTAAAACTTTGACGAAGTAACATATATAGCAGTTATAACTTCAGTATTAAATCTTATACACAATAAATTAGGGTTACAACAATTGTTGTAACCCTACAGATTGGCTATATTCAATTTGCTCAAAGACCGCCATAAAACGACAATTAACCTCATAACTACCGAATTATGAGGAATTATTCACATTTACTACATCTAGATTAATTGTTTGCCAAGGCAAATACTTTCTTGCTTGCCTGCGTGGGATAAGTGACGCTAGTGTTAAAAGAATTGTGGAAAGTAAAACCTCATCCCAGAAGTCGAGTAGGAAGCTAGAATGGCAATTCCAAATAAACAAGTAAAATCTAATACAGATATTTTAGATAATAGACGCACCCAAACTCGTATCCAAGTTCGCATTCCTAAAGACTTACATGAGGAACCAGTCATTTCACGACTGGTTTCTCACTATGGCATCACAGTGATTATTGCTGATGCTCAGGTAAGCGCAAACGTGCCACAATATAGCTGCTTCGATCTGGAACTGCGAGGTACTGTTTCTCAGATTGAAAGCGCCCTAACTTACCTGGATGAACTGGATTTAGAAGTTTTGCACCAATCCAGCCCTGAAGAAGATGGTTGGTAAATCTTAGTTAGGAGTTAGGAGTTAGAAGTTAAAAAATTCATAATTCGTAACTCCTAACTTTTAACTCTTAACTTTGTTTAGGCCATTTGATTTTCAATCGCCCACCGCGCTAGTTCAGTGCGGTTGTGGAGATTGGTTTTGCCCAACATATTGGACACATGGCTTTCAACCGTGCGCTGACTAACATTTAGTTCTTCAGCAATTTCCCGGTTAGCTAAACCCCTAGCGACAAACTGGACTACTTTCAGTTCGGTTGGGGTTAATTGCACATCGAAGGGAACCTGGATACGGGAACCGTTTTCGCCTCCTTTAGCTTGGTGTTCTTTCCAACGGATAGTTTGTTTCAGCGAGGATTCAACTTGCGCTACGAGTTCTTCTGGTTCAAAGGGTTTGACCATATAAACATCAGCACCTTTATTCAGACCCTTAACTCGGTCTGCACTTTGTCCCTTAGCTGAAAGGAAAAGAACCGGAATCCAACTGGTGCGTTCGTTTTGCCGGACTTGTTCCACAAAAGTATATCCGTCCATTTCCGGCATCATCACGTCGCAGATAATCATGTCTGGAACATCTTGCTCTAAAATTTCCAGAGCTTCACGTCCATTTTCGGCGGTGATGACTTCGTATCCCCGGAATTCTAAGTAATCCTTCACCAGCAAGATGAGGTTAGGGTCATCATCAATCAATAGAAGTCGTTTGTGATCTTTCATGCTGGGCTCTTTCATAGCAGTGGCACTTGTCGCGCTTCGGTCCATCAAAGTCTTGAATATTTATCCTCTATCGTGGGTTATTTCGAGATGTTGTCCTTTTTCCTACTTAACTTGCCTTTGCTGTCTCGAAACCTCAAAAATGCCGAGCACTTTCAAGAGACTAGTAGCTCGATAGCAAAAGTCCAGCAAGGATACGTATAGCAGTAGTATCTATAATGCGCTATTATATATCGCATTGAAAGTGACGGGCGAAAAAACACTGATTAAATAATAATCCTTCTGACTCACAAGTAAGTATTGGCTTAAAGATGACCCTACCTCAAAACCAACCCGCACTTTCTTAAAGCTTACTGCTGTACCATATCCTTCGGTTGTTAAGCCTCTATGAGGTGTTCACAAGAAACTAGGGAAGTTTCTGGCAAAGGATGGGTTAAAAATGCATATTCCTCTACCACCTTATTGCCTATTAAGTGTTCTTGGATGATCCGCTCAATAACTTCCGGGCTTACTTGGCGATATCAGACACCATCAGTGTAAACCACCATTATGAGTCCAGAACAACAAACACGCAAGCAGTTGGCTTTTAGTTCTATAGACGCAAATGGGATGACTCTGTTGCGGCTCATCAAATTTTAACTCTTTAAGTCGCTTTTTTAAGTATTCCCAGGATTCCAGACTAGCTCGTTTTGAGCAGCAACTAGCAATTGTCTGGTCAGCGCAAATAAAAATGTGCCTCTGAATTTTTGCAAGTCCTAAAGTTTCTACACAATTACTCAGGGCTTTATGTTCTAGAGACTTAGCGGCTTTGGGGATTTGATGGCTAGACTGGATCACTGTATTGTTACTTATCGAACGGCTCCCTGATTACTGTTCTATAAAAATTTCCAAGCTTTGGAAATAGAAGGAAATGGAGACCGGGGAATGGGGAATGGGGAATGGGAAATGGGGAATGGGAAATGGGAATAAGAATTCTCCTAACTCCTAACTCCCTACTCTCTTCGTAACTTACAGAACAAAACCCGAAAGGTATAAATAATTAGGCATTTATACTTAAGTACATCTCTAAGGCTCTAGTTCGGGAACCCGTACTCAAAGAATTCTTGCCATTGGACGCTATTTTTCGGTAGATTAGCACTCAGGAGTTGAGAGTGCTAATCTATAAAGGAAAGAAATAATATGGCAGCTTTATCTCTAAGCGTTTCTACAGTTAAACCTTTAGGCGATCGCGTTTTCGTAAAAGTGAACGCCTCTGAGGAAAAGACCGCAGGTGGTCTGTATTTGCCCGATACCGCCAAGGAAAAGCCCCAGGTAGGGGAAGTAGTGGCTCTTGGTCCTGGCAAGCGTAATGACGACGGAAACCGTCAGGAATTGGAAATCAAAGTCGGCGATAAGGTGCTGTACTCGAAGTACGCTGGCACTGACATCAAACTCGGCACCGAAGAATATGTACTGCTTTCTGAAAAAGATATTTTAGCAGTCGTTATCTAGTGGTCATTAGTCATTGGTCATTAGTCATTAGCCAATGACAAAGGACAAATGACAAATGACAAAGAACAAAAAACAAATGACAAAGGACAACTAACAATAAATTATGGCAAAGCGCATTATCTACAACGAAAACGCCCGTCGCGCCTTAGAACGAGGCATTGACATCCTGGCTGAGGCTGTAGCTGTTACCCTTGGCCCCAAAGGTCGTAACGTAGTCCTAGAAAAGAAATTTGGCGCACCGCAAATCGTTAATGACGGTGTAACGATCGCTAAAGAAATCGAATTAGAAGATCATATTGAAAACACTGGTGTAGCTTTGATTCGTCAAGCTGCTTCTAAGACCAACGATGCTGCGGGCGATGGCACCACCACTGCTACCGTTTTAGCTCATGCGATCGTCAAAGAAGGCTTGCGGAACGTTGCAGCTGGTGCTAACGCAATTTCCCTGAAGCGCGGTATTGACAAAGCTACTGCCTTCTTGGTAGAAAAAATTGCTGAACACGCCCGTCCAGTGGAAGATTCCAAAGCCATTGCCCAAGTTGGTGCGATCTCGGCTGGTAATGACGAAGAAGTTGGTCAGATGATTGCCCAAGCAATGGACAAGGTGGGCAAGGAAGGCGTAATTTCCCTAGAAGAAGGGAAATCTATGTTCACCGAGTTGGAAATCACTGAAGGGATGCGCTTTGACAAAGGCTACATCTCTCCTTATTTCGCTACCGACCCTGAGCGGATGGAAGCGGTTTTTGATGAGCCTTTCATACTGCTGACCGATAAGAAAATCGCTTTGGTACAAGACCTTGTACCAGTGTTAGAGCAAGTAGCTCGTGCTGGTCGTCCTTTGGTGATTATCGCCGAAGATATTGAAAAAGAAGCTTTGGCAACCTTGGTAGTAAACCGTTTACGCGGTGTACTCAACGTGGCTGCTGTTAAGGCTCCTGGCTTTGGCGATCGCCGCAAAGCACTACTAGAAGACATCGCTGTTTTAACTGGTGGTCAACTAATCACCGAAGATGCTGGTCTGAAGCTAGATAACACCAAGCTGGATAGCCTGGGTAAAGCTCGCCGGATCACCATCACCAAGGACAGCACCACAATTGTTGCCGAAGGTAACGAAGCTGCTGTTAAGGCTCGTGTAGAACAGATTCGTCGTCAAATCGATGAAACCGAATCTTCTTACGACAAAGAGAAATTACAAGAGCGTCTTGCTAAACTCTCTGGTGGTGTCGCTGTAGTGAAAGTGGGTGCAGCGACCGAAACCGAAATGAAAGACAAGAAGTTGCGTCTAGAAGACGCTATCAATGCTACTAAAGCTGCTGTGGAAGAAGGTATTGTTCCTGGCGGTGGTACAACTCTGGCTCACCTCGCTCCTGAATTGGAAGTTTGGGCAAAGAGCAATCTTAAAGATGAAGAGTTGATTGGTGCTTTGATTGTTGTTCGCGCCTTACCTGCACCTCTGAAGCGGATTGCTGAAAACGCCGGTCAGAATGGTGCTGTTATTGCTGAACGTGTGAAAGAGAAAGAATTCAACGTTGGCTACAACGCTGCGACAAACGAATTCGTCGATTTGTTAGAGGCTGGTATTGTTGATCCTGCTAAAGTGACTCGTTCTGCTCTGCAAAACGCTGCTTCGATCGCTGGTATGGTGTTGACAACCGAATGTATTATAGTTGACAAGCCTGAGCCTAAGGATAGCGCTCCTGCTGGCGCTGGTGCTGGCGGCGGCGACTTCGATTACTAATACTTTGTAGTTACATAATTTGTAAAAATAGCTGCCTCCGCAAAGGAAGCAGCTATTTTTTTGTGTCAAGATTCAGGTGTTTAAAAGGAGAAAATAACGAAATGGAAGATTACCAAGCCGCTTTTATGCAACGTCATCTTGATACTGAAATATTATGTAAAAAGGAATCGGAAAGAAGAGTAGCCGCTATGCACTTTGGAGGTGTAACCATTGAGTGTTTATTAAAAGCAATGATTTTTGCTACCTTAGCAAAGGGTGCAACTCAGGAATGGAAGACAGATTCTACTAATCCTGGGCATACTATTACTAATCCGGGACATAGTTACATAGAAGCATTAAATCGGCACAATCGACTTAAATCTAGAATTGCTAATTTTCCTGAAGTGCGAAAATGGCTTAATGAAGTGGAAAACCCTAATAGCCAAAATTTTATAGATATGCGTTATTGTGGCCTTGAGCCTAATGATGAAAGTTACAAACGCTGGTTAAAAGCTTATCGGAATCTCAAAGGGTGGTTACAGAAACAAACTACTCAACTTTAAAGAGGTGGTCAAATGCATGAAAATTGGCAGGTTTTGCTAAAGCAGGAAATTACAAATCAATATGTGCATAATTCACAAGAATGGGTTGATTTAAATATTTCTACATCAGGTTTATTGAATTTGACTATTGTAAGCGATCGCTTTATTAGTTTATCTACTCCCCAGCGTAAAGAGCAAATCTCAGGCTTACTTAAATCTTACGTCCCTCATTTATCTCCTGGATTTCTCTCCTTATATACGCTTCAAGAAGCGCAGTCGCTGAATCTTTCACCACCACAGGTTTTAAGTTCAGTCTCAGTAAAAACTTGGCAAGATTTAGCTATCCAAGCAGCAAATCCGCAAAATCAATTAACCACACCCCAGCGCGAACCTAGTTTACCCAGGACAGTGACATTTTATTCCTTTAAAGGAGGAGTAGGACGCACTACAGCATTAACTCATGTTGCTTGGATTTTAGCAATGCGGGGACGTAAAGTTGTAGCTGTTGATTTAGATTTAGAAGCACCGGGTTTGAGTACAGCATTTAACCTCAAACCACAACCAAAATATGGAATTGTTGACTATTTTTATGAGCGTTCCTACTTACCAGAAGGAATAGAGGCAAATATTTCAATTGCAGAAATATTTGGTGAAGTGAGAATACCGAACGCTACAGGGAGATTATTTGTTGTTCCTGCTGGTTTTCTTAATCTTGATTATGTTTCTAAGGTTGATGATCTCCATGCTACTACCGTTATTGATGGAGATCAAAGTCTTTGGTCTGTTTTCAAACGTGAAATTTATGAACAATTAAAACCAGATATTCTCTTAATTGATTCGAGAACCGGAATTAATCAATGGGGAGCTTTATCATTAATCCAAGCTGCCGACGAAGCAATCATTTTCCTTTTCCCTAATGAACAAAATAAACAGGGCATAGAACTACTTTTACAATCGCTTCAAAGCCTGAAAAAATTATCAATTAATTTTGTTTTTTCTCCTGTACCTGATATTACTAAAATAGGCTTATCTAAAGTAACAGAAATTTGCAAATCTTTGTTTGAAAGGATAAAAATCGTAAATAATGAAAATAATAACGAGGAAGACATAGATAATTATCAATCAAAAATAGAGGAACCTTTAGTAGTTCCTTACATACACCTAATTGCTTTGGCTGAAAACTATCCTGTTCCAGCTTTACTAGATTACTATAATAAAATTGCCAATTTGATTGATGAAGAAACTGATGATCTCCAACGCAAAAATGTTTTAGCTAACTCAGAAAAACGCTGGACTATTATTGAAAGCCTGCAATTTCCTGAAGTAAATGCTGCTGATACAGAACATTTGGGTCTAATATTTCAGCGTACCACTGATTTTGAAAAATTCTTAGATGATACTACCTGTTTGATAAGAGGACGAAAAGGAACAGGTAAAACTGCTCTGTATTCGCTTTTTCTAAAACACAAAAGCGTTGGTCAAAAACTGGCTCATGGACGATTAGATAATACTGTATTTTTGTCAGCACATGGTAGATTTAAGGAAAGCCGTCCCTCTCGTGATGAATTCCAAGTCATCCATCGGCATTTGCAGCAAAATGATGGAACATGGGAATCTTTTTGGAGAGCTTATTTACTGCTGAGATGTCATCAAGAAAAATTATTTAAATTTCCTAGAAATAATAAATTTAGCCGATTGAAAGAAATTATTAATAAGTTATCTACAGAAGGCTGGCAGTATGAATCTACCCAAGCTTTACTACAACTGTCTACTCATTCTGATCTACGGCTTATCGTCAAAGATGCCATAAACATAATTCATCAAGAAGCTAAAGATAAATCTCAAAAACTGTGGTTTCTTTACGATGATTTAGATGAAGACTTTCGTCAAGCAGGAGAAGTAAGACAGCAAGCAATCACGGGCTTATTTCAATTGATTCAGTCTTGTTATGCCAACAGATTAACAGCAATTAGGTTTAAAGTTTTCTTGAGAGAAGATATATGGAATCGCTTAATTTTTGACAACAGAAGTCATTTCAATGGACGCGATATTCTATTACAATGGACTAGGGTTGATTTTTTACGATTAGCACTGCGCCAAGTAATACAGTCTCAAGATTTCAAGAACTTGGTTGATAAATTCTCTCCTATTGCTGTTGAAAGTATTGATCAAGCTGGTGAAGAAGTGATTGATAAAGCTTTAGAATTACTTTGGGGAAGTCGTCGGAGAACAGGAGACAAAGCTAAATATGTATCCAGATGGGTTTATGAAAGATTAACAGACTCAAGTGGTACTACCTTTCCTCGAAGTTTAAGCATATTATTAGAAGGAGCAAAAGAGCAAGAATTAAGCTATAAAGGAAAATCATCAATTCAACCACCTACTGACCGCTTACTGCGAAGTAAAGCTTTAGAATTCGGGTTGAAGAAAGCATCAGAAAAACGCTGTGATGAAATCCGAGAGGAATATCCTGATTTGGCTAATTTTTTTGAATCCCTCAAGCTTAAATCAGCCTTTTTAACTCAAGATGAATTACATACTATATGGCAAGATTCAGCACATGATATTGCATATTTTGAAGAATTTGCTTCTTTTTTAAGTGAAATTGGCATTATTGAATGGCGCGAAAAAGAACAACGCTATAAATTTGCGGATATCTATGTATATGGTTTTGAAATGATTCGCCAAGGTGCAGTATAAAAATATTTTTGATTTTATATTTCAGGTTGTATAGAACTTCTCGCAGGTTTGAGTTTTAAAAGATTTGGCTCGGCAATTTTTGTGGGAGGATATTATGAAAGAATCTGTAATTTATCAATATATCGTTATATCCTTCAAAAGGAAGCGTTGAAAGTGATTAGTCGTCAGCTTAAACGGCGCTTTGGTGATATTGATGCATCATTAGTTGAACAGGTTCGGAATTTATCTGCTGAACAGTTAAAGGAGTTGGGAGAAGATTTGCTTGATTTTTCGGAAGTTGCTGATTTGGTAGCTTAGTTAGAATAGCAGGAACAAGCTTAATCAAAATGAATACAAACGCCCTTTATTACTAACAGCGGTTAAGAAAATCTTCAGGTTCAATAGCAGCTTGCTTTAAAATTGCACGTAATGTTCCTTCTGGCATATCATCAGAATGATTTTGGGAATAGTAGTGTAACGATTAGTTTCAGGATTAAACCAGATTTCATGACTCCCTACGGCTTGACGATGAAAAACAAAGCCAAAGGTTTTTAAGATTTTGATAATCTGTATGTAGCTCAAGCCAGCTAGCCGTCCCATGAATTGACTACTGACATACAACTAAAGGATAGTTAAATTGTTCAGCTATTGGTTGCAAATAATCTAGCTTTTGATGAAAGTGGTTTTGTCTATATGGTCTATCGCACTAGCGTACACCTTGGTGAAAACAATGATAAATTGCAAGTAAAGTAGCAAAGAATGCATTAAATAAACATAAGGTATCTGAAGTTTAATCTTGAATTTATAAATGACCTGCAATCCGCAAGTAGCAGAAGGTTGGCATGGCAAACTTAATTTAGTCTATGCCGATCGCCAGGGTAAAACCCAATTAATTTACAATCACCAGCAAGCGCCCCTGAAGGTACAACGCCCATTTTACCCAGAAGGGGAAAAAGTTTGTCATAGCGTCATTTTACACACGGCTGGGGGAATGGTGGGAGGCGATCGCTTATCCTCTAACATCCACCTCCAACCCCAAACCCAAGCCTTAATCACTACAGCTGCTGCAAGCAAGATATACCGCAGCAATGGCTTACAAGCTAGACAAACCATCCAAATGCAAGTTGATGCTGGTGCTTGTTTAGAATGGTTGCCGCAAGAGACAATTTTATTTAACGACGCGATTTATCGGCAAGATTTACGGGTAGAATTAGCAACCGGGGGCAGTTGGTTAGGCTGGGAAATTACCCGATTTGGTCGCAGTGCTAGAGGAGAAAAATTCTTGCAAGGAGAATGGCGATCGCACACAGAAATTTGGCAAGAAGGTATTCCTTTATGGATTGATCGGCAATGGTTACGGGGTAGCGAAGAAATTTTCCACAGCCCCCACGGTTTGGCTGGAAAACCAATAGTAGGTAGTCTAGTTTGGGTTGGTGGTGCAGTTTCAGCAGAAATTGTCGAAAAAACGCGAAATTTATGGAATGGGGAAGGAGAAGCGGGTGCTAGCCGATTACAACATGGATTATTGTGTCGATATCGCGGTGCTTCTACGTCTGAGGTGAGAAACTGGTTTATTAATGTTTGGCAGATGCTGCGAGTTTCTTTTTTGAATCGTGGTAATTGTTGTATACCAAGAGTGTGGCAGCTTTGAACGAACCACGAAGGCGCGAAGGACGCGAAGGAAGAGGTAAGAATGCAATTGACGCCGCAGGAAAAAGATAAGCTATTAATTTTTACAGCTGCTTTATTAGCAGAAAGACGTAAAGGAAGGGGTTTAAAACTGAATTATCCTGAAGCGATCGCTTATATTTCTGCTGCCATTTTAGAAGGTGCAAGGGATGGGCAAACTGTAGCTGAATTAATGAGTTATGGTACAACTCTATTGACGCGGGATGATGTCATGGAAGGTATACCTGAAATGGTGCATGACGTACAGGTAGAAGCAACTTTTCCTGATGGCACAAAGTTAGTAACAGTACATAATCCAATTCGTTAATTTTTGAATTTATTATGATTCCTGGGGAAATTATCACACCATTAGGTGAAATTGAACTAAATGTTGGTCGTCCAACTATAAAATTACAAGTTTCAAATACAGGCGATCGCCCCATACAAGTAGGTTCCCATTATCACTTTTATGAAGTTAACACTGCCTTACATTTTGACAGAGAACAAGCGCGAGGAATGCGCCTCGATATCCCCGCCGGAACCGCAGTCCGCTTTGAACCAGGCGACGAAAAAGAAATAACTCTAATCCCCCTCGTCGGTACTCGCCAAGTCTACGGCTTCAACGCCAAAATTAACGGAAACCTCTAAAACCTCCGCGTCCCTTTGCGTTAAAAAAAGGATTTTATATGCCTTACAGAATGGATCGCCGCGCCTACGCCGAAACCTACGGTCCCACAATAGGCGATCGCATCCGACTTGCAGACACAGAATTATTTATAGAAGTTGAACAAGATTTCACGACTTACGGCGATGAAGTAAAATTCGGTGGCGGTAAAGTCATCAGAGATGGAATGGGACAATCCCCCATTTCTAATGCCGATGGTGCTGTAGATTTAGTAATTACTAATGCCTTAATTCTCGATTGGTGGGGTATTGTCAAAGCGGATATCGGCATTAAAGATGGCAAGATTTTCAAAATTGGTAAAGCTGGAAATCCTTATATTCAAAATAATGTAGATATTATTATCGGCCCCGGAACCGAAGCCTTAGCTGGTGAAGGAATGATTCTCACTGCTGGTGGTATTGATGCCCATATTCATTTTATTTGTCCCCAACAAATTGAAGTGGCGATCGCTTCCGGTATTACCACCATGATCGGCGGTGGTACTGGCCCAGCTACGGGTACAAATGCCACTACCTGCACCCCCGGCCCTTGGAACATTTACCGAATGCTGCAAGCTGCTGATGCCTTTCCCGTGAACTTAGGATTTTTGGGTAAAGGTAACGCCAGTCAACCCCAAGGACTTGTAGAACAAGTAGCCGCCGGAGCAATGGGGTTAAAACTACATGAAGACTGGGGAACTACACCCGCAGCAATTGATACTTGCCTTAGTGTTGCCGAGGAATATGATGTGCAAGTAGCGATTCATACTGATACCCTGAATGAAGCCGGATTTGTCGAAGATACGATCGCTGCGTTCAAGAATCGTACTATCCACACCTACCACACTGAAGGCGCAGGCGGAGGACACGCACCAGATATTATCAAAGTTTGCGGCCAAGCCAATGTTCTGCCATCTTCCACTAATCCCACACGTCCTTATACTCTAAATACCTTAGACGAACACCTAGATATGTTGATGGTATGCCATCACCTCGATCCAGCGATCGCTGAAGATGTCGCTTTTGCCGAATCTCGCATCCGTCGAGAAACCATTGCTGCTGAAGACATTTTGCACGACTTAGGCGCATTTAGCATGATTTCTTCCGATTCCCAGGCAATGGGAAGAGTAGGTGAAGTGATAATTCGCACCTGGCAGACATCTCACAAAATGAAGGTGCAACGAGGAACTCTTAACACACAAGGAACTAAGCAAAAAGCAGACAATTTTCGTGCAAAAAGGTATGTTGCTAAGTATACAATTAACCCTGCGATCGCTCACGGAATTGCTGAATATGTGGGTTCAGTGGAAGAAGGAAAATTAGCAGATTTATGTTTGTGGCGTCCCGCGTTTTTTGGCGTGAAACCAGAGATAGTCATTAAAGGCGGAATGATTGCATGGTCGCAAATGGGCGATGCTAACGCCAGTATTCCCACACCACAACCAGTGTATATGCGACCGATGTTTGGTAGTTTTGCAGGGGCGCGTCATGCTACATCATTAACTTTTGTTTCCCAAGCAGCTTTAGAGAAAGAAATACCCAGCCAGTTAGGTTTACAAAAGGCAACAGTTGCAGTTTCTGGGACACGCCAATTGAGTAAGCGGGATATGAAGCTGAATGATGCACTACCCCACATTGAAGTAGATCCAGAAACATACCAAGTCAGGGCAGATGGTGAGTTGCTCATTTGTGAACCTGCGACAGTTTTACCAATGGCACAGAGGTACTTTTTGTTTTAATTCATCACAGATCAATTTACTGAAGTAAGAAGTTACCAAGAAAGGATTATCGAAACTTATAAAGACGTGGATAAAGATTTAAAATGCAAAATTAGGAAATTTTTTTGTTATTTTACGTTTCTAATTTACTTATTGGTAATAGCAAGTTATGCTCAATTTTTTGTCTAATTTTCTCGCTAATATTACAATCGCTGTTTAAGCACTTAACCAGGAGCTTGTTACTATTATATACTGCTGTACTAGTTTAGCTTGTCTATAACTGAAAACTAAGAAGGCACTCTTAGTCTTGGGCGATCACTTACGCAATTATATCTCCAGTTCCCTACGGAAACCGATACATTAAAGGCTACAAGTCATTCCACCATCTGCTGTATTCAAAGCTAAAATTTTACCAGCCATAATTTAATAGTAAAAAATACTTTTTAGGTAGGGAGGTTTACTAAAAAACTTGGCAGACAAATTGTTACAAATACAGCCAGTCTTACAAAAATTTACTTTTACCCCGTACCTTGCATCTATATGACTTCACAATCTTCTCGGTCTGACAAAATTCTAGTTGTTGATGACTCTCCTGATAACGTGTTTTTGATCAAAACTATTTTGGAGGAAGAAGGTTACACCATTAGCACCGCAGAAAATGGTATTTCAGCCTTGGCAGAATTGAAAGCTTCTCCTTGTGACTTAGTTCTGCTGGATCTGATGATGCCAGATATGGATGGGTACGAAGTCACCAAGCACATTCGTGGAGATATGAAATTGCCACAATATATCCCCATACTGCTAATCACTGCCCACGATGCGCCCAACGTCGCCCACGGATTAGACTTGGGTGCTGATGATTTCATCCGCAAACCTGTAACAGTAGATGAATTGCTGGCACGAGTGCGATCGCTACTGCGTTTGAAGCATAGTATGGATGAACGTGATGAAATTGCCCGCCAGCGAGAAGATTTTGTCTCCCGCCTCACCCACGACTTACGCACTCCCTTGGTAGCCGCCGATCGCATGTTGATGCTATTTCAACAAGGAGCGTTGGGAACATTATCAGCGCAAATGCAGGAAGTAATCGCCATCATGGCGCGTAGCAATGTAAACCTGCTTTCTATGGTCAATACCTTATTAGAAGTTTATCGCTTTGAAGCAGGTCGCAAGAGTTTGGCGTTTCAACCAGTTAATCTTGGCCAATTGCTAGAGGAGGTGACTGGAGAATTAGCACCTCTAGCTCAAGACAAAACACTGTCTCTAAATTTAGACCTTACTGAGGAGTCAAGCACAAAAACAGTGATGGGCGATCGCTTAGAACTGCATCGTCTATTCACCAATCTTATAGGGAATGCGATCAAATTTACCGACTCTGGGTCTGTTACTATTCGTTTAACTTCTCAACGTCAGTTTGATAAAAATAGTCAATCTCAGTTATCAGAAAAATATAATTCCGTTGAATATATTAGTATTGAGATAGCGGATACCGGCCCAGGCATTCCTGCTGAAGAACAAGCCACCATATTTGAACGATTTCGCCAAGGCAGCCACAAGAGTTCTGGTAGTGGCTTAGGACTCTACCTTGCTCGCCTAATTGTCGAGGCACATCAAGGCATTATTTTGCTAAATTCTGAGTTGGGCAAAGGGAGTGTATTTATTGTCCTTTTACCCACTAAAAAATGACAAAATTAGCAATTATCAATTATGAATTATCGAATTTTTACCCTGATAATTCATGATTTATAACTTGATTTCTCTCCACCGAAATGTTCAAATAAATGTTTTCGCTATAAAGTAAAATACTAAAAATTAACGAATCAAATATACTCACATAGCAACGCTAAGATTAAATAAATACTTTTTTAGGGTACAAAAGAATGATTACCACTGAATTATCTAACGTTGGCAATATTATCCAGAATCAGCGTGAGTTTTTTAATAGTGGCAAAACTAAAGATGTCACTTTTCGCATTGAGCAGCTTAAAAATCTCAAGCAAGCAATTATTGAGCATGAACAGTCAATAGTCGAGGCATTAAAAGCAGATTTACATAAACCAGAAGTGGAGATTTACCTTACAGAAATTGGTGTCATCAAAGAAATAGATTATGCCATAAAACACCTCAAAAACTGGACTAAGCCCAAAAAAGCACCCGTTTCTTTTGATTTTTTTTCCTACTCGGCGAGAATTTATCCAGAACCGTTGGGGGTTGTCTTAATTATTGGCCCTTGGAACTATCCATTTCAATTAATTATCTCACCGTTAGTAGGTGCGATCGCAGCCGGTAATTGTACCATTATCAAACCTTCAGAAATTGCTTCTCATACCTCTGATGTCATTGCTAAGATTATTACCAAACATTTTGATCCTGCTTATATTGCAGTGGTTCAAGGAGGCGTCGAAGCAAGTCAAAAATTACTGGCAGAAAAATTTGACCATATCTTTTTTACTGGTGGCACAGCCGTCGGCAAAATCGTTATGGCAGCAGCAGCAAAATATCTCACACCAGTTACTTTAGAATTAGGTGGTAAAAGTCCTTGTATTATAGATAGTGACATTAATCTTGAACATACTGTCAGACGAATTACTTGGGGTAAATTTATTAATGCTGGACAAACATGTATTGCCCCTGACTATCTTTTAGTTAATAAAACAATCAAAAAAGATTTAATAGATGGACTAGAAAAATGCGTAAAAGAATTTTATAGCGATAATCCAGCAAACAGTCCTGATTTTGCCAGGATTATCAGTCAAAAACACTTTGATAGATTGGTTAACTTTCTCAAAGATGGTGAAGTTATCATTGGTGGAGAAACTCAACCTTCAGAGTGTTATATCGCCCCCACAGTGATTGATAATGTCTCCTTAGAAGATTCTATAATGCAGGAAGAAATTTTCGGCCCCATTCTACCCATCATTGAATATACTGACATTGCAGAAGCGATCGCCTTGATTAACTCTAAATCTAAACCCTTGGCGTTATACTTATTTTCTCAAAACAAAAATCTACAAAATCGAGTCTTGCAGGAAACCTCCTCTGGTGGAGTTTGTATTAACGACACAGTGATGCAGGTTGGTGTCTCGTCTTTACCATTTGGTGGGGTGGGAGATAGCGGTATTGGCAACTATCACGGCAAAGCTAGTTTTGACACCTTTTCCCATAACAAAAGTGTATTGCAAAACTCTTTCTGGCTCGATTTAAAATGGCGATACGCACCATATCAGGGCAAATTGCCTTTAATCAAGAAACTTTTGGGTTAAAAAAGTTAGGAGTTATGAGTTAGGAGTTATGAATTAAGAATTATGAGTTATGAATTTTTAACTCTAAATTCCTAACTTCTATGTTCTAACTCCTAACTCTTAATTATTAAAACCCAAAACCGTTGCTACCCAAAAGCGTTGCTGTAACGCTCCTCAGCCCAAGGTTCACCACGGCGGTGGTAGCCATTGCGCTCCCAAAAACCAAGTTCTTCAGCAGCTAAAAATTCCAAGCCATTAATCCACTTAGCACTTTTCCAAGCGTACAAATGGGGAACAACTAGCCGCATCGGGCCACCGTGTTCAGATGGAAGGGGTTCACCAAAGACTTTAAAAGCAAAGAAGTTTTCTTCGCGCATAAAATCTTCTACAGAAATATTGGTAGTGTAGCCGCCGTAACAGTGTTCCATAATATGGGCTACTTTGGGGTCTAGTTCAATCAGACCCATGAAATCTGTTACTTTTATGCCAGTCCATTTGACATCCAGTTTAGACCAGCGCGTTACACAGTGAAAGTCTGCCGTGAATTCGTGTTGAGGCAGCGCCATAAAGTCTGACCAACTAAAAGTAGCAGGTTTTGCCAAACCCCAAACTCGAAATTCCCATTCCTCAATGCTGACTTGGGGAGTTGCACCGTAAGTTAATACGGGGAAACCTTTAGCTAAGTGTTGACCAGGAGGGACGCGTTCACCCTCTTCCTTCCCTGGTTTCTGAAAAAATTTTCCTAGCATAGTTAGAGAAAACTTATTTTTCTCAAGATGTGTACAAGCTTTTTTGCTGAGTTGCCAACAGCACCAGATGTTTAACTCTTTATATGATTACTTGATTGTTACTCGTAAATGATAGGTAATGGGTAATGGATATTCCCAATTACTCACTACCAATTTTTTCGATCTAATGAGCTTGTGTAGAGTATCTAAAATTCATAATGCAATCAGGAAAGCTAAAAAAAGCATTTATCCAATGGTCGGTGCTGTTCACGCTTTTCCTGACTGGGAAATTATGATTCTTCTTCCTCTTCTTCAGCAGCTGGATATACGAATGTAGAACGTCCAGTCAAAATTGATTTGCCCAGAGATAGGGCTTTTTGAGCTTCAACGACGGCTTTGTGCCTCCAGGTAGCTCGACGTTTATCTCGTTTTGATTTTGAAGTTTTCTTCTTAGGAACAGCCATGTCAGCAGATATCGCGATTCTTGACAACCTTACTATTCTAGGCCATCCACTGACGCGAAGGACAACAGTAAAGGCAATTAATCAATTGCCTCTACTGAAAATTAGGGTTTCGACTATTTTTTGGGTAAGCCCTGGTTACTTTCCAAGAAAAGTAGCGATCGCGCAGTTTTGAAGTAAGTTGCCCAATTTTGAGCATCGGGACGCGATCGCCACTGGGGACGACTGACATCTAATGTCAGAACGGGTGCGATCGATCCATTATTTTGTACGGACACAATGATTGAAACATCTGTCACCAAGATATCTTGATCGAAACTCCGTTGAGCAGATGCTCTAGCGGCTGCTTCCGCCCTTCTGAGAACGGTTTCATAGTTTTCATCTGGCAGGCGGTCAATAGCTAGATCAACTCTAGCTGTGTAAGCTCGTACAACCTGAGGTGCGATCGCTTCCATCAAAAACCACGCAGGAACAGTAGATATAAGCAAAACTACTAAAGGAATTATCCGGATTCTTCTGGCAATTTGGCTAATAACTGACAAGGGAGTGATCGATGATGGTAGGTGAGCAGAAATTTTGCTCATAACCTTCTATCTCCTTAGTAATAATCTTTTATTGAAATTAGGTAAAAGGTATTTTCCGGTCTATCTACGTAATAAAAATTACATTCTAACTTAAGATTCAATCAGAATCACCTAGACTATAAAACATAGGTTAGCTTTGTTTTTTGGGCAAAGCCAACCGCAATTTTAAGACCAGCAAACAATAACTGACAAATAGCGGGATGGCAAATTACTGGGCGATTGCGATTGGCATCAATCAATATCAGTTATTTCAACCTTTAAGTTGTGCCCAAGCAGATGCTGAGGCACTAGAGGATTTTTTGGTGACGGAGGCAGGTTTTCTCCCCAAACACTGTCTGCTAATGACGGATACCTCACCGCCGATTGGGGATAGATCAACTTATCCGACTAAAGAAAATATTTTGCTGCTGCTTGAGGATTTGGCAGCGACAAGTTGGCAACCAGAAGATTATCTGTGGTTATTTTTTAGCGGTTATGGGGTCAACTACAAGGGCAAAGATTACTTAATGCCAGCAGAGGGCAACCCCGATCTCGTGCAAGAGACTGGCATAGAATTGCGATCGCTAATGCAAAGTCTGCAACTTGCTGACTTGAATGTATTATTATTACTCGATATCAACCGCGCTTTTGGCACTCAAGCGGATGCTCCCGTTGGTGAAGAAACAATAGAATTAGCCCAAGAACTACAGCTGGCGACAATTCTTTCTTGTCAACCAGAGCAATTTTCTCATGAAAGTACCGAATTAGGTCACGGATTCTTTACAGCAGTCTTGTTAGAAGCTTTGCGTTCTGGTAATGGCAGCAACTTGGCAGATTTAGAAAGCTACCTAAGCCTGATCATGCCAAAAATATGTCACCACCACTGGCGTCCTGTCCAAAACCCTGCCACTATTATCCCATCAAGGCAGCAGGTAATCTTGCCAAAATTGGTGATGGAAAGCGACTTGCAATCAGAACCGGTGATTTATCCCGAAGAATCCTTTGCTGTTGCCCTTGCGGCTCCTCCCCTCGACGATTACCCTAAAACTTCAGCAGAACGGGGCAGATGGGGAGAAGCGACTATGAACTCCTCCCAACAGGTAAAAGCTCGCAAGGTAGAAAAATTTAAAGCTCAACAAGTCCAATCAGCTACCGGCTTAGTTTCCCAGCCAATGGCGGAAACTTCTTTAGGAGTGAATCCAAGCGGAAGATTTATCCCCAATTCCTCGAAAGGTTACGTTTCTCGATTGCCATCGAATCAGCCAAGCATCCCTTTTTGGAAACAGTTTATTTTATGGGGCGGAGGCAGCTTGCTAGTAGCAGGTTTAATCGCCGTAGTTTTTCTCCGTAATCAAGAAACTTTTAAAATTAAGCAAATATCAAGTACATCACCCAATGTTGCTGCAAGCGATCGCACTCCACCAGTTAGACTTAAAAATCAATCTAGCGCTCAAATAACTTCTAGTTCCGAGCCAGAAAAGCGGAATCAAGCAGTATTAGACTTGGCGAAGATGTCGCTCAGACAAACTCAGGCTAGCGATTTGAGCATGGCGATCGCTACAGCCCGGAAAATTCGACCTGGTGAACCACTCTACGATCAAGCTCAGGAGAATATTAAGATTTGGAGCCAGATGATTTTAGATTTAGCAGAGGGACGTGCTAAACAAAGACAGTATGCTAGCGCTATTGCTGCTGCTCGATTAATCACCAAAGATGAAGCCCCCTATGCCAAAGCACAAGCAGCAATTAACCTGTGGCGGTTAGAGGGCAAGCAGTATGTAAGTAACAAAACTCTTTTAGATGCAGCTAATGCCTTAATTAAGTCTGGACAGGCATCTACTTACAATCGGGCGATCGAAGTTGCGAAGAAAGTATTACCTGGTCAACCTGGTTTCGATACTGCCCAAAAATCGATCAATAAATGGAGTGAGAAAATTTTAGACCTGGCCAAGCGTCGCGCCACTGAAGGAGAACTTAATGCCGCAATTGCGACTGCTGCTTTAGTGCCAGAGGAGACAGGCGCTTACGAAGACGCTCAGGATGCTATTCAAAAATGGCAAAAAAAATAGCCAATTAATAAATAGTTAGGAGTTAGGAGTTAGGAGTTAGAAATTTTAATTCCTCACTCATCACTCCTCACTCCTCACTTTTCCCTCAGCAGTACTGTGATACATCTTCGCCGCATTCATCGGCTAGATAGCACAGTGCTCGGAAACGTAAACCAACCACTTCTTCATATAAGGGGTTGAGTTTGCACATGGGCGGAATGTGAAACAAGGTTTTCCCAAATAATTTGACATCTCGCTCAAAGGGGCACTGAGATGGAATCAGCTTGCACAAGCGGTGAGCTAGTTGGCGATCGCGGACTTGAATGTTTTCTACACGCTGCCGTAGGGGTTGGAGAATATCCCAGTAAGGCTTAGAAACAGAACGGTTTAGCTGGGTTTTTTGATGGTCACTAGTTTCTGCTTGATTGATTGATACCCAGCTTGCCAGAAAAATCTTTTTTGTGGTATTGTCGAATACCTTCATGGTTAATCCTCTGTGTTATTGAGGTTATTCATCTTTTGGATGAATATATACAACGTGGCAACGAACTTTCCCGGAAAAATCGCGTTCTGACTGCGATATAATGTAATACCTGATTAGCCACTTAAGTCAGAACCTAATTTATTACTACGTCAAGTTAATCGCAAATTTATGGGGATCGGTAGTGTAATATTCCGATCTTGTTCATAACTTGACACAGTTTAAATTTTAGTAAAGACATCCGTCATTGGATAGGTTTTAGTGTAACATTTACAAACCTTAATATAAGATTTTTCTGAAAGTATTTTTGCTAAGTATAAATATCAGTAATATCCTAGCAGCCGTCTTTCCTCCCCGTATTCCCACTTCCCCACGTTCCCGCATCCTTTTTATTCCTGGCTGAATCTTGTAGAAATAGAGAAAAGTCTGTAGACGCTGTTGCTGTTTAAAGCCAGGTGGGTTGGCTTTCTCAGTGGATGCAGAGCGGCTAGACATGAAACATCGGTCGTAGCAAAGTCTCGGTAAAGAAAGTGATTCTTCTCCAATTTGCAATCTATAGCGTCTTAGGGCTAACTTATCTGGGGTTAGCATTGGGCTACATTCCTGGTTTACGCATGAACCGCGCCACCATTGCTTTGGTCGGTTCTGCCTTTTTAATTGCTTTAGGTGTTCTGAATTTACAGGAAGCATGGCAGGCTATTGATGCCAATACCATCGTATTTCTCTTGAGCATGATGGTAGTTAATGCCAACCTATCCTATGCAGGGTTTTTTAGGCGATCAATCTCAGCGATATTGAGTATCACTCGCAGTCCTCTAGGTTTGGTGATTGCTTTAACTTTTGGTAGTGGTATTCTCTCCGCCTTTTTTCTCAATGACACTATAGCGTTGATTTTCACACCCTTAACTTTGAGCCTGACTCAAGCTTTGGGTTTAAATGCAATTCCTTATTTACTAGCGATCGCTGGTGCAACTAATATAGGCTCGGTAGCAACTTTGAGCGGTAATCCTCAAAATATCCTGATTGGCTCCTTTTCAGGCATCTCCTATCTAGATTTTCTGCGTGTATTGGCCCCAGTTGCCCTTGTCGGCTTGGTAATTCAGATGATATTACTGTGGCTATTTTACCCAGATGTGCGCTCAGTCAAACCTTGTCAACAGGTAATAGTTGATAACCAACGTATTTTTAAACCCTTATTTAAAAAAACATTAGTCATCACAATTGGGCTGCTAATTGCATTTACTGTCGGTTTACCGTTAGGGGAGTCTGCTTTAGTTGCTGCTAGCTTATTGCTAATCACTCGGCGGGTTAAACCGCAACGCATATTGCAAAAGGTCGATTGGAACCTGCTGGTAATGTTTTCTGGATTGTTTATCTTGACGCGAGTCACGCAAAAGTTGAATTTGCTCCAGCCATTTACCCATGCAATCAACTCTGCTGCAAGTTTTTTGGGTGTAACTGTTGTTTTATCTAACTTGATTTCTAATGTGCCTGCTGTACTTCTGCTGCATCCCCTGGTTCCTCCAGGTGACACTAAGTATTGGCTATTGTTGGCAGCCGGATCAACTTTGGCAGGGAATCTAACTTTGTTTGGTTCAGTCGCCAACTTGATAGTTGTAGAAGCTGCTGCTGATTTAGGCTACAAACTAACTTTTTGGGAACATCTGCGCTTTGGAGCGCCTTTAACAGTGTGTACTTTAGTTCTAGTATACCTTTGGGTTCATTGAGGATATGTAGCAACAACCCTAAGCTGAAAACACCTGCTGGGCTGTCAGGGTTAGTTCTGCGAATGTTTGAGAAATAATCTGCTGGTTTCCAGTAAATATAGTTTGCTTGTAACTATTATTGTCTAACAAACACACCGTTACCTTATTTTCCAGAGGATCAACAATCCAATATTCGACCACACCTATAGCTGCATACTCAAAAGTTTTTTGATTATAGTCTCGGTCAATAGATTCAGGGCTTACCACTTCAACTAAAAGGGGTGGGGCAGTTTTGAGAATAGCTGAAGTACTTTCAATACTTTTTGCCTGTTCATTGGTAATCACACAAATATCAGGTCTTCTAAGTTGTTTATTGATCAGTACCTCTGTACCGTTAGGGCGCGGTTGTAAAGGCAGTCCCATTTTTTGAATTTCTAAAAAAAAGCGAACTAACAGTAGGGTGATAATCGCCTCATGTTTGCCAGTACCAGGAGGCATTTCTACCAGCACGTCATCCTCAATTCCATAGCGCTTGTCTGTGCCATCATCAAAATTAATGTATTCTTCAAGAGTACTAATTTTTATTGGTGTTTTAGTCATAGCAATCGCTTCTAAGAACTATAGGCAAGTACTATTTACTGTGATTTCTATACCCATAATAAAAGACTATATCTCACGCGAAAGCGCAAAGACGTTAGAAAAACTCTACGTCTCTGCGCCTCTGCATGAGATTTTTATCTTAAATTCTCTATGATGCTACCTGAGCAGCAGTCCGAGTGCGTCGTCTTCTCCCATCGGCAACTTTCACAGGTGGTTCATCAGGGATTTGCATCAACAAAGTCACAGATGGCTGACATTGCAATTCCCGACGGATGGAACGTTGCAATTCTCTTTCTAAAGTTCCTTGCAATCCACCCCAGTCTATATCTGCTGCTTGACCTTCGCTAGGAGCAAATTCTGTCCAGCGCACAGTTAAGATTTCTTCAATCCGTTGTTTGACCCAGGTTTGTAGGAGCGATCGCTCTACACTTGTAACTACACCCCGTAGGTGGACTTCTGGTTTTGCCAACAGTTTACCATTCCAATCAATGGCAGCTGCGATCGTAATAATGCCTTCTGAAGCCATGCGTTGCCGTTCTTGCAGGACGTTGGCACTTACCATACCCGAACTAGTAGTATCTACCAATTCGATCCCAGATGGCACTTTACCAGCGATGCGAATGGCATCTTCAGTCAGTTCGACAATATCACCATTCTGAATAATGATCATGTTTTCTGCGGGAATACCCATACTCTGAGCCGTTTCTGCGTGCTTCACTAGCATCCGATGTTCGCCGTGAAATGGCACAAAGAACTTGGGTCGAGTTAAGGCAATCATCAGCTTTTGTTCTTCCTGACAGCCGTGACCGGAGACGTGAATCCCTTTATCCCGACCATAGACTACTTTTGCACCCTGAATCATCAACTTATCAATGGTGTTGACTACTGCGATCGTATTTCCGGGAATTGGGTTAGCAGAGAATACTACCGTATCTCCTTGGCGAATTTTAATGTGAGGATGTTCTTTGTTGGCAATGCGGGTCATTGCTGCCATCGTTTCACCCTGAGAGCCTGTAGTTAAAATTAGTACTCTCTCATCAGGCAGATTCCGGACTGCGTGCAATGGTTGCAGCAGATTATCTTCACACTTGATGTAACCTAAATTACGGGCATGAGCAATCAAGTTCAGCATCGAACGCCCGACAATCGTGACTACACGATTTTGCTTCTTCGCGATATCCAAAATCATGTTGATGCGATGGACGCTGGAAGCAAAGGTAGTGACAAATAATCGTCCAGTAGCTTGACTAAATACTCTCTCAAGATTGGGATAAACTGAACGTTCCGAAGGTGTAAACCCTGGTATCTCAGCATTAGTGGAATCACTTAGCAGGCAAAGAACGCCTTTTTCACCATGTTCTGCTAAACGTTGCAAGTCAAACTTTTCACCATCCACTGGGGTATGGTCAATTTTAAAATCCCCTGTGTGAATGACTACACCAAGGGGAGTGTGAATGGCAACAGTAAAACTATCAGCAATGGAGTGGGTATTACGGATATATTCAACTAAAAAGTTTTTGCCAATCCGCACCACATCGCGTGGTAGAACTGTTCTGATTTCTGTGCGATCGCGCACTCCTGCTTCTTCTAATTTACCCTCTAGCATTGCCATTGCTAGTCTGGGCCCATAAATTACGGGGATATCAAATTGCTTGAGATGAAAAGCAATCCCGCCAATATGATCTTCATGACCGTGAGTAACGATCATTCCTTTAATTTTGTGGCGATTTTCCCGCAGATAGGTCGTATCTGGCAGAACAATATTTACTCCATGCATCGCCTCTGTGGGAAAAGCCAATCCTGCATCTAACAGGATAATTTCATCGTCATACTCAAAAAGACAGGTATTTTTCCCAATTTCATGCAAACCGCCCAAAGGAATAATTTTCAAGGCGGAATTATTAGCTTCGTTTTTAGCCATTTTCTCCTTAGATTGTTACTTGTGGTTAATTTAGTTGATAGTTAACGAACTTGTATTTAAGACAACATCATTTGTCTCTTAATTCAGTCCCAAAGCAATCAAGTTTTAATTGAAGATTTCAATTTTTTATTCAATAAAATCGACTGTACACTGAAGAATTTATAGTATGTCTATCAGTCCTAACACAGATTTTTAAATTGCAACTTATAAACAATTATGACCATTGTTTATATGTATCTTTAGAAAGCAGCAGATTAGCAGCCTTTAACCAGATGATGGCTAGATTAAACTAAGTTCTTTCAGAACCGCTTCTAACTTTTGACTTACTTCTAAGTCAGCTTCACATAGGGGCGGACGAGTTGAACCAACTTCCCAACCTTGAAGTTTCAGTGCTTTTTTCACTGGAATGGGATTTGAAGTGAGAAATAAAGCTTTAAACAACGGAAAGAGTTGGAGATGAATGTCGCTTGCTACCTCAATTTTCCCCATTCTAAAAGCTTGAATCATCTGCTGTAGTTGGTTTCCTACCAGATGAGAAGCCACACTTACCACGCCCTTTGCCCCGATGGCTAACAAGGGCAAAGTCATGTAATCATCACCAGAGTAGATGTCAAATTCTTTTGGTGTCAAGCGACGAATTTCGCTTGCCTGATCTATACTACCAGTGGATTCTTTAATTCCGACAATATTGCTAACCTCAGCTAACCGGGCAACTGTTTCTGGCTGAAGGTTTTGTCCGGTACGGCCGGGGACATTGTATAACAACAAAGGTAAGTCGGGACAGGCTTGTGCTATAGCCTGAAAGTGCGCTTCCAATCCCGCTTGTGGCGGTTTGTTGTAATAAGGAACAACTTGTAAGGAACCATGTACTCCTATTTTAGACGCTTTTTGGGTGGCTGCGATCGCTTCTTTAGTAGAATTTGAACCACAACCTGCAATCACCTTCGCTTTTCCTGCCACGGAGTGCAATACCTCGACAAACAATTGGTATTCCTCATCCCAAGTTAGGGTAGGGGATTCTCCGGTTGTGCCGCACACCACCAATGTATCTGTACCGTTGTTAGCTAGATGTGCCGCCAGTTCTGCCGCTACATCATAATCTACACTACCGTCTGCTTTAAACGGCGTAATCATAGCGGTTAAAACATTGCCAAAATCTCCCACCCTGTTTTCACTCCTGATTACCCATGTTTTTATATCTTGGTGGTTTTCTATTGTAATAACCTATGTGCAAATTTCTTTCAACAGTAATTTGCACATTTGCTCTTTTTCATTAGTTGTTGGTTTTTACTAATGACTAGCTTGAAACGTAAGCTTTAGCTGATGGTTTGAGTAGATTTTTTTCTACGAGCAATTCGGCGATTTGTACTGCATTTAATGCTGCGCCTTTCCGGATTTGGTCACCACACAACCATAATTCCAAGCCACAGGGATGAGAAATATCCTGGCGAATTCTTCCCACTAAAACTTCGTCTTTACCAGTTGCTTCAATTGGCATCGGAAAATAGTTAGTTTCCCAATTTTCTACCAACTTCACTCCAGGGGAGGAATTTAAAATCTCTCTGGCTTCCTTTGCACTAAAGGGAGTCTCAAATTCTAAATTAATGGCTTCTGAGTGGGCGCGGAGTACGGGAACCCGTATACAGGTCGCAGTGATTCTGATTTGCTGCGTACCAAATATTTTTCGGGTTTCATTGACCATTTTCATTTCTTCCTCACAATAACCCAAATCGTTTAATGGTGAGTTATGCGGGAATAAATTAAATGCCAGTGGGTAAGGCAATACCTCAGCGACTGGCGGCTGTCCTTGTAGTATAGCGCTTGTTTGCCTTTTGACTTCTGCCATTGCTCTAGCACCAGCACCACTAGCAGATTGGTAGGTTGCGGCTACGATGCGTTGCACGGGTTTAACTTTATGCAATGGCCAGACTGCCACTGCCATTAAAATTGTTGTGCAGTTGGGGTTGGCAATAATGCCTTGGTGATTAGCTGCGGCTTCTGGATTCACCTCTGGCACTACTAAGGGAACTTCCGGGTTCATCCGAAAGGCACTGGAGTTGTCAATTACCACTGCGCCCTTTTCGACAGCAATTGCTGCCCAAGCTTTGGATGTGGAACCACCCGCACTAGCTAGTACTATATCCACATTTTCAAAGGCGCGATCGCTCACTGCTTCTATTGGTATATTTTCCCCTTTAAACCGCAGCGATCGTCCGACACTCCGTTCTGATGCCAATAGCTTCAAGTTAGCAATCGGAAAATCACGGCTTTCTAATAATTCCAGCAACTCTGTGCCAACGGCACCAGTCGCCCCCAAAATAGCTACACGATAGGATTTAGACAAACTCACTTCCTCCTTTAAGAGGTTTATTTGCAATTTGGAACAGTTGAAGATTTACTTATATTTAAATGGCGATGACTGCCTTGAAATACATTTTCAATAAGTTGAAATTTTTCTCTAATTTTAGTCTATTCTCTGCCAATCTCTAATTTATAAATATTTAATACATTTATTTTCTTGGCTATTTAATAATTTAAGTGACGTTGCACTTTACAACAATGACTATTCAATTTTTCCATCGATTTAAAGTATATATTATTATACAACAAACAGCCATTTAGCAGAAAAATAGAGATATCTGCACTTAGGCGTTTCATAGGCATCCCACTTGTAAGGCTAACAAACGTCTTAGCTTCAAAGTTACTGACCAAGATGATGAATATACTATGATCTCAATGAATAAAACCAGCAAAGCATAAAACTGAGCTATACGGTTAGGTAATAGATGCGCTCTTGTATCACAACTTAATAATAGCTAGACTCAATACTATATTTAACTTGGGAGTACTAACCAGTCGCTGAGAACCAGGATATCACGGCATTAGCCCAGTGGATAATTAATTCCTAAGTTTCAGAGCGAGTGGGGAGTGAAGAACAGAATAGGTTATGGGGTACAGATTATTCCCTATCACCTCTTACCTGTCACCTCTCCCCTAATCCCAATGCCCCCATTAACTAAATTGTTATGAAGGTAAAATGTCAAGTCCTTGGTGATTGGCAGTAAACTGGATCTTTGCCCCAGGACAAACATCCAACCTTGGATGTCATAAAGCCTTTTGGCATCCCATTTCCTTAAGACACATCAAGCCATAAACGCAAACAATTATTGCATCTTGTGTGTACTTGGAGTATAAAATACCAGAAAACTAGAGACTAAGCATGAAAGTTACCCAGGAAAAACTTCCCGCCAGCCAAATTGGCCTGGAAATAGAGATTACGCCGGAAATTACCAAGCAAACTTACGAACAGGTCATTAAAAACTTAGCCAGTACTGCCAATATTCCTGGGTTTCGTAAAGGCAAGGTGCCTCGGCCGATATTGCTACAACGGCTGGGTACAACTCGTATCAAGGCAGCAGCCCTAGAAGAACTAATTCAAGACGGTATTGAGCAGGCGGTTAAACAAGAAGCTATCCCAGCAATAGGTCAGCCGCAATTGCGCTCCTCTTTTGAGGATTTAATTAAGAATTATGAACCTGGAAAACCTCTGATAATTTCGGCTGCTGTCGATGTAGAACCAGAAGTAAATTTAGTTCAGTACACTGACTTGCAAGCTAAGGCTGAAGAAGTCAAGTTCGAGCCAGAACGAGTAGACGCAAACCTTGATAAGGAACGTCAAGAATTGGCGACATTGATTCCTGTGGAAGGACGTGCAGCCCAAATCGGTGATATTGCCGTAGTCGATTTTAAAGGTTCATTCGCCAGAGTTGAGGGCGAAGACGAAACAGCCGAACTAGAACCGATTCCCGGAGCCGAAGCAACTGATTTTCAAGTTGAGTTGCAGGAAGATAAGTTTATTCCAGGCTTTATTTCGGGAATAGTGGGGATGAATCCTGAAGAAACTAGAGAAATTGCGGCACAGTTCCCAGATCCTTATGCTAACGAAGATTTAGCTGGAAAAGCGGCAACTTTCACGGTGACGCTCAAAGAACTCAAAGAAAAGGAACTACCAGAAGTAAATGACGATTTCGCCCAAGAAATCAGCGATTTTGAAACCTTAGAGGAGTTACGCGCTTCTTTGGTCGAGCAATATCAAAAAGAGGCGGACGACAAAACAAAAACAAATAAACAGGAAGCGTTGTTAACGGAACTGCTTAAGCACGTAGAAGTTGACTTACCAGCAACCATGATTGAGCAAGAAGTGGATGCGATGCTAACGCAAACAGCAATGCGGCTGTCTCAGCAGGGATTGGATGTGAGGAAGTTGTTTACTCAAGATATTATTCCTCAATTGCGGGAGCGATCGCGCACTGAGGCAATTGAACGCATCAAACGCTCTTTGTCCTTGCGTGAAGTCGGTAAACGCGAATCTATCCAGGTAACACCAGAAGAAATTGCAACCAGAGTCACAGAACTTTTGGAACAGTACCCGGAGGAACAAGACGTTGATGAAGATAAACTACGCTCAATCGTGGAAAACGAACTATTAACCGAAAAAACCATCGATTGGCTCTTAGAACACTCCTCAGTTGAACTTGTACCCGAAGGCTCGTTAAATCCCATAGAGGAAATAGAAGCCACAGAATCAGATGCTGATGCTGATGTTGATGCACCTCAGACAGAGGAAGAAACCAACGAAGCTTCAACAACTGAAGTCACAGAAGGATAATTAAAAATCTCACAGCCATCAATTCACCAGTTCTGAGTTAAAGTACTGGTGAAATGGGTAAGCTAAAGGAGATGAGGGAGGAGGGGAAGCAGGGGAAGCAGGGGGAGAAATAACCAATGCCCCATGCCCAATACCCAATGCTCCATGACTCTTGAAAACTCAGGGATGAAGACAGAATTTAAAGAATTAATGAATTTTCAGCAAATTGTGACACATGTTATGGACTGAGCTTGATACTGTGTTCACGAGAGGAAATTATATGAGGCATAATGGTTAACACGTACCTATAAAAATCCCATTCGTCGAAAAGGCAGCATCCGCTGCTGAAACATTTGTCCTAAATTATCGTCAAAGAAAGCTTGTATGCTTGTATCGCAGTCGGGAAATAACCCCATCAGCAACCAAAGTCGAATAAACATTAACTCCCAGTTGAACAGCCCTAGCAACATCGTGCCGATGGTGGTGGAACAGTCTGGCATGGGAGAAAGGGCTTTCGACATCTACTCCCGCCTGCTGCGAGAGCGGATTATCTTTTTGGGAACGCCAATAGACGATACCGTAGCCAACTCAATTGTGGCTCAGTTGTTATTCCTAGACGCCGAAGACTCAGAAAAAGACATCCAACTGTATGTTAATTCTCCCGGTGGCTCAGTCTACGCAGGCATGGCAATCTATGATACAATACAACAAATTCGCCCTGATGTAGTTACCATCTGTTTTGGATTAGCCGCGAGCATGGGGGCATTTTTGTTAACAGCAGGGGCTGCCGGTAAGCGAATGTCTCTGCCCGACTCCCGGATTATGATTCACCAACCACTTGGTGGCGCTCAAGGTCAAGCCATTGACATTGAAATTCAAGCCAGAGAAATTCTTTACATTAAGGGTAAGTTGAATGAGTTAATGGCTCATCATACTGGTCAACCCATAGAAAGAATTGAAGCAGATACTGAGCGCGACTTTTTTATGTCGGCAGAAGAGGCGAAGAACTACGGTTTGATTGATCAGGTCATTTCCAGGCAAAATCTTCCCACAGCAGGGGAAAACGTCACCATTCTGAAATAAGAGGCTGGTATGTCTAAGTACGACTCCCATTTAAAATGTTCATTTTGCGGCAAGTCTCAAGAGCAGGTGCGTAAATTAATCGCGGGGCCGGGAGTCTACATCTGCGATGAATGCGTTGACTTGTGTAATGAAATACTAGACGAGGAGTTACTCGATACTAATGGTGCGGCAGCACAACCGGCACCAAGAGCAGAACCACCTCAAAAACGGCGTACCCAATCTTCTAGTATTTCGTTTAATCAAATACCCAAGCCAAGAGAGATTAAAAACTATCTAGACGAACACGTTATTGGTCAAGAGGAAGCCAAGAAAGTGCTGTCGGTAGCCGTTTACAATCACTACAAGCGGTTGGCGGTAATTCAGTCTAAAGCCAGTGGCAAAGGTGGGGCGGATGATGCTGTAGAACTGCAAAAATCCAACATTTTGTTAATTGGCCCGACTGGTTGCGGCAAAACTCTTTTAGCGCAAACCCTAGCGAAAATCCTGGATGTACCCTTTGCCGTCGCTGATGCTACGACGCTGACAGAAGCGGGGTATGTGGGAGAAGATGTGGAAAATATCTTGCTGCGACTGTTGCAAGTGGCAGATTTAGATATAGAGGAAGCGCAACGAGGAATCATCTACATTGATGAAATTGACAAAATTGCTCGAAAGAGTGAGAACCCGTCAATTACCCGCGATGTTTCTGGCGAAGGCGTGCAGCAAGCCTTGCTGAAAATGTTAGAGGGAACGATCGCCAATGTACCACCCCAAGGAGGGCGCAAGCATCCCTATCAAGACTGCATCCAGATTGATACAAGCAATATTTTGTTCGTCTGTGGTGGTGCTTTTGTAGGCTTAGAAAAGGTTGTGGATCAGAGAGTTGGCAAAAAAGCAATAGGCTTTGTGCAACCGGGAGAAGGGCAAACGAAGGAAAAACGGGCAGCAGATACTCTCCGCCATCTAGCACCAGATGATCTAGTAAAATTTGGCATGATTCCCGAATTTATTGGGCGCGTGCCAATGGTAGCAGTAGTAGATCCGCTAGATGAAGAAGCGCTGATGGCGATTCTCACCCAACCACGCAGCGCCTTAGTGAAGCAGTACCAAAAACTGCTGAAGATGGATAATGTCCAGTTAGATTTTAAACCAGACGCTTTACGAGCGATCGCTCAAGAAGCCTACCGCCGTAAAACTGGTGCGAGAGCGCTGCGGGGCATTGTGGAAGAATTGATGCTGGATGTTATGTACGAGTTACCATCTCGTAAGGATGTGACACGTTGTACAGTAACACGGGAGATGGTCGAGAAGCGATCGACTGCCGAACTGATAATACATCCATCTTCACTACCGAAACCAGAATCAGCCTAATAGTCATTGGTCATTAGTCATTGGTTATTAGTCAAAAACTAAAGACTAATAACCATGTATTAAGGGAAAATGACTAATGACAACTGACAAAGGATTAATGACTAATGCCTTATATTAAACTTCGTGGCGTTGAGCATTACTATGAATGGGTGAAAAAACCATCAGGTTCTTTGGTGAAACCAGTGATGGTTTTTATGCACGGTTGGGCTGGTTCGGCTAGGTATTGGCAAAATACCGCGAATGCTTTATCGGAGCAATTTGATTGTTTACTCTATGATATGCGGGGATTTGGGCGTTCTGGTGGGAAGCCAACCATAGCCGAAGCAAGTGAAGCTGTTGCCGAATCTGAATCTCCCCAGGAAGAATCACAAGCAATCAAAGAGTTAACCTATGAATTAGAGGAATACGCTGATGATTTGGCAGCTTTGTTAGATGGGTTGCATCTTCAGCGTGTTTATATCAATGCTCACTCAATGGGCGCGTCTGTTGCTACTTTATTTTTTAACCGCTACCCCCAACGAGTGGAACGAGGAATTTTAACCTGTAGCGGCGTTTTTGAGTACGACGAAAAATCCTTTAGTGCCTTTCATAAATTTGGTGGCTATGTAGTAAAATTCCGTCCCAAGTGGTTAAGCAAAATTCCATTTGTTGACCGGATGTTTATGGCCAGATTTTTGCATAGTTCCATACCACATTCTGAGCGACAAGCTTTTTTGGAAGATTTTCTCGAAGCAGATTACGATGCGGCTTTAGGAACAATTTTTACTTCAGTCAGTAAGGCTCAATCTGAAGTGATGCCGCAAGAGTTTGCGAAGCTGACAGTCCCGACTCTGCTTGTGGCGGGGGAGTATGACAAGATTATTCCAGCCGAGATGGGGCGTCAAGCAGCCGCACTGAGTGACAAAGTGGAATTTGTGATGATTCGTAACACAGCGCATTTCCCAATGTTGGAAGATGCGCCAACTTACTTGCAACGGGTACAAGAGTTTTTGCAAATTAACACCCCACAAACACAAGTCGGATAACTGATGACGGTTTTTTAGACAGTTAAGTGTACCTGTGTGATACCTTGACGCATTTTATATTGTCGCCTTAACCAAGACTTTTTAATTATTTTACGGAGTAAGGGAGCAAGTTGAATCAACAGCGATCGCAGCAGTGCATTTTTTCGCAGTAGTTCGCCTTGTTTAGCTTCCTCTAACTGGAGTTGCTGGGCGCGGATAATTTCTGGCTCACGTTCTGCTTGGATGTGCGATAATGCCATATCAATATCCTGGTGTCCAGCTTCTCTGTGCAACAGTGGCACAAGATAATTAGCAGCAACAATCACATCACGGAATGCTAGATTAATTCCTTGGGCGCGGACAGGAGACATTGGGTGTGCAGCGTCACCTAGAAGTAGTACCCCTGGTGCGTGCCATTGTGGACAATAACCAACCACAACAGAAAGCCGAATGGGGGATTCGATAGTGTCTGCATGATTCCGGAAATGCTCTGCTAGCCATGAGGGTGATAGTGAGGCAAAAATCTCTGCCCAGTTGGCTTGCTTGGAGTCAGTGCTTTCCGTTGCCGACATCACCCAAGCCAGATGCAGTTTACCTGACTCTGCTCCGTGAAAGATGCTAAATACGCGATCGCCATTTACAATAGTACGAAATACATTATCGGCTGCAAACTCAGGGCTGGCAGCAAGCTTAAACCAGAGAATATCAATATTTTTGGGCTGGCGTACCAATTCCAATCCTATACGTTGTCGCACCAGAGAATTTCGACCATCTGCCCCAATCACTAAGTCAGCAGTTAGTTCTCTCCCATCGCTCAGTACTACACCTGCGACACGTTGATTACTCCAGCGTAAATCTTTGACTGGAACACCCTGGATAAATTCAAACCCATCATTAGTTTGAGCTTCCGAAATGAGTGCATTGAGTAGCGGTGGTTGTGAAACCAGTGTACAAGGTCGGGTTGATCCAATTGGTTCATCAACTCGAAACAACTGCTTATCACCCAGAATGAATTCCCATGCGTCGAGTTGTCGATGGGGAATATCCTCTAACAATGGCGATAGACCCATTTGCTCTAGTGCATCTAACCCACTGGGCATTAATCCTTCACCGCGAAAAACACGATGAAAGTCTTTTGCTGCTTCAATTAACGTTACAGCAATACCACGTTTTGCAAGGAGCAGAGCAAGTGTTACACCTGTTGGGCCTGCGCCCACAATTACAATTTGCACTACCTCATCCCTCATTTTATAGATGTTGGTCGAATTATCTTTGGATTAATAGGACTTGGCAAGAGTTAGGGAATAACGAACCACAGAGGCGCAGAGGGCACAGAGAATGAGAGTTTGAGAAATATTTTGCGTAAGTCTTAATTAACCCAAACCCAGTTCTCGTTTTAGCAAGTTAATTGAGTTAGTACCTATATAATTTTCAACCTTAATCAACTTTGGTGGACGAATAATATCTTCATCACATGCTTGCACGGCTGCTTGCACTGCCGCAAAACTGGCTTGATCACTTATGATTACCTCAGCCCGTTTAACCATTGCCTGAAGTTTATAAACATCTTTTGGTTGCGAAGTCATCACTAATAGTTCATCTCCTCGCAGACCGTGGAGGATGACTTCTGCTGCTCGTGCAATCCCGGAACTGAGGCTAACTATACCTACACAGTTTTCTTTTGGTAGGGTTTTCAAGAGGCTGAGTTCTTTGCTGTAGTCGTAGATATCTAGAGGAATTACCCGTGCAGCTTTAGGAGCTGCGATCGCTTCTACATTACTGATAAAATACCGACTTGTGACTACTGTCGCAGAGGTAGTTTTATCTAACACAGCTGTTAATTCTTCCATTGCTACCAACTGGACTGGTATTTTTAGCGATCGCTCTAATTCATACACCATCAACTCACCAGCACCCATATCATAAGATGGAACTGCAACCAGTACCCGCGCACTACAACGCAAGCGCCAGTCAATTTCCGCTAAAAATAGCTCTCTGGCTTGATTGAGTGAACATCCTTGAGTAAGTAAATCATCGAGTGCTTTCTGGACAACTTGATATGCATCAGGATTTTGTTTGAGTATTGGTGATTGCAGCCTGCTACCGCCCTCATGACCTTGGGGACGAACATAAATCCCCGAACCAGCCATACTTTCAACAAATCCGTCTTCTTCTAGTTGACGGTAAACTTTGCTAATGGTATTGCGGTGTAACCCAGTTTGCATTGCCAGCGCTCTTGTGCTTGGCAATTTGTAAGCAGGGGGATATTGCCGAGAAGCGATCGCAAACCGGATTTGATTAAACAGCTGGGTTGATGCGGGAATTTCGCTGTCTGGCTGAATACGGAATTGAATCATCAGCAAACCTCCTGAATACTGAGTGGGGAGTGGGGAGTGGGGAGTAGGGAGTGAGGAGTGTTGGTTTACTACTCAGCACACAGCACTTTTAACTCAGCCCTCCTTTAGTGACCAGCTGCATTTGCTACATGTCAAATATTTTATTTACACATGAAGTTTTTCTGGTACAAATTTTTAATGCGCTCCTAGTGGTAATTGATAATTTAAATGGAAATGACCTGGGCATACTGGCATAGTTATATCAAATAAACACACGGCTAATCATACAGCACTAGCAAAAATTATTATGACAGAGCAAGCAATAATTACCACAACGGTTAATCTTTTGCAAGATAATATTCAAGTCTCTGCTTATTTAGCAGAGCCAAAAGAAGCTGGATCTTACCCAGGAGTGGTGGTATTACAAGAGATTTTTGGTGTTAACGTTCACATTCGGGATGTTACAGAGCGAATTGCCAAACTTGGGTATGTAGCGATCGCACCTGCACTTTTTCAACGGACTGCTCCTGGTTTTGAAACCGGATACACACCCGAAGATATTGAAACGGGTAGAGGCTACGCCATGCAAACTCAAGCCTCAGAGTTATTGAGCGATATTCAATTAGCAATTGCCTATCTCAAAAATCTGCCCCAAGTCAAAAAAGATAGTTTTGGTTGTATTGGTTTCTGCTTTGGCGGTCATGTCGCATATCTTGCAGCTACCTTACCAAATATTAAAGCTACGGCTTCCTTCTACGGCGCTGGAATTACCACTCGCACACCAGGAGGTGTAGCTCCCACTGTTACCCGCACCAGAGAAATTCCAGGCACTCTCTATGCCTTCTTTGGCACAGAAGATGCTAGCATCCCACCCGAACAAGTAGATGAGATTGAAGCAGAGTTAGAAAAATATAAAATTCCTCATCGTGTGTTTCGCTACGATGGAGCTGATCACGGATTTTTCTGTGACCGTCGTGCCAGTTATAATCCTAAAGCTGCTGCTGATGCTTGGGAGCAAGTCCAACAACTCTTTAGTCAACTGAACTAGTCATTAGTCATTAGTGAATAATAAACGACAACTGACAAATGACAAATGACAAGTGACTAATGACAATCTAAACTCCAGTTGCACCATATCAAATAACAATTAATCTTCAAAAGTCATGAATTCCGAATCGAAACTTTCTCAAACAGCCAATTCGCCGTTTACAATGGACGATTTTGCTAAAGCACTAGAAAAACACGACTACCAGTTTCAAAAGGGACAGGTTGTACATGGCAAAGTGTTCCAACTTGACCATGATGGAGCTTATGTCGATATTGGTGGCAAGTCGTCAGCTTTTCTGCCGCGCGATGAGGCTTCTTTGAGAGCAGTTACCGATTTATCGGAGGTGCTGCCATTGCAAGAGGAAATGCAGTTTTTGATTATCCGAGATCAGGATGCAGAAGGTCAAGTCACCCTTTCTCGAAAGCAGTTGGAAATTCAGCACATCTGGGAACGACTGGCCGAAATGCAGGAAAATGCTCAGACTGTGCAAGTTCGGGTTATGGGTGTGAATAAAGGTGGTGTCACCGTCGATATTCTCTCCTTGCGGGGGTTTATTCCGCGATCGCACCTGACAGAGCGTGATAATTTAGAAGCTCTCAAAGGTCAAAATCTGAGTGTGGGTTTTTTGGAAATTAATAAAAACACCAACAAACTCATCCTTTCCCAGCGATTAGCAACTCGTTCTAGCAACTTCAGCTTATTAGAACTAGGTCAACTGGTGGAAGGTAAAGTTACTGGTATCAAACCTTTTGGTGTGTTTGTTGATTTAAATGGTATGGGGGCTTTGCTTCATATCAAGCAAGTAAGCCAAAAATTTATCGACTCATTAGAAAAGGTATTTCAAGTTGGTCAGCAAATTAAAGCTGTAATTATTGACTTGGATGAGGGTAAAGGGCGGGTTGCTCTTTCTACCAGAGTTTTGGAAAACTTCCCTGGTGAAGTGTTAGAGAATATGGATGAGGTCATGGCTTCGGCTGAAGCGCGTGCCAATAGAGCTAATAACAAAGCTTCTGAATAGTTTTGAAGTGGGTTGTTTGCACAAAGCGTTTAAATACCCATGTGAAACAATTTTGAATTGTTAATACTCCCCCCTGCATCTACAAAGATGTGGGGGATAATTTTTTGAGATTAAGATAAATAAGGTGTGAGTTATTGGCTAATAAAGACCTAACCCCCAACCCCTTCCCTACCTCTCCCTAACCCTCTCCTACGAGGAGAGGGAAGCGGAAAAACTTTTGTTGCTGGAAGGGGAGTAAAATTCAAAGCCTCTCTCTTAAAAGGAGAGAGGAATGGAAGTGAGGTCAAAGTGTATTGCATACAAACGAGCGAACCCCTATATAAACCCTGTAACTATTCAATTTAGGTATTTATATGTTTCTAATAACTGGAGCAACTGGAGGAATCGGTCGCAGAGTTGTGCGACTACTACGGCGACAAGAACAGTCTGTGCGGGCATTTGTCCGCCTTACCTCGCGTTACAGCGAGTTAGAACACCGGGGTGCAGAAATCTTCATCGGTGACTTGCTAGAAGAAAGAGATATCCAGAAAGCTAGTCGGGGTGTCAAGTATATTATCAGCGCCCACGGTTCTAATAGCGATGCCCTATCTTTAGATTACCGCGCCAATATTGAACTAATAGACCAAGCGAAAGCCAATGGCGTAGAGCATTTTGTCTTTATTTCTGTACTGGGAGCCGATCGCGGATATGAAGACGCTCCTGTATTTAAAGCCAAACGAGCAGTAGAACGATATTTGGCAGCTAGTGGCTTAAATTACACTATTTTACGCCCATCTGGATTAGCATCTAACTTGCTGCCATTAGTAGAACAATTTCGGCAAACGGGATTGTATTTGTTAATTGGCGATCGCAAAAACCGTACCTCAATTGTCAGTACCGATGATTTAGCAAGGATAGTGGTGGATTCTGTGACAGTTGAAGGCGCTCGCAACCAGATTTTACCTATAGGAGGCCCGGAGATTTTATTACGAGAAGATATTCCCCGGATTTTTGGTCGGATCTTCAACAAACAGCCAGTAATAATTAACTCACCACTATTTGCTGTTGATGGGTTACAAAGTGCATTGGGTTTAATTAATCCCCAAATCCAAAAAGCTTTGGGAACTTATCGCACATTGCTAGCAAATGAATTTTTCTGTACAAAAGATGAAATTGCCAATTTGGAGGCGATTTATAACTTCAAGTTGGAGACATTAGAAAGTTTTTTGCGGCGTTATCTAGCAGTTTAAATGGGGAGTGGGGAGTAGGGTGAAGAAAAACACTATAAATGATAAATAAACAATAAATCATTCCCCCATTCCCCATTCCCTCACTCCCCACTCCCCACTCCCCATTTTTAAAATCTAAAATTCTATGAAATCTTCCTTAGCTGTAAATGCTGCTCAAGCACGTCAGACAAAAGAGCGATTCGCCCAACCAGAGGAACAGCTTACTTATGAGTTGGGGAAGGCGGTACAAGAATTGCCACCCCTGTACACGAGATTATTAGCGGGAACGATGAGCGTCATCGTATTTGGAACGATCGCCTGGGCGTACTTCTCGCAAATAGATGAAGTAGCAACAGCACCAGGGGAATTAATTGCTTCTACACAGGTAAGACCGGTGACATCCTTGGGTGGGGGGTCAATTGTTGCTGTTAAAGTGCGAGAAGGCGATCGCGTTACTAAAGGTCAAATTCTGGTTCAAAAAGATCCAGACTTGCAAATAACCGATGTTTCCCGCCTAGCCAAATCTTCTAGATTGATTCAAGACGATTTGCAACGTTTGGATGCAGAACGCACCGGAGGCAAAAGTACTGGGACGAAAGTGCAAGATGAACTGTTAAGTTCTCGCCTGCAAGACTTCCAAGCGCGGCAAGCAGGGGCGGAAGCAGAAGCAAATCGCCAATTAGCACTTATAGATCAAGCCAAAGTCCGTTTAACTCGGTTGCAAGACAACTTAGTGAATGCCAAAAGCAGCGTTGCCAATGCCAAAACCAACCTTGCCAACGCAGATAGCATCCGAATTAAAATTGAAAGTAATTTGGCACTTGCCGAACAAAGGGAAAAAAGCCTACGCACCCTAATGACTCCTGGTGCTGTACCTCGTGTCGATTACTTAGATGCCCAAGAAAGATTAACTCGTGCAAAGACAGAAATCACTAGATCGCAAGATGAAGTGACTAACGCCCAGAATAGAATCACAGAGGCTCAAGATAAAGTCACATCATTAGAAAAAGATATTGCTGCCCAAGTCCAAGAAATTCGCCAAGCACAACAAGCTTCCAATGCTGCACGTAGTCAAGCCCAGCGTGTAGCATCAGAACGCCAAAGTGAAATTTTGACCCAGTTTAACAAGCGTAAAGAAGAACTGACAACTGTTCAAGGTCAATTAGAACAGGCGAGGAAGCAGCAAGCTTTAGAAACGATTGAAGCTCCTGTTGCCGGTACAATTTACAGAGTTAAAGCCACCAAGGGGCCAGTGCAATCAGGTGAAGAATTGCTGTCAATTTTGCCGGAAGGGGAAGAAATGCTCCTAGAGGTGAAAGTTCTCAACCGCGATATTGGGTTTATTCGTCAAGGAATGAAGGCAAAAGTGAAAATGGCGACTTTCCCCTTCCAGGAATTTGGCACTGTGAATGGGGAAGTTATGCAAGTCAGTCCGAATGCAATTGTTGATAAAGAATTAGGCTTAGTTTTTCCGACCAGAATTAAGCTAAGTAAACACTCAGTTAACGTGCGGGGTCAAGAAGTAGAATTTACACCAGGTATGTCTGCTTCAGGTGAAATTGTCACTCGTAAAAAGTCAATTTTGACATTCATCACTGAACCTGTGACGCGGCGATTCAATGAGGCATTTTCCGTTAGGTAGGTTTATAGCCTCTGCTGTTCTTATAGCTATTTCAACAGCAAGACCTAGCATTCTATAAACCACATTTAAAATGTAAAGGTTTAGCATTGCTCATTGGTGTCATCTTAACGTGAAACCCCTGTAAAGACGTGATAAGTAGGTCAACCAAATATGTTTAATTAGGTTGACCTACTTAATTGAGAAAGTTCACCGTTTTAATTTTTTAAGTTTTGAAGAGTATATAGATTTTACAGTTGCATATACCAGTAGTCTTTTGGGAAGATGCTTTGAAAAAGCTAAGGATTATGACAAAAAACGAATTCCTTAATCTTAGATTATGAAGATTAATTATATCGTAGAAACATAAAACTTTATACTTTTTAGTATATTGGTAAATCTATTAGAAAAATATCAATTATGAGCAAGGTTTCCCATACCATCATAAACATAAAGATCATCTTTACCGAAAAGAGTGGCATGAAACAGAAGAAGGTTTTATCTCAGATTTAAGAAAAATGATTTATTCAATAATGAACTCTCAAGCCTATTTGGTAATTACCATGAAAAGGCTTTTTTAGAGTTCGTATTAAGTTAAAACGAGCGCGGCAGGGTTCGAACCTGCGACCAACGGATTAGAAATCCGTGGCTCTATCCACTGAGCTACGCGCCCAACATAAATTAATGGCTCCCAAAGGAGTCATCTACACTATTATATCGTCTTCACCTACCAAGAAGCAATCGAAAATTGCAGATTTACTACTAGCAAGGCTAAGATGCTAGTCGCTAGTTAGTTAATTTACACCGAAAACGAAACAGATGGAGTATTGGTTTAGATATATTGAGTTGTCAAGGGGTTATTTGCCTGTTAACGCCACCGTCTTCTGGGCGGCTACCTTCGGGAAGGAACTGGCGATCGCTAGACCCATTTCCACAGTATGCTAGGTAATTTCAGCCTTGCCGATGCTGCCAAATGCCATTATATATTCCATATTAAGAGTGCCCCTGTGAGGAGTTATTTGCTAGTGCCATGTTTATTCTCAAACGGCAGGATGTTGAAATATCAAGCATTCAGCACCCAAAAAAGGATCAGCAGGTGCCGATCCTCAGTTATCAAGGGCAGACTTTTCGCTTGATTAGTGTCTTCAAAGCTAGTCAAGAAGAAGAAGCTAGAGCCTTATGGAGAGAATTAACGGATAACCGAGGTAAAGCGTGTGTTTTACTAGAAGAACCCGAACGGTTTAGTGTTTGGGGTAAAATCCGTTTAGAGCAACTGGATACTGACACAGGTGGTCATGGCAAAACGGCGATTTTAATCCAAGCCAGTATTTTGCTGTTGCAGGGTGTTTCTATCGACATTGAAGAGTTTTTAGGTGCTAGGCAAGCTGCATTATTTGAAAAAGATATTGCCGAGGTGTTCAAGCAGAAACAATTTCCCCAAGCATCTTCCCTAGAAGCAGTTAAATATTTGGTATCTACTAATCCGTTACCGACAGCCAAAATACCTGATTGGCAAGAAAATCATGTAGTGATTCTGTTACAAGAACTGCATCGATTAGGAAAGGGCTATTTTGGCAACGCTAATTTTACCAAACAAGTGATTTATAAGCTAGAAGATATGCCAGAAGCCGAGCGATCGCTGTTTCTCAGTTGGCTAAATCAATCGCCACTGGGTAAACTATGGCAGTAACAAAATTCTCACCAATGGCACTTGCTTTTGGTGTCCGATTGTGCATCAGTTAGCAGACACACTGCTAGATATACAGTCCCTTAACTCAAAATACTGCCAGAGAGCATCTACATAGTCAAGTCTTATGAATAACTCTTACGAGAATTCGTTCTTTTCTAAATCCATTTTCAACACTCAGAACATTGTCTTAGCTAATATTGGCTGGGCCGTACTGGCACTGCTATACTTTTTGTTGTTTAGTGCCAAAGTTCCCGGAGCAGATGGCATAGAAAGCCGAGCCGAGTGGTATGTGATTGGCACAAATATTTTTGAAGCTTTAGCTTATTTGGCTGCCGGTATCTTATGCTTGAGGAACTGGCTGAGTCCGCAAATCGTCAGTGGTCGAAATGTTTGGCTCTTGATTGGCTTAGGTATGCTTTCCTATTTTGTCGGGGGGATAATTTTCGGCTATACGGAAATAGTTTTAAAAGATGAACCGGATGTGTCTGTAGGCGATATATTTTTTGTAGTTAGTTATCTATTACTTGGCGCAGGCATGATTTTAGCTGTGGCTTCCAGGCGAATCAATCTGGAAAAATGGCAGTGGCTAATTGTGTTAGCAATTGCAGTTTTCGGTAGTTTCTTAGCATGGTGGATTTCTATGCAACAGGAAAAACCCTCAGAACTACTAGTCGCTATTTTGAATTGGTTTTACGTAGTTAGCGATGTGGTTCTGTTAATTATTGCTACCACTCTGCTGTTAGCCTTTTGGGGGGGAAGAGTTTCCCAGTCTTGGCGAATGATTGCAGCCGCGGCCTTTTCGCTTTACATTGCAGATATGTGGTTTAAATATGCCCAAGGCGCCAATTATCAAAGTGGAGAGATATTAGAAGTGTTTTGGGTATTTAGTGGAGTGTTATTTGGCATGGGCGCTGTCTTAGAATATGACGCATCACTAAGACGAACGCGCCGTACCAGTGGACGAAAACGAGCTTAGTAAAGATTTTTGGTATCTACCGTGAGAAAATTAACAGACTCTGACAAGCAAGAAATTCTTAAGTTATATCGAGAGACTGCCGAAACAACCTCAACTTTGGCAGACCGCTATGGTGTGAGTAATTCGACAATTAGTCGCCTGCTCAAAAGCACTTTGCCAGAAGACGAGTATGAATACTTAGTCTCCTTAAAGCGGGCTGCGAGAACTCCTGAGGGTAGGGCGCAGGTAAGCTACGAGCAGTTACCTCTGCTGACTCAACCAGAGCCGGAGATAGAAGTTCCACCCATCGAGAGCCACCCTGTGGAAGTACCAAAGGTTGAGCCGCAGCCACGCCGGGTAATTCATGTAGAGCAGGAACTTTTCTCAGAGGAAACGGCGGAGTCACTCGCTGCTAGTAGACGGGTGCGGCGACGCCCCTCGGCGACGGAAAAACCCAAGCTCCGAGTCACAGAGAAATTAGAAACTCCAGAGCCAAAGCCGCCGGAAATAGTCAGTATTCCTATCCCACCGCTAAAGAATGAACATCCAGGAGCGGCTGTCATCGCGCAGATGCTGGGTGAAGATTTGCTCGACGAATCGGAGGATTTGGACGATTTAGAAGATGATGATTTAGAAGATGATGATTTTGAGGAAGAAGACTTTGATGACGATGACCTGGATGACCAAAGACCTTTAGTCACAAAACGTAGGCCAGGTGAAGCATCAGTTCAAGTTTTACCTCTGTCGATAGCCAATTTGCCAAAAACTTGCTATTTGGTGATTGACCGTTCTTCGGAATTAATTACCCGTCCTCTCAAAGACTTTGGTGATTTGGGGCAAATTCCTAGCCTGGAAACCCAGCAAAGAACTCTACCGGTGTTTGATAACCATCGCGTCGCCAAGCGCTTTTCTACGAAGCGCGATCGCGTGATTAAAGTTCCTGATAGTAAAATGCTCCATAAGGCTCGGACTCATTTGCAAGCTAAGGGCATCACCCGATTGCTAATTGATGGTCAGGTCTACTCCTTGTCTACGACGGTTTAGAGGTCATGGAGACACCGACTGGCTATGGTGTGGTATTGGTGACAACTGGCAACATGCAGGAGGCAGAAGCAATTGCAAATGCCCTTGTGGAAGCTAAACTAGCTGCTTGTGTGAGTCTGTTACCAATCCACTCAATTTACACCTGGCAAGGAGAACTGCATAAAGAGCAAGAATGGCAATTACTGATTAAAACTGATTTGGCGCAATTTCCGGCAATGGAAGCCAAAATTAAGGAATTGCACTCCTATGAAGTGCCAGAAATTATTGCTTTACCAATTGTTGCTAGTTCTCAAGCCTACTTACAGTGGATTTCTCAGCAAGTTAAAAGCTAGAGCGGTAAAACTTGCTAGAGTAGATTTTTAATGATTGAAATAGGCGTAAATAGGTAAACAAAAATTTTCAATAATAACGAATTTACTAGGTTTAAGTTTTTGCTCTAGCTAGCTTTGCCACTCTAGGTTAAAAGTAAAGATTGAGGAGTTAGGATTTTCATAACTCCTCAATCTTTACTCTCAACTAATAACTCTAAGTACAGCTTTGCGTAAAATCGTGGCGAATTGAGGGTTGAAATTTAAACGCATAGACGCTTCTCTACGAGACGCTACGCGTAGCTTGCTTCCCCGTAGGGGTACGCCTTCCCGCAGGGGTAAGCGCAGAGGGACGCAAAGAATTAATGAAATGTTGTACTAAGGGTAAACAGCCCTTGCAAAACGCTCGGCCAAGTAAATAATGTCTTGTCTACGAGCAATTTGATTTATCCATTGTTTGGGAATATTTTCTACCCCGTAATAAATTCCGGCTAACCCACCGGTGACGGCGGCGGTAGTATCAGTATCTCCGCCTAAGTTGACAGCTTTCAACACCGCTTCAGAATAAGACGAACTATTTAATAAACACCACAGGGATGATTCTAAAGTATCAATCACATAGCCACCAGAATTAATCTCTTCCACTGGTATCTTGGCAATCTCACCACTGAAAATCCCTCACAAAGACATTCTGCCAAGCAAAAGCTTAAGGAACTGTCATCTGACCATGTACCAGGAGGAACATCCCAAGTTCCATAACCCAACATGGTTGTCACTGGAGATTTTACTCGTTCAGCGCGGCTGGTGAACTCCACTGGCACACCCAAGGCATCACCAACACATAAACCCATCAAACCAGACAACGTTTTTGCAGAGGTTAGCATTGTTCAACCAGCATGAAACTTTTCTACAACTGATTTTACTTGCGAAAAAACATTGATTAAACGCTTGGTATAATTTTTAATTTCAAACTAACTGTAAACAGCCCTTGCAAAACGCTCCGCTAAGTAAATAATGTCTTGTCTACGAGCAATTTGGTTCATCCATTGTTTGGGAATATTTTCCACGCCGTAGTAAATTCCCGCCAACCCACCAGTAACGGCGGCGGTAGTATCGGTATCTCCGCCTAAATTAACAGCTTTCAGCACCGCCTCAGAATAAGACGAACTATTTAACAAACACCACAGGGATGATTCTAAAGTATCAATCACATAGCCACCAGAATTAATCTCTTCCACTGGTATCTTGGCAATCTCACCACTGAAAATTCTGCCAAAATGCGGCTTCTCTAACAAAAATTCTCGGACAGAATAAATTGTTTGGATGTCTTGCAGTGCTTGTAAATAAGCTGTTTGAAGGTCAGCCCCTTCCAAGAGCGCCACTGCAATACTAATATAAATGCCACAGGCCATTTGCGATCGCGCATGAGCATGAGTAATCGCCGAAACATCATGCACTCGCGCCAGCAATTCGCCTAAAGTTAAACTTCTGTGACAATAAGCCATCGGCAAGATTCTCATCAGCGAACCATTGCCATTACTATTTTCAACCTTCCCACCCGCCTGATGGGGAACAACTCCCTGCTTCAGGCGCATAATTGCTGTGTGGGTAGTTTGACCAATATCAAAGACATCGCCACGAGGAGTCCAGTAAGCCTCCTTGTACCAGCGCCAGAAGGAATTGGCTATGGCATCCAACGAATACCCCCTACAAAGGCATTCTGCCAAGCAAAAGCTTAGGGAACTGTCATCTGACCAAGTTCCTGGTGGTTGATTCCATGTGCCATAACCCTGCATCGTTGTTACTGGAGATTTGACTCGTTCAGCGCGGCTAGTAAACTCCACCGGCACACCCAACGCATCACCGACACATAAACCCATCAAACCAGACAACGTTTTTGTAGCGGTTAGCATTATTCAATCTCCACAATAATTGCTCAAAATTAACTTTATAGATTCCCTCTATAGCTTGTTGCAACGGATGCTACAGCCTACTTTTCATCATCTGTGAAAAGCTAGGCAAAAAATTGTTAATCAGGTATTTTTTTACCATATCCCAACTTAGTTTTAGTTCCAAATATTGTGCCAGTTTTAAAAGCGTCTATTTTTGGAACAAAGAACCCAGATGAAAAGACATTGAATGTAATTATAACAGCTTATTCTTGATTTTCCGGGTAGTTAACCTATAAACGTCAAGCATCAATAGCAACATTCATTTAATAAAATCTTGGAAATATTTGGAACATTCTCATACAATTTTCGACTTGGAATATACAAGTAAAAAATACAAAATTTGGTAAAAGATATGAAGCGCTTACTCAAGTCTCTCATGACAATTTCTGCATTATCTTCTTTAATAATTGCTCCTCTTGTTCTATCAGCTGGTCAAGCTTCTGCTGAAACAAAAAAAGGTACTGATGCTAGCTATGTTGGTGCTGGTGTTGCAGGTGGCGTTACCAGTGGCGGACAAGGTATCAACGATGATGCCACATTTGGTGGTAATGTCACAGGTCGCGTGAAATTAGGAACTACACCATTTTCTGCACGCGGTAATGTCCTCTGGAGTGATAAGACAAGTGCCATTATCCCAGAACTTTCTGTGGATGTGCCTATCGCTAATAAAACTAATGCCTATTTAACTGGTGGTTATTCTTTTGTAGAGAAAGATGGCTCACCAACTCCCATAGGTAATAAAGATTCAGTAGTGGTAGGTGCTGGTGTTGAATCGGAAGTTGCTAACAATTTCCTCGTCTACACTAACGCCAAGGTAGGAATTGGTGCTTACCAAAATAGCGATACTCCTGCTGTTAGCATCAATGGCGGTTTTGGCTATCGCTTCAAATAAAAGATTATTGAGTCCTCGGTCAGTTTATACTTTACTTAAGTACTCAGGACGGGCTAAACGCCCCGCTACCGCTAACAGCACTTAAAACTCACTACTTCAAAAAGCTGGTTTTGTTAAGTGTTACATCACTGGCAAAGCCTGCTTTTGCCGTGGTAAAATTAAACTATTCCTCATTATTCCGGCCGGATTACCGGGGATCAAATAGCCGAAAGGTGCTGATTCGGCGTCTACTAATGCTTTATTGAGAATACTATACAAGTCTAATGGTTAAATCTGCTCCTTCCCCCATCGCAACCCGTAAGCCTTCCAAAGTAGAAGGAATCAAGGAAAATAGTAATTTTTTGCGTGAACCTGTAGCAACTGAGATCCTTCAAGACACTACCCATTTTACTGAAAATGCGGTACAGCTTTTGAAGTATCACGGTTCTTATCAGCAGGATAACCGCGACAACCGCACCAAGGGACAGGAAAAAGATTACCAGTTTATGCTGCGGACAAAAAATCCGGGTGGTTTAGTACCGCCGCAGTTGTATCTAGCTTTAGATAAAATAGCTGATGAGTATGGCAACCACACGTTACGAGCAACTACCCGTCAAGGTTTCCAACTGCACGGAATTTTAAAGAAGAATCTTAAATCAGCAATCGCCACCATTGTTAACAACTTGGGTTCGACTTTGGGAGCTTGCGGCGACATCAACCGCAACGTGATGGCACCACCAGCCCCCTTTAAGAATCGCCCAGAGTACCAGTATGCTTGGGAGTATGCCCAGAATATTGCTGACTTGCTGACAGCGCAAACAGGCGCTTATTACGAAATTTGGCTAGATGGGGAAAAAGCAATTAGTGCTGAAGAAAACCCAGAGGTGAAGGCGGCGCGACAACGCAATGGGAATGGCACAATCATCCATGACAACGAAGAACCGATTTATGGCACGTACTATATGCCCCGCAAGTTTAAAATTTGCGTGACAGTGCCAGGGGATAATTCGATTGATTTGTATTCTCAAGACCTGACGTTGGTAGTGATTACCAATAAGAAGAAGCAATTAGAAGGATTTAATATTTTTGCTGGTGGTGGTTTAGGTAGAACCCACGGTAAAGAAGAAACTTTCGCTAGGTTAGCAGACCCCATCGGTTATGTGGCGAAGGATGACGTTTACGACATAGTGAAAGCGATTGTTGCAACTCAGAGAGATTATGGCGATCGCACCGATCGTCGTCATGCCAGATTAAAATATTTAATCAACGATTGGGGCTTAGATAAATTCCGTGCCCAAGTTGAAGAATATTTCGGTAAATCAATTGAAGCCTTCAAACCACTACCAGAGTTTAAATATTACGACTTCCTCGGCTGGAATGAACAAGGTGATGGCAAGCTATTCTTAGGAATTTCCATTGACAATGGTCGAATCAAGGATGAAGGTTCGTTTCAACTGAAAACCGCTTTGCGGGAAATTGTCGAGCAGTTCAACTTGTCCATCCGTCTGAGTGCCAACCACAACCTGATTTTTTACGATATCGAACCAGATAGCAAGCAAGCTATTCAAGACATTCTCAGCCGTCACGGTGTCGTAGATGACCCTACTAAAATCGAACCTTTAGTGCGGTATGCAATGGCTTGTCCTGCTTTGCCCACTTGCGGCTTGGCAATCACGGAATCAGAACGAGCAATACCGGGTATTCTGGAGCGGGTTCGCGCTCTATTAGATAAAGTTGGTTTACAAAATGAGCATTTTGTGGTAAGGATGACAGGATGCCCCAACGGGTGCGCTCGTCCCTACCTAGCAGAATTGGGCTTTGTCGGTAGCGCTCCAGAATCTTACCAATTATGGTTAGGGGGTTCGCCAAATCAGACTCGACTGGCGCAACCTTACACAGAAAAGCTACACCATAATGATTTAGACAGCTTTCTAGAGCCAATTTTTGTTTACTTTAAAAAATCTCGGAAATCGAAGGAAAAATTTGGTGATTTTTGCGATCGCGTTGGTTTTGATGCCATCCGCGAGTTTGCTGCTAGCTACGATCCTAATAGCGCTAATGGTGCAAACAAATCACGCCATCGGGTGAATTTGAAAGAAGAGGTTTATAGCAAGTTGAAGGAAGTAGCAGAAAGCCAAGGTAAGCCCATGACTCAGTTAGTGACTGAAGCGCTAGAGACTTACTTCCAGAATCTTTCGTAAGCCGAAAAATTGAAGATAATAGAAATCAAAGAGAGACACAGATAAATCCATCTGTGTCTCTTGCGTAAGTCCTAATACACTTAGTACACAGTTTCGTAAATTCGTGGCCAATTGAGGGTTTAAGTTTAAACGCATAGGCACTTCTCTACGAGACGCTACGCGTAGCTTGCTTCCCCGTAGGGGTACGCCTTTCCGTAGGGTAGGGGCACAGAGGTAAGCGCAGAGGAGCGCAAACTTTATTTGGAAGTATTTTTTTCTCCCCCTGCTTCTCTTCTTCCCCTGCCTCCCCTGCTCTCTTCGGTGACACATCCATAGGAAAACTGAAATATGGTTACGACAGCAAAATTCGCAGAAACTAGGGATGTGCTGCAAAACATCAGCTGGCAAACATTCAAAGCTATGCTGGCAGATATGGGATCTGAGCGAAATAAAAGGCTAGCTTATGACAACGGAATAGTAGAAATTATGACTCCGCTAATGCCGCATGAGAACTCAAACCGTCTCATCGAAGGTTTTGTTCTTGTGCTGTGTGAAGAATTTGGTTTAGAAGTTAAAAGTGCTGGCTCGTTGACTATGACGCGGGATGATTTGGAACGAGGAGGCGAGCCGGACAGTAGTTACTATATCCAAAACGAATTCTTAGTCCGCAACAAAGAAAGTATTGACTTAAATACAGATCCACCACCAGACATAGTACTAGAAGTGGAATATTCCAGATCCAAAATAGACAAGTTAGCTCTTTACGCTTCAATGGGAGTCCCAGAATTCTGGCGATATAACGGAAATGTCTTGAGAATCTACGCCCTTAATAATGGGCAATACTCGCAAAGCGATCGCAGTCCAACTTTTGCGCCTGTGCTGGTAACAGAGATTCCCCGATTTATCCAAGAAAGTAAGAAAGTTGGACAAATAACAGCAACTCGTGCTTTCCGTACCTGGGTTAGACAACAGATATCTACAGCACGGCAATAATTTATTAAGAAAAATGTCTCAACTGCAAAGAATTGCGATCGCACCCTCCCAATTCCAACAAGGGCAAATTTTACTCACCAAAGAACAACAACATTATTTGGGGCGTGTGTTGCGCTTGCGTGAAGGTGATCGCTTTATTGCAATGGATGGTAAGGGAAAATGGTGGTTAGCGCAGCTAGCAGGGGAGCAAGCACAGGTTTTAGAAACGCTTTTGGTAGAAACAGAATTACCTGTATCAATTACGTTGATGGTGGCTTTACCCAAAGGCAATGGATTTGATGAAGTGGTGCGGTGTTGTACAGAGTTGGGAGTAACTTGTATTACACCAGTATTGAGCGATCGCACTTTGCTTCATCCTAGTCCTCAAAAGCTTGAACGCTGGCGGCGCATCGCTGCGGAAGCCGCCGAGCAATCAGAGCGCTCTTTTGTACCAACAATTTTAGAGCCTGTTGCTTTTAATACGGGTTTGTCATTTGCAAACAGCCAGCAATATATCTGTGTGGCGCGTGGTGAGTTTCCCCATTTAAAAGATTGCTTACAGCACAAAGGACAGATGACAAATGATATAGGACAAGAAACGATTGTCATTGCTACTGGACCAGAAGGGGGATGGACAACACAAGAAGTAGAGAATGCGATCGCATTTGGATTTCAACCTGTTTCCCTTGGCCGCCGCATCCTCAGAGCAGTTACAGCCCCAGTAGTAGCATTATCCTTGATTACCGCAAGTTGTGAAGTATAAATGATTTATAGCTCACGCAAAAATGATTTTGCGCGAGACATTGATCCAGTGGATTGAAACATGATTGAGCAAGTTGCGATCGCCTTTGAGCATAAAGATTATCAAACAGCTGCTAAATTACTCAAACAGCTGCTAGTAGAATCGCCAGAACATCCTTGGGTACAATTTTATCTCGGTCGGCTGCATGAAGTATCTGGAAAGCTCCAGGATGCGGAAAAAGTTTATCGGCAACTGCTGCGAGATACGAGGAATAGTAGAATAGTGACCCTCACACGTCAAAGTTTGCAACGGCTACAAGAAATCGAACTAGAAGAAAGACAAAGAGCTATTTCCCAAGCAACAGCCGAAGCGAATAACACCGAACTTGGCGTACTAGTTTTAGAGCCACTCAGTAACGAACTCAAAACAGAAGCTTCTCGAAAATTTGCCCAAATTATGCAGCTAGACCCTTACACTGCACGACTATTACTGCCAAGTCGTGGCTGGAGATTGTACCGCACTGGCCAAGTAGGAGAACTAAAATTTTACGGGAAACAGTTACAGCAGGCTGGCATTCCTTGCTTTTGGGCAACAATAGCTCAAATTCAGCAAATTCAAGTTTATCAAGTCAAATATTTCCAAGAATCTACTCCACAAGCTACTGTTGTTTGCCGTAATGAGACAAATCAACTAGGTTCTCTCACCTTTGATTGGTCAGAAGTTACAGCAAGAGTAGTGGGACTGTTGCCCATTTTTGAGGAAGTAGTAGATCGTGATGTGCGCGGTAAACTAGAACGGAAAACTCAAACACAAGACTATGCTCAGTTTTGTGATTTACACATACCTGGTAGACGTTGCATTCTCCGATTTTATGATAATGGCTATGAATTTCAACAAGGTTTAGAAATTATTCCCCAAGCTAGCCAAAATACAATCAGAATTAATTGGAATAGTTTATCGAGTTGGATTAACCAGCAACTACCTCAAGTCCAAATCTGGTCAGATTTCACATCTTTTGCAGATACAACATTAGATCAAACAGAAATGCTGAGTTATATCAAGTCTCACATTGATTTGTTGCGTAGAGAAGAGACTAATTGGGACTCAGCTTTTCATTTATATAGTGGATTGGTATTTGTTAAAGATGCCAATTAGTTATACAAATAAACTATCTAACCAACCCTAAAAAATGCAGTTGTAGTGGAGAAAATTAAGCGATCGCTCCTACTTTGGAGAGTTCCCCCATCTACAACTGGTAAACTTGTCTTAATATTGCGTATTCACACTTAACTCATCGGTAGTAGATAGACACGAAAGAGACGCAAAATTTTGCGTCTCTATGATTTAACCAGGGGTTTTAACCTGACGTGCCATGTCTAGGTAAGCGCTCATATTTGCCCCTGGACGGCGACGGCCATTAGAGCTAGTAGCCGAAGGAGCGAGATATTTAGGCGCAAAGGTAGTTTCTTTTGGCTCCTCTTTGAGGACTTTGGCTGCTGCGGCTTTTGCATTTTTGCCAGGTTCAACTTTAAGACCCTCAGCAGTCTGGACAAGCGTAACATCAGGTGGTTTGGGATTTTTAGCTGATTTTTCCTTACCCTTAGCTACTGGTTTTTCCTTACCCTTAGCTGCGGCGGTTTTTGTTCCGTTCAATAAAGCTGGCTTGGATGCTTCTGGCGCTTCTGGTGCTTCTGTTGCCGTTACTTTCTTAACATTCGATACAACTGTCTCTGCTACTTTCTTTGCGTTTGATGCTACTTCTTGAGCAGCATCTTTGGCTTCGTCCAATTCCAAGAAGTAGCCGTTGCTTTTCTTCTTTCCTCGTAACAGTCCGGTAACGAAATCCAAAATACCTGAAATTAACTTTTTGATAAAATCCATTACAATTACTCCTGCCTTTTACCTTTTATATTTGAAACTCGACCGTAATTGTTAAAAATTACGACTAAATGTTACATTTTTTACTTTGCGTCACCCCATTCTGGTGACAACCCTTATAGGTTTGTCCTTAATCAACATTGTAGTAAAACTATAGGGCAAATGTTCTTTTGCAAGCACTTGCGACCTGTATACACCGAGAACTAATTATTAAATTTTACTGTAACTAAGAGCAAGATTCTGAAACCTGGCTTTACAAAATTTAACATTTATTTGTTTGAAAATTACTGATTGGAAAAAAGTAAACGCTTTACTTTCAACCAGTGGGGGGAGTGTCATAGCCTGTTGGCAGATGGTGAGATTAATTAGTTAAATTTTATACTAACTATCTTTGGAAGTATTTCAGTTTTGTAAAAATATTTAAAGAATCCGAAAAGCAACAGCTTCAGTTTGTAGAGCAGTATGTACCTACAAAAGTGAAATATACCCCTTAATTCAGCCAGATTTTGTAAATGAACATAGAAAATCAACAACGAAATCCCGTTTTGTTAATACACGGCATTGACGATACGAGGGCAGTTTTCCAGAAAATGGCGGTTCACTTAGTATTACAGGGTTGGTCTGTATATTCCCTGGATCTCGTACCTAACAATGGTAATGTGGGTCTTGATAAGTTGGCAAAGCAAGTAGCAGATTATGTTACAGCCACCTTTGCACCAGAACAATGTCTGGATTTAGTAGGCTTCAGCATGGGAGGAATTGTCAGCCGTTACTATGTCCAGCGATTGGGAGGAATTAAGCGCATTCAGCGATTTATCACAATATCTTCGCCCCATAATGGAACTGTAGTTGCTTATGGTTCCTGGCGTCCTGGTTGCGTACAAATGCGCCCCGAGAGTATTTTTCTTAAGGATTTAAATTCTGATGCTGAGATGTTAAAACAGCTAAACTTTACATCTATCTGGACACCTTATGATTTGATGATTGTCCCAGCGAATAGTTCACAAATGTCCGTAGGACGCGAAGTAATAGTACCAGTTGCTCTACACCCTTGGATGCTAACAGACCCCAGGAGTTTAGCAGTAGTAAAAGCAGCTTTAGTAGAGCCTATTGAGCTGCCCTTACTTAAAAAAGGATCCAGTCAGTAGCCAGGATGCTTGTTACACATTTTTAATTTTTAATTTTTAATTCTTAAGTCCTATCCCCAATTTGCGTATGTTCGTAACTCCCAAAAATCGCCTCTGGGTGACGATAATACTTGAACTCCATGAGGTTATAAAAGGGATCTTCTAAAAAGAAAGTGCGATGCTCAAGAGGAGAGCCAACAAAGCGGTTCTTGGTTTCCTCACGAAAAAGTAGCTGTTGTTGTTGTGCCCTTTCTAATAAGTCTTGCCAGTCACGTTCTTGGGTAAAAATTAGCCCAAAGTGTCTAGGATATATACTGTGTTGCGGTGTCAAGGGTTCTTTGGTGACGTGAGCCACTAGTTGATGACCGTAGAGATTAAGAATCAGGGCGTGATGGTTTTCACGGCCAGGAATACAGCCCAAGCCATCCACGTAATATGCTTTTGTTTGGGAAATGTCAGTTACAGGGAAAGCAAGATGGAATAAAGTTTGGCTCATAGCTTGTGTGGAAAAGACTAATAGTTGATACTATCTATAATTTATGCTGTTAAATATTGATTGTGGTCAACTTGAACACAGTTTTAATTGGCATTAACTTATATCCTTTATCCTTATGAATAAGATTGGGGACTGAGTACCACTTCAGTCTAGAAATTGCTTTGAGTATGTTACCCGCTCGAAGAGTCCACTCAACTAAATAGAAGTTTTGCATTTTGTTTAATCCACGTTCTTTAGTCAATATTGCAGTGTATATCTAGGACATTGTTTGTTGTTTTACACTCAGGTTTCAGGGTGATGTCTACGAAATTTAGTTAATAATACAAATAATTACTTTAGCTGCGGAGGTGTCATAAATTAAGCGCTAGGGGTAACAAATTAGTTATTCTGTTGATATTCAGACAAAATTACTCATTGATTAATTGCTGATGTCATCCTTAATTGATTCTGTTAATCCCTGGTTCGTGGCGGTAGGATTAAACACAATTCTATTGGGTTTAGCTTGGATTGCTCCGAAAAAGCTGCTTACCCCTGCTGGATTATTCCACGCCTGGTTTCTAGCCATCCTAATTTGGGTAACTCTGGGCTGGCAAGGATATGCAGTAGTAATGTTCTATTTTCTCGTTGGTTCTGGCGTTACCCGCATCGGAATGGCGCAGAAGGAGGCTGAAGGAATTGCCGAAAAGCGTTCTGGGGCAAGAGGCCCAGAAAATGTTTGGGGTTCGGCTTTGACTGGGGCGCTGTGTGCTTTGGGAGTAGGGATAATAAATTCAGGATTTATTGTACCTAGTTCCCAATCTTTAATCCCCAATCCCCAGTCCCTATTATTGTTAGCCTATGTAGCAAGTTTCAGCACCAAGCTAGCTGACACTACTGCTAGTGAAGTCGGTAAAGCCTATGGTAAAAGCACCTTTCTAATTACTACACTCAAACCAGTGCCTCGCGGTACAGAAGGAGCGGTAAGCTTGGAAGGGACTTTAGCTGGAATTGTGGCTTCTGTAGCGATCGCATTTGTTGGTTGGGGAGTTGGGTTAATTGATCTATTAGGAGTAGCTTGGTGTGTACTCGCAGCATTTATTGCCACTAACTTAGAAAGTGTGATTGGAGCAACATTGCAATCTAAGTATACTTGGCTGACTAATGAGGTCGTAAACATTGTTAATACATTAATCGGTGCGATCGCGGCTGTGCTACTCGCCTGGACATGGATAAGTATAATTAAGTAGACAGGTGAGAATAAAGGATTACTTATTAAGGTTCCGCCTTCAGTTGCTACAACTTTGGTTATGTAAGCAACTGGCAATAAACTATTCTTAATATGTTTTACTTTATTTTCGCCTATCTAAACTAATCATCATATTTCCAGAACGATTAGCTTGTAGTGAGTTAGCGCGGTCTTTCTCCAAAAAGAGAGGCTAGAGCGCAAGGGGGTTTCCCCCATAAGCGACTAACTGTCTTCGGAGCGTCACCCAAAGGGTAAGCGGCTCAAGTCCTGCTTTTATGTAACTTCAATGCTCTCTCTGAATTTATAAAGATTTGGTTACACAACATATTTTGGCTTATAAATGATATTTTAAATCCTGTTCTATCTCTACTAGACCGTAAAACTAATTATGGGAAATTATTTTATTTACTAGTTATATAATTTTTTGACCATTTAGATGTAATTAGTTCATAAAATCTTCATCATATTTAATCATCAATGACCCAATACTTTCTATATGATTTAATTTAAAAGTCTTATAAGTGCTTAACCATTTTCACATAGTTATTTCATGGAATCTTTATCATTTTTGACAATCAATGACAAAACAATTTCTATTGAGGAAGCAGTAAAGTACCTGCAAGCCTCTGGAAAATTGGGACAGTTCATTGGAGATATTCTCCGCCAGTACGTAATTGAAGAAGAAATCCGAACAAGAGACGATATTGAGATTGGTACAGCAATAACTGAACAAGCAATTATTGACTTTAGGCTGAAAAACCAACTGATTGATCCTCAAAGTTTTCAAGAATGGTTAAAAGCCAACAACACAGATTACGCTACCTTTCACACATCAGTAGCTTTTGGTTACAAGTTAGAAAAGCTAAAAGCTGTAGTGACTCAAGCAAAAGTCCCAGAATATTTTATTGAACGTAAAATTTTTTTGGATCGGGTAGTACTTTCTCGGATCGTTGTTGATAATCGAGAATTGGCAGACGAACTACAAACCCAAATTGAAGAAGGAGGTAGTTTTGAGCAACTAGCTAAAGAGTATTCCCTTTCAGATGACCGAATTGTGAACGGCATGATGGGAATACTCAGCCGAGGAAGTATGCCGGATATATTACGGGCAGCTATTGATGTGGCCAGTCCTGGACAATTGATCGGCCCAATAGAAATCGTTGGCAAAGACTCTCCCCAAGGAGAAGGACCTTATGGTTTGTTTCGAGTAGAACAATTTCTGCCAGCGTCTTTAGAAGATACTCAACTGAATCTTGCACTACAAAATGAGTTGTTTGAGAAATGGCTAGCAGAGAAAATTCAAAAACTGACAGTCAAATTACAAGTGAGTTAAATATTCTGGATAATGAATCTTTACGATTAAAAGTGCTAGCTTCTTTGCCTTGGAATCAGCCACCGTTATGTTGGCTGACTCCCGAACAACAATCCCGATTGGAGAAGGAGTCCCAAACTCGTCAGTATCGTCTTGGAGAGAAAATCTGGTCAAACGATGTTGGCGGTTACCAATTTTTAATTGTGGCTGGAAAAGTCCGCTTACGAGAAGAGGGGGTTGGTAAACCTTTAGCAGCCCTAGATGTGGGGGATTGGTTTGGTGATTTCCAAAAGCTATCTGGGGATTTTAAAGCTGTAGCTGCTAGTAAAGAAGTAGTAGTAGTGTGTTGGCATACAGCGCTATGGGCAGAATTTTCTAACCCACAAATTCAGGAATTCTGGCAAGTTTTACCAGTGAATGTGGAGAGAGAGAAAGACACATTTTCCTTTTCTTCCACTCCTTCATTAGCGCCAGCCTCAGAGGGAACTTCTAGCCCCCACAGCCTCCAACCCCAAAGAGGACTTCCGGCTGCCAATCTGATCATCTCAAATTATCCTTTTGTTGCCAGCTGGAACACTGCTGCTGCCTGTTTAACAATGGTAGCGCAACAGTTAGAAAATTCTGTGCAACTGGAGTGGGTGCAGCGCCAACTCAGAGGACAACGCCCAAAACAGGTTGTGGAAGCAGGAGAAAAGTTAGGGTTAGTGTTGCGGCGGTTACAAGTGAGTTGGGGTGAGTTGCGACAGTTGTCATTTCCAGCTTTACTGCTGTGGAATTCTGATTCACCCCAGAGTCCATCTTGGGTGGTAGCCTATGGAGTTAAAGGCGATCGCCTGATTATCGCTAACCCTCTAAATCCCGATCGCATTTGTGAAAGCTTACCGCAGTCGATAGTTGAAGCATCTTGGGATGGGCGATTGTGGCAAGTAGAACTCATATCCCAGCAAGAAAAATTTAACCTCAGTTGGTTTACCCCAGCAGTTTTGAAGTATAAGGGATTGCTCACAGAAGTATTGTTAGCATCTTTTACCTTACAGCTTTTGGGGTTAACAACACCATTAATTACGCAAGTCGTCATTGATAAAGTGATGGTGCAGGAGAGTTTGCCGACTCTCGATGTAATGGCGATCGCACTTTTGTTCGTAGCCATATTTGAATCCATACTTGGTATTCTGCGCCTATTCATCTTTACCCATACAGCTCGTCGTCTGGATTTAAGTTTATCAGCACAGCTATTTCGGCATTTGATGCGTCTGCCATTAGCTTATTTTGAGTCGCGGCGCGTCGGAGACACAGTAGCACGAGTCCAGGAACTCGAACAAATACGTCAGTTTCTCACAGGTACAGCATTAACTGTGATTTTGGATAGCATCTTTGCTGTGGTGTACCTAGCATTGATGTTTTACTATAATATCCCGCTCACCTTTGTGGCCTTAGCAGTACTGCCGCTATTTGCAACTTTAACGATAGTTGCAACACCAATCCTGCGTAACTGGCTCAACGAAACCTTTAACCGGAGTGCCGATAGTCAATCGTTTTTAGTAGAAACAATCACCGGAATTCACTCCGTTAAAGCCCATGCAGCCGAACCAGTAGCCCGCGATCGCTGGGAAGGCTTATTTGCTCGCTTTATTCGCACAGGTTTTAAAGCTTCTACTACCTCCAATATCAGCAGCAATATTGGTGACTTCCTCACCAATTTGTCTACTATACTGATTCTCTGGTTTGGCGCAAAATTAGTCATCGAACAAAAGCTTACAATCGGACAACTAGTTGCCTTTCAAATGCTCTCTGGTAGAGTCACAGGCCCACTTTTGCGCTTAGTACAGTTGTGGCAAACCCTCCAACAAGTGCTACTTTCTGTAGATCGCATTGGTGATATTCTCAACGTCTCCCCAGAAGCTGAACTGGGAACTGGTCTAGTTTTACCACCCTTGAAAGGACAAGTCACCTTCGAGCAAGTATTTTTCCGCTACCGGCCGAACTTTGAAGCAATTCTGCGGGGAATATCTTTCAATGCCGAACCAGGGCAATTTGTTGGCATTGTCGGACGTAGCGGTTCTGGTAAAAGTACTCTGTCTAAGCTATTGCAACGCCTCTATCAAATTGAATCAGGACGCATCCTTATTGATGGTTTTGATATAAAAAGTGCCGATTTAGCCTCACTGCGGCAACAAGTTAGTGTAGTTCTCCAAGAAGACTTTTTATTCAACGGTACCATTTTGGAAAATATCACTCTCGGTAGTCCCGACATTACCGCAGAGCAAGTAGTAGAGGCGGCAAGACTAGCAGTAGCCCACGACTTCATCAGTCAATTACCCTACGGTTACGAAACCAATGTGGGTGAACGCGGTACCGCTTTATCTGGTGGACAGAGACAACGTATTGCGCTTGCAAGGCTATTTCTTTCCCAAGCGCCGATTTTAGTTTTGGATGAAGCTACCAGTGCTTTGGATAGTGAAACTGAACAACAAGTACTGCAAAACCTGCAAAAAATTTCTGCGAATCGTACCGTGTTTTTAATTGCTCACCGCTTTGCCCCTCTCAAACGTGCTGATTTGATTTTGGTATTGGAGCAAGGCGTGATTGCCGAACGTGGTACTCACTCACAATTGTTGCAACAAAAAGGTTTGTATTGGTCACTATATCAACGGCAGCAAGCAAATATTTAACTAACTTAAAGCTTGTGGTTACATAAAAGATAAACGTTTGGAAAGGGGCTTAAGGATAGTTTTTGGCGAATGGAGTTATGCTCCATTCGCCATTTTAATTTTGATGATTTTAATAATTACTCTCGCCCCAGCCTGAGTGGTGTAAATAATTTTACAGGCAGCGATCGCAGTCGTTTTAAAGGTAGTAACAGTCATAACATTTTCTTCTCATTGTACTAGTGTACATTAATACACTCTAAATATTTAATATTCACTCGATGAATTTACTCTTAATAAAAACCACAGTTGCCAAAACATTTTTTGGTAATAAAATTAGCATTTTCTTATGAAATTTCATAGTAATTATTGACAATGGGGCTTATTCACATATTGAATTTTCTGAGCCAGATTTTAAAGCTTCAAACTGTCAAAAAACGATTGCTATCTTTGAGAAAAAATACTTATGCTCTTTGATGATGTTAATAACAATGTGTTGTCAAATCAACAGCTAAATGTCACTTCAATTTCCTCATTAGATAGCTTTAACACGAAAGATAGCCACAGCCTCAACTTCAGCAGAAGTAGTAGCTATAACTCAGCCGATGCTGATGTACACTTGCTAAATAATGCTGACTCCGAAAATAGCAATAACGCTACTACAAATACTTTTAGCACTCAAAATTATAACTCCACAAATGGCTATGGCTTGATTAATGGGGCAGCAGCAGTGGCTAGAGGTATTGGTCAAAATACCTTTGCTGATGTTGCTGATCTTGGTGGTAATAATTGGGGGGCAGACCTTGTTAAAGCACCGGAAGTCTGGGCACAGGGATACACAGGTAAAGGTGTTGTTGTTGCTGTTGTAGATACTGGGGTTGACTATAACCACGAGGATTTAAAAAATAATATCTGGACGAATACCAAGGAGATTGCGGGTAATAGTATTGATGATGATGGCAATGGCTATATTGATGATAATTACGGTTGGAACTTCTCTGATCAAAACAACAACACCCTAGATAACAATGGTCATGGCACTCATGTTTCTGGCACGATCGCAGGAGAAAATAATAACTACGGTGTCACTGGTATTGCTTATGATGCCAAGATTATGCCCGTCAAAGTTTTGAATGAATCTGGCTCTGGTTCCTATAGTTCCATATCTAAAGGTATTCGCTACGCTGTGGATAATGGAGCTAATGTGATTAACCTCAGTTTAGGAGGCGCATCTTCCAATCGTTCTTTAGAGTCAGCCATTAACTACGCCAGCAGCAAAGGAGTGATTGTCGTCATGGCAGCAGGTAATGATGGTGACTCATCACCAGACTATCCCGCCCGCTATGCATACAAATCGGGAATTGCCGTTGGAGCTGTGGATAAAAATAATAATATGCCCGACTTCTCTAACCGCTCTGGAGCAAATGAAATTTCCTATGTCACAGCCCCAGGAGTCAAGGTGTACTCCTCAGTTCCAAATAATCAATATGCCACTTATAGCGGCACGTCTATGGCTGCTCCCCATGTTGCTGGTGTAGTTGCCCTGATGCTTAGTGCTAACCCCAACTTGACTGATGCCCAAGTCCGTCAGATTGTGGCAGAAACCGCAGGAAATAGTACACAAAGTACAAATAGTTCAAATATTTCTAGTTCTGTGCCGAGTCAGGCGATGGCTATGACGAGCCACACCTACGCAGACACAGCAGAAGAAAATAGTTTACAAAGCACAATCTCTAGTTTCTCTAATTTTAAGATTTCTAATGTTAGTTCTCTGGCAAAGCAGGTGATTTCTAACAACAACTTGCTACCTATAAACACAATAGCCAAAAATTATCTAACGCCAGAGGCTATTTCTAGTTTTAATAGTTTCAATTTTGGTTCTCTAATCGGTCAGGGGATTACAAAAACAGCACAATATCTAACGCCAGAAACTATTTCTAGCTTTAATAGTTATGATGTCAATTCTTTAATCGGTCAGACGATTACAAAAACAGCAGAATATCTAACACCAGATACTATTTCTAGTTTTAATAGTTATGATGTCGGTTCTTTAATCGGTCAGCCGATGTCTAACGCCAAGCTGTTAAGCAATTACCTTGACTCTTGGGTATAGTCGTCAGAAAAACGTTCATCCCTTGGAATCCTGGGATGATAGCGATTTAATCGATTGGTAGTAATTGGTTTTTTCTGTTCAGCAGAAATATTTCGCCAACCTAAATCTTTGAGGATTCTCTTAGCTGCAACTTCACCTGTTCTACAACCCCCTTCCATATATCCCTGGTAGGACAAAGAGCAGTGTTCACCAGCAAAAAATAGATTACCTACACGTTCTTGTTCAGCTCCACTTATCCCTGTCCATTGTCCAACTAAATAGCAAGCATAGGAGCCTTTTGTGTACTGTTCTCCAGGCCAATAGGCGCGAATAGCTTGACCTTGACGTAGGTTTTTGATTCCGGGGAAAATTCGATCTAATTGTGGTAATAGTATTTCGGCTTGAGATTCTGCTGAACCTTTGCCCAAAGATAAACCATGTTCACCACCAGTAAAATTAGTAATCAGACCTTTGGGGCCTTTTTGGTAGCGACTGGATTCCCAGGTGCTTTGAAAGCCTGTATCAGTAAATGTTGCTGCTGTTGAGTTATATTTAGTGCGCCACAATTTTTGTTGATAGGCTGTAATTAATTTGGCATTTGTACCATATCCTAATTCTGCGATCGCTTTCTGTTTGATTGCTGGTAAATTGACTTGCAACTTCACTAAACGCAAAGTGCTAAAGGGCAATGTCAACAAAATTCTTTCATAAGTACGATCAAAGGTTCTATAGCCAGACCGTAAACTGACTCGATAGCGACCATCGGGACGGATACGGATAGCCTCTAATTCTGTTTCAGTTTGTATAGCATTTGCTAAGTAATCCGCTAGCAGACGGGGTACTTGGTCGTTACCACCACGAATAGTGTAACGTTCATCGCTTTCACCGTAGACTGAGAATGTATCAGTGTTAGTACCAATCAAAAACACTAGATTCAAACACGATTGTTCTGTTGCTTCTCGACCATATTCGGTAGTATAGGCAACATACAGCATTTCTTGCAGAATGGGATTAATTTTTGCTTGCTCTAAATACTCTGCAATGGAGGTATTATCTAAAGCGAAAGTTGCCTGATTGTAAGAACGATAAGTTATATCTCCATCCCCAATGGCAACTAAATCTTCCTCAATTTTCTTTGCTAAAGGGATGAAGTAATTAATAATTTCTAATTCGGGAATTTTGCGTCCTTCAAAGTACCATGTTTCTGGCACTAATCCTTTATCAGTAGCGATTAGATCGACTATTGTTAAACCAAGTTCTTGAGCAAGCGATCGCAATTTAGTATGATCTGTATCAATAAATTCTCCGCCAAGTTCTACAGTCACCCCAGTACCTGCTGCGTTAGCTAAACTACGCATCCGACCACCAACGCGATTCCTCGCCTCAATGATGTCTACAGGAACTCCAGCTTGACGTAAGCGGTAGGCAGCAGTCAAGCCAGCAATTCCCGCACCCACTACCAGCACTTTGGGAATTGTGGCAAAAGCCGTAGAATCACGTCCATTATGCCAAGTAGTTGTAGCTAATGCGCTTGCTAATCCCAAACCCCCATAAAGTATGCGGCGACGAGTGGTTCTTTGTTTTAAAATATCAACTATCTCATCGGTAGGAATGCCAGTTTTGAGCGATGCCCTCGTAATTTTATAAGCGCGTTGCAAAGATACCATTAATGCAGACCTGGCCATTAAGCACACCTTTATTGCCGCTAATTATAGCGGTTCTCGTTTACGTGAGATATACCCCGTAGAGGCACGGCAGTGCCGTGCCTCTACACCTCGTTATGTAATGTTGTACTCCATCTAAATGGGAACCGCCATATCAAATAGGATTAATAATTGCAGGTTGAAATGACTTTTTTGATGAAGTAATGAAATTAAATAGGATAAAATAATTAAATTCTTCTTGAAAGCTTTGGGTTACCAAAACTAAACCAGTGTTTTGTGGGTTTAACTGTATTTATGAGAGGTTAGTTACTGCGGGAAAAATATAAGCGCATCATGATAGGTAACTGAGTGAACTCAATAAGTAGGTCAACCTAATTAAACATAAAACGCTTAACTTGATAGTGACCTTGTGCTGCTCTGTTTTTTATACCCTCAAGTGGTACATTCCATCCGTGTGCATTTAGGCGTAAAGCCATCCCTCTTTGTTTGGTTCGACGCGGTACCCTACCAGCACAACTGAGTTCTAAAAGAGTCCGGTCTTCTTCTAAGGTCAGTATTATTCTTAATAGACTAAAAAATAATCTACAAAATACAAAATAGTTCCACGATAGAACTTCGTAAAACTCTTATAAATTCATGATTTGTTTGATGTTCTATTAAAAACCAAAATATCTAATGAAGAAGATTAAACTTGCAGTCTCAGCTTTACCAACTTACCAAATAGATGGACTTGAAGTAAGGGACTAACTTTTTCAACGCCTAGCCTAGGTCTCTTTAGAAGGTTAAAATCCTTAACCTTTTGTATTTTGAATAGTTTAAAAAAGCCCGTGACGAGGATTGAACTCGTGACCTCACCCTTACCAAGGGTGTAGCCCAGAAGCCCAGAAGCCTTACCTATAAGCACCCTAGCGAGTCCTAGCACAACCTTTAAGACGGGTTTAGGACAATGAGGGAAATCAAGCCAGTTAACAATAACGGGTCTATCCAGCTTAAGTTTTCCGTAGGGGGTAAAAGGTACTCATTTAATCCAATACCTAGTGGGCAGTTTACTAACCACAGGGACTACAAGACGGCTCAAGCGATCGCTAGCCAAATACAAAATGACATCCTAGCCAAAAACTTTGATCAAACACTAGACCGCTATCGGCTAACTCCAAAGCAACCTATACAATCCAGTACCCAAGCCTCAAAACCTCCAACGCTTCTAGAACTGTGGGATTACTGGGTAGATAGCCTCAACCTTTCAGTTGCTACCAGCCAACATCATTACAAAGCTATTAGGCAGCAGATCATAAAAGCTAACCCTGATTTGCTCGATACCCTGTGGTTGACCCAATCCAACTTAGGAGCCTCAACTTTTAATCAACGCTTGGGGTATTTGAAAAGGTGCTATCGATGGGCTGTATCAAAAACCCTGGTAACTAGTAACCCCTATGACGAGCTAAAAACCCGTAGAGTGTGCGCTAAGTCAATCAAGCCCTTTACGTCCAAAGAGATTAGAGTGATTATCCGGGGTTTTGAAGAGTCAGCCATACACTACGCGCCCTTTGTTAAGTTTTTACTGGCTACAGGTGTTAGGACATCTGAAGCTATTGGGTTACGTTGGCGTCATGTGGACTTTGACCAGGGGTTTGTAACCATCCAAGAAAGTCTTTCTAGAGACTGGGCCGGTAACGGGTATCAGAGGGTTAGAAAGGAGACTAAAACAGGTAGCAGCAGACATCTGGGAATGACTGATGAGCTACGGTTACTGTTACGGTCAATCAAACCGCCGCAATCTGACCAGGATTCCTTAGTATTTACTACGGTCAAAGGAAAACCTATAGATGATGGTAACTTCCGAGAGAGATATTGGGTTAAGGTACTAACTAAAGTTGGTGTAGATTACCGAAGACCTTACACAACTCGGCATACAACTGCTAGTCATGCCATAGATCAAGGAACCCCGATTACTGGGGTGGCATATTTACTAGGGCATAAAGACACCCGAATGGTTATGCAAACTTATGGTCATCTGGTTAACCGCCCATATTTGCCTAAAATACCTTTTTAACCCATCTGATTATCTGAAATAGCTCAACGCCCTCTAGAAATACTAGAGGGTTTATCATCTGTACACAAAAGCCATTTAATGTATTTATAAATCTATGTGTTTTAAGTGTTTATTAATAATAGGGTTAACCCATAGTGCTGACCCTATAAGCTTTTAATGAAGATATTGTATTACATTTTTTTGATAAATATAGGATACTGTTAGTTACTTATAATACTGGAGATTTACTCAATGAACTCTAGTGAGCATACCGTTCATATTTTAGGACTGGCTGAGGCGATCGCTACCCAGATTGAGAAGGACATTCAGGCGGGGCATTTTGACCCTATACTGAAAAGTTATTGCTTACCCCATAAAACTGACCCAAGTAAACCTAAAACCTTACTAGAACTCTGGGATCTTTGGGTGGCTTCCTTAGACTTGCCGGAAGAAACCAAGGCTAATCATTATAAGTGGGTTAGGCAAATGATAGCTAAAACTAACCCAGGCTTGACAAATACGGATTGGCTAACTAAGTCTGAGATATCACCCAGAACGTATAAGGATCGTCTGAGCTTTATTAGGTCTTGCTGTAGGTGGGGGCTGGCTAATGGGCTGATAGAAACTAACCCCTATGAGAACATCAAGCTACGGAAAGCCGCCACTCAAGAGATTAAGCCTTTTAGCCTCGATGAACTCAAAGCGATCATTGACGGATTTGATGAGCTATACCCCCACTATTCAGGCTTTATTAGATTTTTAGCCATTACTGGGGCTAGACCTTCAGAAGTAATAGGTCTTACATGGGGTTGTATAGACCTAACTAAACCTGAAGTAGTTATCAAGGAAAGTCTTAGCCGTGACCCTCTAGGTAATGGTTACACCCGTACACGTAAGGGGACTAAGACAGGTAATATCAGATACTTGACGTTACCTAATGAACTCATACCCCATTTTGGATCGCCCAAGGCTACAAATGAGTTAGTTTTTAGCACTCCAGAAGGGAAACCAATAGACGATAGTAACTTCCGCGATCGCTATTGGAAGCAAGTTTTAAAACACAAAAACATCCCCTATCGCAAGCCCTACACACTTAGGCACACTATGGCATCTCACGGTATAGAGCAAGGGATACCTATTACTGGAATGGCATACCTGTTAGGGCATAGAGACACTACGATGGTTATGAGGACTTACGGGCACATGGTAAACCGTCCAGACCTACCAGAGTTACCTATTGGCTGAGGTAACTAGGGTAGTTGGGAATAGTCCTACCAGAGTTTTTAGGGATTATCTGACTAAGTAGTAGCAGATGTAAGTTTTATAAAACCTCTATTTTTAACTAAGTTTTCCTTTGATAGTTTTTGTATAGATAACAGCCCTCTGGTTAACCTTCCAGAGGGTATTTTTTATGTATTGGTCATTAGGTATTAGCTGTTAACTATAAGTTTCTATTCCATCCCCCTCTTAGTCTTAGTGTCATACCAGATACCATTAACTATTCATCGGATTACTTGATCCCCCTTTTACCCCTCTCTTATATGTGGTATCATACTAGATACCAGAAGGCAATAAGTTATGGTTTAGTCAGATTTATATCCTATCTCTCTCTCTTGCTTGATACCATACCAGATACCATAGTTACTAACCTGATACTAAGCTCCTCAAATCATCTTAAATATAAGTAATGTATCCTATCTCTCTCTTCTAAATGGTATGATACTAGATACCATAATAGAGGTACTAGATACCATAAGAAAACCCCAGGTATTACCAAGGGTTAAACAAGAGAGATAATGAGTATTAATACTTATTCCAGGGTAGCTAGTTTAGACTCCACTTGATCTAGCCTGTCCAGTATGGATAACTTAGCGGCTGGGTAATCCCCTAGAGCCTGTTTAATAGCATCAATGATTAACTGGTTCTGAGACTTCCCTGTAACCGCCTTAGCCGCCTCTAATAGCGCCTTAGCATCCTCTGGCAGTCTTAATAAAGTAGTATGTCTTTCCATAACTGTTTAACTATATTTCTATATACCATTATACCATGATATAACCCTACTTAGTCAAGTTTCTGGTATCTAGTATCATACTTTTACCAAGAGGGGGATAAACAGTAATACCTCTGTAGGCAACCTATATTTCATAACTAAAACTTATCAATAGTTAAAATATCATCAGTTATTCAAACAGTATCTATATTGCATGGTATCTGGTATCACACCAGTTAGAAGAGAGGGATAAAGCCAAAACCTAGTAGTTACAAGGGTTTTATAAATAACCTCCATACTTAGACCAATATTTGACAATCTATATTATAGATGGTATCATGGTATCACACCGCAAGAGAGAGAGGGATAGGCAATGGCTAACAATATTACAAACATGACTCTGAGACTACCTGATGATTTAAATATGCAACTACAGGTAGCATCTAAGACGGCTGATGTCAGTAAACATCAAATGATAATAGACTTTATCCGGGCTGGTTTATCAGGTAATGTCTACCAGTCTTTAGAGGCTGCACAACTGGTTAAGGAACAACTAGACAGCGATCGCCCCATAACTGATGTAGCGCTGGACATCCAGAACGCACTAGATATGTTACAGGCCCAGATACACAGCCTTAAGGAAGAGAACAAGCTTATCCGGGAAGAGTTAACCAAGAAAAAAGAGGAGCCAGAACACAACTTTAAGCCTAACTATGAAGTAACTAAGCAGTCTACTGTCAGATTCTATATGCTTCTTGCCAGCAAGTACTATGAGCAAGAATGGGGCAAGGGTAGAAATAAAGATAAATACCGCTACCACTATGAGTTAGGTATAGTAACTAGACTGGGTACTACTAAGACAGGTAGAAAGTCATTCTGGGTATGTGCGGTTGATTTAGATGATCTCCAACTAAGCCCAGACGGAGAGTTTATGAGTCCACTAGGTAACTATGGTTATGACCCGGAATCCTGGGCTAAGGAAGAGGAAGAGGCAAGACTTACCTCTACTAGAGGCAAAGACCCCTACAAATACCAAATAGGAGAGGATGAGGAGTTAGCTAGAGATTGGCAACCCGGTATAACCTCAGAGTACCTACATGAAACCTTTGATATTGACTATAAAGAGCTAGTTAACCGGACAGGCTTAGACCTATGTATTGATGGGGTTTGGACACGCTTTATAAAGCAAGATGCTAGCACCTGGAATAGGACAGGATATGTTAGGAAGATAAACTATGAAGCCAAAGTAGTAGAGAAAAAGATTGAAGCATTAAAAGAGCAGTTAGGGCAGTCCGATAAGTTATCCAGAGAGTCAATAAAACAAGAGATTAAAGAGTTAGAGCAAAAGTTACAGGATTTAACCTATGTGCAACCAGTAACCCCAGCGATCGCCTAACCATCCTTAGCCCCCTTGGTATCCCTTAGATAACCAGTGGGGGCTTAAGTTATCCCCTAAATCATCTAGCGATCGCTTAATCAACATCACAGGTATTTAATAACCCTGCATTACGGCTTTCCTGTACTGCTTTTGCAAAAGCACTAGTACCTATAGCTGCATACTTATAGTTATCTAGTAGCGAATCTAGTTCTTTTAAGCCCTCTGGGGGTAATACCTTCGCTATTTCTGCATAATCAGAACCCCTGAAACCAGAACTAGACCACCAAAAAATACCAAAGGGGCTTCTATCAAACGTCTGGATAACATCAGGGTCATCTGTAAATAACATATTATCTAGCTTGCCATCTATACCCTTGAACTGGTAAACCCAAGCGCCCAAAGCCACCCCCATGTTGTATACCTTACATTGGGTTCTATCAAAGGGTTCATCATCCCCATCATTATCTAAATCACCTACCTGGTTTTGGCTTTGGGTTTGTTCCTGGGGTTGATTTGTTCTAGGTATACCCTGAAACACCATATATGGTAAAGACCCTAGCCCACCTATGACAGCTATTGTGGCAGCTAACCTAATAGGATGCTTTTCAATGAGGTCTAGATATTTATTTAGCATTAAACTTACTAGTATCCAATATTACTTACCTCAGTCTATTCTGGTAAATAAATGAGGTCAAGGATACCAATCAGCTAGGCTAACCACTTATTACTCACAAGAAAACCCCGGTAAGTACAAATACTCATCTGGGGTTTATATTGGTCACTTAGGCTAATGAGTTAGCTTTAAACTCAGCCCAGTCATTGTTTATGGTATTTCTGATTAGAGCTACTAAGCCCTCGGCATCTGTTCCCGCTTGGGGAGCTATGGTAAATGAGGGATTATAGGAGATTTGTTTTGCTCCATTGTTCCCCTTGATTTCCGGTAACGGGCTGGTAGCACCTTTATTACCTCCTGAGAAAGTATCATAAGTATCTAAACTTGATTTGATAGCTCCCCCAATACCAGGGATAGTCCCTACTGCCTGTTTGATACCGTAGTTAGCTACTTTGTTTATTACTTGGTCTTGACTACTACCTTCGGTAATACCTAAAGCTTTCTTGGCATTTTTGATTGGATTAACTGAATCAACAAATCCCATTATTTGATCTGAAAGATATTTGAAAGATGCCTTAATCCCTTCAACGGCTTCATAGGTAGCATTAGATATAGCCCCAGCCAATATTTCAGCAGGGACAGTTACAAGTACCTTAAAAAGAACTCTACCAACAGCCGCCCAATCAATCCGATCAAGGGTCAAAGTTAGCTATTAAAGCAACTAGGGCTTCATGGAGTTCATGGACATTTTTGTAAGTCTGACCACGCCAAATAAGACCGCCGTTGCCAAAACGCGCCGTGGTTGACTCTACCCCGGTCTGAGGATGTGTAAGTAACTGAATAGCTAAACTTAAGTACTCAGCAACTAGGGCATCATCTCCATATTCTTTGCGATAGTTGGTTAGATAGATACTGATTTGTTCAGAGGTTACATTACCAAACTTTACAGAAGTTGCTATGAACTGTCTTAAGAACTTCATTAAAGCTTTTCTAGACTCTAACTTAGCCTGTTTTTCATCAGCAATCTTCTTTTTCTCTGCTAAATCTTCTTCCATAAGTCTAGCTGTTTCAGCCTTAAGTCTAGCGAGGTTAACCTCGCGCTCTTGAGTAGCTTTCTGATAATGTCCAGCCATTTGTATTGTCCTTTAGATTATTGGTCTATTTAGCTGTATTTTGTCAAGAGGCTGGAATGACCAAAAACCATTAAAGATGTATTGACAATCTATAGTTAAATGGACTAATAAAATGAAAACCAAAGCATTATCTTTTAGGGTTGAGGAAAGTACATATAACTTTCTGGTTGAACTAGCAGAAAAGTCAGAACTACCAATATCAGAAGTAGTCAGAGAAATCTTAAAAACTAATCAGATGACAGAGGGAACTAGGAAGGCATACGGCGAATGTTTAACTTATTTGGCATCAGTAGAAGCTGATGATTTCTTAGTTGGTCTAGATGCTCTTGTAGAGGCTATTAAGGAGGTTAAGACCAATGGTTAGAAAGACCACCTGTCCCCTCTGTTCACTTAATACCGATGCTAGGCAAAGCTTTGAGGATAAGGTCAGGTTAGGGCTACCAGCAACCGCATTAGTTGATTACCTGATAACTCTGGGAATATCTGTAACACCTCAGCAAATATACTCCCACAAGAAGCATTCAAAGCCCCTACAACGCACAGTACCCCAGAGTAACCCGGTAGCCCCAAGGTTAACTACTAATGTCTCAGCCGATGGCTTAACCACTGATGACAAACAAGAGCGGTTGCTAGCGATAGCTCTAGAGGCTGTGGATTCTCTAGCCGCCCAGTTCAATGCAGACAATAATCTCAGGGTAGCCAGGATGCTTAAAGAGATGGGGGAATGGGCCAGCCAGCTAGTTAAAGACCGGATGGCTAGGGAAACTCTACCAGAACCTAACATCTCAGTCAGTATCAACCTCGGTTCACTTGAGGCACAACTAGGGCTACCAGAACGGGACATGACCGGACAGGATATCAAATACCAAACAGAGGAATAAAACCAATGATTAATCGCAACCAAGTATTTATTAAGTTTGATTTGAATGCTGACCAAAGGAACATATTTGACCAGTTGACCCCGGCCCAACAAAGAAGGCTTATCAAAGTCCTTGAGGGTAGACAAAGGCAACGCAGGGTTATTAAGGCATCATCCAACCCCAGACGCGCCAAGGTTCTACAAGATGACTCCCAAGACATTGTTAATCAGTACCAAGACCGCCTGCATTAAACCTTTGTCGAAATGTTTCGATTTCCCGGTAAATATTTCGATTTACCCCCGCTAGCCAGGGAGTCTAACGACACCTAGAAGTTTTACAGGTCTGCCCTAAGTTAAAGATTTGATATATCTCTAGCAAACCATCGTTAGACTGTCCTATGCTTAAGACACGTTTAGGACAGTCTAGGATGTTTTAGGACTGCTAAGTATCTCTGGAAAAAGCCCGTGACGAGGATTGAACTCGTGACCTCACCCTTACCAAGGGTGTGCTCTACCACTGAGCCACACGGGCAAAATATAACTTTGGCTTTTTAGTTGTAAGTTACAATGCTGGGAGCTTTGCTCTTAACCCAGTCATTATAACTTATAACTTCGTAAGTGGTGGGCCGGGCTGGATTTGAACCAGCGTAGGCGCTAGCCAACGGATTTACAGTCCGTCTCCATTAACCACTCGGACACCGACCCGATTTGTCTCACGATTTAAAATCTTAGCACCATGTTTTAGAAATTGCAAGTGGTTAGAAAAAATAACTTGCAGGTAGAGATCGCAACAAAACTGCGCCTCTACCTTATGTATAAAAAATACTCGTTAGACGCTCATTTCCAGCATTCGTTGCATTGGTCGCAGTCCAGCAAGGCGAATATCCTCTGACATGGTAATTTCAGGAGTACGATTTTTCATTGCCCAGTAAAGCTTTTCTAGGGTGTTTAATCGCATAAATGGACATTCGTTACAAGCACAGTTATTCATCGGCGGTGCAGGAATAAAATGCTTGTCAGGAGCTAGTTTTTGCATTTGGTGAATGATTCCAGGCTCCGTAGCAACGATAAATTCTTTGGTGGGGCTACTTTGACAATACTTGAGTAAAGCGGCTGTAGAGCCAATAAAGCTGGCGTGGCGCAATACACTACTTTCACATTCTGGGTGTGCGATCGCCTCTGCTTCGGGGTGGGCAATTTTTAACTGGACAATTTTCTTTTCCGAAAAAGTTTCATGAACAACACAGCTACCTTGCCATAGCACCAAATCTCGTCCCGTCTGTTCCATGACATACCGCCCCAAATTCCGATCTGGGGCAAAAATAATTGGCTGTTCCTTCGGTATCTGCTGCACAATTTTCACAGCGTTGGAACTGGTACAAATAATATCGCTCATCGCCTTGATATCAGCAGAGCAGTTGATGTAAGACACCACCAAATGATCTGGATGCGCTGCTTTAAAAGCTGCGAATTCGTCTGCTGGACAACTGTCTGCTAAAGAACAACCAGCATTCAAATCTGGTAAAAGTACTAATTTATCGGGATTAAGTATCTTTGCTGTTTCTGCCATGAAGTGAACACCAGCAAAAACGATCACATCCGCATTAGTCTTTTCTGCGGCTTTCGCCAGTTGTAATGAATCTCCAATAAAGTCTGCAATATCCTGAATATCTGGCTCTTGATAATAATGCGCCAGGATAACGGCGTTGAGTTCTTTTTTGAGACTCTGAATCGCGGCAAACAAATCTAGTGGTAGTTCACCCAGTTGGGTGTTTTCTCGTTGAGCTAGTGCAGTGGTAAACACAGTTTAGGGGTGCTTTATGTTGCAAATTTATGTCCTGTGGAATCAATTATAGTAGTTTTTACCAAAAATAGTGGACGGTTGATATTTTGGGGTTGTGTCCAAATCGGGCTGAGTTTCATATCCTGGAGATAGACGGCAAGGAAAGTGGCATGACCAGTCAGAAAACTCAATCGATAAACCTCAAAATTGCTGTAGTTGGAGATATTCACGACCAATGGGAAGTGGAAGATGGCGTTGCACTCAAGCATTTGGGTGTTGACTTAGTGCTGTTTGTCGGGGATTTTGGCAATGAATCAGTGGAAGTGGTCAGAGCGATCGCATCTCTCGATATTCCCAAAGCAGCCGTGATGGGCAACCACGATGCCTGGTACACCGCCACCGAATGGGGACGCAAAAAGGCTCCTTATGACCGCTCTAAGGAAGACTGGGTACAGGAACAACTCGATTTATTAGGTTCGTCCCATGTTGGTTACGGTAAGTTGGATTTTCCCGCTTGGAATTTAACTGTAGTGGGGGGGCGTCCCTTTACTTGGGGTGGCCCAGAGTGGAAATTCGCGGAAATCTGTAAAGAACGTTACGGTGTGACGAGTTTGGAAGAATCCGCCGATCGCATCTTCAAAGCAGTTAAAAGCGCCGCTTACGAGACAATTATATTTTTGGGCCACAACGGGCCTAGTGGATTAGGCGATCGCCCCGAAGACCTCTGCGGCAAAGACTGGCATCCAATTGGCGGCGACTTTGGCGATCCAGATTTTGGCGAGGCGATTTCTCATGCCTTGACTGCTGGTAAAACCATTCCTCTGGTGACATTTGGTCACATGCACCGAGAGTTACGCCATACCAAGAAGGTGCAGCGCAAGCCCATCTTTAGAAGTCCAGAGGGGACAATTTACTTAAATGCGGCTAGTGTCCCCAGGATTGTGGAAAATGACAGCGAGAAATTGCGTAATTTTTCCATTGTCACCCTAGAGGCGGGTGTGGTTTCGCAAGTTTCCCTAATTTGGGTGGGGAATGACTTTCAGGTGGCACAGGAAGAAATTTTGTACGAGCGATCGCGTATTGTGTCGTAGACATTCGCATCCAGTAGTGCAATCTGCGTAGATAATAGGGTATAGTATTATCTGTCAAGTTTAGTGCTAACCAACAAAAGCGCCTGAATAGCGTCTGAAACTAGGATAAGCACAAGTTTGACAGATTTACTGGAGAGGTGGCAGAGTGGTCGATTGCGTCCGACTTGAAATCGGATGAGGCTAAAACCTCCGGGAGTTCGAATCTCCCCCTCTCCGTTGAATAGTTTGGGAATTAGATATTGGTTAATAGTTATTGCTTATCAGTTCATACCAATTCTCTATGAAGATGCACAGAATAAAACGCTTGAAACTCCATGCCCGACAAGAAACTTATTCTATGCAGCCTCACATAGATTTGGTATCAGCAGGAAGTTGATACCAAATCTCATATCACATCCTCATATAGGTGCTTTAAGTGATCAGGTAAATCTATTTCCTGGGTTTGCTCAACTGATGTAGTTGGAAGACCGCTCAGTTCGTCTAAATCTCGGATTTTTCTAACAAGTATCTGAATTAGAGAACCGTTTTTACCTAACTCAAAAATGTCATTTTTGTCTAAGACAACTATTCTTTTTTGTGTCTTAGCATGAAAAATTACTTGACGTAATCTACAGTCACTGATTGCCCTCTGTCTAGTATCACCTGATTGGGGAAAGCCTGCTGCTCCGTTCAGTGTAAAAAATATTCCCAGTCCGACTGTGCTTGAGAGATTTAAGTCTAAGATGCTGCATAGTCGCGCAAACTGTTTGTCAGGCAAGCGCTCTTTGGTTGCCTTTGCTTCAACAACTATGCCTCTTTGATTCTCTTTAAGATAGAGCTGATTACAAACATATAACCAAGCTGGTTGATCTCCACTAACTAAAAAGTCGTATTGAGGCCCTGCTGACTGAAAGCTCTTGAAGCTTGTGGCTCCTTGAAGTCCACGAAAGACAAGACAGACAATTTGCTCAAGCAATTCACCAGCTTGTTTACTTTGTGGAAGTGTAGGATTTTTCAGTTCTGTAAAGTCTTTGAGTTGTTCTAGATATTTTGAAAGTCTTGGGTCTTTTACGGTGTACAAAAAAGATGCTAACTTATTTGATGCTGGGTCGTCTCTGTTAAGAAGTGCCAGAGTATCGAGAGCTGATTGAACTAACTCTTCTTGACTGGGCATACCTTAATTAGAGAAATTCGATTGAATGCATAGACTTTGCCATAATATCAAAGGACAATTCATTGTAGTCTTTAACACTCTTTTGGCAAAATGGACAAACCCAAGGCAAGTTCGGAAAGCCTTGACCATACGGAATTGCCCCTGCTGGCACATCTGGCTCACAGTTGTGATAAATGAGAAGGTGATTTTCACAAAGTCCCTCAGCTTCAAGAACAGCTATAATTGCAAGCGCTTCAGAGTATTCCAATCCCAATCTGACGGCAAGCTGGTGTGGCATAGCCGTTTTTGATGGTTTCTGAAAGTGCCTACTTAGTTCAGCCCTTTGCTCACCAGACAGGAAATCTAAACGCCCTTCACAAATCACGCTGACCATTGCCTTAGCCTCGAAGTCCAAGTTCCCTTAGAAGAAACTTTAGTACACCAGTACTCCCACCATAGTATCCTGAATGGCACTTTAGGTGCTGAAGAGAATCTTGGGTTTTAAAGCTGGGTTTGAGTCCAAAGTAACAATGTGCCTTGAAAAGCTTTTCTAATTCTGCTTTTGTTTTTGAACCTTCAGTGTCAGCTTCCCTTAAATTGGCTTCTCTGTCTAGACTGAATTCATAAGATTTAGTGCCCCATTCTTTGAGCAGAGTACGCAAAATGGCATTTTCAACATTACTAATTTTCTCTATATCATCTGCAAAGCCAAGTGTCTCTAGTGCAGACTCAGCTAATTGTCGAGAAAGCGCCTGTAACCCACTCGCATCAATTTCGCGCACTCCAGAACTATGAGCATTCAGAGCCACCCCAGCAGATTCTGCTCTTATCCGCAAGTGCTGCCATTTATAGTGAAAATCATTAATAGATTTATTGAGATATTTGTTCCACATTTCATGCAGAACTAAACGAGGGAGATTGGGGTGAACCCATTGACCTTGCAGATAATCAGCTAGTTGATCGAAGAATGCCGGAATATACAACCAGAAAGGAAACTGCGTTGATTTCTCTGTGTGTTCATCACTGCGTGGAGTAAATGAGAAGCCTTCCCATGATAAAGCAACATAATTATGACCAACCTCAGCAATGACAGACCACCGAATATTGCATTCCTCAAATTGACTAGTTTCACCAGTCCTCCTGCGGATATAATCAGGAATTTTATAGGTGCGAATATACCATTTCTTTAATCCCGTAGTCTCTTGAATAGGGCCATACCAGCCCTCTTCACCAAATTCTCTTAATAGCAAAGCGGGCGACTTTAAACTAGGTGTATGGGCACTCTGTCCTTGCTTGATGCTCAACCACATCCTTGGCTGCTTGACATACGCTAGTAGAACTTTGTCTGTAGTAAGTTCACCCTTTTCAAGAGAATCAGCTATGTGTAAAGCTATTTTTTCTTTCTTTTCTTTACTCGTAGCTGACGGAGCAATTTCTCTGAGGGTTGCAGCCTTAAACTCCGAACTAGACAAAAATTGTACGCAAAAATCTCTGCCAGAAGGGAAGCCATAATCCACAAAAGCGTTAATGCTCATAGAATTTTTTTGAGGAGGTCAATTTTACTAAGTGGAAGTGATATTAGCACTCAGAGCATACTAAGATAGCGTCTACTTTAAGTATTTAGTTTTGATATTTGTTTCAAAAGCGATCGCTCCCTTCACCCTCTGCTTGCATCGTGCTAGCATGATGATAAATTCTACTTTGAGGTAAAGCGATGGCTACCCTTTATGTGAGAAATTTACCCGATGATTTGTATGCAAAGCTGCAAGAGTTAGCGGCATCTGAACACCGTTCCATTAACGCCCAAGTTATAACTCTGTTAGAACAAGCTTTAAAAACTGAAGCGCAGCAAATAGAAGACCAGAAACGCCAGAATGTACTTAAAGTCCTAGAAGAAAGTCGCCAGCGTCGCCGTGTGAATCCAGCAGACTTCGGATTACCTGATAGTACTCAACTGATTCGAGAAGACCGCGACAGATGACCACCCCTCTAAGATGCGTTTTAGATACCAGCGTGTGTATCAAGTATTTTATTGCTGATCCATTAACTTCCAAAGTTAATCAACTTTTCGACCATTTTGCCAATCCACAGACGGAAATATTTGTTCCAGACCTCTTTTATATTGAGTGTGCTAACGCCTTATTGAAGTACGTCCGTGCAAGGATGTACACTGCTGCTGAGGTTCAGACAGATTTAGCCACCCTCAAAGCTTTTCCTTTGCGTGTTGTCTCCACGGCTGATTTGATGGCGGATGCAATTACGATCGCATTAAATTATGGAATCTCCGCCTACGATGGCTCTTATGTCGCGCTTTCACAGCAGGTAGGTGCTACTTTGCTTACTCTCGACGGTAAGCTGGTGAAGGCTCTAGCTGGTTCGTCTTACAATGTTTGCTCGTTTAATGACTTCGAGGTTCCGGCGTTGGAGTCAATTTAGAAGCGATCGCTTTTCCTCACTATATATTCAACCCCAAAGTATTGGATGAGACTAAATATCTCGATACATCAGGGTTGGGGATGAGGTTCAGACTGCATTGCACCGAAGTGAAAATCACTTGGAATGATTAAGTTGCCCGATCAATTTTTTGCACTTCTTCATCAGATAGTTTCACATTGATACCTTGTGCTGAGTCTTCAATGCTAGAAACCTTGCTAGCACCAGGAATTGGCAAAATAGCGGGTGACTTGGAACGCAACCACGCCAAGACGATATTATATACTGACACGCCTTTTTCTTTAGCTAAGTTAGCGATCGCAGGGATATCTTGTAAATCCTGATGGCGACGCCTACCACCAAAGGGACTCCAAGGCAAAAAGGTCAATCCTTGTTCTTCGCAATACTTCAACACGCCGTCATTTTCTGGCTGTCGTTGCCAAGGGCTGTATTGATTCTGCACCGAGACAATATCTACTACATCCCGCGCCTGCTTAATTTGTTCAACGGAAAAGTTAGAAACTCCGACAAATCGAATTAAACCTGCCTCGACTGCTTCTTTAACTGGCGCAAGGGATTCTTCGATTGTGTACTTAGGATCGGGCGAATGATATTGCCAAACATCGATGGGTTTAGCACCACCTAACGCTTCAAAGCTAACTCGAATTGTTTCGCGTAAATGTTCTGGGTTCCCGTTGCTTGTCCAGTTTCCATTGGGACGCATCAAACCGCCTTTCGTTGCCACAATTACTTGGCTAATATCGCCTTTATAACTAGTAAGTGCCTTGTGAATTAGTCGCTCGTTGTGGTGCTTATCTGACTCATCTTTGCAGTAGGAATCGGCAGTGTCAATCAATGTAATACCCAGATCCAAGGCCCGATGAATAACTTGGATTGATTCCGATTCGGGAGGGCGATTAGAAATTGACATGGGCATACCACCCAAACCGATCGCACTTACAAAGATACCAGTTTTTCCTAGCTGTTTGGTTTCCATGCTTCTAGCTCTAGCTTTCTGCCCCAATTATCTACCAGCTAGCCAAAGCTTGTTTAGCGATTGATCATAAATCCTCCCTAGTACTTAGACTTAGTGATCAGTGAATGGATTACCAAGGGAATACTCTACTTAGGGGTTAAGTATTCTATACACAAACACTGATGAAAATTGTAGAGGAAACGCGTACCAGATTACAGCTAAAGCATCAACCACTCAGATATTGATTCATCGGGTGGTGCCTTTTTACTGGTTGTTTAAGCTTTTTGATTTACTGCTTATTATTTGAGCCTGTAACTACCTGTACCTTTTATAAAAGTATCAATAAGGTATTTATTGAACGTAAAAGTTTCCGTGTCAACGAAGTTATCGAACATCCACTAGAGAATATTATGAGTTTTGATATCCAAGAAAAGCAATTTAAATACTTTAAGCTTTATCGGGCTGTAATTATAATTAAATTCTTCAAGGAAATTCCAATTAACCCACAATATACTGATGAAAGGAGTATCAGATATGCAGTTTCTAGGATACAGTCATTCCTAAAATCTTAATAAAAATTACCCGCATTACTTACCAGTGTGTTGATAGACGAAAGTCATAGATCACTGACTTTAGCATATAAAATTGGGGATTTTGTTTCTCACGAATGACTTAGGATTGCTATACAGACACGGAACGCCGAGATTAAGTAAGTTTGAGTCACTTTTAACTGAAATTTTACAGCATCCTCGATAAGTATAATTCTTGCTCAACTACAAATACTCACTTTGTCAGTTTATCTATTTAAGCTATTTTGGTAAATAAAATAAGAAGCCAGCTTAATATGAGCGGCTGTTATTCTACACTTGACATAAAGCATTGTGAGTGCTAAAAGACGACTGCCAGAAACTATTGCCCATGTCAGAATCACCCGCCAATCCTGGCAACACGGCTTCCTTGAGGGTGAAGTGAGTGCAGGTGAGTTTGAGTGGCATTTCCAGTGGCATTTTCGCCGGGGAGAACTTGCCGTCAAGCCTTCCCAAGGCCGCGCCTTAATCAAAGAACCCCTCGGTCGATTTTTGGAGCAACAAGATTATCAGCTAGAACCTGGAGGAGATTATGCTTTTACTATTCGGGCGGAACTTTAAAAGTTAGGAGCCATTCAATTTTGGATTTTGGATTGGAGAAAAAATCTAAAATCTAAAATTGGCTGACTGCTGATTCAGTGAGGCGATTTAAGTATCTTTCGATTAAAAGGATGGCAACAATGTCATCTATCGGTCTTGGTGGCTGTCGCAGACCCTGTGGCAATAGCTTTATTAACCCTTTGGGCGGGAACATTTGCCAATAGCGATCGCGTGCTTCTAAGGTTGTGTAGCGCTCATCCACTAAAATAATACTCAACGGTTCTCTCAATTCCTGATATAATTGCTGTCTCCACTCCTTGGCTGTAGTTTGGTCGCCCATCACCATCAAAGAGATCGGAAACTTTTGACGCAGTGTCTCAATGGTAGCGATCGCCTCTTTTGCTAAGACGACCTGATGATAATACAATTGCCGATCCAGTCCCATCACCGCTAAACCACACTTATCTCGACCTGGATCAAACCCCAATATGACTGGTTGCGTTGGTGAAAATTCCGGGAAAGTCATAATAAATTAAAAATTAAAAATTAAGAATTTAGAAATGAATAAATTCAATCACAGCAACTATTTTGACTGCTGTTCGATATGTTTAAATCTTACTAATAACAGTGTGCAAATAATGTTTTAAGTACTAAAAATAATTTGTCCGTTGACTATTGCCACTAATTTTACTCTCAATGGCCCGGCTGTGTAAGTGTCCTCTGCTGCGATCGCTTTAATCTCCAAGGGTTGATTGTATTGTCTTAATTGGCTGACAAAGCGTAAGAAAGTCCCTTCTACTTGCACATCTTCGACAATTCCGGCATTACGGGCCCGAAATTGGGAAGCAGAAATCAGTATCTCCAGTCGCTGCTGTAATTGATAAGATGTCATGGTTTTGGAATCAGCAGTGGTTGTGGCCAGCACTGCGCCTCCCGAAAAAACTAATTCATTTCGGGCTGTATCGGTGAAAAATTCTATCTGCTTTTCTCCCCTGACGTAATTACCAGCCGAGAAAATTCGCACCACGTATTCTTGACCATCGCCAATCTGCTTGCTCAATTGGTCAACTCTATCCTGGGTCACGCGCACTAGCTCTACATTTGCCGGATTTGCCCCAGGCTCACTTAATCTGAGGTTAGCGTTGCGATTGGCTTCTTGTAAAAGTTGTATCACTGCCTGACGAGCAGCAGCAGGTTGAGTAACACGAAGTACAGCAGCAGATAGAACTTGACCGCGAACTAAGGCTAGCTTACCTAGACGCAGGTCGCGGTAAGACTGATAATATTTTTCCAGCCTTGCAACTTCCATTTCTAGTTGCTCCTGTTGTGCTTCCAATTCTTTGAGGCGCGATTCCCGTGTAGCAATCACTTGCTCTCGCGCTGCAACTTCTACATTACGCTTTTGAATCAATTGATCGAGTTGGGCGATTTTTTGATCGCGCACTTTTATGGCTTCTTGGCGATTAGCAAGTTCGCGATCGCGTTTTTCAATAGCTGTTTTGGCTTCGTCAATAGCTTTTTTAGCTTCAGCGTACAGTCGTTGACGTTCTGTCTTTAGTAGTTCAACTGCCGCTTGTAGCTCCTTTCTCTGATTGTAAACGCTTTGCAATTCAGCTATAGCTTTTTGGTACTGAGGTACAACTTGTTCTAGCTGGCCTTGAGTGCGTTGGAGTTGAGTTTGAGTTTGGGCTTGTTGACTAATGGTGCGATTCAACTGAGCTTGTGTTTGGCGTTGTTTGGCATTCGCCGCCTGCAAAGATTGATTGATTAGCTGCAAGTCTTGTTGTGCCTTTGCTTGGGCAATTCTTGCTTGGTTTAGCTCACTCTCTACCTGACTTTTCTGAGTTTCTGCGGTTTTTAGCTGTTCCCGCTTCTGTCTAAGGTCTGTTTGAATATCTTCTAATTCAAAGACTCCCTTTCGCAAGCCTTCGTCGGCAGCGAATAAAATTCCTAAGGTTGATGCTGAAATCAAACCGCCCGTAAAAATGGTTACCAATACAGCAGTATTTTTCGGACGTAGGTTAAAAAGTGAGAGGCGGGCTTTGCCAACTCGTGTGCCGATGCGATCGCCCACGGTTGCAATTACGCCTCCCAGAATTAAAATTGCTGCAATGAGGATGTATCCGGTGGTCATCTTTAGCTACCGAAATCCTTCCAGATACAGCCTACTACTTTTAAGCATTGTCTGGAAAGAAGTGGAAATTGGCAATAGCTGAAATTACTCAATTTTAGATTTACCTCTAGCTATTAGTGTCATTTTTCAAAATAGAACACGCGCCGATTCCCCTTTCTCCAATTGATTTTATGTGAATTGCCTACTTAAGGTAACAGGTTTGTGCACAGTAATTTTCTTTTTGTGGATAGAAATCATCTTTTTTTCACGCAAGTCCCCTAATAGCCTAGTAACGGTAACACGAGTTGAACCAATTGCCTCTGCGATCGCTTGATGAGATAACTTCAGATCAATTGTGATCCCATCTGCACAAGGAACCCCAAAATCCCGACAAAGAATTAGCAAAAAACTCACCAACCTAGAACCCATATCTCGGTGAGCGAGAGTTTCAATCATCATCTCTGTTTGTAAAATGCGCGAAGACAGACCTCGCAGCATTAACATTGATAATTCTGGATTTTCCTTGAGTGCTTGCTCCACTTGTTCAATTGGTGCTGACAGTAATTCCGCAGGCGTAAATGCAACCGCATGGTAAAACCGATCCGACTTATTTCCCGTCAGCAATGACAATACACCAAAAACACTATTTTCCCGCAGCAACGCTACCGTTATTTCCTCTCCTGCCTCGTACACCCTGGAAAGTTTAACAGCACCTTTCAAAAGAAAATAAACTCGTTCGGCAGGATCGCCAGGAAAAAAGATCGTTTTATTGCGTTCAAACGTTTCTACAACTGGCGGAAACGCCCCGGTCGCCATCTGACGAAATACATTTGCTAGGGCTTTATCTTGTGTCACGATCATCTCCCTTCCCCTACCCAATGCCGGAAAAACAAAAACTGATTACCTAAGAATACACCTGAAAAATGAATAAAGCACCGTCAACCTTTCTGTACTTTCCTATACTCAAACTAATCTCTTCATAACTGTTTGTTTATAATGATACATAATTGTTGATCCTTTCAGCTATAAATTGTTGATAAGTACTTCCAATAGCAGTATTAAAAAGGGTTTTTTAAAGAACAAATAAAGTTATTTTGGGAATATCTTTAGGAAAAATCAAGATTTTTGTCACAGCAAACACTCTTACCAATATTCATTTTTGCAAATCCTGTATAAAACAAAGACAAAACGTGCCTCAGATTCTAGTATGCTCCTAGATGATCGATCGCATTAACAATTTATATGCTAAATCTGACTGGAAAAAATGCTCTTGTTACAGGTATTGCCAATAACCGCTCGATCGCCTGGGGCATCGCCCAACAGCTGCATAAAGCCGGAGCAAACCTGGGTATTACCTACCTGCCCGATGAACGCGGCAAGATGGAAAAAAAAGTTGCAGAATTGGTAGAACCCCTCAACCCCAGCTTATTTCTTCCCTGTAATGTCCAAAATGATGAACAGATTCAATCTACTTTTGAGACAATCCGCGAACAGTGGGGAAAGCTAGACATCCTCATCCATTGTCTTGCCTTTGCCAGCAAAGATGATTTGACTGGAGATTTTAGCCAAACTTCTCGTTCTGGCTTCAACACCGCCTTAGAAATTAGTACCTACTCGCTGGTGCAGTTAAGTGGTGCAGCTAAACCTTTGATGACAGAGGGAGGTAGTATCGTCACCCTCACATATTTAGGCGGTGTCAGAGCAATCCCTAACTATAATGTCATGGGAGTTGCCAAAGCTGGCTTAGAAATTAGTGTGCGTTACCTAGCTGCCGAACTAGGGCTACAAAATATCCGTGTCAATGCCATCTCCGCAGGCCCCATCCGCACTTTAGCATCTTCAGCAGTGGGTGGGATTTTGGATATGATCCATCATGTAGAAGAAGTAGCTCCCCTACGACGCACCGTAACTCAGCTAGAAGTGGGTAACGCTGCCGCTTTCTTATGTAGTGATTTGTCTAGCGGCATTACCGGACAAATTCTATATGTAGATGCAGGATATGAAATTATGGGAATGTAAGATAATTTGGGGAGTAGGGAGTGGGGAGTAGGGGGAGTAAGGAGAGCAAGCGAATTATTCCTGTGCATTCCCAATTCCCCATTCCCAATTCCCAATTCCCAATTCCCCACTTTCCACTCCCCACTCCCCATTCCTATGCAAACAACCAATCGCCAAGTTAATTCAAACTACGATCAGTCAACTAAAACCCCTCGGATTGCCACTGTTCACCGCACCACTGGTGAAACTAATGTGCAAGTTACCATCAATCTGGATGGTAGAGGCACTTGCACGGCAGCAACAGGCGTTCCCTTTTTGGATCACATGTTGCATCAAATTGCCTCCCACGGGCTGATTGATATAGATGTTCAAGCCAAGGGAGACTGGGAAATTGATGACCATCACACCAACGAAGATGTAGGTATTACCTTAGGACAAGCCTTTAACCAAGCACTAGGCGACAGAAAAGGCATTGTCCGCTTTGGTAATTTTCTTGCGCCACTGGATGAAGCTTTAGTTCAGGTAGCCCTAGACTTTTCTGGACGCCCTCACCTCAGCTACGGCTTGCAAATTCCTACCCAGCGTGTAGGAACCTATGACACCCAACTAGTACGCGAATTTTTTGTGGCACTTGTGAACCATAGCCAAATGACACTACACATTCGGCAACTAGATGGTATTAATTCCCATCACATTATTGAAGCTACATTTAAGGCATTTGCGAGGGCAACCCGGTTGGCAGTGGAAATCGACCCTCGTCGTGCTGGTCTAATTCCCAGTTCTAAAGGCGTTTTGTAAAGCTAATCATAGTTTCTGACGAGGACTGATACTTTTAGTGTTAATTCAGCTAATCTTATTTGCAATAATTGACACACAGGTTAGTGATGGTTATTATCAGCCTATCGGGTAACTTGTAATTAGTGCCAAGCTGGTAATTAGTAATTGAACCGAGATGAAGTCTGTTGCAGATGACCCTAATTCTCAACTTAATACGACGGACGCTCCGCCAGTAGTCCTGACTTCTGAGTTGCGAAAAGTCTATCGCACTGGTTTTTGGCTAAATCAAAAAGTCGTATCTCTTAAAAACTGTTCTTTAACAGTTTATAAAGGCGAAACCTTTGGGTTGCTGGGGCCAAACGGTGCTGGTAAAACCACCCTTTTAAAATTGTTGCTAGGGATTATTCGCCCTAGCTCTGGACGGGGATTATTATTGGATAAGCCTATAGGCGATCGCAGTGTTAAGCAACATATCGGTTATCTGCCGGAAAATCCCTATTTGTATGACTATCTCACTGGCTGGGAATTTTTACAGCTAGCCGCCGGGCTATTTCAAATTCCCCAAAGTGTCCAACGCCAACGCATTCCTCAACTGCTGGAATTAGTGGGTTTATCCCAAGCCGATGCCCGCAAAAAGCTGCTGCGTCGCTATTCTAAAGGAATGCTACAGCGTGTTGGTATGGCACAGGCGCTAATTAACGAGCCAGATTTGGTTTTTTTGGATGAACCGATGTCTGGTCTTGATCCTGTGGGACGCTACCAAATGCGGGAAATTATCCTGGCGTTAAAAGCTGCTGGTAAGACGATTTTTTTCAACAGCCACGTTCTTAGTGAAGTAGAACAGATTTGCGATCGCATTGCTATCCTCGCTCAAGGTGAATTAATTTGCTCTGGTTCCCTCAATGAACTCTTAGGCAGAAACAACACATATCACGTCAAAGGTCAAGGTGGTGACTGGGAAATTCTTCAAAAATGGATACCCACTCTCAGATTTGAACCAGATGGTTCCTGGCAGGGTACACTACAAGACGATTACTATGATTTTCTCGCCAGTCTTCGTCTCATGGAGGGTAAAATTATTGCCATGAGCTTGTCACGTTACTCCCTAGAAGAGTTTTTTATTCAACAAATCCAAAGAAAAAATGACTCACTGAATTAGTCTTCCTGCTTATTGCCAAATAGAAAATTTTGGCTTAACTTAAGGAGCAAAATCAACCTTTATGCTTTTTTGAGTTCATCTTTCTGAAGCCAATCAGCAAAGAAATAAATTCCAATCTCTTGTTAAAGTGATTTATATTTATTTAATGAACTTGTTCATAATTTTGGTACTCATAGCAGATTTTAAACCGCGCTTCAAATGTCATAAAATTGACTTTCACAAGAAAATTTTATTCGTCAATGCCTTGTTGATTAACAGATAATTTATTGGATCAACTATGTTTATTTGCGGAAGTCCTTAATATTTTTTTAGAATTTCTATATTCAAGTTGGCTTAACTTTAAATTAGCTTCACCAAAAATTCAAATTCAATAAACAAATTTCCTCCGGAAAATGACATTTTTCGAGGAAAATAAGAGTGTCGGGGAACTTGAATACTTAGGTATAGTTCAAATAAAAATGTTAAGACAGTACATTATTGATTGTAGTTTCAGAGTCTCAGGTAAATATGCTTAATACAAGTTTGTTTAAATTCCTAACTCAGCCAGTTGTGGGTGTGGCTTTGTTAACTGCTGTCAATGCCGTTGTGCCATTTGCCAGTCTCGCTCAGGGACAACCATTACCACCAACAACACCAACACCAAACACATCAACACAATTAGATACTAATTATTCATTAGGAGGCGGCGATCGCATCCGTGTAAATGTATTTGAAGTACCTGAATATACAGGTGAATATCAAATTCCCCCGGGTGGAGCCATCAACTTACCTTTAATTGGCAGTGTGTCAGTCCTCGGACTCACAACTGAACAGGCTGCTGACGAAATTGCCAGAAGGTATGCTCGCTTCCTCAAACGTCCTTTGATTTCAGTTAATTTGTTATCGCCTCGTCCCATTAATGTTTTCGTTGCTGGAGAGGTGACACGTCCAGGCGCTTACACTCTCAACTTGAGCGGAGGTGCGGGAGACAATCCAGGCGTACAATACCCCACTGTATTAGCCGCATTGACAACAGCACAGGGGGTAACCTTGGCTGCGGATGTGACTCAAGTTCAATTACGGCGTAAATTAGGACGCTCCTCAGAGCAAACCGTCAGTGTCAATTTGAAGGAACTCATCCAAACAGGCAGGTTATCACAAGATATTACCTTGCGGGATGGAGACACTATACTTGTGCCAACTGCAACCAACTTCAACGTGGCAGAATCCCGCAATATATTTGCATCTAACTTTGCCGCTAGCCAAACCACACCCCGCACGGTAACAATTATTGGCGAAGTTAACCGTCCCGGCTCATATCTTGTCACCCCAGCCAGCACAGATGCACAGGGGGGGGGCGCAACCACTAATAGTGGCACTGCTTCTCCCTCTGGTCTACCAAATGTGACGCGGGTAATTCAACTAGCTGGGGGAATTACAGCACAGGCTGATATTCGTAATCTGAAGCTACGTCGACCTACAAGAACCGGCTCAGAACAAGCTATAGATATCAATCTTTGGCAATTATTGCAGAGTGGTGACGCCAATCAAGATATTATCGTGCAAGACGGAGATACAATAGTTATTCCGACAGCAACTGAAATCAACCCCGCAGAAGCCACTCAATTAGCTACCACTACTTTGTCTCCTGCACGTATTCAAGTTGGTGTAGTAGGCGAAGTTAAAAGACCAGGATTAACAGACGTTCAGCCGAATAGCTCTTTAAATCAAGCTATACTCGCGGCTGGCGGATTTAATGATGCCAGAGCTAGTAGTCGTGCTGTTGATTTGATTCGCCTCAACCCTAATGGTTCTGTGACTAAACGTATAGTAAAAGTGGATTTCTCTGCTGGGATTAATGAGCAAACTAATCCTATACTCCGCAATAATGACGTTGTGGTAGTCAACCGATCTGGTTCAGCTAAAACTGGCGATACCATAGGCACTGTAACTGGGCCTCTAGGTGTTATCTTTAGTATTTTTAACTTGCTCGGATTCTAGTTTAAGATACAGATGTGAATTGGGGGCGTTGGTCAAATCTCTCCGTCCCCAAAATTGCACTACCTAGGAGTCACGGCTCAATAGTCAAAAGTTAATATAGCTCTACTTAATCATTTGTGAGAAACAAAAAGTTGAAAAGCTTGTAAATAGGTATTTTTATCTGCCTATTTTTTCACGATTTAATTTGGATTGCTATAGAAAAGAACTATAGACTCATAATGGCAGTCTTAAATTAACTCTTGTACTGCCTTTTGAGAGCAAGAATAAGTAAGTGGGCGTGAATAATTAAAGGTTTTTACTAAGCGGCTTCAGCCATATTTTAAGGGTTGGAGCCGCTTAGTACCAGCAAATTGAATGAATTTTACATTACGTAATATAGTTTTATTTATTCTTGCCCACTTACTTAAATGATGCGTTTAAATAGGACGCACAGAGCCGTACTCTTACAGAGAAGCAAGCTATGCAACACGTCTCTTATTCCAAAGAAAAACTTCTAAGTTAGAGAATAGCTGTTCTCGTACTCCTATGGGAAGGCAAGCTACGCACCCTCAGCCACAGGATAAGACTAGTACGCCACGGCGGAAATAGAGCAACCATTTAAAATCCCTAAAAAGCTGATTCCATAATACCTTTGACTTTTGAATGCGTGACTTCCGCCTTGCAGTACTAGGGTACAGAACTACTGTATACCTAAAGTTTTCACTGAAAATTCTTAATCTGCTATTGATAGGCTTTTTCGAGCTTTGTTTTAGTTACTCTGATACTTTATGATAATGATAATCATCAAAAGAATTTATTCCTAGAACACAGTCTATACAATGATATTCTATATTTGTTGATTATCATTATAATAAGAATTATTTAAGTAAATTAACTAATTTATAACAGATATACTATCTTAACCACAGATATCGCGTATACACAGTACAATGATTTCGAATTGGAAATGACGCCATTTGTACAGTTGCTTGGTGTCCATTAATGGAATAGCTCTGGATACTGAATCATTTTCCTTCAGTACTTTTACTATATAATTGCTATTTTTTGGAAGACAAGCTAAAAAGGCTTTTCAGGCATATCTACGTGGGAATTCTCAGGTTGAAACCTGATAAAGGGTGTATAAACTTACAAATGGCAGTTACACGACTGTATCCAATACTGAGTTACTGACTAAGGCTAGAGCTACTGACCGTTGACGAATCAGTTTTTGCAACATACCCTATTTTTCCCTATGATGATTCATGGTTTAGGTTTTCTCAGTTTAAGCGCATCTCTTGTACTTCCCTGGGCATTAACAGGTCTGGTTCAAGGACAGAGAATAACAGAGTCTTTTGTTAAAGATGTACGTCAGCCATTAACTGATCAAGAAATTCCACTACCAAGCCGCAAGCTGATCAGTTCTATTTCAAATGCGACAACATACTATGTTAGTGGTAAAGGAAACGATAGAAATAGCGGACGCACTACCTCATCTGCCTTTAGGACAATTCAAAGAGCCGCAGATCTGAGTAACCCTGGGGACACGGTACTTATTATGGATGGGGTATACAAGAATGCACATCCATCTGGAACAGTAATAGATATTAAACGCTCTGGAAGGGCAAATGCATGGATTACGTATAAAGCATACCCTGGACAGCGACCGAAACTTCAGCACAATGGATGGCATGGAATTCGGATTAACGATGGAGCATCATATATTGAAGTTGATGGGCTGGAGGTTGTAGGGAACAATGGCAAAATTTCTCGTAGTTATGGGCTGAGTCAGAAGTATAACCAATCAAACCCCCTGACCAATGGAAATTGTATCAGCATAGAAGGAGGACGAGATGGTCGTTCCCACCATATACGTATTCTCAACAACAAGATACATGATTGTGGAGGCGCAGGCATTTCAGCCATTCAATCAGACTATCTAACAATAGATAATAACGAGGTATTTAATAATGCCTGGTACTCAGTTTTCGGCTGTAGTGGCATTTCGGTGCTCAACAGTTGGAATTTTGACAACAACCAAAACTACAAGATATTTGTGACCAGAAACAAGGTCTACAACAATAAAATGCTCGTTCCCTGGATTTCTAATGGCAAGATCCAAGACGGTAATGGCATTATTGTTGATCGTGGAATGAATAAGCAAAAGGGATCAAAATTGAGTGCGTATCGAGGACGTACTTTGATTGCCAGCAATATCTCATATAAAAATGGTGGTGGCGGCATTCACACTTTCCAAAGTGAGAATATTGATATTGTCTACAACACTAGTTATATGAATAACCAGAGTCCGGGAATTTCATACGGGCAAATCTCGGTTAATGATTCAAATAATATCAAGGTTCTCAATAACATCCTTTATTCTGAGCGCGGGAAACCGATAAACGTAAGATACGGTGGTGACAACGTCAGGTTTGACTACAACCTCAACGCCAATAGTTCCTTGATACGTGTTTCCGGATCTAATGATATGATTGCAGATCCCGTGTTTATGAATGCCTCGGGTGGTGATTTTAGACTGAAGCCTACGAGTCCGGCAATCAATAGTGGTATGAACTTCAATCGTGTGACAACTGATTTTCTAGGCGATCCTCGTGTGAAGGGTTCACGATCCGATAGAGGGGCATACGAAATGCGGTAGTAGTTAAGAGTATGGAATTGGGTTGTATGGCAAAATCCTGATTTATCCAGCCTTTTTGTCTACAACCCGTTTTTGTAACACACTGTTGGCTCATTTATTAAAAACTAAGAAAAAGTGTGGTAAAGAATCAGGGTTTCAGCGTTTGCGAAGATAGTTAATACTTGTATCAGGCTACGCTAATGCATAGATAATTACGTGCTAAACCTAGGTGTTGCTTCAACGGCAATCAATTTTCTATATTCAATCCCCGATCAAAACTAAATTTCTGATTTTTCCTAACTCTAATAAAAATAAAATGGGCAAAATGTAAGTTTTAACTTACATTTCCCATCTTAAACTATCAAAGAAGAAGAAAAGGAGCAGTTTTTGCTGGGGAGAGAACCCCATACATAAATGCAAGGGCTTGAAACAAGGACGCATTATTGCTTGCGGCTTACGTCGACGCTCGATGACTCGCTAACGCTGCGCTATCGAAATAAATATTTTTACTTTTGGGCATAAATAATTTATTTGCTCTAAAAGCCTTGTGCCAGAGTAATTTAAATATTTTTCCCTCAGCAAAAACTGCTCCCTGCTTTCCTGCCTCTTCAGTCACATGAATTATGATCATGGCTTATCAATAGGAGTAGTTCCTAACCTTTGAAAGTTTTATTTTTTTGCAAGTCCCTGAAACTCCTTTGCCAACTTCGTTGGTTTAAAATATTCGTGCTCGTGATATAAATAACTGCTAGATTCATTTTTGTCAATGATTCCATTCACGACTAAGCCTAGTACGTTGTAATTGGATCTTTCTAACATCTCTTGAGCAGCATTAGCACTGTTAGAATCAATTACCCCAGGTCGAGCTACTAACAAAATCCCGTCAGTCATTTGGCTTAAAGTCAAAGCATCAGCTGCCAAAAGGAGGGGAGGAGCATCAATAATTACAAAATCATAGTTATGTTGGGATGAAAAATTTTCAATTAATGATGCCATCCGTTTCGAGTCAAGCAAAGCCAGTGGGTTGGGAGGTCTAACCCCAGCAGTTAAGACATCAAGATTATCCATCACCTTAGATACAGTAACGTCAAATTCAGCCTGACCTACAAGAACCTCACTCAAACCAACTGCATTGGTTAGCTGCCAAAGATGATGCTGAGAAGGAACTCGCATATCTGCATCAATTAGTAAAACTTTACGCCCTAGTTGAGCGATCGCTGCTGCCAAATTAGCTGAAACTGTAGACTTGCCTTCTTTAGGAACTGCGCTAGTTACCACAATAGTTTTAAGCACTTTATCTGAACTCAGGAATTTCAGGTTGGCTTGAATCATGCGGTACATTTCGCTAGTTAAAGAGTAAGGCGTATCTCTGACAGCAATTTTTGGTTCTACATTTGAATCACGACGAATCTTTTTGACAGACAAAGGAATAATTCCCAGCAATGTATATCTAAATACATCTCTGACTTCCTTAAGCGTTTTCAATGATCTATCTCTCATGCTTAGGAAGAGAACAGTTGTAGTAGCCAAAAATAAACCAAACATCACTCCTAGCAATAAAATGATAATTTTTTTGCCTGTTACTGGCTTGTTTGGCACTAAAGCCGGAGCAATAATCCGCGAACTGGCTGTATTTGTATTCTCAACTAACTGTAATTCTTGTACCTTTTTCAAGAGAGTTTGATATGTAGATTCTGCAACTTCAACTTTCCGTTCTAACTCCCGCTGATTTTGTGCTAACTGGGGTATGATTTTCACTCGCTGCTCGTAGGCAAAACGGGAATTAGACAGAGATGAAAGTCTTTTAGCTAAACCAAAGCGCTGTACTTCTGACTGTAAAAAACTTTGGATCAGGTTTTGTCTGAGGTCTCCAATCTGCAATAGTCTCTGCGGAATTTGTGTTTGATTACCAACAGTTTGACCAACTTGCTGTTGCAGGAGCGATTGTAAACTAGCTTTCTTTGCTTCTAAGTTAATAACTACGGGGTTGTCATCTAGAAAACGGCTACGCTCTACCGCTAGCTGTCGGTCAGTATCTTGAAGTTGTGTAAGAACTCCCTGTACTGCGGGTGACTGACTAAGGGCACTCACAGCGATCGCTTCCTGAGAATTTAGCTCTACTTTCTGGCGCAGTTCATTGGTTTGGGCGTTTACCTCATCCAGTTGAGCCTTAACAGTATTCATCTCATTGTCTAGATTTCCAATAGTTGCAACGGCTGATTTTGTCTCCTCTGATAAATCAGCTATCTGATGCTTCTGTTTAAATATACGTAGCGCTACTTCTGCATTATTAACAGCCTCTTGAGTTTTAGGAAGCTGCTTGGCCATAAATTGACGAGTTGCTGCTGCCTCAGAGCGATTTGTCAAAATATCATTTTCTAAATAAAGACTCATGATTGTGTTGACGACTGCCGCTGCTTGTTCAGGGTCACGGCTGGTATAGCTAATTCGCAATACATCTGTGCCGTTAACAATTTTCAGTATCACGGCTTTCCGTAATTGGTCTACCTCTATAGATTTACCTTCTTGGTCTTTAAGCCCTAGTTTGTCTATTGTTCGCTGCAATAGACTAGGTGAAGAAATAACTTCTATTTGAGTATTTATAGGATTTTGAGTTGCTAACAGGGATTTTAAATCTCCTGCATCTCCTCCTTCATTGTTAGTAGGCAAAAGATTGGAGCCTACTACTTTAAAAGAAGGAATTCTAAATAAAAGTTTTCCTTCGGCTTCATAGGATGGCCTCATAAATTGTGTAGCTATAGCACTGAGCATAACTGTAGCTGCAAATATCGCAGTACCAGGTAGCCACCATCGTTTTAATATCAATAAGTAACGGCTAAGGTCTAAATCGATAGATTCTCTAGATTCCATAGATTTTTTTGACATAAATCTTCAAAAGTACAGGTTTTAAGCAAGAAACAAAAAATTGACTTAGAGAATGCACAAACCACTGCAATTGACAAGACTGATCTGTTTGACAATCTGACAATAGTATAGACTATCTCAGTTACAAATTTAGTTTCCATCTGAGATTTAAAGTGATTACTAGCTTTGGCAAATTTTATCATAAGCCTCTAACAGTTTCGGAGCTTGATATTGCCACTCAACTATCTTCTCTATTTTGCGTTGCCCCTCGGCTCCTATCTCAGAACATAATCAATTCTCTCTGGTTCAGCCTTTGCATCTGTAGAAACTTTGCTTGATAATATGGCTGATACATAAAGTATCCAATCAAAACTATTTTGCTCTAATAATGTAGTTTCAGTTAGATTTGAAAGAATAGTATAAGTAAAAAAAACTAAGAGCCATAAATTTTCTATTTGATTCCATCGAATTAAATATATTGCTCTTAATAAATTAATAATGAACCCAACTATAAAAACCAAAACTCCTACTAGACCCAACCCTAGCCAGAGATCCAAAAAACCATTGTGAGCATTAGGAGAATTCCATTGTACGATTTGTAAAACAAGAGAAGACTCACTATTATTATCCCAGAATGCTCCATAGCCATATCCTAGCCACGGTCTTTTCGCAATCATGTCCAACACAGCAGGCCATAGTTCTGCACGTCCAGTGAGTGTTGTGTCCTTACCTACAGTACCTAAAATTGTCTCGGCTTGGGAGACAAATAAAGTATAAAGAGCTATACCAACTGTTGTCATCAACGTCACAACAGGTATCATTACTTTATACTTTAAACGTAAAATTCGGTAATATATCAGAAAAGCAGCAGTAATAATTATAAAGTTAAATAGGGATGTTGCTGATTTTGATAATAATACAAGTAATCCAGAACTAGCATAGCCAAGCCATGAAACCCAGCGATTTTCTCGATTGGTCATGACAAAAAAGAAAAATACTGCTCCAGCAAGTACAAATTTCCTGCCAAGAACATTCTTTTGTGGGTATATCCCCCGCCAAGAACCTGTGTCAATACCACCAGCAATACCATATTTTGGTATTAATAAAGCAAACAAAAAACACATTACTGCGGAGATTCCAAGCATGTATGCACAAAGCTTCAGTTGTTGTTTTAAGGTGTAGCGTGAAGCAAAATAAAGCCCAAAGAGCATTGTTCCTGCCAGACCGAAAACACGACGTATGGTAGTGTCTGAATCTAAAGACCAAAAACTAGAAAGTGCACAAACTCCGAGTAGTAACCAAATAAATTTATCTTTGCTAAAGACGTAAGTAACCTTTTTCCAACGCAGAGTAATCAAGGAAAGGCTAAATATATACGTAAAAATGAAAAGCAATCGGCCTATGGTGTTATCAGCTTCTTTAATGGTAAAGCCATTAGTTATAAACGGAACTAGTGGAGTTCCTGAATAGATCATCAAGCAAAGAACTGTAACTAATTCTTCAGCAGAAATTAGAAATTTTTTCATTTTTTATTATGTGTAAATATCATCGTATATATAAAAAAGTCACAAAATTTTAATTACTAGTAACCATTGATTTAGAAAAATACTTTACTATATCTATCCACTTACTTTTTATGAGATGACTGGATTTTTTGAATTGGCATTTTTTCATTTACCCCGAAAGACAGAAGTAACATAAGTTTAAAAGCATGTAACTGAACTACAGACGTTTTGTATCTCGCACTATGGCTATGGCCACAACTCCCTTTTTTAGTGGTCTTTAAATTCACGCTTCAAGCTTTTTGGTAAATTTTCTCTTCTGCTTTTTGCTTTTCTTTTGTGAAGAGCCTCTTATTTTTTGAACTTCTTGCTCAAAATAGAGCTAACTTGTTGCCTCAACTGCTGAGGGAATAGCCACATAATTAAGTACAAGCATATATCAATTGGGCGGGGCTTGCCGCAGCGTATAGCTTCCCACAACAAAGGAAAAAAGGCTTTCCAATCACCTACTGAGGACGCAGAAGGAGTAATCATTGTTGCAATAAAGCCTGAATAAGCCTTTGGTGTTACTAAATAGCGGGTGGAACGAATCCAATCCAAGGAATATTGCCAGTCGTTGATGTTGCTTAAGCGCTTGATTCCCATTTCTGAATGCCAAATCGCCATAGGCTCAGGCACAAACTCTACTCCTACACCTTCGATAGCAGTAACTCGAAGCAACCACTCCCAATCCTCATGTCTGTAAAATTTTTCTTCCAGAGGCATTTTTTGCATTAATTCTTTTTTCACCAAGATAGTTGAGGTTTGTATGCAGCCTTCTTCTTTAAAAAAAGAGTTACGTGCAAAAAGATATTCGCTTAGAGGTTCAGAGACGTTAGGTAGCCTTATCGGACGAATAAACTCACCTTTTGGAGTCTGGGAAATGAAACGACTGGCGACAACTGGAAAATCATAATGGGAATTATTTGCTACTTCAAGTTGACGCTCCAATTTTTGTGAAAGCCATTCATCATCATCATCTAAAAAGGCTATCCAAGTACCTTTAGCTTCCCTTACACCAGTATTTCTAGCCCCTGATGGTCCAATATTTTTTGATAGTTCTATGACTCTCAATCTTGGATCGGCTATTTGAGATAGCACATTGACTGTTTCCTGATCGGGGCCGTCTATTATTACAATCACTTCAATTGATTGAAATGTTTGAGCTAATGCAGTTTTGACACCCCTGGCAACAATTTGTGGTCTATTGCGTGTAGGAATCACGACGCTGACTATTGTTTCGTTACTTTCATTTACCATTGCTAATTTTTTGGTTGTTGATTTTTGCTTGAAGATATTCAATACTCATTGCTTTGCTTATCTTAAATCCGGCAACTTTACTGTTTTATAAGCAGGATACATTAAAACTTCGTCCTTATTTTTACAATTTTTTCCTTTACAACATTAATTCCACCTAAAGCATCAATACTCAGAAAAATAACGAATAAAATATAGAAAGAAATTGCAATAATTAGAGTCGATAAGAAGTCTAAGTTTATTTTTTTTAAAATTAAGAATACAATTAGCATCAAAGTGCTTATCATCACAGGACGACGAATAACTCGCCATAAATTTAATGGAAATAGGAGAGTATAAGTAAAGTAAAGATACTGGGTAAAGGAAAGAATAGTCATTAGCAATACCATTATAGCTGCACCTACTAACTGATATCGGGAAACTAATACTACACCTCCTAAGCCTCCTAATGTAGTTGTAATAACCAGTTCACGAAGGTTCACTCTCTCAAAATGGTTGGCTACAAGTAGAGAGCAAAGTGTGCGTGTGAAAGGCAACAAAAGGAGTGACATAGCGCTTATACTAAGAGCTAAACTTCCTTGAGCGAAGCTAAAATCATAAATAAAAATCAGTAAATCTTTCCCGAAAAATAATAATCCAAGCAATAAGGGTAATCCCATCGTTAGTAAAATTTCAATAAAGCTTTCAGTGATTTTCTGCTGCTTTTCCCGTCCTTGATCTACTACTTTTGAGAGCCTCGGAAACATTGCTACAGTTATACTGTTGGCAATAATTAAAAATGGTTGTAGTAATTGTAGGATTGCACCGAAAAGACCTACTAAAAATTCATTTCCTAACAATGAAAGAATCAAGATTTCAATTCTACTACTGATTACAGCTATTGCTTCAATAGCAAAAAATGTTCGTGAGATTTTAATTGTATCCCATACAAAATCTTTATCAATCTGCCATTGTATTTTGACTAATTGTGTGATTATAATCCATTCAATTACGAGAATTAATGTTTCAGAACAAAATAGTATCCCTCCCAGATATTCAATTCCATACTTCAATTGCATCGCCCAGATCATTATTATTAGGCGTAGTACATACACTGGGACTGTAGCAATGGCAATCAAATGCATCTTTTCTTTAGCTTGGAAAATTGCCTCTGTTACGTTGGAAAGTGCAAAGGGAATTATCGTTAAGCCCATTATGTAGCAAAGAGTCGAGGTTTTGGAACTATAAGGAAGTAAAAATACTACAATCACTAATGCCCCATAACTGAGCAGACTAAATATTAACTGCAAGCAGGTACCACTCATCAAATAAACTGATGTTTTTTGTGGTTCACGGGCTAGTTCTCTTGTAAATAATATCTTTAGCCCCTGTGAAGCAATGCCCACAAAAATAAAGTAGTAGCTATAGGCTAGTAGATACTGACCTATAGCTTCAGCTCCTAGATTACGAGCAATAGCAGCGGTTAATACAAAAGCTGTTATACTTTGCGCTAACCGATTGACTATCATTGAGAGGGAATTACTTATGAATTTGTACTTTTCTACCATTCTTAAATTATTAATTCACCTTAATTCGCTCATTTTGAATTGCCAATACCTATATATCTCATAACCTCATTTTTTTGGATATATCGTTTAGAAGCTTGAGTTGTAAACGCAAAACCTTTTATCGTCTTTAAGTAGGTAGTTACTTAACAAATTAGACAATCTAAATTTAATGCGTTAGAAACAGAAGCTCCACTGAAAACTGCAATAATTTTAGCAATATCTAAATACAATTATTGCTGTTCGCTATAATTTTTTTCTAATCTTTAGTAAGCACCTTCTTTTTTCAAAACTACCATAACTGTTTTGAGGAGAATTTCAAAGTCTAACCGAAGCGACCAATTTTCGATGTAGTTAAGATCAAGATTTATCACTTGTTCAAAGTCTAAAATGTCCGAGCGACCTGAAACTTGCCAAAGACCTGTAATACCAGGTAAAACTTCATGGCGAATAAAATGATGTTCAGAAAACTTATCTACATCTCTAATAGGTAAAGGCCGAGGGCCTACTATACTCATTTCTCCAAGGATAACGTTAAAAAGTTGGGGTAATTCGTCTAAGCTATAACGTCGAAGGAATTTTCCAACACGGGTAATGCGCGGATCATCTTTAATTTTAAAGATAATCCCATCTTTCGTTTCATTTAATGCTTCTAATTCTTTTTGGAATTTTTCTGCATCAGACCTCATAGTTCTGAATTTCCATACTTTAAACTGTTGCCCATGTAAACCTATACGGGTTTGTTTGTAAAATACTGTGCCGGGAGAGTCCAGTTTGATAGCTATAGCTATAGCTATATAAATAGGAAATGATAACATTACAAATAAAGTCGCAAAGCAAAAATCACAAGTACGCTTTATCCAAAAATCTTTACCTGTAATAATTGGACAATCCAAACTCAGACAAGGCATTCCCCCTATTTTATTAAATTCTATGTTTTTATAAATTGGTTTTAATTCCATCGGTAAAATATGTACTTGGATGCCAGATGCTTGAAATAACCAGCATAAAAACATTCTATTTTTTAGAGCATCCCAAGATATAAAAACTTCTGTTACACCTAATTCATTAAGTTGATTCAATGTTTTTTGACGTTGATATCTATCTAATGAATTAGCTTTAGCAGTTCCAGATACAATATAATGTTTTTCTTTTTTTATAAAGCTATTTATCAGTTCATGGTCTTGAGAATCGCAAATAATGAAAACAGAAGAACGAACTATTTTTTTCTGTTTCCGCAGATATTCAAGCGTAATATTTATAGCATATCTACCAGTACAAACAAACAATATACTTAGCAACCAAGATAACAATATTAATCTTGGGCGTGTAATATCAATCACTGGCTGATATAAAAGACAAACTAGGAGTATTAATCCATGTGCAAAAGTTAACGATTTTATAATATTGAAATAGTCATAGCGTTTTTGACCTTCTCGATAAATACCCTCGATAGCTAATGAGCCTATTTGAATAGCAATAGTTATTAGAATCGGCAAATAATGACTCTGTATATACGAAGTAAAATGACCATAAGAAGATTGATATCCAGCTATAACCCAAGCCAAGGATAAAAGAGTATAGTCTACTAAAAACAATGTTGTTAATCTCAACCACCACGAACCCTTACGTACCCTGGCAAATGAAGATGCACGTAAATCTAAAGGCACTTCATTGAATTTACTTGTTGTGATGCTTTGATTAGTCATAGTTATAAAGACTTGGTGTAGTTAAAATTCGATGGAAGCTTATATTAACGGTGTGGGAAATTTCATATTTTTCTTTCAAAGAAACCTGGACTTTATAGCCTAATAATTAACCATTTTTCTTTGCACTAACTTTAAAATTAAATTCTTGATCAAAAGCATCTTTTAGGGTCGGTTGAGCGCATTTACTACCCAGATGCCTAGCTTTTATTGCAGGATAGAATCCACTTTAGCCTGGAAATTTTGAGCTTTAGATGCCAAAACAAAGATTTTTTCGTGAGTGTTAACTTAATAGCAGAATAAAATCACTGACGTAAATAATCAAGTAGGTCAGGTAATCAAGTAGCTCAGATAAAAATATTAGGAAGGATTTTTTAGGTGCGTAAGAGTTGAACTAAGTTACTACAGTTCCATTGCAGATTTTCACTTCTATTAGGCAATGATATACCTTCGGAAATTACTCTAGCATGTTTAGCTAGACTAATTCAGCTTTGCTTAGAAGTTGTCTGTTTTTTTACGCATAATTACTGACTAACAAAACTTACACACATAGGATATAACAAAATGCATTAAAAATTTGATTATCGTTACAAAACTTTACATAAATTCCTGTGATGGTTGAGATCGAGTAAGTTTTATGGGCATCTCTAGATAATTGGTCATAAAGTAATATCAACAGTGGTTGATATCTGTTGAGTGTTGTCATATCTGCATTATAGACATTTTTACTTACTGACAGAGAATCAATTCTTTAGCTTTACAGTATTTTTATATTTGAAGAAACACAATGAAGATTGGGTAATAATTGTTTTTTCTTTCAGCAAATTTTCGTAGAAAAAGATAAAGTCTTTTCAGTCATTGTATTTGAACAATATAGAGATTTATACAAAAAAGTATTTGTAAAGTAAACAAACATATTGAAACTAAAGGCTTGTACCTAACTGTACCTCAATAATGTAATCAGGCATTTTTTCAATTTAAATGGGTTTTAAAGTTTTAATTAGGAATAAAATATTTGGTAAAATTTTAGCAGTTATTGTGTTTAATAAAAAGTGATTAATTAGAGTTTTAAGTATCAAGGACGTTTGAAGATGCATATAATTAACATGGGTAGTGCAAACCAGAAGCATTTCGCGCACTGGACTGGTCTTAAGCCTAGCTAAACTTCTATCCTGAGGGCATTTATTAATGTGCAGACTCACAGATAATTTTGTATAAAAACATTTACAATAAATAATAAATTAAAATAATCGCATTTGTTGATGGAGTTGATATATAAAAAATGCAGAGAAATAGCCAGACTCCAGAGTATAAGCAAAATATTCCGTTAAATACCTTAACTCACATCATCGGCACTCAAGTTCTAGAGGTATGTAATAACACTCAAGTAGTTGATAACGATCTGTGCATCCATCAGATGTTTGAGATGCAAGTAGAGCGATCGCCTCAAGCAATTGCTGTAGTATCTGAAGATATACAACTTACTTATCAACAGTTAAATAAGCGGGCGAATCAACTAGCGCACTATCTACGTACTTTGGGAGTTGGTCCTGAAGTACTTGTGGGAATTTGCGTGGAGCGCTCTTTGGAGATGATTGTAGGAATACTGGGTATTCTCAAAGCTGGAGGCGCTTATGTCCCTTTAGATCCGGCATATCCCCCAGAGCGTTTAGCCTTCATCTTATCAGATACCCAGACACCAGTATTGTTGACCCAAGAAAAATTGGTTAAGAACCTACCACCGCATGAGGCGCAAGTGGTTTGTCTAGACTCAAACTGGCAAGGTAACATCCAAAACAGTCAAGAAAATCCTGTAAATCAAACGACGGCTGATAACCTGATCTATGTAATCTACACATCTGGTTCTACAGGACAGCCCAAAGGTGTAATGATCCCTCATCGTGGTATCTGCAATCAACTATACTGGCGGCAAACAAACTTTAGATTAACTCCAGCAGATAAAGTTTTACTGACTATCTCTTTTAGCTTCGACCCCTCAGTGTGGCAGATATTCTGGCCATTGTGCTTCGGGGGGCAATTGATCCTGGCTCGCCCTGGTGGACAGCAAGATACTACTTATCTAGTGAAGGTGATTATTGAGCAGCAAATCACTGTCTTGGCTTTAGTACCTTCTATACTGCGTGTCTTATTGGAAGAGAAGGGAATTGAGAATTGCCGATTTCTTAGGCATATTACCTGCGGTGGTGAAGCTTTACCTAGCGAACTCATAGAACGCTTCTTTGCCCAACTGAATTTGGACAATGTTTTCCATAATTGCTATGGCCCGACAGAAGCTTCCATTGATGCCACTTTCTGGACTTGTCAGCGCGGTACTAACTATACCATTGCTCCCATTGGTCGCCCCATTGCTAATGCAGAGATTTACATCCTTGATGAAAATTTGCAGCCTGTGCCTGTTGGTGAATCAGGTGAACTGCACATTGGCGGGATTGGTTTAGCGCGAGGCTATCTTAACCGTCCGGAATTAACCACAGAGAAGTTCATTCTCAACCCTTTTAACTCTGAAGTTGGGACACGTCTTTACAAAACTGGGGATTTGGCACGTTTTCTACCAGACGGTAATATCGAGTTCCTTGGTCGTATTGACTACCAAGTGAAAATTCGTGGCTTCCGAATTGAATTGGGAGAAATTGAAGCGATATTAGGTCAACATCCAGCACTAACACAGACTCTAGTCATAGCTAGAGAGGATGTTCCTGGTGACAAGCAACTTGTAGCATATATTGTTGCCAACCCAGAGAAAATTCCTAGTCAGGTTGAATTGCGTCGCTTTTTGCAAGGTCGGTTGCCTGAATATATGGTGCCTGCCTCATTTGTATTTTTGGACAACCTGCCATTAAACCCCAACGGCAAAGTAGACCGCCGCGCTTTACCTGCACCGCATACATCTGACCTTAGTCTGTCAACTAACTTTGTCCCACCCCAAAATGCTACAGAAGAAGTCTTAGCTACCATCTGGGTAAAAGTTTTGCGTTTGGAACAAGTAGGCATTCACGACAATTTTTTTGAATTGGGAGGCCATTCACTGCTGGCGACGCAAGTCATGTCTAGGGTTCGCCAAACCTTTCAGATAGAAATGCCGTTGCAGATTTTATTTGAGAATCCAACGATCGCTAGTTTAGCTCAAGCGTTAGCTCAAACCCAAACTCAAGAAAATGATCCTCAAAACCAGACTATTCCCCTAATAGCCAACCGCGAGTCAGCCCCTTTATCCTTTGCCCAGCAGCGAGTGTGGTTTTTGGAGCAGTTGGAACCTAACAGCCCAACTTATATCATCTCCAATGCACTGCGCTTAACGGGCGAGTTCAACGCGAGTATATTGCAACAGGCACTAAATGCGATCGTTATTCATCACGAGGCACTGCGAACAAACTTTATTACATCGCCGGATGGTAGCCCCATACAAGTTATTGGCAAGCCTCGCTCAGTTGAACTCAAGATAGTTAAAGTAACTCAGGAGCAGGTGCAATCTCTGCTGAATCAAGAGGCGAAACGCCCCTTTAACTTAGAATCTGACTTAATGTTGCGAGCTTGCTTGCTCCAGATAGACGAACAGGAGCAGATACTTTTGTTAGTGATGCACCACATCGCTTCCGATGGCTGGTCAATGGGTATTCTCTGGCAGCAGTTAGCATCCCTTTATGAAGCCTTATTGAGCGGTAAGCCTTTTCCCTTGGCAAAATTACCCATTCAGTATGCCGATTTTGCTGTTTGGCAGCATCAATGGCTATCGGGTGAAGTCCTCTCGAGTCAAATCAACTACTGGAAAACCCAGTTAGCAGGTGCTAATACTGTACTGGAATTGCCTACCGACCGACCACGGCCATCAGTGCAAACTTACCACGGGGCGGCCCAATCCCTCATGCTCCCGCAGACTCTGAGTGCAGCGCTCATTGAACTCTCGCGTCAGGAAGGTGTTACCCTATTCATGACCTTGCTGGCGGCCTTTGGGACAATCCTGCACCGCTACAGTGGGCAAGAAGACATTCTCATTGGTTCTCCCATCGCTGGACGTAACCGTTCTGAAATTGAAGGGTTAATTGGATTTTTTATTAATACTGTCGTTTTACGGACTGATTTTTCCGGCAACCCTAGTTTTCGTTCAGTGCTGAGTCGAGTTCGCCAGATGGCATTAGGTGCTTATGCCCATCAAGATATGCCTTTCGAGAAACTGGTAGAAGAATTGCAACCAGAGCGAGATACCAGTCGTAACCCACTGTTTCAAGTGTGGTTTAATATGCTCAACTTAAAGGATATCCAACTGGAACTACCTGGGGCGGCGATAGAACCAGTCTCGATGTTAGAAACAGCTTCTAAGTTCGACTTAACCTTGTATGTGACAGAAAAAAATCAGGGAATCCAACTTGATTTAGTCTACAACACCGATCTGTTTGCTTCAGAGCGGATGATGGAAATGCTAAATCAATTCCATCATTTGTTGAATCAAATTGTTGCTGCAACGGAATGCCAGATTAGTTTGTATTCTCTTGTGACACCAGGAGCCAGAACTTTGCTACCAGAACCAAGGGCGGTTTTGCCGGAACCTCGGTACGAATTGGTAACAACAATGTTTACCTCTTGGGTAAATCGCACTCCAGAACATTCGGCACTCCGTCAAGGATCTCGCACTTGGAATTATGGGGAATTAGGCAAAAGCGCTCAAGCTTTAGCACGGGTGCTGTTGTCTTACGGAGTCCAACGGGGAGATGTTGTAGCCGTGTTCGGGACACGAAGCTTTGCACTGATTGTGAGCATGAACGCTGTACTTTTGAGTGGTGGTGTTCTACTGACTCTCGATCCGAAACTTCCTAGCGATACCTACGGTGGGTTACGCCAACGCCACTTGCTCATGCTAAAAGAAGCTAAAGCTAAGTACATATTATATATTGATAGTCAGCATCCAGAAGACAAAGAAATATACAAATCTTTAATTATCATCCGTGTAAACCCAGACACAGGAGAAGCGATAAATTCCCCCAAAGACAGCAGTAAAGCAATAAACTTGCCTGAAATCACTGCCGATGATCCAGCTTATATTTTCTTTACTTCTGGCACCACTGGTATACCCAAAGGAGTGCTGGGATGTCACAAAGGGATGGCACATTTTCTCAACTGGCAGAGGCAGACATTTGAAATTGGTCAGCAAGATCGGGTAGCCCAATTGACAGGTCTTTCCTTTGATGTAGTTCTTAGAGATATCTTCTTACCTTTGACTAGTGGTGCAACCCTGTGTTTGCCAGAGGAAGGGCATAACCTAGAACCAACTAAAATTCTGAATTACTTGGAACATGAGCAAATTTCTGTGCTACACACAGTTCCATCGCTGGCGCAATCATGGTTAGCTAATGTGCCGTCAGGAGTCTATCTACGTAACTTACGCTGGTTATTCTTTGCTGGAGAACCTCTCAAGGAGACACTGGTATATCGGTGGCGCGATGCTTTTCCCGAATCAGGTGAAATTGTCAATCTCTATGGGCCGACAGAGACAACTTTGGCGAAGTGTTATTACAGAATACCTGTGGAGTGTACACCAGGGATACAGCCAGTAGGATTGCCGCTTCCTGAAACCCAAGCACTAGTTTTAACACCTAATAACCAACTCTGTGGCATTGGTGAACCAGGCGAGATAGTTATAAGAACGCCATTTTGCACTTTGGGTTACATAAATGCTCAAGAAGAAAACCGTTCTCGGTTTGTCAAAAACCTCTTTCGGAATGACGAACGAGATTGGATTTATTATACAGGCGATCGCGGTTGCTATCGTCCAGATGGCTCTCTAGCAATTCTCGGTCGCCGAGATCATCAAGTTAAAATCCGTGGGATACGCATTGAGCTAGGAGAAATTGAGACGGTATTAGCCCAGCACCCGCATGTACTCCAAACCGTGGTAATTGCCCGTGAAGATATTCCTGGCGATCAACGTTTAGTAGCTTACATTATCCCGAATCAAGACTGGGCATCTACAATTAGTGACATACGGAGTTTCCTTTTAACAAAGCTACCACAGTACATGCTCCCTTCGGCTTTCGTCTTGCTGGACACCATGCCTTTAACCCCCAACGGCAAGGTAGACCGCCGCGCCTTACCAGCACCCGACTCATCAAGGCAAGAATTGGAAGCCACCTTTGTTGCTCCCCGCAATGAAGTGGAACGCCAGCTAACAGAGATTTGGGAACAAACTTTAGGTGTCCAGCCTATTGGCGTCAAGGATAACTTTTTTGAGCTAGGAGGACACTCGATATTAGCAGTAAAACTGTTTTGGCAAATTGAGAAGACATTTAATAAAAATCTGCCTCTTGCCATTCTCTTCCAGTCCGGAACTGTAGAGGCTTTAGCCAAAATAATCTGCCAAGAAGATGTAGCCGCAAATAAGACTTTAGTAAATACCTTAGACGAATCAAGAACTACTTGGTCATCCTTGGTAGAAATTCAACCCAATGGTTCCAAGCCACCTTTTTTCTGTATTCACGGACTGGGTGGAGAAGTTTTGTGTTTCCGTGAATTGGCCCAGCATCTGGGGCCAGACCAACCACTTTACGGACTACAACCACAAGGGCTAGATGGAAAACATCCTTTCCATACACGGGTTGAAGATATGGCAACTCACTACATTCAAGAAATCCAGACCCTTCAGCCCAATGGCCCTTATTATCTGGGAGGTTATTCTTTTGGGGGTGTGGTTGCTTTCGAGATGGCTCGGCAACTCCAAGAGCAAGGCGAACAAGTTGGTATTTTAGTTATGCTCGATAGTTGTCGTCCGGGTTATAGCTGGCGGGCATCATTTCTCAAGCGAGTTTTCTTGCATTTAAATAATATTGTTCAACAAGGGCCAGCCTACCTTTGGCAAAGGGTTGTGAGATGGAGTTATTGGCGTAAGTCTCTGCTCCAAAATACATATAACCGTTACTTGGAAGTGGCACTAGATATACCTGTAAGTGACAAGCACTTAAAGATTATAGATGCTAACACTCAAGCTGTTAGTGAATATATTTTCCCGGTTTACCCTGGTCGAGCGATCCTCTTGCGAACGGAGGATCAAAATCGGGACGAAGCTATAGGCACACAATACGATCCTCAATTCGGCTGGGGCGAAGTAGTTGCTGGAGGATTAGATATCCATTATATTCCTGGATCTCACCTTGGCCTACTTAATGAGCCGCATGTACAGCTGTTAGCCGAAACATTAAGAAATTGCTTAATCCAAGCGCAGTCCCCAAAGAATTAACCTGACAACCCCCACCGCAAGGCGGAAGTCAAAAGTCAAAAGTCAAAAAGTTTATTCTATAGGCTTTTGAGCGATTTAAAATGGTCTGTTTATTTACCCCGGACTGTACTTGCTTCGCAAAATAAATCAATCAATTTTAGATCTGTTCCAGTCTCAAATCAGCACTGCTGGCTAGTTTTGTGATGTTTTAGTCTAAACACTAGTTGGGAGAATATATAGAGAAATGCTTGCTAGTGCTAACTAGAATGAGATAATTGTTCTATAGAACTGGAATACTAGTCGCAGTGCAATAAACAAAAGACCTGACCGATTTAATAATGCGATGAATATTGTTAGTGTCACAGATTGAACATAGGTAAGGGATTTCCAATTAAAAAATATTCCAACCAATAGTCCGTAGGGTGTGTTACCGCGACAGCATAAGACACCTACTGGATAATTTATTTTTTGGGAGTCCTTAATTATTGTGGCACTGTAGGCTTGAATGGCTGTTGTTTTAGATTTTAAGTTGGTAAGCAATCCACAATTTACTGATGCTATATAGACGATTTGGACGCACAGAATTACAAATGCCAGTGTTTTCCTGCGGTGGCATGAGATATCAGTTCAAATGGGAAGATGTTCCCAATAATGAAATTCCTGCTGATAACCAGGCGAATTTGGAAGCGACTATTATAAAAGCAGTTGAGGTTGGGATTAATCATATTGAAACTGCTCGTGGTTATGGTACTTCCGAAATGCAATTAGGGAGAATATTGCCCAAGTTTCCCCGCGAAAAGTTAATTGTTCAGACCAAAGTCAGTCCAAAGGCAGATGCGAAAGAATTTCGCGAGACATTTGAACAATCATTGCAAAATCTCCAGTTAGATTATGTTGACCTTTTAGGGTTGCATGGTATCAATCATGCTGAGTCGTTTGATGACAGCATCCGTCCAGGTGGCTGTTTGGAAGTAGCGCAGCAGTTGCAAGCAGAGGGAAAAGTTAAATTTATTGGCTTTTCCACACACGGATCAACAGATATGATTGTGCAGACAATTAATACCAATTTATTTGATTACGTGAATCTGCACTGGTACTACATTAATCAATGGAATTGGGCAGCAATTGAAGCAGCTAAACGCCACGATATGGGGGTATTTATTATTAGCCCATCTAATAAAGGAGGTTTATTGTATGAACCTCCGCAAAAATTAGTAAATCTTTGCGCCCCTTTGAGTCCAATGGTGTTTAATGATTTGTTTTGTTTGAGTCATCAAGAGGTACATACCTTGAGTTTGGGAGCAGCAAAACCAGAAGATCTTGATGAACACCTGAAGACTTTAGAATTAGTAGATCGGGCATCAGAAATTTTGCCGCCAATTTTAGCAAGGTTGGAAGAAGAAGCGATCGCTTCTTTGGGAGAAGATTGGGTAAAATCTTGGGAAACAAATCTACCAACCTTTGACGAAACCCCTGGTGAGGTAAATATTCGGGTAATTTTGTGGCTGCGAAATTTAGCGATCGCCTACGATCTGGTAGAGTATGCCAAAATGCGTTACAACCTGCTGGGTAATGCCAGCCATTGGTTTCCTGGCAACAAAGCTGATCGGCTAGACGAATTAGACTTGCGGCAATGTCTTGTCCGCAATCCCCACGCCGATAAAATCCCTCAAGTTTTGGAACAAACACATCAAATGTTGGCAGGTGAGGCCGTCCAACGTCTATCGAAGACTTGACAAATTGTAGGGATGGGGCATGGGAAATAGTAAACAATAATTGTCAATGCCCAATGCCCTATTCCCGATGCCCAATACTAATCAGATTTTTCCGTATCCGGTAATTTATTTCCCTTTGGTACGACCAGCACCTTATCAACGCGGTTCCCATCCATATCCATCACTTCAATTCGCATACTTTGCCATTCAAAATGATCTGCTGTGGCAGGAATACGACCTAAATGAGTGATCACAAAACCGCCTAAGGTTTGATAGCTACCGCGCTCCTCAGATTCCCACTCTTCCATACCGAAAAGTTCTAAAAACTCCTCTACAGGCAACATCCCATCTAAAAGCCAGGAACCATCCTCGCGTTGCACAGCTTGTGGATGATCCAGTCCATCTGTTGAAGGAACATCACCTACAATTTCGCTCATGATGTCGTTGAGAGTGACTAATCCTTGAATCACGCCGTATTCATCTACTACCAGCGCCATGTGAGTGATGGTTTGTTTGAACAATTCCAAAACTTTCAAGCCACGGGTGCTTTCTGGGACAAATATCGGCTGTCGCAATCCCACCGTCAAGTCTAGCGGTTCTCCTCGGAAACTCCTGGCTAATAAGTCGGTAACAGGGATAACACCTAGCACATTGTCAAGCCCCCCCTGACAAACTGGATACCGAGAATAGGCACTATCAACCATTTTGTGACGATTTTCTTCGGGAGAGTCGTCTAAGTCCAGCCAGACAATATCGGGACGGGGTGTCATTAAGTAGCTGACAGGGCGATCGCCTAAACGAAAGACTCGCTCCACCATATCCTGTTCGGCTTCCTCAAAGGTTCCCGCTTCAGTACCTTGCTCAATTAAGATTTTAATTTCTTCTTCGGTAACTTGCGGCTCAGTAGAAGCTGTAATTCCCAGTAATCGCAGGATCAGATCTGTAGAAGCGCTTAAAAGATACACCATTGGAGAAGCGATCGCCGATAAGGCTTGCATTGGAATAGCTACAGTTGATGCAATCCTTTCTGGGTTGTTTAATGCCAAACGCTTTGGTACTAATTCGCCAACAATGAGTGAAAAATAGGTAATCAGCAAAACCACTATTCCGAAAGATAGCGGTTCACTATAAGGTGCTAACAAAGGCACAAGTTTTACATAGACTGCCAGTCGGTTAGCAATTGTTGCTCCTCCAAAAGCACCAGTCAGGATACCAATCAGGGAAATACCCACTTGGACGGTTGACAAAAAATGATTTGGAGACTCAGCTAGTTTCAATGCTGCTTTTGCCTTGACATCTCCTTGATTAGCAAGCTGCTGTAGCCTAACTTTCCGCGCCGAGACAATCGCCATCTCAGACATAGAAAACACGCCGTTGGCAATAATTAGCACCAAAATGATTAAAATTTCAAAAGTGATGGAGGACATGTTTAAAATTGCCGCTTATCAGAGCGAACGTAGCTCAATACCTAGTATCTAGTATTAAAGGTGCTTCTATAAATGCTTTTACTGTACACAAAGTAATAGTTATAGTTCTTAAGTTTATTAGTCGCCGTAGATTATTCTTCCACGGAAAGAATCAGAAGGCTGTTAACACTTTTAAAATAGTTGACATAAACTGCCTCAATATTTTTTGATCCACAAAGACTCCCACTGCTAGTAGTACTTATGTCATTTTCTTCTATTGTGCGTGCCTTAGCGCGATCGCCGCTCACCACTGAATTTATTTCTAAGCTAAACCGACAACAAGAATTGCGGTTAAATGGCATTTCTCGATTGCCCAAGGGTTTGGTGGCTTCGGCATTGGCGCAGGCTACGGGCAAGGATTTGTTTGTAGTTTGCGCCACTCTGGAAGAAGCTGGACGCGTTTACGCGCAACTGGAGGCAATGGGATGGCAAACAGTACATTTTTACCCCACCTCCGAGGCTTCTCCCTACGAACCTTTTGACCCGGAAACTGAGATGAGTTGGGGGCAAATGCAGGTATTGGCAGATTTGGTAACAGGGGATAGGGGGCTGGGGACTGGGGACTGGGGATTAGGAGGACAAGAGGGAATTATTGAAAAAGTTACTCCCTTGTCTGTTCCCAATCCCCAATTCCCAATCCCCAGTACCGGAGCGAAGCGACCTTTGGCAATTGTGGCTACGCAAGGGGCGCTGCAACCCCACTTACCACCACCAGAAGCTTTTGGGCAATTCTGTCTTACCTTGAAGCGGGGGATGGAATTAGACTTGAATGCCTTCAGTGGGAAAATAACTATTCTGGGATACGAACGAGTACCTCTGGTGGAAACAGAAGGACAGTGGAGCCGACGGGGCGATATTGTTGATGTGTACCCAGTTTCATCTGAGTTTCCAGTCCGGCTGGAATGGTTTGGTGATGAAATCGAGCAAATGCGGGAATTTGACCCAGCAACCCAACGTTCCGCCCTGGACAAAGTTGACCAGTTAATTCTTACCCCCACTAGCTTTGCTCCCATCGTCATGGCGGCACTGAAGAATAGTTCTAAGTTAGGAGTTATGAGTTATGAGTTAAATTCTGACTCAGAACTTAGCACTGAGAAATCATCATTATTGGAGGGTAGTCGTCGCTTTTTGGGGTTGGCTTTCGAGCAACCAGCGTCCCTACTAAACTATTTATCAGAAAATACCCTGATTGCCATTGATGAGCCAGAACAGTGTCATGCTCATAGCGATCGCTGGGTAGAAAATGCCGAGGAACAGTGGAGACTGGGGACTGGGGAAGAATTAAACCTCCCAAAAATCCACCGTTCGTTTGATCAGTGTCTGGCTGACGTTGCCAAATTTAAAACCTTATATTTATCGGAACTCTCAGAGGAAAATGATGGAATTAATCTGGCCAGCCGACCTGTTCCAGTCATGCCACACCAGTTTGGTAAACTAGCTGAAACTATCCGCCAACAACGCGATCGCAATTTCTCGATCTGGTTGCTTTCTGCTCAACCTTCGCGTTCTGTCTCCCTGTTGCAAGAACATGACTGTCCGGCTCAGTTTATCCCCAATCCCCGCGACTACCAAGCGATCGATAAGCTCCAAATCAACCATACTCCCATAGCTATAAAATATTCTGGTCTGGCGGAACTAGAAGGTTTTATCCTGCCTACGTACCGATTAGTAATCGTTACAGATCGGGAATTTTTTGGGCAGCATTCTTTGGCGACTCCCGGCTATATCCGCAAGCGCCACAAAGCTACTTCTAAACAAGTTGATCCAAATAAGCTGCGTCCAGGCGATTATGTAGTTCACAGAAATCATGGTGTTGGTAAATTTGTCAAGCTCGAAAGTTTGACGATTAATAACGAAACCCGTGATTATTTGGTGGTGCAGTATGCTGATGGGTTACTCAGAGTCGCAGCCGATCAAGTAGGTGCTTTATCCCGGTTCCGCGCCGCAGGTGATAAAGCACCGGAACTCAATCGGATGACTGGTAAAGCTTGGGAAAATACGAAGAATAAAGTCCGCAAAGCGATTAAAAAATTGGCGGTGGACTTGTTGAAACTGTATGCAGCGCGATCGCAACAACAAGGTTTTAGCTTCCCAGGTGATATGCCTTGGCAGGAGGAATTAGAAGATTCTTTCCCCTACCAACCCACAACTGATCAACTCAAAGCTGTACAAGATGTAAAACGCGACATGGAAAGCGATCGCCCAATGGATCGCTTAGTTTGTGGCGATGTCGGTTTCGGGAAGACGGAAGTGGCGATTCGTGCTGTTTTTAAAGCAGTCACCGCCGGTAAACAAGTGGCACTCCTTGCGCCAACGACTATTTTAACACAGCAGCATTACCATACACTCAAAGAGCGTTTTGCACCCTACCCGGTAAATGTCGGTTTGCTCAACCGTTTTCGGTCTGCTGAAGAACGCCGCGAGATTCAAAAGCGATTGGCTACGGGTGAATTAGATGTAGTAGTTGGTACGCACCAACTTTTAGGTAAAGGCGTGACATTCCGAGATTTAGGGCTATTGGTAGTGGATGAAGAACAGCGATTTGGGGTGAACCAGAAAGAGAAAATTAAAAGCTTGAAAACTCAAGTGGACGTGCTTACCCTCTCAGCTACTCCTATTCCCCGGACTTTGTATATGTCCTTGTCGGGAATTCGGGAAATGAGTTTGATTACCACACCACCTCCAACCAGACGACCGATTAAAACTCATCTTTCACCGATAAATTCCGAAAGTATCCGCACTGCAATTCGTCAAGAATTAGACAGGGGTGGACAGGTATTTTACGTAGTTCCACGAGTAGACGGAATTGAAGAGACAACAGCCAATTTACGAGAAGTGTTACCGGGAGCTAGGTTTGCGATCGCTCACGGTCAAATGGATGAAAGCGAGTTAGAATCAACCATGCTCACCTTCAGTAATGGCGATGCAGATATCCTTGTTTGTACGACAATTATTGAATCTGGCTTAGATATTCCACGAGTCAACACCATTTTGATTGAAGATGCTCACCGCTTTGGATTGGCACAACTGTATCAATTACGCGGTCGTGTGGGGCGTGCAGGGATACAAGCTCATGCTTGGTTATTTTATCCGAAGCAACGGCAATTATCTGATGCAGCACGGCAACGATTACGAGCGATTCAGGAATTTACTCAGCTAGGTTCTGGATATCAGCTAGCGATGCGCGACATGGAAATCAGAGGTGTGGGTAACTTGCTAGGTGCAGAACAATCTGGTCAAATGGATGCCATCGGTTTTGATTTATACATGGAAATGCTAGAAGAAGCAATTCGGGAAATCCGAGGACAAGAAATTCCGCAAGTGGAGGATACCCAAATTGACCTCAACCTGACGGCGTTTATTCCGGCAGATTATATCACCGATTTGGATCAAAAGATGAGTGCATACCGAGCGGTAGCGACGGCTAAATCTAAATCAGAATTAAAGCAGATTGCAGCCGAGTGGAGCGATCGCTATGGTAGTTTACCTGTCCCTGCAAATCAACTTTTACGAGTCATGGAACTCAAACAGCTAGCGAAAAAGCTCGGCTTTAGCCGTATTAAACCAGAACAAAAGCAGCACGTTGTTTTAGAAACGCCGATGGAGGAACCCGCTTGGAATTTATTAGCGGCGAATTTACCAGACAATCTCAAGACGCGCTTTGTGTATTCTCCAGGTAAAGTTACGGTGCGCGGGTTAGGAGTTTTTAAAGCAGATCAACAATTGCAGAATTTGATTGATGCTTTCGGGAGAATGCAAGGTGCGATTCCAGAGGCGGCTATTGTTTGATTGTGAGAAAAAGACTTAGTTATCAAATGAAAACCTATGTCATTTTGAGCAGGCAGGAATTCCAAACCCGGCCCTTTGAGTCTAGTTAGTAGAATTAAAGGAAATACCAACCCGACTTCAACTCATGATAAAAACTATCGAAGGCATTTATCAGGATGGACAAATTCACCTTACCCAGCTACCGCCAGATGTTAGCGATCGCTCTCAAGTTCTCGTCACCTTTCTAGACACTGCTAAAATCGACCCCACCAAATTACGCCAACTGATTGATCAATTGGAGACAATTGCTGGTATTGGACAAGGTTTCGAGGAACTCAACGCTGGTAAAACTCGCTCAATTGAGAATTTTGTCCAAGAAATGCAACAAAAGTATGGCATTTCAGGTTGAGATTACCCCAATCGCAGAAACTCAGATTGAGCAAGCTTATCGCTGGTATCGAGAACGGAATCCTGAATTTGCCGATCGTTGGTTTCGAGGATTGATAAATGCTATTGCTACCCTACAAGAGAAGCCCCAACGTTATGCTTTAGGAGTCGAACATGAAATTTTTTCAGAAGAAGTACGTCAACTTCTTTATGGGAAGTCAAAAATGTATAACGAGTACTTTTTACGATTCGAGGTACTACAGTTAATGTATTGTATGTGCGCCATAGTGGCCAAGCACGACTCACAGTAGATGACCTAGAGCAGTTAGAAGGTGGAGTTTAGGATTTAAAGGCGTAGGCAAAGCCCGTTGCAGACATCGCTATGGTACTTTACCAGTCTCTGCAAATCAACTTTTGCGAGTTATGGAACTCAAACAGCTAGCGAAAAAACTCGGCTTTAGCCGCATTAAACCAGAACAAAAGCAGCACGTTATTTTAGAAACGCCGATGGAGGAACCCGCTTGGAATTTATTAGCGGCGAATTTACCAGATAATCTCAAGACACGCTTTGTCTATTCTCCAGGTAAAGTTACGGTACGCGGGTTAGGAGTTTTTAAAGCAGATCAACAATTGCAGAATTGGATTGATGCTTTCGGGAGAATGCAAGGCGCGATTCCAGAGGCGGTTGGTGTTTGATAAGTTTTGCTCAAGTTTCTATCAATTAAGAACCAAACCTACAGAGGATAACCAGAGTGAGTATTAATCTTGATTTGCCACCAGAGCTAGAAAATGAGCTTTTTACTGAAGCTTCTCGGTTAAATCTTCCTCTTTCTGAATACATTCTTCGGATTCTTTCTTTAAGGCAGGTTTTAGCAAATCCTCCCAAGACAGGAGCCGAACTCGTTGCTTATTGGCAGAGCGAAGGTGTGATAAACTCACGACCTGATATTACAGATAGTCAAGCATACGCTCGCAAGTTACGCCATGAGGCCCAAACCCGTGAGCGAGAATAGGTAAAGTTGATGTATTTGCTAGATACCGACGTTTTGATTGATATTCAACGAGGTCATGCTCCTGCAATAACTTGGTTTGCCAGTTTATCAGAGTTACCCAGTGTGCCCGGCTTTGTAGTCATGGAATTGATTCAGGATTCTCAAAACAAGCAACAATTGAGTAATGCTTTAAAACTGGTTGCGCCGCTACCTGTAGTCTGGGCTACTGAGGCTGACTTGACTCGCGCCTTGTCTGACTTTACGACATACCATTTATCTCACAGTTTAGGGTTGTTAGATGCGCTGATAGCTGCTTGTGCTGTTGGGCAAGGTGCAACACTTTGTACATTCAATATAAAACATTACCGTGTTGTTCCCGGTCTTGTTATTGCACAGCCCTACACACGTTAACAACCCTGAAGTACAAAAAATCCTATCAATTCCTGTTCACCGCAATCAAGATTTGAAAGTTGTAACCTTGAAAGCCTTGATGAAAATAGCCCAGCTATCTGAAGAAGATTTACTTTAATTTCAAATTACTGCTCTGATTCATCTAGTAACTTGCTTGGTTCACCGGGGTAGAAATCATAGTCCACAATCTCTGGCAAACTGTAAGGACACTCTACCGGAAAAGTCCGCTTGGGCAAATCTGTTTCTCCAACAGCTAATTCGACACCTTTAAGGTAGGCTTTGCGAAGTGCTTCTTCAAGGTAGGGTTTGAGGCTAGGATTGTCTTCGAGCAGTTCAGCAATATCTAAGCGCTGAATACGGAGTGTTGCTAACCAGCTACGGCTACGGCGTTGAGGCTGGTACTGCCATTTTAGTAAATGTCCAATCAACACACTCAGACGGTTTCGCAGTTCTTGACGTTGCTGTTTACCCAAAGATTGAATCTCCTCAATCAGATTTTGCAGATCAATCTGACTCCACTGCTCATTACGAAGTAAAGTTACTTGTTCCTGTGTCCAAGCGTAAAAATCAGTTTCATAGAGACTTGCTGAAGGCATTGGTATCTTTGGGTTTGTTTCAGGTACACCCATTAGGTTAGTTCAACCTCAACGTCTTTGCTTTTATTGTAGAACTGTCTCAAATACTAGTTTTGCTATTGAGAGCGATCGCACCCTAACAACCCCAAGAGACTACAAGCAGAGATAATTTATAGTATGACTTTCGTAACGATTCACAGCTATGACAGAGCTACTTGAACAAGCGATCGCTAAACTAAAAAATTTACCTGACAATGAACAAGATGCAATCGCAGCAATGATTTTGGCAGAACTAGAAGATGAACGCCGTTGGGATGAAACTTTTGCTCGTTCTCCAGACATACTTGCCAAACTTGCAGCCGAGGCAATGGCTGAATACCGTGCAGGTAAAACCCAAGAGTTAGATCCAGATACATTGTGAAGTCACGTATAACCGCTCAGTTTCGTCAAGGGTTTGCTGATCTAGACAGCTTATGAAGCCGACGATAATATTCCCTTACCAAGTAGTAATAATAGCTATAGCGGTAAACTACTAGTACGGATGCCAAAATCTTTACATCGACGTTTAGCTGAGACTCCTGAACGGGAAGGCGTTAGTCTCAACCAGTATATTGTGTCTTTGCTGAGTGCGGGAGCATCATTAACAGCAAAGCAATCTTAGTAAATTTCCAGATGATTTATAAATGGTCAAAAAAGACTTCAGGTACTAATCTGAATTCCCCAGATTTCAAGCGAGAGATATCTATCCATAAAGCTCTATGTTTATGAGTTTGTGATTCGGAAAAAACTAAACTTTCCAGTTGATAAAATTTTGTATCAGCAAAGTCACATTGATAAAGCTGAATAATTTCATGACCTTGCCTACCACTAAATGTAAACAGGTTCTCTATACAACCGAGATATTTAATATTCGTTAACTCTGCCTGAATTTCCTCTTGAAACTCTCGTTCTAAGGCGGCGCGGCTGGTTTCGCCAAATTCAACACCACCGCCTAAAGCGCGATAAAATGTTTCTTGTTTTACGGGATCGTAGCCTTCAGAAAGAAATATGCGTTCGCCATCCCGAATTAGCCCCAAGGCTATTACCCGAATTTCGCCTGCTTTATTCATTTTGGTAACTAATTATCGTAAATAGACTCAGGACGGCTTTCGCTACCCTCAATAGGCCAATCTGGATTTTCGCCACCGATGTACAATTCTTCAATGGTGACATATTCCTGACTTAGCTGGCTGAGGGCATTGATTAAAATATCCAATGCGATCGCATCACTGGTTCCTAAGTCAAACCAACAACGTCCCCACTGTCCCTCATATTCAAACTCACCAATGTTATGCATCAGTGCTAGTAGGCTTTTGTCATACCCTTGTTCATCATAATTCATGTAGCTGATATCGAGTCCTGTATCCTGCACCTGAAGATTCTCTGCATTAAATGCACCCAATTTACCCAGATAAAACCAGGAATTGAAAACTTCTTCTACATACTGCTTTTCACGCGCAGAAGGATTTGTGCTGAATTTCAGCCAAATCCACATATCAAAAGGATTAATTTCGCGGAACTGAATCTCCATTTTGGTCTAGTATCTCAATTACTCTTCTGCAAATAAGCATATCAAAGTAGGGAGTAGGGAGTAGGGAATGGGGACTAAGGATTCTTCAGGCTAACAGCACTGCTGCGTTCACGTTCAATTTGTTTGACTAAATCGCCTGGGAGTTGGGATTTTTTAGTCAGTGCTTTGTCAAAATTGGCGATTGCTTCCTGGATCATCTGCTGGCTTTTTTCTCTTTGTCCCAGTTGTTTCAGTATTTGGGCTTTAAGATAATAAATTTCTGGATTATCGGATGTCGTTTTGATCGCCCGGTTGACATACTCTAGGGCCTGTGGATACCGTTTTAAATCCCGATAAGCAAGAGCAATACCCCGATCTACTAGATAGCCAGGAGCAGCATTTTGTTCTAAGCGTCCAATTGCCTGATCTGGGCTAGCAAATGGCAAATTAACCGCCAACAATAAATCCATATAACCCTTGATTAAATTCAGTTCTGGATCGTTGGCAGAAATTGCTTCAGCTTTGTCTAAATATTCATAAACTTGCCGCAACCGACTAAAAGCTTGCGGCACACCGTTGACTGTACCCTCACGAGTGATAATTACTGCTCCCTTTAAAAAATGACCAACAGCAGTGTATAAATTACCGCGCAATGGATCGCTAGAAATCAGTTTTTGTCCAGTTTCTAGAGTTTTTTGGCTGTAAGTATCTAGTTTAGCCCAATCCTTATTTCCGTATGCTAAAGATGCGCTCATGGCATAAGCTAGAGGTTCATTTGGCTCTTTGGATAGTGCTTGTTCCAGATAACGCTGTGCTGCTGGATAATTGCCCTGCTGGAAAATCGCTTTAAAAGCTGCTTCTGTTTGATCGCCAATTTGATGAGGTTCACGATTGCGAAACGGATCGCCAGCCAGAGAGGGATTTACCCATAGATTAAGTGCGATTGCAGCGCCAAAAGCAGCCTGAGCAAGGTTAGTGAGTCTAGCAGACACTACTAATCGAGGCGAAGAAAACCTTTTAGTCATTTTAACCCTCAGAATATTTGCGGTTGAAATAGTTGTATGTGTTACTTAGAATGCAAAAAATGGTTAATTTTAACTTGGCTCTGCTTCAACCAAAATTTTCTTATAGAAAGGTTGACTTTGGTAATTTTTTCATGTTCCCAAGCTGGTTAGAGCCATTGTTTTAAGGGTCAAAAGAGGCAAGGGAGCAGGGGGCGCTTTGCTGGGGGAAAGACTGAGACGGAGCTTGTACTTTGCCCCAGTTAAACCGGACAAAGAAGGACGGGGCAACTCTAGGAGACGCTCCGCGAACGTACCCGTGTTTCGCTCCGCTCCACGCAGTTCTTGGAAGGGCTTGCTCCCCAAGCTTTTAGCTCCCTTCCCTCCTGCCTCTTCGGTGACTCTGCCACAATAGAGAAAAAGTGGATGATTCTTGCTGCTAGATTAAGGTGTTAATCCTTTCTTTGAATTTTCCAGATGCTTTCAGTGTAGCTAATCAGTAATTTGCTGACTTTTTGGTAATCTTAACAAATGCTCTATCTCCGAAATCTAAATTATCACCCGACAGCGTGCCCAACAGCGATTCTAAAATCGATCAACTTGGAATTAGCACCCCAGCAGCTAGGTCTGATTATTGGCGCGAGTGGTTCGGGTAAAAGTACCTTACTAGAAATTTTGTCGGGACTAGCCGAACCCACTAGCGGCGCACTCTTCTGGCGGGAACAAGAACTTATAGCCGAACAGCTGCAACAGTTAGCTGGGTTGGTATTTCAATTTCCAGAGCGTCACTTTTGCGGTGGTTCAATTTTAGAAGAATTGCGTTTAGGACATCCTGAGTTAGGGTCAGAACGAGTCAGACAGGCCCTAACCGAGGTGGGATTAGAGCATTTATCGCTTTCCGCTGCCCCCCATGCTCTGAGTGGTGGTCAGCAACGACGTTTAGCTTTGGCAGTGCAATTGATTCGCCAGCCAAATTTACTGTTATTGGATGAACCCACAGCTGGGTTAGATTGGTCAATGCGTCGGCAACTGGTAAATTTATTAGCGAAACTCAAACAAGATTGGACGCTATTGGTAGTGACACACGATGCTGGGGATCTGTTAGCGATCGCAGATCGTTGCTGGACACTCAACCACGGTGAACTACAATCAGTAGATCCAAAGACATTAGAAGCCAAAGTTAAAGAACCTTTACCAACGGTGTGAGACCAGAGCAGGGGAACAAGGGGACAAGGCTACAAGGAGAATAACCATGACAAATCACGAATGACAAACTTATTGCCTGAGATGGCAGAAATCTGGCAGCAAACTCTCAATTGGCAACCAAATGTCCAACAGCAAGCGCAATTCCAAAGGCTTTATGAGTTAATCCTAGAAGGTAATCGCCAACTAAATTTAACTCGGATTACTGACCCCCAAGAGTTTTGGGAAAAACATCTCTGGGATTCTCTGCGAGGAATTGCACCCTTGTTATCAGCAAATTTCTCTCCTGATTCCCCTGCTCTCATTGATATTGGTACAGGTGCGGGTTTTCCGGGTATTCCAGTGATAATTACTGTACCTAATTGCACAATTAATCTTCTCGATTCCACTCGGAAAAAAATTTCTTTTATCGACAATATATTAACTGAACTTGCCCTTGCCAATGCCAAAACTCTTGTTGGTAGGGCTGAAGAAATCGGCCATCACCCGCAGCATCGGCAAGCTTACGATATTGCATTGATTCGTGCTGTAGGGCCAGCTTCTGTCTGTGCAGAATATACTTTACCACTGCTCAAACAGGGAGGTTTAGCTATAATTTATCGCGGTAATTGGACAGAGGATGAAACAACTGCTTTGCAGAATGCTGTGAAGGAGTTGGGTGGCGCGATTGAATCAATCGAACAATTTACAACACCCCTGAGTCACAGCATCCGGCACTGTGTGTATTTGCGTAAGGTAGGCACTACACCAGTTCAGTTTCCCCGTGCTATTGGTGTACCCACCCAAAAACCGCTTTGACCTTTGAGGTTGCCTTAAAAATTGATAATTTAAAGATGCAGTAGCGATTTCAACAAGTTTACAAAAACTTTATCTCAAAGCCAATTTATGACAATATTTGTATTGTCTATTTGGGAATACTACTTGTATAGTCTATTTTATTTAGAGTGTATAAGATGAGTATAGATTTAGGTTCACTTTTTACTACTTTTAAAGTTGCTCAAGCTGTAAATAGTTATTTTAATATCTCCAAAAACTTAGGTTATAAAATTGATAAATTGATAAGTTCTGAATTTGAGGCTGGCTTTAGAGCATTAGAACAAGCTTCAATTTCAATCAATGAAGAAAAAACTTTGTTGAGGGAAGCTCGTAATAGATTTAACAAAGCTATTAGTTTAGAAATAAATTTAAAAAAAGGAATTACATATTTAGGACTTAGCCTAACACATCATCTTTTAGGTGATAAAACTAATGCTTTGAAAACACTAGAGCAAATATTATTTATAGAAATAGAAGCCAGTAATATTGTTGAAACCGTAGCATATAAGTTGGCTCGTGAAAAAAATAATAAGGAAGAAGTAGAAAAAAACCTTTCAAAAACCTATATGGCAGGTTTAGGTATTGGCTTATTATGTTTACCTTTTGGTGCAATTGCTGCGCCCATAGCTTTAGCAGCAGTTTTTACTGGTGCTTTTTGTGCTGATGTATCTGAAAAAGTTCGTGATGTTGAACCAATAGAAAATTTAAAAATAAATGTGAAAACCTATTTAGATAATAGGTTTTCTCTGTAGATATTTAATCCTTTGCTATAAAATTTGTATTTTTTTGATGTCAAGTTTTGGTTTTCTTTTGGCTTACATTCATTCCGCGTTTGCGGAGGAACTCGCTGATTCTTTCAAGTATCTCTGTTGCGTCATCTTCGGGTCGGAGTATAATAACCATGTCATCCGCGTACCGGACCGATGGCTCCATGATTGACTTATTTGGAGTCTTGTCGTGTACCTTCCGACCTTGTTTATAGTCGTAGTGGTATCTGTGTATACTCTCAATCCCGTTGAGTGCAATATTTGCTAGTAATGGGCTGACCACTCCCCCTTGAGGCGTACCCTGTTCGGGGAATTCTGGATTCACACCTGCCTTCAGGCATCGGAAGATACCGAGTTTCAAGCCTTTGGGGGAGATGAGTTCGTCCATTATTGCTGAGTGGTTAATCCTGTCGAAGCACTTTTCAATATCGAGTTCGATTACTCGTTTTTCTATTCCATTGACCTTCGAGCTAAGGTTTAAGTAGATGTACTTTTGTGCATCATGGGCGCAACGCCCAGTTCTGAACCCATAACTTCTAGCGTGGAAAGAGGCTTCGTGTGCTGGTTCAAGTGCATATTTTGCTAGGCATTGCCAAGCTCTATCCGCGATGGTAGGTATTTTTAGCATTCTCGTTGTCCCGTCCTTTTTGGGGATTGGGATTTCTCGTAAGCCTTGATGTTTCCAATTTCCACTGTTCATTTTTAGTAGTTCTTCAAGATTGAAGCGTTCCATGAATGAGAGGGATTTTTTTCCATCGATACCAGCCGTCTTTTTACCAGCATAAAGCTTGTGATACTTGTCTTATTGCAAGAAATCGAGCCGAGGTGGATTTTAGAATAAGCTTTTGGAGTAACCTGGCTTTCCGCTTGTCTCCAACTTGAACTGCTTTATACACGCGATGAGTGAAGGCGGAAAAGATTTCGGCGAAATTTCTTCCACGGTAGGGCTTTCCAAGATTCACTAGTTTGGTAACTGTGTCTAATCATTTTCTCTTCTAGAGTTAGTGTATTCTGAACACCTCCGACCAATTACGGTCTGTCCTACCCTAACTGTGGGGATTCCTCCGCTCGTCTGGTCTACCTAGGGTTCGACTGCCCTAAGACCCACAGCTAGTTTTTATTCGTTCCCTCGGAGAGATTGATTGTCCCGTTAGATGTAGCCAATTCGACTGCTGGATTCCCTCGACTCTTGCCACTCCAAAGAAAACTGTTGGCGGGAATAAACTCCAGCGAAATCAGGGGTTTTGTGTTGCGCCCTGTTTACCAGTAAGTCGCTTTTTTAGGCTCTGTTTCATCATTGGAACTCCCCGTTAGCGCCAGTGTCAACCCGCAACGGTCGTCTGATTGCGCCCTGTTAAGAGCTTCACTCCACAAGAACCGAGTTTGTTCGGTGTGGGCAGATAAGGAGTCAATTCTGAGTCTGAATGGTAGGGTTTTCACCTACATCTGACCGAGAGTTCAGCCTTTGATGACAGTAATCTGCTGTCGGGCTGGATTAGTTATGTACGGACTGATTACCGTGATTCACTAATCAACGAATCGCACTTTCTTTCTGGTCATTATCTTTAGTACAAAATTACTATTTTACATAATAAATCCTTATCTTATCCAATTTTGTTAATCAATTAAAAAATTATTATTTATTTGTACTTTATACCTTGATTCTTATAGAGAAAAGTTCGATGCTTGAAAGCTGACATTAAAATTACAGGCGAAGGGGAGAGAGTAAGTAATTATGATTTCTCCCCGTTGTACCTATCTAAGCCAATTTACTTGCTACTGCAAACCGCTTGTTAATCTCATCCCAATTAACCACGTTCCACCAAGCATCTAAGTAATCGGCGCGGCGATTTTGGTAATTGAGATAATATGCATGTTCCCATACGTCATTACCCAAAATGGGGTATCTACCTGCACTTAAAGGACTATCTTGATTAGCTGTAGTGGTCACTTCCAACTTGCCACCTTTGTTACGCACTAGCCAAACCCAACCACTACCAAAACGACCAGCACCAGCTTCGTTAAACTGTTTTTTGAAAGCTGCAAAAGAGCCAAAGTTTTGATTAATCGCGGAGGCTATATTTCCTGTTGGTTCTCCCCCACCTTTCGGCTTCATAATTTGCCAGAACATTGAGTGGTTCACATGACCACCGCCATTATTACGTACTGTATTACGAATATCTTGTGGTACATTGTCAAGTTTCTGCAACAGTTCTTCAACGCTTTTACCTTTGAGTTCTGGATGTTTAGCTAACGCTGCATTCAGGTTTTTTACATAAGTTGCGTGGTGTTTATCGTGGTGAAATTGCATCGTTTTGGCATCGATGTGTGGTTGCAGTGCTTCGTAGGCGTAAGGTAAAGGCGGTAGTTGGATAGCCCCTGTTGTATTTGGTGTTGCATTTGCTGTTGTATTTGGTGTTGCAGCGTTTCCCTCAGGAGATTTCTCTGCTAATGCACAAGCATCTAATGCAAAAGCACCCGCACCTGCTGTGAGTAAAAACAAGAAATTGCGTCGATTAATAGTCATATAAGTTTTTGCCGGGAATCCATTAAGTCTCTATTGCAGTTTTTATTCTCTTAGATTCTGGCTACAAAAAATTGGGAATTTGCAATTATTTCTGGTAGTTTAAGAAACTCTTTATAAGATTCTGTCCCCTGTTTTGGGATCAAATACGAATAAATGATTTAAATCAAGTTGTAGAGAAAGGCGATCGCCTGGACGCGGACGCACATCCCCGCCCACCTGAATATTCAACACTACCGGCGAACCAGGTAAACCAGCACGAATCAAAGTTTCCCTTCCCAAAGGTTCCACCACCTTAACTTCCACAATCAGCTGACTCTCATTTACTTCTTGGCAAGTTGGCGGTAGCCTGCGGCAAGCCGTTCGCGTAGCGTCTCGTAGAGAAGCGTCTACGTTAATAAAAATATGCTCTGGACGAATCCCCAAATCATAATTGTGTCCCTGACGCAACTGTAATTTCTCTTTCACAACTGCTGGAATCATTAGTAATTGTCCACTCACATCGAAAGCATTATTTGCATAGATTGCAGGCAAAATATTCATTGGTGGACTGCCTAAAAAAGTTGCCACCATCTGATTAGCAGGACTTGCATAAATAGTTTGGGGATCGGCAATTTGTTGAATCCGTCCGCGATTTAGTACGACAATTTTATCAGCCAGAGTCATTGCTTCGACTTGATCGTGGGTAACGTAGATTGTTGTAATGCCTAACTCTTGATGTAGCTGTTTCAATTCTGCCCTTGTATCATCGCGTAATTGGGCATCTAAATTAGATAAAGGTTCATCAAGTAAAAACACTTGTGGTTCACGAGCGATCGCTCTCCCTAATGCTACCCGTTGTTGCTGTCCCCCGGAAAGTTGTTTGGGCTTACGATCCAGCAGGTGATCTAGAGAAAGCGATCGCGCCACATTCATCACCCGTTCCTGAATGATTTTCCGCTCAACCTTCCGCATTTGCAACCCAAAGCCGATGTTTTCCGCCACACTCATGTGAGGATAGAGAGCGTAGTTTTGGAACACCATCGCCACATCCCTTTGTCTGGCTGGGATATTATTTACCAAGCGATCGCCAATATAGAGTTGGCCAGATGTAGCGGTTTCTAAACCAGCGATCGTTCGCAAAATTGTAGACTTACCACAACCCGATGGCCCAACTAAAACCCAAAATTCGCCATCAGGAATTTCAAAGGTAATATCCTCGATCGCGGTGACGTTATTAAATCTACGCTTAATATCTTCTAGACGAACGTTTGCCATTATCTGATTTGATATTTTCAGTTTGGGATTTGTGGCACTTCCAACTAAGCACTAAGAGGTTTTATCCGCATCCTCCGAGGAACTATGAGGCTGCTTTGCAAGTGCAGAAACTTGGTTTTTCTGCACAACTCTAATCAGAAATCTTAGAGCCTCATTCACGGCATCGGCATTGGGGAAAACCTCTGCAACATCAGGTTCTAAACGAATTGTTGTTTTCCCAAAACTCTTTCGTTCAGGGCCGAACTTTCTGACCCTTAGGCTCTTTAAGTCATACTCTGATCGCAGTTCATCTTCCATTTCTGGCTTACCCTTCTTTATATGCTTTTCGCTCCGATGGCGTTACTTCTCTTGCGCTAATGAGACGAATCGAATTTCCTCTCTCTGTATACGACATAATGAGTAAGCGTCCCCGACTTGACTCTCCAATAATAAGGTAACGTTCCTCATTATCAGAGTGGTCTGGATCATAGAAGTCAACATAGAGCGGATCATTGAAAACAGTTTTGGCTTCTTCAAAAGAAACCTTATGTTTTAAAAGATTTATTGCTGCTTTGTTTTCGTCCCACTCAAACTTCATGGAATTATTAAATTACTACCTTTTGAATACCTATAAATTCTGGTATTTCTTCATCACTTTTTGTTTCTAAACAAAGTTCAATTACTTCTTTCATATTAGCCATCAACTCATCAATTGTTTCTCCCTGACTGTAACAGGCTTTTAGCTGAGGAACTTCTCCAACATAGTAGCCATCTTCATCCGGTTCAATGATGACGTAGAATTCTCGGTTGGTGGGATTGATCATAATCTATTTGTACGTAGGCTCAAAATCATTTTTCTGGATTCTTCGACCAAGCTGGGTGAGAAAGTAAAGAAGCAAAGACTCGTACTCCCCGAAGTTGATTAGAGAGGGGTAAGTGACCTCTAGGCGCACTCAAATCCCAGGTAAACTCGTTAGGGTATCGCGTCCAGGTATTACCTGCTTTCCAGCCAATTTTCGGCCAGAAATTCTCCCAGTTTTTACCCAAACTTAACCAGATTTCTCGCTGTACTGAAAAGCCAAATTTACCTTCGGAGTGGACTAACCAAAGATTGTTAATGGTTTGTAAGTCAACAGCCGAAGTCTTTTCTACCTCAGTAAAATACAACCATTTTCGTTGTACAGCCGTTGGCCCTGATAGTTCACACATTTTTTCGATGGTGACGCGATCGGCTGCTTGGAAGTCTTGAACAGCTAGTAGCTGTTGCAAAGAATTGTAGTTAATCCCGCACTCTGATTTTAGAGGTACAATTCCCTCAGGAAAACAAGAGCGCAGAAATTCTTTGGCTTGAGGTGCATCAGAGTTGTAGAGGACTTGGTAAGCTTTGCCATCGATCCAAGTCGCTGGGTTTTCGCGCCGTTTCAGTAAAAATTCCATCAACACGTCTAATCCCTCATTACCCAACTCAGCTAATTGTGGGATTATCTGTTGTTGGACTTTTTCAGACCCAGCGATTAACGGTCGTCGCAGGGAGTCGATGTCATTTGCAGGGCCTGATAAAATCATTGGGTCTGTCATGCCATTCTCGTTTTAGCGGTCAGTGAAAAAGCGGTAAGCTATTAGGCTTCTCTAAGGTGAAGCACTGATAGCGAAAAGTAGTTTACTATTTTTAATCGTACAAAATTGCGATCGCTTCACTGAATCCCACACTTAATCCCCAAATAATGTACAAGGGGAATAGGGGGAAAATCTGGGGATTGGGGACTAGGGACTGGGGACTGGGAACTAGGGACTGGGTACTACGACTGAGGGGACATGGAGGACAAGGGTGAATTATTGAAAAAATCACTTCGTGTCTCTTCCCAATCCCCAGTACCCAATCCCCAATACCCAGTACCCAATCCCCAGTACCCAATATACAAGCCTGCCACATAAGGTTTTTTTGAATAGCAGCGTATCGATTAGGAGTGTGTGAACGATGTACGAAAAGATTACCCCCCCCGCAGCCGGAGCAAAAATCACCTTCAAAAATGGTGAACCAATCGTACCGGACAATCCAATTATCCCCTTTATTCGTGGCGATGGTACAGGTATAGACATCTGGCCTGCTACCCAAAAGGTGCTAGATGCTGCGGTAGCCAAAGCATATAAGGGTCAGCGTCAAATTAGTTGGTTCAAGGTTTACGCTGGGGACGAAGCTTGTGATTTATACGGCACATATCAATATTTACCTCAAGACACTCTAACGGCAATTGAAGAATATGGTGTAGCTATTAAAGGGCCTTTGACTACTCCCATTGGGGGGGGAATTCGTTCTTTAAATGTAGCGCTGCGACAAATTTTTGACTTGTATGCTTGCGTGCGTCCTTGCCGTTACTATGCAGGTACGCCCTCACCCCATAAAAATCCCGAAAAGCTGAATGTAATTGTTTATCGGGAGAATACGGAAGATATTTATTTAGGCATTGAGTGGCGACAAGGTAGCGAAATTGGCGATCGCTTAATTAAAATTCTCAATGAAGAACTGATCCCCGCCACCCCAGAACACGGGAAAAAACGCATTCCTCTTGATTCTGGTATTGGCATCAAACCCATCAGCAAAACTGGCTCCCAGCGTCTAGTCAGACGTGCCATCAAACACGCTTTGCTATTGCCCAAAAACAAGCAACAAGTAACTTTGGTGCATAAGGGCAACATCATGAAGTACACCGAAGGGGCTTTCCGCGATTGGGGTTATGAATTAGCAACTAGTGAATTTCGCCAAGAAACTGTCACTGAACGGGAATCTTGGATTTTGAGTAACAAGGAAAAAAATCCGAATATTTCCTTGGAAGAAAACGCCCGCGAGATTGATCCTGGGTTTGATAATCTCACTCCAGAGAAGAAAGCGCAAATTGTCAAGGAAGTTGAAACTGTTCTTAACACAATTTGGGCAACCCACGGCGAGGGCAAATGGAAAGAGAAAGTTTTGGTGAATGACCGGATTGCTGACAGTATTTTCCAACAAATCCAAACCAGACCGGATGAGTATTCGATTTTGGCGACGATGAACTTGAACGGCGATTATTTGTCTGATGCCGCCGCCGCCATTGTTGGTGGATTGGGAATGGGGCCAGGGGCAAATATTGGTGATTCTAGTGCCATATTTGAGGCTACCCACGGCACTGCACCCAAACACGCCGGATTAGATCGGATTAATCCAGGTTCAGTGATTTTGTCTGGTGTGATGATGCTGGAATTTATGGGTTGGCAAGAAGCCGCAGACCTAGTTAAGAAAGGTTTAAGCGATGCGATCGCAAATAGTCAAGTCACCTACGATTTAGCCCGGTTGCTGGAACCGCCAGTTGAACCTTTAAAATGTTCTGAATTTGCTGAGGCAATTATTCAACATTTTGGTTAATTCTATTAAGGTTAATTAGTCACAAGTTGAATTACCCCACCCTAACCCTCCCCTTGTAAAGGGGAGGGAACTGGATTTCTTGTTTCCCCCCTTTACAAGGGGAGGGAACTGTATTTCTTCTTTCCCCCCTTTACAAGGGGGGATTAAGGGGGGTAATTTGACTTGTCTGCTTTTTTAAGGGCGGTTAGGGGGGATAAACAAATATTTAATACTTCTCAGACATTCTCTGATAAATCAACCATTTTAAAAAAGCGAATGGCATTTTATTTGCAAAAAACACCAAAATGAGAAAGTAAACTGGGGTTTGAGTAAGCCAAATGGCATTTTGAGAAAGCAAAAGCTTCTTTTACTTGCGGAAAACACCAAAATCAGAAAGCAAACTGGGGTTTGAGTAAGTCAAAGCTTCTTTTACTTGCGGAAAACACCGAAATGAGAAAGTAAACTGGGGTTTGAGTAAGTCAAAGCTTCTTTTACTTGCGGAAAACACCAAAATCAGAAAGCAAACTGGGGTTTGAGTAAGTCAAAGCTTCTTTTACTTGCGGAAAACACCAAAATCAGAAAGCAAACTGGGGTTTGAGTAAGTCAAAGCTTCTTTTGAGAAAGTAATTGCGGATTTTACTTATTGAATTTAGTCAAAATATGAAGTTTAGATAAAATTATTGAAAAAATTACTGATAAATTTTGATCCGTCAGATTTTAAAGTAGTCAAAAAACAAAGTCCCCGGCTTTTCTAAAAAGTCGGAGATTTTTTTGGGGCAATCCCCTATAAAGTTTCTGTTATTCGGATTTAGAGCGATCGCTAGAGTTATCGACAACTCGGCGCAAGTTCTCCATTAATTCGGATTTAACCCAATCGGTAATTGCTTTAACTGTGATTTTGCTAATTTATTAGGTGCGATCGCTCCATTCTCTGTGATGATTAGGACTATGGTAACTATATCAATTAATTTATGCTTTTTGGTGCGCTCAACTATCTTGTCTTCTAAATTTTTAAAATGATCTGCAATTGTGATTTTTGGTGGTAGCTTCATTTGCAGATTTTGTCTCATTCAAATGAATTGAGAATACCACTTCATCCCATTTTATCGTGAATTAAAGGGTTTAAGAACCTGCAATCTACATGTAGCACCCATTTCAGTCGGGATTTAAATCCCCGTTTGAAATGTCTAAAATGTTTGAATTTTGAATTTTGAATTTTGAATTATTAATGGTTATTATAGAAACGAATTTACCATCAAATCTTCGTATATACATTTATTGCATTGATATTAACCTACTAATACTTTCCTTTTTCTCCATTCATATAAGTTACATTTTGTCAAAACAAAGTTAGATGCGTTTCCCCTGCGGGCTACGCCTACGCAATTAACAAAGGATGGTTTGTAAAAGCCTAAAATAACCTATTTACGTTAATACATAAGATAGTTTATTTGTACAGTGCATAAATTCTAATTATGTTACGAAAAAGTTACAAGAAATAGCTTTTTTCACTAAAAATTAGAGAGAAAGTTTATCTTGACTTCAACAAAGTCTTACGCTAAAAATAACAATTAAATTAGTTAAATTAAAAACCGAGGTAAGCTATGAGTTTTACGTTTTTGCCGGCACAAGATCGCTCGGAACGAGGATGGAGCACTTATGACGTTTTGACAGGTGACGTTAATGGCGATGGTCGGACTGATTTGATTTGGAACGAAACAGGAGACATCAATCGCACTTACGTCGGACTTGCTAACAGTAATGGAACTTT
>NZ_JAIVFX010000010.1:0-81681 GCF_020829625.1 Nostoc sp. XA010 | reverse complement strand
GATGGAGCACTTATGACGTTTTGACAGGTGACGTTAATGGCGATGGTCGGACTGATTTGATTTGGAACGAAACAGGAGACATCAATCGCACTTACGTCGGACTTGCTAACAGTAATGGAACTTTTACATTTCTGGGGGCACAAGATCGCCCGGAAGGAGGATGGAGCACTTATGACGTTTTGACAGGTGACGTTAATGGCGATGGTCGGACTGATTTGATTTGGAACGAAACAGGAGACATCAATCGCACTTACGTCGGACTTGCTAACAGTAATGGAACTTTTACATTTCTGGGGGCACAAGATCGCCCGGAAGGAGGATGGAGTAATTATGACGTTTTGGCGGGTGACGTTAATGGCGATAGGCGGACTGATTTGATTTGGAACGAAACAGGAGACATCAATCGCACTTATGTTGGACTTTCTGATTTCTAAATTTGCCTATAAGGGGTAATTTAGATGTGTTTCCTCTGGAGTTTAAGGGAGGGCAAACACATCTAAATTCCTCTTTCTTGATAACAACCAAGGTTAAGAATCAACGCTCATAATCAGCATTTATCTGCCCTTCGGGCAAGATAACTAATTTTGAGCTTATTGATAATAAAATCTTTTTATTGACATGATGCGCCTATTAATAGATGTTAAGCTACTTGCTTTAACTGTGATTTCGCTAATTTATCAGGTGCGATCGCTCCATTCTCTGTAATGATGGCTGTAATCAACTCTGCCGGAGTCACATCAAATGCTGGGTTGTAAAAATCTACACCCGCAGGAGTGAGAATGGTATCGCCAACTTGATAAATTTCTGTTGGTTCGCGTTCTTCAATAGGAATTTTGCTACCATCGGCTAATTCAAAATCAACAGTGGAAAGCGGTGCAGCTACAAAGAAAGGGATATTATGTGCTTTAGCTGCGATCGCCACACTATATGTACCAATTTTATTAGCAGTGTCACCATTAGCAGCAATGCGATCGGCACCCACAACTACAGCATGAATCAAACCTTGTTTCATGCAATGGGCTGCCATATTATCAGTAATTAATGTAACTGGAATACCTTCTTGTACACATTCCCAAGTGGTGAGTTTTGCGCCTTGCAAACGAGGACGAGTTTCATCGGCAAATAAACGTTCTAAACGTCCTTCCCTCCATGCAGAACGCACCACACCCAAGGCTGTGCCATAACCAGCAGTAGCTAACGCCCCAGCGTTACAGTGAGTGAGCAGCCTCAGCTTTTCTGGGGTAGACGGTAAAACAGCCAAACCATGATCACCAATCGCTTGACAGGTTTGTAAATCTTCAATATTAATTGCTTGGGCTATTTGGAAAAGAGTTTGCTTGATGTCTTCTACTGTTCCCAGCGTTTCGTAGGCGGCTTTCAGCATCCGGCTAATTGCCCAAAATAAATTTACCGCCGTTGGACGAGTAGAACGCAACAACTGAGCTACTTTATCTAAGTGTTGCAAAAATTCGTGGCGATCGCTTGTTTTAATTTCCCTTGCACCAAGATACATTCCATAAGCCGCAGCGACACCAATTGCAGGCGCACCCCGGACAATCATGGTTTTAATCGCCCGCGCCATATCTTCACTGCGGTGAATTTCTACAAATGTATATTCGTTGGGTAAGCGAGTTTGGTCAATTAGTGACACTGAGTCATTGTGCCAAATAACGGGATAAACCTGGTTTGTAGAAGGTGTCATAGAGAGAGGTAGTTAGTAGATGGGCAATATTTTTTACTTTAACAAGAAAGAATTTAGGAGCCAGAATTTAATTCTAAATTCTGCGCGACTGGTGAGGCAGTGCGCCCTTGCGGTTCCCTAATTTGTACCCTTACGGGGAAGCAAGCTACGCTCAAGCGCGTTCCCGCTCTTTAGCAACTGCCGTTAACGAGGAAAGAGTGTCACCTCTTGTAGAGAGCGTTTGAATAACCGTGAAACACCACACCAAATTTTCTTGTTTTGTAATCAACTTTCGTAGTGGCGGGTCTGAATTCCCCACTTAATTTATTATGAATTCTGCATCTTGTTTAATGCACTTTGATGATTGAATTTTAAAAACCAAAATTCAATTAACTATTTCTAGCTTTGCTGCGTGGATGGCTACTTAATATTGTTTAACTAATTTCCTGCTTATCTATTTTAACTGTCCTTGCCTTCTCATTAAAAAAGTGAGATTATGTTTCGCTAAAGCGTTGATAAAAATAGACATATTTTTAGCATATAAAATACCTTTGCTTTAACTCTATGCCGAACTCACACCTTGATGAAAAATTGAACTAATTACTCAAAAGTTTTAAATATAACTATGAAACGTATTGTGATTTGCTGCGATGGAACTTGGCAACAGTTAACAAGTCTTTACCCAAGCAATGTAGTTAAGCTAGCTCAATCCGTGAAACCGATCGCTAGTGACGGGGTTACACAGATCATATTTTATGACGAGGGCGTTGGAACCGAGAGTCAAAAGGTTTTAGGGGGAGCTACCGGACTAGGAATTGATAGAAATATAGAAGATGGCTACCGATTTCTTAGCCTCAACTATGTTCCTGGTGACGAAATCTATCTGTTTGGTTTCAGTCGTGGTGCTTACACAGTTAGAAGTCTGGCGGGAATGATCTATTGCTCCGGTCTTCTAGACCGCCCCCATGTCACCAAAGCACATGAAGCTTACGAGCTTTACCGTAACCGGGGTGTTAAACCCAAGGATAAGACAGCAGTGGAATACCGTCAAGCTTACGGCGATCGCGTCCCGATCACATTGCTCGGTTGTTTTGACACAGTTGGGGCCCTTGGTATTCCTGGGATACCCGGCTTCAGCAAGTTACACGAGCAGCTGAATAAGCGGTACAGATTCCATGACACTACTTTAAACAAATGTATTCAAAATGCATTGCACGCGATAGCGATCGACGAAATCCGCGAAATCTTTGATGTTACCCCCATGAAAAAGCATCCTGAGGCCGACGAAAGCCAGAGGATAATTCAAAAGTGGTTCCCAGGTGGGCACGGTTGTGTTGGTGGTGGAACGGAAGAACATAGTGGGTTATCAGATGCTGCCTTACAGTGGATGATTGATGCCATCGGTGAAATGAAATTGGGGCTTGACTTCGATACAAGTGTGATTCCGACAGGTATTAACCCTAATTATGAATGTGACTTTAAAAACGATGTTGGATTCTTTAAATTCGCAGGAATCAAGTTTCGTGAGGTTAGTGATGCCATTGAAGACCTTCATGAAAGCGCGATCAACCGTTTGAAAAGTCGCAAAGACTATCGACCAAAAAATCTACAAAATATTATTTCCAAACTGAAATAATTGGAATTGATTTTGTTAATAGAAACAGATAAATTTCGAGTCTATTTAATACAGAATTGCAAAAAATTAGGTAAAAATTTATGACGGGAAAAAGAGATACATCTAAAGACGGTTTAGATAACAAAATTCAAACATACGTTTTAACGAACTTTAAACCGATTTGGCAACTTCTCCAAAGTAACAAATCTATTGCACGTAAAGTTAATAAAACTTTGCTTAACAGCCTCATCTATAAAATTCCGACTCGTCCTAACCCCTACAGTATGATGAGTCTAGATGAGCATATTCCTGATACTGAAATTCCTAAAAAAACTGATACTTATACTTCCTGGGAATCACTCAACGATCGCACTTATACAGGACGACATCTACCACCCGATCCCAAGCTAAACGCTGAAGGCAATTTACCTAAAGTTGAAGACCTAGCTGTTTTATTTCGTAAAAGAGATGGTAAAACCATTTACTCTAGCAAATCAACTATGCTGTTTCCCTATTGGGTACAGTGGTTTACAGATAGCTTTCTCCGCCTCGATCACTACAATAAACTAAAAAATACTTCCAACCATGAGATTGATTTGTGTAATGTTTATGGTTTAACCAGAAAACAAACACACCTTCTAAGAAGGTTTAAAGGAGGCAAACTAAAATCTCAAAAACTTAAGCGCCAAGATGGTGTAGAAGAAGAATATCCCTTGTTTTATTATGCCGATCCAGCACAGGGTAAAGTTGACGCTCAATTTGAGGGTCTTTATGAACCTGTGAATGATGAAAAAAGGCAGCCCGTAGATAAAAAACAATATATGTTTGCGATGGGAGTAGAACGAGCAAATGTGCAAATTGGCTATGTCATGCTCAATACTCTATGTTTCCGGGAACATAATCGGCTTTGTGATGAATTAGCAAGCAATTATCCAGATTGGGATGATGAACGCCTCTTCCAAACATCGAGAAATATTCTCATGGCGATTATTCTCAAAATCATTATGGAAGAGTACATTAACCACATCACTCCCTATGACTTTAAGTTGTTTGCTGATCCTGAAGCTTTTACTAAGGAAAGCTGGCATCGTCCCAATTATATGGCAATTGAGTTTGACTTTGTATATCGCTGGCATAGTGCGATTCCAGAGACTTTCAACTATAACGGTCAACCAACCCATATAGTTACATCCCTTTGGAACAATAAGATGTTTATTGACCAAGGTTTAGGGGCATTGATGGAAGAAACTTGTTCTCAACCAGGTACAAAAATTGGTTTATTTAACACCCCTGATATATTGGTTGAGTTAACTGAATTACCCTCAATTCGACTGGGACGGCAGTTGCAATTAGCAAGTTACAACGATTATCGAGAAATATGTGGTTTTCCCAGAGTCACGACGTTTGAGCAAGTTACTGGTGATAAGTTTGCTCAAAATAAACTCAAAGAATTATATGGTCATGTTGATAATATTGAGTTCTTTGTAGGACTTTACGCTGAGGATGGGCGGAAAAATTCAACTATCCCTCCGCTAGTAGCACGTTTAATTGGGATTGATGCTTTTTCTCAAGCACTAACGAATCCTTTATTATCACCCAATATCTTCAATGAAAAGACCTTTTCTCCTGTGGGTTGGGAAATTATTCAAAATACCAACACTGTCTCTGATTTACTTAATCGCAACGTTCCTCTCTCAGGCAGAAAGTACAAAGTTAGTTTCGACCTTCACTTAAGATCGGCTTTTAATGCGATCGTACCCTAACTTTTAAAAGCTTGTTATGCATAACATATTGTAAAGAAGACGTTAATGGAGCGATCGCTCTTAATAATACTCTTTTCAATCTATCACTTGAAGCTGACTTGACAATAACTGCAAACAAGCGATGTCTAAGCAGCTTTAAATAAACTCAATTGATTAATTAATCCTACCTAAAAAAATGAAACTATTTACCGAATACCCAGAAAAGGACGAAACCAAATATTCCGATCTTATGAGTGAGCTAGTCAAAAAGAACATGGAAAATCTTTACGGAGGTAAAAAGAAAGAAACTGCAAAGAGAGATACCCACTCTAAAACTAACGCTGCTGTACAAGGGACTTTAAAAATCTTTGACTTTGATGAAGCAGCAATTAAACAGGAATTGAGCAAACGCACCTCATTAACTGAAGCTCAACTTCAAGCCATTTCCCTAAAACAAGGTTTATTTGCCAAACCCAAACAATATCCGGTTTGGCTACGATTTGCAAATGGAGCGTTTTCAGTAAAGAATGATTATGAAGGAGATACACGCTCCATGGCCGTAAAGGTGATAGGGGTAGAAGGAAAACGACTACCGCAAAGTCACGAGTTAAAAACCCAAGATATTATTGTCCACAATACCGAATTCTTTTTTGTTAGAACCATCAAGGACTTCCATAGCTTTTTTGTGGCGGTTTATCGAGCAGGGCTGTTTCCGCTTTTTAAGCTGTTGGTGCTTTTTTGGCTAAAGTTGCATCCCTACGAATCCACTCTTTTACAAACTAGTTTCAAACGCTTTCCCAAGAGTTTGCTCACAGAACGCTATTGGAGTGCTTCGGCGTTTTCTTTGGGACTCAAATCTGATTTTGACCCATCTCAACCAGGTCGAGTTCCTGTGGAATATCCGGTTGTAATTAAATATGCATTTACTCCAGTTTCCAGTCAACCACCTCATCAACAACTTCCTCTCGAATCCAGACCAGAAAGTGAGCTTCAGCGTGCCAAAGCCTCAGGTTCAGAGGACAACTACTACCGAGATGATATCATTCAAGCTTTAGCAAAGCCTGATGCTGAATATTGTTGGGATTTTCAAATTCAATTTCAAACTAGCCCAGAAATGTCTATTGATGATACCACTATTGTTTGGAATGAACAGGAATCACCCTTCATTACAGTTGGTCGCCTAACAGTTAAGCATCAGAAGGTTGATTCTGCTAAAGATAATGACTTTGGGGAAAATCTCAGTTTTTCTCCTGGGAATGGTCTAGCAGTGCATCGTCCTGTCGGTGCTATCAATCGGTTACGCAGCATTGTTTATCCTATCGTTGCTAATGACCGTCATCAAAAACGAGGAGTCAAATACCAGGAACCAACTGTCTGATTTTCAGTAGAGTAAAATGACAGGTTTGCAAATCTTCAGCGATCGCACAGTTGCAGCAGTACCGTTTTCATAAGCAAATGAATCGCCCACACCTGAGTCACAAGTGTGGGCAATTCATTCTACAAAGAATTAACTAGACAACAGCAGCTACTTGCTGCTTAAAGAAAGCTTGCAACACTCTCTCTGCTATTTGATGGCTGGTTAAACCTAATTCTGTCTTAGATTCATTGGGTTCAGCATGATCTACTAATACATCTGGTACACCGAATCGCTTGACAGGAACGAGAATATCTGCATCTAGTAAAGCTTCAGCGATCGCACTACCAAAGCCACCCATGACACAGCCTTCTTCTAAGGTGATAACGCGGCCGATTTTCTTAGCTAAAGGTAAAATCAACTCGGTATCCAAAGGCTTAACAAAACGGGCATTAATTACAGTTGCTTCAATGCCGTGTTCACTGAGAATTTCCGCAGCTTGCATTCCTGGATAAACCATTGTGCCATAGCCGACGATTAACACGTCATCGCCTGTACGCAGAATTTCTCCTTTGCCGATTTCCAAAGGTTCCCAACCTTCTTCCATCAAGGGAACACCGTAGCCATTGCCACGAGGATAGCGCATAGCGATCGGGCCACTATGGTTAACGCCAGTTACTACCATGCTTTGCAGCTCTGCTTCATCCTTGGGTGCCATTATTGTCATATTGGGAATACAACGCAGATAGGCAATGTCATACATACCTTGGTGAGTGGGGCCATCGGCACCGACAATTCCGGCTCTATCCAAGCAGAAGAATACCGGCAGGTTTTGGATGCAGACATCATGAATTATCTGGTCATAAGCGCGTTGCAGAAAGGTAGAATAAATAACCGCAACGGGGCGCATCCCTTGAGTTGCAAGTCCTGCTGCTAGGGTGATTGCGTGTTGTTCAGCAATGCCGACATCAATATATTGATTGGGCAGTTTTGCTTGAAGTTTATCCAAGCCTGTCCCCGTTGCCATCGCCGCAGTAATCCCAACGATTTTCGGGTTTTGTTCGGCAAGTTTCACCAGAGTGTGAGAAAAGACTTTGGCATAAGCTGGGGGTTTGGGTTTGCTGGAAGGAATGGCTTTGCCAGTTGCTACGTTGAAGGGGCTTTGGGCATGGTAGCCAACTTGATCTAGTTCGGCAATTTCATAACCTTTGCCTTTCACTGTTGCCACATGTACTAAGACTGGGCCTTGTATCTGATGTGCTTGTTGGAAGGTGGCAATCAATTCTTCGATATTATGCCCATCCACTGGCCCAATGTAGGTAAAGCCGAGTTCTTCAAAAACTGCACCTACCTTTGGAACAGCCAAGCGTTTCATACCTTCTTTGATGCGTCCGAGTTCGGGAGACAAGGATTCACCCACGAAGGGAATTTGCTTAAATTGTTCTTCAAGATTATCTTTAATAAATTGCACCGGCTGGCTGAGGCGCATTTTGTTCAGATAGCGGGGAATCGCGCCGACGTTGCGAGATATAGACATGTCGTTGTCGTTGAGAACAACCAACAGGTTAGTTTTTGGCAAGTGTCCGGCATGGTTGATGGCTTCTAAAGCCATACCCCCAGTTAACGCCCCATCCCCAATCACAGCAACGGCTTTAAATTTTTCTCCTTTTAAGTCTCGTGCTAAAGCCATGCCCAATGCTGCTGAAATACTTGTAGAAGCATGTCCAGCCCCAAAGTGGTCAAACTTGTTTTCACAGAGTTTGAGATAACCTGCAACTCCGTCTTTTTGTCTGAGGGTGTGGAAGCGATCGTATCGTCCTGTAAGCAGTTTGTGGGGATAAGCCTGGTGTCCTACATCCCAAATCACTTTATCCCGATCTAAGTCCAGTGTCTGGTAAAGTCCTAGTGTTAATTCTACAACACCCAACCCTGGCCCTAAGTGCCCACCATTAACTGCTACGGTTTGGAGATGCTTATCTCGAATCTGACGGGCAATCTGTTGCAGTTGGCGAACAGATAAACCGTGCAACTGATTAGGATGGGTGATTTCGCTCAGATGCATATTATAGGGTTTTCCTCTCTAACTTCAGGTTTTCGGTATTTTGATTTTCCCACGGACGGGTTGTTCACATAATCAGACTCTTACATTGTTACTAAGTTGTAGCGGAAAGTATAACTTCGTAATCGATAATAGTGAAAAATTTGTTAACCATTAACAATTCGGTCAAAAAAGGTTGAAAAAAGTTAAACTCAAAGCACATTTGTCAATAAGTGATGCTACTTAAAGATAGTTGGTAATCCGTAAAAAAAATACATGATCCAGCAGCAGTTTGCGGAGATGCCTTAGCTGGATCGCTCACTTTATCTAAAGTCAGTATTTTTTTAGTAAAATAACCTTTCTAAATTAATAATTATAAAATTTTGTATTACTTTTAAGATAACTAGCAAATAACATGCAGATTAGAATCACAGTATAAAGTTTATAAATTAATCTGTGCAATAATTTAAACTTTCCTAAATTATTTGTAAACAGCAAGATTCCCGACTTTCTACAATAGTCGGGAATCTAAGACTTTCGGTTTGAACGAAATCAAATAGGATTACTATTTACCAAAAGCATCTTTGATATTATCAACAGTGCGCTCAACAACATTCTTTGTGTTGTTTACTGCTTCTTTAGTCCGAGTTGCATCTTCGTTTGCTCTTTTCTGAATTGTAGCCGCATCTTTCTTTGCTTTGCGCTCAACAAAACTACCATTGTCTGTTGATTCATCAACTTTACTGGCATTGCTCTTTGCAGCTTCCTTAACTTTATCTGCCGTATCGTCGATGAAATTTTTGGCTCGTCCAGCATCTTTACTGGTTTTTTCTTGAACTTTATCGCCTGCGTCTGATGATGCGATCAAGGTTGCAGTAGGAGCAGCCATTGCTGAAGTGTTCGATAAAAATGCCCCTTGCCAAACGAAAGCGATCGCTAACATACAAAACAGTGTTGTAGCCATCCAGCGTTTTACCGTAGAAAGCTGTTTTGTAACATAATTCAATTTCATAGAATACAATCTCAATGTGACTTAGTATACTATTTCTACTTCATTTAGTTTATTCGCCATATCGTTCCCTAGATAGAAGTTCTTGCGTCATTAGTTATGAAATGAATTCACTATTTTGATAGATTGAATTTTGAGCCAAGATTTTTTTGTTGGTAATTAAGGAGCGAATTAAACAGTTCACAGATTTTATACATGAGCTTAGACGCGTAGGAGCTTGTTGTTAAACACTGCGCTTAGAGAAAAGTTAGCGATCGCCCTTCAATTAATTAACTTGCGATCGCACCCGCAATGCTATTGTCCAGGCTTTTGGCCAAGCAAGTTAATACTCTACCTAACCGTAAATAACGCTTCTAAAAGGTTATATTTTGACTAATTAATCGAGCGGGCAAATGGCGTATTTTATTCTGAGCAGGCATATATTATATATATTTTTATAAAATACATATATGTGCCCATTAAAACATAAAAACTAACAGTGAAGTGCTGTGAATTCGACAAACCTCTCTATGCTTTAGTGTTGTGTCATCGTCTGAACTTTCTGCACAGACTAACACCAAGAAAGCATCACGCTGACATCAATTGCTGAAGGCGCTGTGGCTCCTCTCCTAGCCAATCTGGATTTTGGGCAGTGCTATCGAAAATTGATGAGGTTTTGAAAGGCTCAAACTCGCCGCGTGATGCCGCTTCTGCTGTTTTTGCTAAAAGCGATCGCACCTGCTGGTCATTCATTGGCTGGAACGTCCGCACTGCTTCAAAAGTTTGCTCTAGAATCTCCATGTTGTCAATTCCGGTAATCACAACCGATGTAGGCAGATTCAAAGCATAGTGTAAACATTCAATTGGCGTTACAGTATTTGACCTTAAAATAATACCGTTTGCCAAGCTTTTCATTCCCAGAACGCCGATGTTTTGTTTAACCAGTTCTGGCACAACCAGCTTTTCAAAGCTCCGGTAGTGGGCATCCATCACATTGAGCGGCATCTGTGCTGTATCAAATTTAAACCCGTTAGTGGCTGCAACTTCCAGCATGTGCAAATGAACATACGGGTCTTTGTGCCCAGTAAAACCAATATATCGGAGTTTGCCAGCTTTCTGTGCCTCAATCAAGGCAGCATTCGCCCCTTCTTCGTCAAAAACTCGATGTGGGTCTTCGTGCCGAAGGATTTCGTGGTGCTGAACGAGATCGATGCAATCAACTTGCAGGCGTTGGAGTGATTCGTCTAGCTGTTTTGCTGCTGCTTTTTTAGAACGACCATCGATTTTGGTCATCAAGAATACTTTATCTCGATAGCGATCGCGCAACGCCTTTCCCATGCGAATCTCGCTGACTCCACCGTTGTAATCCCAACTGTTATCCATAAAGGTAATGCCACGATCAATGGCTGTTCTAACAATTCGGATTGCTAATTGCTCATCAACGTGCTTCAAGGCGATGTGCCAACCACCCAATCCAATGGCGGAAACTTTTTCTCCTGTACTGCCGAGAACTCGATATAGCATTTCTGAATTTGACGTAGTTCCTGCCATCTATTCTCCAAGTCTTTCAACTATTACTTAAATACATATAGATATGTGCCAATTCAAACACAAAGATAAGTTGACAATATCTTGCTGAAGATACACTTTTCAAGCCGATCAGGAAATTATTGAAGAAGCCAAAATACCGATGGCAATTTGGAATGTGTGAGATAAAGAATTGAATGGGTGAATTTCGAGAAGCGACTTACATCAATGCACCGCTATGTATTCCTACGAACGTCCTTGTATTCAAAATAAAACCGTTATATAACAAGTATTAACGGTCAGCTAATATATTCAAGTCTTGTCTCAATTTTAAATGCACTATTACCAATTAGTTTTGGTAACAAGAGAAACTATTGGAACCTCTTTAAGGATCAGAATCTACTGATCTTTTTTGTTGTAATATAGCAATCCGATAGCGAAGCGGTAGCGAGTCAGACGCTCCTGCGTCGCTAACGCTGCGCTATCGAGCGTCTTTGATTTCTGAATCACTCGTAGAGGTAAGGGACTGGGGACTGAGGACTGGGGACTGGGAAGAAGGAATAAAGGTGTACTGAGTTTTGTTCAAAAATCAAATATGAGTCCTATATTATCCCGATATGAGCGATCGCTTTGGATCAAAATCCCATTGATAGGGCACAGTTAGCCGTGCCCATATCAGGGTTTCATACCAGTACCTATGGGGTGTCTAGTAAATTAGCTGTTGCGGGTGAGTCGGTACAGGGCATTTTTACTGTGGAGTGGTGGAACAAAGTTTCCAGATAGACTCGAGCAGCACGGCGATCGCTATCTCCATTTTGGAGTAAAAACAATGATAGCGCCGCCGTTAATACTCTGTTTTCATCCCAATCGGGATGGCTTTCTAAGTAGTTTTTTAAGGATTCGTGGAGTGTTTCAGGAATTTCTGTAAAGATGCTAACCGTTGCTTTCATGAGATTTTCCTCCTATGAGGATAATCAAGAGGGACAAGTTGCTTGCGCTGAAGCGGCTTAGGACTACTTCACACGCTCTTTTGCCAGCCCGCCAATCTACGCTTACATCTGGTAGTAATATATTTTACACATTTGATGCGAACGGTTGAACGGATTACAAAAGCAAGCCGAATCATTGTGCGCCAAGAGGGGGTGGGTTTGTCAATGCTGCGAAATGTTAAAAACGAGTGTATAAAAAATAAATGCGAACGAAATAATCAGCATTAGAAGCTCTTTTTCGTTACGTAACTTTATAAGAACTCAGTCCTTTAAGTTCCTTACCACTGTTTATCAACAATCCCCAACAGGAGAGTAAGAAGCCTATTAGCTCGTAGAGAACCTGTGGAAAACTGTTAAAATCCCTGTGGAAACCCTGTGGAATGAGTGAGTAAAATAGCAGCCAATGATAAGAATTACAAAAATGTCATGGTTTCGTGACATTTAAACTTATGAAATTAGCTTCGCAATCGCAGTTATCATCGTGGCTGCCTTCGATACATCCCCAGGTATGGATTTTTGCAATTGGTAGATTTCTATCGGAAGTTGGTACTGGCTGTACTCTGTTTTACGCTCCGATCTTTTTTGTAAATCAAGTTGGTTTATCTGCAACCAGTGTTGGGGTAGCCTTGGGTAGCGCCTCGATTTCCGGCATTGTAGGGCGGATTGTAGGTGGTTCTTTGGCTGATTCTGAACACTGGGGACGTCGCCGCACTTTGTTGCTAGCCACGGCGATTTCCGCAATTGGTTCTCTGGTTTTAGCTACAACCAATAATTTTACGATTTTGGTAATCGGTAGCTTGATTAGCGGTTTGGGGATAGGTTTCTATTGGCCGGCGGCTGAATCTGTTGTTGCTGACGCTAGCCAGATTGACAATCGCCGCGAAACTTTTGCGATCGCCCGCCTAGCTGATAATCTTGGGTTAGCGATCGGAATTATCCTAGCTGGGTTTTTGATCGCGATAATTGGAAGTTATCGATGGCTTTTTGTGATTGATGCCATCTCTTTTCTGGTATTTTTTGGGGTTGTCTATGCAGGAATTAGTGAAACTGAACAACAGCAGATAGGGGAATCTGAAAAGACAGAATATATTGCTTCTTGGATGGCAGTATTAAGAGATGGCCGTTTCTTAGTCTACATAGGGGTTAATATATTCTTCACAATCTATATTTCTCAAATCCACAGCACCCTGCCCCTTTTCTTCAAAAACTTTGTTATAAAAAGTACTAGCGAAGGATTTGCTCAAACTACGATTAGCGTTCTATTTGCTTGGCATCTGGTGTTCGCCATCATCTGCCAGTTGCCTGTAACTAGCATTTTAAAACGCTGCTCTCACACACTCGCGCTTACTGTTTCCGCTATTTTCTGGGCAATTGGTTTTGGACTGATTTGGGTAAGCGGCACTGCCCCATCTGATAATCTGGTTTGGGCAATATTGGCATTAGGAGTGTTTGCTGTGGCGATTGTCTCCTATACCCCATCTGCTGCCTCTTTAGTGACTGAGTTAGCCCCGGAAAATCAACGCGGCGTTTATTTTTCCATCAATGCTTTGTGCTGGGCTGTTGGCTCTTTTATTGGTCATCCCTTGGGTGGATGGGCATTAGATCAACCGCAAATTCTTACCAATAGTTACTGGCTATATTTTATCTTGAGTGTAGCGATCGCTATGGCAATTTTACAATACCTGAATCGAATTTTGTCTGAGTAGGGGCGCAGAAGAGGCAGGGGGGCAGGGAGCAGCGGGCAGAGGAGAAAGAATACTGGAATTTTCCTGCAAAAAGGGTTTCATATCAAGTCCTGCTAATCACTTAATGATTACCGCATCTGTGCAGAAATCGGAAAAGCCTCTTTCCCCCTGCCCCCTGCTCCCTGCTCCCTGCCCCCTCTTCCCTGCCCCCTTTCCTCCTCATTGACGACGTTCTTGTAACTTACGATATACAGATTTCAAATCAACTTGATGGTGAGCTAAGGCAACCAAAGTATGATATAGCAAATCAGCCACTTCACCTGCGATCGCATCTGCTTCATCATCCTTAAAAGCCATTACCACCTCGGCGGTTTCCTCACCAATCTTTTTCAAAATTTTGTTATCGCCACCTGCGAATAGTTTACAGGTATAAGAACTTTCTGTCGGATTATCGCGGCGATCGCATATTATTTGAAACAATTGTGACAATGTATCCCCTGGTGGTGAGGCAATTTCCCCTTCTATTTGGTGAAAGCAACTACGTTCTCCAGTGTGACAGGCAATATCTCCTAATTGCTCTACACCTATGAGTAGCGCATCACTATCACAGTCATAACGGATACTTTGCACTTTTTGAATATGTCCAGAAGTCGCCCCCTTATGCCACAATTCTTGCCGGGAACGGCTCCAAAACCAAGTTTCTTCAGTTTCTAAAGTTTTTTGTAACGACTCCTGATTCATCCACGCCATCATCAGGACAGTACCATCCAAATAATCTTGCACAATTGCAGGCACTAGACCCCGTTCATCGTAGCGAATTTCCTCAACAGGGATAGTGTAATGAAGTGAGTGCGAACCGTTAGAAGACATACCAGCTAGTTTGCTCTAGTGAGAATAATTCATGGATTCACGATACCATTCTCAATAGGGCAACTGGCATGTTTTTTTGAATTGAACTATTTTATCTAGCTCTAAACAAGAACATTCCGTTCCATAGCAGACTGCATCTTTACAGCACTCAAAGCGACTTTGTGAGCTTTTGAGGCTTCACCATACCAATGGATTGCCGAATTAAAAGCTACTCGGTAAAGATCCTGGTATGCTTCAGATAATCGAGTTTGAATATCTAGAGGTAAGTCTTTATTCGAGTTGTATAACATATTATTATTTTTTGGTTCAGCAATTTTTATAGGATAGAAATTCTAAGTAGTTTTTGACACTATCCTAAGATAGAGCTTTTTATTGCCCACTGTTAGGAGAGAACCTTGGTAAATACCACAATTAAAACAACAAAATCACAAGAAATCTTCGCTGCTGCTCAAAACCTGATGCCCGGAGGAGTCAGTTCTCCAGTTCGTGCCTTTAAGTCTGTGGGCGGACAACCCATTGTTTTTGATCGTGTTAAAGGCGCATATATTTGGGATGTAGATGGCAACCAATATATAGACTATGTAGGCACTTGGGGCCCAGCTATTTGCGGTCATGCTCATCCAGAAGTAATTGCAGCTTTGCATGAAGCTTTAGAAAAAGGCACGAGTTTTGGCGCTCCCTCAGTCCTAGAAAATGTTTTGGCAGAAATGGTCATTGATGCCGTTCCTAGCATCGAAATGGTCAGATTTGTCAACTCTGGAACAGAAGCCTGCATGGGAGTTTTGCGACTGATGCGGGCTTTTACAAAACGAGACAAAATCATCAAGTTTGAAGGCTGCTACCACGGACACGCCGATACCTTTCTAGTCAAGGCAGGTTCTGGTGTCGCCACACTTGGCTTGCCAGACTCACCGGGAGTTCCGAAAGCGGCAACTAGCACCACTCTAACCGCGCCTTTTAACGACTTAGAATCTGTCAAAGCCTTGTTTGAAGAAAACCGCGACGAGATTGCTGGTGTAATTCTTGAGCCAGTTGTCGGCAATGCTGGATTTATTGCACCTGACGCTGGCTTCTTAGAAGGATTACGGGAACTGACTCACGAACATGGAGCGTTATTGGTATTTGACGAAGTGATGACAGGCTTCCGCATTGCTTACGGTGGCGCTCAGGAAAAATTTGGTGTGACTCCCGACTTAACAACTTTGGGTAAAGTGATTGGCGGTGGTTTGCCAGTAGGAGCTTATGGCGGTCGCCGAGATATTATGTCAATGGTTGCCCCCGCCGGTCCCGTATATCAAGCTGGGACTCTTTCTGGTAATCCTTTGGCGATGACTGCTGGTATTAAGACTTTAGAATTGCTGCAAAAGCCAGGTACTTACGAATATCTTGACCGGATTACTAAGAAGCTAGCAGATGGTTTGCTGCAAATTGCCAAAGAAACTGGTCATGGGGTGTGCGGTGGTCAAATCAGCGCCATGTTTGGCTTATTCTTTACCTCTGGCCCAGTTCATAACTACGAAGATGCCAAAAAGTCTGATACAGCCAAATTCGGACGCTTCCATCGGGGTATGTTAGAGCGTGGTGTTTACTTAGCACCCTCTCAATTTGAAGCTGGGTTTACGTCTTTTGCTCACACTGAAGAAGATATTGAGCAGACTTTAGCAGTTGCACGGGATGTAATGTCTAACCTGTAAGGGACTTCCAAATAAAAAAATACCCAGAAAACTGGCGAATAAAACTCTCTCCTCCTCATTGCTCTGTGTCGCGCCAGTTGCTACAACGGGGGGAACCCCCGCAACGCACTGGCTTCTCTGTGTCTCTGTGGTAGCCTGCGGCAAGCCGCTCCGCGTCTACGTTTATTTATAGCGGTTCTCGAATGGAAGCAATACACTTTGACCTCACTTCCATTCCTCTCTCCTAAAAAAAGAGAGGCTTTGAATCTTACTCCCCTTCCCTACAAGGGAAGGGGCTGGGGGTTAGGTCTGTATTGCACTCAACAGAGAAGCGCTATATTTGGGTAATTTATTTCTTGGAAGTCCCTAATACGAATCTAGTCAAAGTAGCGGAGCCAGGGCCTTGCCCAGAGAAGTGTGAGCGGAGGCTTCCTCCGTTCAGAGCTTATCTTCGCTTCTTTACGAAAGGTTTAGCTTGTTTCTCCGGTGTAGCAACTGGCATTGTGTTAGCTGAAAATAAGTACCTTGAATTGTTGATGGTGCGTTACGCTTTCAGCTAACGCACCCTACATTTAAATTTCTTAACTAATCAACAACCACAGCCTCCATGACTACAGCCTTTAATGGTTTTGTGACCTTCAGCACAGCCTTGGGAGCAATAATTTTTGCCGTCTTCTTTAATAGCATCCTCAAGTGAAACGATACACAGGCAAGTCGGACAGGCGCATTTCATTTGGGTTACGGTAGTCATAAATTTCTCCATTTCGTGTTGAGATTACTTTAAGAATACATGAATTGTTTCTGTCTGGTATGCGTCACATAAAGACTTATCATTTAGGCTGACGCGAGGGCACGGGGGCGCAAAGAGATTTTAATGATAAGTGATTAGCCGAACTTAATATCAATCTGCTCTAATTTGTAGGCGGGGTTGCCAATTTAACTCACTTTTATTACAAAAAAACCGTCCAAAACTAACATCTGAACGGGGTTTTTTCCTATTAATATTTAATGCCAACCTAGTCTGCTACAAGTTGTATTTGTACCTAAAAACTACAAGTCAGGAGGCAAAATTACCTGATCAATTGCGTGGATAACACCGTTAGTGCCTGTGATATCTGCCTGTGTCACTTTAGCATCATTGACAGTTACACCAGTCGCAGGATCAACTTTAACGTTGATTGTCCCACCTTCAAGGCTTTTAACTTCACCAGACTTTAAATCAGTAGACAATACCTTACCAGGTACTACATGGTAAGTTAAAATCTTGAGCAATACTTCTTTGTTGGCTGGATTTAACAATTCTTGCAAAGCATCTTGTGGCAACTTAGCAAAAGCTGCATCAGTAGGTGCAAAAATGGTTAAGTTATCTTTGCCTTGTAAAGCTCCAGTCAACCCTGCTGCTTTCAAAGCCCTAGTTAAGGTTTTAAAAGAAGCGTTTGACTCTGCCAACCCTAACAAGGTTTTACCTTGATTGCCCGTTGCTCCTGGTGCTGATGGAGTTGTAGGAAGTGTCTCAGTGGGTTGAGTTCCTGGACGTGGGGTGACGGGTGCAGTTTCACTAGGTGTACCGCCACCACGATTATAGGGCGGCTCGTTGAAAATACTTGGTCTGGGATTTGTTACACTACCTTTTTGCGCTACTTGTTTAGGTTTAGTATTACCCTTTTCCGTTACGGAAGCAGCTTCACTAGATGTGTATTGAGTGTTTACTTGAAGACGTTGACCCTTGTTATAGGGAGCTTCGTTGAAAATACTGGGGTTAGGATTTAGTGCCTCTTTAGCTTCAGATGGTAAAGTAATAACAAGGCTGAAACTACCAAATCCTGCTATGCCTGCCAACGTGATCAGCAATTTGCTGTAACTTGTCTTCATAAATTTTGTTTGTCTTTTTGTCCACACATTACATAAAGATTTATAACATTTTGCTATGCACAAAATCTAACCAAAGAGGGTAGAAAAATTTTCCCACAAGGGTTTGTGCTGGTCAGGTAAAATATCAAACATCGGCTCACGCTGAGAATAATGAAATATATTTAGCACATATTTTATGTAATCAGTATATTTTTTCTTTATACCAAAAAGAGTTAAAAAGCCTAAGTTGCTATAGGGTCAACTCTCAGAAAGTGTGAAAATATTACATCTACAAGGTATGATTTACAATAAACTGTGAGAAATATTTTACTTATTTAAAAGCCAATTTATACACAAAGCTCTACAAATTAATAGGTAATTAGAAAATAGTGAATCCCATAAGGAATAAGGGAATATCCCTGAATTAACCATTGATTATTCAACAAAAGCACAGAAAGTAATTATCTAGATATCTTAACCTAGCCTAAACAGTGACGGAAATTAAAGTAAGTGCTGAAGACTTACAACTGAACTGTTAAGTTTATCTATGTATGCTAAATTGAATTATTTAATTATTTGATATTTTAATCAGAAAATAATACTTTTAAATTGGATGATTTTGCTAAAAATCAGGCATAAGTTCAATCAAAATCTCAATTAGATAGCCAAAAAGTAAATAATGTAAAGAAAAATTACTTTAACTAAAGATACAATTGTAAACTTAAGAAGTTGACCAGTTATAAGGTATACAACATGCTGGAATTATACCAATGGGAACTATCTCAATACTCAGAGAAAGTGCGCCTAATTCTAGATTTCAAAGGACTAGATTACCGCAAAATAGAGGTTACGCCTGGGATTGGACAGGTAGAACTATTCCGGCTGACTGGTCAGAAACAAGTCCCGGTATTAAAGGATCGTAATAGATATATTGCAGATTCTACGGAAATAGCTAAGTATTTAGACTTAGAATATCCCGATCGCCCAATAATACCGCAAGATCCCAAAAAACGGGGTTTAACTTTATTAATAGAAGAATGGGCGGATGAATCTATAGGCATCAAAGGTCGCAAAGCACTATTTGCAGCCATAAGTCAAGATCAAAATTTCCGCAAGTCTTTATTACCCACTTCAACACCAGATATATTTAAAAGTCTGGTCGGAGGAGTACCCACTGACTTACTGACAGTGCTAGGTTTTGGCGTAGGTTATAGTCCAGATATTATCCAGTCAGCGATCGCATCTTTAAAACAAGACTTGGAAGCGGTAACGTTATTATTGGCAGATAGTCCTTATTTAACAGGAGATGAGCCAACTTTAGCTGACTTGGCAGTAGCTGGCTTATCGATATTGCTGAAGTTCCCCTCTGGCCCCTATCTGGATTTACCAGCTTCTATTAGAGGTAAAGGATTACCTATCTTTTCAGAGAATATAGATTATGAACCATTCTTTACCTGGCGCGATCGCCTTTACGCCCAATTCCGCAAACCATTAATCAGTACCACTCCCCCAACGGGAAGTGCGCCAACCTCGATTCAGATTGACTAGTACCGCAAGGCGGAAGTCAAAAGTCAAAAGTCAAAAGTCAAAAGTTTTGTATATCAAGGCTTCTGCAAATTTTAAAATGGTAGCTTGATTGACGTCGCGCTGTACTAGGTAATAGGGCATTGGGCATGGGGCATGGGGCAAAATAACTAATGACTAATGACTAATGACTAATAAAATGAATTCAGAACAGCCATTAGGTTCGGTTATTCAAGGCTCTCTAACTGAAGGCTTAGAAGTACGATTGCATCCTGACATTTCTGTGGAAGATATGCGGGTAGGTAAATTTCTTGTTGTGCAAGGGATGCGATCGCGCTTTTTTTGTATGCTGACAGATGTAGCATTGGGGGCTGCTAATGCCCGAATTATTGCCAGTCCCCCTAGTTGGGAAGACACTTTTTTACGAGATGTTTTAGCCGGAAGTGGTACTTATGGTACTATCAACCTCGCGCCGATGTTGATGTTCACTCCCGAAACTGAAGAATCTTTCTCCCCAACAAATGGCAAATCGGCCAATCCCTTTCTCCCATCGGTGACGGGTTTGGCTTCATTTGTGCCACAAACCAGCACTACAATGGAATTGTTGCCTGTTAAAACTATTCCTAGCCATTTTAGCCAAGTTTACGATGCAAGTGTTGACGATTTTCGCCGGGTATTTGGTTGGGAAGATGACCCCCAAAGGCGTAATTTTTCCATAGGTAAACCTTTGGATATGGATGTGCCCGTTTGCATCGATTTAAACCGCTTCGTAGAACGGAGTAATGGGGTTTTTGGGAAATCTGGTACTGGTAAATCCTTTCTAACACGGTTACTTTTAGCTGGCGTTATCCGTAAAAATGCAGCAGTAAACTTGATTTTTGATATGCACTCTGAGTATGGCTGGGAAGCCGTTGCAGAAGGGAAGAACGTAAATACAGTTAAGGGTTTAAAGCAATTATTTCCTAGCAAAGTAGAAGTTTACACCCTCGACCCGGAATCGACAAAGCGCCGGGGTGTGCGTGATGCTCAAGAACTTTATTTGAGTTATGAGCAAATTGAAGTTGAAGATATTAAGTTATGTAGCCGAGATTTAGGACTCTCTGACGCGGCCCTGGATAACGCCAATATTCTCTATAGCGAGTTTGGCAAGTCTTGGATTGTCCAGTTGCTGAACATGACTAACGAAGAAATCGAAATGTTCTGCGACGAGAAGCGCGGACACAAAGGCTCGATTATGGCATTGCAGCGTAAACTCTTGCGGATGGATAGCTTGAAGTATATGCGAGCGGTTTGCCCCCAAAATTATATTAGTAAAATTGTCCAGTGTCTGGAAGCTGGGAAGAATGTTGTGATAGAATTTGGTTCCCAGTCTAATATGCTCTCTTATATGTTGGTGACGAATATGATCACCCGACGTATACATGAGCATTACGTCAAAAAAGCAGATAAATTCCTGCAAAGCAAGAACCCGAATGATCGCCCCACGCCATTGATGATTACTATTGAAGAGGCGCACCGTTTCCTTGACCCGGCTATCGTACAAAGTACTATCTTTGGGACTATCGCCAGGGAACTGCGAAAGTATTTCGTCACACTTTTGGTAGTTGATCAACGTCCATCGGGTATTGATAATGAAATCATGTCCCAGATTGGGACTCGGATTACTGCTTTGCTTAATGATGAAAAAGACATTGACGCGATTTTTACGGGTGTATCTGGTGGTGGAGGACTGCGATCGGTATTGGCAAAGTTAGACTCTAAGCAACAAGCTTTAATTTTGGGTCATGCTGTTCCTATGCCAGTAGTAGTACGTACCCGTCCTTACGACGCAACTTTTTACGAGGAAATTGGTGAACCAGCTTGGGAAGAAAAGCCTGACGCAGAAGTATTCGCTGCTGCTGAACTAGCCAAAGCTGACCTGGGATTCTAGATAGTCATTTGTCAGTTGTCCTACCCTGCGGGAAGCCACTGGCGCGTCTATGTCTTTTGCAAATGACCAATGACCAATGACCAATCCCTCATTCGTAACATCCCTCCATTTTCACAGGAAATTAAGTTCGGTTATCCGGCTAATTTTGGCAACAGAAGAGAGGTTTTTAGCGTCACTATAGATATAGTCAGTAATTTCAAGGAAGTTTATTTTTTTTTTGCAAATCGGCAATTTTGAATTATAATTAAAGATTTTATCTTAAAGTACTTTACTATTTGCCTGATTTATCGTACTATAAAGTAAAGGGAACTCATACCGACTTCGGATTTCCAGTTGCTATTAGTAACTGCCTAAAAGAAGAATTCTCCAAAACAACCAGCGTGCTTATATAGAAATTGAAAATTTAAGAGATTGAAAATTTAGGGAAGGTAGGGGAACCTATCATTGGGAGTTTACGTCTGAACTACGGCTAGATAAATTGATAATTACTTTTGATAGCTCCCGATATTTAGTGATAGATGTACTACCTTTCTCCCATCGATTTTAGTAAGAAAACATACATTGTGTTTACGGAGTAGAGGATAACACATCAATGCCTACTGTCAACACCCAAACGGAAAACCTCAATACCAAATTCACGGCTGATATGGTGCGAACCTATCTGCGAGAAATTGGTCGTGTACCACTGCTAACCCGTGAACAAGAGATTGTCTATGGGAAGCAGGTGCAACAAATGATGAAGTTCATCGACGCCAAAGAAGCTTTGGCGAAGAAACTGCACCGCGAACCGAATATGTCAGAGTGGGCTGACCACGTTCAACAATCGGAAACCGAGGTACAACAAACGGTAGCGCAAGGGAAGCGGGCGAAGCAAAAAATGATCGAAGCGAATTTGCGCTTGGTCGTTGCTATTGCCAAAAAGTACCAAAAGCGGAATATGGAATTTCTGGATTTAATCCAGGAAGGAACACTAGGATTAGAGCGGGGTGTGGAGAAATTTGACCCAATGAGGGGTTATAAGTTCTCAACCTATGCTTACTGGTGGATTCGCCAAGCGATTACCCGTGCGATCGCTCAACAAGGTCGTACCATCCGCTTACCGATCCACATTACCGAAAAACTGAATAAAATCAAGAAAGTGCAGCGCGAGTTGGCTCAAACCTTGGGGCGATCGCCCACTCCAGCCGAAATTGCGAAAGAACTGGAAATAGAACCTGCTCAGATCCGTGAGTACCTGAACATGGCGCGTCAACCAGTATCTTTGGATGTTAAAGTTGGCGATAACCAGGATACTGAGTTGCAAGAAATGCTCGAAGATGATGGCCCATCACCAGAGTATTACACCAACCAGGAATTCTTACGCCAAGACTTGAACAACCTGCTAGCAGAACTAACCCCGCAACAGCGACAAGTTTTAGCCCTGCGCTTTGGTTTAGAAGATGGTAACGAAATGTCATTGGCGAAAGTGGGTGAGAGATTGAATCTCAGCCGTGAACGCGTCCGTCAGTTAGAGCATCAAGCTTTGGCTCATCTGCGTCGCCGTCGTGCCAATGTCCAAGAATACGTTGCTAGTTAAAATGAGAGACGCGAAATGCCGCGTCTTTCCACCTCCTTGGTGATGCGCCTCCTGAATTCAGGGGGCTATTTTTTTATGCTGATAATTAATTACGCTTGAGTTAAGCATTTTCTCTGTGTCCTCTGCGCCTGTGCGGTTGTCAAAAAATGACAGGGCGCACAGATGTGCGCCCCTACGGAGATACATCTGATAAAAAACATACACTATTTTTATCACCTGAAAAATCTCAAAGGCAAGATGTCAAAAAATTGAATGTTAATTCAGAAGGTTTAATTTGTGATTAACCTCACGCAATGGTATGAATCTATTGAATGAAGAATAAATACTCTAACTGATGCTAATCTAAGCTTGTTGAGCTAAATTAAATAAAAAATTTAGTTTTTGACAGTTTTCTTTTTTGGACAATAGTAATATAAGTCTTTAAGAAAGTCTTTGATAATTAAGACTAGGTTATGCTTTAAGCAAGTTCTAAAGAACTTGGTTCGTTTTTTAACAGGAGAAGTAGGGTGCTTAACAACCTTCATCAGTTCTTATCTCCCCGTCAATGGGGAATTTCCCTCGCAGGCTTAGGCTTACTTCTCGGTTTGGGCTTTATAGCCAAGCAGACTCAAGTAGTACCAGTTACAAATTCTTCATTATCATCGGCTCAAATTCAGAAAACCAGTGAAAACTCTCTTTTGTCGCAGCTAAGAAGAGTTCGAGAGCAGAGAAGTCAACTCAATGCGGCTTCTGGAGATAGAGGGTTTTTTGCCCATAAGAGCGGAAAAACATTACCTACAACCACAGCGTTGGTTCCAGATTCTCAAGGAGCTACAAAAGACGCAGGAGTTTTACCAAAAGTGGATTTTCCTGTAAAAGATGGGATTTACCTCTATGGTCAATCCCCAAAATCAAACCAGCTTGGTCAAGGTTATATCATATTTCAAAAGCAGCAGAACAAGGTAACGGGTGCATTGTTTATGCCCCACTCAGAGTTTAATTGTTTTCAGGGTACACTCAACCCATCAGGAGAGTTGGCGATGACGGTTAATAGTTCGTCAAATGAAGCCAGTACTGCTCAGTCGAATCAGGTAGCTGCAAGCAATAGACTACCTCAAGTGAGTGAAGATGAGTTAAGCAGTTATCCTTACTCGCTGGCTCTGCAAGACTTTTATCATTTAAGTTCTATCACTGCTAGCGATCGCCACACGTTGCAAATGTGCAAGTAATCATCAAGTTAATACTCAATTCCTGGTTGCGCCTTAACGCCTTGATCGCGGAAAGGGTGCTTGACTAAGGTCATTTCAGTTACCAGGTCAGCACGCTCAATTAAAGCAGCTGGTGCGCCTCTACCTGTAAGAATAACGTGCTTATCAGCTGGTTTTTGCGCCAAACCTGCTAAAACATCGTCTACTTCTAAGTAAGACATTTTGAGCGCGATATTGATTTCGTCTAACAACACCATGTGAAAGTCTGGGTTGCGAATATATTCTAATGATTTTTGCCAAGCGGCGCTAGCTTTATCGAGATCGCGATCGCGGTCTTGAGTTTCCCAGGTAAAGCCTTCGCCCATTGCGTGAAATTCTAACTGGTCTTCCCAATTACTGAAAACCCTTTTTTCTGAAGGTTCCCAACTACCTTTGATAAATTGGACGATCGCTACTTTATACCCGTGACCTAGCGATCGTAACACCATCCCCAAAGCCGCAGTAGTTTTACCTTTACCATTACCAGTATTTACAATAATTAATCCTTTTTCTGGTACAGCTTGTGCTATGCGTTGATCCTGCACTTCTTTGCGTCGCTGCATCTTTTTGCGGTACTGTTCATCAGTCAGAGATGAAGACATTACCTGATCAATCAAGCGCCCAATCTCTTTGTCTGGGTTTAGTTCTTCTGGGTTATCGTTTTTCATCAATTTTGTGTGCAAATAACTGTTAAAAGTTTCGAGAATGAACTGAAATTCAGTTTATTCTTTGATTTTACTTAAATTACATAATTGAATATGTCCAGTAAGATTTTACGGAAAAATATTGATACCGTGTTAACTTGTTTAACATCACTAGCAGACAACTAAGTAAAACTCTATGATATACAAACTAAGGTTATAATTTGAGTTCAATATTGCTATTTTAAATAATTTAATAGATTTATTAAATCATTTTACTAAGATTTCCTTCGGCAGGACAGTTAGTTAGGAGAAAGATTATCATTTCATCACTTGTTTAGAAAGTTACATTAGTTTTACCAAAGTTACTATTTTAGAAATCGAGTTACTAAAATAGTACAATTACTCACCCTCATTCTCCTCATCTTCATCCTCACTCCGATACTGTTGAGGTGCATTTCCGTGAACTTCTAAAATCTTTGGTTTTTTGATTTTATTATCAGGCTGATTAATTGCTTCTAACTGCACATCAAATTTCCAGTTATCACCAAAATCATAAAGATAGGTCATTTTAGCACCCGGTTCTAGAGACAAGTCACCAATCTGTACTTGGTCAGCAAATGGGGGTGTTTCCATATAGGGATGACCTATTTTAATTGTGCGACCAAAACGGTCTTTATAACTAAACTCATATAAATGGTCGTAGTCAAAATCAAAAGCATCGAGAATTGTTTCTGCTAACCAGCTTAATGTTTTTTTCGCTGGTATGGCAATGCGTCTCCAAGCGTGAGAAATAGACACTTTAAAAATATAAATGCCATCGGTAAAGCCTTGCTGTGGAACAAATAAGTTATGCTCCCATTCTGGAAAAAATGGTTGTAAATGTGACTGCAATTTTCCAAAATTCACATTTACATCATCCTGTAATTCTCCTTGTATCCCTAATGGGAATAATAATTGTAACAGAGCATCCCCAAAGGGCAAGCGTTGTAAACTGGTAATACGCCATCCCTTACCTTCTTGCGGTTTTCCCTGCTTGATAGATAACAATCCAAATAAGTCTAACAGAGCAACGTTATGCAAACCAGGGTAATAACTAATATTGTGTTGGTCTTCATACTTAGGAAATTTTAAACCTTTATCTGGGACGCGAGGCCAAAGTTGAATACATCTAAATAAATTACCGAATGAGTCTTGATGCTCACCCAAAATTTCGTTATTTCCCCAAATCAACCAGGCTTCTAATAAATTGAAATAGCGTTCTGTTGGGTTGAGATTTGACCATGATTCCAAGGTGGCTGTGTCTAATACTAAAATTTGCTTCTTACCTTGGGATCTAATTTGGGCTAACCCAGAACTGCGTAATAACAGATATAGTCCATTAATGTAAGGGTATGATTTCTGTACAGGACGTTTAAGTTTAGTTTCAATTGGGTGACTTAACCGAGAATTAACTTCTGATAGTACTTTCAGTGGTAAAAGGTTATTAACACTACTAACTTCCACTCCATTTGGTTGCAAGAAATCTATTAGGATTTGAAAATCATGCAGAATCGTACCAGGTTGATTTTCATCAATGTTGAGTTCTTGTAGAAGTTGTTGTTGTGACTCTGCAAGGGTTGGCAGTTCAGGATTGAATGTGCTTTCTAGCCGCGCAAATAAATCTTCCATAAATAAAAGTTATAAATTCACAATTTAACCTTCCGTAAAATCCTGTTCTCTATACTATGACTTCAGCAGTTACCCTAATAAACCTAGAACTGCCAAGTGTCACCGTAGGACTATCAAGACCGTAAGCTTAATGAGATGTGAATAATAATATTTTCACCTTCTAGTTGATCATCCCAGGAATTTGATATGAATAATAACACTCATCTACAGATGATTTTAACTGATACACCTATTGATACAGTATTAAGAGCGATCGCTCAACTAAATTTACCTAACTGGTGGTTAGCCGGGGGTGCAGTCCGAAACACGGTTTGGTCTTCAATTTTTGGCAATGAGTGTAAATTAGGTATTAAAGATTTTGATATTGCATTCTTTGATATAGAGGGAAACCGTTCTCAAGAACTAGCAGCAAAGGCAACTCTCACAGAACAATTTCCTCATGAACAGTTTGATGTAAAAAATCAAGCTAGTTTTGCTCGTTGGCGGCTTGGTAGCAGACCCTACACTAGTACAGAAGATGGAATCACAGATTGGCTACACACTGCTACTGCTGTAGGAGTGCGGCTAGATGCACAAGGCCAATGGCAATTTTTTACTCCCTACGGCTTAGATGACCTGTTTAGTGGCATTATTCGACCTACGCCAGCACATACTCATAACCTAGATGCCCACAATAAGGCAGCTACATTCTTGCAAAAGTGTCCTTATCTGCGGTTGGCGTAAAAGTTACAGTCGGGTTGTAGCCACTAGTTTCCGTTACAAGGGAAATCAGCTTTTTAATTTACAACCCTTGGGTATGGAATGCCATGTTAATAATTTTCTTCCACTGGGAATAATTAAGCTAGAACCCCTTTTACAACAAGCCTAGTACAGGTCGGCGGAAATAAACCTACCATTTCATTACAGCCAGAAAGCCCAAAATTAAAACATGCGTGACTTTTCCGTAGGGACTGGCTTCCGCCTTGCAGTACTAGGGGTGATGCTAATTTTGTAATTTGATAGTTAAAAATCAATGCCAAATCGTACTGGATATCAAATCAACTCGACCATCCACGAAGGATTCCAAACAATTATTTATTTGGGAAAAAGGTAAGGGGTGAATTAAAATATTCACCCCTTTTTACTTTGCCACTTAAGCAAACTATAGTACAATATCAAAAAACACAGTTTAGCATTCAATTATTTAGTGAAAAAATATCCTAATCTGTGCGTTACCAAAGCTGTAAAGTCATCCTTTATTCTGTTTGATGTATGAATAAAGAAGTTCGCGTAGGCGTAGCCCGTCGTAGACATCGCTGTGAGGATTTACAATTAAGCATGGGCTATTTCCACTACTTCCATTACTTACAATAACGACAGTAATGCCAGATTTTGGACAAATCCCTAAACAACTGGTGCTAACAACCCGAAATTCTCCCCATAATCCCTCAAATTTTAAACGAGATTTTAACCAATTCTCTAAGTCTTCGGAAGCTGTTGAGCTTTTGCTATTTGGATGAAAACTATTTGAGCGCTCGTTTGCACATTGTGAACACACAAGCACCAAACCAGATTCCCATCGGGGAGAAACACTAGGAATAGAAGTTTCTAAGGGGCGAGAATTTATTAAGGGCGATGTCTGCTGAGAATTGGATGCAAACTTCTTGAAGATACGTTGCAGCAATTTTTTAATACGCCGGATCAGTTTTTTCATGGACGATCCTATTTATTTCTCTGAACAACTTAAAAAGACCTCTCCCTGGTTTTACTACGTAAAGCCGTCCCTCTCCGAGGCAAAGAGGGATAAAGGGAGGGAGAGGTTTGTTGAACAGGATAGTGTAATTTTCGGGTTTAGTCTGTTCTGGTAGATCATTAGCTGGTGAAAAAGAATTGTTTTGACGTAGCATTGCTACGTCAAAACAAGGGTTCTAGATAACGCATATTTAATTTCACCAGATGTCTATTAAATAATCAGCGTTTCTGAGCAATTTGCTGCAAGTATGCAATTAGCTGTTCTGCTGCGGTGTCAATGTGTCGTTTCAGTAACCTGACAGCAGCTTTTGTATCCTGCTTTTGACAAGCATCTAAGAGTTGATAATGTTCTTTTTGCGATCGCCCCTGGTAATCCATCTGCGCTAATTGTACTCGGACATAGCGATCGCAATTAACGTGTAAAGTTTTAATCATTGTCAGCAACCGGGGACGTTCAGCAGTGGCGTACAGCGTCGCATGAAATTCCCAATTGAGTTTCGCCAACACACCTGCATCAGTTGCTTGATCTGTCGCTTCCAGAATTACAGCAGCTTTTTTTATATCTGTTTCCCTGAACTTGGGTATTGCCAACTGCATCGCTTTCACTTCCAAGGCGCTGCGAATTTCACAGATTTCTTGCGCCTCTTGTGCTGTCAACACCGATACGATCGCACCACGATTTAAATGCAGTGTCACCAATCCTTCTGCTTCTAGCTGCTTGAGCGCTTCACGCACGGGAATACGACTAACTCCAAACTGAGTGGCGATTTCATCCTGTCTCAGCGATTGTCCTTCCTGAAAAATGCCGCGCAGAATAGCTTCCCGCAAAGCATCGGCAATTAAATCTGGTGTACTGCGTTGTTGTTGCAGCACATTTGCTGCCAAGTCATTTAAGTTCATATTGAATATTGTATACAAAATACAAAAAATTGTATACAATATCCAAAGTAAGTTTTTTAAGCATCCCTTCAATACCACGGGAGACAATTATGAGCATCGCATCTCAACCAGACCGAGTTATCATCTTCGACACCACGCTACGGGATGGCGAACAGTCACCGGGCGCAACCCTCAATGTAGAAGAGAAATTAGCGATCGCTCATCAACTAGCTCTCCTTGGTGTCGATGTGATTGAAGCCGGTTTTGCCGTTGCGAGTCCGGGAGATTTTCAAGCTGTCAAAACCATTGCTGAACAAGTCGGAATACCCGGTGGGCCAATCATTTGCAGTTTAGCCAGAGCCATTCGCCAGGATATTCACGCAGCCGCCGAAGCCTTGAAGGGCGCGGCTCGTCCCAGAATCCACACGATGATTTCTACCTCTGATATTCACCTGAAATATCAGTTGAAAAAATCTCGCAGCGAAGTATTAGCGATCGCATCAGAAATGGTTGCTTATGCTAAGTCGTTTGTAGACGATGTAGAATTTTCACCAATGGATGCTAGCCGCACTGAACCAGAGTTTCTTTATGAAGTTTTGGAGATGGCGATCGCAGCAGGTGCAACTACAATCAACATTCCTGATACCGTTGGTTACTGCACACCCAAAGAAATCGGAAATTTGATTCAGGGAATTCGAGAACATGTTTCTAATATCGATGGGGTGATTCTTTCCATTCACACTCAAAATGATTTGGGTTTGGCGACAGCTAACGCTTTGGCAGCAATTGAATATGGTGTGCGTCAGGTGGAATGTACCATTAATGGCATTGGAGAACGGGCTGGAAATGCAGCATTGGAAGAAATCGTGATGGCGTTGCAGGTTCGCAAACCATTTTTCAATCCTTACTTTGGTCGTCCGGTTGATGACGATACACCCTTGACTAATATTAAGACTGAGGAGATTTACAAAACCTCATCCTTGGTTTCCCAATTAACCGGAATGCTGATTCAGCCCAATAAAGCGATCGTGGGAGCAAACGCTTTTGCCCATGAGTCTGGTATTCACCAAGATGGGATTATCAAACACCGCCAGACTTATGAAATTATGGAAGCTGCTGCGATCGGTTTGCCAGAAAATCGGATTGTTTTAGGCAAGCACTCTGGACGAAATGCTTTCCGTACCAGGCTCAAGGAATTGGGTTTTGAATTGAACGAGGCGGACTTGAACAAAGCCTTCAATCGATTCAAAGATGTTGCCGATAAGAAAAAAGAAATCTCAGATTGGGATTTAGAAGCGATCGTTCGAGATGAAACGCAGATTCAAGTAGAAAGTGGCTTCCAAATCGAACACGTTCAGGTAATCTGCGGTGACTGCACTTGCCCAACTGCAACCATTACAATTGTCACACCTGAAGGCAAAATCCTCACAGATGCGAGTGTAGGCACTGGCCCAGTGGATGCGGTATATCAAGTAATCAATCAATTGGTACAGATTCCCAATCAACTAATTGAATTTTCCGTCCAATCTGTGACTGGAGGGATTGATGCACTAGGAACCGTCACAGTTCGCTTGAAACATCAAGAGCGGATATTCTCTGGACAAGCATCTGATACTGATATTGTGGTAGCCGCAGCTTACGCTCATATCAACGCCCTGAATCGTCTTTATCGTTACTTGCAAACTGAGAAATCCGAGTTTCATGAGATAAACTCTGCCGTTGTCTCTGGGTAGATTCAGATGCATTGTTGAATACAGGTATGAATCATGTAGAGACGTAAAATTTTACGTTTCTACAAGGGTTTTGGTTGCACAACTAAGTACAGTTTTGCATAAAATCTTAGCGCATTACCATTGCAGAGGGATGTATTGGCATTGCAGAGCGACGCATTAACATTGCAGAGCGATGCATTGGCATTGCAGAGGAATGCATTAGCATGGCAGAGCGACGCATTAACATTGCAAAGCGATGCATTGCCATTGCAGAGGAATGCATTAGCATTGCAGAGCGATGCATTGCCATTACCAAGTTTAATTTGTTACAAACTTAATGAAATTCTGTACTAAGGTGACTCAAACACGCCCATTGGCCCAAGCCTAATCGTGAGTATTTCCACATCCGTGATCGCTATGTGAGGCCCTTGTTGGGTGTGGGCTGGGGTAAACCAAAAAATTCCAGCAGAACAACTCTTTCCTCCAGTTTCCACAACTCCTTTCATCACATAAACATACTCATCACAAGGATGAGTATGAATAGGAATCGTTGTACCCGCCTTCATTTGACTAATAACTGCATGTAAGGTTTTCAATAATTCTTGCGTCGTGTAGGGTTTGGGTAAAAAGGCTGTATGTTCATCTCTTTTGTCGATTGGTACTTGTTCACTTGTTACAAGTCCGCTCACAACAATAATCGGCAATAACGGATTGATAATAGAAAAAGCCCATATAATAATACGATCGCAGTTATGACAACTACACTTACCTCTGCTGTTAAACCAAGAGCTGAAGATAGTTTTGCCATTAGCTTTGCACCATTGTCTCTTGAAGAAATCTATGCCTTGTCTAACGATCCAGCCAACGGTGCTGTGGTTATGATGAGTGGCGTAGTTCGCAATCAAACTGATGGTAAACCTGTAGTTGCTCTAGAGTATCAAGCTTACGAACCTATGGCATTGCGGATATTTTATCAAATTGCTGCTGATATTCGCTTATCTACGCCTGATGTGAATCGGGTAGTGATTCATCATCGTACTGGACGTTTGCAAGTTGGAGAAATTAGCGTTTTAGTCGCAGTAGGTTGTCCTCATCGAAGCGAAGCATTTGAAGCTTGCCAGTATGCTATTGATACCCTCAAACATAATGCCCCCATTTGGAAAAAAGAACATTGGGAAGATGGTTCTAGCCGTTGGGTAAGTATTGCTGCTTGCGAAACATCAGGAGAAAATTGTTAAAATTTCTGAGGTTATTGAACACGCTCAATTTATCCAGCAATTAGCGAACTATAACGTGTGCTTGCTAAGTGCTGGATGACATCAACCAGTACTTTACCGTTTGGGTTTTAAGTTTCCCAAAGCATAGTAAAAAATACGCGAGTTTTTTATTTGTCCAAAATCTAAACTAATCAGTAATCTCTAATTCCCAAATACCTACTTAACAGAAATATTTAAATTTTATTAAAAATATTTATATTTGCAAAACAACAATTTATGTTGCATTTGTTTACAGAAAAGGCATGACTCTATTGAGGTTTGTAAATAATTTGTATTTCTACAAGGAATATTCCTTTAGACTGATCTTCAAGTGAAAAATGTGGGGATAAACACAAATGCATTCGTTAAATATATTTTGTCACGAATTTGTAGTTGCTGTTTCCTTTGTAGCTTGCATTGTTGGGCTGGTGTTACTGTGGGACAGTAAGCAGCAAAAAAATGATGTAGAAGAGACAGAGCGGATTTTATTTAGAATGAGCTTTACTTACTGGCTAGTTTACTGTGTAGCCTTTGGTATAGAAAAAATAGTTTTACCCGACTGGGAATCTGTGATCATGAGTTTGAGAATAACTACGGCTCTGTCATATTTCTTAACTTTTTCTTGCATTGTTAGTCTGCCACTACACAAATTTGCAGTCCACCGTGTTGAAGAATAGATATGGGGCATGGGGAATTGGAAATTGGGCATGATTATTTCATAGCGATCGCTAATGCCGTTTCCAATTCTGACTGCACCAAAGGGGTTAAAATAAAGACCTCTTGTACCGTCTTTCCCTGCCGTGCAATTACTTTATAGCCGCCGCGAATCGGTACTGAAACGCGCAGTTGCATTTTCGGGCAATGGCCTTTTGCCCGCCCAATCACTCCCGGCGTCACGGTTTGGATACCATCTTGCTGACAAAGACGATCTAAAATGGGAATTAAACCATCAAGGTGTGTCGAGTGATTCCAAACTAGTCTGCCAGCTTTTTGCGTTCGCGTAGCGTCTCGTAGAGAAGCCGATCGGAGGGAATCTGCGGTAGGTTTGCCCATGATAATTAAGCTGCTTCTAGAGGTGCCATTGTCAAACCTGCTCGGTGCAGCTGCTGGTGATAGAGTTCCGCAGGTTCTTGGGGCCCGACCCAGACGATCGCTTGACCTTCATAGTGTACCTGATTAGTTAGATCCCATGCGCGATCGCCAGTCATCCCTGGAATATATTTCATCAAACATTCACTCACATGTTGGAATGTATTGAAATCATCGTTTAATACAATCACTTTGTAATTCGGATAAGTCTTACGGGTAACTTGATTAGACCGTTCAGGAGCTTTAGTTGGTGCTGTGGCCATGCCGTAAACATCTGCTGAAAGTGTCATAAGCATAGAACAATTAAGCAAGATAATTTTACAAAACTACACTACAAGCAACTAGTTTAGTCCATTGCCAGTTGTCATTCGTCATTCGTCCGTTGTCCGTTGTCCTTAACAAATGACCAATGACCAATGACTAATGACTATCTATCGCCAATTATCCCAGTTTTCGTTAAAAATGGATGTATCGGGGAAGGCTGTGGGGTTGCCATTTTGTTCCAAAAGCCGTTTGAGTGCTTCCAGTTGTAGCTCTTGTTTGGGTAAGTCATCGACTAATTGGTAGGGTGCGATCGCATTTTTCAGGGCAAAACTAGCAACAGTTCCGGCAGCTGCGCCAGACGACCATTCAAAGGAATGGACTCGATAAGCAGCAGCAGCAATATGACTAGTAGCAATACTTTTGCCACCTACCAGTAAATTATCAATTTTCTGGGGAATCATTGCCCTCAAAGCAATTTGGAAGGGATAAGCTTGACCTGCACCACGCCTTTCGCCTGGACGTTCTGTATTACCAGGGGCTTCTGGGGGACTATTCACCATACAAGGATGAAAATCTATAGCGTAGTGACCAATACCCACAGCATCGGGGAAGATGGTAGAACGAGTCCGTCGCATTGCTTTTTCTGGTGAAATTTTACCTTCAATTACTGATACTGCTTCCAAACCTGCAAGTGCTGCTCGTAGCCTTCGATACATATCTGCTGGTAGAGTCTGGGAATAATACTGATCATTGTAATCTCGTCGAGAAATATCAATTTCCCAAATACCAAAGCCACCAGGTTGTCCCCAACTGGGGCGGCCAATTATCCGCCGTGCTTCGCGCATATAGGGATATTTCGATAAGCCATGCACTGTCCCCATTGGGGAATTTAACCCGGAAACAAAGCGGTTATTGCTTTGCTGCTGCTTTACACCTTCCCCCAACTGGGAATCTGTAGTCCCAGCTACCAACCAATAATAGAAAGATAGGGCATTTTCCTCAGCTTTGCGGAGGGTTTCTGTTCGCAATCCCCCCATCCAACCACCTGGGTTTAACTGCCCAGTACTTTCTAACTGTTGGCGACTGTAAATCAGGTTATCTTGGGCTGTTCCGGGGCGGTAATCGTTACCCCAAGTCCAGTTTTGCATAGAGATGTCCCCTGGTGTAGCAGCAGTAAAACTTACACCACCAAATTTTTCTGGTTTCCCTTTGTTTGGACTCAAAATGCGACGATAGGTGAAAACTAAGTTAAAGTTAGCCAGTCGCGTTAATTCATAGCTGAAATATGGTGCGTATTGTGAATAAAATGGGGGCATCGTCTGCGGTTGTGGTTCCTTAGTTGCCTCCATTGCAAAGGTGTAGGTAAAGCCTTGAGGGCAATAAGGGTCGTTGTTGCTTCTAGAAGCCGAAGGTTCTAGGTAAGAAAGGGCATCAATACCCAATCGGTAGGGGACATCAGCAAGGGCGATAATTTCTCCAGTTTCGCTCGCGTCTACGACATACCACTTAGGAGCATCCCCTTTATCTGCTTTGGGGAGGAAACGGACAATAGTTTTGGTAAACCGAGATGAGTTTTCGTAGCTATAAGAATCTTCAATACTTTGAGATAAAGTAAAGGTATTGAGTGGTGGTGCGCCTTTTGGTGGTTGATGTTGGATTGCGATCGCACCATTAATTATTTTGCCATCAGCAGCGATTTCCAAATCCTTAATTACCGTGTTGGGAAACCATTGCAACTTCCCTTTGCCTTGCTTCTCGGCATCTTTGAGCATCTGGGCCAAAATGGCGTGAGCATCGTGGGGAAGAAAGCAGGATTCACTTACCCAACAGTCACCGGGGTTAAGTTCACCGTATTTGCGCCCAATGCGGTTTCGCAATTCTAGGTAGCCGCGAGAATAGAATTTGAGAGCACGCTGAGTTGGGCGTTCGTCTAACGCAGATGTCCCTTGAGAAGAAATTTGTCCTCCCAGCCAGTCAGTAATTTCCGTGAGGCAAACCGTTCGTCCGGCTAGTAACCCCTCGTAAGCTGTGGCGACACCCGATAGTCCACCACCCGCAACTAAAATCTCGCAATTGACAGTTTTATCTGGGGTTCTCGGTACTGTGGCGTTCGCCTTTGGCATTGGCGTAGCCATCGCTCCATCAAATGCAACTAAGCTAGATATTAAGTTGAGACTGATCAGCGATGTTAAGCTATAAGCTACTTTGTGTCTGCGCTTCATGGTTAAAAAACTGCTCCAAATCCTGTGTCACCTTGTAGACGGTAGCATCCGAGAAATGATCATCACAAGTTTATAAGCGTAAATATATTTAAATCCAATTTTTACACCTAAAATACTGAGTATGTAGCTAAATTTACCCTGAAGTTATTAAAGCTGAGTTAAAAATACTTATTGCTCAGTACTTTTTTCCGGCGCGATCGGCCTAAATGTTCCCGTTATTGAGGTTGAGCCGATATCTTTGCATATTCGGAAATAGGGTCTTAAAATCCTGTCTTTGTAGAGGTTGTTTACAAACTGTTGTTACTGTACCCCATTAAACCTGCGATACACTGCACGTATAAATCTCTGCCATTTCATATCTAAAATAATAAGGTAATTAGATACTAATAAAGAGCAAGCTAGACAAATAAAATATGTAATTATTAACAATAAATAGGTAGGAATTTTTTGCCATCCTAAGATAAAGATCCAACTACCTACAGAAAATAAACTTAAAATGTGTATTACATAAAATGGATAAGATATTTTGCCTAGATATAGGAAAGGTTTTTTTGTTAAAAATTTTAGTAAAAATTTTGACTGCAACAAAGCAATTAATACACAAGCAGAAAATGTATAAACATATACAATATTATGTTTTGATGCTAAAAAATGAGGTAAAAATCTATAAAAACCTTGATTCTCCTTAAATCCTAAAATTAATATAGATCCGACAAATACAGAAATAATTCCTAAATTACTAAATTTATTTATATATTTTTCCAAGTGATAAATCCTACAAATAAAAGATGTTATCATTCCCATTAAAAAACAATTCATGTAAATATTGAACTGATTAAATAACATGAAATATGTAAAACTAAGAAGTAAGAGACTTAACTGAGATTTCCTGAACTCAAGAAATATGACAGCAACAGGAATAACAATTAAGCTACCTGTAAATTCTGTTTTGATTGTCCAAAGCGAGCTATCAAAATATGCCTCACCTTGAAAAAATACACCGAATATTCCTTGATAAATAGCTGATAAGATTGAATTATGTGTAGGAATTTGACTGGCATAGCCAAAAGTTGCAAGCCAGTTAGAGCCTGTTATTTGAGCAGCTTCCTTAAAATTATAAATATTTAATCTAAAGAGAAACCAAGAAATAGTAGTTCCGGATAAAGTTAATAAAGAAAGTCTGAACCATCTTTTTATAATTCTCTCTGCTAGAATCTGAACTTTTTCTTCTATAAAAAATTTATCTACAAGTATATAACTTGACAATACATAAAATACTACAACGGCAGATGAACCATTAATAAATACAAAAATTGGTAGTTTAGTCCATGAATAATCTGAGTTAGAAGCTACTACGCCTGTAATTACTGGCATAAATCCTAACGCAAAATGCCAATTATAGACAATTAAACAAGCAATACCACGTAGTGAATCTAAAGAAAATATTCTCTCTATAGTCTTATCTGTGATTGAATTCATAAATAGTATGTTTAAATTAACACTAAGTATAAGATATTTAATCAGTTTTTTCTAATTTTGTAAATGGGGTTTCACCACCTATGGGGTGATACGGCGATCGCAATGATGCCGCAAAATATTAACATTCGCCCGATCGGATTCCAAATTTAGAGCCAGAGCAAGTAGCAGTATTACTTGCTAGTGATGGGTGGGAGCAATTATAAGCGATCTCGCCCGCTCTGAATTGTATACAACCCCCGTCATGCACCTACACGGTATAAATCAAATCTGATGCATGAAATAGCTCATTTGTTGCTGAATCATAAGCCTGTTGGCTTTGATTCGGTAACTGGACTACCAAAACGTAAACAAAACAACGACTGCCAATAAACAGAACTTATTAATCAATAACTAATAATCTTTAGCTGAAACTGTAGTAATTTCGTCTCTTCTTCTGAAATTAAAAACTGCTCTTGCTGAAAGTAGACAAGAGCAGCTTTTAATAGCAAAGCCCAAAATAAGAATTTAGGCATCTTCAAGTTCAAATTGAGCGACTGTAACGGCGTTAAAAGCGAAAGCCAAAACTAATGGCATTGGTGACTGCAACCAAAAGGTACAGAGAACAGCTAGGATTGTGCCAATTACTGCGGACATCGACCACAATCGTTCTTCAAAAGTCAATCCCTTCTCGGCTTTAATCACTCTGAGAACGTGAACTGGAATTGGTTCCGGCATTACCCCACCCGGAGGGAAAGCCCAGAAGTTATTACGTCGCTCGACAAACAAATCTGTCCAGCCATTTTCTTGGCACCATGCCTCAATCCATTGAAGTGAGTAATGATTCATCATCGGGTTTCAGAGTTCGGTTTGTGTAAGTTGTGTACTTGGTGAATGTAAACTCTTGGAGATTCCTGAACAACTAACTAATCACTATAAAATTAACGCTAATTATCCAACCTTTAAGCTTTGTTAAGCAGTTGAGACGCATATAATTACGCTCAAACCTTGCTTTCATTAATTAAAAGACTAACAGTTCATGGGGGCTGTTGAATTTAAAAGACAATAAACTTTACTTGAAACATTGAAAATCAAGAATTGTAAATAAGCTCATGAGTATTACTGCTTAAGAGAACTCCTTATATCCTGAAATTCAAATCTAACAGAAGAATTGTAAACAAATTCATGGGCGTAGGCTCAATCATAGGGTAAATAGAATTGCGGGTAAGGACAAAAGGTAAATTTTAAATTAATTTTCTTTCTCAAGAAAGATGATTTAAATTTCTATACCTCTCTGAGGGTAAATAGAATCAAAGTGAAACTAAGAGTAAAATATCTAAAGAAATAAAAACTTACTTGATTCAAATCAAATATATGTTGAGTATACTTTGGGGTATTGTTGTTGTACTCATTGCTTTTTGGGCATTAGGACTGGCACTTCATATTGCCGGAAATTTAATTCATGCAGTGCTACTTTTAGCGATCGCCCTTGCTATCTATAATTTTTTCAAAGCGCGTGATGTGTAAATATAGCGGTTCCCGATTTGGTAAGGTAGGTTTTCAAAGTTACTAACCTTGGCAAAAAAGATTTGAGTGTACCTAAGCTGCTTAGAAAACGCTATATTGCCGTCTAGCTACTAAGGGTGAGAAGCAATGTCTACCACAGGCTACGCATCCACCCTTTTTGCGTTACAAAATATTAAGCTAGGGAAATACACCTTCCCCAAGTCCAGTAGCAAGCCTGGGAGTCTTAATTAAGATGATCAGTCTTGCTAATATTCAAATGTGGTAGTTAAATGCAGCGATTAGACACTAAATTAGCTCTCAATATGTTATTGCGGCAAGGGTTGGCGTTCCTTCTAGGAATAATTATATGGTGCGTGGCAGACCCCGCACAGGCAGTAGACTGGACTCATCCGCTTTCATTTAGCAATGCAGAGTTGTCAAGGCGTGATTTTTCTGGTGACAGCTTGCAAGCTGCGGAGTTTTCTAACGCCAATATGGAACTGACTAACTTTTCTAACGCTGATTTGCGGGGAGCAGTCATGAGTGCTTCGGTGATGACAAATGCAAATCTCCACGGAGCAGATTTAACTAATGCAATGGTCGATCAGGTAAACTTGACTAAGGCAGATTTGAGCGATGCAGTTTTCAAAGAAGCTCTTTTGCTCCGCGCCATATTTAATAATGTGAATATAGACGGTGCAGATTTTACAGATGCAATTTTGGATAGAGCGCAAATCAAAGAACTGTGCGGTAAAGCCAGTGGTGTGAATTCCAAAACAGGCGTGCAAACTCGTGATTCTCTAGGATGTCAATGAAACGTGTTGGTGTAATTGGTGGCGGACAACTTGCCTGGATGATGGCAGATGCAGCACAGAGGCTAGGAATAGAATTAGTAGTACAAACTCCTAGTGAACACGACCCGGCTGTGTCAATTGCGAAAGAAACTGTTTTTGCCCCAGTTGATGACGCAACTGCTACGGAAATATTAGCTCAAAAATGCGATGTCATCACCTTTGAAAACGAATTTGTTAACTTAGATGCTTTATCTGTTTTAGCACACCAAGGCATTTGTTTTCGTCCCAGATTAGAAGCTTTAGCTCCTCTTTTAGATAAATATCATCAGCGTTGCTATTTACGCGACTTGGGCTTACCTGTTCCCCAATTTTTAGCCCTTGACGAGGTAGAAAATCTCAAATCCAAAATAGAATATCTAGGTTTTCCAGTAGTCCTAAAATCGCGCCGCCACGGTTATGATGGTCAAGGTACTTTCATAATTCAGGATTTTGCTACTTTAGAGCAAAAGCTAAGTGATGAAACCACAACAAGTTTAAATCAATCACTTTTCTTGTTAGAAGAATTTATTCCTTTTGAAAGAGAACTAGCAATAATTGCAGCTCGTTCTGTAGAGGGAGAAATTGTAACTTACCCAGTGGTAGAAACCCAACAAGAACAACAAGTCTGTCGGCGGGTAATTGCGCCTGCTGAAATTACGCCTAATCAAGTAGCAGAAATCCAAGCGATCGCACATACTCTATTAAATAGCCTAGAAGTAGTGGGCATTTTTGGAATTGAGCTATTTCTGGGTACTAATGGCAAAATACTGGTAAATGAAATTGCACCCCGTACCCACAATTCTGGGCATTTTTCTATTGACGCCTGTGAAACTTCGCAGTTTGAGCAGCACCTGAGAGCCGTTTGTGGTTTACCTTTAGGAAATCCGGCTTTGCAATGCGCCAGCGCTGTGATGGTGAACCTACTGGGGTATGAAAACTCTCACAGCGACTACCAAAGCCAGCGTCAACAAATAGCAGAAATTCCTCAGGCGCACGTTCACTGGTATGGGAAGACAGAATCACGTCCAGGGCGGAAGTTGGGACATGTTACCGTTTTGCTGGATAATCAGAATCGAGAGCAAGCGATCGCCATCGCCCACAACATAGAATCTATCTGGTATCCCAGGTAAATAGATCGGAAACTTTCGATATTGAACACACAACATCTTTTTGAAAGCTATAATGAGTGAAGTTGCACTACGACGTTGGTGACTGCCATCAAGTTTTTTGATCTATGCCTTTAATGACAAGGGAGTCAACTGTTCTCGTGGCAGTATACCGGGCATGTACCCGGAAACTTTAAACGAGGAATTTAGGTTCCCACCTGGATAAACCCAGGTCATAAACTTAGGTAAAACGGCGTCGCGGTGAACTTAAAATTATTAGCTCCTAAAGTCAGTTAGAACTTAGGAGCTTTAATTATTTGGTATTACAGAACAGGGGGAGAGTTTTGGAAGTTGCTAAATCATCTCGCAAATAGGCAACCCCAATTCTTTAAATAAGTATTACTTATGTCAAAAATAAGGAAATCTAAACTAAAAATCTGAAACAACGCAGATTCAGCATTTTGGCTATATTAATCAAAAAAATTTAATTAGAAATTAGTAATATTTGGAGATAAAAACAAAATCTGTATAACTTGATTCTAAATTAGGTATCGTTCAGAGTTAAGATGACAAAATTATCTGAAATTGTGGTTAAAGCTACAGAAAATTGTCACAGAAACTAACTAATACAGTATTTCCAGCCTCGGTCTTCCGATTAGACAGTGGTTTAACTTTTATTCATCAAGAGATTCCCACTACCCCTGTAGTTGTGGCGGATGTTTGGGTGCGTGCTGGAGCAAGCATAGAGCCAGAACCGTGGTTTGGCATGGCGCACTTTTTAGAACACATGATTTTTAAAGGTACGGCGACGCTACCCCCTGGAATGTTTGATTCCCAAGTTGAAAATCGGGGAGGCGTGAGTAATGCGGCGACAAGCTATGATTATGCTCATTATTCACTCACCACAGCTGCCCCTTATTTAAAAGATACTCTGCCCTACTTGGGAGAGCTACTGCTCAATGCGGCAATTCCAGAAGATGAATTTAGCCGCGAACGGGACGTGGTGCTAGAGGAAATTCGCTCTTGTCAGGACGATTCTGATTGGATAGGCTTTCAAACGCTGATTCAAAGCATCTATCCGCATCACCCTTACGGACGTTCGGTGTTGGGTACTGAGCAAGAACTGATGCAGCAATCGCCAGAAGCAATGCGCTGTTTTCACCGCACTCACTATCAGCCGGAAAACATGACGGTGGTAATTGCAGGAGGTATAGCCCAGCAACCAGCTTGGGAAATGGTAAATAGTTCATTTGCTGATTTTGCTGAACGCTCTAATTGTCCGCAGTTTGAGAAAGTGACAAAGCCAGTAATAACGGGTATTCATCGTCAAGAACTGTGTTTACCACGCATAGAACAAGCGCGATTATTGATGGCGTGGCTGGTTCCTGGAGCAGAAGAAATCCGCGCTGGCTTTGGTTTAGATTTGTTGTCAGTGTTATTGGCAGAAGGGCGGACTTCGCGTTTAGTGCGTGATTTACGAGAAGATTTGCAATTGGTACAGGGGATTTATAGTAGTTTTTCTCTACAACAGGAATCGAGTTTATTTACAATTACTGCCTGGTTGGAACCAGAAAATTTGGAGGAAGTTGAGTCCTTAATTTGCGCTCATTTGGATGATTTGCAGACTACAGGAATTAGCGAACAGGAAGTTGCTCGTACACGCAGGCTGCTATGTAATGAGTATGCGTTTTCTACAGAAACGCCAAATCAGCTTACAGGGCTTTATGGATATTACAACACCATCGCCCAAGCTGAATTAGCTGTGACATATCCTCAGCAGATTCAGTCTTTTGATGCCAAAGAACTGCAAAAACTAGCTAAACAATATCTCTCGCTTGAAAATTACGCGGTTACTGTACTTAAGCCCTGTTAGTCATTAGTCATTAGCAAAAGACAAATGACAAAGGACAAACGATAAATGACAAAGGACAAAGGACAAACGATAAATGACAACCTTGCTGCAAAAATCGCCTATCCATCGTACTGTATTGAACAATGGCATTGTAGTGCTGGTGGCAGAAAATCCTGCTGCGGATATTATTGCGGCGCGAATTTTTGTGCGTGCTGGTAGTTGTAACGAAAACCGGGAGCAAGCAGGGTTGGCACATTTGCTCTCAGCAGTGATGACAAAGGGATGCGATGGTCTTTCTAGTTTGGAAATTGCAGAAAAAGTCGAGTCTGTAGGAGCGAGTTTGAGTGCAGATGCTGGCACTGATTATTTTCTGCTATCTTTCAAAACTGTAACATCCGATTTTGGGGAAATTTTAACATTAGCAGGGCGGATTTTGCGATCGCCTACTTTTCCCGAAACTCAAGTGGAACTAGAACGGCGTTTAGCACTCCAGGATATTCGTTCCCAAAAAGAGCAACCGTTCAATGTCGCCTTTGAACAAATGCGGCAGGTAATGTACCAAAATCATCCATACTCCATGTCGGTGCTGGGAGATGAAACCACCATGAGTAGCTTAACTCGTGCGGATTTAGTGGAGTATCACCAAACTTATTTCCGTCCAGATAATGTAGTAATTAGTATTGCTGGTAGAGTCACAGCCACAGATGCAGCTGCGTTGGTAGAAGAAGTTTTTGCTGATTGGCAAGCGCCAGCCCAAGCACCGCCAATACTGAATTTACCTGAGATTAAGGTGGAACCGCAGGTAAGGGTTAAGCCAATACAAACACAACAATCAATCGTGATGCTTGGGTATTTGGGAACGTCAGTGAGTTCTGTTGATTACGCCGCACTGAAGTTACTGTGTACCTACTTGGGAAATGGGCTTTCTAGTCGCTTGTTTGTTGAATTGCGGGAAAAGCGTGGTTTAGCTTACGAAGTATCCGCCTTTTACTCCACAAGGCTATTTCCAGCCTCGTTTGTGGTTTACATGGGTACAGCACCAGAAAATACCAGCATTGCCCTAGAAGGACTGCGTACAGAAGTAGATTTATTATCTACCACCGAAGTATCCGAAAGCGCACTCAAAGCTGCTAAAAACAAGATACTGGGGCAGTACGCTTTGGGTAAACAAACAAACGGGCAAATTGCTCAGATATACGGTTGGTATGAAATTTTGGGCTTAGGAATTGATTTTGATACAAAGTTCCAAGAATTGATTGCGGCTGTGAGTGCCCAGGATGCCATCGCTTCAGCTCGTAAGTATTTAAAAGAGCCTTACTTGTCTTTAGTTGGTCAAGAAGAAGCAATTAATCGAGCGATCGCATAACTGAAAATGTAGAATCGTAAAATGCAGCAGCTGTTTTTTAGACCAAGCGGCTGTACCATTAGCATGAGAATATTCTGGGAGTAAATTCCATGCAAAGCAGCCTGACAGCAAGTATTTTGAGTTACTTAAAATTACTAGACCCAACTGTAAATCGCTGTAGGATGGAAAAACGGCCAAAAGCTTGGTGGACAAAGAGGTCTAAATCTTTATTAGCCAGTGAAATACTCTTGTTCTCCATTACGCCTCTGCTTATTGCCTCAACAGCTGTAGTATCAATAGCAGCGCCACAAAAAATTGCCCAAGTAAATCCTCAAGATAGCATCAACCGCCCTATCCTCAAAGTTGGTAGCCAAGGCGAACGCGTATCTGAGCTTCAGGCAGCTCTGAAACTTTTGGGTTTTTATTCTGGTGCCGTAGATGGTACATATACTGAGAATACAGCCAGTGCTGTTTCCCGGTTTAAACAAGCTGCTGGTTTGAATCCAGATGGCATTGTTGATGCCAGCACTTGGCAACGACTTTTCCCTAATAAACCAGTAGCAGCATCAACCGTTCCTTCATCCCAGCCAAGATTTAACTCAGCTACCAATTTTCCTGTTCCAACCCAGGCTAGCAACCTCACCAACGTTGCAAATCCCAATCCTCCAAGGCAAGCTGTAACACAAGTTCCAACTAACCCCGAACCAAGACCTACTACCCCAAGACAAGCTGTAAAACAAGTTCCGAACAGCCCTGAACCAAGACCTGCTACCCCACGAAGAACTACAACTTCAAGCACACAAAAAACGCCGAATCGGACTACATCAACTACTCGAAATCCGTCAACAACACGGACTAGACAAACTACTCGAACTCAGCCAAACACAACTACTAAGCGAACCCCTGGTATTCAATACACCTCAGAAGGAATGCCAATTTTGCGTATAGGATTACGTGGTTCTGAAGTTGTTAAGTTGCAACAACAACTGAAAAAGCTTGGTTTCTTGAAGGGCGATGCCGATGGAGACTTTGGCGAGACAACCGAAGCAGCTGTGAAAGCTGCACAAAAGCGCTATGGTTTAGAAGCTGATGGTGTAGTTGGTGGCTCTACCTGGGAGGTTCTTTTGCGGCGTTAGTCCCAACAGCTTTAGGCTGATACTAAAGTTGCTATCCACTATAGTGCAATTTTGGGAGTTCCGTTAATGACTTTGGAACTTGCTAGTGGTAAATACCCTGTTTTAGATACAAAGGTTTCTCTTGCAAGAGAAACCTCTGTAGAAGTTTTGCTGCTCTATTAATTTTTGATGAATTTAATTCGTGGTACATCCTGCAATACGATAAAGATACACCGATTAAAAGTATCTCTCTATGCCAGCACTGAAAAATTACATTGCTTTTGGGCTGACAAAAAATGATGGCACCTTTAAGAGTCAAGCACAACGACACCTGATAGTGTTACAGATCACAGCTGTAAATAGTGAAATTAATTAAACTTACTGCTAAATCCTCTAAAAAAACTTATGCAACACTTTTTATTAACTTGGCTCGGTACTGCGGTAGCGTTATTTCTGACTGCTAATATCGTTCCGGGATTCTTTATCAAGAATTTTGTGACTGCCTTAATAGCTGCCCTTGTTATTGGTCTGGTTAATGCATTTGTTAGACCAATTTTACAGATTTTGACGTTTCCGATTACCTTACTCACCTTTGGTTTATTTACATTGGTAATCAACGCTTTAACCCTTTGGTTAGCAAGTGCCTTGACTCCTGGTTCTGGTTTTGAGATTCAGGGCTTTTTACCTGCTTTGTTAGGTTCAATTGTGCTAGCTATTGTTTCTAGCGTAATTAACTATTTTTTGAGAGTTGTTGACTAGAAAGATTAGTTAAGTTTTGTAATATTCATATTTGAGGCTTGGTCAACAGCTAGTGTTACTTTAGCTAATGACCAATGACCAATGACCAATGACTAATGACTAATAATATTTGAGGCTTGGGCAACAGCTAGCGTTACCGCTCCTGTTTGCCCTTCTAGCTGGAAAATCTGTTTAGGAACTAAGAACCTTACTCCCAATGCTTCTGTGCTGTTAAAAGGGGAAGCAGTCAACAATGGAGTTTGAGTAGCTGCAAGAATAGCAGCTGCCTCTGCTACGCTAGGTGTACCTACTTTGTGGTCGGTAATTTTGGCAGGGTTGGGGACACAGACAGAGCGAAGGATTTCGGCAGAAAAAGTTTTTAGGGGCAAATTGCGTAGGTTACAAAGTTCTAGTAAACCAACTTCTGAGGATTTAGTGTCAATGGTAGCAAAACCTGCGATCGCACTTTGAAAAAGTTGATTTTCTCGAAAGACTTGCTCAATTGCTTGATCAATCAACTGCCATGAGGTTCCCCGTTTACAACCGATTCCTACCCATAAAACCTGTTGCACTTGGTGTATTTCCTTATTCAATTCGTCAGGGTTTGGTTTACTCCAACAGCCAACCAAATAAATCTCCCACCGTCAGCCTCAACTCACTTGCAAAATCTGGCACAGGAAGTAAAGCTTCTAATTCATCCAACATGACTGGCTGTTGATTGCGGATGTACACAAATACTGTTTGTTCTTCTGGATCGATCAGCCAACCCATTTGTGTTTCATAATTCAGGCAATGCAAAATATTTTTTGTAACTTTCGTTTGTCTTTGGTCAGGTGATAAAATCTCGATAGTCCAATCGGGAGCAGCTTGGAATACGTTGGCAACTTGGCCATTTTCATCACGAGGAATTCTTTGCCAAGTAAACACAGAAACATCTGGCACTATCGACCTTCCGCCAAAAGTACACCGCAGTTCTGGATACGCTCGTGCAATTCGCTTGGGCTTCAGCGTTAAGTTAATAGTGCTAACCATTTCACCTTGAATTGTACTGTGCTTCCCCTGTGCCATTGGTTTTTGAATAATTTGACCATTGATGTATTCACTAGCGGGTTTCGTTTCTGGTAGCTTCAGAAACTCTGCCAAAGTTATGCTTTTTGATGCTGTCCGTACCATTTGCGATCGCCTCCAAGGACTTCCAATTAAAAAAATAATCAATCGTCGTTGTGTATGCAGGGGAGCAAGGGGCAGGGAGCAGGGGGCAGGAAGCAGGAGGAAATATAAAAATATCATCTGAATAAATTGGGTAATTTATTCTCTGGAAGTCCCCCAACAAAACCTTTCTTCCAACTCCACCAATTACGAATTACGAATTATGAATTAGTCTTACATCCTCTCTAATACCTGAATTCCCAATAAAGACAATCCCAATTTCAGAGTTCTAGCAGTCAAATCACATAAAACCAAGCGTGATGTTCGCTGCGGTTCCTCAGCCTCCAAAACCTGAACTCCCTGATTCCGGTCATAAAACTGATTAAACTTTTTACTTAATTCATACAAATACTCACATAAACGATTAGGCAGCAAATCTTGCTCTACACTACTAATAACTTCATCCAGTTGAAGTAAATATTTTGCTAGAGCTAATTCTGTTTCATGCTCCAACAAAACAGCATTGTTTCCTAACTCTTTAAAGTTAATATCACCCTTGCGGCTAATCCCCTGAATCCGCGCATAAGCATACAGCATATAAGGTGCAGTATTACCTTTGAAATCCAGCATTTTGTCATAGCTGAAAATGTAACTACTAGTGCGATTTTGGCTTAAGTCTGCATATTTAACTGCACTGATCCCAACTACCCTAGCAACTTCATTAATGAATTCTTCAGTTTCTTGGCGTTCTTCTTCTTGTAATCTGGTTTTTAGGTCAGCATGGGCACGAGCGATCGCTTCATCTAATAAATCCCGCAACCGCACAGTATCCCCAGAACGAGTTTTGAACTTTTTACCATCTTCTCCTAACACTAACCCAAAGGGAACATGCACTAATTCCACATCATCGGGAATCCATCCAACTTTGCGTGCCACTTGCAAAAATTGGGCAAAGTGATTTCCTTGTCCAGCATCTGTTACATAAATTATCCGCTTTGCTTGATCCTGCTGAATCCGGTAGCGGAGGGATGCTAAATCTGTTGTGGCATAGTTATAGCCGCCATCTGATTTCTGTACAATTAAGGGCAAAGGTTCACCTTCTCTATTTGTAAACCCTTCCAGAAATACGCATTTTGCCCCTTGGTTTTCTACCAGCAACCCCGATTTTTCTAAATCTTCCACAACGCCAGATAGTAAAGGGTTGTAGAAAGATTCGCCGCGTTCAGTTAAGTTAATATCTAGCAACTCATAAATTATTTGAAACTCTTGCCGTGATTGTTCGCACAGCAGTTTCCAAGCATGAAGTGTATCCTCTGCACCTGCTTGTAATCTTACGACTTCTTGCCGCGCTGTTTCTTGAAAAGCTGCATCTGTATCAAAGCGTTGTTTGGCTTTGCGGTAAAAAGAGACTAAATCACCAATATCTAAAGCATTAGCGGTGGTAAGCGCGTCTGGGTAAACTTCCCGCAGATAGGCGATTAACATGCCAAACTGCGTACCCCAATCACCCACATGATTTAACCGCAAAACATCGTGTCCTTGAAATTCTAAAATTCGGGCGATGGAATCACCAATAATAGTAGAACGCAAGTGTCCAACGTGCATTTCTTTGGCAATATTCGGACTGGAAAAATCGACAATTTCCCGCTTGGGCGTTTTCGCGGCTGGAACTCCCAACCTGGGATCAGCTTGAATCTCATTCAGTTGTGCTTCCAGGTATGCTGTTTTCAGTTTTAGATTGATAAATCCTGGCCCAGCGATTTCTGGCGGTTCGCAGATTTCGGATACATCTAGTTTCTCAACGATCGCACCTGCGATCGCTCTTGGTTGCTTTGCTAACTTTTTACTCAGGGATAAAGCTACATTCGCCTGATAATCACCAAATTTAGGATTGCTAGCAGAAACCAAAATTGGATCTACTCCACCAAAATCAGCGCCAAAAGCCGCAACTATTGCCTGCTCAAGCTGAACTTTTAGTTTTTCTTGTGTAGCGTTCATATATAAATTTTATCTGTGAGAGAGGAAATATAGCTCTGGAAAAGCTTGATTATTCACTTTAGAAATCTGGAGATTCTGAAGGGAGATAAAAAATCAATACGCCGCTTGCAACAGTATTTTTACTAAGCACCTTGCTGTAAAAACAACAAGGTGTTGACGCTGGCGACTTACCTTGAGGTATTTTCGAGCCAATTTCTTTCTAAACTATCACAGGCATCGCTAAAAACTCAACTGCCCCAACGGTTTGATTGAGGTGCGTTAAATACCTAGCTACGTGACACAGGTATAGATTAATCTCAACGGCTAACCCGTAGTCAAAAACTTTAATCCTATAAATAATGTTAATAATTCCAGGAAAACTAATTATTATGAAGAAAGCAATTCTAACTATTGTTTTGGTTATGTTATTTTAAGAGCAGCAAATGGTTTACTATTAAGTGTCATCCTTTTAAAGGAGTAAATTAGTTATCCGCATTCACCGATGATCTAGCTAAGTTTAAAAGCTGTCATTTTTAACTCGCCAACTCTTACCAAGAACTGAATAACTTTGGCTTTTAATTCCCGAAAAGCAAATTTCCCAAATGAGAAAATAGGAAATCTTATTGAGTTTTGACTTCTCAATTAGCGATATCTGTAACAGAAATTTCAACTGTACAGATAAGTAGTAACATGAAAGTACGTGATGTGATCAAGCGAGTGGAAGCTGATGGTTGGTATCTTGATAGAACTAAAGGTAGTCATCGACAGTTTAAGCATCCAGATAAACCAGGTTTAGTTACAGTTCCAGGTAAATTGTCTGACGACTTAGCCCCTGGTACTCTCAGTAGTATTTGGAGGCAAGCACAGTTATAAGGAGAACGGCAATGCATTACGTAGTGGTGATTGAAAAGGCGGATAGTAATTACTCTGCTTATGTCCCTGATTTACCAGGTTGTGTAACTACAGGTGAAACCTTAGAAGAAGTCAAGCAGATGATTGCAGAAGCTATTGAATTTCATCTAGAAGGAATGCTAGAAGATGGTTTACCTATTCCTAAACCTACAAGCATCGCTCATGAGGTTGAAGTTGCAAACTACATCAAAACCTAATTATCGGAAATCACGAAATTAGCCCTAAACAATCCTTCTAGTACAGATTGGCAAAAATTCGCACCGCACTTTTAGCTTACAATTTCACACCGGATACACAGCAGCTATTTGGTGTTAATGGTGGTGCTACAGATTTTAAATAACAAACAGCATTAGTACCTTGTACTCCTGGTCGAACATAGGTATAAGCACTACACCTGCTATCATCAATACAAAACTTTTGGCAGTCTGAAGCAAATGCTGAAGTCGGAAAAGATGTGTAATCGCTACCTGCTCTATCTCTACCAAATTCAGCAGTTACGGCATAACGTGGAATAGTGGTTGAGAATGGGCCCACTTGAGCTGTGGCAGGTTGAGCCAATGGTGTGAAGTTTAAAATCGTACTAAAACCTAAAATTAGCAAAAGTACCAACCCAAAAAATATAATATTTCTTGGGAAAACAAAATTTTTCTTTGCATATTGCCAAGCTGTGACCATTTTGAATTTCATAAATCTCTCCTGGCTGCACAGTATTATTATCAGCTGTGTATAGTACAGTTATTTGCTATAAAATACCAAAATTGTTAATAATTTTACATAATGAATTCACTGTGTGACTTGCAGCTACACAGTGAATTAGTGGCGTTCCTGAATTGATGTATGAAAATGATTTTGCGTGATTTCAAAACTTTTGTAAAAACGTTGCATTGCAACATCTCTACACCAAGATTCATACATTGTAATCAGCAATGCCGAATTAATTAGGCAGAGGAGATGAAAGAATCGAATTGTATTGAACCTTCTGTGCTTGCGCCCAAGCAAGGCACAACTGACGGAAACGATCGCCCCGCACCTCAAAATTCGGGTATTGATCGAAACTTGCACAAGCCGGAGATAGCAACACCACAGGCGCTTCATACTCCTTAGCTAATTCCGCCGCTCTAGGAACTGCCCTTTCCATAGTTTCTACAATGTGGTAAGAATAATACCCCACCTCTTGGAGGCGTTGGGCAAATGTGGGTGCAGCAGAGCCAATCAATAACACAGCAGCAGCTTTGGTTTGAATTTGTGCTAGCCAGCTAGTATCATCACCTGCTTTAGCTTCTCCACCAGCAATTAAAATCGCTGGACTGTTAACGGATGCTAAACCAACTTCGGCAGCATCGTAGTTAGTAGCTTTACTGTCGTTAATGAAATTAATACCTTCCCAAGTGCAGATATGCTCCAAACGATGAGCAACGCCAGGAAATTCTCGAATTGCAAGTGCGATCGCATCACGATTAATTCCCGCTAATCGTGCCGTTGCTACTGCCATCAAGAGATTTTGCTGATTATGTTCTCCCACCATCCGCAAAGTGGATACTTTCACAATCGGTTCTGGTACAGAGGTTGCAGTCAATTTTCCCACAACCCAGTCGTCCTCGATGTAAAAGCCTTTTTCGCTAATCAGGAAATCTTTTCCTTTGGCACTTGTCCAATAAGCATCAGGCCAAGCACTTAAACCTTGCTGCCTCAAGTAGGCATCATCACCATTGAACACTTGCAATTCGGACTGACGCAACAGCTTGGCTTTAATGTTGTAATAATTCTCTAAAGTCTTATGGCGACTAAGATGATCCGGTGTAAAAGTCGTCCAAACACCGATACGTGGCGCAAGAGAACTCGAAGACTCTACTTGATAGCTGCTAATTTCCGCAATCACCCAATCGAGTGAAGAGTGAGGAGTTAAAAGTGAGGAATTAGGAGTTAAGAGTGAGGAATTATCAAATGCTCCCCCTGCCTCCCCTGCTCCCCCTGCTCCCTGCTCCCTGCCCCCTGCCCCTCTCCCCCTCCAAGATAGGGCAACATCACAAGCGGCGTAGCCAATATTACCGCAGGCAGGGGCATTTAAGCCTGCTGCTTGAAAAATGGCAGCAATTAAAGCTGTGGTAGTAGTTTTGCCGTTAGTACCAGTAATTCCTACCCAAGGTAGCCCTTGCAAATTTCGCCAAGCGAGTTCCATTTCCCCAATGGTTTCTATACCTAATTGGCGTGCCTTGATTAATACGGGAATATCCCAAGGTACGCCAGGACTAACGACTATTAATTGGGGTAAATTAGCACCATTCAATTCTAGGGATTGGCCTAGTTTTACGATTATTTGCTCGGCAGCGAGTTCTTGTTGTTGTTGTAGGAGGGTTTCGGAGGTGTTGCTATCACTTAGCTCTACCTCCCAACCTTCCCGTTTCAACAATCTCGCCGCAGCAACACCGGACTTTCCCAATCCAATTACAGTAGCTCTGGACATAGATTGCAGCAGAGTGTCCCTGGTTAAGCACTCCCTATAGTAGCGTCTATTGGCAAAAATTACACAACTTTTTGTTGATCTACGCTACAGATTTTTGACGATCGCCCCAAAGTCAGCTAAAACACGGGCATGATTGCGAACTAATCCAAGTAAGTGCAATCGATTACGTTTAACTTCTGGATCGGAGTCCATAACTAATACGCTATCTGGGCCATCAAAGAAGTTACTAACTGTCGGAGCAATTTTTCCTAGTGCTGCTAGTAACAATTGATAATTTCGTGTCTGCTGTGCTGCTTGAGTTTGCGGCACTGATTCGATTAAGGCATTATACAAAGCTGTCTCAGAGGGCTTTTGGAATAATTCTTGACGGACTACGGTTGTCGGTTCTAGCTGTTTTGTATCCAAATCACCTTGGGCGGCTAATCGTGTGGAACGGTTAACGGTTTCGTATATGTTATCTAAGGTACTGTCGTTGCGGATTTGTTGTAAGTATAAGGCGCGATCGCGTACATCCAATAAATCTTTTAACGCCCGTTCTGTGTATTCTGGGTCATTTTCTCCCAAAACTGCATTTACCAAGTCGTAATCAATCTTTTCTTCTTGTAGTAAAGTGCGGATGCGTTGTAAGAAAAACTCTTGTAACGCTGCGGTTAATGATGCCTGATCTTTGTGATATTTTGCTGCAAAGTCTGTGGATATTTGCGCTAATAAATTATCTAAATTTATCGGCAAATTATAAAACCAAGTAATTTTAACTACAGCGTTAGCCGCACGGCGCAAAGCGAAGGGATCAGACGAGCCAGAGGGAATTAAACCTAAACCAAAGATACTCACCAAGGTATCTAATCTATCTGCCAAACCGACAATTTGACCCGTGAGTGTTTCGGGAAAATTATCACCGGCTCCTGTTGGCAAATAATGCTGATAAATTGCCTTTGCTACTTCGGCATCTTCACCACTGGCTAAGGCATATTTTTCTCCCATAATGCCTTGCAATTCGGGGAATTCATACACCATTTGAGTAACCAAATCTGCTTTACATAATAAAGCAGCACGTTGGATCTTTTGGCTTTGATTTTCCGCTAATTCTAATTGGGTGCTTATTCGCTCGGCAACTTTGACTACTCTATCTACCTTGGTACGCACCGAACCCAATTCTTCTTGGAAAGTGACTTTTTCTAATTGCGGTAAAAAGCTATCTATCGGCTTAGTTAAATCAGCTTCGTAGAAAAATCTGCCATCAGCTAATCTGGCACGAATTACTTTTTCATTTCCGACAGCAACAATATCTGATTTCTTGGGATCAGCGTTAGAAATTGTGATGAAATTGGGCAATAATTCTTGCTCAGAACTATCTGGTTTGAATACAGGGAAATAACGCTGATGAGTAACCATGACTTCAGTAATTACCTCAGTTGGTAATTCCAAAAATTCTGGTTCAAATTTACCAACAACTGCGGAAGGATGTTCTACAAGGTTAGTTACTTCCTCTAACAAATCGGGGTAAAATACTGTATACCCGCCTAAATTTTCTGCTACTGCTTTTACTTGCTCTTTGATAATATTTACCCGTTCTTCTGGGTCAACGGTCACATAAGCAGACTTGAGAGCGGTAACATAATCAGTAGCTTGGGCAATTGTCACAGGTTCAGGATGTAAAACCCGATGACCTTGAGAAATGCGATCGCTCTGAATCGTTGTAGAACCATTCACTAATTCTAAAGGCAGTACCGTATCATCTAACAAAGCTACCAGCCAACGAATTGGTCGGGAAAACCTCGCATCTCCATTTCCCCAACGCATTAACCGCTTACCTTCTAAACCCCAAATCCACTGGGGAATAAGTTCTGTCAAAATTTCCGCCACAGGACGACCGGGAATTCTTTTTTGCACAAAGACAAATTCCCCTTTGTCAGTGGGGCGAAGCAACAGCGCATCTAATTCCACGCCTTGTTTTTTGGCAAAGCCTACTGCTGCTGCTGTCGGCTGACCATCTTTAAAGGCGGCTTGGGCGGGGGGCCCTTTAATTTCTTCTTCTCGGTCTGGTTGCTGGGATGGTAGACCTTTAATTACTACCGCCAAGCGCCGGGGAGTACCGTACACTTGGACACTTTCACCCTTGAGGCTGTTTGCTTCCAGGCTTTGGGGAATGCGTTCCTGCCATTGCACTAAAGCATCACTGAGAAAACTTGCAGGTAGTTCTTCTGTACCAACTTCTAATAGAAACGCAGGCATATAACACTGTTTTCAACTTTGCGTAGCTCAACTTTATCAGTTATTCTCAAGCGATCGCTTGTGATTTTTAGGTAATTAGTACTGCAACGCGGAAGTCAAAAGTCAATCTTGAGCCAGTGCGCCCCTGCGATGCCGACTTGTAACCCTACGGGGAAGCAAGCTACGCCCTTAGCGTTAAGGCAGGGTAGCAACTAGCTCTCAAAAGTTACGCATAATTGTATTCCGAGCTTCTTATGCCATTTCAATTAGCTAGACAACAAGCTGCTGAAGCTACTTGTTAAAATTAGGCAAACTCCCGCCACATTTTACTAGAGTTTGGATGTTTTGCGTAAGTTTTTAACTTAGATAAACTTGGCATTTTATGCAAAACTTCACAAAAAAAGTGTTTCACTTTATTGATTCATTACATTTACTACCGCAGTTTTATGCGGTATTTACGGCTACATATTTCTATCGTAAGCTTAGTTTTGTCTGATGCATTGATATTTGCATTATTTCAATCAACTTTGGAGCTATGACCATGAAAGATATTTTTAGCAAAATTCTCGCTCTATCCAGGTATCCAAAGTTCATGAACCTGCTTCTATGCTGGGTTTGCTAGCATTTGCTGCTTTGGGTGTAGGTTCATCTTTGAAGAAAAAGCAACCCTCTTGCTAGAAATTAGGGCTTTCTAGTCAGAGCTTGCCAAATTTACTGAATCTCTATCCTAGCTCTACTAGTTCAGTGAATTGATAGGGCTATCATTAAAACTCATTAATTCTCATCAACACTATGTGCCAGTTTAAAGGGCGGAATGCGGGTTATATGCACGATCTTGAATATGATGGTAAAATCCCCCAAGTTCTAAACTTAGGCATTAGTTCAGAAACAACCAGGACAAATATTGTCATAAATAAGCAAAAACTAAAACCTATGTCTATAAAAGGATGTTTTCAAAGGGTCTTTTACTCTAATTGTAAACACAGCAAAATATACAGCGCATAGCTGAAACTTTGCTTTTTCGTTGTAATTCATTTAAGTCAGAACCAGAAAATTATACCTTCTGGAATTTTTACAACAACCTTTAAGAACCTAAGCTGTTTACACAAAGTGATATTTGAATTTTTAAGTGCTTTATGCAGTACACAAATTCTCTTTTAAAAACCACTAAAAAATTTATTAACAATGTTTAATGCACTGTTAATGAAGCAAATTTATAAATTCAAATAACGAATAAAATTAGCAGCCCATACTGACTATGAAGGAATAAATCCGATTATCTCAGGCTGTCTTCACAAAAATCACAAATAGCTCATGCACATTCTGATTTATTCCTACAACTATCATCCAGAGCCGATTGGTATTGCTCCGTTAATGACTGAATTAGCAGAAGGATTAGTAAAGCGAAGTCACCAAGTGCGGGTGGTTACGGGAATGCCCAACTATCCTCAGCGCGAAATTTACGATGAGTATCGGGGTAAGTGGTACGTTACTGAACAAATAAATGGCGTCATCATTCAACGAAGTTACATACGAATTAAGTCTAAACCTAATCTCCTAGATCGGCTGTTGCTGGAGTTGAGCTTTGTTTTCACGAGCTTACCCCAAGCTTTTAAAGGCGGACGCCCTGATGTAATTCTTTTAACAGTCCCGCCTCTTTTCGGTACTTTACCAGTAACAATATTTGGTTGGTTATATAACTGCCCAGTAGTTCTGAATGTGCAAGATATCCTACCAGATGCTGCGGTACGTATCGGGCTATTGAAGAACAAGTGGATGATCCGAACTCTTGCAGCCCTAGAAAAATTTGCATATCGGTCGGCACACACTATTAGTGTCATTGCCGATGGGTTTCGTGAGAATTTGGTAAATAAGGGAGTACCTGTTAATAAAATCGTTTGTATTCCCAATTGGGTGAATGTAAATTTCATCTGCCCATTACCAAAACAGAACAACTCGTGGATATCTAGCCATCAACTTGATGGAAAATTTGTAGTACTTTATTCGGGCAATATTGCTCTAACGCAAGGCTTAGAAACAGTAATAGAAGCAGCAGTTTGCTTGCGTCATATCAAGGAGATTGTCTTTGTTATCGTTGGCGAATCAATAGCATTGCAAAGGTTGCAGAAATATTGTCTTTTAAATGGAGCAGAGAATGTTTTGCTGCTACCGTTGCAGCCGCGAGAAAAACTACCCGAAATGCTAGCAGCATCTGATGTAGGGTTGATTGTGCAAAAACGCAATGTCATTTCGTTCAATATGCCTTCAAAAATACCACTATTGTTGGCGAGTGGTCGCCCAATTGTGGGTTCAGTTCCTGCCACTGGTACTGCTGCAAAAGCAATCCAACTCAGTGGTGGTGGAATAATTGTTGAGCCAGAATCACCCAATGCAATGGCTGCTGCGGTGCATGATTTATATGCTAATCCGACTCTAGGGGCGAGGCTAGGTAAGGCAGGAAGACAGTTTGCCGAAGAAAACTATTCCTTTGACCAAGCACTTAATCGGTATGAAGGGCTGCTTTCTCATATTGTTGCTAACCGAAAGTCACCTCTAGGTATCTTGCCAAAATTAAATTCCAAGAAATCAGTTGTAGATGGTTGATATGGCTGGATAGTGGAGATTTTTTCCCAAAATGAGATGCTTCTTAATTAGCAAACATTAAGCGGTTGAGAAGACAAAACCGTAATTAGGAAAAATTAAATCACCCATTCGGGTGAGTTGAAAATCAACCGATCGGGTGACCTAAGTGTAGGAAGTTGAGACTGCTCAAAAATAGGAATCTAGAGAACAATGGTTAAATTGCACGTCGTTCTTGATGAGGATAACTCGATGAAACTTGCAACGTTACTTAAATAAAGCTGAGTTAATAGCGTTGGCGTACTACTAGGCCGAAGCAAGCTACGTGCAGCGTGTCGCAGACAAGCCTCTCCAAGAGTTGGCATTGCTCCATACTTTTCTCTTCCCTAAGATCAGTATTCACTACTACTTAAGAGCGATAAACTCATCTGTAACTTATATTCATCTCATCTTTTATGTGGTTATAATGCAAGCAAGCACTTGCAAACGCTTATGAAAAACTTAGCATCAAGGACGGCACAAACTCATGCACGCTTGATCAAGGCAGCAACTCAGGTGTTTGCAACAGCAGCTTTAACAGGAGCGATAACGCGAGAAATTGCTCGTGTTGCTGCGGTCAATGAGGTAACTTTATTTCGTCATTTCCAGAACAAAGAGCAACTATTAGCTATAGATTTAAAAGCATCTGTGGATAGTTTCACAGGTATGTTGCTTCACGGTATCTTACGTTTTAGCCATATCTCCACCGCACTAGAATACAGTCGTGAATGCTACGTGGAAACTTGTGTGAATTTATTTGTGCGCGGTATTAGCACTTTGCCGTTGCAGGAGGTAGGAGGTTCAGTTGATTCTTCTACAACAAAATAAACTCTGTTTTCTCTTTCAGCTAAGACACTAAGTTGATACTACCTAAAAAAGTTTTATAAATTACACTTTGAAAATGATTTGAGCTAAGTAATGTACAAAATAAACATAATGTGCTAGACAACATTTATTTCAGGTGCTAGACAACGTGAGCGATCGCCCAAAGACCCAAATATATATTTGTTACCAACATCAATAAAAAAGAGCTAAAAACTATTTAAATAATCCTTTTTTAGCAAACATTAGATTGCCCAAGTCTAAATCCACAAGACGAGAAACCGAATATGCCTCATTCTGAGTTCCCTGATTCTACCCTACCTATTGAAACAGAACAGGCTTCTGTTAATGATTCTAATCAAGAGTCGCAACCATTGCCAGAGCGATCGCCAAAGCCACCTCAAAAGCGGCGTTGGCCTCTGCTGTTGGGAATCGTCCTATTAATTGCAGGTGTTGGTATTGGTTGGCGCTGGTGGCAAACTACTAATGCTAGCAATGCACCACCGGGCGGGCCTGCTGCTGGTCAACCTATGGCAATTCCCGTTAAGCTAGCAACTGTGCAAACTGAAACTGTGCAGGAAAGCTCAGAGTTTATTGGCTCCTTAGAGGCTCCACGTTCGGCAATCATCAAGCCACAGGTTGAAGGACGAATAACCCAGATTTTCATCCAAGAGGGCAACCGTGTTCAACAAGGGCAAGCTATTATTAGCCTGGAAAGTGATAATGTCCAAGCTCAATTATCACAAGCCAAAGCCGGACTAGAACAAGCCCAAGCACGTCTTGCTGAACTCCAAGCAGGTACGCGACAAGAAGAAGTTGCCCAAGCCAGAGCGCAGTTAGCCCAAGCCCAAGCTCGGTTTAGAGATGCCCAATCAGGATCGCAACCAGAAGAAATTGCTCAGGCTGAGGCTCAAATTCAGTCAGCTAAATCTGATGTTGAACTAGCACAGTCACGAGCCAAGCGATATTCACAATTGAGAAAAGAGGGTGCAGTTTCCCAAGATGTCCTAGAAGGATATGTCAAAGAACAACAAAGTGCTGAAGCTGCCCTTGTCGTAGCCCAGAAACGCCTAGATCAAGTCCGCAAAAGTAGAAATTCAAGTATTAATGAGCTAGGTGGTGCCCTGGAACAACAAAAACAAAACTTGAGGCAACTACAAAATGGTTCTCGCCCAGAAGAAATTGCCCAAGCGCGATCGCAAGTAAGTCTAGCAGCTGCCCAAGTCCAAGCTGCCCAAGTCCAAGTACAATACACAAAAGTCCTTGCACCTTTCACTGGCATTGTTGGTGATATTCCAACAAAGGTGGGAGATTATGTAGAAAAAGCAGACCAGCTGACTACACTGACTAGAAACGACTCATTAGAACTGAATATTTCCGTTCCCCTAGAAGAAGCCAAAAAGCTGCGCTTGGGATTACCAGTGCAAATGCTCAACGCCCAAGGCAAACCCACAGCAAGGGGTAAGGTGAATTTCATCTCTCCAAATGCCAGTTCAGATTCGCAAACAGTTTTGGTAAAAGCCAACTTTGGTAATTCTAGAAGTCAACTAATCAATCGCCAGTCAGTCCAAACCAAAGTGATTTGGAACCAACGTCCAGGAATTTTAATTCCAGTTACAGCAGTATCTCGCCTAGGTGGAGAGACTTTTGTGTTTGTAGCTGAAGCGCCAACAGAAAAGAAAGCTGAAGCGCCAGCAGAAAAACAAGCTGGAGCACCTAAACTCGTAGCTCAACAAAAACCTGTGAAATTGGGAGTTATTGAGGGGAATAATTATCAAGTTATCGAAGGACTAAAAACTGGGGACAAAATTGTTGTTTCCGGTATTCTTAACCTAACTAATGGCGCTCCCATTACCCCTGCACCGGAAGAAGTGGGTAGTCGAAAGCTTTAGTTGAAGATGAGAGATGAGGGAGTAGAGGGGCAGAGGAGAGAATAAAAAATTAGCTCTTTCGCCTCTGCTCCCTGCACTCCCCCTCTGCCTCTTTTCAATGCCAAATACCCAATGCCCAATTTTTAAGCTATGTTTGTTGACTTTTTTATTAAGCGGCCAATCTTTGCATCGGTCTGTGCGATCGTCATCCTTTTAATAGGATTAATTAGTATTCCCTCACTACCGATCGCAAGATTCCCAGAAATTAGTCCTACCCAAATCACTGTAACTTCCAACTATAGCGGAGCTAGTGCAGAAGTCGTAGAAAACGGAGTGACAAATATCTTAGAAAGGCAAATCAACGGAGTTGAGGGACTAAGATATCTCACTTCCAGCAGCAGTAACGATGGTACTAGTACCATTACAGCCACCTTTGATTCATCACGGGATAAAGATATTGCGGCTGTGGATGTGCAAAATCGGGTTTCTGTTGCCCAACCACAACTACCAGATTCTGTGCAGCGCACGGGAGTGCGGGTATCGAAAGAATCTAGTAACATTCTCTTGGCGATTGGTTTATACGCTGAAAATAAAGAGTACGACAATATATTCTTAAGCAACTATGCCGACCTTTACTTAGCAGATGCTTTAAAAAGAGTCAAAGGCGTAAGCAACGTCCAAATTTTTGGCGAACGCCGCTATGCAATGCGCCTGTGGTTAGATCCGAGTCGCCTTGCCAATCGGGGGCTAACAACTCAGGATGTAGCAAATGCTTTATCTGAACAAAACTTGCAAGTTGGTGCAGGGAGAATAGGACAAGAACCGGCTCCTGAAGGACAAAGGTATCAACTTGATGTGCGTGCTGCTAGCCGATTAGCAGAACCATCAGAATTTGAAGAAATTGTCCTCAAAACTGGAGATGATGGCACATTAGTCAAGCTCAAAGATGTCGGTAGAGCAGAACTGGGCGCAGAAAACTACAGTTCATTTCTACGATTTCGTGGTAACTATGCTGTCGGTCTAGGGATTTATCAGGTTCCTGGTAGTAATGCCTTGGATGTAGCCAAGGGAGTCAAAGCCGAAATTGCGCGATTGGCTCCAAGTTTTCCCCCAGGTATGAAATATCAGGTAGCTTTTGACACAACCATGTTTGTGGAAGAGTCGATGGCAGAAGTGCTTAAGAGCCTGATTGAATCGGTAGTGCTGGTTGTAATTGTAATTTTTGTGTTTTTGCAGGACTGGCGAAGTACCCTAATTCCCGCAATTAGTATTCCGCTTTCCTTCATTGGGATATTTGCCTTCGTCAAAGTTTTTAACTTTTCGATTAATAGTTTGACTTTGTTTGGTCTGACTTTAGCATCAGGGATGGTGGTAGATGATGCGATCATTGTAGTAGAGCAAATCAGCCGTTTTATTCAGGATAAAGGTATAAATCCTCGTCAAGCCGCCAGTGAATCAATGGCGGAACTATTTGGAGCAGTTATTGCAACTTCACTGGTATTGATGGCGGTGTTTGTACCAGTGGCGTTCTTTCCGGGAACCACAGGCGCACTTTATCGGCAATTTGCGCTGACTATCGCCTTTTCCATTGGGATTTCGACTTTTTTGGCTTTGACTCTGATACCTTCTTTGTGTGGGGTGTTGCTGCGTCAAGGACAAAGACCTTCCGGCTGGCTGGGTTGGATTTTTGGCCAGATAAATCGCTTTCTCGACTGGGTACAGCATAGTTATAAGCGATCGCTTACCTTTCTCGCACGCATCAAAGGTATTGTAATTGGGTTGTTTATTGTTTCCTTGGGAATGACTGCTTGGCTGTACATGACAGTACCGACAGCTTTTCTACCCGATGAAGACGAAGGTTACTTCATCACAATTATCCAAGGACCGCAAGGGGTTTCGTTGCAATATACCAGCGATGTGATTGCACAGGTAGAAAAAGAAATTCTGCAAATTCCTGAAGTACTAGGAACTTTTGCGATCGGAGGATTTGGTTTTAGTGGTAGTACCGCCAATAGCGGCATCATATTTACCACTTTAAAATCATGGGATGAGCGTTCAAAACCTGATCAATCAGTACAGGCGATTATTGGCAGCTTGCAAGGCAAGTTGATGGCAATCCCAGAAGCCAGAGTTTTCCCTGTGAACCCGCCCCCAATTCAGGGTTTAGGCAACTTTGGCGGCTTCGTCTTTCAACTGCAAGACCTTAGAGGTAACAGTGGTTTAGAAAATTTGGTGCAATCAATGGGTAAGTTGCTAGGTAAAGCTAATCAAACACCAGGATTACAAGCTGTATTTAGTACCTTTGCCGCAGATACACCACAATTGCTTGTGGAAGTAGACCGCAATAAAGCCAAATCATTGCAAGTTTCTATAGATGATGTCTTCAGTACTTTACAAACTGCTTTAGGATCGCAATATGTAAATGATTTCAATCTCCAGCAGCGCAATTACCGGGTGTATATCCAGGCAGATCAACAGTTTCGTTCCAACCCAAAAGATATTGGTAAACTATACGTTCGTTCTCAAAACAATCAAATGATTCCTTTGAGTAACTTAGTCACAGTTACTCCGACTGTGGGAGCGCAAACTATCAATCACTACAATCTGTTCCGCTCAATTGAAATTAATGGTGCCGCCGCCCCTGGCTCTAGTTCGGGAGACGCAATTAAAGCAATGGAACAAGTTGCAAAAGAAGTTTTACCTGCTGGTTACGGTTACGAATGGTCAGGGACTGCATTAGAAGAAATAGATTCTGGTGGTTTAGCACCCCTAATTTTTGGATTAGGATTGGTATTTGTATTTTTGGTACTAGCTGCTCAATACGAAAACTACATTGACCCCTTTATCATTCTGTTATCAGTTCCCTTAGCTATTTTTGGAGCGCTTGTAGCTCAATCGTTACGGGGTTTTTCTAATGATGTTTACTGTCAAATTGGTCTAGTAATGTTGATTGGTTTGGCTAGTAAGAACGCTATTTTGATTGTTGAGTTTGCTAACCAATTGCGAGATCAAGGTCTTTCGATGACTAAAGCAGTAATTGAAGCTTCACAAGAACGGTTACGTCCAATTTTGATGACTGCCTTTGCTACTCTTTTAGGAATTTTCCCCTTGGCTAATTCCACAGGTGCAGGAGCAGCGAGTCGCCAATCTTTGGGAACAGCAGTTTTTGGTGGGATGTTAATTGCGACTTTCTTGAGTTTGTTTGTAGTGCCAATTTTGTATATCGTGATTAAGACGGCGACAGAGCGCTTTATCAAACCAAATCGGCATCAACAACTGCAAACAGAAGCAGTGCCCTTGGATGGTAAAACTGTTGCATATTCAACAAAAGCTGAGGATTGAGTCTCTGTTTTTTGTAGTTCATTTCACCCAATTGTAGCGGCAGTTATCACCCTCTTAACTGTCGCTACATATCTTCTTCAACAAGCTGCTAGGCACCCTGCGAAAACAGCACCCGCTCCCACGAACGAATAACATTGCTCAGTCGGAACTCTTCTTTTGCTCTCACAACTGGCCGTCCACCATTCTTCCACAACCTGAGACGCTCGATGATTGCATTTGTGTCCCTAGCGTCAACCAATTGCTCTGGGGTGAGCAGTTCGGGAGCAGCTCCAATGGGATGAGTCAGCACCGGTGTTCCAACGGCGTTGCTTTCTGCAAATACAAGGCCAAACGTCTCCGGTACTTTGTTGGCTGGATAGAAAACACACAACGCTGACCTCATTTCATGCAGAACTGCGGCGTGTGAAAGGCTTCCAAGAAAAATAACGTTTTCGGTTAACGACTCGTCCAACTTTTCAGCCGGCTGATATCCATATCCAGGGCTTGCGACATGCAACTTTAGGTCAGGAATATGTTGGCGGATCGTCTTGAAAGACTTCAAGACCATATTTAGCCCTTTCCAGGGTGCGCTGACGAAGATAAGTTTCGTCGGATCATATGCAGCGCTTTCAGGTAAAACATTAATATTTTCAGGAATAGAGTTATAAACATAGTCAAGTCGCACGCGATCGCGAAGGGGGCCGATCAGCCGTGTCTTGTTGAGGCTGTCACGGATGTTTTCCATATGAGTGCGAGACACTCCAACGTTAACTGCGTCGTAACAAGCATGAAGCAGGAAACGCATCTCAATTTTCGCACGCCAAGTTAAGCTCGCACGCGAGAAGCCTGAGGGGCCGGGAAAGAGCCAATCGTGGCTCCAAACGAATAGCCGAGCGCGTGGGTGATACCACTTCATTAGAGGTAAGTCGCCGACCCTCCTGAGCACGACGACGACATCGACATCCAACGAGGAGTCAGTGGCTTCTTTTTTGGTCAGCCAGTGGATGTTGTGGTCTGTAGACTTTTCGTGTTTGATCCGGTTGTGCTGTCCAACACTGACTCGGTATCGTTTGCTCAATCCCTCGGCAATGCGGATGACCGACCCCTCTGTGCCACCGATCTTGCTCCCTGGCACCAGCAGCGACTCACTGGAGTAGGGAAAGTTGCACTCCGAATCATAAAAAAGAACATGTTGCACGGCACTGGGGGATTATTGAATGATGTTTCTATGAACAATACCTTAGGTGGCGACACGATTAATATTAATATTTATAACAATATAGCTATCATTACACCATGATAGATATATTGTTGATTCACTATTATTGACTTTTAGGCGTTGCTGAATCATAGGATAATTTAGCCGAATTTGGAACGAGTTATCAATGCTTTCACGCGCCAATTTATCCCGTATTTATGCAACCCGACTTTTAAAAAATTAACATGGTGATAGCTGCTACTTACAGAAGCGATCGCAAAAGAAATATAACGTTGCAGAACAGTGGGATAAATTGGGGGAAGCAGGGGGGGAATTTTAGAAGTTGCTAAATCATCCCGTTTTTTCTGCAACGCCAGAAATATTAGATGCCTAATTTGGCATAGCCTATTATGAAAATGTGTGCAACCTCTCGCAAATAGAGCGCTTTATTTCAGCAATCTTAGACCACTGAGGGTAACTAACACTGTAGAGCCTTCATGCCCAATTACGCCAATGGGTAGGTTAATACTTCCGAGAAAGTTGCCCACCAAAAGCAACATAATGAAACCCAACGCTACGACTATATTCTGTTTGACTATGGATTGCGATCGCCTTCCCAAATGCATCGCCACCGCAATTTTTTCTAACCTGTCTGCCATCAGTACTATATCTGCGGTTTCTAATGCCACATCACTGCCAGATATTCCCATCGCTATACCTACAGATGCTTGGGCTAGAGCTGGTGCATCATTAATTCCATCGCCCACCATTGCAACTGTTTGATATTGTTGCTGTAGACTGCGAATAACATCAAGCTTATCTTCTGGTAAGAGTTGAGCATATACCCGCTCGATTCCTACTGCTTTGGCGACACTTTGAGCAGTTTCTTCATTATCCCCGGTTAAGATGACAATTTGCTCAATTCCCAGTTGCTTTAAGCGGGTAATGGTTGCGGCTGCTTGCGATCTTACTTCATCTGCGATCGCAATTACACCCATCACCTCTACTCCCTGTGCTACCCAAACCACAGTTTTACCCTGTTGCTCCCAAAATTGAACTATTTCTTGCAATTCTTCCGGTAAATTTGTCACATACTGCTGCACAAAAACGGCATTGCCAACAATTACCTGTTGTTGTTGTAAAATTCCGATAATTCCCTGTCCAGGTATAGCTTGCACTTGGATTGCACCAACCCAATTTAAATCACCAGCTGCCTGCACAATTGCCTTACCAATGGGATGTTCGGAAGATGATTCTACACTAGCAGCAATTTTTAATACATCTGATTCTGTGTATTCATTAACTGAAACTACCTGGAATACCTGCACCTGTCCTGTTGTTAGAGTACCAGTTTTATCAAATGCGATCGCTCGGACTTTGCCAATTTTCTCTAACTGCGCCCCATTCTTAAACAAAATCCCTTGTCTTGCACCATTGGCGATTCCTGAAAGCAGGGTGGGCATAATTGCAGCCATCAGCGCACAGGGAGAAGCCACCACAAGGAAAGTAAGGGCGCGATAAATTGTTGTTTCCCAATCCCAGCCCCAGAGGAATGGCGGTAAAATTGCCAGTAATATCCCAGCGACTACAATGACTTTGGCATATCCTTTCTCAAAGCGATCAATAAACTCTTGCGAAGGTGGTGCTTCTGTCTGCGCTTGTTCTACCAAGCGAATCACACGCTGAATTAAACTACTTTGGGCTGGTTTGTGTACCTTAATCTGCAATGCACCATAACCGTTGAGTGTGCCAGCAAATACTTCTTCGCCCACTGTTTTCTCTACAGGTAAAGACTCGCCCGTGATTGCAGCTTGATTGAGGGTGCTGTAACCAGATAAAATTATCCCATCAGTAGGAATTAACTCTCCAGGTTTGACGACAATCTCATTACCGACTTTTAGCTGACTGATAGGAATTTCTTCTTCCCTTCCCTGAAGCAAAACCCTTGCTGTATCTGGTGTCAAACTCATCAAACTCCTGATACTCCGCTCAGTTCGCTGCATGGCGTAACCTTCTAGTGCGCCACTGATGGCAAAGATGAGAATCAAAATTGCCCCATCAATAATTAGATGATATTCTCTTCGCCATAAACCGAGACTAGCAGCACCAATCGCCGCCACAATCATCAACAAATCTACATCGAGTTCTTTTTCTTTGAAGAGAGTAGTCAATCCTTCCCGCGCACTTTCGTAACCACCAATTACATAAGCAGCAGGTAGCAGCAGGAATGCTAATCCTAAAGCGCCAAGATGTAAGGCGAACCATCCGAGAAATAGCAGTAACCCACAAAGGAGGGCTGCTAAGGTATCTGCGTGTTCTCTGGTGAATTGGTTAAAACGCTGTGGGTAGAGCATGAGATGTGAATTAACAAGGACTCTCTCATGCTAAACCTTGACATTAATGTTAATGTCAAGGTTTATAATGATTTTGAAATGCATAGGCGTTTCTCTACGAGACGCTACGCGTAGCTTGCTTCCCCGTAGGGGTACGCCTTCCCGCAGGGTAGGGGCGCTAAGGGAAGCGCAGAGGTACGCAGAGTTAAATTTTTATCTGGGTTCTGGGAGTGTTTTTCAAAAGCGGGATGTAGGTAAATGGGACGATTTAACTGTTAGCTTTAAAATTGCACTAGTAGGAAAAAATCTATGCTAAAGCGAATATATATTGATAATGAACGCTGGTTGCTTAACTATTAAAGAACTTACCGATGCAGTGGGCGGCAGTTTAACTCCGCGCATGGTGCGCCATTACCATCAATTAGGACTATTACCGCAACCCGTGCGATCGCCTAGTAATTACCGTCTCTACACCAAAAAAGATGTCCTGCGGTTGCAACGGATTGTAGCACTCAAGCAGCAAGGGTTTCAGCTAAACCATATCCGCAATATTTTGGAGGTGGAACCAGAAGCCGATACAACGGTTAACCTGATGGGACAACTCCAGCAGCAATATCGCGCGGTAATGCAACAAATTTCTCAACTGCGACAAACTGCATCAGCATTAGAAGGATTATTGGGGCGCGATCGCCATTGTCAAATTATGCAGGCGGAAGTTTTGGCGCAACTCAAGTTACTTGATGTCGAAACTCAAGCTGGATTGGGGGGATTGGAAAATCTCTGGAGTGGCTTGGATGCAGAAATTCATACCCACTCGGAAGCTTTTTCAGAATCGCTACAACGCTTACTACCTGATTTATCTCACCGTTCGGAAATTGAACAACACTTAATTTCTCAGTTGGTTTTAGCTTGTGGCGATGTGAGTTTAGTATCCTTTATTAAATTGAGTCCAGGTGCGATCGCAGCTAGTCGAGAAGCTTTATCTTCAAGGTGTCAAATTGTTGTCGATACCCAAACGGTTGCTGCTGCTTTAGATCAAACCCGATTACTTCACTTGGGATGCCACATTGAAACCTTGATTGATAATCCCCATATTACCACCGCTACAGAAGCAGAAGTTGCCTTTTGGCAGCATCGAGAATGGCGAGAAAAATTGCAGCAAGTAAGTAAGGCTTGTATCCTGGTGGTTGGTTATGCTCCCTCAGTACTTGTAGAAGTTTGTGAGGCGATTACCAACCAGAAAATTCAGCCTGCATTAATAATAGCAATGCCCATTGGCTTTAGTCATGCTCCCGCAGCCAAGCGACAACTGATGCAACAAGAGATACCTTTTATTACAGTTGCAGGCACTTTGGGAGGTGGCGCTTTAGCTGCTACTGCTCTGAATGCCTTGGTGGAGTCATTGATTGATAAACCAGATTGTCATTGTTATCTCAATCAAAGTAATTCATAGAATAAATTATCAATTTTTAGTAGCTCCAATCTTGCTGTTTTTGATAAAGAACATAAGATTTATTACGGTAAGCAACTGGCAAATATAGCTGATGTTGAATGCGAGTTACTAAATACGAAGCGTGATATTTTATGATTAGTGCCTTAGCCTGGTCAGTTGTCAAATTATTGTAGCCGTCTGTAAGTAGTTTTTCATTAAATTTAGTTAATGGATCAACCCCGTTAAAGTTACCACTCAAGTCACGCATACGTGAAAACCATTCTAATGTCGCAGTTTTAGTCTGAGCCATGAGCTTATATTTAGCAATGGTTGGACGCTCTGTTAGCCAGATGAAGTTAGCAAATTCAACCGGTGGAGATATGAATATGGCATTTTTTGAGGTGTTTTTTCGCACCCAAGCAGCCATATCTTTCCACTGCGGATCTACCTTTTGCACTTCGTTAGGAAAATTAAGTGTGGACTGAAAATATTTCTGAAAGTTATGGAATCCTTTGACAATGCTTATACTCAACGCCAGACTACATAGAAATACCAACACTTTTTGTTGTTTTCTACTTGTGAAGATTTGATCCAAAGCACAGACAAACAAAAAGCAGGCATTGAGGTGCAACATTACGTCACCTACGCGGAAAAGGTAATATTGTAGCAAGCTTCCTTGAGAGTCGAATGGAGCAACGACTACTCCCAGTAGATATGGGATTAGACTGATCAGGGTAAATTCAAATAGTCCTATACGAGCTTCGTACTGTTCAAACTGTTGAGATAGCGCTTTAGTTGGACGATTGAACCAAAGAACGCCAGCACTGCTCACGAGCATTACAAGAAAAAATATAGGAGTTATCCACCAATGTGCAGGCCATGATAAGGGATTCAGATGGTGGGGCATCCTGAGAAAGACATATATATAAGAAATCGATATGGGGCTTGTAGGGGTTGGGCTGGACAACTCTTCGATTATCGGTTTTAGACCGAATACACTTGCTATCAGGTATAAAGGAACAATAAACCCCAATTCTCGCATACTAGGAAAACGGGTTTTTCGTCTTAAAATCACCCACACTAGTACAAACAGAGTTGCATAACCGCCTACTAGAACATGGAATGAAGTTCCTAGCCCTAACAGAAAAGCCGTCAGGCGATAACGTTTCCTTAGCATGAACGCTATGGCCAACAAAACCATAGCATAAGCAAATATTTTTGTTTCTAGCGCTCCTATGATCCTTTCCCCAGCAGCAACACCTTGATTTCCTGAGAGGAACATTGCAACCGCCAATATCAACAATAGCAAATTCAATCCTAGTTTTCGACCTATGAGTACTAGTCCCCAAGCTATCAAGCTGTAGCAAAATAACCGCCCTATTATCGAACTAGCCAGAAACCCCAATTTTCCTATGATCCAGCCAAATAAAGTTTGGAACAACACTCGATAAACAGGTGGTTGGTTAACAGACCAATCTCCCGGAACCCAGCTATGATCGGCGAACTGTCTTGCTAAAGGTAGAGCGTCAATATCATTACTTGCCATGATATCAAACAACAAATTCTTAAGACAGATTAATGCCAAGACTGCGATGATTTCTAATACTAGCCAAGCCGGATCTGCCAAAGCTGATTTTTTGTGTAGATTTTGTTGACTCATCTCTGGCAATTTAAACATCTTAAAAAGACCTAAAATGTATAATTATTACACTATTTAAGTAAAGCTTAAACTAGTGAATAGTCAACAGTTATCAAGCGGATAATAGGGGGTTTAAAATAGTTATCAGTTAATTGTTTGCTGATAGAGTAGTGTACTTAAACCCAATTATGTTAACTGATAACTGTTGAATTTGATACCAAACAATATACTTAATTTGTTTATAGCGATATCTCGTTTCAATGAGTAGTGGGTATGGACACGGCAATACCGAGTCTTTATGAGTATGTGTGTTCATTGGTGGTTAATTATTTTTTCTGTACCTTACTCATGCGGGAACCGCTATATACTATCTTTATTATTTATTTAGCTAGTTTTTCCAGCATGACCATCATTCAGTAATGCGTAATCAAAGTATATATAATAACACTTAAGCATAAAATTTAGTTAAATAAATTTTGTCCAGCAAAGTAAAAAGAGTTAACAGACCAGGTATATAGTGACACAAATATTTACAATAACTGATAAGAAATATAACAGGGATGTATAATTAGCGCGTCTCCTGCATAATCCATAAAAAGATAATGATTAAGGCTGGCAGGCTTTCTATTTTTTACTTTAATTAAGAGGCATATGTGGCAACAAGAAAAAAAAGATATTTCGATAGTCCGACTGGTATTATGGCTTACCTTAGCCACCACCCCTATGGCAGCAAGTTTACTGGTGTCAGAACCCATGCTGGCACAATCTAAACCTGAAGCTCCCTCTTTTACACTGCCGCAAACAGTGCAGAATGGGGCGACAGTGCGGATTGATGGTTCAACTAGCTTGGGTGCAATCAACCAAAGCCTGAAAGAAAATTTTGAAAAACAGTATCCCGGCGCAAAGGTTGAAGTTGCTGCTAACGGCACTGATACGGCACTGAAAGCATTACTAGATGGCAAAATCGACATAGCAGCAATGGGACGTGGGTTGACGCCAGCAGAAAAAGCCCAAGGACTAGAGCAACTTCGCTTGCGCCGTGAGAAGATTGCGATCGTGGTTGGTGAAGATAATCCTTTTAAAGGAAACTTGACTAGTAGGCAATTCGCCCGGATTTTCCGAGGACAAATTACAAACTGGTCACAATTAGGAGGCCCTCCAGGGAAGATTCGGTTAATCGATCACCCTAACACGAGTGAAACTCGCAATACTTTTCGGACTTACCCAGCCTTCAAGACTGCTGAATTTACTACAGGGAACAATGCTACCCAACTAACTGAGGATAATACCGCAGAAATTATCAAACAACTGGACAAAGACGGCATCAGCTATGTATTAGCTAATGACGTATCAAAATTGAAAGGTGTGCGAGTTCTGCAATTAGATAAAGCCTTACCAGGTGATGAGAAATATCCCTTTTCGCAACCTTTAGTCTACGTTTACAAAAAAAATCCGAGTTTAAGCATAGTAGATTTTCTCGGCTTTACCCTTGCAGATCCAGGAAAGAAGGCTATAGAACAAGGTAGAACTGCCGAAGCAGAGGCGATCGCAACCAACGTATTACAAACTGTCACGGCTTCCCCCGGTGTCCAGACGACACCTGCTGCTACGCCTTCCCCTAGTGCAACTACTTCTGCATTTGCCGAACAGCCATTTGTGGCTCCTGCTACTGCACAACCCAGTCCAATTATCAATAGAGAAACACCATTCTGGTTGCTCCTACCTTTGTTTTTTACTCCTGTAGCTGGAGCGTTTCTATGGTGGGTTTTGGGAAAACGCCCATTGTCTACTGAGAAAATAGACAACTTACCAGAATCAGATCCTCGTCCACCCAGCACAGAAGATGGAGAAATGGCAGTCCTCAACGCCAGCACATCTCCCTCCATTAACGGAGCGATGCTTGAGGAGCAGGCAGTGCCGCACTTGCAAGAGCAAGAAAGCCCTGAGCGCACTCCTTTCAACATCTATGCTCAAACAGAATCTGACCTAACCCACAATGCTACTCAAGGGACATCAAATTTAGTCCGAGGAACTAATGGCACCTCTAATTCCTATGAAAACACAACATCAGGCGTAGCTAATGGCTCAGAAAATAATAACTTAGGAGCAGCAGCTTTAACTAATGGTGCGGCTTTAGCAACGGGTATCGGGGCGGCTAGTTGGACTGCCTTTAACAACAAAGAAACAGAAACAGATGCAATTGCTGAGACAGATAATCAAAGTAATTATACTGAGACTAACAATCCTGAGTCTGATTCTGATGAAATTGCCTGGGATTCTGATGAAATTGAATGGGACATAGAAGCCCCAGCAGCTGTAGTAAATACTTCATATCCTCACCTGCTTAATATTCCAGAATCTGATGTAGAACTGCCTTTATCTGAGGAGACAACCCCAATCCCAGAATTACCAGATGTGCCAGAAATAACATCTGATTTTGCATATTGGGACACAGAAATTAATGAAGAGCAGATAAATGAGCAACTTCAGGCAGAATTGAACTGGCTACAGAGTATTACCTCAACTGAAGATACAGACTCAGTAGATGAATTGCCCTCACCAGAATCTGAGGAAGTGACAGCCAATGTAGAACCATCAACGGCACAAACATCCTCACTGCTCGATTTGCCAGAATTATCAGAAGAAGATTTATTCAATGTGGTAGCGGATGCTGCTGAACCCACTGTCAATTTGCCAAAGGAAGAATCTCAAGCAGAGCCTATTGTTGAAGAAAGTATTGCTGAAACTGACTCCACAGATTTAGCGGGTGCTGCGGTAGCAGCAGGCGTAGGAATTGCAGGCTGGACTACCATTTCTGGATCAGATACCCAAAGAGAAAGTGATACTACAGTTGAAAATGTGCCAATCGCAGCCGAAACAGCCGTTGATTTGGTAGATGCAGAAGAAGAGAGCAGTGTTTTGCTCACACCACATACTTCTACATCGGCTCATGTTTGTTGGGAAATATCCGAACTTAAAAAGGCAGCGTTGCGCCAACAGGGTGGCTCTCAATTGGTAGTGCAGCTGTATGATGCAACTGGAATTGACTTGAGTTACCAAAGCCCTCAGTTTGTCCAGCAGTATGAATGTGACGAGACAGCACACGATCGCTTGGTGGAAATTCCCATTAGCGATCGCGACTACATAGCTGAAATTGGCTATATCAATGATGGCGATTGCTGGTTGTTCATCGCTCGTTCAGCAATTGTTCGTGTCTTCAGTCCAGTCCTTCCAGATCCCGTAGTTGATCATGTAGGGATTGCTGATGAAACAGATATTCACTTGCCAGATGCCCAAGAAGAGATCAGTGAAGAAGAGAGCAGTATTGTCCTCACACCGCATACTTCTACATCGGCTCATGTCTCTTGGGAGATTTCCGAAACCAAGAAGGCAGCGTTGTGCCAACAGGGTGGCTCTCAATTGGTAGTGCGGCTGTATGATGCAACTGGGATTGACTTGAGTTATCAAAGTCCCCACCTGGTGCAGGAGTATGAATGTGACGAGACAGCACACGATCGCTTTGTGGAAATTCCCAGCAGCGATCGCGATTACATAGCTGAAATTGGCTATGTCGCTTATGGCGAGTACTGGTTGTTCATCGCCCGTTCAGCGATCGTTCGTGTCTTCAGTCCAGTGACTACAGATCCCATAGTTGAAGATGTAGCCTTAGCAAGCGAAACACCTATTGTTCATACAGATTCCACCGTTGAAGATGTAGCATTAGCAAGCAAAACACCTATTGTTCATACAGATTCCACCGTTGAAGATGTAGCGTTAACAAGCAAAACACCTATTGTTCATACAGATTCCACCGTTGAAGATGTAGCGTTAACAAGCGAAACACCTATTGGCTTGGTAGATGTCCCAGAAGAGAGTAGTGAAGAGGAGAGCAGTATTTTGCTCACACCCCGCACTCCCAAATGGGCTTATGTCTCTTGGCACATTTCCAAGGCTCAGAACGAAGCAGTGCGACAACAGGGCGGCTCCCAATTGGTAGTGCGGCTGTATGATGTGACAGGGATTGACTTGAGTTATCAAAGTCCCCAGCTTGTACAGCAGTATGAATGTGAAGAGGTAACACGCGATCGCTTTGTGGCTATTCCCGTCAGCGATCGCGACTACATGGTTGAAATTGGCTATATCGCTGGTGGCGATGCCTACGGCGGTGAACTACGTTGGTTACTCATAGCCCGTTCACCTAATGTTCGGGTTTTCAGCCGTTCCCACGAAGATTTTTGGTTTGTAGCAGATGCTGAGTTGATTATTCACGGAGCAACCCAACCAAATACAAGCGTAAACATTGGTGGCCATTCCATCAAAATCAAACCTGATGGTACTTTCCACCTACGTCTTCCCTTTTCAGATGGTTTAATGGACTATCTCATAACGGTAGCTGCTGATGGGGAATCTACTAAAACCATCCATAAGAAGTTCTCCCAGGAAACTTCCGAAAGCTAGTAATTTCCTAAATTATCCCCTCGAACCCCAATACGGTTCGGATAAGCAGGGGAGGGAAGAGAGTTATTATTAAGCAATTTCTCTTCCTGTGCTTCTCTTCTCCCCCTGCTCAAGAACAGCTCGTCTCAACAGATAACTTTGTTAACCGAACCGTATTGAGAGATAAGGAAGAGAAACTTAAAAACTGATTTACTCTTCATAACTAATGCGATATACCATTAGTGGTTTATCGCATTAGTTATGAGGGCTGAAAAATTTCGTAGTAAGGACTTTAGTCCTAGATTTTTAAGTAATTCAGTACTTACTACGAACACAGCAAAATTAATGGGACAGACCACTACTGTGCAAAGTTCAAAATTCAAAAAACCTTTGGGTCAGGCAATGGAAGAGATGAGCTTATGGTATCAATTGAAAACAATTAATCACTGCCACTTAGTTTGCCGTTAAATACCTGCTAATAATTTAGCAGAGTTATTTACAGATAGATAATTTTAATTTTACAATTCTCTTTGCTTTATGACTTTCCTAAAACCATCTCCACTTGGCGGGCAAAAAAATACACGTACAGTCGGACGGAGTTTCCAGCCAATATTTTTAATTATATTTACTCTATTGATGCTGACAGGAATCAGCATTCGTTTAGCATATTTGCAAATTACTGAAGGAGCAAGCCACCGAAAACGAGCTGAGTCAAATCGAATTCGGATGATCCCCAAACAACCAGAACGAGGCAATATTTTTGATCGCAATGGCAAACTTTTAGCCAGTACTCGCTATCCCCGCTCTGTATATTTGTGGCCGATGGCACATACCAAGCCAGCATGGTCAGTTGTGGGAGCGCGTCTATCTCAAATTGTTGACGTTCCCCAAGAAGAGATTGAAAAAAAACTAGAAGAGGCAGGTGCTAACTCTTCTTCACTCATACGAATTGCTCGTGACTTGAACGAAGGGCAAATCACAGCATTGAAGGAGTATCAAACCGAACTTAAAGACGTAGAAATTCATACAGAAGCCGTTCGTTACTATCCCCACGGCAAGCAATTAGCTCATGTATTAGGCTATACGCGAGAACTGACCGCCGACCAGTTAAAAGAAAAGAAGCAGGAAGGCTACAGATTAGGTGATGTGATTGGTCAAATGGGAGCTGAAAAAGCTTATGAGAAAAGCCTGCGGGGCGAATGGGGCGGTCAGCAGATCGAAGTGGATGGTGCAGGTCGGCCACTCCGGGTTTTAGGTGAGAAGCAGGCGAAACCTGGTCGCGATTTGCACTTGACTATAGATGTAGATATGCAAAAGACAGCAGAAAAAGCTTTAGGCGATCGCGACGGTGCGATCGTGGCACTTGACCCAAAGAATGGTGCCATTTTAGCAATGGTATCTCACCCTACCTTTGATCCAAATATTTTCTCGAAACAGAAACTTACCCAAAAAGATTGGGAAACTGTACAAGGTGCAGATCATCCCTTGGTTAATCGCGCTCTCAGTGCCTTTCCACCCGCTAGCACCTTCAAAATTGTCACCACCACAGCCGGGTTAGAATCAGGTAAATTTTCTCCTAGCACAGTCTTGCAAACCTACGGTTCCTTAAACTTTGGCGGTACCCGATTTGGTGAATGGAATCACGCCGGATTCGGGCCATTGGGTTTTGTCGGCGCATTACAGTGGAGTAGTGATACCTTCTTCTATCAAATTGGTCGCGGAGTCGGCGGCCCAACTTTAATTGAATGGACTCGCAAATATGGATTTGGTAAAAAAACCGGCTTTGAGTTTGCCAACGAAGAGGCAAAAGGTTTAGTGCCGGATGAAGCATGGAAGCAGAAAGCTTGGAAAATACCTTGGACTGTAGGCGACAGCATTAATATGTCAATTGGTCAAGGTGCTTTACAAACTACACCTTTGCAAGTCGCCATTATGTTTGCCGTGCCTGCTAATGGTGGCTACCGCGTCCAGCCACATTTGCTTAAAGACAATGAAGAAGCAAAAAGCTGGCGAGAATCTTTAAATATGAAGCCGACAACCATAAGTGTTCTCCGTCAGGGATTGCGGAAAGTAGTAGCTGAAGGTACAGGTAAGGCTTTGAAGCAGCCAACAGTTCCCCCAGTCGCTGGTAAGAGTGGTACTGCTGAAGCGTGGAAGGGGCGTGTTAAGCAAAATCACGCTTGGTTTGGAGCCTATGCACCTGCTGAACAGCCAGAAATTCTGATTGTGGCATTTGCTGAACATTCCGGCGGCGGGGGTGGTAGCATTGCTGCACCGATGATCTTGCAAATTATGGAAGAATATTTTCAGCGCAAATATCCAGGTAAGTATCAGAAACCAGCGATTGAGAAGCCAGGAAATAGCCGTAGGAGTTGAATAACGGTCTATTTGAGCAGAGGTAAGTAAACGTGAGTTCGATGAACCTCTCCCTCCCAGCCTTCCTCTCCGAAACGGGAGGAACAACGAAAAATTCAGCTTTTTGCTCCCCTCTCCGACACGGAGAGGGTTGGGGGAGAGGTCAAATAAGACTTGTCGAACTCACGTTAAGTAATCTTCGCATCTTTGCCGAACATCTGTGTTTGATATTTTGAATACTTTAGTCTGTAGAACTTTTGTATTCAAAATACTAGGCTTTTTCTTTATGCAGCCCAGTAAACTAGACCAAATTTTAGGGCTAGAACTACAGCGTCATCGCACAGAAAAAGGTTGGTCACAGGAGTATCTTGCAGAAGTGACAGGTCTGCACAGGACTTACATTAGCCAGCTTGAACGAGGGCTAAAAAGTCCATCTGTTAGAGTTCTCAGCCATATTACTAATGCTTTAGGTATCACAATGAGCGAGTTTTTACAAGCTGTAGAGGAATCCCTCAGTGTTGACGGACAACGAGATTGAAAGATTAAGCCAAGCCATTATTGCTACCATTGCATCTCCAGTCATCGGCTCGATAGAAGATTATACGTGGGAAGCAATTTTTCATTATGTTAAGGATATTCCTTTATTAGATCCCGCTTTGGGACGTAGCAAGCTTCTCTATGATGCTGTTGACTTAGTGACTAAAACTGGTTGGTCACTCAAATCCCTCCAACTGAATAGCCTCAACTTTACAAATCCATTTTTGTTTGTCATTCAGAGAGCAGATGTTATCAAGAAGGCTGTCCAACTGGGTTTTCCTGGTCTGACTGAGCAATCTTTGCCTAATGAGCTTGGATCAGCGATTGTCCAACATTGGAACGAGAAGATTATTTTGAGTCAGGCAGCGCAAAGCGTTGTAAATAGTTATGAAGGCATATTACTGAAAACTATCAAAGGCTACGAGTATATTTACTGCGAGTTTCCACTCAATCCTCTTGACCCAAATACCTTTTCTTGGGCTTGGACGGTAGATAGAACTACTGGGGGATTAGGGGCTGGACTACAGGGAAGCATTGCAGGCAAAATAGAATTAGTTTGGTACAAAAATCAGAAACAACTTTTTCGAGCTAGAACTATTCCTACACAGGCGGTTCGTATTACAGTTGAAAGAACTCGTCTTACGCTTGATCGATATGTGGAGACAGTTCTCTCTGCTTTGCAAGATCAAATCAATACCCAATTTTCTGAGGATAAGCTTGAAGAATAGATGAGGCTATCACTTTACCTAGTAGGGGAGGTACAGATTCACCAATTTGAGAAGCCATATCAGTATATGTTCCCAAAAAGTGGAAATCATCTGGATAAGAGTGTAATCTTGCAGCTTCGCGTATTGTAATTGTTCGATGTTGAGTAGGATGAAAAAACCTACCCGATCCTGGATGGAAGACCCATCTGGTGATAGTTCTCGCTGGTTTATCCCAGTAAAGTCTCCCGTATGCACCACTGTAGTGTTTCTTGGGAGCTAATTCAGAAGGTAAGTCCCTAGCATCTTGTCCTTCAGAAAGAGCACGAGCTCTCGAAAATTGAATTGGACTCAAAGCACGAGCAACATGATTAACAATTTTTATGCTTTCATGACGCATCATCGCTTGATATGTACTTTGTGGAGGAGAAGGATAAACTTCAGCGTCATAGTCTTGTCCTGCATTTAATGGTGGCAAGTCTCCAATCGCATCTCTGACTGTGACAAGTGGAGAAATATTTGCTTCTAACAAATTAAGTTGATTACAATGTTTTGTAGTTCTATAGTCACTTCTAATATCACCAAAATGTGTTGGTTTAGGAAAATGAGGGGAGTGATCCAGGCTAGCTAGAAAAAAAGCTCTGGTTCTGGTTTGTGGTATTCCATAGTGTGCAGCATTTAATGATGAAGAGACAACTTTATAGCCCAATGATTCAAGTTTTTCTGTTATTTCTTCTCTAATTACGCCATTGTAAGCTTTCAAGATTTCAGGCACGTTCTCCATTACAACATAAAGGGGTCTAAACTCCTCTACGAATTCCAAAAACGTTCGATATAGCAGGTTACGGGAATCATTGAGGTAGCGGTAACCAGCAGGGATATTTCTAGAAAATCCCTGACACGGGGGGCCGCCAATCAACAGAATTGGTGCTTCTTGCCGTAAGCCCAACGCTAATCGTAATTCATCAGGACTAACCTTACGTATGTCCTGATGAATTATTTTAGTTTTTGGGTAATTGTACTTGTAGGTCGCCAAGGCTTTTGCATCTACATCGATTGCACACAGAGATTCAAAGCCTGCCATGTGAAATCCTTTTGTCAAACCACCCGCACCAGCAAATAAGTCAATAATCTTATGTATCATTTTTGAATACTATAGTACTCAAAGGATATCGTCAACCAACTCCTTTATAAAAAGATAGTAATCTCTAGTTAAACTTTTATTAAGGCACTTTAGCTGGTTTCAAATTTCTGGCTTTGTAGAACATTTCTAAGCTATTGCGATCGCCTACAAAACGCCAGTGCCACGGTTCATAACTCACACCTTGAGCATTATCTTTAGGAAATGACATTTCAAAGCCAAAACGCGGTGCATTTGCTTGCAGCCACTGATAAGCCTTGGTATTGTCAAAGTTAGTTTGGAGATTAGTTGCTGGTACTGATCCGTCTCCAACATCCACAGCATAACCTGTGTGATGTTCGCTATGACCAGGAGGAGCGCTGAGGGCAGCTCGTTGTGCTGGCGTTTGATTTCGTTGGGCACCGACAGCAAAAAACAACTGCTCCTGGCCTTTGACTGAGCGAAAGCCAGAAATTGGTACTAAAATTACACCTGAACGCCGCGCTGCTGCTACCATCTCCTGAAACTTTTGGGCAGCAGCTTTTCGCATTCTGAAGCCCCTATTTGCGGAGATGGTTATTAGTTCTGACTCAGGGGCTTCTGGGTATGGAAAATGCCCTAACACAGTATCGCTGGAATTATTAGCTGCTGTTGGGTTTGGAGTTGTAGGAGCAGAAGTTGCTGGTAAAGGTTGAGAATCGGCGGTTTTTTTAGGTGCAGTGACGAAATACAATAAACCGCTAATTAAAGACAGGAGGATAAATCCTGCAACTCCCCCAAAAAGCCAAATTCGGGGTTGCAACCAAATTTTAGGCGCTGCATCAGGGGTATCGCGTACAGCCACTGGAATATCATCACCAAAGTCATTCGATGAGTTTTGCGGTTTTCCAGAAAACCCAGCCTTATTCAAGGGTAAACTCCTGTTTTTGTGGGATAACCATAACAGATTTTGCACTGGACAAAAGTAAACGTAACAGGTAGCATTTTACATCTGTGGTTCTTAGGCACAATCTTGACAAACCTTTTAGAACTATACGTCAAGCTGGGAGGATTAGTCCTGGTAGGTTTTATTCTGGGACGCAAACTTCCTGTGACAGTTCCTACACGTTTGGGACAGTTTCTTTTTTGGGTGGGAGTACCCATCAGCATAGTATCGTTTTTGCGTCAATCTAGCTTGTCGGGGCAAATTTGGATTGCACCTGCGATCGCTTACCTCGCCATTTTACTGGGAGCATTTTTAGCTTGGTTAGGGATTAAAGGACAAGCCTATTTTAGAAATACTGTCCCCCAACCACCAACTCAGGCTAGCTTGATATTAGCAGCAATGTTGGGTAATACAGGTTATCTTGGTTTTCCGATCACCTTAGCAATACTAGGCAAGGAATACTTTGCTTGGGCGCTATTTTACGATTTATTAGGTTCATTCCCAGGAGCTTATGGCTTGGGTGTTCTAATAGCAGCCCGTTTTGGCGGCGGTGTCCAGAATCGTTGGCAGATTATTAAGGCCATTTTAATTAATCCTGCCCTATGGAGTTTCGGATTTGGCTTGCTGGTTCGAGAAGCGACAATTCCCACAGTAGTAGAATTCTGCTTGGAGAAATTTGCTTGGAGTAGTGTAGCTTTATCTCTAGTGTTAATAGGAATGCGGCTAGCGCTGCTCCAATCTTGGCGTAGCCTACCACAAGCAGGGATGAGCTTGGGAATCAAAATGCTGTTAATTCCTTTGATATTGGGCAGTATGTTACCACTGTTTGGATTAACTGGTTCCACAGCAAAGGTAATTGTCTTACAAATGGCGATGCCTCCAGCTTTCGGCACGCTGGTAATTGCTGAGACATTCAATCTCGATCGCGATCTGGCAGTTACTGCCTTAGCTGCTGGAACTATACTATTGCTGCTTACTCTTCCACTTTGGCTGTGGCTATTTTGATTATAGATTTATGGACTGTGATGCGATCGCTTAAAACCCCAGGAAAAATTCTCTCACTTTTCTAAGGTTCTTACACTCAGCACTTGCGGTGGTGTCGAATCTGGCGGATAAATCACATCTACCTGTACTATCCGCTTAGTCGCAGGTGGAAGTACAAGCTGCACCAACGGTTCTAACACCTGACCAGTTCTGTGCCATAGATGTATGTAGCGCGTCTTTTGTTCACCTTGGTCATCAAAGTAGCGTAGCCGCACTGTACCACGGAAGAAAGGAAAATCTAGGGATGGTTTGCGGAAACGCAGACCACCTTGGGATAATTTATCTTCCTTCAAAGGTGTTTCCAAAGTAACAGTCACAGTCTGGTTTTGGTTAGTATTGTTGCTTAAGGGTAAGGTGAGTTTATGAGACGTGATGCGTAAAACCCCCGAATTCTATTCGGGGGATATAAGCGAATGAGCCAAATTTATTTGGGGTTTTTATGCGAATCATGATAGCATAAGATCGTAGTTGGTTGGTCGAGCCGATGATAATTCACGAGTTTAAAGTTAAGGGAAAAGACAAACAGTATAGAGCAATAGATGACGCTATTCGCACGTCTCAATTCATCCAAAACAAATGCTTGAGGCAATGGATGGATGTTAAAGGGTTGAGCAAATACGACCTCAATAAATATTGTGCTGTACTTGCTGCCGAATTTCCTTTTGCTGATGAACTCAATTCAATGGCTCGGCAATCTGCGGCAGAACGTGCATGGAGTGCGATTAGCAGATTTTACGGTAGCGACGCGCAAAGAGCGAGTCCGCGTACTCTTTCAGAGAAGCAAGCTACGCTTTTAGCGTCTCGTAAGAGAGCGTCTAATTGCAAGAAGAAGTCCAAGGGTAAAAAAGGGTTTCCTAAATTCAAAAAACACTGTCGTTCAGTGGAATATAAAACAACTGGATGGAAGCTTTCTACTACTGGTAA
>NZ_JAIVFX010000109.1 GCF_020829625.1 Nostoc sp. XA010 | reverse complement strand
CAATATTGTTACTTTTACAATGACTTTACCATCAATGCCTCATTGTTTATCCTTCATACCACACGCGATCGCTGCCTTTATCCTTTATTAGTATTTATGTACTATATTTAGATGCGTTTGCCCTGGTTTGAGATGCGCTTACCCTGCAATCTGAGTACATATTGGTTCTCCACAAAACATCTGTCTTGCCCAATGCTCACAATTTTATTTTTGCTCTTTTTCGATTTCTTCAATAAGAGATGCCGAGATAGGAGGAGCTATTTCAAGCAATGCACTAGAAGCTATACTTGCAACTTTTAAGGCAGAGTTTATACTTTCTGGATTTGAGGCAGACATAGGAATTTACTAACCACGATAGCTATTTAATATACTGGCTTTTAAATGTTGTTTGGTATAAATTACGTAAAGATATATCTAGTTATCTAAAGATATCATCAAGAAAATGTGATTCAGGTTAATAGAATAGCTTGAAAGTACATTCAATTCATTAGCAATTGGAATTACGAACTCTACAAACAAATGTAACCAAGAACTGAAGCAACTGTATTTGACTGCGGTAGAGGAGAAGCTGTTGAGTGTGATTGAGAAAGAGTACAGTGTTGGGGGTGAAACTACCAGCAACGAATTTCTAACCACTTTTTTAAAATTATTACGGCAGCTTGATCAAGGATATTTATTATACTCAAAAATATTAGTGTCATTTGATGACAATACTTCTTTTTCTCATAAAAAAATTGTAAAGATAAGCAGCAGAAATGAACCAAAGCCACCAAAATCTTAGCAGGAAAATATCATAGCGTAGTCTAGGTGTTCTGAAATCAGTCAAGCTCTGTTTCAAACCAGTAATAAACAAAATATAAATTGTAAAAATCCCAATAATTGGCAAAATTGATAACACAAGTATTCCGAAATCTCGAATAACTAATGAGCTAAATTTTGGCAGTTTTAGCCATTGCGGTGGATTTGACCATAGAAACTTGAGTAGAAATGAATACGCTCCTGCCAAAATTGAAAACCAAATCAGAGCTAATAACAATGCACCGACAGAAACAATAAAGAAAAAAAGTAGACTGCCACCGCCATTACCTGTAATAACTAGAAGACCGCCTACTAAAGAATAACGCCAAAATTCAAATGCAAAAATTACAGTTGCGCCAAAATACGCTGGTATTGCTAATCTCATAGCCATCATCCACGATTGTGAATTAAGTAGCCAAACAGGAAACCAACTTCTTTTACTCATAACCTCAATAATATTTATAAATTGGATAGAATATTTGCGCTAGTTTCTATCTACTTCTTAAAAGAATGATCATAAGCGATGTATAGTACATTGTCGCTACGGGTATATACTTATAAAATACTAAGAAGTACGGTGGACTATCCCCTTGCTGAGACGGACATGCTACCCAGTATAATCATCTATTAGTATATTTTTGTAGTGTTTGCTAAATATAATACCGTCCCTAAATAGATGATTTAGCACTCAAATTTTAAGCACACACAAAATTGCATTGCTCCCAGAATCATTTTGATAAAGCTGATGTCCGATACGAATTATTCAATAGTTAGTAACTACTGAAAAAGCTCACCTTTGTCCAGATAATGATGACTTAAAAACTATCTACTCAATGGGCATTCGCAGTTTCAGGAAATCTCTTTGTAGCGAACTTCCCATAATTTATTATTTTTGAGGAAAATACATACATCGAAAGAAACTATGTCTCATCCAAATACATAATTATTCAATTAACATTTAAATTCATTACTTTTATAATTAAATTGGCTTTTAAATCACCTATTTATTTAGAAAACTAGTAATGCAATTAAACTACCCACCAAAGCTAAAAGCAATTTCAATTCATCCTCCCTTTGCATACGCAATTGTACAAGGTATTAAACGAGAAGAATACAGAAGCAAGCCTACAAATCGAAAAGGATGGGTGCTGATTCACGCATCCAAATCCTCTGCAAGTAATGAATATTTTAGTGAATATGGGATAAATGCAAGCACAGTAAAACGTGGCGCAATTGTCGGAGCTTGCAAGATTACAGGCTGCTTACAAACAAATTATGAAGAGTACGCCTACCAGCTATCGGAGGCTTTTGAGTTTAAATCACCACTAGCTTGTGCAGGGTCACAATCTATATTTTGGGGCGCGACTAACGAAGAAAGAAAAGTAGTCTTCACTCTAGCAAGTGAACAGATAAAAAAATATTTACTAACAAAGAGCGTTTCACAGCAATAACTGTGGCGAACTGCAATCAAGGGATTTTAAGCTAATGAGCATTGCACTTGGTTTTTGTGAAAGCAACTGGCTAGAAATGAAAGCAGAGTACATACAACTTGAACCAGCAGCAGCACGGCTTAGTGACTAGGGTGTTGACTCTGTATCCTTTAGCCCATAAAACTTCATGCAAAAAATGTGTCGCATGTTTTTGACTTAAAGTGCCTGAAGCAGGCACTTTAAGTCAAACAAAAATAACACGAATAATTTTCCCGAAAATTCCCGAAAAATGCACAAAGTCAACAGCCTACTTAGTGACCGAAATGAGCAGTCAATTGCAAAGCTTTTCTAAAGCTACAGTCTGAGAGTTAACCAAAAACAGTACTATTTAAGTAGTACAATATACTATAGCTAATTAAGCATGATTACGTGATCAACACGAGATTTATGAAAAGATTCGGTATATTATCGAACTTATAATTCAGCTTAATCACTACTACGATGTAATGAAACATATATCATTCATCACATAAAGTAGTAGGAATTGAGCTAAATGATTATCAAAGGTTTTTTGATAATCAACCAACCAGAAGTTGGTCAGCTCATCCGAGAACTCCGTATTTGTACTGATTTAACACAAGAGCAATTCGTCGCAACATTGGGTGTGACTTATCCGACTGCAAATCGGTGGGAAAATGGACACGCCAAGCCGTCGCCTATGGCAATGAGGCAAATTGAGTTAATACTGCAATAGATGGGTGAGCAGGGGCAGAAACTGTTGACCAAACATTTACCAGATTAATTCTGGAAAGCAGGTTTGTTTAGAGGAGTAATACTTGCTCAAATTTGGTGTGGGCGCTTGCGATGAAAAGCAATGCCTACGGCAGGCTGCGCCTACGCAGATTTGATCTAGCAATGAGAGATTGATGAGGAAGGGGAATGATTTTCACTAAAAAAGAGCTGCTACAAGTCTATTCAGAGGAAGACACGAGTGAGTGACATTGTAACTGGACAGATTGTGCGGGTGCGATCGCGGCAGTATCTTGTAGAAGAAGTTGTGTCTAAGCCCACTAAGGAGCAAGACACTAAAGTTAGCCTTTCTTGTTTAGAAGATGATGCGTTAGGAGAATCGCTAGAAGTCCTATGGGAACGGGAAATAGATGCCAAAATCGTCGGGGCAACATATTGGGATTCCATAGCAAATCGAGGTTTTGATAATCCGCGTCTGTTTTCTGCCTATCTGCACACATTACGTTGGAACTGCGTAACTTCCACAGATGCCAAGCTTTTCCAAGCCCCTTACCGAGCAGGTATAGAAGTCAAAGCTTATCAATTAGAGCCGCTACGTAAAGCTTTGCTGATGCCCAGAGTTGGTTTGTTTGTTCATTGCTGACGATGTAGGGCTGGGCAAGACAATTGAAGCAGGGCTGATACTGCGTGAGATGTTGATGCGGCAAAAGGTTAAACGAGTCGTTATCTCGTGTCCGCCATCAGTGGTAAGGCAGTGGCAAGAGGAAATGGAGAGTCGCTTTGGACTCACATTTATGATTCTGGATCGTGAGTTTATTGCTGCCCGTCGTCAAGAACGGGGTTATGGAATTAACCCTTGGATGACACACACCCGATTCATTATTTCCCACGCTTTACTACGAGATGAAACTTATGCCGCACCTTTGCGGGACTGGCTTGGTGATTTTGCAGCTTCATCCATGCTCATCCTTGATGAAGCTCACAATGCTGCACCTGCGAGTGGGGCGAAATATGCGGTTGATTCCCAACTTACTAAAACTGTTAGAAATTTAGCACCGCGTTTTGAACACAAATTATTTCTTTCTGCCACACCCCACAACGGACACTCCAACAGCTTCGCCGCCTTACTAGAAATCCTTGACCCCCAGCGTTTCTGCCGAGGAGTACCCGTTCGTAATCGCAAGTTGTTAGACACTGTAATGGTGCGGCGCTTAAAACAAGATTTACGGGAGATCGGGGAAGAGTTTCCTCAACGCTACGTTCTTCCTATAGTTATTGATAACCTGCCAGAAGACGCACCAGAACTCAAATTATCCCGATTGCTGCAACAATATCGCAATCTACGTGAGGAAAAGCTCAAAGATGCAGCGAAGTCTACCCAGACTACGGCAATGCTGGTAATTATACCAATTCAAAAAATGTTTGCGACAGATAGGGCATTCAAAATGAAATCATAGCCAGTCAGAGAAGCAGCCACTTGAGAAGTTAGTTGAGCAAGAAGTTCAGCAACCTTAGTTCGCAAATGTTCCA
>NZ_JAIVFX010000108.1 GCF_020829625.1 Nostoc sp. XA010 | reverse complement strand
GGGTGGCCGCCGAGATACCTGCAAAAAGAGACACGTTGTAAATAAATATTGCAAACAATCCGTCGTTAATTTACTAACTTGCCCAAAAATGATATTGGGCGAATAAAAATTTTGTCACTCCAAACCAAGCTTTTACGCCTTTTCGTACCTTACACTTGCCCATAAATGACCTTTTTAGGGAATGTCTTCACAAGAGAGAACACGCTCAATCCAGTATCGAAACAACGTCAAATCAAGGGTTTTCAAACATCTGCGTAACATAACTTTACAATATGTCCCAATTTGCGCGTATCCCGGCTGTACCCCTATAATAGCTGTATATAACAGAGAGAAGCAGATTTGGTAAGTTTACATACCCATGATCTGCCCATTTAAGATTAAGATCACGGAAAGTGAAGAGGAACTAAAAAAAGGTCTACAAACAGCCAGGTGGGGAAACCAGGTTGATATCTGAATTTTAAAAAAACTTGGTGCCATTCTAATAAGTCTCAAAAAACTTTTAGCACAAGGTAAGTGTGTCCGCTACCTGTGTCAGGATGAAACTAGGATTAGAAAAAACTTTTTGATTTACTGAAATTGGTATAAACCCTCTTTTGTCGCTTTGGGAGAATCCAATAGCCCAAACGCTTACGGAGCTTTAGTTTTTACTTCTTGTCTATAAATTTTAGTTTTTATTAGAAAATAAAGCCTCAAACCTGGATCAAATCAAAGCCTCAGAATTGGGTTTCGATTATTGTTTTTCGAGAGTGAGAAAAGATGGGTAAGTCTTAATTTATCAACTAATAAAATTTAATTTCAATACGTTACAACGAAATTTTTGCTATAAATAGTGAATAGGAAAGTAATTTCTACAAAGTTACTACTTTAATATCTGCTAAGTTAGGTAAAACACAAAAAAACTAATTATTAAAATTCATTTTAGGCTAAAAATAGCAAAGATGTCCCCACTATATGTTGGTTCAAGTTACTCAACTAATATATTAACAACGGGCGAAGCCAAGCTCTGGATTTTATTAGTAGGCGTTAACGAATACCAAGATTCAGGCTTGCCTTCTTTGCGCTACCCGGCTGTAGACTGCCAAGGGCTAGGAAAAGCACTCTTAAAAGCCACACAGAGATTTCCTAATAAAGAAGTGATTATTCATAATGATTTTGCAGCGCAACCCCCGACCTTGGAAATAATTCGTGGAAGCCTGCAACGAATTATTTCACAAACTCAATCCCAAGATTCCATTGTGTTATATTTTTCTGGACATGGAATGTTAGAGCCTAATGATCAGCAAGCTGTACTTTGTCTAGCAGATACCTGCAAAGATGACTTGCTGAGTACAGGGTTGGGTTTGCAAGAATTATTACAGGTATTGGGGAGTACTTCGGCGACTCAGCAATTAGTCTGTCTTGATACATGTCATAGCGGTGCCATGAAGGTATTGGGGGCAAATGCTGGTAGTGCCAGAGACGGTAATATCTCTGAGACTTTATTTAATACCCAACCAACACTGATGCAGGTCTTGCGAAAACGTGCATCTCAAAGTAAGGAATTTTGCGCCTTGCTATCTTGTGACCAAGGACAACAATCTTGGGAGTTTCCAGAACTAGGGCATGGTTTATTTACTTATTATTTAATGCAGGGACTATTAGGTAAAGCCGCTGACTCACAAGGTGTCATCGAAGCAGACGGTCTTTACAAATATGTTTATCGCCAGACGCTGCAATATATTGATAAATTAAATCAGCAACTGCGTCTGATGAATCAGCAAAAGCTCAATCGTGGGGACAGTAAACTCCATCCAGAATATCCCCTGCAAACACCCAAACGAATTGTGGAAGGAGTAGGAGAATTAATTCTTGGATTCAAAGCTGATGCGGTTGAATCTCACAAACAGCGACGGGCGCTGGTAATCGATGGACTTGCAAATAAGAAAACTACAACAGACTTGAGTCGGCTATTTGCTGGGGCTGGCGGCTTTGAGGTAGAGTTTTTTCCTCAGCAAGGCAAATCTCGGTCAGAAATACCAGGAAAAATCCAAAATTTTCTACATTGGAGTGGTGAATCAGCAACTAAATCTGTTTCACAGTTAGGAACAATCAAAAATGCACCAACCTCCCTATTATACTTACGAGGGCACATCGAGAAAATCGAAGATGGAGAAGCCTGGTTAGTTTTAGGCAATGCAATGCGTCTAAGTCGTTCTTGGCTAAGACACCAGTTACGACGCGCTGCAAAGTCTCAACAAATAATTATTCTGGATTTTCCTGAGGCTACTTTCCTGGAGGACTGGATAGAAGATTTGCAAAGCGGCACGGAACATGGACAATGTATAATTGTCGGTGCTTCCACAGATGAGGAGCCAGAACTATTTTCTCAAACGCTTCTAGAAACACTTATTGCAGCCAATCCGCAAGCTGGGTTAGGAATTGCCAAATGGATTACTCAATTACAAACGCATTTACCAACAAAAGGTGTCAATCTTGATGTCTGGCTATCAGCTACACAAACTGTCATTGATATTTTACCGGGTAATATTGGCATAGTTTTTCAAGATTTACAGGTAAAAGAAGTACCATTAAACGAGGAAAACAAACGGGAAAATCAGGAAAATTTATTCCCCAAAGACGTTAACAATTTACCCAAACTAGAATTTGCTTCCCAGTTTTCATCCCAGCCATTTCCAGATCAGCCTGTCTCTGTTGCCGCTCCCATTGCTGCTGATTATTTAGAGAAAACACAACCTCAATTAAATTTCAAGCTAGACTCAGAACAGTATTCTAAACTAGAACAATTGCTGAAGCTATCAGTAGGGTTGATTGCGCCTACCATTTTAAAAAAAACTTTAAAAAAGGCAACTAGCTCTAAAGAATTAGTAAAAAAAATCACTACTTACTTGTTGCCAGAACAGCAACAAACTTTTGAGCAGCAAGCAATAGCTATTTTAGAACAATCTACTGTTGCATCTCAAAGCACGTCAGATAATTCCTCAAGCATTGATCCCAAATTTATCCGTAAATGCGAACGCGAGTTAGCCTATGCAATTGGACCAATTGCTAATTTTTTAACTCAAGAGATTTTGAAATCTTACCCGCAAATTTCCTTACTAGAATTTGTGAGTAAATTGGCAACAAAAATCTCTGATAAACAGAAGGCTTTAGAGTTTGAACAGCGTATGCTTGGTAACTTAAAATAAGTTAGTAAACATTTATCTTTACCACCTTCCGAAGGAGAAGTATATCTATCTAGTATTGGTATTATTATTTAACATATTTATAGCAATTTCTAAACTATGCTTCATCCGGTTAAAAGCGTCCGCCAACGCCCCTATTTCATCTTTTTCTTGTTTACCAAAATTGGCATTAATATCACCAATACTCACTTTTTCTGCCACATTAGCCATTCTTTTAAGACGCTGTAGCACTGTCTTTTTTAATAACAAATTAATGATGATAACAAGGGTTGTAAAAATAATTCCTAAAAGTCCTAAAAGTAGATAAAAAGACCACTGAGCAGTTTTAAAAATTTCCTCAGCCGGAACATAAACAATTTGAGTGGCAACAATTTGATTAAACTTCCACCCAAACCCACTTTCGCTTCCATAGGTTACTAATTGACTTTTAGGAGCCACTTCGGGAACGCTATGGCAACGCAGACAACTTTGTTTTTGGACCCTAAAAGGTAGAGCGGTATAAAACAATTTATTTTCAAATATATTTCGGAAGCCGGATAGACTTTTTAAGTTTGGTTGTTGATTAAATTTTTTAATAATATCGGCTTCAAAATTGTCCGCCATATCCCTCATATTTGTTGGGTTTGGCGCAGCATCTTTGTAGAGAAAATTGCTAAATTCTTGGGTTTTACGTAAAATTTCAAAAGTTTCTCTAACAGAGAATGTTGGGATAACTTCTGGAATAAATTGTTCTTGAGTGTCTACTCTCGGTAACAATAATGGTTGTACGCGGTCATTGGTATATTGTCTAAGTGAATTTGCAATTTGCATGGCAAGTATTGCTTGAGAAGACACCTCTTGTTCTGCCTTTTGTTCAAGAACGCTTGATAAAGCAGTACCACTAATTAAAATACCAGCGAGAAAAGCTATCATCACAATTAAATTGACTTTTGTTCCAATTTTCATGACTATTTTTAGTATTTAAGATTCTAGTTCTATACTATAACTATAGCAATCTTAAACGAGTCATTCATGAAGCTTAGTAAAGACAAATATTTAACAATAGACAGATAATCCAAACAACTCTTTTCGTAAGGATTCAGGTGGCAGAGTATTGACAAGGGGGACACTTGAGGGGGAGTATCACAGATATGAACGAAAACCTGCCTCAAGAATTAGACCGAGAAAGCTTGAACCAGTTATCAAAAGAAGAACTGGTAGAGATAATTATTGAGCAGAGCAAGATAATACGTGAGTTACAGAAAACAATCTTAGAACTACAGCAAGAAATAGAGCGTTTAAAAGTCAGCAGAGAAATAGAATAGCACTAATTCATCGAAACCCCCGTCTGGGGACATCCTGAAAAAAAGCGAAACCAAAAAATCACCACACCTTGAGGAATCAAATCATCCGAAAAGAAAACCAGGTGGGCAGCCAGGACATCAAGGAAGAACCCGTATAGCGGTTATCAGTCTTCTGAAGTACAGTAGCAGCAGTGAGTAAACCAACCCAGTAAATTCTCTATCGTCACTTCTGCGAATGCCGCATCTAATGCCTTAAGTAAATCAGGATATGTCCTTGCA
>NZ_JAIVFX010000107.1 GCF_020829625.1 Nostoc sp. XA010 | reverse complement strand
GGAACGATGAAGATTGGCAGACACTAGCAAGAACTCCATTAATCATAGTTATGGCAGTTTTCGTTGGAGATTTAATTACTGGTTTGATTGTTCAGTAAAAAAGCTTTTTGGGTTATCAGTTATTGATAAATACGTATTTGGATTAATAGCTGATAACTCTTTATTAAATCAATAAACATGTCAAAGAAACATGATTTTCGTACAGTAAATAGGATTTTAGGAGAAAGACCAAGACTAGGGCCATTCCCTGCCGACCAAATATTTGCCTGGACATTAATAGCAGTAGTCAATGTATTTATTTTTAATTATCTACTGAAAACAAGTTGGTTAGGTACAGGATTAAGTATTGCTTGGGGATGGGCAACATGGTGGACAATTTCTACAAATAAAGACTTTTTCGGTAAGTTCGTCAGCGTCCCTCGGATTAGTAGGGGATATATGAGATTTCAATCAATACAACAGAAGTCAGAAGTCAGAAATCGGAAGTCGGGAGAAAAATAAGTTCTAAGTTCTGAATTTTAGTTAAGTTTCAGTTATTAATATTATGCCAAATTCTTCTAATAAGGCTAAAGATAAATTAGGTAAAGTCGCATTAGAAAACGAGCAGGTTAGTGTTGTCAAAATGCTCACTCCCTTTGAGGATATTATCCATTTAGCGGGGATTTGTGACCTAAACTTAGGAGGTAGGCAGGGCGTAGGCGCATTAATTCTCAAAAAAGGTGAAAATATTCAAATAAAATTCTGCTTTGATTGTTTAGGGATTCATCCGAATTTAGAATCATCGCAAATGCTGCCGATCTTTGAGGGGATAGAAGCGGGGCTAAAAGAAATTCCCGAAGGGGAAAACTTAACAATACATTTAGGTTCTTTTACGTCTGATTATCACCGACAAGAAGAACTGTCCAAGCTAGAGACTAATTGTCAGATTGACCAATTAAAATTGTTAATACGTAGTGAAAGATTAAGGACTAAAAAACTAACACAAAGTGGAGCTAGAAAGAATAAGTTTTTGAGACTATGGTGTACTTACACTGTTATTGATGACGATGAACGGTCTAAGGATTTTATAGAATCTCTGATTAGAAAATTAGAAAAGGGCTGGTTTCGCTTTACAGGTGAGATTCACGCCCATAACAATACTAGAATTGAAAATATTCTGCAAAATTCATTTAACGATGGATTTTTACAGTGGTCAGCTATCCTGGGCAACAAGATGAAGTTGGGGATTAGGGTTTTAAGTGCTGAAGAAATTTGGTCAACAATTTGGCAACAGTTTAATGGCTCTACTCCCCCGGCAATCCCTAATCCATTAAAAATTGACCCAATAGATGGAATAGTAGAAACTCAGACGAGCGACTTTCACATCCGCCACCAGATGTTAGAGAATGAGGAGTCTGTGCCATTCTTTGATAGGAAATGGGTAAAAATCCAAAATAAATATATTGGGGCGCTCAACTTCAGCCAAAAACCAGGGGGATGGTATGACGAACAAGCTCAATTACGTTATTTGTGGGAACTAATCTCTAGAGATAGTATTTATGATACAGAGGTGATTTGTCAGCTAACAAAGGCAAATCAAACTATCTCTAAAACAAATCTTCAACGCATTACCAAGCAATCAATTACCAGCACTTCTTTATCTACAGATAAAGGAAATATTGATGTCAAATCGGGGATGAATATTGAAGAAGCGGTAGAGGCGCAGAAGACAATATATAAAGGTAGTGTAGTAGTGCATACCGCAGTTGCTTTTCTGATCCACCGTCCAACCCCACGGGAATTAGACGAAGCTTGCCGCTACCTTGCCAGCTATTTCTTGCGTCCGGCGGTAGTTGACCGAGAAATAGAATACGCTTGGAAGACATGGTTGCAGTGTTGTCCATTTGTTTGGGAACCACTGTTAACCAAGCCTTTTAACCGCCGACTGCCATATTTTAGTTCGGAAGCACCAGGGCTGATGCCATTGATCAGGACTGCCACAGGCGATCGCACTGGCTTTGAATTAATCGCAGAAGAAGGCGGCACACCAGTATATCTAGACTTGTACCAAAACCACAAGAATTTGGCAGTCTTCGGCGCAACTCGTTCAGGTAAATCTGTGCTAGTGGCAGGTATTCTTACCCCGGCGCTTGCACAAGATATTCCGGTGGTGGCGCTAGACTATCCCAAACCAGATGGTACTTCTACATTCACCGACTACACCAATCTGCTGGGTGAAGATGGGGCATACTTTGACATCTCCAAAGAATCAAACAATCTTTTTGAGCTTCCTGATTTGCGCTCTCTGGATGCAGAACTGAGAAATGAGCGATTGAACGATTTTAAGGAATTTCTGAAATCAGTGCTGATGACGATGGTAATAGGGACGAGCATGATTGGTGTCAGCCCAACGATTACCACCAATATTGAGTCAATCATTGCTTTAGCTTTAAAAACATTTTTTAATGATGATGAAATTAAATCACGCTACAAGTCAGCAATACATTTTGGATTTGGGACTCAATATTGGAGCGAAACTCCGACGCTCAAAGATTTTTATAATTTTTGTTCTCCAGCTTTCATACAATTAGATTCTATTGCTAGTAAGAGTCAAGAGATTTCCGAAGCCTTAGAGCAAATCAGGCTGAGAATAAATTATTGGTTGAGTACCAGGGTCGGGCAATCCATCTCACGCCCATCCAGTTTTAGAACTAATGCCAAATTGTTAGTATTCGCTTTACGTAATTTATCGAGTGAAGCTGATGCTGCCATACTCGCTCTTAGTGCTTATGCTGCTGCATTACGTCGCGCATTATCATCAAAAGCCAGCATCTTCTTCCTTGATGAAGCACCAATTTTATTCCAATTCGATGCGATAGCTGACCTGATTGGGCGATTGTGTGCCAATGGTGCGAAGTCTGGTATCCGCGTTATTATTTCTGCCCAAGAACCAGAGACTATATATCAGAGCAAAGCTGCACAAAAGATATTTGCCAATATCACTACACGTTTAGTAGGCAGGATTCAATCATCAGCCGTTGACCCGTTTATTGTTCGCTTTAAATATCCTATTGAAATCATCAGGGTCAATAGCACAGAAGCTTTTTATCCAAAAAAGTCGGGGATTTACTCACAATGGTTGCTTGATGATAACGGCAAGCTAACTTTCTGTCGCTATTATCCTGCTTACTGTTTATTAGCCTCAGTTGCTAATAATCCCAACGAGCAGGAATTCCGCAGTTTGTTTCTCAAATACTATCAAGATAATCCTCTGTTTGGGTTAGTCAAATTTAGTGAGGATTATATCAGAATGATTCGGGGGGAAGAGTTATCAGAATTAGCGAAGAATTTACTCTCAAAATCACACATAAAGCAAGTAGCTTAATATGAAAAAACGGACGATTGGTATAATAATTTCTGGTGCGGTTGGCAGTTTCTTTATTGCTGCACCTAGTTATGGTTTCAGTATCAACGATTTTATCAATTCATTGGTTTGGGATCTTCAAAGTGAAGTTGGTGAAATTCAAACCTGGGCATCTGATGAGATTAACAGTGCTTGGGCAGACATTAAAGAAAACGCTAATGCTGCAATTGATAGTTCTATCGGACAATTGGGTGCGCCTGACCCAATTGCTTCAGCTGATCAATTGAAGGGTTCACTTAAGGATGATTATTCTTATCCTGTCGCCCAAGAAAAAGCACAGAAGCTCTCACGTGACCTAGCTTTGGCTTCTGTCGCTAGCGTAGTCAGCGAAAAAGGACAGCAGCAAACTCAAGAAAAAATTGATACTACTGCACAAATCGCTAAACTTGCAAAAGGTATTGCTGATGAGGCGCAGAGTATGGATGCTTCACAGAATGTTCTCAAAGCGATCGCTGCTCAGAACGGCTTAATTGTGTCGATGTTAGCAGAACAACGTACTGATTCGCTGTTAGCCCGACAGGACAATGCTTACTCTAACCTGATGCTGACGCAAGTGGCAGATCATCTTGACTCCCAACGGAAAAAGGAGAACTCCGAAGAAGATGGCAGATTGTCTCTAGTGCATGAAGTCGTACTTAATGCACGGCTAGATCCTACTTCTGCTGACTGATTAAAAGAGTATAGAAACACAGTAGGAGGTAAAGTTACAAGAGCTTTTACCTCCTATACAAACAATCAACTAGCGTTCAAATATCTTTCAAAATTACTGCATTGAGCAAGGATTCAAATCATGTTTTTACTAGCCCAAATAGATGGTGGCGATTTAGCTGATTTAGCCAAAGAAAATGCAGCTTCAATAGCGCAAGGATTTGATGAGCTTTGGAACGAAACTATTACAGGTGGTGTTTATTCAGCAGTTTGTACAGTCGGAGCTTTATTCGCTATAGCAACGCTAACTTTCTTCGTCGTTGAATGGACAAAAAAAATGATGGCGGGGGAAGAGCAAAGAGCTTATACAGACTTTATTTGGCCGTTAATAGTAATTCTTTTACTCAGTAATAAGGGGGATGTACTAGGAAAGTCAACTTTGGGGATTAGAAACTATATTAATAATGTAAATAATATAGTTCTTAGCGAAGCGGCGGCAGGAATCGATCTCAAGCAAGCGTATGAAAGTGCATTGGGAACTGAAGCAGCACGTAGCGCTATTGGTATTGCTGTAAATAAATGTAGAAATTCATCTTTAAGTCAACAAGAATAAATCGTAATCGATCACGGGGCGATCGCAGACTAAAAGCCAATAGATGTCAATGAGTGAAGAAACTAGGGGAATTAGTCTAAGAGAGTTCACTCTATTTGATAAAAGTAAATAAACGGGTATGGCTTCG
>NZ_JAIVFX010000106.1 GCF_020829625.1 Nostoc sp. XA010 | reverse complement strand
GACCGAAGTGTCTCCTCTTTCATACGCATTTACTATTTTTTCTCGTAAATCAATTGAGTACGGTTTCATTGTAAGTCTTGATGCACTAATACTTAAGTGTACCTCATCAATCTCGAAAGTGCTGTATGTATACTTGATCCAGCAACTCAAAAAAACCTTGTCCTTCCAGTTCCGCAAAAGCATTTCTTACTGTTAATCCTTCAAGATTACGTCCGCCGACCAACTGTTGGAACATGAGGTTTTGTATCTCCAACCGATGCTCTTTTCCTCGCATAATAGCGATCGCTATGGGTGCTTGCTCAATAATGTTGCGGATTTCTGCGCGTACAGCTTCATCACGAAGCATACGAATGCGCTCTGATATGTCTCGGCTGAATAGTATCATCCCATTTTCAATTGGTACAGCCCGGACTTCATGCCAACCGTAAAGACTGGGAACAAACTGCTCGAATTTTACTGAAACACCATTTTCTGCCGCGTATCGCAGTTGCGTTTCTGCCGGAGTATTCATCAGTTCGGGAAAAACTTCCCAGTGTGAACGACCAAGCAAGTCTGCCCGCTTACGCCGCAACAGCAATTCCGCACTATGATTGACCTCGGTGTATCTCCACTCAGGGTCAAGTGCAGTTATTGCCTCTTTAGTATATTCTAATACTGTTTCCAGATCCAAATTCGTTCTCCTGCGTTCAAAAATCCAAAGTTGGTACTATAAATTACACGCTACCAAACCAATTTTTTCCACAACTCAACCCAACAAATTGAGCAAATATAGGCATTTGGGTAAGCCTGGAAGCCCTGCTCATATTAATGCTGTCCTCTCCGTCGCTAGAAGAACCCAAATCGATCACTTAACTTCATGCATCGACTCTCTTCGCCAAAATTGGGTGGACTTGTACGATAGCCTCAAAGAGAAAAAGTAAGTCGAATTATCTCATTTGTTATCGTAAAACATACGCGAACAAATTTTTCTTTGTTTTACCCTTCATTTTCCTTAACCGAGCAGTATTGCCTGAACACGTTGTGGGATATATCTTGGAGAGCGATACTGACGGGGACGGTCGCACACTTGCACAAGAAATCTTCAATGACGGCACAAGTCCCTTCCAACCAAATCAACCATCAGTACTTGCCTCCCAACAAAACCAGTTTCAATCCTCTAGTCAAGAGAACGAAGACATGGAAATCCAAATTTAGCCAAAAGTACGATTTTTTTGTAGACTCCTGGTTATTGATTTTTTAGGAGTAGAAGACCTAAACTTTGGCTTATTCGTTAGCGTTTTCACATGCTCTAAAGGTGTAGCTCTTATGAAGAAAGTTTAGGGGGAAAGGGATAGAATTTTCCCTTTCCCCCTCTTCCAAATATTTGTTCTACACCTTTTTCCAACTTTCAACTAAAGCTATGACACTACAATTACCAACCCACAACGGTACACACCCTCAAAAGTCAACAGACTCATTCACTATCCCTCAACAGAAAGAGCAACTAGAAAATCTGTTGTATCAGAAGGTTCAACAAGGGGAAGACATATCCCCTTGTATTGAAGCTCTCTATTATTTAGCTTCAAAGCAAACAACACAAGATCAACTGCAAGTGATGTGGGCTGAAGTAATCAAAGAACGCTCGGCATTCAATTCACTGCAAAGAGTAATCATTACAGCCTTCGCCATCTTAGGAATGATTGCCTTTCTCAATGGGGCATTTCGCTCTGTTAAACCATCTGCGGCTGTTGTCAACCCACCTGCTGCCCAACAGCGTTAATCCAAATGGTCAGGCAGGGTCATAAATTCAACGCAAAAAGCTGAGAGCGTTGTTTGATAATGCTTTCAGCTTATATTATCACTCGCTCTGCATAGCTCCCGCTTAATATGCTGTGTCCTTGTCGAAAGGCAAACTGTCTTCCGGCTCAAAGTTACGCAAGTCTTGCTCCATCTGCTGCCGACGTTGAACGTATGTTCTGCTATCTTCAATCCTTCCTCTCATCTGCCATGCACCAAAATTAATACCCTTTTCTGCGTATTTAGCAGACACTTTGTTGTAATCATCAACCTCGATTTTCTTGCGCCACTCAAGCTGTTCGAGGGCACTTTCACTGATGCCAATTTTCTGAGCGTATTCTACATATTCAGGTCTAAGAGAACCATCTGGGTTAAATTCCCTTTTCTCTTGTTCGCTGAAGAAATCGTAGGCTGTGTAGATTGGCCACGGTTCTGGGTCAGTCTCGTCCAAGTGCTTCCACTCATCGTATCTTGCTTTTACTCTACGAGCGTAGTCATCGACTGCTTCTGGATGTGCGCCAAGAGATAATTTTTGTTGTCTTACTTCATCTTTTAAAGTTCCATCTGCATTGAATTCTTCCTCATGCATATTTATCCAACGCTTAATTCTCGACATACAAACCTCTCAAGATATTAACCAAATTGTATTAAATTCTTAAAACCATGACTCTGGAAATTAAACATTTTGATCCCAGGCTCAATCAATGGATTTATACAGACGATAGCAAAACTGGCTCTCAATCAATTTTAACTGAAAAACTCAGTAATACTTTACTAGAATTTTACTTCCCTGACAAAGAATTCTCATTTGGACACTCAGATGAATACAGCACTGATGAAGAATTAAAAAATCATCCAGATGGACAGATTTTATTACTGTCTTCTAAGACTCGCTTACTTTATGGAGATAAAGAATGTTTAGAAACGATTCAAAAAATCTGTCCAGATAGTAAAGACCGGGGTGCTTATGGTTCCATCTTCCTTGGGGCTTGTAAAAATGCGATTCACGAAAAGCTAAACATTCTAATAGTAGATGATTCTACTAATAACAGGGGTGATAATGGAGGGATATTATCGAATGATTTGGCATATAAACTAGTCGGTGACTGTTATGGACAAATTTCGACACAATTCTATGATTTGCTAACCTTAAGAGAATCCCAAGCAGATAAAAGCTATCGTGTAATCCAGCATCGTTTTGGTTGGGTGGATGGAGTAGGAGAAGATACTACCAAATATCGTTTTGGCAAAGGAACACTCCGACCATACAACTTAGATGAAATAGAATATGCAGATCCTAAGAGCAAACCAAAAATAGACATAATTCTCCCCGTAAGCAGTTTTAAGGGAACAGACAAGGATAGACCCAAAGGCGCTACTAAACCGCAGATTCGACCAGGATTATATCAGCAAAGTATTTGGTTAGCCGAAAAAGGGCAATCTCAACGAGGACAAATGTCTATCTCCCAACTGCTGGCATCTTTCCCCCAAGGAATTAAAGATTTTGCTGAAGAACTAGAGGTACAAGCTCAAAGATTAGCCTCTATTCAAGATGACCCAAGAATTGTTGCTGCTTACTATTGTGAAAGATATGAAAAACGTAAAGAATCATTGAGCCAAAATAAGTTAAAAACAGGAGAAGTCACAAATCTTGAAACAGATATTAAAAACTTAGGGACAAATAATGATTTAGATGCAGATCAGGAGTTAGATGATGACCCCGCCAAAGATGACTTGTTTATGTACAAACTCATTAAAGCCGATTTACTTGGGCATCAGCAGTTATTAGAAACTGAGAAGGTAAAGCAGGAATTAAGTCGGTTTGTACAAAGTGAGTGGCGAGATATTGCTGTTGGGAAAACGCTTACTTTTGACCGAGGGATGATTATTCCATCCAAGGAACTCAAAAATGGCGAAATTTGTGTCTCTTGGCTTGATGAGCAAGAAAAAATTCTTAACTTCCGTTCTCCTTTCCTCAACTCTAATGGTTTGTGTGTTTCTAATAATAAATATGTTAAGGATCAGTTAGGGCCAGATGGTGAATCCTTAAAAGGCATAATTGTAGTCAATGACGAAGACCACAAGCGCATACAACAACGAATTACAGAGTTAGAAGCACGAGGAATCAATGTTGATTTTATCGACCCAGCAGAAACCGAATCAGAACGCCAGGCACGAGACTACGATGGTGACTGCATTGGTGTAGCAAGAGCTAGCTTATACCCGAATCTGACAGCAGAGGCAGAGCGAAGAAATCTTCCCCAGAACGCATATTCGCCTACAGTTAAGCTCAAAAAACAATCATTTTATGATCCCACCGATGGAAGCCAGCCTCCATTTGAAAAAATCGCTATTCACATGAGCGATAGCATCAGCGTCAGGGCAAACGCATCTAAAGTATAAGAATCCTTTAATAGCAAGGGTTTCAACGTTTTTAAATTTAGCCTATTTTTTCGTCAAGATCCTTATCCAGCAGGGGTTTCAGAAATGCCGTGCGTTCGCCCTGGCATCAGCGTGGGCATAATCAACAATCAAGTGACAGCACTGGAGGCATTAGAATCAGAAATTGAGGTACTAAACACTTATGGTACTTTAGAACAAAAATCAGAATATTTAGAGCAAGTATTTAGCCATTATCAAAGTTTATTTGAACAGGAATATGACCAGAAGCCCAAATCAATTAGAGCAGAGTACAAACCCTTCATGCAATCTGTTGTAGCTTTAGCAGAAAATCCCAACAGAACGCCAGAGATTATTCAGCAGGCGATGGATGTTAACCGCCTGATGTACCGAGAAATGATTGGTGAGGGATGTTATCAAAACCAAATAGCGGTTGATTTATTCAAAAGTGCTAAAAAACCTGAGATGAATAAAATCCGGGAAAACAGCCGCTACTTATATCGTGATGTTAATTATATTAAAGATAAGAAATCTTCTTCAGTTTATTTAAGCACAGGTATAACACCAAAGGGCTACTCACCAGTAGAATTATTGATTAGCCAAACCAATAAATATTTCCAAGAATCACAGTTAGAATCGCGTCCCATCGTCCAGTTTAAAGGTAACTGTTCACAGGATCTGAAACGCTACAATCAAAAATGGGTTACTGAGATGGTAGATTAAAATGCATGGATGAAAACTGCCTCGCCTACGGAATTGAAATTTCGGATTCAGATTGGGAAAAAA
>NZ_JAIVFX010000105.1 GCF_020829625.1 Nostoc sp. XA010 | reverse complement strand
TGTCACCACAGGCATAAGCATCAACAACTTTCTGACGCAAGTCGAGAGAGTAGGCTTTCATAGCGACCAGTTATCAGTAGAATTGCTCTCTCCTAAGTGTACTGGACTGGACTGATAACCGCTATACTACCTAGCTGCGTTGGGTCTTTCTCCAAGCTTGAGGTGTAATCCCATGATGTCGGCGAAACTGACGAAAAAAGTAACCTTCATGCTGATAACCAACTGCTTGAGCAATTTGACTTACACATTGATCAGTTTCTAGGAGTAAAGTACGTGCTGCTAGCATACGACGCTCGGCAATCCAATCATTCACCGTATGTCCTGTATTACGTCGTACTAGGTCGGTTAAATAAGCCGCACAGTAGCCAACTGCAATTGCTACATCAGATAAGCTAATTGGTTGATTATAATTTACCTCAATAAATCGGAAAACCTTATTCAACAAGGAGTCAGCAGGAAAGATTGGCACTGGATCGTTTAATGGTTTAACAATGTCAACAAGGGGTGACTCTAGCACTAATTGCGAGGAAGCATTGTACCGATTTTTCATGAATGTTGATTTGGCGTATTCCTAACGTCCACCTTACTTTTTGCCTCTGTTATGTTATCAATTCAAAAATCAAAATTTTCGCTGGAATTCCTAATTAATGGTTTTTTGCCTACACCCTACATCACTAGACTTTGCCTTGGGAAGTAGTTTTGCTGAGTACCATTCGGCTATCAGAAATATCATGTCTGTATCCTAGCCTGGGATTAGGCTTTAAATTATCCCCTCTTACTTACCTTCTTGTGCCTCTGTAGTGACATCATTCCAAAACTTAGAATTTTCGCAGGATTTTATCGATTGGAAAAAGGTCAAAAGGGAAAGCCCAAGGTATTAAAAACGTTTACGCTTTAAGCTTTACCCCTTACCCTTTAAATAAAAAACCAAGCTCACGCAGGCAAACTATGAGTGTTAATCTAGTTAGATGTTTCTTCTAAGTGCTTGGTTATTTCAACTTTCCTTAGGCTTAGACGACGCGGTAGTACACATCATATGTAGACCCACTTCCAGACACTCGCGTTATTGCTTGACCGGTTGTTGGTCCACCAGTTACGGTAAAACCGCCTAGATTGTCGTCTTTCCCGTTAAAACCGCTATCTGCATCAAAAAGTTCGACCCTTGCAGAATTTCCAAATGCTGCGCCTAGTCCAATATCGGAACGCTGTCCTGTTGTAAAACCAATCTCCCCTCCGAGCCTTTGACCATTGACTGTAATGTAAGTATCGTCATTACCAGAAGGAAAACCATCTGCGCCCGCTGTGATGGCTTGAAGAGCATCTACGATAAGGAAAGCTCCTCCTTCAATAACAGCCGCCTGTTCAGGAGTTAATTCAGTCAATAGCTGCTCTGAAGCAACACTAAATACTTCAGAAGTAGAAGTTGTTTTGTCGAAATTAGACATGGTTTTTTCATGAATTTGAGGTTGTTTTTGAGGCTGTTTAGCCACAATGACACGTTAGAAAAATCATGGTGTCAATTTTGCTTTTCGCCTCTATTGTTATTTCATTCCAAATTTCAAAATTTTCGCGCAAAATCAAGCTTTGTAAGAAAGCTCATACTAAAGATAGAAACTAATACCTTTTACTCACTTTTTGTATCTGTAGAGAGATGATTCTAAAATTTAAAAAATTTATGGCAGTTTAGAATTACATAAAAATTCATATTTTCAGAAAATCAGATGACAGATGTTCCAAAGCTAAATCACGTATCAAAAATTACATCAACCTATGTAAAAATGGCAACTTTTTATAAAATACCGATCAGAAAAAATTTTCTAAATTCTGCGAAAAACTTGAACTTAAGTCTGATAACTAGATAATAAGCTCTACTGCTCCAGGTATTAAATATTAAGTTATGGATTCGTTGATTAGAAATTTAAACAGCCAGATGCATCTTGTGACTACTTCTGCAAGTATTTCATCAGGAGAGTTTCTATGACTTTCGTCCATACGATAAGCAATCTAAATCAACAACTCCAGCATCTGGTTGCCGAAGCCTGCTCCCCATCCAGCAAAGAGTTTGATGCGGCGGCAAAAACTTAGTGAGATAGTTAGAGTTGTGATGAAATCGGGCAAACTCTGGAAAGAGAATACAGCTTACTATAATGATGCTCTGCAACAAACTTGGTTATATTTTTGCCGAAACCCAGAGCAATATAACCAAGAGAGTTGTACTGTGTTCACCTGGCTCAACAATTGTCTTAAGTGGCGACTGCAAGATTTTCGCTCTAGAGAAGCTCAAATTCAAGCAAAAACTGTTCGTCTATCTAGCTTGAAAATTGAAAATATAACCGGAGCAATCGAAAGCTTGCCACCAACAGATGATATTCCACCGATTTTGCAAGAGACTTACCAATGGGCTTTTACAGATCCAGACAATGATTTAGCCAGCACTCACGTTAAAGGACGACCTGATGTAACTTGCCAAATATTGATTCTGCGACGCCTGCCTCCAGAAACTCCTTGGAAAAACATCGCTAAGGAATTCGACTTACCCCCATCAACTGCGCCCAATTTCTATAAACGTGAATGCTTACCCCGCTTACGAAATTTTGCCATCAGGCAAGGGGATCACGAAATTTGGAATTAATGCAGAGATATTTAAAATAGAAGGTTATCTAGAAAGTGGAAGGAAACTTATGATTCATAGCACTAAAAATTTAGAAGAAAGATCCATTCCGGTATCTATTACCCAAGCTGCGCTAAAGATAGCACGCTTTTTTGCGAATGAACAGGTGACACTAGAAAAGAAAAAGCAGGTATATCTTAATACCTTGGCTGTTTGTGCGGTAAATGATTACATGGAAATGATGAACATTCCCACAGACCCAAGGACCAGCGATAGTTGGAATTGTGCCATGCACTATTATGCAGATGTGGCAGACCTAAAGTTGAGTGGATTGGGTCACTTAGAATGTCGCCCCTTAGCTTCTGGCAATCTCTGCTATATTCCACCAGAAGTCCCGGATGACAGAATCGGCGTAGTTGTACTTGGGCTAGATATAGAGCATCAACAAGCAACTCTAATCGGATTTACTAAAACAGTAAAAGCTGGTGAACTTTTGTTCAACGAGTTACAGACTATTGAAGACTTACTTGCATATCTTCATTTACTTGAAAGTAACCTGACAGAAGTCAAGTTAAGCTATTGGTTGCAAAATATAATTGATGCAAGTTGGCAGCCGATATCAGAAATTTTAGCACCAAAAACACCACAATTAGCTTTTCGTTATCGAAACGGAGTGACGCGAGGTAAGCTGATTGACATGGGGATAGAACTCCCCGGACAATCGCTGGCACTAGTTGTTACACTTACTCCCAAAAATTCGGTAGAAATCCAACTGAAATTGCAAATGTATCCATCTGGTGAGCAAGCCTACTTACCCAATAATCTCATTGTCAAAGTGCTAGATGAGAAAGGGATTACTGTTATGGAAACGCGTGCTAGTCGTGGTAGTACTCATGTAACATTAAAGTTTAATGTTCAAACAGGAGAGCGTTTTAGCGTTAACTTGGAATTGGGGGATATTAATATCACTGAGAAGTTTGTTATTTAAGCACATAGGGTTATCTATTGCTAGCCATGCAGAAGTTGGTTGTCTTGAAGCTAGATGGTGATTTGAGTCAGGGAGTAAAAGTCACACTGGAGATTGGGGCAGAAGGCGATCGCGCCAGTATAGAAGTTCAAGGCTATCTGCCCTCAAAGCCAGAGATAATTGCAGATTATCGGCTTTGGCGAACAACCTATCGCAGTTTATCAAATTTCCGCATTACACCGGTAAACATTCATGTCGGAACTTCTCTTAATGAGCATCTAAACAACTGCCACAAGTTAAACAAGAAGTTAAATGAGCAAATGAATAGTTGGCTCAACTGTAACTCCTTTCGCCCAGTGAAGGATAAATTACTTAAACAGCTAACGTTAGATGATACAGTCCGCGTACTAATTAAAACCAGTGACACTTGGCTACGTCGTCTTCCCTGGCATTTATGGGATTTTTTTGAGGATTACCAAAAAGCAGAAGTTGCTTTAAGCGCCCCAGAGTACGAATATCTGCCAAAACCAAAAACAAGTACTATTGGAGGAAAAGTAAAAATCTTAGCAATTCTAGGTAATAGCGAAGGAATCTTGATTGACAAAGATCGAGAGCTATTGGAGATGTTACCAGATGCAGAAACAACTTTTCTGGTAGAACCACAGCGCAGCCAGTTAAATAAACAGCTTTGGGAGCAAGACTGGGACATTTTATTTTTTGCAGGTCATAGTGAAAGCCTGGAGGATGGCAAGAGCGGTAATATCTATATTAATCAAACGGATTGCTTAACAATTGAGCAGATCAAATATGCTCTTAAAAAAGCTGTAAGCCAAGGATTGCAGTTAGCGATTTTTAATTCCTGTGATGGTTTAGGATTAGCATCTCAACTAGAAGATTTGCATATCCCACAAATCATTGTGATGCGGGAACCAGTGCAAGACTTGGTGGCGCAAGAATTTTTAAAAAATTTCCTCCAAAAATTTTCCAGTGGTGAGTCTCTGTACTTAGCAGTACGAGAATCAAGAGAGAAGTTACATGGTATTGAAGATCAATATCCTTGTGCGGTTTGCTTACCGATAATTTGTCAAAATCCAGCAGCAATACCACCAACTTGGAAAGACCTGCTTAAAAATCTAGAACCCAGAACTGGACAACCTCAACTAAATAATTATAAAACTCGCCCGTACTCTAAACCGCTTAGTTTTCAAAAAGTACTGTTGTTAAGTTTGGTGATCACTAGTTTGGTAATGGGTGTACGCTGGTTAAAAATACTACAAAAATGGGAGTTACAGGCTTTAGACCATTTAATGCAGCTACGACCTCCTGAGAAACAAGATAAGAGGCTATTTATAAAGTAAATCTAAAAGCCAGGAGAAAGGAGTTATGATAACGATAAAATACTTCATGTGCAGTGTATTTACATAGATAGTCGGTATGGCACGAAAGTCTTATCCCACAGATTTAA
>NZ_JAIVFX010000104.1 GCF_020829625.1 Nostoc sp. XA010 | reverse complement strand
CGAAGCCATACCCGTTTATTTACTTTTATCAAATAGAGTGAACTCTCTTAGACTAATTCCCCTAGTTTCTTCACTCATTGACATCTATTGGCTTTTAGTCTGCGATCGCCCCGTGATCGATTACGACTGTTGTAGGTCATGCAAATAAGAATTGATATGAAGTAGTATTTGCTCAACTCCTGGCAGAGGGATTTCGCAGTAAGGGATTAAGCGTACAAGTGACTCGTGTAATTGAATGTTTTGACCCAGCAGCACAATGCGTTTATCAGTCGGCTTGAGGCGATGGTAGAGATTTTTTACCTTGCTAACAACCTCCCAAGATAGCGAAGGCGAATTCTTCCCAATAAACGAGTGAATATCACCTAAGATAAAAACTCCATCAGCACTAAAGTTAGCAATGTAGTCAAATACAAATAGTAGTGGATCAGCCTGTGGAGGTCTTTTGTACTCTGCAACTGGCTTAAATATTAAACCACCATCCGACGCAATCAGGCACTGTTCTAGACTGGACACACCGAGGTTCCAGAAGAACACTGGACTTGATAGCTTGTTGTTAGCTTCTGTAGTTAACCACTGAATAATTGTCGCTTCATCGGGCGACAGAACATCAACCGCAGCAATGGATATTTGTGAATCGAGTGTGGAGAGAAGATTTGAGAGTTTCATGTCAATTATTCAAATATTTCACTTATGAAATGGCGAAGCCTTTATGATCAGCAGTTACCAGCCAAGTTAAGACTGGTAACTGATGACTGATTACTGACGCAAACGTGTTTGGCTGCTGTTCGTAGTCCGAAGTTGTGGTGCTGATTCTTCTTTATAGATGCGATCGCCCTCCACAACCCCAAGTGCCTCCTCAAACGGTTGCGTAGCCGATAAACAACTCAGCCCCTCGAATCCCTCCGCTTCGACTCGAACTTCACCTGTAGCGCTGTCGAAATGAATCAAAACTGAACGTTCCATAATTTATCTCCGTGCAAATTGTTTAACTTCTTGATGTCCGGCAAAAGTCAGCCGTAGAGTTTGCACGCTCCCGTTGGTTTCTTCAGCGATCGCACATTCACCAAATTTTTCTTGTAACTCGGCAGCTTTGACACGAACCAGATGCTTACCATAAGCCAGCATTAGTTTATTACTGAAAAAGTCTTGTCCTAGCTTAGGAACTGTTTCATAACTATCGTGTATTACCTCGTACACGCCGCTTGAGATGTTCCACTTGAATCCGATATCTGCACGGGTTTTTATGGTGCGACCAGATACGATAATTTCAGCAGTTTGACCTTGAGAGCCACCGTAGTATCCTTTTAGTGATTGTGCTGTTTCATGTACTTGTGGTGATAGGTTTAGATCCGTGAGAGCTTGCACCAAACACTCGTGATTGCTTAATTTGGTTTTGACTGTTGAGAAATGCGACACAAGTTATCTCCTTAGTTGTAAAACTGGTTTGAGAAATAGTAGAAGTGAGATATCCTTTTTGAGGTGAACACCCCAGAGGTGAACACCACATTTCCAATTCATTAGTTAGTCTTGAGCAAATACACCCTCGCCCAAGACTGTTTTTTACCGAAACTTAAACGACATCACGGTAGCTTTCGATAAGCCCACGTCGTCAGCCGCAAGTGATTGTAGATTGCGTTGTTCATCTAACAATTTGGTGCGGATAGAATCTATCTTTTGCTGTAATTGACTGCGCCCATCACTGGCAAGATTTTTGGACTCAATCGCTGGATCGTTAACGATAGAATCTAAGTACGCCATCATCGCTTCCAAGCTGCTGCCAGCCTCCGGGTCAGCGTTTGCCAGTAGCACTTGAACCTTCATCAGATGGCGTTGCATCTTCTTTTTAAACTGTATGGGCTTCCGTCCCGGTTCCCAATCAGCCAACTCTTCTAGCAACTGTGCTGCCAGTTGTTCACCGCCAGCGATCGCAGATTCCCGTAGCCTTTGCTCCAGATTTTGGTCATACTGCTGGATGAACCTTGTGATTTGGTCTAAGCATTCGGCTTGTTTATGGTCGAGTTGTTCAGAGAGGGCAGGGATAATCACCGGACGACCAATAATGACTTGCAAATAATCTTCAAGGTCAGTCAGAGTCGGAAATGCTCTTAACAAGTTGGCTTTGACTGACTCTTGCTTATCCTGTGCTAATTCCCAAGTGTTAAGTGAGAGGAACTGGTCAATCCGTTCCTGGTAATCTACAAGTCCCGCTTCGTAATCAGCTTTTAATTGATTGCGTAAACCAGGGGCGATATTATCTCTGATATTGATTAGCTGATTCCAAACGAGTGGAGCTAAATCAATCGGACAAACCCAATCACCAGTATCAGCAGACATCCACTCTTGAACTGAAGCAATCTCTTGCCTCAATTGGGCAGCAGCTTCATCCAACTTCTTGAATACCTTGATACCCCGCAAACCGACTTCGGAATTTGTGACTTTAACGAGGTCTGATTCTATTTCAGAAACTTCAGCTTTTAGTACATCTGCCCATTTGGGAGCGGCAGACTTTGTACTTTTCTTCAACTGGATACGAAATCTAATGCGGGTTTTATTTAACTGTGAGAAATTGTGGCGCTCGACTACTGCATCAGTCAGGAAATTCGCAGCGATAGGGTTGTCGATTGCTTGTACCATGATTATTGACCTCAATCATTATTTTTCACTTTCGATTAAGCGAAGCTTTCTTTGTGGTGATTTCTCAAGAGAGCGAATGTCTGTAGTAGCTCTATAGATTACTTTTGTAGAGCTATTTTGTAGCCGAATATGTCTTTTAATGACTGGTGGTTTATGTATTGACATAACTCAAAATAGTTGAAGTTGCTGCAAATTATCCTGTACCACAGGCTTTTGATAAACCATGCCTTCGACTTCATAACAACGAGTCATAAGTTTGTTTCGATTTAGTCGAAAGCTGGCTTTTTTTCTTTGATTTGGCAGAGGTACAAATAGATACTGTGGATGTTGGATAGTACCTTCATCACCCAAGTATCGAGAAAGCGTACCGTTGATTTGGTAAACTTTCGATGAGCTTAATAGCGTTGTATCGTAAACCTTAATCAAATTTAATTCCATCTCAGTAGCAGTGAAGTGTGCCATAATTTATCGTGGAATCGATTTTTCTCTACAGTCAGGCTGATTAAATCTGACTCTAGAGTTTTTCACGTATAATCTGATTCTTTTTTCGTCAAGCAGCAACCTTTTTTTAATAGGCTTAGATAACCTAGAAGCGCTCCCAGAAGTACGTTTAGTTGTTGAAATCGGTGGGTTAACTTGACCAAATTGAGTTAATGAGAGTGACAAATATTACAGATAGAAATGCTCAAAGATTTGATTGAGTTTTTCCTTCAATTCATCAGGCAGAGCCTTAAAGTCAAACTCGTCTGATTCCCAAACTTGATCCAGGCTTGTAGACTCATCGATAATATTTGCAATCAAACAAGATTCATCGTCGTAGTTCCAGCCATTTGCTAAGAGCCACGGCAGAACTCCCTCAGATTGCAAAAGTTTTTCCAGGTTAAACAAGTCAGAAAATGATTGCAGATTTTCGAGGCTGGGGCGAACAATTGTAATAGTCATCTGTGATTAGTTATGAATAGGTGAACAGCACGTATTAGCCAGGGCGAACGCATCTTATTTACTAATAAAAACTAAGAAAGATTTCAAAATGATATAGATAATTGTAAAAATTCAGGAGATGATAAGCAAAGCAAATCAGATATTTTCTCGAAATGTGGATGAGCTTATCTTCAACTGAATGACTATTTATTAATAGTAAAATAATCCAGTTATCAGATACATAAGGCGTATATTTATCTAAAGAATAAACCTTTCATTTCAAATATGAAACTCTAGTTCTAATGTACTATTTTAAGCTAATGTTAAAACTCTTAGTAAATAGTTATTATCCATCGCCGCGAGGAACTGTTTATTTTTGATTCCTCGTTTCACACACTTCTCTTTACCTAAAAGATTGACGGCAATTTGCCGCAATACGGCAAAGTTCTGTGGAGCATTATCTTTGCTAATCCGGCATTCATCTTCTTTTAAAGCAACATCCAATACCCAATGCAATGAGTTCTCTATCCCCCAATGACTGCGAACAGAATTAGCAAATTGTTTGGCATTTGACTCAAGACTACTAATAAAATAGCGAGTCTCCACTGTTGTTTTACCATCTACTTGCCGGACGGATTCTACCATCCCAATACTATTAAAGTTTGACCAAAGCGAATCTGGGTCAAGCCGAGATTGAATTCCTGATAACATCGCATAGTGGCGGATTTCATGACGACCATGCCCATGTTCTTCTGTTTTGTATGTGCTATGTTTAAAATCTTGAAACCCTATGCTTACTCCTGCTTTAAATAATTTTTCTATTTCATCATACAGATGACCTTGATTCTTTTTTAGGGTAACTACTGCACAGATGGCTATTGTTAAAATATCTATCAATTTATGTCGCTTTGTACGATCTATTCGTGGGTCTGACATCACAGCAAAATGGTCAGCAATTGTGATTTTGGGCTTGAGCTTCACGCAAACTAGGGTAATATTGCTACTTTTACAATGACTTTACCATCAAAGCCTCATTGCTCAACCTCCATACCATCAGCGATCGCTGCCTTTATCTCTCTGTTAGTATTTATGTACTATATTTAGATGCGTTTGCCCTGAGCCGTCTGGAGGTCGGTGCGTCCTACATACGTTAGTCGGTAGCCGTCCACTGACGTACACAAGTCTTCTGCACGAGTACCGCGATACCCACAGTTACCGCACCCATGTCCACCACAATCTGGACAGATGGCAGCAGGCATATTCCACTTCGGCAGGGTGAAATCCCATTCAGCAAGTGGGGTTAATAGCTGAGGCTTCTGCGAAGTGTAGCAACCAGCATGACCGATTACCTTATCAGGATAGTATTGGATGCTCAACGATAACCAGTCACAATCACCTAACAAGCTAATTTTCTCAGAAGCTTGTTTCAATTCTTCATCTTCCTGGTGATTGCACTCCACTGGAGTAGAAAGACTCGCAATACTGCTCGGTTAAGGAGAAATAGAGGGTAAAACAAAGAAAATAGTGTTCGCGAATTGTTTACGCGAACAAGATGATTGGACTTACTTTTTCTCTTTGAGGCTATCGTACAAGTCCACCCAAT
>NZ_JAIVFX010000103.1 GCF_020829625.1 Nostoc sp. XA010 | reverse complement strand
ATTTGCCCAAGCTCTGAATGTAGTTATTCTAGTCAAAACCAATCTTAAAACTCATGCTTGCAGCCATGTGATTCTATTTTCTAGCGACCTGGAATTGTCATTTGAGAAAATAATTGACTACTACAAGTTGCGCTTTCAGATCGAATTCAATTTTTGAGATGCCAAGCAATTTTGGGGATTGAAAGATTTTATGAATTTAAGTCAAACTGCTGTAACTAATGCTGTTAATCTAGCATTCTTTATGGTCAACTTATCCCATCATCTTCTCGCGGATTTTCGTCTCCTTAATCCCGACTCCGGCATTCTTGATCTTAAGGCTTACTACCGTGGTTTTCGATATGTTCGTGAAATGTTAAAAATGCTTCCAGAAATCCCTGAGCCTATTTTATTAAACCAGATTTTTGCCAAGCTTACTTCTTTAGGACGCATTCATCCCGTTTCTACGGGCGTTGAACCCTCGTAATTTGGCAGAGGTATTGATTCTAAAGAGGTAATATCTCCAGCTAACGGCTCGAAAGAGGTAATGTAACCAAGTAATGCATCATATATATATAGTTGCAGCCACTACCTTACTCCTCCTATGCTCTCCTACATAAATATTATTAAACTTGAGTTACGATTTGGCGTATCTTAAATTGTTTTAATAATTCAAACGACTTAGCTAAAGTAAAAAACCTAGAGAGCTAAAAATTGGAAAAAACTAAGCAGGATTGTTGCCTCACTAACCTTTGTTATTTCTTTAAGGACGATGAGTCGTTTTAAAAGCTGGTTTTGATGAGGAAGGATGGGTGGAAAAACTAAATGGCATTGAACCGAGATATGACCAAAAACCTGCAATATGACCTCAAAAGGCTTGATTTTGCGTTGTAAATAACGATTTTTTGACTCTAATGTAGCAAATTTTCCAACCTAGACAGGATAGGGTTTTTCAGCCCATCTTACAGGAAAAAACACATATCTCGGCTCAATGCCACTTTATGGTATTACTGAGGGACAAGTAGTAATTCAACAGGACTTACGCAACTGGCACAATGCGATCGCTAAACCTACTTAGAAAAACATCCTGATTGGGATGAACGTCGGCTTATTACCGCAGCTATTTCTCTCTTTCTGCTGCAAAATGCTGATGGAGATCGCCGTGTTTCCCAGGTTTATCTAGAAGCTCTGTTTCGTCGCGGCTAATGCTATTTCCTAGAAGTCATGCTAAATAAAATTCAATTTAAAAGCCCTGGTAAAAATCCAGAGCTTTGTTTTATATGCGGTTTACTAAATGCCAGCTAAAAAAGTTTGCCAGCACTTTCCATACACCTAATCAGCGTTCAATCGCTTTGAGCTACTACTGCTGTTGAAATTTTGTCGATTCAAGAGCTTTGTTAAAAATGCACTGGTAGGTGTAGTATAAATACTTGTCGGATTTTGGAGGAAAAGGGAAAGAAAAACCCCTTAACCTTACCTAGATGAATTGCTAATTGGCATTTTGTACTTCTTGAATTGGCAGAGACCGAATTAATTCGCGGATTACATCGGTTGCTGGTCTGCCAGTCATTGAGCAGTATTTTTCCAGCTTTTCTGCTTCACTTGATGTGAGATTGATTGTGAGTCGTTTAGCAGCCCATTTTTTATTCATAATAGATATTAGAAAAGTTTGATTTCGCAACTACTTCTCTAATATCAATCACTTAATATGTTATTTAACATGGGGCTACCACTGGCTTTTAATTTAAGAGATGATGAAGCAAACTAATATGTTTTTCTAAATAATAGTGAGGACGTAAAGTCTATTTTAAAGGATGAAGTTCCAGCTCCTTAAAACCAATAATTATTAAGACATTATCAAGAAAGGATAAAATACTTTCACACAAAATAGGTACTCTGGTCAAGTAAGTTTTTATCGTTTCTTAAAAAAGCATTGGCAGCATTTTGATATATATCAGCAGCCAATGCCTCTTACCCTGTAAAGTTCTCAAAGGCTCGTATGAGCGAAAATCGAAAGCTTAAAGCTTTACACATACTCAGTTGCCAGGGCGAACGCACGGTATTTCTGAGACCCTTACTAGATAAGGATCTTGACGAAAAAATAGGCTAAATTCAAAAACGCCGAAACCCAAGTATTAAAGGATTCTTATACTTTAGATGCGTTTGCCCTGGCCCTGTACCTCACCCCAACTACATAAGTTTACGCAAAGTGTTTCTTCAGAACAAAGTTATGCAGTGTATTTTGTATTTCAGTCTCCAGCCATTTGCAGGTAATGAGAATGAATCCAACCAGGACGATCAGCAAGCTTTACCCATTCGCGAGAAGACTTGCTGACTCTGACATTGACATCATATTGGTAAGGGATGGCGCCAATTTTTTGATAATTAGAACCAGGACCAGACCGGATGGCGACTCCAATTGGGGCAGTTACCAACACTGTGCAAACAGGATTAATACCTGGTCTTAGCCGACATAGTTGTTCTGCTGGGCTTTGAGCTTGAGTAGCAACGGCTGGCAAAACTATGCCAGTTGCAACTAGTGTTAAAAATACTAAGGCAGCCAGTTGTTTGTTGAATTTAGGCATAATTTTACTTTGTTTGTAGAAAGTCTCCATTTATTATTTTTTAAGATTTGATTGAGGCCTGCGAGGAGCAGATTTTTAGCAGGTTGTATTAACAGAAACTCCAGAATTACTATCCGTAGGGTTAGAGTGCATTCCATTCGTGCAACCAGAGGGTGACAGTTTTGAGATTTACTCCAATGGCACTAGCAAAGTTTTTCTTCGTTCCCTATTATTAATTACAACGGATTTGTTTCCTATTCCAGAAAAATCGACAGTTTTCTGTTGTTAGTTAACAGATTGTTTGTTGCTTTAGGAGATTAACGTGAGTTCAATGGGTTAAAAGGTGCTTTTTTGGCTGAGACTGCAATAAGAAGAAAATTTAAGAGTGGTTTTGTAACACAAAAGCTCCCAAACCGAATCCTCGTGCCAGATTTCCCCCGAACACACCACCACTCATAACTCCAATAGCCCACATCAGCAAGACTTTCGGCAGTCTTGGAGATTCTATGGTTTGAGCAATTGGCTATAGCATTGGCCATTCGTGAAAGGGAAGCGATCGCCGCCGTAATAGCACTATTAGAACAAATAGTTGTCTTCCACAAGGATGATTCACAATCTACCTGAGAAAAGTTTTTATGCTTTCGCAAAAACAATTATGGTGTTAGTACTAGCTTGTTCTATACCAACTACTGGGTTACAACCATAAAGGTACGTGAATTATTTACGAAGTAAGTCGGCACAATCAAGGCAAACTGTGTAAATAAAAGTAAATAAGGCTCAAACTCTTTTTTCCCTTGCCCCCAGCAAAAACTGCCTTATCCTAACAATAATTATTTATACCGACCTACTTACTCATCTTTGCAATTTCACACCTTTGGGACATATATTTTCATTTAAATTTTTAGATGGAATTACTAAAATACAACGGGATTTACTTGTATTTTAACTTAGCTATCTAGTACCAAGGGAGCTAATTTGTGATGTCTCTTTTCAATTTTCCCTTACAAACACTCAATCTTGAGCAAACTCTCAAACAGTTTTGGAGAATAAATGCGCCGATGACCTTTGTTGGTGTTTTCACTTTTGGGCTATTGCTGTTGATGCTGCCAGGGCTGCTAATTGATGAGCGTGTTATTACTGGCGCACCCGCTTGGCTCAAGCCCTGCAAGTTTGCGTTTTCAACTTCAGTCTATTCGTTCACTTTTGTGTGGCTGTTGGGTTTGCTCAAACAACATCGGCAAGTGGCTGGTTTAGCTGCAAATGCTACGGCTTTTGCATTGGTTGTGCAAATAATAGTCATCATAGTCCAGGTAGTACGAGGTACAACTAGCCACTTCAACTTTAGTACTCCTGAAGATGAAGCTCTCTGGAAATTTATGGAAATTGCCCTAGTTCTCCTTTGGACAGCAACTTTAGTTACAGTAATTTTACTAGTGCTAGAGCGTTTGGATAATCCTGTCTTGGCAATTGCTTTGCGGTTTTCCCTTTCCTTAACCTTCATTGGTATGGGCTTAGGCTTTTTCATGACTCTACCCACACCTGAACAAAGTTCGGCGTTGGCAGCAGGTCAGTCAGCGTTACATATTGGCGCTCACAGTGTAGGAGTTCCCGACGGTGGCCCTGGTATTCCCATACTTTATTTAAGTACTCAAGGGGGTGATATACGACTTCCTCATTTGTTAGGTATTCATGCCGTGCAAGCCTTACCATTAATAAGCTGGTTGATTACTTCAACTTTGTCACACCTGAGACAGCACACACAGGCGGCTCTGATGTGGATTGCTAGTTTTGCCTACGCTATGCTGATGTGCCTATTCATTTGGCAAGCATTGCGGGCGCAGCCGATAACTTCCCCCGATGAACTTACTCTGGCGGCCCTTGCTCTTTTAGTTGCAGTGACTTTAGTTGCGACGGTAACAACTTTAGTTGTTGACCGCTATGAATTGCTTAAAACACAAAATTTCAACGACTAAAATCTATGTTTTCTTTGCTATTTAGTTAGCCAAGGTGTGATTAAGTTGACTGGTTAATAGTCACCAGCACAAAATCCTAACTCGCTACATCTAATTCCACAGTTGCTGGCTGTTGTTCTGACTTTACAGCACCCAGTGACTCAATAAAAGCGTCGATTGCTTTGGCTGCTGACTGCTTGCCTGTTTTCAATTGGGAAAGGATATTCTCGCGTATTGCTGAATAATCTGGTAAGACTTGCTGCTCAACAGAAACAGCCTCTTGCTTTGGTAGGGCAACTCCACCATCACATTTTTCTATTAAGTCCTTTATCTGAGCGATCGCATCTGCCATCTCTTGCTTAATCACTTGTTTTATCTCTTCCCCATCAGGTGTAGACGCGGCTAAAGAAGTTACTTCCTGCTTAACTATTTCCTTAATCTCATCACTATTAGATAACGCTAGCCCAGCTTTTGTCTGACCCAGGATTCCCTGTAGCAATCTTGTTGCTGTATGATTCAATGACTCATTTTCGGAAATCTGCATTGCCGATAAAGCTTTGACTTCTGTCTCAGTTAGCCCAATTGAAATTGTTACCTTAGCCATACTTTTAAAGCCTGTAAATATTAATCTTGTACATCGCTAGTTCTGGGTTATACCGTTTGCATACAGTTTCTTTGACAGTCCTTTTACTGCTTACCACAAATGCTGTATAAACAACTTATCAATGACCCAATTATTAAACTTTGCCCTGTGAGCAACTTTTCCCATCGATGCTTTAATCGTAATCGATCACGGGGCGATCGCAGACTAAAAGCCAATAGATGTCAATGAGTGAAGAAACTAGGGGAATTAGTCTAAGAGAGTTCACTCTATTTGATAAAAGTAAATAAACGGGTATGGCTTC
>NZ_JAIVFX010000102.1 GCF_020829625.1 Nostoc sp. XA010 | reverse complement strand
ATTGGGTGGACTTGTACGATAGCCTCAAAGAGAAAAAGTAAGTCCAATCATCTTGTTCGCGTAAACAATTCGCGAACACTATTTTCTTTGTTTTACCCTCTATTTCTCCTTAACCGAGCAGTATTGCATAAGGAACTGGAAATAACTCGTCATGAGTGTTGACCACTTTGACGACTACCTCATAAACTTCGGCATCGCCGTCAAAAACTTCCGATGTACCGTTGTTCTCTTGGAAAGCAATTGCGGTAACTATGGCATTCAGCAGCACACACAAACATAAAGGTATTCGCTTTGATGATCACGGAAAAAGCGTGGTTTTTGCTGGGCGTAAATGTGGATGAAAGGATACTCTTTAGGTAGGTACATAAAATTTCTTGGGGGAACCCAATCGTCAAAACAATTCGCAATTGTGAATTCGCAATTCGCAATTAAGACAATTAGTGGGGCAGGGCAAACGCATCTAAAGTATAAGAATCCTTTAATAGCAAGGGTTTCAACGTTTTTAACTTTAGCCTATTTTTTCGTCAAGATCCTTATCCAGCAGGGGTTTCAGAAATGCCGTGCGTTCGCCCTGATTAGTGGGGGCTTGCACCCACCACTAATTGAAGACCACCAACCTACGGTATGGTGGGGGCTTGTACGCACTTTTAAGCAATTAATCAATTAATTCACAATTCGCATTTTCAATTGCGAATTGCGAATTGCGAATTGCGAATTGTTAGGTCGCGGTTCCCCTTTTCCCTGATTTACTGCCGTAAGCGAATAGAGTGAGTTGAAGTTGTACGAAGTTGTGGTGCTGATTCTTCTTTATAGATGCGATCGCCCTCCACAACTCCAAGTGCTTCTTCAAACGGTTGCGTAGCTCCAAGACAACTTAGCCCCTCAAATCCCTCAGCCTCTACGCGAACTTCACCTGTAGCATTGTCGAAATGAATCAATATTGAGCATTCCATAATTATCTCCGTACAAATTGTTTAACTTCTTGATGTCCAGCAAAGGTAAGGCGTAGGGTTTGCACAGTTCCCTTAGTTGATTCAGCGATCGCACATTCACCAAACCTTTCTTGTAACTCGGCGGCTTTAGCTCTTACCAAACGTTTACCGTAAGCCAGCATTAGTTTATTGCTGAAAAAGTCTTTGCCCAGCTTCCGAACTGTTTCATAACGGTCGTGTATTAACTCGTACACGCCGCTTGACTGATTCCACTTGAATCCGATATCTGCACGGGCTTTTATGGTGCGACCAGACACAATGATTTCAGCGCTTTTTCCTTGAGAGCCACCGTAGTATCCTTTTAGTGGCTGTGCTGTTTCGTGAACTTGCGGTGATAGCTTCAAATCTTGTAAAGCTTGTACCAGACATTCGCGGTTGGTGAGCTTGGTTTTAACTGTTGAGAAGTGTGACATGAGAATCTTGTTCCTGTAGTGGTAGAAGTGCGGTATTCTTTGTGAGGTGTATATCCATTTCTCGTTTAAAATGCTAGTCTTGAGCGAATGCACCCTCGCCCAAGACTGTTTTTTACCGGAACTTAAACGACATCACGGTAGCTTTCGATAAACCCAACTCACCAGTTGCTAGCTCTTGGAGATTGCGCTGTTCGTCTAACAACTTGGCGCGGATAGAATCCATCTTTTGCTGCAACTGACTGCGCCCATCACTGCCAAGATTTTTTGACTCAATCGCTGGATCGTTAACGATAGAATCCAAGTGCGCCATCATTGCCTCCAAGCTACTGCCTGCCTCCGGTGAAGCGTTTGCCAGTAGCACTTGAACCTTCATCAGATGGCGCTCCATTTTCCTTTTAAATTGTATGGGCTTGCGTCCTGGTTCCCAATCGGCTAACTCTTCTAGCAACTGGGCGGCGAGTTGTTCACCACCAGCGATCGCAGATTCCCGTAGCCTTTGCTCCAAATTTTGGTCATACTGTTAAATGAACTTGGTAATCTGGTCAAGACACTCGGCTTGCTGCTGATTAAGTTGTTCGGACAAAGCGGGTATGATCACCGGACGACCAATAACGACTTGCAAATAGTCTTCAAGGTCGGTCAGAGTCGGGAATGCTTTTAACAAGTTGGCTTTGACTGACTCTTGCTTATCCTGTGCTAATTCCCAAGTGTTAAGTGAGAGGAACTGGTCAATCCGTTCCTGGTAATCTACTGTCACTGTAACCATAAGTTTGCCGCCTTTGAAAGCATAACCTTGCCGCAGGATAAGCGAAAAGGCTTGATTTAACGTTCCGCAATAACTTCGTTAAGCTTCGCTAACGCAGTCAAAGCATTTAGTTTTGAAACCAAAAAGTTGCCGAAAGTTTAAAAATCAAGCATAAACGTGCCGAAAGTTCAGGGATTATGCACCCTCAAATACCTGAAGTAGCAAGATTGTCTCTTAAAAATCCCAAAAATCCAAGCTGTCGTAAGTCCATTTGAAAGCATAAACGTGCCGCCCCGGCAAACTTATGGTTACAGTCACATCTACAAGTCCCACCTCGTAATCAACTTTTAGCTGATTCCGTAAACTTGGAGCTACGTTATCCCTAATATTGATTAACTGGTTCCAAACGAGTGGAGCTAAATCAATCGGACAAACCCAGTCACCAGTATCAGCAGACATCCACTCTTGAACTGAAGCAATTTCTTGACGCAGTTGAGCAGATGCTTCATCTAGCTTCTTAAATACCTTAATACCCCGCAAACCAACTTCGGAATTTGTAACTTTCACGAGGTCTGATTCAATTTCAGAAACTTCAGCTTTTAGCACATCTGCCCATTTGGGGGCGGCAGACTTTGTACTTTTCTTTAGCTGGATACGAAAGCGAATGCGGGTTTTATTTAACTGCGAGAAATTGTGGCGCTCGACTACTGCATCAGTCAGGAAATTCGCAGCGATAGGGTTGTCGATTGCTTGTACCATGATTATTGACCTCAATCATTATTTTTCACTTTCGATTAAGCGAAGCTTTCTTTGTGGTGATTTTTCAAGAGAGCGAATGTCTGTAATAGCTCTATAGATTACTTTTGTAGAGCCATTTTGTAGCCGAATATGCCTTTTAATGACTGGTGGTTTATGTATCGACATAACTCAAAATAGTTGAAGTTGCTGTGAATTATCCTGTGCCGCAGGCTTGTTATAAACCATGCCTTCGACCTCATAACAACGAGTCATGAGTTTGTTTCGATTTAGTCGAAAGCTGGCTTTTTTCTTTTGATTTGGCAGAGGTAGAAACAGATACTGTGGATGTTTTATAGTACCTTCATCACCCAAATATCGAGAAAGTGTACCGTTAATCTGGTAAACCTTCGATGAGCGTTAATAGCGTTGTATCGTAAACCTTAATCAAATTTAATTCCATTTTAGTAGCAGTGAAGTGTGCCATAATTTATCGTGGAATCGATTTTTCTCTACAGTCAGACTAATTAAATCTGACTGTAGAGTTTTTCACACATAATCTGATTCTTATTTCGTTAACATTTTCGTTACCTCTGCGTTAATTATTGATTGAGAGTGACAAATGTTACAGATAGAAATGCTCAAAGATTTGATTGAGTTTTTTTATTTCGTCATCAGGCAGATCCGTAAAATCAAACTCGTCTGATTCCCAAACTTGATCCAGGCTTGTAGACTCATCGATAATATTTGCAATCAAACTCGATTCATCGTCGTGCTTCCAGCCATTTGCTAGAAGCCACGGCAGAACTCCCTCAGATTGCAATAATTTCTCAATGTCGAACGAGTCAGAAAACTGCTGTAAGTTTTCGATACTAGGATGAACGATTGTAATAGTCATGGGGGTATTTTAAATGATTGAAATACAGCCCAATCAAAAGAGGGGGAAAGGGGAAAGGGATTCATGAATTAAATTATCCTTATAAAAGCAAGGTTTTTACCTTTTCCCCAACCCCAGTTCCCCTTTCCCTTCTTTATTAGCTGTAGATAAAACTTGAGAACTGATCAAATATGCTTCCCTACTTGCCTTCAAGTAGGGAAGAATAAAGGCGAACGCAATTGCTGCAATCACCTCAATAAGTATTTGGTTATTAAGAAGGCACATCCTCCCAGTAACCAACTTCATCGTCATAATTTGCTTGCATAGACTGCAATTTGTTGATGAAGTTAGCAAATTCTTCGTTAGTTAATAACTGTCTTCCTTTTTTGCCATAGTTATCTATGAGAAACTGTTTGCCCTTTTCCTCTTTCCAACCTAAAGCTTCAATCAATCGTTGTGACTCCATCATCAATTGATCGCGATCAAGTGCATGAGATGTATGCTTTGGTAAGTTATTGTTAGGCAATCCTTTTTTCCACCAATCGCTGATGGAATCAGGGCAAACGCATCTAAAGTATAAGAATCCTTTAATAGCAAGGGTTTCGGCGTTTTTAAATTTAGCCTATTTTTTCGTCAATATCCTTACCCAGTAAGGGTTTCAGAAATACCGTGCGTTCGCCCTGCTGATGGAATTATGCACAAGGGCAATTTCTTGAGCTATTGGTTTCTTGCCAATACAATAACTCTCCCAGTCGGGCGCAGTTGGCTTTTCGTATCCGCTACATACACAGGCATTGGAAGTTTGCCCCCCTTTCTCACGTTTCTCTGTTTTCAATGTGGGACAAAATACCCACATCGAATGCCAAAGCAAATTCTTTGGTTGGTGATGTTTGCCTTGAAAACTTGCATAAGCTTGTTCGCAGGTTTCACGGAATGCCATTAGTTGTTGATCAAACGAAACTTGAAACACTCCCCAAGCAGTTATTTGTACTGGTGCGATATGAAGAGGTTGATTTTGGGCATCGACGAAAATCACCATATACCGCCTACCGAATTTGTAGGCGTTCTTGTCCAAACCATCACTGCTACGCCAAACTCCAATCACCTTTCTATCGTTTCCGTATAGTAGAGGCGATCGCCCAATCACAAGTATTCGTGGTTGTCTATAGAGAGCGCCAGGAATGCCTATCTTTTCGTCGTTTTCGTCCAACTTGTTAGTAAGAACTTTATACTCTTTCCCACCTTCTAGTTCTTTATTTTTGTACCATCCTGCTAATTGTTGATTTTCGTAAGCAATCCAAATGCCTGCGGGTGAAGGAATACTTTTGGCTGCTGGGGTCTTTTCGTATGCCTTATGTTCAGCAGAATCAAAGTCAAAAGCTGTCATAGTAGCTGCCGTTTTTCTCTAATGTTAGTTTTCGCAAAAAATAAGCGAAGCTTTAATCCTGGGTGGCGAATGGCACTGATTTTAAAACAGTGGTGGAAGAGAATTTTCTTCCACCATTCTATTTACGCCGCTACCAACTCCCGACGAACTTGCGGCAGTTCAATCGGAGCAGTTGCTCTGGATAGCACCTTTACAGCCTCTTTCACACTCCAATACTGGACTCCATCATTACAGCGCCAATAGTAAGTCTTGAGGTCGTTTTCCCATAATTCATCAGCGTTTCTGACCTTGAAGACAATTCCCAAGAACTTACCATCTAGATATACGTTGTGAGCCGTCTGAAGGTCAGTGCGTCCTACATAAGTCAGTCGGTAGCTGTCCACTGGCGTACACAAGTCTTCTGCACGAGTACCGCGATACCCACAGTTACCGCACCCATGTCCACCACAATCTGGACAGATGGCAGCAGGCATATTCCACTTCGGCAGGGTGAAATCCCATTCAGCAAGTGGG
>NZ_JAIVFX010000101.1 GCF_020829625.1 Nostoc sp. XA010 | reverse complement strand
AATCTGTGGGATAAGACTTTCGTGCCATACCGACTATCTATGTAAATACACTGCACATGAAGTATTTTATCGTTATCATAACTCCTTTCTCCTGGCTTTTAGATTTACTTTATAAATAGCCTCTAAGTCATGAAAATCTTTAAAAGATTTGGTTTCATGTTTCCCTGCTTGATGGTAATGTTCTGAGAATTTTTTCACTGTGCTTCTCCTTGAAAATTAGTTATTGATCTTTAATTATTAATACCTGGACTACTGAAATACTTTATGAGTACTTTAGTTGAGTCAAATTATCATCTTTCTATTTACTTAGAACAGCAGATGTGTTATTCACTGTATTTGCTTCGATATCTTGCAAGGTGTGTACTGGCTTGACATGAGGGGGACGAATACCAAAAGCTAAAATTCGGGCAGGAATATCACGCAAAATTGGTAAACGCAGATATAGCGGTAGCTTTAGGGTGTTATCTGATTGCAGTGCTTTGGCAGTAATATTGGTCTGGATAAATGATTGAAATGCTTGGATTGTGCGGATAGATAATTCTCGCTGTTGCTGTACTTTTGCTAAGTGACTCAGTTGTACCTCACCTGCTTTGAGTGGAGCGCCTAAGACGTTTGCCGCAACCACAGCATCCTGGATAGAATAATTGATCCCCACTCCGCCTACAGGAGACATCACATGGGCAGCATCACCAATAAACAGTAATCCAGGGCGATACCAACGCTTAAGAAGACCCACTTCAACTGAGAGTAGGGATGCTTGCTTCCAATCTTGGAGATGCTCGACGCGATCGCTAAATTCCGGTACTACTTCCACCACTGACTTTCGTAGTGCTTCAATGCCATCTGCATGGAGTTGGTTGTAATAGCCTTTGGGAATGATATAGGCAAGTTGCCAATTGCCATCAAAGGTATTGTACATAACTATGGCGCGTTTGGCTCCAAAGCGGGCGATTAGACCCTCTGGGTCGTCAGAGTGTCGAGGTAGGCGGAACCAAAACAGATCCATTGGTGCTTTCGCCTTGATCTGTTCCATACCTGCTAATTGCCGAACACGGGAAAAGCGCCCATCCGCACCAATTGTCAGGTTTGCCCGGATTTCGTGCCAGCCACCACTGCCACGGTAGCGAACACCGCGAATGATTCCGTCTTCTGCAATTAGCTCTTGTACATTCGCACCCATTAACAACTGAAAGTTTGGATATTGTTTGGCCTCGCTAGTCAAAAACTCAATAAACTTTCCTTGAGGAAGGATAGTGGCGTATGGATGTCGAGTCTTCAAACGACTGAAATCGGCAAACACGAGCCTCTGATCGGGGGTCATGAAGTCAATTCTGTCAGTCTTGGTGTGGGGAATTTGCTGGAGCAAACGGTTAGTCAGACCAAGTTCGTCCATAACTTCCATTGCTCCGGCGTGAATGATGTCACCCCGAAAGTCGCGGTCAAAATTCTTATGTGCCTCAACCAGGATTGTAGGAATACCTTGACGCGCTAACATTAATGCTAAAACAGCCCCTGTAGGGCCACCGCCAACAATACAGCAACTTGTTTGCTGGACGTCAAGAATAGCGCGATCGCTGTTGATGTCATCTGAGCTGACTTTAACAGACATAAATACAAATTTCTCCTACCTACGAATCTGAGATAATCGAGTCTGATGTCGCTGAATCAGGAAAAAGAAATCTACCTCAGCTAATAAGGATTTCACCCAATATCCGAGCTGCTGCTAAACAGTCATCTTGGGTAATATTTAGGTGGGTAACCGCTCTAAGCGATCGCTTGCCACTGGCACTGAGAAACACACCGCGCTCCTGTGCTGCTTTTGCCAACGCTGTAGCATCAAGAACATCGGCTGTCAGGTTAAACCAGATAATGTTTGTCTCAACGGTTGCTGGTTCCAAAATAATGCCGGGGATATCTGCTAGCATTTGGGCTAGTAATTTCGCATTGGCATGATCCTCTGCTAAACGTTCAACATGATGCTCCAAAGCATACAAACCAGCAGCCGCCAAGATTCCTATTTGTCGCATGGCACCACCAAACATTTTCCGTAAGCGATGGGCGCGGTGAATTCGCCCTTGATCGCCACAAATCACACTTCCCGCCGGTGCCCCTAATCCTTTAGACAGACAAAACGTCACAGTATCAAACGGCTCTGCCCAAGTTTTCACAGGTATATTGCTAGCTACTTGGGCATTGAAGATACGCGCACCATCTAAGTGCAAGCGCATTCCACATTCACGGGCAGCAGTAGTTGCATCTTGCAACTCGTTGAGATCCCAAACCCAGCCACCACCACGATTGTGAGTGTTCTCGAATGCAACAACAGTCGTAGGACTTTGATGATGGTTATCTGGTCTATAAGCGGCACGAACATCATCCGCAGTAAATTTACCATTGCTACCGATGACTTGAAATTGTAGACCGTTGAGAGCCGCACCTGCACCACCTTCATATAGGTAGCAGTGGCTACCAGTGCCAATAATTACCTCGTCACCAGCTTGGGCTAATGTACCCAATGCGATTTGATTTGCCATTGTACCGGAGGGGACGAATAATGCTGCCTCTTTACCAGTTAACTGGGCAGCGAGTTCCTCTAGTCTCCGAACCGTAGGGTCTTCACCGTAAACATCATCACCAACTTCGGCTACAGCCATCGCTTGACGCATATTTTGGGTTGGCTGAGTTACTGTGTCACTGCGTAAATCAATCATGGCTAAATTCCGAGATTATTGAGAAAAGGTAGAGGGCATAGGATATGGGGTATTGGTTTATTCTTGCTTCTCTACCTTCTTGACTATTTCAGTAGCTGGTTTAAATCCCTAACTCATAAACGAAGAAGCTTTGGTATTGCGGTGCATCTACTGGGCCAAGTGATTTTTTGGACAGCTGTTGGAAGCCGCAAAGTTTAAACTCTTGTTCCGCAATTAACGATGACATCTTGTGCTCATCGCCAAAATTTGTAATTAAGTCATCATGAGTAGCTCGAAGCTCATCAATCACTACAGCTAAACAATTGCGTTCCATTGCGTAATCAACAACATATCTGTACCAAATCCAGAGTGCTTGTTGCCGCCGTCGCTCTAGGTCATGGGCTATTGGGGGAATGTATTTTTCTTTTTGATAAGCTTCTACCTCAGCAGTATTAGTTAAGATATAGCCGTTAGCAATATAAATTTGTTCAGCGCTACTAATGCGTGCTGCATGAGTTGCATCACAATAATCTGGACAAAACTCATCACCTAAAATCAAAACACCATCTTTTCGCAGCACTTGCTTGGCATGAGCCAGATAGTTTTTAGGTAAATGATGATGCGCTCCCCAAGAAAGGATGATATCTACAGGTTCTTTCCATTCTATAAATGGACGGTCGAAAATTTTAGCACTAGTATTGCCTAGACGGCGTTGTAATTTGCTAATAACATGAGGTTCATCCTCATTAACAATGAGTTCTATTTCCGGTATCCGAGTTACTAGTTTAGAAGCAAAATACCCACTGCCACTGCCCACATCAAATACGCGGACTGGTCGTCCCAAGCGTTGGCAGTGCTGCTTTACCAATTTAGTGATATATGCGTCGCCCTCAGGGATTTGTGGATGTCCTTTACGCATTTGCGCCGCGATATCTACTTCTTCAAACTCCACGTAAATCTGGGGATGCTCTGCAACAAAAACAGACATAATAAATCTCCTGTAGCAAAAAATAAACTGTCTTTAATTGATGAACGGAGAGGTTATACTCCCCCGTTCATCAGTCAAGTTATTACGGCTTTGGGTAATTCGTAATTACCTTTGGGTAATGGTTTCAGACATTTCAAATGGCTGACTTAATTACACCTTCTTGTGTTAGTGAGTTGTTCAAGCAAGTCCAGATGGTTCGAGTTCGCGTACTGGGGAGGTGTGTGCCAATCCTAGTCGAGGTTTGGTAACGACATATACACCATCAATCGCCCCGGCTGCGGTTAGCGAGAAGAATCCTTCTACAGCATTGAAGAATTGAGCATTGTTCTGGATTGCTGCATCGGTGGACTTGTCTTTGAGTACCTGCTTATCTTGACGCAGGTTGTGGTTTTCTTTAATCCGCTTTGACATCTCGCCGACAACAAGATCGGGTAGTGCTTCTTGAACGTCTACCAAGTCCTCAACTCCAGACACCAGGTTCAAGAATGCTAGCTTCAAGTCAGCACCACTAAAATCGTGGCGGCTGAGTTTTTGTGCTTCCCAGAAATAGGAATCTTTACCACGGTTTTGATCGTAGAAGGCGGATACGAATACCAAGAATCGTAGATAAGCCTGCCGATAGCTCTTGTCATAGAAATTAGCAGCTTGCTCTTCGTTGACTTCGCCGCGCAGAATACTAGTGATACTAGCTGCTGCTAACAGGGCGCTGTAGGTGGCAAGATGTACTCCACTTGAGAGTAAAGGGTCTAAGAAGCAAGCGGCATCTCCAGACATGAAATAGCCTGAGCCACAGAAGTAATCGGATGTGTAAGAGTAATCTTGCTCAACTTTTACATCTGAAACTAGCTCCCCAGGCGCAATCATGTCCTGAATTAAGGGACATTGTGCAATCGCGTCTGCATAAATCTCCTCTAATTTCTTCGTGCGTCTTTCTTTGTAAGCCGTTTTGTGGATCACCACACCGATGCTCATGGTTTCCTCGTCTAGTGGGATGCCCCACAACCAACCTTCAGGAATTGAGCCAACAGCGATCGCACCCTCTTGTCCGGGTAGTCTCTTGACGTTCTTCCAGTAGCCCCAAATAGCCATGTTCTGAAATACGTTGTGCTGATGACGGTTTTTCAAGTAGCGCGTTGACATAATCCCAGCGCGACCCGACGCATCAATCAAGTATTTAAAGGAAATTTCTCCTTTATCACCATTAGACTGCGACCAAATTGCACTGCATGGGCGATCACCATCGAAGGAGATTTGACGAATTTCTGTTCCTTCAAAAACCTTCACACCCTGGCTTTTAGAATGCTCCAACAACAAGTGATCAAATTCAGCACGGCGAACTTGAAAGCTATAGGTGTGATCTCCTGTCAGTTCCCCAAAATTCAGACTCCATTTTTCTTTCCCCCACTCTAAGTAAGCTCCTGGCTTGCGTTGGAATCCCTGCGCTTCTACTTTTTCTCGCACACCAAGAAGGTCAAAAATCTCTAACGCTGATGGTAAAAGTGATTCGCCGATGTGATAACGTGGAAAAACATCCCGCTCTAACAAAGTGACATCAAAACCTTCGCGTGCTAAGAGAGTAGCCGCAGTAGAACCGGCGGGGCCTCCACCAATAACTAAAATTTGTGTGGAATTCGGTATAATCGACATAGCAGGATTCATTTCCTTAAAAGATTGCAAATTCTAGACAACAGTTGCTTCTCTTTGTGTTGGACAGTCAAGTTTAGGACGCTGGGCTGTACTGACAAAGAAAGAGCAATTAGTAGAAAAAGTGAAAAATGTATGAACTAGAGAGTTCTAACCCTATCCGGCATGAAACCGAGATACGTGTAATTTCCTGCAAGATGAACTAACAATCTTTTAGGGTTTACCTAATAAGATTTATGCACTCCAGGTTTTAAAGTAAGCGCAAGGTTTGACTGAAAAGCTTTCTTCATAAATAAAGGCGTGTCTGCAAGGGAGCAACGCGATTTTGTGAGGTCGGATCAAAAACCAGCGATCGCTAAAACTTACATTCGTGTATGAGGTAATTTTATTTGCAATAAATATACGTAATTACACGAAAAATCATCTTGATGAGATATCTCAAAAAGATTGCTAGTAAATTATTTGATGATTATTTCCAAATATATCTGCAATAAGTCTTTAAGACTTGGTATCAATTATGGCAGAAAATAAATTAAGTAGATAATTGAAGTAGGCATCACCGTGCCAAAACGGGAAATTTGTACGCTAAGGCTGAAACCAAGATGGGACACAATACTGCTCGGTTAAGGAGAAATAGAGGGTAAAACAAAGAAAATAGTGTTCGCGAATTGTTTACGCGAACAAGATGATTGGACTTACTTTTTCTCTTTGAGGCTATCGTACAAGTCCACCCAAT
>NZ_JAIVFX010000100.1 GCF_020829625.1 Nostoc sp. XA010 | reverse complement strand
ATTGGGTGGACTTGTACGATAGCCTCAAAGAGAAAAAGTAAGTCCAATCATCTTGTTCGCGTAAACAATTCGCGAACACTATTTTCTTTGTTTTACCCTCTATTTCTCCTTAACCGAGCAGTATTGAGTCTATACTTGCATTCGCTATTAATCGGGACAAGTCTCATTCTTTACCAAGCGTTTATTTTCTACTCAGCGTTGCGAGGTCGTTTCCTATTACTTAGTAAACATCTTGCAAAAGTAACAAATGCCAAAATATTGGGGTGCATAGTAAAGGTTACTGGGTTTGGGGAAATTCTATCCCTTTACCCTACTTCTGCAATAAGTAATCTTAAGCGTGATTTTCTAAAAGAAGTTTGCAGGTAATAGTCATTTTGGCTCAATAGGTATTTCGGGGAGATGGAATCGAGAGGGATTAGACTGCTAAGATCCTAACGATTCTACCTGTATATTAACAAACACTTGCAGGCGCTTTGGAATTAAATTGAAAGTATCTGCGCCCAAGAAAATTACCATTTTTTGTAAGGGAGAAATTTACCTGACATAACAATTTTCACGCGTTCGCCCTTTGGGTCTTCTTCCTTGTCTACATTCAAGGTAAAATCAATAGCACTCATAATTCCATCACCAAACTTTTCTTGAACTATATCTTTTAGTGGAAGTCCATACACCTGCATAATTTCATAGAACCGATAAATAAAAGGGTCAGTTGGAACAACAGTATCACTACCTTTTATCGGATATTTACTCAGCTCTTTAGCATCGTCTATATCCAGCTCTAATGTATCAACTAATAACTTTGCTTCTTCAGGTGAAGCACTCGCTTGGCGATAAATTACAGAGGCAATCCATACTTCGTTACATTGCAGAACTTCTGCTAATTCTGCAAAAGTCAGCCCCTTTTTCTCTTTGGCTGTTAAAAGTTTTTGGGTAATTTCAGGAATAGACATTTGAACGTAAAATAGAATTAGATTTATACATAACAAGCATACACTAACTCAACGTATGAAGCTGAAAATCCAGTTTCTGTCTCTTTTTTAAAATTTCGCTAAGATTTTTTTGACCAGAGTAATATAAGAGCGATTATTTACCGCTCCTTTGCTCTTTTTAACTTTTAGCTTGGTGTCAGCTTTAATTCTTTAGATTTACCGGAGTTAACCATTTTCACCAAAGAAGAATTGAGATAACTTTGTGCAGAGATATACAAACTTTCCCAAATCTCTTGATTGCGGCTGATTTTTGTACCTACTGTATTCCCTGCTGTTTTCTCCGACACCAAATATTTGCGGAAATAATTCGTCCACAAGTGTTGGAGGAAATCTTCAGCAAATTCATTAAACGGCAGAATCCATTTATAGTCCTTATCCAAAAATACCCGATAAGATGCAATTATTGGTAATGCGAGGTCAGTTGGCGCACCAAACCCGAAAGAGTATTTGCTATCAGGCAATAACGTAGTTTTACGTATATCTATTGAAGCTAAATCGTTGGCACCCTTTCTTCTGGGGTTGCTGATATGGTCTTGGATAATTTCGTAGAGTCTTTGCTCTATCCACAGAGCTTGAGATAGCAGAGGCAGCAAGGCGGTTAATCTTTCGGTTTCTGCGTCTGTAATGTTACTTGGAAGACTCATCCCTGCTGGGTGTTTGGTTCGTTTATTGCCGTCGGGGTTGTATTTATTTCTGTCGAGGCAGTAAAGCAGCTTCAGCAAATGGGTGACATTACACTGGGCATTTCTGGGAGCGCCGCTTTGGTTTTGGTAATAAGCGATGCGGAATTTTCTATCTTCTGCTCTCTCTAACTGGACTAAATACTGCTTGATAAATTTGTAATCACCCCTGGCGTTGACTTTGGAGCGAGAATCTACTGGCGTTGTAGTATTTGAAGCCAGGGCTATATCCTTGGCTGATTCTTCAGTCAGTCCGATGTGAATCGTAACTTTTACTCTGGCTTGGGTTAAATCGTATTTGTAATTTTTCGCTTGCTCAAAGGCTAAAACTGTGTGACCACCGTTGATAATCCCATCGCTACCCCCCTCGTTAGCTTCTAAAATCTCCAGTTCTAGCTCGGTTTTGTTTTTGGTAGGTTTAACTTTATTGGCTGACAAAACAATTCCACTGTGGCGAGAAAAGAATTTTGCAGGTTCGGTCGTCAGGGAGTCGAAGATTTGTCTGTAGGTCGCGCTTTTGCGGTTCGGTTCGCGGATGTTCGGTTCTAGGGGAAGGTCTATCGGGAAGGTGTCTACGTGGGCGGTGGCAATGATGCAATTAGGGTTGGCTTGAAAATGGTTATCTATTTTAATATTCCAAGTCTTGGGCATAGTTTATTTCTTCGGAACTAGAAATTCTATGTTAACCAAAACCCTGACCCTAATATCGCATTTCTCAAAACGCCCAGTACCTTTAGAGATTGGACTACAACATATCTCAGCATCTGCTCCCGTCAAATTATTTGAACCTGCGGTAGAACTGACACATCTGAAAGGCCGAAATTCACACCAACATTATGCTTAATTTGTACAGTGCCTAAATCCTAGTTTAGATAAAGAGTACTTAAAACCTTTGATTTTTAGGTACTCTCTTTATGGAAAGCTCTTTGAAACCATCAAATAACAGTCTAATTACTGTATATATCTGCAAAAACTAACTTAAGGTAGACTATTATTAATACTTAAGTTAGTTGCAAAAAGTGCTAATGTGAAAAAGTTTTCTAGAACATCTATAACGCCGGCTTGATCTGTTAGTTTCACTTGAAACGCATTTATACCTATTTTCGTTACGAGAATGGCTGCTTTACTAGTATTCAAAAGCGCAAGCGCACAGTACTATGACTACCACCAAGATTCATTCAGTTGTCTGTATTCACTCTCGTGTTTTAGTCGTATTTTACACTCCGTGTAAATGCTGGCAGTTTCGGATTGTTAGCCCCGGTGGCACGGTATTGGGTGACTATCCGATTTACTATAGTGCTGAAGCAGCAGCCAAAGCTGGGCGTGAATGGATTTATCAAAAGCGGTAAAGCGATTAATTCATTCGGTGGCAACCGTCAGTGGCAAAAGTACTCTCATCGCGCCAGCAGGAAAGTTATCACCCGTAGCCTTTAGAGAGAATTAAATTGTTCAAAGTAATGGCAGTTCACAGACCAATGACGCTGCAAATAATCTATTGCGTTTTCAGCTCCTGGCAATAGCAGAGCTTACCCATTGTCACTTTTTGCAATTCTTATCATTAGTTCTACTTTTTCTAGCAGATTCCACAGGCTTTCCACAGCTATTTCTGCTGTTTTCCACAGTTGTTTTACAAGAGAATCGGCTTCTGTTCACCCACTGTGGATTTTGTCATGGCTGTAGTCATCATTTTGCTTTACTGAGTTATTGTTACGTAAGGTAAATAAAACCTGCTTCTAACCCTCGTTTTCACGTAATTATTTATTTTTTCTATATTTATGTTTAACATTTTGCAACATTGACAAACCAAGCCAATCAGCACACAATAAATCGACTAGCCTTTGTTGTCTGTCCTATCTGTAACATTAACTGTATAAAACTATTCAGTTGTTAGTGCCAGTGGTTCGGCTAGCATTGAATGGGTGAAACTGTACTTGCACTGTATCACCTCTATTTTGTTGTCCCTATTGATTTGCTCCTTCTAAAGCTTTCATCACATGAACTCAACCCAAAACATCTTTACTAATCTTCCTGAAACCCTTCATCAATCTCTCAATACCTACTTAGAAAAACATCCTGATTGGGATGAACGTCGGCTTATTACCGCAGCTATCTCACTGTTTCTGCTGCAAAATGCTGATGGAGATCGCCGTGTTTCCCAAGTTTATCTCGAAACTCTGTTTCGTCGCGGCTAATGCTATCCGTAGAAGTCATACTAAATAAAATTCAATTTAAAAAGCCCTGGTAAAATCCAGGGCTTTGTTTTATATCCGGTTTATTAAATGCCAGCTAAAAATCTTTGCCAGCGCTTTCTATACATATAATCATCGCTCAATAGTTTGCTAGTTAATCCACCAAATTAGTTTTATGTTTTAAAGTAGAAAATATTATCCAATCTACTTTTCTTTAATCATAGGTTTTTACTCTTTATCTTCAGTAGTCAGAGAACGAATTAATTCCCGGATCACATCGGTTGCTGGTCTGCCAGTCTTTGAACAGTATTTTTCCAGCTTCTCTGCTTCACTTGAGGTGAGATTGATTGTAAGTCGTTTAGCAGCCCATTTTTTATTCATAATATTAGAAAAGTTAGATTTAGCAACTACTTCTCTAATATCAATCACTTAATATGTTCTTTAACATGGGGCTACCACTGGCTTTTAATTTAAGAGATGATGAAGTAAACTAATATGTTTTTCTAAATAATAGTGAAGACGTAAAGTCTGTTTTAGAGGATGAAGTTCCAGCTCCTTAAAACCAATAATTATTAAGACATTATCAAGAAATGATAAAATACTCCCACACAAAATAGGTACTCTGGTCAAGTAAGTTTTTATCATTTCTTAAAAAAGCATTTTTTTGCATTTTGATATACATCAGCATCCATTGCCAAAGCACGGAGTTGAACAGATTAAGCCGATTGAGGAAGCGATGCCTACGGCGGGCTGCGCCTACACGATTAAACTAGACAACTCATTTTAGCTCCCCAGCAATCCCTCTAATGCTTCCTCAACGGGAACCCACGCTATCCATTGTCCTTAATCCAACAGTAATACAACAACCGATAACTTCGATATTTCCATATCACCAGCCAGCGTCAGATCATGCATTTGTAAGCAGCAGTACTCAGTAGCTTGCCTGGCTTTGCAATGATTAGGTTGATACTAGTAAAGTAAATACATCTGTATTGGTTAAGGTGCTACTTTTTCTCGAAACAGCTTTCCAGGAGAAAACGCAGGAACTCTAGTAGCCGGAATTGTCATTGGCTCATTGGTTTTGGGATTACGCCCTTCACGCTAGTAACGTTCGCGTCACTCGAATGACCCAAATCTGACGAGCGTTACCTTCTCCCCGTTCGCTACAGCCTCGGTCACAACTTCTAAAAAAGCACTAATCCCTCCTCAGCTTGCTTTTTTGTGATGTTGGGCTTCGCTCTACAGCATCTACTAGTTTACATGAGTTCATAAATCACCCTGAATCCTTACGCAAAATTAGTTATCTTAAGTTATCGATATTGGAGATAGCGACACTTTACCGTATAGCCATTAATAGTATTTTATGTTTGAACAACAACCTCAAAATTTACAGCTTCATGTTCAACAGTTAGCTAACGAAGCGCTACAAAAAGCAGAGCCATCAGCTTGGTTTGAAGTTTTGTATGCCGAAGCTCAGGGCGATACAACACAAATTCCTTGGGCCAAGTTATCCCCTCACCCTTATCTGCAAGAATGGTTGGCTCATCATCAACCGTTTGTTAAAGGACAAAAGGCGTTAATCATCGGTTGTGGTTTAGGCGATGATGCTGAAGCTTTGGCAAAACTAGGTTTTGAGGTAACGGCTTTTGATATTTCTGCGACTGCAATCGCTTGGTGTCATCAACGGTTTCCTGATTCTTCGGTCAACTACGTAGTTGCAGATTTATTCGCCCTGACAGCACAATGGCAGCTTGGGTTTGACTTTGTGTTTGAGTGCCGTAACATTCAAGCTTTGCCGTTAAATGTGCGTTCTAGCGCTATTTCTTCGGTTGCCTCTGTCGTGGCTCCTAGTGGCGTACTTTTGTTGATTTCTCGTGTTCGGGATACAGAAGCAGAACCAAGTGGACCACCTTGGCCGTTATCAGAATTAGAATTCAAACAGTTTGAAAGTTTAGGATTACAGGAAGTAAAAAAAACTGTATACCAAGAGTCTGAACAATTTGATGTTAAGCAAGTGCGAATTGAATATCAAAGATCATCATTGGCTTAGATTGCAGTTGGGGGAGATAATCAATTAGTCGGTCACTCCTTTTGTATTTTTTTTGGAACCAAATTAACTCACTGGAGTTTAGACTAAGCAGCAAAAAACGACCCAGGAACGCTGAGTTTAAAACAAGCAGGCTTCAGGCATGAAAATCGGCAATATTAAGCAGATTCTGGTTGTTGTTTACGTGGCTTAGTTGTAGT